>CAVXAG010000010.1:0-686744 GCA_963759655.1 uncultured Actinomycetota bacterium | reverse complement strand
TAGCGCGCTCGGTCAGCGAATCAACAGTGGCAGCCAACTGATCGCGGGCATGGTCGATCTCCTGCTTGATGACCTCGGGGTCCCGGTCCGCCACGATGTCCTCCGCTGTGAAAGGTTGCTCCCTGCCGCACTACCCTAGATCAGCCCGGTCGCGCAGCGGCGCACCGGTAGGCGACGAACGGAGACCGACCCAGATGACCACGCGGCTTGAAGTGGGCGACAAGGCCCCGTCGTTCAGCCTTGAGGACGCCGACGGCAACACGGTGTCGCTGGCTGACTACCGCGGGCGCCAAGCTGTTCGTGTACTTCTACCCGGCCGCCTCAACACCGGGCTGCACGAAACAGGCGTGCGACTTCCGTGACAACCTGCGGGCGCTGAACAAGGCGGGGCTGGACGTCGTCGGCATCTCCCCGGATAAGCCGGCCAAGTTGGCCAAGTTCCGCGACACCGAAGGCCTGACGTTCCCGCTGCTCTCGGATCCGGATCGCTCGGTGCTGTCGGCATGGGGCGCCTTCGGCGAGAAGAAGATGTACGGCAAGACCGTTCAGGGCGTCATCCGGTCGACGTTCGTGCTCGACGAGCACGGCAAGATTTCGTTGGCCCAGCACAACGTCAAGGCCACCGGCCGCGTCGACAACCTGCGCCGGGACCTGTCGGTCTAACCCAGCTTCGCCAGCAGCAGCGCCTCGGCCGTCGCCGCCCGTTCGAGAACACCCAAGTCGAGGCTCTCATTGACGCTATGCGCTTGTGTCGCAGGATCTTCCACGCCGGTCACGAGGATCTTTGCTTCCGGGAACGCCTCGGCGAAGGTGGCGATGAACGGAATCGAACCGCCCTGGCCCAGGTCGACGGGATCGGTGCCCCACGCCTCACGGAAGGCGCCGCGCACGGCGTCATAGACGGGGCCGGTGGCGTTGATCTCATACGGCTGGCCGATGTCGCCGGGCGTGACGGTGACTCGCGCGCCCCAGGGCGCGTGCGACTCGAGATGGCGGGTGAGCGCATCGAGATGGACTTCGGCGTGGCCGCCCGGCGCGATCCGCATGCTGATCTTGGCGCGCGCCCGGGGGATCAGCGTGTTCGACGACTGCGCGATCGGCGTGGCGTCGATGCCGATCACGGTGATCGCCGGTTTGGCCCACAGCCGCCGCGTCACGCTGCCACTACCGATCTCGCGCACACCGTCGAGCAGGCTGGTCTCCTCGCGGACCTGTTCGGGCGGGTAGTCGACGTTGGCGGCGGCGGTTTCGTGCAGTCCGGCCACCGCCACGTTGCCGTCATCGTCATGCAGACTCGCCAACAGCCGCGACAGCACCATCAGTGCATCGGGCACCACGCCGCCCCACATCCCCGAGTGCAGACCGTGATCGAGCGTCGCGACCTCCACGACGCAGTCGGCGAGCCCACGTAACGACACCGTCAGCGCCGGTACGTCGGTACTCCAGTTGCCGGAATCGGCGAGGACGATCACGTCGGCCGCAAGCTTGTCCCGGTGCGCGTCGAGCAGCCTGCCCAGCGACGGCGACCCCGACTCCTCCTCACCTTCGACGAACACAGTCACACCCACCGGCGGCTTGCCACCGTGCGCCCGGAACGCCGCCAAATGTGTTGCAATACCGGCTTTGTCGTCGGCGGTCCCGCGCCCGTAGAGCCTGCCGTCGCGTTCGGTAGGCTCGAACGGCGGCGACGCCCACTGGCTGTGATCGCCCTCGGGTTGCACGTCGTGATGGGCGTACAGCAGCACCGTCGGCGCGCCGGGCGGCGCCGGGTAACGCGCGATCACCGCGGGGCCGCCGCCCTCAGCCACGATCTGCACATCGTCGAATCCGGCCGCTGTCAACAGGTTTGCGACAGCGTGCGCGCTGCGCTGCACCTCGCTGCGGCGCGCAGGGTCGGCCCAGACCGACTCGAGCCGCACCAGGTCTTCGAGGTCACGCCGCACTGACGGCAGCACATCACGCACCTGTTCCACGAGATCGGTCATGGCGTCGAGGCTAGTGCGTTCCTGCGGGGCCCCGGCGGCTCACTGGACGATTTCGAGACCGTTGCCGTCGGGATCGCGGAACGCGAACATCGGTGGCACTCCGTCCCAGTGCAACAGCTCCCCGACCGTGACCTGGTGACGGCGCAGGTGTTCGTGCATCGCGGCCGCGTCGGCGGTGGCAAGCCGGACTCCGGTCTCCACCCCAGCCGGGTTCTTTTCGCTCGCGGGCACCAGAGCGATCGAGGTCGCGGAGCCGGCCGGCGCAACGGTGATCCAACGGCCGCCGAACTGTGGCAGCGCGATATCCAACTGCTTTTGCAGGCCGAGCGTCTCGGTGTAGAACGCGAGCGCGGAATCCTGATCGCGCACGGCAATGCCGACGACGGGGATGGCCACAACGCAGGGTTGCGTCTCTGTCATGAGGGTCCTCTCGGGTCTTCTCGGGCTTCTTTGTACCCGGGTAGACCCTCCGGGCGCGCGGAACTCATCGCGCGGTCAGTGCGCCGTCGGGGTGACGCTGGTGTCGTGAGTCTTAATTCGTTGGCAGTGGGTCGCGGTGAACATCCAAACTGAAACCTCTGCGAACCTCGTCGGCGCGTCGTGACAACTAGTTCAGTGTCGCGGGTGAGATTGGCCCGCTGCGACTCGCGACACTAGGTGGACTCGAGCACGGCGACGGCCGCCGCGGTGTCGCCCTCGTGCGTCAGCGACACGTGGATGGTCACGTCGGCGAGATGTTCGGCGATCGCTCCCGTGAGCCGCACCCGCGGCCGCCCCCACATGTCGGTGACGACCTCGATGTCGCGGTGGATGCCCTCGGGCAGCACCGGCCGTTGCGCGAACCGCGACCCCGACCAGGCCTTGATCACCGCCTCCTTGGCCGCCCACCGGGCGGCCAGATGCCGCGCCGCCGACGAACTCTTGTCGGCGGCGTCGCGACGCTCACCGGGCGTGAACGTCTCGGCGAACACCGTGCCCGGCTGGTCGACCTGCTCAGCGAAGTCCGGGACGAAGACCAGATCGATCCCCAGCCCGACTATCGCCATGGCCGAGACGCTACCGCGTGTAAACGTCGCCGTCGCCGAGGCGCGACGCCGGGTCGAGCAGCATCTCGGCTTCTTGCCGCTTCTCGGAATCGTTGTGGTCGAACCGGCGATCGGCGGGCCGCTCGTACATCGGGCGACCGCCTGCGATCGCCGACGCCAGCCTGCGCTGACCTGCGATCACCCGCTGATCCGACCGCGCCTTGTAGTCCTCGCGCTGCTCGGCATCAAGCGTCGCGAGCAGCGCCTGCGGGTGCACCAGCGCAACCAACCCGGACACGTGGCCGAATCCGAGGCTGGTGACCAGCCCCGCCTTGAGCGGGAACTTCTCGCCAAGCCGCAGGGTCTCCCGCGGCCACACGAAGTGCGCGGAGGACGCCATCTCGTCGTCGACGCAGTCCAGGTTGCGGTTCGGCGGAACAACGCCGTCGCGCAGGATCTGGCACAGGCCGATGATCTGGAACACCGCGGCACCGCCCTTGGCGTGGCCGGTGAGACTCTTCTGCGACACCACGAATAGCGGCGCCCCATCGGAACGGCCCAGCGACTCAGCGAGCCTCTCGTGCAACTCCGTCTCGTTGGGATCGTTGGCCAGCGTCGACGTGTCGTGCTTGGAGATCACCGCGACGTCGTCGGCGCCCACGCCGAGCTTCGCCAGCGAGCGTGCCAGCTGCGACTGCTTGCCGCCGCGGCCGGCGCCCAGCGCGCCCAGGCCGGGTGCCGGGATCGACGTGTGCACGCCGTCGCCGAACGACTGCGCGTAGGCCACCACGGCCAGTACCGGCAGCCCCATCTTCACGGCCAGGTCGCCGCGGGCCAGCAGGATCGTGCCGCCGCCCTGTGCTTCGACGAACCCGAGACGTCGACGATCGTTGGCACGGGAGAACCGGGCGTCGCTGATGCCCTTGGCCCGCATCATCTCGGTGTCGGCGGTCGCCGCCATGTCACCGAAACCGATGATCGCCTCCAGGGTCAGGTCGTCGAAGCCGCCCGCCACCACCAGTTCTGCCTTGCCGAGGCGGATCTTGTCGACGCCCTCCTCGACGGACACCGCGGCGGTGGCACACGCCGCGACCGGATGGATCATCGCCCCGTAGCTGCCTACATAGCTCTGAACCACATGTGCCGCAACGACGTTCGGTAGAACCTCCTGCAGGATGTCGTTCGGTTTGTTCCGGCCCAGCAGGTTGCCGTGGTACATCG
Source organism: uncultured Actinomycetota bacterium (assembly GCA_963759655.1). Taxonomy (GTDB): domain Bacteria; phylum Actinomycetota; class Actinomycetes; order Mycobacteriales; family Mycobacteriaceae; genus Mycobacterium. Next base: position 682,513 of record CAVXAG010000010.1, on the reverse strand, counting down.
TCTGCATCGACGTCATGCCGCCCATGCCGGTGCCCTGGGTGCTGGCGACCAGGCTCGGGTGCACCCACCGCATCAGCTCGGTCGGCGTGAAGCCCGACGACAGGAACGCGTCGACGGTCGCGACGATGTTCCACAGCGCAACCCGGTCGATCGAGGTGGCCATGTCCGGGCTGATGCCATACACGGTGGGGTCGAAGCCGGTCGGGATCTGACCGCCGACGGTGCGGGTCAGCTTCGTCTTACGCGGCACCCGGATCTCGGTGCCGGCCTTGCGGGTGACCTGCCAGTCGGTGCTGTCGGGCACCGGTGTGGCAACCGTGTGCTCCGGGTCGAACTGGACGAACGCGCGGGCGTCGGCCTCCGACGACACGACGAACGTGAAGTCCTGGTCTAAGAAGACCGACACCAGAAGCGGTGACGCGTGCTCGGGATCGATCGCGCCGTCGTCGACGAACTCGCGGATGCCGGTGCGCTCCACGACTGTGTCGTGGTAGCGCTCGACCAGCTCTGCCTCGTCGACCAGCTCGCCGGTTTCGTTGTCATACCAACCGGGCTTCGGGTCGTCCTCCCACTTGATCAGACCGGTGGTCCATGCCAGCTCGAGCACACCGGCCGCCGACAGCTCGTTGTCGACCTCCATCTCGTGGCGGGTGCGCGACGAGCCGTACGGCCCGAGCTCCGCGGCGCCGACGATCACCACCAGGTCGGCCGGGTCGACGCCAAGGTCGTCCCACGCCGGTGGCGGCGCCGCCGGATAGCCGCGCGGCGCGGACGGCAGCGCCGCGATCGTGCCGGGCCGGGCCTCGTCGGATGGATCGGCGGATTCACCCGCCATTTCTTCGCGAGACTTCGCGGCCAGTTCGGCCATGTCCAGCTCGGCATCGCCGAGACCGCCGGTGAGGTCGGCGTGCAGGGGCTCGCGCGACGAGGCCACCCGCGACTCGATGTCGCACAGAGCCAGCAGCATGGCCGCCATCTCATCGGTGGAATACGTGGTCACACCGGCGTCTTCGACCGCGCTGACGATGGCGTCGTTGTGTCCCATCAGCCCGGTACCACGGGTCCAGCCGATCAGCGCGTGCGCCAGGCTGACCCGCTGCGCCCACGACGACTCGGCCTTCCACCGAGACACCACCGCGTCGAGCGCCGACTTGGCCTCGCCGTAGGCTCCGTCGCCGCCGAACATGCCGCGGTTCGGCGAGCCGGGCAGCACGACATGCAGCCGCGACGCGATGTCACGCTCGGCGCCGATCGCCGACAGCCCGCCGATGAGCCGCTGCACGGCCCACAGCAGCACCTTCATCTCCATCTCGGCACGCGCGCCGGCCTCCGTGAGGTCGCCGGCCACCCGCGGCGCCGCGAACGGGAACAGCAGCGTCGGCGTCTGCGCATCCTTGATGTGGATCGCCTGCGGCCCAAGGCTTTCGGTCTGTTCGGTGCCGACCCATTCGACCAGCGCGTCGATGTCGGAGTACGACGCCATGTTGGCGGGCACCACCCACAACGTGGCGCCGAACCGGGCGCTGTCGCGGTACAGGCTGCGATAGAACCCCAGCCGGTCGTCGTCGAGCTTCGATGTCGTCGCGATCACGGTCGCGCCGCCGTCGAGCAGCTGTGCCACCACCGACGCCGCGATCGAACCCTTCGAGGCACCGGTCACCACCGCGACGTCAGCCGAGTAGCGACCCTTGCCGGGGTTCTCCGCGCCGGCGGCGGCACGCCCGAACAGCGACGCGTGCAGGTTGCGGCCGGCGGCCAGCGCCTTGCCCTGCCACCAGCCGGCCTGCGTGCCGACGACATGCCCCGCGCCTTCATAGCGCTCGGCCAGCTTCGGCCACTCGGCGTTGACCTCGTCGTCGTCCATCAGCCAGATCTTGACCAGATCCTCGCGGGCGCTGGCCCAGCGGTCGTCGAACACCACGGCCTTGCGGCCGTCGAACACCGGGGCGACGAGCCGCGGCCAGTCCGCGCCGAGCTCGGCGGTGACCAGGTCGATCAGCTCCGCGTCGCTGCCGCTCGGCGGCACCGTGACCGGATGGTCGAGGCCGAGCTGGTTGAGCACCAGGCGGGCCGCGTTGGCCAGCACTCCGCTGCGGCCGGTGATCTGCTCGGTGAACTCGCTCAGCGCGGCCGCGTCCACGGTGGCGCCACCATTGCCGCCGGCCGACGGCAGTGCGACGGCGATGCCGCGGCGGCCGGCGACCCTGGCCACCGCCGCGTCGACCGCCTTGTCGACGGCGGCCAGGTCGGTGAGCGCGCCCTCGTGCAGGTCGCCGAGGCCACCGCCGCGGACACTGTGGCCCTCGCGGGTGCCGAGCGCGACCTCGACGGTCACGTGCTTGGCCCAGCCCTCGCCGAGTTCCCACGTCTTGCGGACGCGCTCGGCGATGTACGCCGGCCGCTTGCCGGACGGGCCCAGCACGGTGCGCAACTGATCGTTGACCGCGTCGGACAGCACCGGGCCGAACGGTTTGTACGTGCGCGCCAGCTTGGTCACCTGCGCCTTGAGACTCGACAGATCCGCCTCCCCCGCACCGTCGATGGCGCCGAGGTTCAGCTCCGAGCCGAGGTCGACCAGCAGCTGGTTACGCCGCGAGGACGCGCCGTCGGTGATCGACTCGATGGAGTCCAGCTGCTCGATCTGGTCGATACGCATCTTCGCCGACAGCGCGATCAGCGCCAGCGTCGCGTCGGAGGCGTCGAAGCCGATGTCGTCGGGACGCGGTGCCCCGGTGGGCGCCGTCGGCGCAGTGGGCGCTGTCGGCGCGGCATCGGCAGCGGCCGGCTCGACGGCCTCAGCGGGGTGTTCGGCCGGCTCCTCGTCGTGGTCGGGATCCGGGTCGGTGTCGGAGGCGAACAGCACCGGTGCATCGCGCTCGGAGTTGAGCACTTCGACTGTGCTGTGGGCGTATTCGGGCAGCTTCAGGGTGTTCTGTGCGAGCCCGGCGACCGTGGGCGCCGACTTCACACCGATCTCGACGAACCGCTCCACGCCGAGTCCGCCGGCGGCCTCCTCGGTGAACAGCAGGTCCTGTGTCTCGATCCAGCGCACCGGGCTGGCGAACTGCCAGGCCAGCAGTTCGATGATGACCTTGCGGCACAGCTCGCGGGGGCGCTCGTTGCGCCACGTGTCGTAGTCGGCGAGGATCTCGTCGAGCGGCTCGGCCGGCACCAGATCGCGGATCTCCTGGATGAAATCGCGGTCGAGGGTGAACGGCCGCGGCACCAGGTTCGGGATGTAGCGGCCGATGATCAGCTCCGGGTCCTTGTCCCGCGGCATGACGCGCTCCAGCGAGCGCCGGAACTCGGGCACACCGACCCGCAGCACCGACGAGTGGAACGGCACGTCGATACCGGGCACCAGGATGAATGAACGCTTCCCGCCGGTGATTTCGCGTCGTCGCTCGACCTCGGCCTCGAGCGCCTCCAGGCCGCGCACCGTGCCGGCGATCGCGTACTGCGAGCCGCGCAGGTTGTAGTTGACGATCTGGAGGAACTCTCCGGTGTCCGCCGCGATCCCGTCGATGAAACCGGGAACATCCTCGTCGGCCAGATCGAGCTGCGACGGACGGATGGCTGCCAACCGGTAATTGGACCGGCCGAGCTCGTCGCGCGGCACGATGTCGTGCATCTTCGAGCCGCGGTGGAACACCACCTCGAGCAGCGCCTCGAGTTCGTACACACCGCTGACGCATGCCAGCGCGGTGTACTCACCGACCGAGTGGCCGCAGGCGATCGCGCCCTCGACGAACGCGCCGGACTCGCGCATCTCGGCGACCTGGGCTGCGGCCACGGTCGCCATGGCCACCTGGGTGAACTGCGTCAGGTACAGCACGCCTTCGGGATGCTGGTAGCACACGCCGGCCGCGATCAGGCTGGTCGGGTTGTCGCGCACCACGTGCAGCACGGAGAAGCCCAACGTCTCGCGGGTGAACTTGTCCGCCGAGTCCCACACCTTGCGGGCGGCCCTGCTGCGCCCGCGGACCTCCATGCCCATGCCCTTGTGCTGAATGCCCTGCCCGGGGAACGCGTACACGGTCTTCGGCGCGACCAACCGGGCGGTCGCCGACATCACCAGATCCGGACCGACCTTTGCGGTGACCTCCAGGACCTCTGCGCCCTGGTCGACTCCGACCCGGTCGACGCGCACCTCGATCTCGGCACCGGGCTCGACCATGCCGAGGAAGCGCGCCGTCCAGCCGATCAGCCGCGCCGGCGGCCTGGTCTGGCCGTCGGTGGCGGTGGCGACGTGCTGCGCGGCGGCCGACAGCCACATGCCGTGCACGATGGGCGCTTTCAGGCCGGCCAGCAGCGCCGCGGCGCGGTCGGTGTGGATCGGGTTGTGGTCGCCCGACACGACGGCGAACGCCCGCATGTCGGTGGGCGCGGTGATGGTGACGTCGCGGCGACGACGACGCGGCGTGTCGGTCGCGTTGTCGGAGACCGCACCCCCCGCGCGCACCGGGTCGGCGAGCTCAGCCGGGCCGGTGCGGCCACGGATGGCGAAACGCTCATCGAGAGTTGCCAGCACCGTCCCGTCGGGGGCGGTCACGGTGACCGAGACCGGGACGACGCGACCGAACTCGGTGTCGGTGGCCTCGGAAGCCGTTGCGGTAACGGCTAATTCGGTCGGCTCGGTCGGCAGCTCGGCCCGCAGATGCGCCGCGTGGTCGAGGTGCACCAGGCTCAGCAGGCCTTCCACCACCGGGAAACCGGTGTCGGTGACGGCCGAACCGATCGCCGCGAAGACCGCGGGCCAGCAGCAGCCCACGAGAGCGTCCGGCACCACGGTCAACGTCGGCGCCAGCGGGGCGCCGAACGTCGCGGTGACCCCGGTGTGGTCGGCGACCTCCTCGGGGTTCCACGCGACGGTGACGCGCGCCGTGCCGTTCTCGACCGCGGGCATCGCGTCGGGTCCATCGACGCCCGCGGCTATCGCGAGCACCGACCGCATCGCCGCCGACGCGTCCGCAACGGACACGACCGGCGCGCCACCGTCGCGGGCGACGTCGGTCAGTGTCAGCGTGATGTCGATCCAGGTGCCCGACAGCGGAACGCTCAGCACCACCTGCTCGTCGGAGGCGATCTCCAGTCGTGCGCCGGTGGAATGATGTGTGGCGCTTCGATTTTCGTGTACCTGCCACTCGGAGGGATCCGCGATGCGGTGCACAGGGTTGGTCGCCATGCGGCCCGCCCACATTACGTCCGACGCATCAAGGACCACGGCGAGCGGGCCTGCGACGTCCTTGCGTACCTGGCGGCGGGAGATCACTGGCTGCGGTTGCACCCCGCTTGCCACCGCCTGATCGACGGCGGCCTGCTCGAACCTGTCGAGCAGCTGGCCGACCGGCTCGTCGACCCGGGTGATGCCGGCCACCGACGCGGTGCCCGGGATGATGCACACCTGGTCGGCCTCGTATCGCGCGTCGTGGGCCTGCCACAGCGAGTCGCTTCGCCACCACCGGCGCACGTCCTTGTCGATCACCGGGACGAAGTTGACCGGCTTGCCCAGCGTCTTGCACAGCTCGACAAAAAACGGCACGTCGGCGGGATGCAGCTGAATCGTCTCGGCGTCCGGGTAGCGGGCCAGCAGCGCGGCGATCGCGCCGGCAGGACGCTCCAGCAGTTCCTCGTCGGCGAACAACGTGTCGATCGGACCGAAATCCTTGGGGTGCAGCCGGGCCTCGGCGCGGTTGAGCATCTCCTCGAACCGGTCACGCCAGGTGTCGGCCAACCACGGGCTGCCCGGCAGGGCGGTGTCGGCAGTCGAGTTGCCGTCACCGATGGCCAATTCCACGTAACGCTGCAGCCACTGCAGGTAGGTCATCTCGGCGACGTCGCCGAAGTAGGGCTTGCAGGTGTCGGCCATCGCGGCGATGATCTCGCCGCGTCGGGCCGCCACCGCGTCAGCATCGCCGGCGACCTCGTCGAGCAGCCGGCCGCAGCGAGACGCGGTGTTGTCGATCTCGTGGATATCGGCGCCGAGCTGACTGCGGCTAGATGCCATGCCGCCCTGAGCTTTTCCTGCGCTGATCCATTGATCGGTGCCGTTGGTCTCCACCAGCATCCGCTTGACCGACGGCGACGTGGTGGACTCCTTGGTGGCCATCGCGGCGGTGCCCACCAGAATGCCGTCGACCGGCATCGACGGGTAACCGTGGCGCGCCGCCCACCTGCCGGACAGGTATTCGGCGGCCCGCTCCGGGGTGCCGACCCCGCCACCGACGCAGACGGTGATGTTGGGTCGCGCCCGCAGCTCCGAGTAGGTGGCGAGCAGAAGATCGTCGAGATCCTCCCACGAGTGGTGACCGCCCGCGCGGCCGCCCTCGATGTGAGCGATCACCGGCTTGGTGGGCACCTCGGCGGCGATGCGGATCACAGAACGGATCTGTTCGACAGTGCCCGGCTTGAACACCACGTGGGTGATGCCGACGCCGTTGAGCTCGTCGATCAGCTCGACGGCCTCTTCCAGGTCGGGGATGCCGGCGCTGACGACCACACCGTCGATCGGTGCGCCGGACTGGCGGGCCTTCTGCACCAAGCGCTTTCCGCCGACCTGCAGCTTCCACAGGTACGGGTCGAGAAACAGCGCGTTGAACTGCGCGGCGCGGCCCGGCTCGAGCAGTGTCCGCAGCTCTTCGATGCGACTGCTGAAGATCGGCTCGGTGACCTGCCCGCCACCGGCGAGCTCGGCCCAGTGACCCGCGTTGGCGGCGGCGGCGACGATCTCGGCGTCCACCGTCGTCGGCGTCATCCCGGCCAGCAGGATCGGAGACCGGCCCGTGAGCCGGGTGAACTTCGTCGACAGCTTCACCGAACCGTCAGGCAGGCTGACCAGGCTCGGGGCATAACTGGACCACGGCCTGGCCACCTCGGGCACGGCGCCGACAGTGAACAGGTTGCGCTGCCCGCCGCGGGTCGCCGCGGGCACGATGCCGATGCCGAGGCCGCGGATCACCGGTGCCGTCAGGCGGGTCAGGATGTCGCTGGGACCCAGATCGAGGATCCAGCGCGCGCCGGCGTCGTGCAGCTTGTCGACCTCCTCGACCCAGTCGACCGGACGGACCAGGATCGATTCGGCCATCTCATGGGCCAGCCCGGCGTCCAGGCCGATGGTGGCCGCCCACCGGTCGATCAGCGTCACGCCGTCGGCCAGTCGCGGGGTGTGGAACCCGACCTCGACCGCAACCGGCTCGAAGGTCGGGTTGAACACGGCACCGCCGCGAACCTTGTTCTTGCGCTCGGCGGCCTCGGCGTCGGCGATCTGCTGGCAGTACAGCTCGAAACGGGCAAGTTGCTCGGGGCTGCCGGTGATCACCGACGAGCGGCGGCCGTTGCGGATCGACAACGCCGGCGCCTGCACGGTGCGAACGTCGGTCGCGAACTCGTCGAGCAGTTCGCGGATCCGCTCGGGGTCGGCGTTGGTGACCGACACCATCGGTGGCCGATCGCCGAGCGCGGAGATGCCGCGGCGTCGGGCGACCAGCGTGCACGCCGAACCAATCAGCTGGATCAGCACCATCAGTTCGACGTCGCGGGCGCCGCGGGTCCGCAGCGACTCGACGGCCAGCACGCCCTGGGAATGTCCGGTAGACGCGACCGGCGGCGTGGCGGCGAAGTCCATGCCCTGCCGGGTCAGCGCACGAATGGCCGCAAGCTGGGTGAGCAGGATGCCGGGCATCGATATCGCTGCGGACGTCAGATGCTTGGTGCTGGGCAGCGCCTCGCCTGCCGCGTGCGCACGCACCCACCGCAGCGGCTCGAAGCCGATCGGCCGCACCACCACCAGTTCGTTTGCGATCGGCTCGAGCATCACCTCGGCCTCGGCGACCAGGCCGGCGAGCTCGTTCTCGATGCCCGCCGACGACACCAGTTCCTCGAGGTTCTCCAACCAGGCGCCGCCCTGCCCGCCGAACGCGACCGCGTACGGCTCGCCGGCGCTCAGCCGATCGACCAAGGCGTGGCTGCCAAGCGGCTTCGGGGATTCGCCGTCGCGGCCAGCCGACACCCTGTCGTGTTCATGGATCGTCACTGTCTTAGGTCTCCTGAGCTTCGTCTTTTCGTGTGCACGAGTTCCGTGTCGTGGTCTTGGAGTCTTCTTGGCGGGTGTGTCGTTGTGCGTGCGCCGCGAAGGTGTTGCGATTCCCCGTCGAATCCCAGCGAGGTCGGCTGCCCCGGCGATGGCCCGCCACGGTCCGACCGGCCCAACTGGTTGCACTAAGAGTGGCATAAGAAATGGATCCGGTTCGGCCACCGCAATGGTTACTGACGAGTTCTACGCATTAGTAACCGTCGCCCAGGTAACAACGGATCGAATCGGGCCTTCTCGCCCCCACGACAAACGTCCTGCATGCTGGTGGTTACGGTCGAGTAGCTACAACGGCGCTGATCACAGTATGATTGTTACCAAATCGTAATGAAGATTTTTTTCGCAGATATCGCTATTTTCGCGGGGCCGGGCAAGCACGTGCTCGGGACGTCAGTCGACAATTGTTCACTGAGACTGACGGAAAATGTTTGCTGACGACGCTAACTGATACTGCGAGTCGCAGCTAATCCCACTGGCCGAATTCCGGCTTGAGGATGTCGTTGACGTCCACGCCCACGCCGCCGACGGTGCGCTTGTCGATCTCGACCTGGTGCAGATGCGCGGCCGGGTGCACGAAGCCCTGCGGCGATCCCCAGTTGTGCTGCCAGTAGTACGAGCCCAACCCGTCCTGGCGGGCCCTCTCAATGGTCGGCGCGTTGGCGTACACACCCACGCGCTGGGGCCCCACCACCGACTCCCAGCCGCGCAGATACGGCGCGACGAGCTGACTGTACTGGTCAGGCGTGGGATTGTCGTCGATCGACGCGTAGATCGGCGCACCGTAGGAGCCGCCCGCCGCGACATGCAACTGCCAGCCCCGCTGCGCGTGACGCACGCCCGCATCCTGCCCGCCGAGCCAGTCCGCGCTGTCCTGCTTGCCGAACTGGTAGCAGGACACGATCTTGAGCCCGCTGTGGTACAAGTCGCGCGCCTCCGGAAGCTGAATCGGCTTGCCCTTCATCCATTCCCCGCCCGGTCGCGGATCCGAGACGTAGCGGATTGCGCCGGTCGCGCCCGTTGCCCTCAGGTCTGCGGCGGGAATGACCCCCGCGGAGTAGTCGAGCAGGACGCCCAGCGGCGCGGCGGACGCGCCGGGCGCGAGCAGGGTTGCCCCGCCCAGTGCGCCGCCGACGCCGACAACGGCCGGCACGGCGGCGGCGAGCCTCAGCAGCTCCCGCCGATTAATGAACACGTGCCACAGGGTACGACAAATACCTCATACTTAACGTCTACGCCATCCGTAACAATGGCATCACATTTTCAACCGCCGGGTGGACGTGGGTCGAGACCGCGCCCGGATCCCGCCGCCTGATATGCCCGCACATTGCGCGGCGCGGGCGGGGTCGTCGATGCGGTACTGGGCCATCGGCTAGCGCTGTGTCGGTGCGGGGATTTGACCTCCGTTGGCGCAGCACGCAATTCGTCTTGTCTCGGTTGTCTACCGTGGGCCCGACGGCGACGCCGGTGTAGTGTGCGGCCGATGCTTCTGCACGTACAGCTTGACGGGCGACCCGACCAGGCAGCCGACCGTGCGGGCACGCTCGCCGCCACCGGCATCGACGGCCTGTTCACGTTCGAGGGACAGCATGACGTGTTCCTTCCGCTTGCCGCCGCGGCCGCCACCACCGACGTCGAGCTGATGACCAACGTCGCGATCGCGTTGCCCCGCAGCCCACTGCATCTCGCTCACACCGCCTACGACCTGCAGCTGCTTTCGGCGGGGCGGTTCCGCCTCGGCCTCGGCTCCCAGATCCGGCCGCACATCGAGAACCGCTACGGCAGCACGTGGAGCCGCCCGGCGGCCCGCATGCGCGAGACGGTGCTGGCCGTGCGAGCGATCCTCGATGCCTGGCAGCACAAGCAGCGGCTCGAATTCCGCGGCGAGTTCACCAAGCACACGCTGATGACCCCGGCCTTCAACCCCGGTCCCAATCGTTATGGAATACCGCCGATCTACCTCGGTGCGCTGGGTCCGCTGATGACGCGGGCGGCCGCCGAGGTGGCCGACGGGTTGCTGGTGATGCCGTTTCATTCGGTGCGGCACTTCCGCGAGCGAACGCTTCCCGCGATCGACGGCGGGCTGCGCCTGGCGGGCCGGGCCCGCGCCGACTTCGACATCTTTCCGCAGGTCATCGCCGCGGTCGGCCGCACCGATTCACAGCTGGCGGCGGCCGCCGCCGGGGTGCGCGCGCTGCTGGCGTTCTACGGGTCGACCCCCGCCTATCTGCCCGTGCTCGAGGTCGAGGGGCGCGCCGAACTGCAACCCCAGCTCAACGCGCTGTCCAAGCGGATGGAGGTCAGCGAAATGGTCAAGCTGATCGACGACGACCTGCTGACCACCCTCGCGGTCCGGGGCACCCCGGAGGAATGCGCCGCCGAGATCCTGCAGCGGTTCGGCGAGGTGGCACAGCGGGTCTGCGTGTACTTCCCGGGCTACGACGTGGCCGACGCCGACATCCGCGCGCTGGCCGCGGCGTTGCATGCGGGTTAGCAATGGTGACCATCGACCCCCGCCTTCATGACGCGGTGATTTTCCAAGTACCACCGAATGATTCCGTCACCGACCTGGTGCGCAGGCTGCACGAAGCGGGCGCGCAGACGTGTGTCGATTCCGCCACCCGGGACGCGGCGGGCCTGCGCGAGGCGGCGCGCAGGCTCGGCACACGAGCGGAGCGGTCCGTCGTCGTCGAGGCCAGACCCGAAGGCATCGCCGCGGCACGCGATGGCGGGTTCTCGCTGGTGATCGGTGTCGGCTCATCGGAGCGCGCAGGCGAGCTGTTGGAGCGTGGCGCCGATGCGGTCGTCGACGATCTCGCGGACATCGAGGTGCGCGCCGGCGACCGGCGGATGTCTGAGATCCCAAATGCCCTTGAGTCATTCCGGACCGTCGCGGACGTCATCGACGATCACCGCCCGGTCGTCTGCCTTGATTACGACGGCACGCTGTCTGCGATCGTGGCCGACCCGGACGCCGCCCGGCTGGTCGACGGCGCCGAGCAGACCCTCGCCCGGCTGGCCGAACGATGCCCCGTCGCGATTCTGTCCGGTCGCGACCTCGCCGACATCCGCGACCGGGTTGCGCTGCCCGGCCTGTGGTATGCCGGCAGCCACGGCTTTGAGACGGTCGCGCCCGACGGCACCTACCGGCAGAACGACGAGGCCGCCGCCGCCGTGCCGGTGCTGGAGAGGGCCGCTGCGGAACTACGCGAGAAGCTCGCCGACATCAAGGGGAGTCGAGTGGAACACAAGCGGTTCGCCGTCGCCGTGCACTATCGCGATGTCGCCGCATCTGACGTCGGCGACGTCGTCGCGAGCACCTACCGCGTCGGGCGGCGGGAACACTTGCGGGTGACCAACGGTCGCAAAGTGGTTGAGCTCCGGCCCGACGTCGACTGGAACAAGGGCACGACGCTGGCGTGGATCCTCGGCCAGATCACCGGAGCCGGGGGGCCGGCGATGCCGATCTTCATCGGTGACGACCTGACCGACGAGGACGCGTTCGACGCTGTCAAGGCCGATGGCATCGGCATCCTGGTGCGTCATACCGAGGACGGCGATCGCCCGTCGGCGGCCCGGTTCACGCTCGAGGACCCCGGCCAGGTGTGCCGATTCCTCGATCGTGTCGCCGACGACCTGAACGCCTCACGCACGCAGCGACGTTAGCCATGATTTTCGCTCACCGTGATTTGACGATTTATCTGGGTGTTCCCCCACGCAGAACGTGGTGTTCACCGAGCTGACACGCGGGATTCACCTCCGCGTCGGTGGGTGCCGCCCGTATCGTCGCCGCGCGGCGGGCTCACAGTGGAGTTAAGTTGTGCCGATGACGCGACCGCCTGCGGGCAAGGGCCGGGCCGCGGCCGCCGAGGCAGCCGACCGAACTCAGGCCGAGTACTACCGCTGTCTGCTCGTGGAACGCCGCGCGGAGATCGACCTGGCGATCGTCAAACTCCTGGCCGCGCTACCGCGCCACGAGGCGCGATCCGCGGTGAGCAACACCCGGGGTCCCGGCCGCGTGGTTCGCGACGCCGAGCGGGAGCGAAAGGAAATCGACCGGATGCTCGATGCGCTCGATCGGCGGTTCGGGCCAGCAGATCTGACGCGGCTCCGAACGCAGCCGCCGCCGGACGAGATCATCCATCCCGACGGTCGGTCGCTGCTGTCGGTCAGCCAGAAGCGCCGATCGGCAAAGAAGGCAGGCCGCGTGGGTCAGGAGAAGGTCAGCTGATCGAGGCGGCCGGCCCGTCGTCGCCGTTAGCGTCGGGTTCGAACTCGGCGACCGCCGCTGCGAGGCGGTTCCGCAGGAGCAGCGCAACCGTGACGCCGCACAGCACGGCCAGCACCAGCCCGATCCACGCGAACCCCGAAAGCCAGCGCTCGGCCGCCACCCCGAGGTAGTACACGAGCGCGGTGGTGCCCCCCGCCCAGCACAGGCCGCCCGCTGCGTTGGCGGCGAAAAATCGCGGGTAAGGCATCTTCAACGCGCCCGCGAGGGGGCCGGCCAGGATCCGCAGCACTGCGATGAACCGGCCGAAGAACACCGCCCACACTCCCCAACGGTTGAACACGTGCTCGGCGAACGCAATGTGGGACGGCCCAAAGTGCTTGGGGAACCGCCGTTCTAGCCGGTCGAAGAGGTGAATGCCGAACCGGCGGCCGATCGCGTACCCGATCGAGTCACCCAGCACGGCGCCGATGACGGCGGCGACGCCCACACCGATCGGGTTGATCTCGGCGGCGTGGTGGGAGGCGAGCAACGCGGCGCTCACGAGAACGATCTCACCGGGCAGCGGAATGCCGAGACTTTCCAGCCCGATGACCGCACCCACCGTGGCATACACCGCAGGTGCCGGGATGGCCGTCAACAGAGAATCCACGTTCACGTGAAGAACAATGCCTGATCGATCGGCGTATGGCCCAGCGATGCACATGCACGTCAGACCCGGCGCGATGACTTGTAGGATGCGCGCATGCCGTTGGCCGATGGCCAGTGTTTCGCGGAGTACACGATCCTGCGGCTCCTGGGTTCTGGGGGGATGGGCGAGATCTATCTCGCACAACACCCCAGATTGCCGCGCAATGACGCACTCAAGGTGCTGCCCACCATGTTCACCGACGACCACGAGTACCGCGAGCGGTTCAACCGGGAAGCCGACATCGCGGCAACCCTGTGGCACCCCCACATCGTCGGCGTCCACGACAGAGGGGAGTTCAACGGCCAGCTGTGGATCTCGATGGACTATGTCGAGGGCACCGACGCCGCGGACCTGCTGGAAACGCAATACCCCAACGGCATGCCGCCCGACGAGGTGCTCAGGATCGTCACCGCTGTCGCCCAGGCGCTCGACTATGCGCATCAGCGCCAGCTGCTGCACCGCGACGTCAAGCCGGCGAACATCCTGCTGTCACATCCGGACTCGGATGACGAGCGAGTCCTGTTGGGGGATTTCGGGATCGCCCGGTGGGTCGACGACGCCAGCGGCCTGACGGGCACCAACATGACCGTTGGGACCGTCGCGTACGCGGCGCCCGAACAGTTGATGGGCGAGCAGTTGGACGGGCGCGCCGACCAATATGCGTTGGCCGCGACGGCTTTCCACCTCCTCACGGGTACGCCGCTGTTTCAGCATTCGAACCCGGCCGTCGTCATCAGCCAGCACCTCACCGCCGATCCACCGCAGATCGGTTCCCGACGCCCCGCCCTGTCAGACCTCGGACCGGTGTTTTCCAAGGCGCTCGCCAAGGCGCCCGCGGACCGCTACGACACGTGCGTGGAGTTCACCAACGCGCTGGCTCACCGGCTCGGAGTGGTGGCCGCCGAGAGCGGCGCTACCGACGTCACTGCGGCCGTGCCGATCACGACCGGTCCCAAGCACCGATCGCGGCCTCAATCGCGGCCTCAGCGGGCGGCCGCGCCGCCGGCACGGCGACGGCCTGCCCTCGTCGTGACGGTGGTCCTCGCGCTGTTGCTGATCGGGGTCGGGTCCATCGGGCTGCTGCTGTTGCGGGCGGAACGCCAGACGCCCGCCCAGAAGCCCAAGCCGCCGAGTTCGGCGCCGCCCGCCACCGCGGCTTCTCCCGTGGTCCCGGTCGTACTGGTGGGCGCTGACTGCGCAACCCTGGGCGCCGCGGGTGTCACCTCCGACGGCGCACAGGCGTACTGCTCGAAGCTGCCTGACGGGGACCCGGTGTGGTCCCTGTTCACCCAGGTGCCCACGCCCTCTGCCGCAACGCCGGGGTCCACCGATGTGACCTACCCCGAAGGCATCGAGGAGCAGGTTGAGGTGTGCGTCGAGGAGACCCACAAGACCCGCCTGCAGTGCCGCGAGGACATTCGGCGAGGGAACATCACCGGGCCCCCGTAAGGCGCCGTTCCCCTTCGGACACTCGACGCGCGGTTTTCCGTTACCGCAGGGTCAACCACAGGAGGCTGGCCGCGCCGGCGGCGGTGCAATAGACGGCGAACGGCGTGAGGGTGCGGGTGTGGAAGTAGCGGGTCAAAAACCGCACCGCGAAGTACGCGGTGACAAAGGATGCGATGCTGCCGACGATCACCTGGCCGTGGATGCCCTCTCCCAGCGGTCCGAAGAGATCCGGAATCTTGAATACGCCCGCGGCGAGGATGATCGGGGTGGCCAGAAGGAACGAAAACCGTGCCGCGTCATCATGGTTCAGTCCGCGCAACAGTCCGGCCGCCATTGTGATGCCGGACCGGCTGATGCCGGGCAGCAGGGCCAGGATCTGCGCTGAACCGATCAGCACGCCGCGCGCCATCGGCATCTGCGCCAGTCGCAGATCCGATTCGTCAAGTTCGCCGGGCCCTTCGTCGATGGCCTCGGGTTCGGCGGCGGTGCCCGCCACCCCGACCGGCGCGGGCACCCGGCGGCGGAGTCGCTCGCCGGCGAACAGCACGACGCCGTTGACCATGAGGAACGCCGCCGCGGGAATGGGCCTGCCCAATGTCGTGCGGAACACGTGGTCCAACGCCAGCCCGGCGAGGCCGACCGGAACCGTGCCGACGATGATCAACCACGCCAGCCGCTCGGCGGGCGTCTGAATCCGCCGGTAGCGCAGGGAGGTTGCGAATCCCGTCAGGATCCGCAGCCAGTCCCGCCAGAAGAACACCAGTAGTGCGGCGGCGGTCGCCACGTGCAGCCCGACGATGAACGCGAGGTACGCCGACTTCGGCGCGGACACGCTGAGGTCTTCGGCCCACCGCCCGCCGACCAGTGCCGGCACCAGCACCGCATGCCCAAGACTTGACACCGGGAAAAGTTCGGTGACGCCCTGAAACGCACCGACGACCACCGCTTCGACGTACGTCAGCTCAGTCACGTCACAGATCCTGAAGGGCTCGGCCGTGCGGATGCCGGCGGATGATGTCCAGGCGTCCAGCGATACACGAGCAACATCTCAGCGATTCCTCATCTGTCATGTCTAGCGTGGGGGATACACAACTACCAGGAGGTCACCGTGACCGAGACGCCAACGCCGGAGTCTTCATCGCCCCAGGCCGCACCACCGGCGGCCAGCACCCACCCATCAGAACTACCGCCACCGGTGCATGCCGGCTGGGCGGTAACGTCCTTGCTGTTCTTCTGGCCGCTGTCGTTCTCGGCGTTCACGCACGCGTTCAACGTATATCCGCTGTGGGCGCGCGGCGACGTGGAGGGCGCCCAGGTCGCATCCGACCGCGTGCGCCGGCTCGGTCAGCTCTCATTGTGGCTGGCGGGCGCCCTGTTACTGCTGCTGGCCATCGGCTACACCGTGTTCGTGATCGCCCTGATCACCCACGGGTACGGCGGACACCACCACTTCCACCACTGGGGTCAGCACAACTGGGGCCCGCAGAACGACATGCCTCGCGGTGACCGCTAAGCATCTGCCTTGCGGGTAACCGCGAGCAGCACGAGCCGGCCGGCGAGCAGCGTGAACCGGCCGGCTCTGCGCTAGCTGGACTGTTCGTCGCGGTCCAGGCCGTCGGCGAGGTCGCTGCAGTCGACGACCTCGACGTCGCGCGCGGTGCGCAGGTAGGCCGCGGCCCCGTGATCACCGGAAAGACTTTCGATCACCGCAGGCCAATGATCGCGCGCGAGGACGACGGGATGGCCCGGCCGCCCGCCGAAACACGCCCGCGCCAGTCCACTACGAGATGCCAATGCCCGCTGCAGAACTCGCCTCACCACTGCGGCTCCGACATCAGGGGTGTCGATGACGTGGAGCACGGCGTAGTCACCGTTCATTTGCTCGGCGCGGTGCAGACCGGTGCGAACGGACGCGCTCAGCCCCATCTGCCAGTCCGACGCGGTCACCGCCACGACACCTGCAGGCGCAGGCACCGCCGCGGCGCCGAGCACCAGGACCACGTGGTCGCACCCGCCGTCGCGAAGGGCCGTCACCGCGGCAGTCAACCACCCTTCGACAAGCACCTTCGGTTTGCCGTAACGCGTGCCTGCACCGGCGGCCAGCAGCACGCCGACAACCAGAGGCGCTCGAGCGGGCACTGTGTTCATCGCATGCCCCGTCCTGGAATACCGTTCCGTCACCTGAGAACGATGATCTCGCAGCCGATGCCGCGTTCAGAATTGGCCGCAGTCGGGTGTCGTGGGCAGGCCGTTGAACCGGTCGGCGATCCACTGCATTGCCGGTTCGCCGTCGACCAGCATCGGCAGCGCATGGTTAATCACCAACTTGTTGAGGAACGGTGGCTCTTCGTTGGTCCGGAAATCGACGTCGGCGTTCTGCGCACACCAGTCGCGGCCGAGCTGGTTGGCCGCCGTCCACGGCACCAGCGGGTCGTAGCGATTGCTGTCGATCAGCACCGGCGCATTCGGCTTGTAGCGCCCGATGCGCTGCAGATCCAACAGGCTGCTAAACGGTTCCTCGTTGATGACTTGCCAAACGTCCTCCGTGAAGTAGGGCTGTAGATGCCGGAAGGCGAAATCGATGAGGGTTTGTCCGACGCATTGGCGCGAAACTGAGGCGAGCATGTCTTCGCCCCGGGGAGTCAACTTGGAGCGGATCGCGTCGGCGTACTCGGGATAGGCGGCGATGGCGCTGTTGATTGCGTAGCCGACCACTCCGACGAGGGCGCTGCCGTCGGCGTAGGGCAACAGCTCTTTCAGATCGGCCACTGGCGCGCCGGCGTAGGTTCCGACGATGCGCAGTTCGGGGGCGTAGGACGGCGCCAGTTCAGCGGCCGACGCCGTCGCACCACCACCTTGGGAGTATCCCCAAAACGCCACCGGCCCACGCGGATCCAGCGACGTGTCCGGTAGGCGCATGGCCGCGCGCGCGGCGTCGAGCACCGCTTGGCCCTCGGCGAGCCGGTTCACGTAGGTGTGCATGGGCGGCGTGCCCAGGCCCTCGTAGTCCGTCATCACGATGGCGAACCCACGGGCAACCATCGTCGCGACGAACAGCTCCTCGTAGTTGAACATGATGTCCCACCCACCTGAATAGTGGATGCCCTGGTTGAACATTCGCGACGGCGCGCACTGATTGCCCTGGCCTTGAGTGCCCGGCGCATAGCTGATCAGCGGGCGCGGCCCGCTGCCCGGCCACGGGTTGTCCGGTTCGAAGTAGGTACCGGTCACCGCGATCGGATTGCCGCGTGCATCGGTGCTGCGGTACATGATTCGGGTTCCGGTCGCCATGATCTCACCGAGTTGTCCCGACGGCTCCAGCACCAGTCGCGATGGCTCCGTGCGAATCAGGTCACCCGGCTGACCCGGCGGCAGCGGATCCGGCGGCGTGTAGAAGTCCTCGTACTGAGGTTCGTCCTGACCTCCGTCGGAATGCGCCACCGGAATGCCGGCTCCAGTCAGCGTCAACAGCACGACCGCGGCGAGAAGGATCAGGCGCATCGGTGCGGGCTGAGTTACTTCAAGCAACTGCCCGCGTCGATCGGCAGCGTGACACCGGTGATGTAGCGCGCCTCGTCGGACGCCAGGAACAGCACCGCGTTGCTGATGTCTTCGGCCTCCACCCAGCCGATCGGCAGCACGTGCATCATCTGCGCCACCACGGCCATGTCGTCGGGGCCGGGATTCTGCAGATCGGGCCGGAACAATTTCATCGTGCCCTCGTTCATGAACAACGGGGTGTTGACGTTAGTGGGGTGCACCGAGTTGACCCGGATGTTGTGCTGACCCAACTCGACGGCGAACGTCCGCATCAGCCCGACAACGCCGTGTTTGGCGGCTATGTAGTGGCCCGTGTGCGGATAGGCCTTCAGGCCACCGACCGAACTGGTCAGGATGATCGAACCGCCCCGGCCGCCGGCCAGAATGTGCGGGACACCGGCCTTGACGGTCTTCCACACGCCCGACAGGTTGACGTCGATCATGTCGGTCCAGTCGCGTTCGCCGGTCTTGTCCAGCGTCGCGCCACCGTTGCCGATGCCTGCGTTGGCGATGATGATGTCCAACCGGCCCAGCTGCTCCACGCCGGCGTCCACCGCGGCTTTCATGGCGTCATAGTCGCGTACGTCAACCTCGGCGGTGTAGATGCGGCGGTTGTAGCCCTTGACCAGATCCGCGGTCTCGGCCAGATCCTCGGGCGTGGACAGCGGAATCCGAACGCTGTCGATCTGCTTGCAGATGTCGATCGCGATGATGTTGGCGCCCTCTTGGGCCAACCGCACCGCGTGGCTGCGGCCTTGGCCGCGCGCCGCACCGGTGATGAACGCGACCTTGCCTTCAACTCGGCCGGCCATCGGTCACCTCTTCTCGATTCTTCGATTTTTCGATCAATGTTGAGCAGTCGCTCAGCACTCTGTCACCCGCGGGTGTCGTCTGTCAATCGCCTCTCACAGAGCGTTCGGGGCCGCTTCGTCGTCAGCTCGGGGGACGGGACACGCACTGCGCCGCGTACAGCTCCGCACCCAGCTTGTCCATCAGCTCGAGCTGTGTCTCCAGGTAATCGATGTGCTTCTCTTCGTCGGCCTCGATGCGCTCCAGCAGCACTGCGCTCGTGGAGTCTTCCTTCTCCCGGCACATGATGATGCCCGGTTTCAGGCGGTTGACGACGTCGTACTCGATGGCCAGATCGCTTTCGAACTGTTCTCGAAGCGTCTGCCCCACGCGCAGCGAGAAGAGCCGTTGGTAGTTCGGCAAACCGTCGAGAAGAAGAATCCGGTCGGTCAACCACTCCGCATGATGCATCTCTTCAATCGATTCGGCACGCGTCGTGGCCGCAAGTTCGGTGAAGCCCCAGAACTGCTGCATCTTGGAGTGCAAGAGGTACTGGTTGATGGTCGTCAGCTCACTGGTCAGCTGCTCGTTGAGCAGGCGCAGAACGTCCGGATCACCGTGCATGGTCGGGTCCTAACTCTCTTGTGCGGCCTTGACCGGCGGCCGGTAGAAGATGAGCAGCTGCCCGATGGCACCGGCCAACCCCAACGCAACCGAGATCACCAGGCCCGTCCAGCCGTCACACCAGTTGTGGCCGAAGATCACCCAGTCCAGGCTGAAGCGCCCCGCGCCGACCGTCGCTACCGCCACTGCGCTCAGCGCGAGAACCAGGTTGTACTCCCAGCCTTCCTTCACGATGAAGAAACCGTTGGGGCGGTGCACCGTCCATGCCGCGACGACCATCAGCGCGACAAAGCCGGCCGCCGGGATGGGTGTCAGCAGCCCTGCCGCCAAGCCAAGGCCGGCCGCGACCTCGGTGGTTGCCGCTATCCGCGCGTGCAACATGCCCGGCTTCATCCCGATGCTTTCGAACCACCGGGCGGTGCCGGGGATTCGCCCGCCGCCGAAGAACTTGTTGAAGCCGTGCGCTGCCAGCGTAAGGCCCAGACAAAGTCGCAAGATCAGCAAACCGGTGTCGCCGGCGTAATCCTGGATGTTCATGACAGGAACCTCCTCGTTGTCACCGTGTTTCGGGCGCCACCAGCGCCAGCATTGATGATTGCCTGAACCGTACGCCGGCAGCGGCCACACTCAGAACCTGCGCCACACGCCTTTGCGACCTTCTTCGTGGTCGACGCACCCTGGGCCACCACGTCGGAAACCGTTTGGCTGGTTACCCCGTTGCACAGGCACACATACATCGACGCGGCCCGATCAGTCTGTCTCGTCAATGCGCATCGTGTGCAGGAGTTTTCCCACGAACAGCGGCGGATACGCGCCCATGCCGGCGTTCTCCATCCATTCAGCGGTGGCATCGGGATGCTCGATCCAGCGGCGCGCAAGGTTCTCGTCGCCGATTTCCTGAAGGATCATCACCTCCCGCGAATCGTCGAAGGCCTGGAAAATCCATGTCTTCCGGATGCCTGCCGCCCGGAATCGGTCCAGCGCCAGATGCACGTGTTCGATCAAACGGGACACGTCGGCCACAGACGTCATCGCTTCGACAATGACGCCCGGCGGGCCGGGGTCTGCGGTATCGGTCAGATCAATGCGGTCAACGAGCTCACCCGCGAAGACCGCTGGGATATCTTCGACCCCCACGGCGTCGAACCACTCGAAAAACACCCGCGATCGCAGCAGATCGACGATCGGTTCGCGGTTGTGAACGACGATGCTGACCAGCACCCGGCCAGGGTCGATGGTGGATCCGTGCACGACCACGTGATGTGCCCCGATCTCGGCGAGCGCGGATTTGCGTTTCTCGAGCAGCGCCGGCACGCGCATCGGATCCGGGACACGGTAGTCCGAAGCGATCACGAGCGAGTACGTGTCGGGGTACGTCATCATCGAGTTCTCATCTGCCGCAGCGGAAAGACCGCGTCGCCCGCTAGTCGCTGGCCGGCAGGGGCTTAGCTTCTTTGATGCTCAACGGCACGTCGCCCACACTCAGCGTCCCGGCCCCGGCCTTGGTCACCAGCACCTCGGCGCCGGCCGCGTCGACGTAGCGCTTCCCCATCACGTTTCCGTCGGCGAACTTAGGATCCAGCACGGCGTCAGCGGCCGCGTCCGCGCCGAGCTCACGCATCGGAACTCCGCCGGCGCGCAGGTCGTCGAGGCCGTCACCGGACTTGACGACGATGATCTCGGTGTCGCATACCTGGCTTTTCAGCCGACTGCCGGTCTTGATCATGACTGTCCCTTCTGTTTCAGCTCGCGGGCTGCCCGCTTCTCAGTTCGTCAATGAGATCGCGTCGCAACACCTTTCCGGTCGGCGTGGTCGGCAGTTCATCGCGGAACACCACCCGATCGGGTGTCCGAGAGCCGCGCAGGGTGTTACGGACGTGGGCGCGCAGTTCTTCGGGATCCGGATCTGTACCGTCGGCCGGAACCACCACCGCGACGATGATCTGACCCCATTGTGAGTCCTCGACCCCGACGACCGCGACGTCGCGCACCGACGGATGCTCGACGAGGACGTCCTCCACCTCGGCGGGAGCGATGTTCTCGCCGCCGCGGATGATGGTGTCGTCTGATCGCCCGGTGACGAACAGATACCCGTCGCGATCGAGCGCGGCGACATCCTTGGTGGGAAACCACCCGTCCGGGTCGAGCACCGACCCGATCTCGGCGTACCGGCCCGAGACCTGGTCGCCGCGGACGAACAACTCGCCGGACTCCCCCGGGCCCAGCGCGACGCCGTCGCCGCCCCGGATCTGAACCTCTACGCCGGGCACCGGTTGGCCCACCGAGCCGAGCCGCTTCCTGATCGTCTCGTCGGTCGCCTCATGCGCAGCTCGGTGATCATCGGGCGTCAGAACCGCGATCGTCGAGCTGGTTTCGGTCAACCCGTAGGCATTCACGAAGCCCACGTCGGGCAGCAGGTCGAGCGCCTTGCGCACCAGCGGCAGAGCGACTTTCGAGCCGCCGTAGGCCAGGGTCCGCAGGGTGGGCAGCGGACTGGGTTGCTTTTCCAGTTCGCTCACGATCCGGTCGAGCATCGTGGGGACGACCGTCGCGGTGGTGACGGCCTCGTCGCGGACCAGACGAATCCACTCCTTGGCGTCAAACTTCGTCAGATACACCATCTTTCGGCCGGCATAGAGGTTCGATAGCGCCGCGCTCACGCCTGCGATGTGGTAGGGCGGGACGCAGATCAGCGCCGCGTCGTCGGGACTGGCCGATGCGAACTCCACGGTGCCCATGACATAGCTGGTTAAGTTGTGGTGCGACAACTCGACCGCCTTCGGCCGTGACGTGGTGCCCGACGTAAACAAAACGATCGCGACGTCGTCGGGATCGGCGAATTCCGCGGCGGGCTCGGCAGTCCGGGCCATGCCGATGAATGCGTTGGCTTCGATGGCGTTGACCCCGGCGTCACCGACCATGTGCCGATACTCGTCGTCGAACACCACCAACGGTTCTGGCAGCCGTTCGATCAACTCGCGCACGCCGTCGGCGCTGAGCCGATAGTTCAGCGGTGTGAACGCACGATTCGCCCGTGCCGACGCGAAGATCAGCAGTGGCAGCATCACGCCGCCGGTCCCGACGTACGCGACGCTGGCGGCACCCGACATCGCTATCAGGCCGGCGCCTCCGTCTGCGAGCGCGCTCAATTCGTCGACCATCAGACGAGTTCCGTTGGAGACCAATGCCTCGCGATCCGGACTGGCGGACGCCATCTCCATCAGTAACGAGATACTCATCGGAGGCCTATGCCGGCTTCATCGACGAAATAAGCCACTTGCCATCGACTTTCACTAGTGTGGCCAGAACGCTTCGAGAGGCCAACGACGTTGCGGGGTTTTGCAGCGCTTGTGGTGGTCTGGTTGATGAAGAGCAACACCTGTGCCGAACCGGGATGGAATTCCACGAGCGCCGCACCAGGAACCGTGGCGGCTGTTTTCACGCCGTTCTTCTTGGCCTCGGTTGGAGCCGGAGTCTGGATGTATTGCTTGTACTCCGACAAGAACTCACCGGTCAGATGTGACTGGGCCGATGCGATGTCGCTGTCAATCGTGTTGGCCGAGTACGTGTATACGGCAACCGTCCCGTCTTTGGCCGCCGCGACCGCGGCCTGGGCCGCCGCCTCATTCGTCTGCTGATCGGGCCGATACTGGAAGTAGAGGAGGCCGGCCAACAACGCCACCGACGCAACGAGAAGCACAACCCATCCCAAAGCCCCGAGCGGGACTCGCAGAACTCGTTTGCCGTCGATCTTCGGTGGACGTTCTGATGTCACAGCACCAACTCCAGTTTTGACACCTTGAGCTGATCGGCGTCTTTCGCAACGGTCACGCGAAACCTGAACGACCGCGGTTGTTGATTACCGACGGCATTGGTGATCTGTTCCGAGCCCACCAGCAGGACAACGGCCTCATCGGTCTTCATGGATTCCACCGCGGCGACAGTCACCGTGCCCTTCGAGACCGCCTTCGACGCTTGCGCGACCTTGACGAATTCATCTGGACCGAGCAACGAAATCGTCCCTGAAGGACCCGGTGGAGTCGTCGATGATGTGCTGCACCTGGTCCTTGACGGTGTTGAAATCAATGGACGTCACGGCCACTACGCCCTGTTTAGCGGCCTCGATGAACTGCTCGGCCTGTTGGCGCCGAACCGAAGCGGTGTGGTGCTGCCAGACGATCGTCCCACTGCCCGCCAGTGAGCCGACGATGACGATGGCGGCGACGATTCTTGCGACAACGGGCCAACTGGGCGGCCAGAGGCGGCGTCGGCGCTTGCCGTCCTCGCCGTTCTCGTCGTCGTCAGCCTGCTCGCCGGGTTGTTGGGATCGCATGGCGCGGACCTTCGACCGTGCGGCGTCCGCGGCAGCCTCCGCCTCGGCGGCCTCGGCCTCGGCCTGGGCGAGCATCGCCGGCAGATCCGGTTCGGCCTGCGAAGCGCTGTGGCCGATCTCAGTCGTCACGGCGTCGCCGTCCCGAGACTCGTCAGCCGGCTTTCTCGTGTCGCCCATGACAACTTCATACCGAACTCCGGTGCTGCTGGTCGCTCCGCGCGCCATATTTTTGCACCGACGGCGCGCACCGACTTACCATCAGGTCGGTGTCCGGTCAGCAATGTGGCCCCTCCGGGTAGCGCAGAGATTTGGAGAACCACGTTACCACCCCCCTTCCCTGTGCCCACCAGAGCTGCCTCCGCAGTCATCCAATAAATTGGGTCTGATCTGCGGGAACACCATTTCCCTATTCAGAAAACAGCACTTCCGCAGTTCGCTAGCGTAGCTGGTCCTTGCGCACCTTCCCGGTGGCATTGAGCGGCAACTCATCGACGAATTGCAGGTAACGCGGCACCTTGAAGCCCGCCATGCGGTCCCGGGCCCAGGACAGGAGTTCCTCGGCGCCCACCCGGCTGGTGGGCACGCTCGTGGGCACGACGAACGCCTTGCCCACCTGCCCCAGACGCTCGTCGGGGACGCCGATCACCGCCGCCTGGGCCACCGCGGGATGCTCCAGAAGGAAGCCCTCGATCTCGGCGGGATACGCGTTGAATCCGCCGACGATGAACATGTCTTTCTTCCGTCCTGCGATCCGCAGCCGGCCCGACTCGGTGAACACTCCGAGATCGCCGGTGTGAAGCCAGCCGCCGTCATCGATCGCCTCTGCGGACGCAACCGGGTCGTCGAGGTAGCCCGCCATGACGCCGTACCCGCGGACCAAAACCTCCCCGTCGTCGGCGATGCGCACCTCGACGCCGTCGCACGGCAGGCCCGCGGTGGTCGCAACATCTTCGAAGGAATCTCCGGGACGAGATAGCGTCACGTTGCCGGCTTCGGTAAGCCCGTACCCCGTCATCAGCGTCTGGAACGGAAGTTCGTCGTGTATCCGGCGAACCAGCTCGACCGGGATGTCCGCGGCGCCGGTCACCCCGGCGCGCAACGACGAGAGCCTGCGCTTGTCGCTGACCGTGAGCAGCGAGTGGTACAGCGTCGGCGGCCCGGGCAGCATCGTGATCCGTTCCGACTCAATCAGTGCCACCGCCCGATCGATGTCGAAGACGGCAACCGGCAGCATCGTGGCGCCGCGCAGGAATGAGGCGACCAGGCCCGCCTTCAAGCCGAACGTGTGGAAGTAAGGGTTGATCATCAGGTAGCGGTCGCCCTCGCGCAGGTCCGCGAGAGTCGCCCATTCCTGGTACATCCGCAGCGTCTGGAGGTGTTTCATCATCGCGCCCTTGGGGCGGCCAGTCGTGCCTGACGTAAAGATGACGTCGGCGACGTCTTCGCCGCTCACCTCCCGCTCGAACGGTTGGCCGCCGGTCAGGAAGTCGGACTTCAGATCAATCGAGGGAACCCCGGGCGGAATGTCGAATTCCTGACCCAGGAAGCCTTTTTGGACGAGTACGACCTTGGCACCGCTGCGGCGGATGATGTCGGCCGCTTCGTCGGCCTTGAAGCGGGTATTCACTGGAACGAGCACGCCCCCGGCTGTCAGCAGGCCAAACGCGGCGATGATCCATTCCGCAGAGTTGGGCGCCCAAATCGCGACCCGGTCGCCCTTGTCGATTCCTGCGGCGGCGAATGCCCCGGCAGCACAACGGATCCGGTCGCCCAGCTCGGCAAAGGAGAGCCGCAGCGGCCCGTCGACGACCGCCTCCGCATCACCGAAGCGGTCGCCCGCGGACAGGACCATCTCCGGGATGGTCCGCCATTTCATACCGATACAAGCCGAGACAGGTTGCCGCCCATGATCTTCGCCTGGTCCTCGACGGAGAGATGCTCGAGCGCAGTCACATAATGCGTCGGCTCCGCGAGCCCCTCCGGATGCGGGTAGTCGGAGCCGTACAGCACGCGCTCCACGCCGATGAGGTTGACCAGGTCGTCGATGCCGTCCTCGTAGAACGGGCTGACGTGGATGCGGTTCTTGATCTCCTCCATCGGGTTGCCGGGGAAGGCCTCGGGGGCCTTCTTGTACACCTCGGCCATTGAATCCAGTAGCGGGAACATCCATTTCGATCCGGCCTCGATGACGGCGACCTTGAGCGTCGCGAACCGGAAGAGCGCGCCGTGAATCACCCACGAGGCCACCGCATCCTGAACCGGGCGCCACTCGTTGAGAATGGACATCGCATTGGTCTGGAACGGCAACATCTCCTGTTCGGCGCCGTCCCACTCGGAGGTGTAGCGGGAGTAGCCGCTGTCCGAGGAGTGCATGGCGACCAGCACGTCGTGTTCGACGCACTTCTGCCAGAACGGATCGAACTCGGGCAGGGCGAACGACCGCGGCCCGCGGAAACCGGGCACCGGAGCGGGGCGGATCAAGATGGCCCGGGCACCGCGGCTGACCACCCAGTCCAGCTCCTCGATGGCCTTCTCGACGATGGGCAGCGTGATCACCGGAGTGGTGAAGATGCGGTTCTGGTAATTGAACCCCCAGACGTCGTCGAGCCACTCGTTCAGCGCATGAACGATGACGTGGATCGCGACCGGGTCGTCGCGTAACCGCTCCTCGACCAGGCTGGCAAGGGTCGGGAACATCAGCGAGCGGTCGAGGCCGAGCTCGTCCATCAGCTCCAGACGCGGACCGGGCTCGAAGAACGCCGGAATCGACCGCATCGGCTCGCCGAACAGCTCACGCCTGCTCTTGCCGTCGGGATTGCCGTACTTGAAGTACTCCTCCCACGCGCCGGGTTTCGCCACCACCGAGAAGGTCGGGTTGGGGATGTAGTTGCTGATCAGGCCGCGAAGCGCGATCTTGGTGCGGCCGTTGACCTGCACGTACTGGACGATGTCCTTGTACTCCTTGGGCAGGTACTTGGTCAGCGCCTCTTCTGGCTCATAGAGATGGTTGTCCGCGTCAAAGAGCGGAAACGGTATGTCGACCCGGTGCGACAGTTGGCCCATGGAACACTCCTTTTCATCTTGAGAGAATCCTATTCTCATCTTGGTTGGGTGGCAATCCCCTGCCGGACCGCGTGCTTCTGGACCTTGCCGCTCGCGGTCCGTGGAAAGTCGTCGACCTCGTGGAGTTCTTCGGGCCACTTCTGCCTGGCCACGCCGTTGGCCGCGAAGTGCTCACGGACCTGGCCCAGCGTCGGCATCGGGCGGCCGGGCCGCACCCGCAGCACGGCGGCGACGCGCTCGCCCAGCCGATCGTCGGGCGCCGACACGACCACCGCCTCGGCGACCGCCGGCATCGTCAGCAGCACCTCCTCCACCTCCAGCGCGCTGATGTTCTCGCCGCCGCGGATGATCATGTCGGCCTTGCGGTCGGTGATGGTCAGGTAGCCATCGGCGTCGAGCACCCCGACGTCGCCGGTGCGGTACCAGCCGTCGGCATCGAACGCGCGGGCGGTCAGCACCTCATCGGTGTAGCCCAGGCACAGGTCGGGTCCGCGGCTGAAGATCTCGCCGTCCTCGCCCAACCGGATCTCCACGCCGGGCCGTGGACATCCATCCGTCAACAACCGCTTGTCCTCGGGCCCGTCGTGGGCCGTTCCCGTGACGGACGGATGCTCGGTGCTGCCGTACGAGCGGAACACATGGATGCCCAGATCGGCGAGCCGGCGGGTGAATGCGGCGGGAACCGTGGACCCGCCGAGACCGGCGGTTTTCATATGGCGCAGATGGTCATCGGTGAAGTCGGGATGATCAAGCAGGCTGGTGAAGAAGTACGGTGGGCCGCCC
The DNA here is from genome assembly GCA_963759655.1 of uncultured Actinomycetota bacterium. Classification (GTDB taxonomy): domain Bacteria; phylum Actinomycetota; class Actinomycetes; order Mycobacteriales; family Mycobacteriaceae; genus Mycobacterium. The sequence goes on along the minus strand of CAVXAG010000010.1, from coordinate 654,927 downwards.
CCGACGGCCACACCCTCGCGCTTCATCAGGGCCAGGACCTCTGTGGGGTCCCATTGATCGACGAGATCGATGGACGCGCCATCCAGCACGGGAATGAGGAATGCCCCGAGCATGCCGATGAAGTGCCCGACCGGCGCCGCCGTGAGCTGACGGCCCCGGTCCGGTGTGTAGTTCGCGTGGAGCTGGCGGGTCTCGCAACCAATCGTCTGATGGCTGTGGACGACGCCCTTGGGATCGCTGGTGGTACCCGATGTGAACGCAATCAGCGCCGGATTGCGGGGGTCGGTGGCGAGCGTGCCGGACATCGGCTCGTCGGCGAGCAGGTCGTCGAAACTGTGCTCACGCTCGTCGCGCAAGCGCTGGCTCTGCTCATTCTCCTCGCGCAGGCGCTCGTCGGCGACCAAGCCGACGATCGGAATATCCGCGCAGAGATCGGGCTGGTATTCCATCCGGCCGAACCGCGCGGTCGTGACGAACGCACGCGGCCGGGCGGTAGACAGGATGTGGCCGAGTTCTTTTCGGCCGTAGAAGTGCACGATCGGCACCGTTACTGCGCCGAGGAACGCCGACGCCCAGAACGTCGCGGCGGCCTCCATCCAGTTCGGCAGCTGGAATGCCACCGCGTCACCCGGTCCGACACCCCGGGCCCGCAAGCCCGCGGCCAGCCGGCGGGCCACCAGCTCGACGTCGCGATAGGTGCCGGACCACGGCCGCACCGCCGAATGCACGCAGAAGCTGGTGCCCGGGTGTGCTGCCAGGCCGCGGGCCAGCAGGTCGCCGAGGGTGTCCTGAGTCCACCAGCCTTGGGCCCGGTAGCGCCGGGCCAACTCATCGGAAATGTGCCGCGTGGGAACGCTCCGACCGGCGAATCTCATCGTGCTGGAGATGTTATTCTCCCTCAGAGAGAATGCCAATATCGCATCGGAGAACGATCGGATGATCGACGTGGAGCTCGACGACGGGCTGGCGGTGCTGATCATTGATCGCCCCCATGCGCGCAATGCTATTTCCCTCGACACGATGGCCGAGTTGGAGAACGCGCTCGACGCGCTGGATGCTTCCAACACCGCGCGAGCGCTCGTCATCACCGGGGCCGGCGACCGGGCGTTCGTGTCCGGCGGCGACCTCAAAGAACTGTCCGCGATACGAACCATCGAAGAAGCGTCAGCGATGGCGTGGCGGATGCGAAGGATCTGTGACCGGTTCGCGCACTTTCCCGCTCCGGTGATTGCCGCGCTCAACGGTCACGCCTTCGGCGGCGGGGCCGAGGTGGCGGTCGCCGCTGACATCAGGGTGGCGGCCGACGACATCAAGATTGCCTTCAACCAGGTGTCCCTGGAGATAATGCCGGCTTGGGGCGGCGCAGAACGGCTGGCCGCGTTGGTCGGAGGAAGCAAGGCGCTACTGCTGGCAGGCACCGGCACCGCGGTCGACGCCGCGGAGGCGCACCGCATCGGCCTGGTGGACCTGGTGGTGGCCCGGGCTTCCTTCGACGACAGCTGGCGCGCGCTGGCCAGATCACTGGCGAACCGTCCGGCGGGAGAAATAAAGCGGTTAATCACCGGGGTGTCGCCCGAAGAAGCGGTAGCGTCCTTTTCGCGGCTCTGGGTTTCACCCGAACACTGGCAGGCCGCAGAGAAAGTGACGGGGCGTCGATGAGCTACCTGGGCGAAGAGCAAAAGCGCAGCACATGACCACAACGAGAGCGGCGCTGCTCAGCGCCGGATCGACGATCCTGCTCGCGGCGGCATGTCTGACGGCCGCACCGGCGCGCGCCGATGACGACCTTCCCATGCATCACGTCAAGTACACGCTCACCGCGAAGAACCCGATCTACGCGCAGATCTACTACCTCGACCAGGAGCCGGAGGTCTTCGCCAACTGGAGCCACAACCCGTACCAGTACATGCCGAACGTGGAGGCGGACCTCGGCCCGAACCACCCGGCGTGGACATACGAGCTCGATCTGCACAACCCCGAGGAATGGGCGATGGTCATGGCGAACACCGGGCCAGAACCCGGAACGCCGAACTTCCACTGTGAGCTCGCGGTGGACGGTGCGGTCGTCGTGTCGAAGGACGGCGCCAAAGGGGTGCTGTGCTCGATCCGCACCTGGTGAGTCAGTGGTGCTCCATCGGTAAGGGATCGCCCTCGAGACGATGCAGGTAGCGCTCCACCACTTCGGCCGTTTCCGCGTGGCCGAGCGATACACCAAGCCCTTTTTCCATCGCCAGCACCGTCGAGAGGCTGGTGAACAGCACCGACCACACGATCGGAGGCATGGTCTCCGGGTCGGTGTCGTAGCGGGTCAGAGCAGTTGCCAGCGTTCTCCACTGCTCCTCGCGGAAACGTTCGGCGTAGTGCGCGATCTCGGTGCGCATCGACTTGCGGTGGTTCGCCAACGCGGCGAACTCCATCATGAACCGGCTCGTGGCGAGATCGGTACCGAGCCGCCACAGCGCCCACAGCGGCTGGGGCGATTCCAGAGCCCGCGCCTGCGCCTTGATGCCTTGCTCAGCGCGACGGCGGAACACCGCCAGAAACAGATCCTCCATGGTGCGGAAGTAGTAGTGCACAAGCTGTGGTTTGAGCCCGGCCCGGTCGGCAAGCCGACGCGAAGTCACTGCCGCATAGCCTTCTTCAAGCATCAGCTGTTCGGCCGCGTCGAGCAGCACGCCGCGGTTCTTCGCGTCCGGCGCCCCGATTCTCCGCCCCGACGGCATGTCGTCTCCTGCGTATCTTGACCCCGACCCAGCACCATGCTAAGCAGGTGCACAGCATACGTCGCTCGCCGTGATTGGACGAGTGCCTCAGGAGGCCAGCCCCACATGACCAACTTCGACTCGGTCGACTATTTCACCGATCAGTCCATCATTCCGAACCCGCACCCCTACTTCGATCATCTGCGCGCTCAGAATCCGACGGCCTGCCCGATCAACAACGGCGTGCTGGCGGTCACCGGTTGGGAGGCGGCGAACGCGGTCTACAAAGACGTCGACTCGTACTCGTCCTGCGTCGCCGTCGCCGGCCCGTTCACCCCGATTCCGTTCGTGCCCGAGGGCGATGACATCTGCGCGCAGCTCGAGGAGCACCGCACCGAGATCCCGATGTTCGAGCACATGGTCACGATGGATCCACCGAACCACACCGATGCGCGATCGCTGCTTTCCCGGCTGCTCACGCCGAAGCGGCTGAAGGAGAACGAGGACTTCATGTGGCGGCTGGCCGACCGTCACATCGACGGGTTCGTCGCCGACGGCCAGTGCGAGTTCCTGACCGCCTACGCGAGGCCGTTCTCGCTGATCGTCGTGGCCGATCTGCTCGGCGTCCCGGAGGAAGACCACGAGGAGTTCCGGGGAGCCTTCGGGGCGATGCTGCCGGGAACCCGGATCGGCGCGCTCGACCACGAGCCGATCGCCACCAACCCGTTGCAGTGGGCCGACGAGAAGTTCAGCTTCTACATCGAGGACCGCCGGCAGAACCCCCGCGACGACGTGCTGACCGCACTTGCGACGGCGAAGTACCCGGACGGGTCGACCCCCGACGTGGTGGACGTGGTCCGGACAGCCACGTTCCTATTCGGCGCCGGACAGGAAACCACCGCCAAACTGCTCAGTGCCGCGCTGCGGGTGCTCGGCGACCAGCCCGGCATCCAGCAACAGCTGCGCGATGATCGCAGCCTCATCCCCATCTTCATCGAGGAATGCCTGCGGATGGATAGCCCGGTCAAGAGCGTTTTCCGGATGGCACGCAAGTCAACAAAGCTGGGCGAGGTGGATGTGCCCGCCGGCACGACCGTGATGGTGAGCCCGGGCGCCGCGAACCGCGATCCGAGCCGGTTCGAGGAGCCGCACGAGTTCCGGCTGGACCGCAAGAACGTTCGCGAACACATCGCGTTCAGCCGCGGTATCCACTCCTGCCCGGGCGCACCGCTGGCGCGGGTGGAGGGCCGGGTGTCGCTGGAGCGCATCCTCGATCGGCTGGCAGACATCACGATCGACGAGGACAGGCACGGGCCCGCGGGACACCGCGACTACACGTATGAGCCAACGTTCATCCTGCGCGGGCTGACCGACATACACATCAAGTTCAGGCCGGTGCGCTAACTCAGGTGTCGCCGCGCAGCCAAAGCGCCTGACCGCTGGTCGCCACACAGGTCAGGAACAACCCGTCAGGCGCCTGCGCGACCTGACCCTCCCAGGTTTCGCAATTGCTGTTCTCGTCCTTGATGCCGCGCATCACGGGTGACCGGAACCATCGCGGGTCATACCTTCGGGGAGAACCGCAGAACACCAGCCGTCCCCAGTCCGTCACCCCGAAGACGTAATAGGTGGTGCTGTCACACGGGGAGCCGAGCACAACGCCTGGCACGATGCCCGGCGTGCAGTCGGGCAGGTCGCACACGGTCGGCCCGTCGGCCGCCGAAGGCGGCGCCGCGACCAGCGATCCTGCGGCGATCACGCCGGCCGCAGCCGCAGCGCGAAATCTCACGTGGCTACTCTCGCACATGCGAGAAGGATGTTCTTCATTTCGGAGAAGATTGCCTCAGCGTCGAGTGATACTGTGGCTGCCCTTGGCAGGAAACGAGCGGCAGGGAGGTCGTCATGTCGCCGCGGAAGCGCCGATCGGCGTTACTCGACGCGGACGCCTCGATCGAGGACGCCGAAGCCGACGCCGCCGAGGCGCAGTCGCGGGCCTTCGCGGCGCGGGTGCGCGCTGACACCCTTCGCCGGCGGGTCGCCGAGCTTGACAACAAGACCGTCGTGGAAAAGATTCGCGATTGGCCGCGCCCACGATGGCTGCGGTTGCCGCCGGCCAGGCTGCTCGCGGTCACCGCAGCGGCCGCCATCATCTTCGCTTCGCTCACGGTCACCGTCCTCATGGTGTTACACCACCGCGACGTGGTGCAAGAACAGCGGCGCGCGGCCGAATTCTCTGCCGCGGCACGACAGAGCGTCGTGACGATGATGACGATTGATCCTGCGACGGTGCAGCAGAACATGAAAGATGTGATTGCCAACTCCACCGGAAAGTTCAAGTCCGCGTTGGAGGCCGGCGAGGCGGACGAACTCGTCAAAGGTGCGCAGCAGTCCAAGGTCAGCATTCAAGCCGCAGTGCAGTCGGTCGCGGTCGAATCGATGACGGAAAACTCGGCGGTGGTCCTGGTGGTCGCGACATCCGAAGGCACCGCTCCCGACAACACGAAACTGCCACCGGCGACCTGGCGCATCAGCCTCACCCTGTTACGGGAGAACGGGCAGGTCAAGACATCAGAATTCGAGTTCGTGCGATGATCGCGCGCTGGATCCGGGCCGGCCGTGCGCGGTGGCGCCTGATCTTGATCGTTGGGTTGACCGCTGTCGCCGTCGGCCTCGCTGCCGGGGTCTACTACTTCCAGTACCGGCCCGACCAGCAGATCGATGCTGCCGTGGCAGCCAGCGCTAAGAAGGCAGCAGAAGACGGCACGGTCGCGGTCTTGTCGTACTCGCCGCAGACCCTGACCGACGACATCGCTACGGCGAAGTCCCATCTGACCGGCGACTTCCTGAACTATTACACGCATTTCACGGACCAGATCTTCGCGGCGGCGGCCCAACAGCAGCAGGTCTCCACCACCGCTCGTGTCGAACGGGCCGCTGTCGCGGATTTGCACCCGGACTCCGCGGTGGTGCTGTTGTTCGTCGACAAGGAGTCCTCGAGTAAAGACCAGCCTGCTCCGGCGACCAAACCGACCGCGGTGCGGGCGACGATGACGAAGGTCAACGGGTCGTGGCTGATCGCGCAATTCGAGCCGCTGTGATCGGCCGGGGTGATATTCTCCGAGCCTGAGAATGCCGTTATCACCATCTACTCGAGGTGTGCCGGGGAGCGATCAGTGCGTGCGATGAACCTGTCGGCGGGCGCAGCGGTGTTGGCCGCTGCTGCGATCGGCGGCCTGGGCATGGCGCCGGCTCACGCGGACATCAACAATCCCGCGATCAACGGGACCTTTCTCGCCACGTGGAACGGCGAGTGGGCTAGATCGCAGGACACCTATCACGACGAGCCGAGCATTCAAAGCGTGTGGACCATTTCCACCGCGTGCGAGAACCCGGTCGTTTGCTTGGGAACCGTGAACAGCGACCAGGGATGGACCGCGAAGATCGTCCATAAGCCGGGAATGTGGGAAGTCATACGGGAACTCCCGAATTGGGAAGCGTGCGGCGACGGGACCGCCGCCACGGGACGTCAGGTGATCACGTTCTGGCCGATCACCTCGGATCCGGGTGAGCCGGTCAATGCCGACTCGACGACCTTCTCCGGTGAGGACGAAACAACCGCGGCCAGCGGTGCGTGCGGTATCAACAACGAGCTGCAGCTCAACACGCCGTTCAAGCTCGTCCCGATCGGTTGAGCACAGCAAGCTACTTCGGGAGCATGTCCTGCCACGTCTTCGGTGCCGATGATGCGACCAGATCCGACTGCTGATACAGCTGACCGTCAGCGGTGAGGTAGCGACCGGTACGCGGGTCGTACTGGGCCGTCGCGACGGACGGCGCGGTCGTGGTTGACGAACTGGGCGCAGCCTGCGGCACAGCATTTCCCGGGTCATCCGAAGCAGGTCCTGGTGGCGGACCCTGCGGCGCCGGGTTGACCGCGGCGTCCGGCGGCGGCGCAGGCGCCTCAGGCACCGGAACGTCCGCCGCAGCCGGTGTGAGCGGCGCCGAAGGGGGCGCGGGTCCCGCTTGCGGAACGAGTCCCGCTCCGGGTGGCAGTGGGGTGCCCTCGATGGGAGCAAAAATGTTCTGTTGGAACGTCGTGCGGTCATCGAGTGGCACGCCCTGCCCGACAAGGTTCGGGTCGAACGGGTAGGGGCCGAGCGCGTGTTGCCGCATTGCCAGTGGCCGGTAGGGCTCGTCGCTTTGACAGATCTCCACGGTTGGTGCCCGCTTGCCCGGCTTGTCCATGCACGGGTCGTTGCGGGCACCCCGCACCAGAAGCGGTGAATCCTGCGGCAGTTTGCAGTACAAATCGTCGGGGGTGTCGATGGTGGTGGTGTCGGCCGGGCTTCGCCACGAGGACGGCGGAAGGAAACCGACTGTGCACGGCACCGGATCGTTGAGCGTTATCGCGAAGTCGCCCGTCGCGTAACCGGTCGGATTGCGGCTCGGGGCCACCGCCTGGATACCGGCGACCGACGGGGGCAGCAACACCAGCAGTTGCTCCAACGACGGGTGGTACGTCACGAGTATCTGGCCGATGGTGGTCAGGTTGGCCAACAGCACCGGCAGTGTCGGTTTGATCTGGTCCAGCAGGCTGGATACCTCGTCGAAGGCGCCGGGCCCCTGGTGCAGCAGGGTGCGGAACTGCGGGTCGTCGGTGACTAATTGCTGGGTGACGCCGGCGAGGCTGCGCGCCCAGGTCCTGATGGAATCGGTTGTCTGGGCCTGTGAGTCGAGGAGTGGCCCAGTGTCGTTGTAGAGCGCGGCGTTCGAGTCGCCGACGCGGTTGAGGTCGCCGGTCAGCTTCGACGACGTGTCGGCAAGCGATGACAGGTCGTAGCCTGCCCCGTTGAAGCCCTTGAACGACTCGTCGAGCAGCGCGCTGAGCTTGTCCTTGGGGACGCTGTTTATCAGCGAGCTGACCTGATCGAGCATCGGGCCGACGGCTTGCGGGATCGTGGTGTTACGCATCGCGATCACCGAGCCGTCGTGAAGGTAGGGCGGCGAATCGGTGCGGGGCCGCAAGTCCACATACTGTTCGCCCACCGCCGAGATGCTGCGCACATCTGCTTGCAAATCTGCCGGGATCTTCGGCGAGGTGTTCAGGCGCAGCACTGCTTTCGCGCCGTTGGCGGTCAGTTCGACCGAGGTCACCTTGCCGACCTCTACGCCGCGATAGGTGACATTACTGAACCGGTAGAGGCCGCCCGCGGCGGGCAGTTCCACCGTCACCGTCATCTTCCCGATGCCGAGCAGGGTGGGAACCTGCATGTAGAAGATGATCATCGCCAGAACGCCGACAATCGAAGCAATCGTGAAGATTATCAGCTGGATACGGACGAAGCGGGTAAGCATCAGCCCCCCGCATCCATCTGGGATGACGGCCAGGGCATCTCGACCGGTGGCGGCGCCGGCGGTTCGGCCGGACCGGGTGCGGTGGCTGGTGCGGACGTCTGATTGACAGGCGCGGGCCGCGCGCCCGGCGGGGTATCGGGCTTGCCCGGTGCCAGGCCGGCGTTGACCACGCCGTTGACCGGATCGTAGTTGTCCCTGACGTAGTACGGCTCACCCGGTGCCGCCGGCAACACCGCGTCCGGTTGACCCCAGCGGGTGCCGAGCAGCAGGGTTCGCTTCAGCCGTTCTCTCGAGATGTCCAGCACGGCGAACAGGTTCATGTAGTCGCCCCTGGCGCCACGGTCGACGAGGTTCGGGGAAAAGGGGTACGTCGGAAGGTATGCAAGCGTTGGCGCCAGATCCGGGCCGAGGTCGGTCAGTGCCTTCAGCGTGGGTTCGAGATTCTGCAGGTTCTTCACCAGATCGGCCTGCGTGTCGTTGACCAGCCGGGTGGTGGTGTCGCTGAACGTGCCGAGTTTCTCCAGTGCCGTCGTGATATTCGGCCGCTCCTTGATCAGCACATCCAACGCGGGAGGGACTTTGTTCAACGCGTCGGTGAGGGTGTCACGCTGTGCGGCGAATGTGCCTGCGAGCCGATTCAGGGCCTGGATGGATGCGATGATGTTGTCGCGCTGCTGGTCCAGCACTGAAACGAAGGTGTCGAGGCGGGTCAGCAGATCGCGGATCTGCTGCTCGCGGCCGTGCAGTGACGCGTTGAAGTTGTGGACGATGTCTCCGAGCTGCGCGAGACCACCCGCGTTGATGACAAGCGACAGCAATGACAGGGTCTGCTCGGTGGACGGATACGTCGAGGAGTTGCTCAGCGGGATCGTCGCACCAGGTTCGAGGCGTCCGCGCGCCGGCTCGCCGAGCGGCGGATTCAGTTGCAGGTGCATGGATCCCAGCAGGCTCGTCTGTCCCACGGTGGCGACCGCGTTCGCGGGAACGATCGCATCAGGACGAAGGGAAACTTCGACGTTGGCGTGCCATCCCTGCACCGTCATCTTGCCCACGCTGCCCACGACGACGTCGTTGATCATCACCGGCGAATTCGACTCCAGCGTACCGACATTCGCGACTTCCACGTGGTAGATCTTGGCGTTCGTGCCACGGCCGACAGCGCCGGGCAGAGGCAGCGAGTTCAGGCCCTGGAATGCGCATCCGGTCGCGGCCACCGTCACGCAGGCGGCGGTGGCGAACAACCGCCGCAGGGCGTAGCGCCGGTTCATGACGGCGGCCTTTCCGCCGGGAGCAGCAAGTCCGGCACGGACGGGGCCGGTGACGCGGGTGGCGGTTCCGGCGGTGCCGCGGGCTGCTCGGTCGGCGCTGGCCACGAGATCCCCGGGATGCGTGCGGGTGGCGGTGGCGGCGGCGGTTCCTCCGGGTAGTCGCCCGGCAGCCCGCCGTAGGCGGATATCGCCGGCGGCTCCTCGGGCAGCCCCGGTTTGGGCCCCTCACCCCCTGGTGCGAGACGAGGTTCGGAGTAGATGACATTGCCCGGCGTGTACGCGGGCATCAGCAACGGGTTGATTGGAAGCGGGATGCTGTTCGCATTGAGCAACCGCAGCGCCGGGCCGAGATACTGCGCGCACAGCTTTGCCGACTCCGGTCCGGTGACAGTCTCGACCGCCGATATCATGCTGCAGTAGGCCCACACCGGGTCTTGGACGAGAGGGTTCAGCACCGGCGCACCGACCTGACTGATCGTGTCGGGGTTATAGATGTTGTAGAAGTTCGCGAATGAGTTCGGCGCGAGGTGCAGGATGTTCTGCAGATCCATCTTGTGATCGACCAATGTCTGCGTGACACTGGCCAGACTTCGGATCTGCTCGCTGGTCTGGTCGCGGCTTCCGGCGACGAACCGTTGCACCTCGCCGACCGCGACGGACAGATCCGACAGCGCGGCATCGATGTCGGAGCGATTGTCGTCAAGCACGCTGGTCAGGGTGGCGAACCGGTCGTTGAACTGCACGATCTGGGTGTTGCTGTCGCGCAGCGCGGTGACAAAGATCTGCAGGTTCTTGATGATGTCGGCGATGTTTCCGGTGCCGTTCGCGAGAATGCGGCCCACCCCGGACAGCTCGGCCAGGGTCTGCCGCAGCTTGTCACCGTTGTCGTTCAGCGCGTTCGCAGCGCTGTCGATGAACCGGGCGATCGACGGCGTGGACACCTGGCTGTTGGGACCCAATTCGGTTGACAGCCGCATCAATTGGTCTTTGACCTCGTCCCACTCAACGGGCACCGCGGTGCGATCGGCGGGTATCACGGCCCCGTCGGCCATCTTCGGGCCGCTGGTCCGGTACGCCGGTGTGAGTTGCACGTAGCGGGCGGCGACCAGATTCTGCGCAACGATCACCGCTTTCGCATCCGCCGGGATCGATACGTCTCGATCGACGTGCATCGTCACCTTGGCCTGCGTGCCCGCAGCGTCGATCCTGGCGATGCTGCCGACCTTCACCCCTGACACCCGCACATCATCGCCGGGATAGATAGCGGTGGCGGTGGTGAAGTACGCGGTAATCGTCTGCGGCTTGAAAAATGTGTGGCGGACCACAAAGATGGCTGCCGCGACAAGCAGCCCGATCAACACGATCGTGACACCTGTGGCAAGTCGCTTCCGGGTCATCATGGCGGATTCCCATTCGGCGCTCCCGGCCCCCACGTTTCGTTCGGTCGCGGGATCCCGTTGTACGGGAACGGCAATTCGGCCCGCGGCCCGGCGTTGTCCGGCGGCTGCCCGGCGTTCACGCCCCTGCGGAACCCGAAGATGTAGTCGATGAACGGCTGCAGAAGCTGCGGAAGGCCGAGGTTCGGGATGAACGCGTCGTAGTAGTAGCCGCTGCCCACCGCTTCGCCCTGGGTGATCTGGAACTTCTTGAGACCGGTCAGGGATTTGCCGATGTTGTCGCGGTTCTTCTCCAGCATCTGGTTCACCCGGTTCAGCCGTTCCAGCGCCGGGGCCAGCTTCGCCTCGTTGTCGTGGACCAGACCGGTCAACTGCTGGGCCACCGCGGATGTGTTGGCGAGCAGCGAAACGATCGCATTTCGCCGTGCGGAAAGAACTGCCAGCAGATCGTTGGCGTCCAAAATCAACGTGTTGATCTGCTGACTGCGCTCCGACAGGATGCCCGTGACATCGGTTGCGCTCTTAAGCAGATCGCGCAGATTCTCGTTGCGTGCGTTGAGGGATTTCGACAATCGGGTGAGCCCGTCGAACGCGGGCCCGAGTTGCGGCGCGATCTGGTCGAGGGTCGCAGACAACGTGTCCAGCGACTGGTTGAGGCCCTGGAAGTTGGTGTCGGCCGAGTAGCTGGTGAGGTCACTGACGGCCTCGGTCAGCGAGTACGGCGACGCTGTCCGCGTGTCTGGGATCACGTCCATCGCGTGGAGTTTCCTGCTGCCTGCGGATTCCAAGGTGAGCACCCGCTCGCCCAGAAGCGATCCGGTGCGGATGTGCGCGGTGGTGTCGGAGCCGAGTGTGATCCTGCCGGGGACGCTGAACGTGACCAGAGCCTCGCCGTTTTTCAGCGAGATGTCCGAAATTGTGCCGACTTTGATCCCCGACACGGTCACGGGGTTGCCCTTGGCGAGGCCGCCGGCTTCGGAGAACAGCGCCTGGTAGCGGATCGAGGACGCGAGCGACCACAGTTGCTGGGGCTGCAGGCCGACAGCGATGACGAGCAGGATCAGCACGACGCCGATGAACCCGGCCCGGATGAGGGCGCCGCCGCGGTACTTAATCATCTTTCTCTGCGCACCTCCCGCTCTTTTGCTTGATCCACGGGAAGTAGACCGGGTTGTCCTGGAAGTCCGTGGCCCGGACCATGACTCCACAGAGGTAGTAGTTGTACCAGCTGCCGTAGGCCCCTTGCCGGACGAGCTTGCGGTAGTCGTCGGGCAGCCGCCCCAGCACGTAGTCGAGGTGGCCCTTGCCGGCGTCGAGCAATGGCGCCAACTTGTCGAGCTGGTCGACCGTCGCGGCCAGCGGCGGCCGGGCGGCGGTCAGCAGGTCGGCGACCGACGCCGTTCCGTTGTCCAGCGAGACGATCGCGGTGCCGATCGGATCGCGGTCCGCCGACAGTTCAGAAACCAGGCGCTGCAGGCGTGCCAGCGTGTCCTTGAACTTGTCACCGTCGGTGGACAGTGTGCCCACGACTGTGTTGAGGTTGTCGATCAGCTCCTGCACGACTTGGCTGTTGTCGGCCAACGCATTCGAGAACGACGAGGTTTTCGACAGCAGCGATTCCAGCGTGCCGCCCTGGCCCTGGAAGATCTGCACCAGGGCCTGGCTGAGTTCGTTGACGTCTTGCGGATTCAGTCCCTGGATCACGGGTTTGAGACCGCCGAGCAGCAGATCGAGATCCAATGCGCCGGCCGTCCTGTCGTCCGGGATCTGTGATCCGGGTGAAAGGATCCTGGTCGATCCGGGTCCGTCAGCGAGCTCAAGGTAGCGGTCGCCGACCAGGTTGAGGTAGCGCACCATGGCCCGGGTCCCGCTGGTGAGCGCGATGCTGCGGTCGGCGTCGAAAGTAACGACCACCTTCTTGTCGTCGCGCAATGTGACGTCGCCGACCGTGCCGACCCGGATCCCGGCGATCCGCACGGTGTCCCCCGGCTTCAGCCGCGACACGTCGGTAAAGACCGCCGAATAGCCGTTGGTGGAGCCGGTTGTGTATTGGCCGAAGATGAAGAACAGGAACCCGGTCAGGAACACCATCACCACCGCGAACGTGACCAACTTGATCAGCGTCGCGCGCCACCCGCCCCTCATCCCGGCATCCCGATCTGGGAGGTGTTGCGCGGTGGACCGGCGATCGGGCCGTACAGCAGCTGCTTGATTCCGTCGGAGTTCGCCATGATCCCCGGGTTGCCGTATTGCTCGGGGTTGGTGCCGTCGTCGGTGATCACATATGGCGCCGGCGTGTTCATGGGCAGATGCGGCAGACCCGAGCACTGCGGACCGCCGGTGGCAGCGACCTTGGGCAGATTCGTCGGGTAGCGGTAGCGCTCGATGCCCAGCGTCAAGCCCACCGACACCAGAATTCCGGGGGCGGGCAGCGGTGGTTGGTGGGTCAGGTCCGCCATGCCGCCCAGGGCGCAGCTGAGCGCCGGCGCGTACTCGTTGGTGAGATCGGTGGTGGGTACCAGCAGATGCAGGACATCGGTCAGCGGCTGCCGGTTGGTGCCGATCACGTCATTTCCGATGTCCGCCAACCCGATCGCGCTGACCAGGAACGCGTCGAGGTTGTCCTGTTCCTCGACGATCGTCTGGCTGATCTTCGTCGAATTCTTGACGGTGTCGACAAGCTGCGGTGACACGTCCGCGTAGGTGTTCAGCACTTCGGGCGCCACCGTGAGATCGTGGCTCAACGCCGGAAGGCTGGGCTCGGTCTTCGCGAGATAGGCATCCAGATCGGCAAGTGTCTGGCCGATCTGCTCGCCCCGGCCGTTGAATGCGGTCGCGATCGCGCCGAGAGTTTCGTTCAGCTTCTCGGGCTGAACACTCGACAGCACCTGGGTGAGTTGCTCGAACACCGTGTTGATTTCGACCGTGACATTCTTGGAATCGAGCACCGCGCCGGCCGCCAACGGCTCCGGCGACGGATGGTCGGGCGGAAAGAGTTGCACGAACTTCGCGCCGAACACCGTCGTCGACGCGATGTCGACGAGCACGTTGGACGGAATCAGGTGCAACTGCGACGGATCCATCGCAAGGTGAAGAGCGGCCCGCCCGTCGGGCATCTCCTGAATCGAGGACACCTTACCGACCTGCACGCCGCGCATCTTGACCCGGGCGTCGGGGTTCATCACCAAGCCCGCGCGGTCGGACATGACGGTGATCGGGACGGAGGTGCTGAACCCGCCCCGGAACAGGGTGACGGCCACGAACACGACCGCCGCAACCGCCAGAATGCTTGCGAGCCCCAGCATGGGCCGCGCGACACCGGGTTTCATCGACCTCCTCCCCTATCCCGACAGATTGAAGTTTCCATTGGCGCCGTATATCGCCAGCGACACCAGAAGCGTCACCGACACGACCGTGATGAGCGAGGCGCGCACGGCGTTGCCGACCGCGACCCCGACGCCCGCTGGGCCGCCGGTGGCGAAATAACCGAAATAGGTGTGCACCAATAGGACCGCCAGCCCCATCAGGATCGCTTGCAAAAACGACCACAACAGGTCGATCGGATTCAAAAACGTTGAGAAGTAATGGTTGTACAGACCCGTGGACTGCCCGAAGATCACCGTGGTAGTGAATTTGCTTGCGACAAAAGACAAGATCACCGCGATCGCGTACAGCGGGACGACCGCGATCATGCCCGCAACGACCCGGGTGCTAACCAAATATTCAATGGGCCGCATCGCCATGGCTTCGAGTGCGTCGATCTCCTCGTTGATACGCATCGCGCCGAGCTGGGCGGTCACACCGGCGCCGAAGGTAGCTGCCAAGCCGATTCCCGCGACGATGGGGGCCGCGATACGCACGTTGATGAACGCCGCCAGGAAGCCCGTCAGCGCCTCGATACCGATGTTGCCCAGCGAGCTGTAGCCCTGCACTGCGAGCACCCCGCCCGACGCCAGCGTCAGAAAACCGACGATCACGACAGTGCCGCCGATCATCGCCAGCGTGCCTGCACCCATGCTGATTTCGGCAATCAGGCGAATGACCTCGCGCCGGTAATGGAGGAACGCATGCGGCGTGCCGGCGATCGCCTTGCCGTAGAACATCGTGTGATCGCCGATGCGGGCCAATACGTTGACCGGCCGCTGAAAATGATCGAAGAAGTGGAACAGGCGCGGATAGGTCGCTCTCAGTGCCACGTCCCGCCCCCCATCACTTGACCGTCGCCCGGATGCCGATGGCCGTTACGACGACGTTGATGACGAACAGGGCCATGAAAGCGTAGACGACGGTTTCGTTGACGGCGTTGCCGACAGCCTTGGCGCCGCCGCCGGTGATGACCAGGCCGCGGTAGCAGGCGACCAGGCCGGCGATCAGGCCGAAAAGGGCCGCTTTGACGCACGAGATGATCACTTCGGGCACGCCTGTCAGCAACGTGATGCCCGCGGCGAACGCGCCCGGGTTCACGTCCTGGACGAACACCGAAAAGATGTAGCCACCCAGAATTCCGATGATCACGACCAGGCTGTTCAGCAGCAGCGCCACCAGACCCGATGCCAGCATGCGCGGCGTCACCAGCCGCTGCACCGGGTTGATGCCCAGCACCTCCATCGCGTCGATCTCCTCGCGAATCGTGCGCGAGCCGAGGTCCGCGCACATCGCGGTGGCACCCGCGCCTGCCACGATCAACACCGTTACCAATGGACCGATCTGGGTGACGGCGCCGAACGCCGCCCCTGCGCCGCTCAAGTCGGCGGCGCCGAGTTCGCGCAGCAGGATGTTGAGTGTGAAGCTGACCAGCACGGTGAGCGGAATTGCCACAAACAGCGTCGGCATCAGCGACACCCGGGCGACAAACCAGGCCTGCTCGAGGAACTCCCGCCACTGAAATGGCCGGCGGAAGATGAACATGATGGCGTCTCCCGACATTGCGAAGAATCCACCGATGGCCTGGGCAGGCTTGGAGCCCCGCCCAAGCGATATGCCCGGACTCCAGCGGTCCGGTCCGTTCGTCTTACTGGCCATCTGATCCGGGCCCCTCCAATATCGTCACCGCTGATACGGCGGTAGGCCCACCGATGTTGTGGGCGAGTGCGATTCGTGCGCCATCGACCTGGTTGACCGCGTCGCCGCGAAGCTGAGCGAACAGTTCCACGCACTGCGCGACCCCCGTCGCACCCGGCGGGTGCCCTTTGGACTTCAATCCACCGCTCGGGTTGACCGGCAGCGCCCCGCCGATGCTGGTGACCTCCGCCTCGACGAGCTTGTATGCGCCGAATCGGTCGGCGAACCCGAGATCCTCGTAGCTGATCAACTCGATGCCGGTGAAGAAGTCGTGTACCTCGGCGACGTCGATGTCCGACGGTGTCAAGCCGGCCATGCCGAACGCCTTCTTCGCGGCCCGGACAGTGGCCGGAAACGTCGTCATGTCCCGCTTGTGCTGGTGCATCACCGAATCCAGCCCGAGTCCCACACCGCGGATCCACACCGGCCGGTCCGTGAAACGGTCGACCACCTCTTCGGCCGCGAGCACCAGGGCGGCCGCACCGTCGCTCTGCGGGGCGCAGTCATAAAGGCGGAACGGAGTCACCACGGTGGGCGCAGCGAGCGCTTGCTCCAGCGTGATCTCAAACCGCAACCGCGCCTTGGGGTTCGTCGCCCCGTGCCGGTGATTCTTCACGGCCACCATCGCCATGTGCTCGGTGGTGGCCGGTGATTCATGGAGGTAGCGGGCGACATGCAGAGCGAACCCGGCGGGCGACACCAGTCCCAACGGGTAATCCCAGGCCATGTCCCGAGCCATGGCTTCCCACTCCCAGATCATGTCCTTGGTGGACGTCTCGCGGATCTTATCGGCACCCATCACGAGCGCGACGTCGTAGGCACCGGATGCGACGCCGAACAGTGCGTTGCGCACCGCGTCGTTGCCGGTCGCGCAGGAGTTCTCTACCCGGGTGACGGGCAGATCGGGAAGGCCCAGCGTGTCAGCGAGGATTCCGGACGGAAACCCGTCGGTGGTTCCCATGGCGCCGAACCAGGCGGCCTGAAGGTCCGTTTTTGGCAGGCCCTTGTCGACGCTGGCCGCGCATTCGGCGAACGCCATCGGCAACAGATCCTTGATGCCAAGAGCAAAGTGCTCGGCGAAGGGCGTCATGCCGGCGCCGACGATGGCCACCTTCCTCATGCCGCCCCCTCCTGCACTTCGTTAGGTCGGGCGCGGCTGCTCACCGCGGTTTTGACAGGCCCTGCCACTTGCTGAAGCGTTCCCAGAGTATGACTCACGCCACATCCGTTTCGGGCTCGAATGCGTATCCGTAATCGGGAACCCCGGATCTCACAGCGACCCGGCGCAAGGCCAGGCGACCGCGGTCGCCGATCTCGACGGTTCCGGGCTCGGCGCCAGTCACCTTCACCAGCGCCCGCACCCCGACGCCGTCGAGTTCGACGATCACCAGCGAATACGGCGTCTTGAGGCCGGGGACCGGTATCTGCACCGTCGCCTCGGTGTAGACCGTGCCCGTGCGGGGCAGCGCAACCCGCTCGTAGTTGGTGCTGAGCCTGCCGTCGGCGTCGACCCGGTAGCGGGGCGGGAAGTCCAGCTCGTCACTGTCGGCGTACCTGCCGGCCTCCCACCGGACCTTCGCCTCGAACGCCCGCTCGTATGCCGCCAGCGAGATTGGTATGTCGCCGGTGACCACGGTGCCATCGGGCACCGCCCGGGCCGCCGGCTCCTGCCGGTGCAACTGCGCGGTACCGCCGACCACCGTGAGCCCGGAGAGACTGGCCTGTTCGACCGCCACCAACGGTCCGGTCGTCGCGGCTTCGGCCATCGCCGCCAGTGCGAACAGACCGGAACTCGAACCTGTGGTCGGAAGTGGCGCGGGGTCGCCGACGCACAAGTCGGCGGCTGTCGCGTGATCGACCCCGGCGACCGCGGCGGGAGTGTCGAGCCACGCGGCTCCCAGCGAGGCGACCAAACCGCGTTCGTGAAGCAGCCGCGGGTCGCCGTAGTCGTGCACGCCGCCGATGGCATTGCGGGTGCGGACCGGCAGGCTGCGCGCGACACGGGCGGCGGTGCGCACCCACAGGCCGCTGTCGGCGGTCAACACGGCGGCCGCCCCGGCAGGATCGAGGTCCACGCCGATGACGAGCGTGCGCGGGCGGGCCGAGCTGAGCGCGTCGACCGCCGCGGGCGCACCGCCCAGACGTTCGTCGACCTCCAGTTCCGGATCAAGGCTCAGGCCGGCCAACAACACCGCGGCGTTGCTGCTTTCCAGCAACGGGAGATCGCGGCTGACGAGGACGACCCGTTCCACCGCAGCACTGCCGGCGAGCGCGGACCGACCGGCCTCCACCGCCAGGGTGATGGCGTCCTCGTCGTCGCCGGGTACACGTCGGTCATGGCTGCCCCAGCAGGGCAGGCAGGTTCCGATCGACGCGGCGTACGGCATGGGATCTACGTGACCGCCCCGACCGTCTTGAGTTCGATGATGCGGTCCCAGTCCAGGCCGATCTCCTGCAGGATCTCGTCGGTCTGCTCGGCGAATCCCGGGGCGGGACCCGAGTGCGGTGCCGAAACGTCGAATTGCACGGGGTTGGAGACTAATTCGAGTTCACCTGCTTGCACCAGATACTCATTCGCCCGGACTTGGGCGTCGGCGGCGGCCTGCAGGGTGTCCTGGACCGGCGCCCACGGTCCGGCGAGCGTGGCGAACCGTTCGCTCCACTCGGCGATGGTCCGCTTGGCCATCGCCGCGGTCAGGATGTCCACCGCGGCGGGAGTGTTCTCTGCGATCGACTCGACGGTCGCGAACCGCGGATCGTCGATGAACTCGTCGAGCTCCATGTGGCGGCACACGTCAGCCCAGAACTTGGTGGGCTGCATCATCACCAGCGAAATGTAGCGGCCGTCGGCGGTCGGGTACACGCCGACGAGCGGATTGATCGGCGAACCGTGGACGCCGGGCGGCGGGTTCACCATCAGCTGGCCCAGGTGGCGGGTCAGCGCCACGGTGTGGCCCAACGACCACAAGCCGCTGCCCAACAGAGACACGTCCACGATCGACGGCTCGCCGGTGCGCTCGCGCTTCAACAGTGCGGCCGCGATCCCGCCTGCCAGATTGGTGCCCGAGATGGTGTCGCCGTAGGCGGGACCAGGCGGCCCGATCATCCCGTCGATTCCCGGCGGGGTGATGGTCGCGGCGGTGCCCGCACGACACCAGAAGGCGGTCATGTCGTAACCGCCCTTCACCGACTCCTCGCCCCGGGGTCCCAGTGCGCTACCCCTGGCGTAGACGATCTTCGGGTTGACGGCTCTGATGTCGTCGACGTCGATGCCGAACTTCTGCCGGTGTCCGGGCAGGAAACTGGTCAGGAAAACATCCGCGCGGCGAGCCAGCTCAAGCAGCACCTCCTTGCCCTCGGGAACGGACATGTCCAGCCCGATGCTGCGCTTGAGGCGGTTGGCGTGCTCGATGTTCGGGTTGGGATCACCCTCGACGCGCAGCGGGCCGGTCTGGCGCAGCCCGCGCTGCGGATCGCCGGTCACTGCGTGCTCGACCTTGATGACGTCCGCGCCCCACTCGGCCAGCACAGCGCCGGCCGACGGGACGAACCCGTACATCGCGACCTCGAGGACGCGGATTCCCGCGAGCGGCTTGGTCATCGGAGGCTACTGTTTGCTCTTCGCGCAAGCTGCTCAGTTTCCGAGGTCACCGTCGCCGTGTCCTGCAGTGACATCCGGCCTCCTAGCCAGCCTTGATAACTTCATTCTCATCCGCGGCGAATCATACATTCCATATGTGAGAACTCAACCGAGACTGATCGTCTACCTTAGGCCTGTGATCAGCGGTTGTTCCGGCAGCTTAGACGCTAATAGCAGGCCGGTCAGTCGGTTGCAGGGAACGAGTCCATGAGAGTAGGGTTCTCAAAACCGGAAGGGAGATTCTTGTCGTGAGGAACGCCGTCGTCACCGGAGGCGCGTCGGGAATCGGTCAGGCCGTCGCGGCACGACTGCGCAAGGACGGCCTGTCGGTAGCCACCATCGATCTGACCGCGTCCGACGACGAGTCCGCATTCACGGCCGACGTGACCGACAGAGCCCAGATCGACGAAGCGCTCGCGGCGATACGCCGGCAGTTCGGGCCGGTCACAGTGCTGGTCAACGCGGCCGGACTCGACAGCTTCAAACGCTTCGACGACATCGCGTTCGACTACTGGCAGCGAGTCATCGACGTCAACCTCAACGGCGTCTTCCACCTCGTCCAGGCGGTGCTTCCAGACATGATCGAGGCCGGCTGGGGCCGCATCATCAACATCTCCTCGTCCAGCACGCACTCGGGTCAGCCGTACATGTCGGCCTACGTCGCGGCGAAGTCGGCCGTCAACGGCCTGACCAAGTCGCTGGCGCTGGAATACGGGCCCAAAGGCATCACCGTGAACGCGGTGCCACCCGGTTTCATCGACACACCGATGCTGCGCACCGCGGAATCGCACGGCTACCTCGGCGACGTCCAGCAGAACATCGACAGGACGCCGGTGCGCCGCATCGGCAAGCCCGAGGACATCGCCGCCGCATGCGCATTCCTGGCCTCCGAGGAGGCCGGTTACATCACCGGGCAGATCCTGGGCGTCAACGGCGGCCGAAACACCTGATGAGTCTCTACGGAGGATGGCGGTGAAGGTTCGGGTAGACGGGGAACGCTGCCAGGGACACACGCTGTGCAAGATGATCGCCCCGGATTCCTTTGAGCTCAACGAGATTGATGGAAGCTCGTCGCCGGTATCCGAGGTAGTGCCGCCCGATCAGGAAGACGCGGTACGGGAGGCCGTGCAGTCGTGCCCAGAACAGGCCATCTCGATCGAGGAGACGTCGTGACGTCAACCGAGAGCGATCGGAAGAAGAATCGCTATCACTTCGATCGCCACACCCCGCAGTACCGGCCTCAGTTCGAGAAGATCACCGGGGAGATGCTGCAGACGTGCCCGGTGGCCTGGACTGACACCTACGACGGGCATTGGGTCGCGGCGGGCAGTAAGGAAGTCTTTGAGCTGGCGCGTTGCCCGGCTGTCTCCAACCATCACGACCTCACCGGGGAGACGCCGTACAAGGGCATCACCATCCCGACCGCAAAACGTTCGAGCGGCGTGCGGGGCGGCATGCTGGAAATGGACGACCCCGAACACCGCAGCTATCGCAACGTCCTCAACCCGTATCTGTCCCCCGCCGCGGTCGCGCGGTGGGGGCCGTTCATCGATGAGACCGTGC
Organism: uncultured Actinomycetota bacterium; assembly: GCA_963759655.1. Classification (GTDB taxonomy): domain Bacteria; phylum Actinomycetota; class Actinomycetes; order Mycobacteriales; family Mycobacteriaceae; genus Mycobacterium. The sequence continues at coordinate 633,941 of CAVXAG010000010.1, read as the reverse complement.
GCGCGTGCCTCGACGACAAGATCGCGGGCGGCCGGATCGACTTCGTCGATGACCTCGCGAACATCGTGCCGGCGGTGCTGACGCTGGCGATGCTCGGAATCCCGCTCAAGAAGTGGGCGATGTACAGCGAGCCGACGCATGCCTCGGTCTACACCCCGGAGGACTCACCCGACATCGAGCGGGTCACGGCGATGCACCGGGAGATGGGCATCGATCTGCTGACGACGATGGCTGAGATCCGCGAGCACCCGCGACCCGGCCTGATGAACGCGCTTGCTCTGATGACGATCGACGGCGACCCGGCACCCGATCTGGAAATCCTAGGAATGCTCGGGCTGATCATCGGGGGCGGCTTCGACACGACGACGGCGTTGACCGCGCATTCCCTCGAGTGGCTTTCGGAGCATCCGGATCGGCGTGAACTACTCAGCAGGGAGCGCGACAGTTTGTGGGACTCGGCGACTGAGGAGTTCCTGCGCTTTTTCACGCCCGCCCCGGGCGACGGGCGGACGTTCTCCAACGACGTCGAAGTCGAGGGCACGTGTTTCAAGCAGGGGGAACGGCTGTGGATCTCGTGGGCGATGGCCAACCGCGATCCAGCCGTCTTCCACGACCCGAACGACGTGGTTTTGGACCGAAAAGGCAATCGGCACTTCAGCTTCGGCATCGGTGTGCATCGGTGCATCGGGTCGAACGTCGCGCGCACGGTGTTCAAGTCAATGCTCACCGCGGTGCTCGACCGGATGCCGGACTTCCGGTGCGATCCCGAGGGCGCCGTGCACTACGAGACGATCGGCGTCATCCAGGGGATGCGCAACCTGCCCGCGACCTTTACGCCCGGCCCCCGTGTCGGCGCCGGTCTGGACGAGACCCTCGACAAACTTCAGCGCATCTGTGACGAGCAAGAGCTGGCCAGGCCCATCACCGAGCGCAAGGAAGCGGCTGTCATCGACTGACGGCGGTTCTGCCCGGAAGGGGTCCTCGTCAGATGCCGGGCGGCGGGACGACGCCGCCAAGCACCTCCGTGACGCATCGGCTCACCGCGAGCGTCGTGCGGTCCTCGAGATAGGGCCCGACGATCTGCAGGCCGACCGGCAGGCCGGCTGCCGTGCGGCCGACGGGGACAACCGTGGCCGGCAGGTAAGTCAGAGTCGCCAACGCGACCCAGCCGAACAGGTCGGTGTACGGACGGCTGCCGCCGTTTGTCCGGATCAATCGGTCGGCGAACGGCTCGCTCGGGTCGTGCGCAATCGCGGGCACCACCGCGACCGGCATCAGCAACGCATCCACGTCGCGGAAATAGTCCGCCATCAGGGCTCGCAGGCGCTCGCGGCGCTCGTTGGCGCGCAACCAGTCGCGGTGCCGCAGAGTTCCGAACCGCGCGGTGCGCGCCAACGGACCGTCGTCGTCGGGAGGCAGGGATGCGGCGAACGCCACCATGCCGTCGAACCTGTCCTGCGACATGCCGGCGAGGATGACGGGGTAGAGCAGTTCCTGATAGGTCCGCACTACCTCCGGTAGCGAAATCTTTGGCCGCTCCCCGCCTGTGCGAGCCCCAGCTTGCTGTAACGCGCTGATCGCCGACTCGAGCACAACGCGGACGTCGGCTTCCACGGGATAGCCGGGGTCATCGAGCCAGACAGCCAGTTTGAACTCGCCCAACGTCGTCGCGCGCGGCGGCGGGAGCTCGAGACGCCAGCCGGCGGCCTGGTGGCCGACTGGACCGGCAACGACGTCGAGCGCCAGCTCGAGGTCCTCGACGTCGCGGGCCAGTGGTCCCACGACGCTGAGATCGCCGGCGGAGAGCGCACCCGGCGCGGGCGGCAGGTGACCTCGTTGCGAGACGATGCCCCAGCTCGGCTTGTGGCCACACACCCCGCACCAGTGCGACGGCACGCGGATCGAGCCCCCGATGTCGCTACCCAGCTCGAGGGCGGTCATCCCGGTCGCGACAGCCGCGGCGGAGCCGCCCGACGACCCACCGGTGGTGCGTGCGATGTCCCACGGGTTGTTGGTGGTGCCGAAGATCGGGTTGAAGGTCTGCCAGTCTCCCGCCAGGGCCGGCGTGTTGGTCTTGCCGAAGATCACCGCGCCGGCACCCCGCAGCCGCTGCACGGCGTCGGCATCGCGCTCGGGCACGTGGTCCCAAGCCGCCACCCCGCAGGTGGTGCGCATGCCCGCCGTCTCGTACGTGTCCTTGACCGTCATCGGTACGCCGTGCAGTGGACCATGGACCTCGCCACGCGCCAGCGCAGCGTCGGCGGCATCGGCGGCGCGGCGCGCGCCCTCGGGATCGAGCGTGACAACGGCGTTGAGCGCCGGGTTCAGCCGTTCGACACGGGCAAGGTAATGATCCAGCAGCTCGCGGCTGGATACCTCGCGACACCGGATGGCCTCGGCCAGCAGGTGGGCAGGACGGAGCGCGATGTCCACCGTCATGGGCACAGTCAAGCAGCTCGCGGCGGGGCTAGCGTCTTGGCAGCCCGAGCACCTGCTGGGCGATGATGTTGCGCTGGATCTCCGAGGTGCCCCCGGCGATGGTGCCACCGAAGCTGCGGACGTAGCGCTCGAACCAGCTGGCGAAGTAGTGGTCGAGGTTCATCGGCGCGTACGGACCGGTCATGGCCGGGTGGACGAGTCCGTCGGATCCCGCCGCTGCCAGCGCGTGCTCGAACCCGCGTTGCTCGGCCTCGGAACCGAGCAGCTTGAGCACAGACACCGATGCCGTGTCCTGCTCGCCGCGCGCGGCGCGCGCCAGTGCCGCCGAGCCGAGCAGGCGCAGTGCCTGGTAATCCATCGCGGTGGTGGCGTACTGATCGCGCTCAAGGTCGCTCGTCGGCCGGAAATCGGTGAGCAGGTTGTTGATCCGATCGGCGAAGCCCAGCCACATCATCGTCCGCTCGTGACCGAGCGATCCGTTGGCCACCCGCCAGCCCTGGTTCAATGGCCCGACAAGGTTTTCGGCGGGTACCCGGGCGTCGGTGAAGAACACCTCGTTGAAGTCGAGGTCGTCCTGGCCGCAGATGGACGGGAACGGCCGGCGGACAACGCCTTCGGTATCGGTGGGAATCAACAGCACGCTGATGCCCTTGTGTTTTGGCGCATCGGGGTCGGTGCGCACAAAGGTCAGCAGCACGTCGGCGTCGTGAGCGCCTGACGTCCAGACCTTCTGGCCGTTGACCACGAAGTGATCACCCTCCAGAACCGCACGCGTGCGCAGCGAAGCGAGATCCGAACCCGCATTCGGCTCGCTCATCCCTAACGATGCGGTGATCTCGGCACGCAGGATCGGCACCGCCCAGCGCTGCTTCTGCTCGTCGGTGCCGAACGAGATCAGCGACGCCCCAATGATGTTCACGCCCTGCGGGTTCATGCTGTGGTAGATCCGTCGCCGGCACAGCTCTTCCAGGTGCACATATTGCTGCAGCACTGTGGCGTTGCGGCCGCCGAGTTCGGGCGGTTGCCCGGGCAGCAGCCACCCATTGTCGAACAGAAGCCGCTGCCAGCGGCGCGCCCACTGCGGCATGTGCGACACCGACCGCGGCCGCTCCAGAGCCTCTGCGGCCGTGGGCAAATGCTCATCGAGGAAGGCGGAGAACTCGGCGCGGAATTCCTCGACGTCGGGATCAAAGGTGAGCTGCACGGTACTCCTCGGCGATCATCGCCCGATGCTGCGCCGCGCCGCCGAGTAGCAGCTCGCCGGCCTTGGCGCGCTTCAGCGCGAACTGAAGATCGTTCTCCCAGGTGAATCCCATGCCGCCGAACGACTGCAGGCCGTGCCGGAACACCAGCGCCTGGCACTCCCCCGCCGACGCCTTGGCCATCGCTGCCGCCAGCCTCCGACGCGGGTCGTCGGCCGCAATCGTCAACGCGGCGAAATACGACAAGGCTCTGGCACGTTCGATCGCGACGTGCATGTCGGCCGCCTTGTGCTGAATCGCCTGGAACGAACCGATCGGCACACCGAACTGATGACGCTCGCGGACGTATTCGAGTACCAGGTCGAGGATGCGTTGGCACGCGCCGACCGTGGTGATCGCGATGCCTGCTAAGGCCACGTGGTGGGACCGCTCGGCATCGGCGTCCACGCGTGTGGTCTCTGGCACCCGCAGGCCGGCGAACGACACCTCCGCGACGTGCAAGACGGGGTCGAAGATCGGCGTGCGCCGTGCGGTCACATCGTCGCCGTCGACGATGAACACTCCGCCGGCCGTCACCACAGCCAACCGATCGGCACGATCGCCGTCGAGCACGTGGTGCGCGGTGCCGTCGAGCACCCACCCGTCGCCCTCGCGGCGGGCGCTGACACCACTGAACACTGCGGTGCCAGACGCGGGTGGTTCGTACCGGTCGCCGGCGAGGGGCGCGAACTGCGTCATGGTCGCGAGGAACGGGGTCGGATCGGTGGCCCGGCCGAGCTCTTCCAGCACGATCGCCAGTTCCACGGCAGCCGACGGGTCGTTCATCTCGGTCCAACCGGCGTCGACATACATCTGCCACAACGGGGTCGGATCCGTGGCGTCTTCTGCCACACTGCGCACCAGAGTTGGCGGACACTGTTTGGCCACGGCATCGCGCACGGTGTCTTGCCAGAGTTTCTGATCGGCGTCGAACTCCAAGAGCATTCCGGTCGTCTCCTCAGCCCGATCGACTTCCTCGCGAGAATAGCATTCTCATCATTGGAAGCACGAATCTCATAAGCGTGCTGCTCGTTTAACCGGGCCGGCAGGTTCGGTGGAGAACGCCTCCGCGGCGCCTAATCCGCTGTCAAGGGCCAAGTTTCTGAGAACCCTATTCTTGCGAAGGAAGAACAAAGCTTTACACTGGGAGTGCTACGTGTAATTGCCTCGAAAAATTCATTAGGTTTGCTAGCAGCTTGTGAAGGACAGCACTCGGTGATCGAACACCCCGATGGACACCGCACGCCGGTCATCGACGCCAGCGTCCACATATTCGCGCAGTCCAACAAGGACCTTCGTAGCTTCATGCGGGAGCCGTTCACCAGCCGCGGGTTCCCCGACTACGAGATGGACTGGTACCAGGCACCGGGTGGTGAGTACGTAAAGGGCGCCGCGGCATCGGGCTATCCGGCGTCCGATCCCAACGTGGTGGCCGACGAGATATTCGGCAACCGGGGCGTCGACGTCGCCATCCTGCATCCGATGACGCGCGGCATCATGCCGGACAGGCACCTAGGCACCGCAATCGCCGCCGCACACAACGAAATACTGGTAACGCGCTGGTTGGATCACGACGAGTTCGGCGAAAGATTCCGTGGAACGATCCGGGTCAATCCCGATGACATCGCCGGCGCGCTGCGTGAGATCGACAAGTACAAGAATCATCCCGGCGTGGTACAGATCGGCATTCCACTGCAGTCACGCGAACTGTTCGGCAAGCCTCAGTTCTGGCCGTTGTGGGAAGCCGCGGTCGACGCGAATCTGCCGGTGGCCGCTCACATCGAGGTGGGCACGGGCATCGCCGCCGCGCCAACGCCGTCGGGGAACACCCTGACCTACGAGCAATACCTGTCGTTCATGGCACTGAATTACCTGTACCACGTGATGAACATGATCGCCGAAGGGGTATTCGAAAGAATGCCCAACTTGAAGTTCGTCTGGGCCGACGGAGCTGCTGATCTGCTGACGCCGTTCATCTGGCGGATGGACTGCTTCGGTCGGCCACACCTGGAACAGACGCCGTGGGCGCCGCGCATGCCCAGCGATTACCTGCCCGGCCACGTGTACTTCGTCCAGGGCAGCCTCGACGGCCCCGGCGATACGGATTTCGCCGGCGAATGGTTCGGCTTCACCGGCAAGGAAGACATGGTGATGTTCGGCTCCAGCTACCCGCACTGGCACAACGGTGAGCTGAAGGTGCCGCGGGCTTTCACGCCGGAACAGCGTGACAAGTTGTGCTGGCGCAACGCCGCGCAGCTCTACGGCATAGACATTCGGGCCGACGTGGTCGCAAAGTAGAGGTACAGATTCCAAAGGAGGCCACGATGACAGTGACCGAGATCAAGGAGCGGGTTCCCGCGGCCGAGCGCGTTGCGGTCCGATGCGTGGATTCCGACGTCCATCCGACGCCACGACGCGGCGAGCTCGCCCCGTACATCCCAGAGCCATGGCGCAGCAAATTCTTCTCGCATCAGAGAGTCGGCGAGCGCATTTACTACGACGCTCCCGACTACGCGCATGCCTACGCGATGCGCGTCGACACCTTTCCCGCCGACGGCGAGTTTGCCGGCAGCGATCCGGATCTGGCGTTCAAGCAGCTGATCATGGAGGCGGGATCGGACATCGCGATCCTGGAGCCCGCCGCCTATCCCGCCCGTCTCGCCGGAGCCAACCACGCGATGTCGTGCGCGCTCAACGACTGGCAGGCCAATCACTGGCTCGACAGTCGCAACAACTGGCACGAGCGGTGGCGTGGGTCGATCTGCGCCGCCATCGAGGAGCCGGAGCTGGCCGCACGCGAAATCGAACGCTGGGCCGGGCACCCTTACATGGGACAGATCCTGATAAAGGCCGAGCCGCGTCCGTCGTGGGGTCATCCGATGTACGACCCGGTGTGGGCCGCGGCCACCAAGCACGACATCACGGTGAGTTGCCACCTGTCCCGCAGTCAGTACGAAGAGCTGCCGATGCCTTCGGTGGGTTTACCCAGCTACAACCACGACTTCATGGTCACGTACTCGCTGCTGGCGGCGAACCAGGTGATGAGCTTGATCTTCGACGGCGTGTTCGACCGGTTCCCGACGCTGCGCATCGTGTTCGTCGAACACGCCTTCACGTGGATCTTGCCGCTGATGTGGCGGATGGACGCGATCTACGAGGCGCGCAAGTCGTGGGTAGACATCAAGCGCAAACCGTCGGAGTACGTCAAGGACAACGTCAAGTTCACCACTCAGCCGTTGGACTACCCCGAGGACAAGACTGAGCTGACCCGCGCGTTCGAGTGGATGGAGTGCGACAAGATCCTGCTGTATTCCTCGGACTACCCGCACTGGACGTTCGACAATCCACGCTGGCTGGTCAAGCACCTGCCCGAGCATGCGCGCGAAAACATCATGTTCCGCAACGGGATTCAGACGTACCACCTGCCCGAGACAATCCCAGCCCTCGAGGGCCAAACCCGGGTGTTCTGAGTTGGCTGAGAACTTGCCGCCCCGGCTAGCGCAGGGGCGCGAACACGTTGTTGCCACCGTCGACGAGATCCCGCCGGGCACGCACAAACTGGTTCCCATTGGTCGTCACGGCGTAGGTGTCTATAACGTCAACGGCAACTTCTATGCGATTGCGAACTACTGCCCGCACGAAGGTGGGCCGTTGTGTTCGGGACGTGCCCGTGGCAGAACCATCGTCGACGAGACCGTCCCTGGTGACGCGGTGATGGTCCGCGATCTCGAATTCATCTATTGCCCTTGGCATCAGTGGGGATTCGAAATTGCGACCGGCACCACCGCGGTCAAGCCCGAGTGGAGCATTCGCACTTACCCCGTCCGAATCGTCGGAAACGAAGTGTTGGTGATGGCGTGACCGAGCGGACTATCGAGATGAACGGCGGCAACGTCGTCTACGAAATCCTCGGCAAAACAGGCGATCTGATTGTCCTGACGCCGGGCGGCCGATTCAGCAAGGACATCCCTGGATTGCGCCCCCTGGCCCAAGCCCTCGTGAAAGGCGGCTACCGGGTTCTGCTGTGGGACCGCCCGAACTGCGGGAAGTCCGACGTTCAGTTTTACGGGCAAAGCGAGTCTCACATGCGGGCCGAAACGCTGCACGGCCTGTTGACGGAACTCGGCATCGAAGAATGCATACTCGCCGGCGGTTCAGGTGGAGCCAGAGACTCGATGCTGACAACGATGCTCTACCCCGATCTGGTGACCAAGCTGGTGGTGTGGAACATCGTCGGCGGCGTCTACGGCACATTCGTGCTGGGGTCCTACTACGTCGTGCCGAACATTCTCGCCGTACGCGGCCGCGGGATGGACGCCGTCGCGGCGATGTCCGAGTGGCGCGAGTGCATCGAGCAGAACCCCGCTAATAATCAGCGATTCCTTGACTTCGACGCCGACGAGTTTCTCAAGGTGATGCTGCGCTGGCTCAACGCTTTCGTATCGAAGCCCGGCCAGACGATCCCCGGTGTCGACGACGAGATGTTCGACAAGATCAAGGTGCCCACGCTGATCATCCGCGGCGGTGAGAACGATCTTGACCACCCCAAGCGGACTTCTCTGGAAGTGAGCTGTCTGATCAAGGGCTCCACACTGATTGATCCACCGTGGCCAGAGGATGCGTGGGAGCGCGCAGGTGAGGAGCGGGCGAAGGGCAAGGTCAAGCGCTTCAACATGTTTGACACCTGGGTGCAAGCCGCCCCGGCGATCCTCGAATTCCTGGGTGCCTAATAATGTCGGGTCAGACCGTGCGGATGCGTACCTCGCAGTTCAACGAGGCCTCGAGCGCTGTGTGGATGCGGCTCTCGGGGACTCGCTCGAGATCTGATTTGCGCAACGTCACGTGCACGATGTCCCAACCGTCATACCCCGCGGAGCGGGTGATCTCTCCCGTCAGGCCGAATCCGGCCAGGACGCCGTGCGCGTCGTCGTCGGTCCCCCTGCTGACGTACGTCAACACCCCGGCCACAGGTGTGGTGCCGAACGCCTTGGCGCACAGCTCGATTGCGATCTGCTTGAGCTCGTTGGAGTCGTCTCCGACCATCAGCAATTCGACTTCGCGCCACGCGGGTGGCATGGCAGCCAGGTTGTTATCCACGACCTCGGCGCCGACGTCGCCGGCGAGCGCCGTCAGCGCGTTGATGCCGTCGCTCAACTGCCCGGATGCGAGCACACCAGCGAAGTCCACCTTGACGCGAACCACCGCGGTCCTCATGGGGGCCAGCTTATCGGGTCGGGCCTGGCAGTCATGAAAACTACACCCACAGCAACCAATCTGACAGTCGCCGTCTGGCCCGGCTGCGAACGACGCCTCCTGCTCGACGAGCCAGGAGTCGAGACCCTCGCCGCGTACCGCGAGCGTGGCGGCTATCGACCGCTCACGGGAGCGGACGGATTACTCGGGGAGGTTGAGCTGTCCGGTCTGCTCGGCCGCGGCGGAGCCGCATTCCCGATGGCCGTGAAACTGCGTTCGGTGCGCGACGCGGCGCGCCGCGGAAACGGCGCGGTCGTCGTCGCCAACGGCGAAGAGGGAGAACCGGCGTCGGTCAAGGACAGGTGGCTGCTCCGCAGTCGTCCACACCTCGTGGTGGACGGGCTGCGGCTGGCATCGCAGATCGTGGGTGCGCGCCGCGCGTACGTCTACGTGTCTGACCCGCAGGCCGCACACGCCGTGGAAAACGCGCTGGCGGGGCTCGGCGCCGATATTCTCGACGACCTCGCGATTACCGTCATGACGGTCGACCCCACGTACGTCGCCGGCGAGGAAACCGCTGCCGTGCGCGCGCTCAACGGTGGTCCTGCCAAGCCGACGGACAAGCCGCCCCGGCCGTATCAGGAAGGCGTCAAGGGGCTTCCGACGCTGGTGAGCAACGTAGAGACGCTGGCGGCGCTGCCATATTTGCACGTGCACGGCGCAGAAGCCTTCCGGTCCGAAGGGACGTCGATGTCCCCGGGCACCTTCCTGATGACGATCACCGGCGCGGCCCGCCCGCCCGCACTCTACGAAGTCCCGCACGGAGTAGCCTTCACCGAACTTCTTGCGCTGCACGGTGTTCCAGCTGACCAGCTGCGCGGCGTGCTGCTGGGCGGCTACTTTGCGGGCCTGCTCAACCGCGAGATTCTCCACGCCACACTCGACCACGAGACGATGCGGCACCTCGGCACAGGCTTGGGCTGCGGCGCGATATCGCTTCTCACGCAGGACTGCCCCGTCGCCGTCGCAGCGTCGGTGATGGCCTATTTCGACCGGGAGAACGCCGGCCAGTGTGGCTCGTGCTTCAACGGAACGGCCGCAATGTCCGCGGTGACAACGGCAATGCGCGACGGGGTGGCGACGCAGGACGACCTGACCCGATTGGAGCGCTGGTCCGTGGTGCTGCGCGGTCGGGGCGCCTGTGCCACACTCGACGCCGCCACGAACGTGGCGGCGAGCCTGCTAGTTCAGTTCCCGCAAGTGGTCGCGCGCCACATGAACGGTGACTGCGACGACTGCGGCGCCGGAGCGTTCAGCGCTGTGCGCCCCTACGAGGTCGAGGCCGGCGCATGAAGATCAAACTCGATCGGACGGTCTGCGACGGGTTCGGACAATGTGCTAAGCACGCGCCGGAGTACTTCTCGCTAGACGACTGGGGATATGCGTCGCTCGTCGGTAACGGCGATGTGCCGGAACAAGACCACGATGCCGTCATGCGCGCGATCCTGGACTGCCCCGTTCACGCCATCCTCAAGATCGGCGAGTACCGGCCCCCTGACGGAGCGAGGCTATCCGAACGGGACACGGCCGAGGAGCCGCAGCCGGAAGGTCAAGACACCGAGGCCGAGTGGTTCGTCCGCTGAATTCAGCTTCGCGGCAGACCGAGGATTCGCTGGGCGATGATGTTGCGTTGGATCTCTGACGTGCCGCCGGCGATAGTGCCCGCGTAGGTTCCAGCGTAGCGGGCAAACCAGCCGGCGGTATAGAGGTCAAGTCCATATGCGTTGTACGACGCGGTAATCGTCGGGTCGACCAGGCCGTCGAGGCCCGCGGCGTCAAGCGCATGCCGCGCCGCGTTCTGCTCTGCTTCGGACCCGAGCAACTTGAGCACCGAGACGGCGGCTGTATCGCGGTCGCCGCCCGCCGCACGAGCAAGTGCCGCAGAGCCGAGCAGCCGCAGCGCCTGATGATCCATTGCCAGCGTGGCGTAGTGGTCGCGGTCGAGCGCATCGGTGGGATGAAAGTCATCGAGCAGATCCCTCAACCGATTTGCGACGTTCATCCACATCAGCGTGCGCTCGTGGCCCAAGGATCCGTTGGCCACCTGCCAGCCTCCGTCCAGCGGCCCAACGAGGTTTTCGGCTGGCACCCGAACATCGGTCAAGAACACTTCGTTGAAGTCCAGGTGATGACGGTCGTACACCGCTGGAACCGGCCGACACGTCACACCCGGGCTGTCAGTACGAATCATCAACGCGCTGATCCCTTTGTGCGGTGCGACGCTGGGATCAGTGCGTACGAACGCCAACAGCACGTCGGCGTCATGAGCCCCGGAGGTCCACAGCTTCTGCCCGTTCACCACGAAGGCGTCACCATCGAGAACCGCCCGCGTGCTCAGGCCCGCCAAATCCGAGCCTGTCCCGGGCTCGCTCATCCCCAACGACGCCGTCATGTCACCGCGCAGGATCGGTACCGCCCATTTCTGCTTCTGTTCGGCGGTACCGAACGACAACAGTGACGCCGCGATGATGCCGACCCCTTGCGGGTTGAAGCAGTGATAAATCCGCCGCCGGGCCAGCTCGTCGCGGTGCACATACTGCTGCAGAATGTCGGCGCTGCGGCCACCGAATTCCGGCGGATTACCGGGCAGGAGCCACCCGTGCTCGAACTGCAGCCGCTGCCAACAACGTGCCCACTGCGGCACATGCGAACTCGACCGCGACCGCTCCCACGCCTGGGCCTCAGCCGGCAGGTGTTCGTCGACGAACGCGCCGAACTCCGCCCGGAAAGCCTCCAGGCCGGTATCAAGGATCAGTCGCATGGCACTCCTCGCCGCGGGTGGCGAAACTTATCAAGTACTTTATAGGTCGTGCTCGACGGAGAGAAAATCCTCATCACCGGCGCGACCGGCAAGATCGCATTCCCGATCGCGCGCGCGTTGGCTGAGCGTAACGAGGTGTGGGGCGCGGCCCGGCTGCGCGATTCCGAAGACAAGGACAGGCTCGTGGCCGCCGGGGTCAGGCCCGTCCAAGTCGACCTGTCCTCAGCCGACTTGTCGATGCTGCCCGACGATTTCTCCCACGTGTTCCACGCCGCAGTCGACGTCGGCAACCACGACTGGCAACAGTGCGTCGCGACGAACGCGCACAACTCGGGTGAACTGCTCTATCACTGCCGCGCCGCCAAGGGATTCGTGTTCTGCTCGACTGGATCGGTGTACGGTTACCACGGGCGGCGGCCGTTGAAGGAGTCAGACGCACCCGGTGTGCCGCTGCGCGCGAATTACAGCTTCTCCAAGGTCGCCGCGGAGGCTGTCTGCACCTGGGTCGGCCAGCACTTCCAGGTACCGCTCACGATCATCCGGATCTGTTCGACGTACGGACCGCGGGGCGGCGCACCGGCCGACCGACTTGAGATGATGTTGGCGCACACGCCGATCCGGCTTCATCCCGACGCGCCGAACAACTACAACCCGATCTACGAAGACGACTACGTCCGGCTCGGCATCCGCGCGATGGAGGTCGCATCGGTGCCTCCGATCGTCGTGAACTGGGCCGGCAGCGAGACCGTCAGCGTCGAGGACTATTGCACCTACATGGGTGAGCTGGTCGGTGTCGAGCCGATCTTCGAGTACACACCCGACGCGCACACGCCGCTATGGCCTGATGTCACCTACATGCATGAGGTTCTCGGTCGCACCACCGTGCACTGGCGCGACGGCTTTCGGTGGATGATCGAGGCCCGTCATCCTGAACTCGGTCTGACTGAACATGATTCAGACGCCGCGGACGGACCCCGCTGATGGTTCTGCACGGCACACCCTCAGATCAGGTGCCCGGAGTCCTCGCCACCGGCCGCGGCGACATCGGCACGCTGTTCGTGTCGATGGCGACGCGGCACCCCGATGGAGACGACGCCGATTACTTGCGCTGGCACACCGTCGATCACCGCCCCGAACAGCACCGCCTGTCCGCCGTGCGCGCGTCGCTGCGCCTGGTGTCGACACCGGCGTGCCGGGCAGCCAGGGCGGTCGGCGAGGACCGTTTCGACGCGATCGACCACGTGATGACGTACTTCTTCACCGACGTCGGCGGTCTCAAAGGATTCAACGAGTTGTCCGATGAACTGGGTGACGCCGGCCGCAAGGTGGACCTGCTGCCGCCGGTCCAGCGCGGCGTCTATGACGTGGCCAGCAAGGCCGCGGCGGAGCGGATCAAGGTCGGAGCTGACGTCCTGCCGTGGTGGCCGGCACGCGGGGTGTGCCTGCTCTTGGAAAGAGGCGAAGCGTCTTCGACCGATCTGTTAGGCGTCGAGGGCGTCGCCGGCGTCTGGTGCGCCACATCGCGCGGTGTCGACAAGAGTCTCGCCAGCGCAACGGCGGGCCAGCGCATCACATACTGCTTCCTGGACGACGACCCCGTCGCCGCAGCCGAACGGCTGCGGCCCACCCTGGAAACGCGTTGGACGGAAACCGATGTCGAACCGCTGTTCGCCGCGCCGTTTCACCTCGTGGTGCCGTACGAATGGGACCGCTATGTTCCGTGATGGCTTGACCTTATGCGCCTGGGTCTGATGGTCGGCTCCGACAAGGAGCGTCCGCGCAAGGAGCGGCTGGCCGGGTTGATCGCCGACGGACGGGCCGCCGAAGATACGGGGTTCGTGTCCCTCTGGATACCGCAGATTCCCGGCTACCTCGATGCGATGACCGCCGTCGCACTGCTCGGTCAGGCCACGACCCGTATCGAACTGGGCACCGCCGTCGTGCCGATTCAGACTCGCCATCCGATCCCGATGGCGCAGCAAGCAATGACGACCCAGGTGGCGTGCGACGGACGATTCAGGCTAGGCCTCGGCCCGTCACATCATTGGATCGTCAACGATCAGCTAGGTCTGAGCTACGACCGCCCCGTGAGGTTGGTGCGCGATTACCTCGAAGTGCTCCACGCGGCGTTCGCGCAGCCGGGGCCGGTCGATGTGGAGAACAGCAGCTTTCGCGTGCACAGCCCGATGGACGTCACCGACGCGACTGCGATGCCGATCCTGCTGGCCGCGCTCGGACCCGTGATGCTGCGCATCGCAGGCGAACTCGGCGACGGCACGATTCTGTGGATGGCCGACGAACGCGCGGTCGAACACCATGTCGCCCCGCGAATCACCGCGGCCGCGGCACAGACGGGACGGCCGGCGCCACGCATCGTTGCATGCATTCCGGTCGCGCTGTGCTCGAAAGCCGACGTCGACGACGCGCGCGGCCATGCCAATGAGGTGCTGGGGCACGCGCAAGTCTCTCCGAACTATGTGCGGCTGCTCGAGCACGGCGACAGCGACGATGTCGGCGATACCATGGCCGCCGGTGACGAGACAGCGATTCTCGCTCGTTTGCGCCGCTACCGCGACGCGGGCGTCACCGACCTCGCGGCCAGGATCATTCCGTTAGGGGGCGACCCCACCGCGCGGGCATCGTCGATGAAGAGAACCCGGGATTTCCTCGGTTCATTGGATGGGTTCGTCGCCTAACACGGTAGTACGCAGCATCTCCCGTGGCGAGTCACGATCGTACGGCGCGGCACGGTGCAGCACGCCCCGGTTGTCCCAAATCACGGTGTCGCCGATCGCCCAGCTGTGGCCGTAAACCCTCTCGGGCACCGTGGCACCGTCAAGGAGATCCGTTAGTAATGCACGGCCCTCTTCGAGGTCCATTCCGACGATGTAGTCCGCAGACGCGCCTAGTACCAGTGATTTACGACCGGTGCCGTGAGTCCACACCAACGGATGCTCGTGGGTTCGACGAGACCGCCATTGCTGGAGTTGCTCTGGGCTGGGATCGGGAGTTACCCGCCGTTGCGAGGCCTCAAGAGAATGGACGACCCGCAACGATTCGCAGCGCTTCTTTTCGTCGTCGCTGAGACGTTCGTAGGCTGCGTAGGTGCTGGCGAATTCCGTCTCACCGCCACGTTTGGCAACCTGAATTGCAGAAAGAACCGTGGCCTTCTGGGGGGGTTCGTTGGCAATCGGCGTGCAACCGTCGATGTGCCAGTCGAAGGTGGCGCGCAGGTATGCAGCCGACGAGTTCTTCGACACATCAAGCGTAATCGGGTAGATGCCTGAAACGAGATGGTGGCCGTCCGAGGAATGGTCAACGTCACCGAGCCCGCTGCAGAAGGCGACTTGCGCCTCGGGGCTCAGGTTCAGCCCTCGGAAGACAAGCACGCCATTGTCCTCCAACGCGTCCAGCACCGTGCGACCGAGGATGTCGTCGTCGGCCAGCCGATCCAGTTCGAGCCCAACGACTTCGGCACCGACCGACGCTGTGAGCTTGTTGATCGCGAGCATCATGGCACCGGCTCGCTGATCCTGGTGAGGACGGCGTCAGCCGAGTCCGTGGGCTTGGGTTGCTTGAAGACCTCCACCGCCATGGCGACCATCACCAAGGAATAGATGAGGTGCAGCAGGTTCACCACATCGTCGGGCATGTCGTCGAGCGAAAACTTATCGCAATAGTCGATCGCCTCCTCCACCCGCGGAAAGAACGCGTCATAGAACTGCTGCATCTCCGCCATATTGCTGGACATCCGCTGAGTCCACCGTTCGTCCTCGGTCGCCAGACACCAGGTTTCGGCGTAGGGCTCCAACTCTGCGAACGAGCTGGGCAGCTTGATATCAGCCATGTTCACGCTCTCACCAGATCGCGTTCGCGCTGATACTCGTCGACCCAGCCGACGACGACCTTGTGCAGATGGCGCACCAAGACCTCCTGATCGTTGAGCGGAAACTCGTCGACAACACCGGTTTCCAGAGCAGCCTGGGTGCCGCCGAGCATCCCAGCGTCCTGCAGCGCGAATTCCTTTAGCACCACCGCGGCCACCTCATGTTCTACGCGCTCCCGCACAGTCCGGGCCGGCTGGAACGCGGTGTAAGCCTCGAAGCGGTGGGTGTTATGCGAAATCGGCCAGTATCGGTAGAGCAGATACCAACCGCCGTAGATCAGGATCTCCAGGTTCGGGAAAATCTGGAAGTTGCTGATTCCCCACGGCTCGATGCGTCCGGGATTCAGTCCGGCGGGCAACTCTCCGATGTCCGGCGTGCGCCAGGGACCGACAAGTCCACTGCGCGTTGCTCGTTCGATCGGATACATGTATTCAGGTGCCAACAACCAGCGCCTGGTGCCCGC
The DNA here is from genome assembly GCA_963759655.1 of uncultured Actinomycetota bacterium. GTDB lineage: Bacteria > Actinomycetota > Actinomycetes > Mycobacteriales > Mycobacteriaceae > Mycobacterium. Next base: position 617,897 of record CAVXAG010000010.1, on the reverse strand, counting down.
AGTCGACACCAGGCGGTGCGGTCCGTCAATCTGGAAGTGCGCGCATTCGAATCCCGCGTTCGGGTCGCGTACCTCGGCCGGCACTTGCTGCGGATGCAGCGACGGGACGTGGTAGTACTCCTGGAACGCGTCGGCGAAGATCTTCCAGTTGCTGTTGTTGTCGGCGACGAAGTCGTAACGTTCGGTAAGCAACTCGAAGGGGTAGTCGTCGAGGCCGGTGATCATCGGGCCGAGAAACTCACGCAGTGTCTGGCGGGGCTGAGGGTCGAAGTTGATGAAGATAAATCCGTTCCACACGTCACACGCGACGGGGCGAAGACCGTAATCGCGCTTGTCGACGTCGAAAAACTCGGACTCCTGTTGGACGAACGTCAGCGTACCGTTAACAGCGTATCGCCAGCCATGGTACTTACAGGTGAACTGTCGGCAGGTTCCTCTGGTCTCCTCGTTGGGAAAGTCATTCCATACCAACTTGTTTCCGCGGTGCCGGCACACGTTGTAGAAGGCGCGCACTCGGTCGTCCTTGTCCTTGACCACAATCACTGATGACCGAGCGGCGTAGATCTCCTTGGTGAAGTAACTGCCGATGCGTGGCACTTCTTCGACGCGGCCGACATTGAGCCATGCGCGTTTGAAGATCGCTTCTCGCTCGAGTTCGTAGAACTCTTCAGAGGTGGAATCCCGGAACGAGATCGGACCGGTGCCCAGATCCGGGTAGTGCTCGGTCCAACTTCCCTCTGCCGGCTTAGGCCACCGCACCATCCTGACCTCCCTTCACATCACTGACCCACCGTTGACACCGAGGACTTGCCCGGTGATAAAGCCCGCCTCGGGCGAACATAAGAATCCGACCGCGGCCGCAATGTCGTCGCCGGTGCCGAGGTGTCCAACCGGGATACTTTGTGCCATCTGCTCGTTCGAGGGCAGGTTCCCGGCAGCTTGCGACTGATGCTGCATCGGGGTTTCGATTCCGGATGGTGGGACATTGTTGACGGTGATACCCGCCGCGGCGTACTCGCGAGCCAACGACTTGGTCAGCGACATCAGCGCACCCTTGGACGCGGCGTAGTGGGCCATCGACGGAGACCCTCGCTGTGCGCTCGACGACGAGATCATCACGATGCGGCCCCACCCCGCGGCCACCATGTCGGGTATGGCCACCTGACAGCAATGGAACGTCCCGGTCAGGTTCACGTCGATCATCCGCGCCCATGCCGCTGGCGTGATGTCGGTGAATGCCGTGAAGTCGACGATGCCGGCGCTGGTGACCAATACTTCGACGGGACCAAGCTCGCCGCGCACTTTGCCGAACGCATCTTCGACAGCGGGGCGGTCGGTCACGTCGGTAGGAAGCGCCAGCGCCGTAACGCCGTTAGCACGCAAATCGTCTGCAACCCGCTCGGCATCTGGCGCGTTGAGATCGAGCACGGCCACCTTGTGGCCACGGCGCCCAAGTTCATAGCAGATCGCCTCGCCCATTCCCGACGCGCCCCCGGTCACGACCGCTACCCCAGCCATTGGCACTCCCTACTCGTAGACCACCCGTACCGATGGACTGGTCGGTAAGGACTGACACGTCAAGACCCATCCCTCGGCCACCTCGTCGTCGGTCAGCGCTTCGTTGTTGAGCATCCGTGCGCTGCCTTCGACGAGTCGGGCCATACACGTTGCGCAGGAACCAGTTTCGCATGAATACGGTGGACTCAACCCGGCAAGCCGCGCCGTCTGAAGCAATGTGTTTCCAGGCTGGTACCGCGCCACGATGGTACGTCGATCGAGTTCGACCGTGACTTGTTCGGTGACGTCGACCCCGGTCATCGACACAATATTATCAAGTACTTGTGATAACATCAAGTACTTGATTCTTCGGGTCGCGGATCGGTGTGGTCTGCGAAAACTGGATGTCCGGTGCCTTGCTCCACGACCCGGGCCAGAAGGTCGTTCAGCAGTCGGCGCTCGTTACCGGTGAGCACCCCGAAAACCTTCTCGTGCGCTGCGATGGCTTCGGCCACGACCCCCGAGGTAACCGCCCGACCTTGCTCGGAGAGATAGGCGCGAAGGATGCGCCCGTGTTGGGGGTCTTGCTTGCGCTCCACGAGTCCTCGTCGCTCCAGGGAGGTCAGTGCCAGCTGCACTCCCTGCGGGCTGATCAACAGTCGGCGGGCCAATTCGGCACCGGAGAGACCGGGTTCGTTCGCGAGTTGACGCATCAACCCGATCTGGGCAGTGGTAACGCCGTAGCTGCTGACGGCCTCGTTCACGGTGCTCAACGAGAACCGGAACGCCTGCTTGAGCAGCCACAGGAGATTGTCAGTCAGTTCGATCGCCTCCGCATGGCGCTTGCCTGCGTCAGCCATGGCGATCCTTCGCGTACACCTCACCGTTCTTCATGACGAACCGAACGTCGAAGGTCGTGGTGATGTCGCGGGACGGATCGCCCGGTACCGCAACAATGTCGGCGAAATAGCCGGGGGAAAGCCGCCCCAACTCGTGGTCGGCGTCGATCAGTTCGGCGCTGGTGACCGTTGCGGCCCGCAACGCCTGCATCGGCGTCATGCCACGATCGACCAACGCGCACAGCTCCCTCGCGTTCTGTCCGTGCGGAATCGCGGGCGCATCGGTCCCGCAGGCAATTCGGACTCCGGCGGCAATGGCCTTGGGCAGCATCGCCTTTGCGCGCGGAAACACTTCCGCCGCCTTCTTGCGCAACTCCGGCGCCGCCCGTTCGACGGCCATCGCATCGGTCAGGCTGGTCGTCGACACCAGGAAGGTGCCATGATCCACCATCATCTGAATAGTGTCGTCGGACGCCAAGAACCCGTGTTCGATGCAGTCGATGCCCGCAGCGATGCAGGCGCGGATCGCGCCGTCACCGATCGCGTGCGCCGCTACCCGAACGCCCGCTCGATGCGCCTCGTCGGTGATGGCGGCGAACTCCTCGTCGGAGTACTGCTGCGAACCCGGCGACGTGCTGTGCGACATGACGCCGCCGGATGCCGACACCTTGATCAACTTCGCGCCGTGTCGAATCTGGTAGCGCACACAGGCCCGCACGTCCGGCACGCCGTTGGCGATACCTTCCGCGACAGAAAGCGGCATGATGCCCGGCGCCAGCCGTTGAAACACTGTGGGGTCGAGGTGCCCGCCATAGGGCGTGACCGCATGCCCAGCAGGCCAGATCCTCGGCCCCACGTGCCAGCCTTGGTCGATCGCGCGCTGCAGCGCGACGTCGAGTAGGTAGCCACCGGTCTTGACCATCAGTCCGAGGTTTCGCACCGTGGTAAATCCCGCGGCAAGAGTGGTCCGTGCGTTCACCGCGCCGCGCAGTGTCCGATAGGCAGGATCGTCCTGCACCCCGTGCATCGGGTGGGGTAGGCCTTCGGGTCCGCCAGGCCCACCAATCAGCAGGTTGAGTTCCATGTCCATCAGACCGGGAAGCAGCGTGACGTCACCGAGGTCAATGTCGGTAGCCGAATCCGCCACCGGCTCAGTTGGATTCACTGCGGCGATGCGCTCACCTTCCACCACGACGACTGCCGGTGAGCGCACTTCGCCGGCATCGATGTCGACCCAGCGGTCAGCCCGCAGCACAGTTGTGGTCACGGGAACGGTTCAGCCACGCAGTGGAGGGCGGCGCTGCCTGAATCGGGAACGCGCGGTTGCTTCCAGCATTCGACCGGGAAGGACACCATAATCATCGAGTAGAGCAGGTGCATCAGATTCAGGACATCGTCGGGCGTGTCCTCAAGAGAGAACTTGTCGCAGTAGGTAATCGCTTCCTCGGCCCGGGGGGTGATCGCGTCGTAGAACGCCTGCATCTCATGCATCGAACTGCTCAACCGCTTGTGATAGCGCTCCGCTTCGGTGGGCAGACACCAGTCGGAAAACAATTCCAGATCGGCGAACTCGGGCGGCAACTGCGCGGTCATCTCGTCATACCCCTGCGGTCGCGCGCTGATAGGAATCCACCCACGCCGCTGTCTCCTTATGGAAGTGCCGGATCAGCACCTCTTGGTCGTTGAGTAGGAATTTCTCAACAGCCCTTGACTCGACCATCGTCTGAGTGGCCTCGAGCGTATTGGCGTCCTGCAGGCCATACTCCTTGAACGACACCGCCGCGAGCTCCTGCGCGATGCGGTCCCTGGGCCTCCGAGGTGGCGGGAAATACAGTGTGCCCTCGAAGATGTGGCTGTTGTACGACGTCGGCCAGTAGTGGTACGTGAGGTACCAGCCCTGCCCCCAAATGAGGATGACGAAGTTCGGAAACAACTGGAAGGAGTCCAGGCCCCACGGATCGCAACGGGCCGGGTTCAGACCCTCTGGCATCGGGCCGAGATCCGGTTTATCCCAAGGCCCAAACAAACCACTTTGGCAGATGTCCTCCATCGGCTTGCGCATCTCGGAGTCCATCTCCCATGCGCGAATCCCCGACGTGCTCACCAGACGGTGCGGACCGTCGATCCGATAGTGCGGCGCCTCGAAACCCGCTTGCGCAGCCGCGGCCGAGTAGGCCGTCGGCGACTGGTTGGCATGCAGCACAGGTGCGTGATAGAACTCCTGGAACGCGTCCATGTAGAGCTTCCAGTTCGCCCTCACCTCTGAGCGGTAGTACCAGCGCGACGTCAAGGTGCCGAACGGGTATCCCTCGAGTCCGGTCACCATCGGACCCAGGAAATCTCGGAGCGACTGCTCGGGTCGGGTAGCGAAGTTGACGAAGATGAAGCCCTCCCACACGTGGCAGTGCACCGCTACCAGCCCATAGCGGCTCTTATCGAGGTCGAAGAACTCACCCTCCTGTTGCACGAACGTGAGGTTGCCGTCCAGGTCGTACCGCCACGCGTGGTACTTGCAGGTGAATTGGCGACACGACCCGCTCGTCTCCTCCAGCGGCATGTCGTTCCACACCAGCTTGTTGCCACGGTGGCGGCAGATGTTGTGGAAAGCCTTCACTTCTCCGTTCCCCGTCCGAACGACGATGATCGACGTATTGGCGGCCTTCAGTTCTTTGGTGAAGTAACTGCCCTTGCGCGGAAGCAGTTCTACGCGACCGACGTTGAGCCAGGCGCGTTTGAAGATGGCTTGGCGCTCGAGCTCATAGAACTCCGGCGAGATGGAATCTTCATACGAGACGGGATCGGTCCCGAGCGCGGGATAGTGCTGCGTCCAACTGCCTTCTGGCGGCTTGGGAAACCGAGACATGCCTTCTCCTGTCGATCGGCTCACGGCGGCGAGCGCCTATCCCGAGCGTGCGCTGGATCCGAGCGGTCGGCGTCAGCCACCGATGTTCTTGCGCCGGACGGGACCTTGCTGCGCTGACGGTAGCTGCTCAGCGGTCCAATCACAAGTACTTGATAATGAGTCAGGGCAGTTTGATTACCGACACGTACATCTCCACGACCGGCCTGTAGAGATCGACATCATCGAGTTGACTGCCCAGCACGACTGAGTCGGTGGTGGCGACGAGTATGTGGGCAAACGTCAATGGAGGGATCAACAGGGCTCCGCCGAGCCGGTCGACGCCCTCGACGATGAACTTCCCCAGCGCCTCGACGACTTCTGCTCTCTTGGCGGCCACCCGGTCCCGCGCGTCGGGGTTTCGAAGCAAATAGAGGGTGAACTCGTGTCCCAGTGCGGCGTGCTCCGCACCGCGGTCACGGCTCAGCTGGCGCCAACGCTCGGCGATCTCGTCGAGCTCGCGCGCCCCGATCTGGGTAGCCGTCGACATCACCTCGGCGAAAGTGTCGAAATAGCGACGCCAGTACCGGTCGCTCACTGCCAAGAAGAGTTCTTCCTTCGTGGCGAAGTGCTTGTAAATGGCACCTTTCGTGTAACCCGCCGCATGTGCGATGTCATCGAGAGCTGCTGGGGCAAAACCCTTTTCGCCGAACACCTCTTCCGCGGCATCTAGGAGGAGCGAACGGGTGTGCTCGAGGCGTCGCTCCCGCGTCCAACGCTCAACCATGCGAACGATTGTGCCATGGAATCTAAGAACCTACTTCCCCCTTTAGATACCGGTTGGTATATTCGCGGAGGCTCGGCTACCGGAGGAGGGGCAATTGATGACTGCCCCGCCGATGAAAGACGGCTACGACGATCCCTACGACGATGAGCTCACCGCCGATCCGTATCCCCTGGTCAAGCGGATGCGCCAGCGCTGTACTACAACGATCCAGAAGGAGGCCGTGTATGAGCAGCGGACTGTCGGATAAGAAGGACGCGCCGTCTGTCACCGAGCCGCTCGGCGGAGCGGCCTCGCTCGGTGCCCAGGTTCAGCCGACGGTCAAGCCCGTACGGATCTGGGCCATCATCGGCGGCGCGATCCTGATTTTCCAGTTGTACGTGTGGATCCGTTGGATTACCGGGCCCAATTTCGAGCGGGTGCCCGCAGGGGTGAGCGATCCGCCGACGCTGATGAAGGCGATCCTCATTACGTGGACGACCGTCATCGTGGTCGGCCTGCCGGTCAGCCTTTATTACTTCATCGTCAGGCCCTGGCGGCGGGAGCGGCGAATCACGCTTGACGGCATGCTTTTGGTAGCCTGCGGCCTGCTGTTTTTCCAGGACCCGTTCCTGAACTACTTCAACACCTGGAGCACATACAACACCTGGATGTGGAACCGGGGCTCGTGGGTACAGGACATTCCGGGTTGGCAGTCCTACGGGGAACCGGGCCGCATGATGGCGGAACCACTGCTGATGAATGCGCCGGGTTACTCGTTCGGAGTTCTGCTGTGCACGATTCTTGGCTGCTGGGTCATGCGCAAAGTCAAGGCGCGATGGCCGAACACCAGCAACCTTCGTCTGATCGGCGTCGTGGCCGTCTGGGGGTTCTTCTTCGATTTCTTCATCGAGGGCTTGTTCCTGATGCCGATGGGGCTTTTCACGTACCCCGGTGCAATCAAATCTCTGTCGATCAACGCCGGCACGTATTACCAATGGCCAGTCTACGAAGGGCTGATGTGGGGAGGTGTCCAGGCGGGTCTGTGCTGTTTGCGCTACTTCACCGACGATCGTGGCCGGACATTGGTTGAACGAGGCCTGGAACGCGTCCAAGGCGGGTTCGTCAAGCAGCAACTCACGCGGTTCCTGGCGATCTTCGCCGCGTGCAGCGCGTTGTTCTTCGTGTTCTACAACCTTCCCGTGCAGTGGTTTGCGATGCACGCCGAGCCCTGGCCTCAGGACCTCCTGAAACGCTCGTACTTCATGATGGGCATCTGCGGTGACGGAACCGACCGGCTCTGCCCTGATCCTGCTCTACCGATGTATCGCAAGGGGTCCGGCTACATCAATCGCGATGGCCAGCTTGTTCTTCCAAAGGGCGTAGAGCTTCCGAAGATCGTCCCCTTCGAACGAGGGAATTGAGGTGTTGACCAATAGTCACCCCACCGCGGTTCGCAATGGTTCGGACGCGCCGTTCTACAGGGCGGTTGGCGAAGAGGTGGAGGTCTTTCGCGCGGCGGCAGGCCGCGGTCTGCCAGTGCTGTTGAAGGGTCCCACGGGATGTGGAAAGACTCGCTTCGTGGAGGTCATGGCCCACCAGCTCGGTCGCGATCTCATTACCGTTGCGGGTCATGAAGACATGACGTCGGCGGATCTGGTGGGTCGATTCCTGCTCAAAGGCGGAGAAACGGTCTGGGTGGACGGGCCCTTGACTCGGGCCGTGCGCGAGGGCGCCATCTTCTATCTGGACGAGGTGGTGGAGGCACGCCAGGACACCACCGTGGTCATCCATCCGCTCGCCGATCACCGCCGTGAGCTTCCGATCGATCGGCTCGGCACGACATTGGCGGCGGCGCCCGGGTTTCAGCTAGTGATTTCCTACAATCCCGGCTACCAGAGCGTCCTGAAGAACCTCAAGGAGTCGACCCGTCAGCGTTTCGTCGCCATCGAGCTCGACTTCCCACCCGTCGATACCGAGACGGAGGTGGTTGCCCACGAAGCCGGCATCGATGCCGAGACTGCGCGCGCTCTCGTCAAGCTCGGTAACGCCATCCGAAACCTGGATGGCTCACCGCTGCGCGAAGTGTCCTCCACCCGAATGTTGATCCTCGCCGGCGGCCTCGTCGCTGAAGGCCTCAGCCTGCGCAGTGCTGTCCAGTCGGCCATCGTCCAGGTTCTCTCCGACGATCGGGATGTCGTGCGCGCGCTCGGCGAACTCGTCGACGCGGTCCTGCCCCCAACGTGACAGCTTCTGATCCGGACAGCCCTGAGCGGTTTCGACTCCTCGCCACCCTTGTCGCCCGGCGGTCCGTCGATGTCGCGGAGGCAGCGGCCGGCGAAGCTGCTCACACCAACGGCCAGGTCATCTTCGTCTCGGCAGGGCGTTCTGTCGCGGAGCAGCGCCGCGAGATGCTGATCCAGAGCGCTCTGCTCGGCGCCGGAAGCCTGGATCAGCGACTGGTGAAGTCTCTGCGGGCGCGTCCCTCAACAGCGCGCCGCTACCTGGCGATCGAAGGTCGCCGAGTGCTTGTCGACCTTGCCAGACGACTTCCACTCGCAGCCACGCTTCGCCCGGATGAGGTACCGAGCACGGCGACCTCCGACGAGTCACTCGAGATGGCCAGGGGTCGAGGGAAGATCGTCGACCCACCGGACTGGTTCGGTGTCATCAGGCCCTCCCGACTGCTGGCGGCTTCTGCGGCGCCGGGCGCGCAGGCCACCGACAAAGAACTGCGCTTGGAATTCGACCCTATCGACCTGCCCGAGGCTGACGACGACGGTGGTGGGGAGCAGTCCGGAGAAAGCAAAATACTCAAACTCTTTAACAATCCGCTCTTCACGTCACGGGCTGTCTCGGACTACCTCCGGAAGCTGCTCGGCAACTCGCGCTCCCCAGGGGACGGCGCGGCCGGCGCGGAGATGCGGGTCCGCTCTGTTCGCCGGGCGCACGAGGTGGGGGCAAATGCCCGGCCTCTGCCCACCAGGATCCGTTTCAGCGATGACGGCAACCCCGGCGCTGCCTTCGGCGTAGGGGGCGCCCTCTATCCGGAGTGGGACGTATACAACAACCGGTATCGGCCGCAGTGGTGCCGGGTCATAGACTTTCCGCTGACGGCCGCCGCGGATATCTCCTCGGCCGGTATTCCGCATGATGACGTGCTGCGGCGCCGGTTGTCTCGCATCGGCCTCGGTCCCAAGGTTCTGCGCGGCCGTGCCGATGGGGACGAACTCGACATCGAGGCCCTCATCGATCTGTTCATCGATCTGCGTTGCGGCTACTCACCACCCGAACACGTCTACCTGGAGCGCCGCAAACTTGCCCGCAATCTCGGTGTGCTCATCTTGCTCGATGCCTCCGGATCCGCCACCGATACCGATCCGGACGGCCTCGCCGTGCACGACCACCAGCGACGGGCGGCGGCCACGCTAGCCGTCACGCTAGAAGAGCTTGGCGACCGCGTCGCCGTCTATGCGTTTCGGTCGCACGGCCGACACGCTGTCCATCTGCCGGCGATCAAAACGTTCGGCCAACGTTTCGGCGCCGTTGGCCGAGCCCGGCTCAACCAACTCCAACCGTCGAGCTACACGCGCCTCGGCGCCGGCATCCGTGGTGCAGGCGAGATTCTCAAGACAGAGGCCGGCACACCAAATCGGCTGCTGGTCGTCCTTTCGGACGGTTTTCCCTATGACGACGGCTACGAGGGCCGTTATGCCGAAGCCGACGCCTCAAAGGCCCTTGAAGAGCTTCGCGCGGACGGCGTTGCCTGCCTGTGCCTTTCCATCGGCGCCGCCACTGCCACCGATGCGCTCGAACGCGTCTTCGGCTCCGCCGGCCACGCCAGCGCCGCGACCCTGGCCGACTTGAGCCCGCAGATGGATGAGTTGTTTTTGTCTTCCCTCCGGGAACTAGCCGCACCGAAACCACTGCGAGGATGAGACATGAAGGTGTTGTTGACAGGTGCGATGGGCAACATCGGCTTTTCCAGCCTGGAGGCGTTGCTCGTCGAAGGCCACGACGTCGTCGCCTTCGACCTCGACTCCCGTAGAGCGCGCCACCTCGCATCCGGGTTCGACAGACGAGTGCGGTTCATATGGGGCGACATCACCGGTCCGGAATCGCTGCGACACGCGCTCGAGGGCGTGGACGCCGTGATCCATCTGGCGGCCATCATTCCGCCTTACTCAGAACGGGCGCCCGATCTCGCACGGAGGGTCAATCTCGATGCCACGCGCAGCCTGATCGCGCAGATGGAGGCCTCGCCCACAGCCAAACGGCTGGTCTTCGCGTCGTCCCAGGGCGTGTTCGGCGACGTCCAGGATCGCGAGCCGCCGCTGACTGTCGACACACCCGTCTCTCCGACCGACGAGTACGGGCGCCAAAAGGTAGCGTGCGAGCAAGCGATCCGGCGATCGCAGCTGCGGTGGAGCATCCTGCGGCTTGCGGCTGTCACGCCAATTCACTTGCAGGCGCAGGATCCCAGCATAATGTTCGAGTTCAGCCCCGACGCGCGGTTCGAGTTCCTCCATCCTTACGATGCCGGGACGGCATTCGCTCGCACCGTGCCCTGTGAGGAGTCGATCGGAAAGACGCTCAACATAGCCGGCGGCGCAAACTGCCGCATGACCTATTACGACTTCACCAACGCACTGATGAGGGCGATCGGAATCGGCCCCATTCCGATTGAGGCCTTCGTCCGAACGAAGCCTCCTCGCTTCTTCGGTGATTGGGTGGACACCGAGGAGAGCCAGCGCCTCCTGCAGTACCAGAAACGAGGACTCAACGAGCAACTGCAAGATATGAAAAAAGACTTCGGCATGCTTGTGCCAGTCATCCGTCTCGTGCGCCCGTTGGCGACTTGGTTCGTGACCCGCAGCTCCGCCTACCTTAAGGAGAACCGGCGTGCCGATATTGGTTAACCTGCCGGAATCCCGGAGCATGATGCGACTGGAGAATGGTCATGCAACAGTCGGAGACTGACCGCCACGCGGCGTTTACGGAAGAGAATTCATGACGGCACCCCGGTCGCTGCGGGAGTTGTTCGACCAGATCGGCCTGTGCGAGGTCCCGACGTCCGACGGCACGGTGATCATGGAGATGCCGGTCGACGAACGGGTCACCAACACCGCCGGCGGGTTGCAGGGCGGGCTCATCGCGACGATGGCGGACGTCACCGCCGGCCAGTTGGCGGCGCGCGTCACAACCTTCGGCAACGGCATCGCCACGACGGACCTGTTCATCCGCTACCTGCGCCCGATCAAGATCGGCCCGGCCCGCGCCATCGCGCGAATCCTGCGAACCGGCAAGCGATCCGTGGTCGTTCAGGTGGACATTTTCCGAGGTAACGATGGCGAAATGGCCGCCACGGCGACGGTGAACTTCGCCGCCGTCAACTAACAAGACCGATAGTATGAAAAATCCTCCGCCAGCCGCTAGATTCACGATCCCGCACACTGGTAACGTGATTCTCATCACTGCTCAACGCCGTATAGCAGGGCGACCCGTTAACCGTCAGGACGTGATGTGACAGAAGGCCCGGCAGATACGGCGGGCCGCCCACTGCCGCCGGTCACCGACGAGACCGAGTTCTTCTGGCGTTCTGGCGCCGACGGCACGTTGCGATTCCAAGAGTGCAAGAGCTGCGACGCACTCATCCACCCACCGCAGCCCATCTGCCGGTACTGCCGTTCACATGAGATGGGAGTGCGTGCGGTGTCGGGCCGTGCGACGCTGTCCGGCTTCACCGTCAATCATCGATTCAGCCTTCCCGGGCTGCCCGCCCCGTACGTGGTTGCGCAGGTCGCGATCGTCGAAGATCCCCGCGTGCGGCTGACCACTAACATCATCGAAGGCGATCCCGAGCACCTTGAGATTGGCCAGGTCGTCGAGGTCGCCTTCGAACAGCACGGCGACATCTATCTGCCGCTGTTCAGGCCGGCCGGCGCGGACGCGAACAGCGAGAAGACTTCTGAGCAGGGCGAGGCGCCTCAGGCCGTCGATGAGATCGCGCCGGAGCAGTTCGCTGAACACGTGCGCCCGATGCTCACCCAGGACAAGTTCGAGGATAAGGTCGCCCTGACGGGCATCGGCATGTCCGAAATCGGTCGCCGCCTGATGCGGCCACCACTGTCGCTGACCGTGGAGGCGTGCGAACGGGCGATCGCCGACGCCGGCCTGACGTTCGACGACATCGACGGCCTGTCCACCTACCCCGGCGGCGGAGGTTTCGGGCCATTCAGCGAGGGGGGCGTGACCGCCCTCGAGTCGGCGCTCGGCATCAGGCCGACGTGGCACAACGGCGGTATCGAAACGTTCGGGCCCGGCGGATCCGTCATCGCCGCGATGTTGGCGGTCGCCACTGGACTCGCCCGTCACGTGCTCTGCTTCCGCACGCTGTGGGAAGCGACCCATGGCGAACTGATGAAGCAGGGCAAGATCGCGCCGATGATGCGCACCGACAGCTGGTACTTCCCGTTCGGCGCGGTGTCGGCTGCCCACACGTTGGCGCAGAATGCGCAAAGGCACTTCCACCGGTACGGCACGACCAGAGAAACGCTCGGCTGGATCGCGCTGAACCAGCGGGCCAACGCCGCGCTGAACCCGACGGCGATTTACCGCAAGCCCCTGACGATGGAGGAATACCTCGAGGCGCGGATGATCACCACCCCGTTCGGGCTCTACGACTGTGACGTGCCGTGCGACGGCGCGGTCGCGGTGATCGTGTCCCACCTCGATGTCGCGCGCGACATGGCCAAGCCGGCGGTGTTGGTGGAGGCCGTGGGTACCCAGATCATCGAGCGGCTCGACTGGGATCAGAGCACGCTGACGCATGAGCCGCAGTCACTGGGCCAAGCCGCACACATGTGGAGCCGAACATCGTTACGGCCCCACGATGTCGATGTCGCCGAGCTATACGACGGGTTCACCATCAACTGCCTGTCGTGGATCGAGGCGCTCGGGTTCTGCGAAATCGGCGGGGCCAAAGACTTCCTGGACGGCGGCCGCAACATCGCCAGAGACGGTGTGCTGCCATTGAATACGCACGGCGGTCAGTTATCCCACGGCCGCACCCACGGCATGGGCCTGATGCATGAGGCCGTTTCCCAGCTGCGCGGCGAAGCCGGCGAGCGGCAGGTCGAAGGCGCGCAGGTTGGCGTCGTCAGCAGTGGCGGACTGACCCCGAGCGGTGCAATCCTGTTGCGAGCCGACACATGACCCAACCCACCTCATGCACGGTCGACGTGGACGGCATCCCGATGTCGGCGCTGGTCAGCGGACCGCCCAATCCTCGCGCCACGCTCATCGCTATCCACGGTGGGGCGACGACATCGGCGTACTTCGATTGTGAAGGTCATCCGAGGCTTTCGCTCCTTCGCCTCGGTGCCGCCCTCGGCTTCAGCGTGATCGCACTCGACCGTCCGGGATTCGGGAGTTCCGCGCCATTTGAAGACCAAATGGCCGAGGCCGCCCGACGCGTCGAGCTGGCCTACGCCGCGCTAGAGAAGATTCTCGGTTCACGCCCCCTCGGCGCGGGGCTGTTCGTTGTGGCGCATTCCGCAGGATGCGAACTTGCGCTGCGGATGGCGACCCATGATCGTGGCCCGCAACTGTTGGGCGTCGAGATCGCCGGCACGGGGCGAAGGCACCAGCCCGCTGCGCGCGAGATCCTGCGCCGGCCGAATCTGAGCGACATGCGCCGCGGCGTGCGCGAGTTGCTCTGGCAGACAGCCCATCTCTATCCGCCCGAAGTCATCACTAACACCGGGCGTGGATCGTGGTCGCCCGCCTACGAGGCATCCGTCGTGATGAACTGGCAGAAACGCGACTTTCCCACCCTCGCAGCACAAGTCGCCGTGCCTGTTCGGTTCAGCCTCGCCGATCACGAGGAATTCTGGGAATCGGGTCCAACTGGGTTGGCCGACGTCGCCGCGATGTTCACAGCGTCACCGCGGGTTGTGGTGAATGAGCAACGCGACAGTCCACATAACCTGAGCCTCGGACTCACGGCAGCGGCCTATCACCTCGGCGTTCTGTCTTTTGTTGAGGAGTGCATTGTCGACCGCGAACGCACCAGCACCGACGACGAGATCGATTCGGAGGCGAGCTGATGCGCGTCGGGTTCATCGGGCTCGGCAGCCAGGGCGGACCGATGGCACGCGCGATCGTCGACGCAGGTTTCGAGACCACATTATGGGCACGCCGGGCCGCCTCGCTCGAGCCGTACGCCGACACCGCAGCCAAAGTCGCTGGTTCGCCCGCCGAGCTCGCCGCGAACAGCGATCTGGTGTGCGTCTGCGTCGTCGGTGACGCCGACCTCAAAGAGGTGCTCTGCCGCGAAGCCGGCGTGCTTGCCGGCATGTCGAGTGGTGGAATTATCGCGATTCACAGCACGGTTCATCCCGATACCTGCCGCAAGCTGGCGGAAATCGGTGCAAACAAGGGTGTTTCGGTGATCGATGCTCCGGTCAGCGGTGGCGGGGAGGCTGCTGCCGAGAAACGCCTTCTGGTGATGGTCGGCGGCGACACCGATGTGGTGGAGCGCTGCACCGCCGTCTTCGAGACATATGGTCACCATCTCCATCTCGGGGGCGTCGGCTCCGGACAGGTGGCCAAGCTGCTTAACAACCTGCTGTTCACCGCCAATATCGCGAATGCCAAGTCTGCGCTGAACCTCGGGGAAGCTCTCGGAGTGGATGTGAGCAACCTCACCGAGGTCCTCATTGACGGCTCGGCCAACAGCATGGCACTGAGGTCGGTCGCGAGGTTTTCAGGCTCCCTCGATGTGCTCTCTGAAATTGCGGGAGCCCTGCTGCAGAAGGATATTCGTCTCGTCGCCGACATCGCCGAGAAAAGCGGCGCGGCCCCCGGTGCTGTTCTTGACGCCGCAGACGCCGGGCTGAGGATGATTGGTCACCCGAGGTGAGCCACGTGGGCTTTATTGGGGCGGGTTGCATCGGCGCCCCGATGATCGAGCGGCTCGTCGAGAATGGCCACGAGGTTCGGGCGCTGGCCCGCTCGCCCGAAAAGCCCACAGCAATAACCGGATGGGGAGCCCAGCCTGCCACTACGCTCGCGGATGTCGCCGACGGCGGCTCAACCGCAACATTTGGCTCGGCCATGGGCGACATCGTCGCCAAAGACGTTGCGGTGATTCGCGAAACCGTCGCCGACCTGGGTGTCGACAACGACCGACTCGATGACATCGCTAATTCCGGACTCTCTGACTTGAGTTCAAACCACAGGAAGGTGCCATGACCAAGGCAAAACTCGTCTTCGACCCGTTCTCAGAAGACTTCTTCAACGGAGCGTACGAGACGTATCGCCGCATGCGTGAGGAAGCGCCCGTCTACTACGACGAGAAGCTCGACTTCTACGCGCTCACCCGTCACGCGGACGTCGCGCCGGCGTTCAAAGACTTCGACACGTACTCGTCGGCCCGCGGTGTCGACTTATCATCGGTCAGGCACGGACTGCCAGTCGAGACGGGGCTGCGGATGATCATCATGATGGATCCACCAGGCCACCGTGACATGCGCAGCCTGCTGAACAAGGTGTTTACCCCTCGGGCGATTCAGGCCCAACGGGAGATGGTGACCCAGAAGATCGAGATGTACCTCGGCCAGCTGGACCCGGGCGGGTTCGACGCCGTCCAGGATTTCACCGCGCCCTTTCCTGTGCACGTGATCACGACGATGCTCGGGGTACCTGACGAGCATGTTGAATGGATTCGGCACGCGGTCGACGAATCGCTGCACCGTGAGGTCGGTCAGCTCGAGGTCGGCGAGAAGGGCATGCAGGCAAACGTCGAGATGACGATGTTCTACTACGACCTTGTGGAGAAGCGACGCGCCGAGCCGAAAGACGATCTCTTGAGCCAGCTCATCGAAGCTGAACTGACGCGCGAAGACGGACGGAAGACTCAACTGGACGATCTCGAGATCGCGGCCTTTTCAACGTTGCTCGGTGGAGCAGGCGCGGAAACGGTGACCAAACTCGTCGGCAACGCGGTTTACCAATTCGCGAAGAACCCCGACCAGTGGCAGAAGCTGCTCGACGACCGCAGCAGGATTCGGGCCGCGGTCGAGGAACTGCTGCGCTACGAGGCGCCCGCGCAATACAACGTCCGCGTCACGACGAAAGACGTTGACCTACACGGAACGACCATTCCGAAAGGCGCGCCGGTATTCCTGATCGGCGGCTCGGCCAACCGCGACCATCTCGTATGGACCGACGCCGACAAGTTCGAAATCGACCGGGACCGGGCGGAGGCACAGAACCTCGGCTTGGGATACGGCATTCACAGCTGCCTTGGCGCGGCGCTGGCCCGCATGGAGAGCGCGATCGCGCTGGACAAATTGCTCGACTTCATGCCGCGCTACGAGGTCGACTTCGACAACTGCAAACGGGTCCAGATGCAGAATGTTGTCGGTTGGAAGAACGTTCCCGTGAAGGTGCTGAAATGAAAAAGGTGGAAGTCGATTTCGGACTTTGCGAGAGTAACGGTGTGTGCATGGGCATCATCCCCGAGGTGTTCGACCTCGACGAGCAAGACTACTTACACATTCTGCAAGACGAGGTAACACCGGGCAACGAGAGTGAGATCAAAGAAGCCGTCAGGCAGTGCCCGCGGCAGGCGATCTCGATCGTCGAGGGATGAGGAGGAGCTCGTGACGCAAAACCTCTTGGTGAACAAGCCGGCAGGCGGCCACTGGACGGACGTCTATCCCGAACTCGGACGCGGTCCGGTGTCGCTGGAGGACTGCGTTTCCGAGGAATTCTACGAGAAGGAACGGAAGCACGTCTTCACGAAGACCTGGCTCTATGTAGGTCGCGTTGAGCGGGTGCCACGGTCAGGCAGCTACTTCACGCGCGAACTGAAGTTTCTCAACACCTCGGTCATCATCCTGCGCGGCAAGGACGACGTGATCCGCGCCTTCCACAACATCTGCCCGCATCGCGGCAACAAGATATTATGGCAGGACGATCCCTTCCAGGAGGTCCAAGGCCGGGCACCACTACTGTACTGCCGCTTCCACGGCTGGCGCTACAACTTGGACGGCTCACTGCACTCCCCCACCCGTACGGATCTGCTGCTCGACTTCGACGCCGACAGTTGCCGCGTGCCCGCAATTCAATGCGACGTTTGGGAAGGCTTCATCTTCATCAACCTCAACCCAGACAACAAAGAACCGCTGCGTTCGTTCCTCGGCGAGCTTGCGCATGGCGTCGAGGGATATCCCTTCGACGGGCCGCACCAGGTATATCAGTTCAAGGCCGAATTGCGGTGCAACTGGAAGATCTTCGTCGACAGTTTCGCGGAGAGTTACCATGGGCCCTACCTGCACGCATCCTCATTCGGAAACCTCACTGCGGAGGCCAAAGCTGCGCTAGACGCCCCGAATCCGTTCACCGACGCATTGGCCTACCAACTCAACGGCCCGCACCGGATGTTCTCCTTCGCCGGCGAACCTTCGCGAAAGACGCCTTACTCCAAGCCCATCGAATGCGTGATGGAGGCGAGCGCGGCCGGCCCCTGGAACAAACGCACCGACCGCGGTCCCATGCCACCGGGGCTCAACCCCACGCACGCTGAGAAATACGGTTTCGACTCGTTCCAGTTCTTCCCCAACTTCGTGCTTATCTTCGGAGCCTCTGGCTTCAGCACTCACACGCATTGGCCCACTGGGCCGCACTCACACATCTTCGAAGTGGAGATGTTCTTTCAGCCCCCGACCACGCACAAGGAGCGGTTGGGACAGGAGCTGACCGTCACGTTCCTCAACGACATCATCCTGGAAGACGCTAGCCCGTCCGAAGGCTTACAGGCGATGCTCAACAGCGGTGCCCTCACGCATTTCACAATGAATGATGAGGAGATCCTGGTGCGTCATCTGCACAAGACCGTGGCGGACTACGTCGAGGCGGCCGAGAGCGCAATGGCCGAACAATGAAAGCGCTTCTACCGCCCCAGTTTTCGCAGCTCGAATACCTGGTGCAAGAATGGGCCATCGAAGATGGGCATGCGCGTTATTTGAAGCGCGTCAACAGCTCGATGGAGCAGATCCGCGTGTTCTACGAGGCGGTGTTCCCCCACGCCGAGGAGGCGGTGGCCTACATCGACAAGTTCGACTACTCCGAACAGCTGCCCGATGACGTCGCGAATCTACGCAACCTGCTCTACTCACTAATCACGGTCTCGCTCGCGGTTGAGCTGTGGAAGCAACCACGCGTGAAGCATTCGGCCAACATGATTCTCACGAGGATGAGCTGACGTCATGGGGCTTTCCGCCACGCAACTGCAGGTCGTCGACCTCACACCTAAGATCGGCAGCGAAATCCGGACTGACCTCGACACGCTGCTCAGCGGCAGGGAAGCCGAAAACATACGCGCCACACTCGAACAGCGCGGAGTGGTCTTCTTTCGCGGCCTGGAGATCGGCGACGAGCAACAAGTCGCCATCGCCAAGACCCTCGGCAATATCGTCCAGAATGAGGGCGACGGCGGCATCTACAAGATCTCGCTCGACAAGAACGTGAATCAGCGAGCTGGGTACCTGAAAGGTTCGTTGTTCTGGCATTTCGACGGTTCGCTTCAGCCGTACCCGAATCTCGCGACGCTGCTTCGGGCCATGAAGTTGTCGGACTTTGGGGGGCAAACCGAGTTCTGCAACACCTACGCGGCCTACGAGGATCTACCGGAGGCTGACAAAGAGGCCATCGCCGACCTTCGGGTGGTGCACAGTGCCGAGCGTTCGCAGTACTACGTGACGCCGGAGATGAGCTACGAGGAGATCGCGTTCTGGCAGAAGTCGCCCACGAAGTCCTGCCCGATCGTGTGGACGCATCGGTCCGGCCGTAAGTCATTATTGCTGGGCGCAACAGCAGATTACGTGGTCGGACTACCGCCAGAGGAAAGCCGAGCACTACTCGCTCGACTGCGCGATTGGGCCACCCAGCCTCAGTACGTCTTTCGGCATGATTGGCAGCTCGGCGATCTGCTCATCTGGGACAACACCGGCACCATGCACCGGGCGCTACCGTATGCAGTTGACAGCGGTCGGCTGATGCACCGCACCATTCTGGCTGGAGAAGAGCCCCTCAATTGAGGCTCGCTATCGCAACGCCCGTCGTGACCAACGTCGCCGGCGCTCCGTTGACATGGGAGAAGACCGCCTCGATAGAGGAGATCGGCCGCGTCGCCGAGACGGCTGACCGGCTCGGCTACCACCACCTCACATGCAGCGAGCACATCGGCATCCCGGCCAGCGAGTCGGGGCGCCGAGGCTCCCGGTACTGGGATCCGCTCGCCACGCTCGGGTATGTGGCCGCCCGCACCACGCAGATCCGGCTTGCCACCATGACCCTTGTGCTCGGATACCACCACCCGCTGTCGATCGTCAAGCGTTACGGCACCTTGGATCACGTCAGTGGCGGCCGGGTCATTCTTGGTGCCGGCGTCGGCTCGCTGAAGGAGGAGTTCGATCTTCTCGGAGCTCCGTTCGACGACCGTGGAGCCCGAGGCGACGACGCCCTGCGGGCGCTGCGGGCGGCACTCTCAACCAATGAACCCCGCTATGCCGGTGAGTTTTACTCGTTCGACGGGCTCACCGTCGACCCCTGCGCGCTACAGCCACACATGCCAATCTGGGTAGGCGGCCGCACCAAACGCTCTCTGCGACGAGCGGTCACGCTCGCCGATGGTTGGTGTCCCTTCGGTGTCTCGATCGCCACCGCTGCCGAATGGCTGCAAGCGCGCGACCTACCACCGGATTTCGAAGTTGTGTTGCCGGCAGATGAGCCGCTCGACCCGGTCGGAAACCCAGAGGCGACTCAGCAGAATCTGCAGACGATGGCCATCGCAGGTACCACGATCGTGTCTGCGCGGTTCATCCATCACTCGCTGGAGCACTATCTCGAGCAGATCCACGCGCTCGCGGAACTAGACAGAAGCTGAGCAGCCTCATCAGTCCCCAAAGCCGGAAAGTATCACCGCGTTACAGTCGGCCGCCTTCTGGCGCAACTTCGCGGCCGTCTGATACGCCTCGGACTGGTACCAGTCGCGCGCCGCGTCGACAGAGTCGAATTCGAGGACAACGGTCTGATGACCATGCCATTCGCCCTCGAGAACCTGAGGCTTGGTTTCCACCGAGAGGATCTTGCAGCCGCCCTGGCCCATCGCTGGCCCCGCGGCGCGCCCGTAGGCCTTCATCCCTTCCGGATCCTTGATCTCCTCGGTCAGGATGACATATCCCTTTGGCATTCAATCTCCTTCGGTAATCGCCTGCTCGGGGCAGCACTCAATCGCTTCACGAGCTGCGTCCTCATACCCGGCCGGGACCTCGGGCACCTGCACCTCGGCGTAGCCGTCGTCGTTGATCGTGAAGACCTCAGGACACAGCGTCGTACACATGCCGTGACCACGGCAGCGTTCCTCGTCGACGAGAACCTTCATCGAGACCCGTCTCCGGAGGCCGTGAACTCCAGGTGGAGTTCGGTCAGGCCACGCAAGATGTACGTCGGAATGTAGCGGTAGCTGCGATTGCCGGCCGGACCGTGGTGTTCCTCCGAGATCCGGATTGCGGAGGTCTTGTCGAGAAGGCGTTCGATAGCGACCCGCGTTTCGGCCCGCGCCAGTGGCGCACCGGGGCAACTGTGGATGCCACGACCGAACGCAAGATGTTGACGGGCGTTTTTGCGCGCCGGGTCGAAGGTGTCCGGATCCACGAAGCGGCGTGGATCCCGGTTGGCCGCGCCGTTGAGCACCATCACGGTGGTTCCAGCGCCGAGTTCGTTGTCGCCCACGGTGATTGGTATGCGCGACAATCGGAAGTCGCCCTTGACCGGGCTCTCGATGCGCAACGCCTCTTCGATGAAGTTTGGGATCAAGCTGCGATCCGCACGCAGTGCTTGCTGGATGTCCGGGCGTTCACCGATCACCTTCAGCGACGTCCCGAGCAGGCGGACGGTGGTTTCCTGGCCGGCTGAGAAAACATTCGTCGCCACCCGCACAACGTCGCCGACGTCGGGCGTGGATCCATCCGGGAAGGTCGCGGTGGCAAGTCCGGTCAGCACGTCGTCACGAGGCTCGCGGCGGCGGTCCTCGACGTAGGTCGCAAACACGTCGTACAGGTACTCCATCGGCGTGTGCGCCAAGGTCTTGTCGTCGGTGCTGCCAAGCCCACTGCCGTGCGTGCCACGCCTGAGCCTTTCGATGAGCCCATCGCGATCCTCGTCGGGAACGCCCAGCAGGTCGGCGATGACCTGCAGCGTGAACGGTCCCGCGAAGCCGTTGACGAACTCACCCTGGCCGGGCGCGAGGAATTCGTCGAGCATCTCGTCGGCGATTTGCCACATCGCGTCCTCGTTCTCCTTGAGGCGCTTGGGCGTGATCAGCCGCATCATCAGAGCCCGGTGGTTGGTGTGCGTCGGCGGGTCGAGCGTCGGTAATTGGTCGCTGAACGGGATCTCGTCGCGATGCTCCTTGATCAACTCCGTGACGTCGTCGCCCTCGAGCGGAACCGGAAACCCGGGGAACGGTCCGGTGACCGAGATGCACGAGGAGAATGTGTCAGCGTCGTTGTAGATGTCGACGGCTTCCTGCCAACCCGTCACCATCGTCACGTCGTGATGGTCTTCGTGGAGGACGGGACACTTAGTCCGCAACGCCTCGAAGTAGGGGTACGGGTCGTCGATGAGCTGCTTGTCCCGAAAGAAGTCCCTCGAGGTCAGGTCGGTCACTGTGTACTGCTCCGTTTCGGCGATCTTCCGGCGTGAGAATGTTCCTCTCGCTATTGAGTATTACATTTCCACAGTGCGGGGCGAGCGTCAACGCCGACGCCACGCCACAGCGCCCAAAGTTTGACTCTAGTCAGCTATGGCAGGCCGCTGTTATCGTGGGTCAATGCAGGCGGTGCCCGTGAACTCGGCTGCTGACCGAAGTCAGCGCCGGGCGTCCTACCAGCAGGCCCGATCCCGTGAGACGAGGCGATCCCTCGTACAGGCTGCGATGGCCTTGTGGCGCACGAACGGCTATGCGAACACGACCGTCGCCGACATCTGCCGGGCCGCAGGCGTGTCCAAGGCGCTCTTCTACTTCTATTTTCCCCGCAAGGAGGACGTCCTGTTCGACGTCGGCGTGCTGTCGACACAGGCGGCCCAGCGCACCGTGCACGAGTTGCTCGCCAAGCCCTATCAGGTATCCGCGGTCGTCGAAGCAGCCCTGGCCACCCTCGAACAGTCGATGGCGCGCAACCCGCGCGAACTGATCATCGAGACAATCCTCGAGGGCTACCGGCACGAACACCGGATCCTTGCCGGCGAACAACCCGTTGATCCGGGTCTGGGTATGTTCACCGAGCTCTTCGAGAAGGCGCAGCGGGACGGCAAGCTCGCCGCGCACGTCGACGTGCGACACCTCAGCCAACTGGCTGGAACACTTGTCAGCGAGGGTGCGCGGCACTGGGCCGCAGGCACATTCGGGGATCGCTCGTTCACAGACGTTGTCGGACACGACATCGCGGCCGTCATCGACGGTTACAGCAATTAAGGAGGACGCCATGGCATGGGACTTCGAAACCGACCCGCAGTACCAGGAACTCTTGGACTGGGCGGATGCTTTCGTGCGCGACGAGATCGAGCCGCTCGACCTGGCGTGGCCGCACCTGCAGTACGTGCCGCTGACCGAGACCAGGCGCAAGGTGATCGATCCGCTCAAGGAGGAGGTACGCCGAAAGGGCCTGTGGGCCACCCATCTCGGTCCGGAGTTGGGCGGCCAGGGCTATGGCCAGCTCAAGCTGGCGCTGCTGAACGAGATCCTGGGCAGATCCCAGTGGGCGCCGATCGTGTTCGGCTGCCAGGCGCCCGACACCGGCAACGCCGAGATCATCGCGCACTACGGCACACTCGAGCAGAAGGAACGCTATCTGCGCCCGCTGCTCGACGGTGAGATCTTCTCCAGTTACTCGATGACCGAACCGCAGGGCGGCGCAGACCCAACCCAGTTTCAGACCAGCGCGGTTCGCGACGGTGACGATTGGGTGATCAACGGCTGGAAGTACTTCTCCTCCAACGCCAAAACGGCCTCCTTCCTGATCGTGATGGTGGTGACCAACCCCGATGTCAGTCCATATCAGGGGATGTCGATGTTCCTGGTGCCGACCGACACTGCCGGCGTTGACATCGTCCGAAACGTCGGTATGTCCGGCGAATCGAAGGAGGAGGGGTCGCACGCCCTCATCCACTACAACAACGTGCGAGTGCCGGCCGAAGCATTGCTGGGCGGCGAGGGCCAGGCGTTCGTCATCGCGCAGACGCGCCTGGGCGGCGGCCGCATCCACCACGCGATGCGCTCGATCGGTCTGTCGTCCAAGGCGCTGGACATGATGTGCGAGCGCGCCCTGAGCCGCGAGACGGCGGGCAGCCGCCTCTCGGACAAGCAGTTCGTGCAGGGCTACATCGCCGACTCGTATGCCCAGCTGAGACAGTTCCGGTTGTTTGTGCTCTACACCGCGTGGGAGATCGACAAGTACAACGACTACAAGAAGGTGCGTAAGGACATCGCCGCGGTGAAGGTCGTGCTACCCACGGTGCTGCATGACATCGCTTGGCGGGCAATGCAAGTGCACGGCGCACTCGGCGTCAGCAACGAGATGCCGTTCATGTCGATGGTCCACGGCGCCGCCGCGCTGGGACTCGCCGACGGCCCGACGGAGGTGCACAAGACCACGGTGGCCAAGCAGGTTCTGCGCGATTACCGGGCCAGCGACGACATCTGGCCCACCGAGTGGATCCCGAAGAAACGTGACGCCGCCCGGGCCAAGTTCGCCGAGTACCTCGACCTCGAGGTGGGAAATCTGTGATCGACGTTTCGCGGCTTGCCGACTGGATGGACGGCGCCGCGCTGCCCGGCAAGGGTGAGCCGGTACAGCCTCGGTTTCTCTCGGGCGGCACCCAGAACGAGATCTACGAGATCCGCCGCGGCGAGGAGACCTGCGTGATCCGCATCCCGCCGCCAGGCGCTCCAGCCGACCGCGACAGGGGGATCCTTCGGGAGTGGCGCATCATCGAGGCGCTGGACGGCACGGACGTGCCGCATGCCCGGGCCGTCGCGGTGTGCTCGGACGCCTCGGTTCTCGGCCGTCCGTTCTACCTGATGGGATTCGTCGACGGCTGGTCGCCGATGGACGACAAGCGCTGGCCGGCACCGTTCGACACGGATTTCGACGCGCGCCAAGGTCTGGCCTACCAGCTGGCAGAGGGCATCGCCCTGTTGTCGAAGGTCGACTGGCGCGCGAAGGGCCTCACCGATCTTGGCCGACCCGACGGGTTTCACGAACGCCAAGTCGAGCGCTGGACAGGGTTTTTCGACCGGATCAAGGGTCGCGAGCTGGCCGGCATGGACACCGCCACTGCGTGGCTGGCCGCCCACCGGCCGCTCGATTTCATCCCGGGCCTCATGCACGGCGACTACCAGTTCGCCAACGTCATGTACTTCCACGGGGCGCCCGCGCGGCTGGCCGCCATCGTCGACTGGGAGATGGGCACCGTCGGCGACCCGAAACTCGACCTCGGGTGGATGGTGCAGGGCTGGCCGGAGGACACTCAAGCGGCTGAGGCTGCTGAGGCGAGTTACGTCGACTTACAGGGGATGCCGTCGCGCTCGCAGTTGGTCGCGCACTACGCGGAGGTCTCCGGCCGACAGGTCGATGACCTCGACTACTACCTGATCCTTGCGAAATGGAAACTGGCCATCGTTCTCGAACAAGGGTTTCAACGCGCCGGTGACGACCAGAAACTGCAGGCCTTCGGCCCGATTGTGGCGGAGCTGATGGAATCAGCCGCCGATCTGGCCGAAAGCACCGACTACTCCGGCTGACATGCGCGCAGCAGTCTGCCCGGAATACGGACCGCCCGAGGTGGTTCGCATCGAGGAGCGCCCGCTACCGAGTCCCGCCGCCGGTGAGGTGCGGGTCCGGGTGTGCGCCGCCGCCGTGAACTTTCCCGACGTGCTTATGATCGCCGGCAAGTACCAGATCAGCGTCCCGCCCCCGTTTGTGCCGGGCAGTGAATTCGCCGGCGTCGTTGACGAAACCACAGAGGGTGCAGGAGATCTGACAGTTGGCGACCGGGTCACCGGAACGGGGGTGTACGGCGCGTTTGCCAGCGAAGTGGTCGTGCCGGCCGCCGGGCTGAGGCGGATACCCGACGGCATCGACGAACGCACCGCCGCCGCGTTCGGGGTCGCGTACGGCACGGCGTATCACGCGCTGCGCTCGGCCGCGCGGGTGAAGTCAGGTGACGAGCTCGTCGTGCTGGGCGCCGGCGGCGGTGTGGGCCTCGCCGCGGTCCAGCTCGCTCGTCAGCTCGGCCTGTCGGTCACCGCAGTGGCTTCGTCGGACGAAAAGCTTGATGTCGCGGCCTCTTACGGCGCGCGCAACCTGATCAACCACCGATCAGGCGATGTGCGTTCGGCGCTGCGCATCGCGCTTCCCAACGGTGCTGATGCCGTAATCGACCCGGTGGGCGGTGAACTCTCGGAGCCCGCTCTGCGATCGCTGCGCCGGGGCGGCCGCCTCGTCACCATCGGCTACGCCTCGGGGGTCATTCCCCGCATTCCGCTGAACCTGGTGCTGGTGAAGGGCGTGCACATCTCGGGGTTTCAGTTCCAGGACCTCGCACCGGATGAGTTCGCGCGCAACGAAGAAGAGCTCAGGAATCTTCTCACCTCGGGTCGAGTGGCGCCCCACATCGGCGCCACATTCCCCCTCACCGAAACGGCGAGCGCGCTACGGCACGTTGCCGACGGTAAAGCCATCGGGAAGGTGCTGATCGACCTCGACAGCGGGACCTAACCCGCGGGAACCAGGTCAGCGGTCACCGACAGACAGTTCGCCAGTCCGCTGCGAAACATCTCGGCGGATCCCACCGACCCCGCCGGCTGCGCCAGCGCGCCAAGCGCTTGCGCCTTGAACGCCCGCGCGGCCGCGCTGAGCCGGTGCTCGACGCAGCCGACGGTGCTGTCGCGCTTTGCCAGCCACTTCTCGCCCCACAGTGTGACTTCGGTGGTGCCGTGACCCAGGGCCTCCATCACGCCGCTGCGGACGCGCGAGTCGGACTCGACAAGGTCCATGGATACCCCCAGCGTATGAGGGTGGGGGCGCTGCGCCCACATCGCCAACGCGGTCTCGAGGTTCAGCGTGTCCGCGCCGAGGATGTGAATCGGCCGCAGGTCGTCGTGCTCGCCGACCAGGACGGTGACGTCCCAGCCGGCCATCACTCGATCGCATACCCAGCCACCGGCGCAGGTCACCACATCGGCCACGCTGGCGGCGACGACGTCAAGGCGGTATCTCATGTCGCGCTCCTCGGCTCGAGGTCCTGGGCGAGCGACTCGGCGTAGCCCTTGAACACTTCCGTCAGCGGTATCGAGGGATCGAGTAACCATGTGGTCTCCATTCCTGTGACGAACCCAATGATCTCGGCGGCCTTTGCGGCTGCGTCCACGTCGGTGCGGTAGTGACCCTCACTCTGGCCGCGCTTGATGATGTCGGCGACGATGTCGACCGCGTCGCGGTACCGCGCGAGCAGCCGGTCGTGCAACGGGGCGTCGGGCGAGATGTTCTCGACAAGGAGCACGGTAAACGTGCCGATCAGATCGGGAGCGCGGTCGAACCGCTCGGCTACCCGCCTGATCTCAGCGACCAAATCTCCGGTCGAGCGGTCAGCGTGCGCGTCGTCGTCGGCATCGCGTGCATCGAGTACCGCGTTGAGCAACTGCTCCTTGGATTCGAAGTGATGCAGCAGGCCGGCCGGGGTCACCCCGGCTTCCTTGGCGATCTGGGCCAGTGACGTGTTGCGCCATCCGTTGCGCGCCAGCAGGCGCTCGGCCACCGCGAGAATCCGCTGCTTGCGGTCCTCGCCCTTGGCCAGCAGCGTAGCGTACGGACGCGGCGCGGACACCTGACTCCTTCGTCACCAACCTAGTGAACACACAGTAGGTTGGTTCGGCGTCCATGACAAGGGTCCGCTGAAAACTCGTGCTAGACGGCGCGCACCGGCACGTGCGACCAGCCAAAGACGTTCGTCATGTGAACCCGTCTCAGGGCCGCGCGATCAACTTCATAGCGCGGAAGTAAGGCGAGGAGTGCCTCGATGGCGATCCGTCCCTCCATCCGCGCGAGCGCCGCTCCCAGACAACTGTGGATCCCGTAGCCGAACCCGATGTTGTAGCCGATTTTGCGCTCGCGGTCGATGTCGAAACGATCAGGGTCGGGAAACATCCGTTCGTCGCGCAGGGCCGAACCGTTGATGAGCAGCACAGTGCTGCCCGCCGGGATCGTCGTGCCATGAAGTGTCACATCGCGCTTCGCGCATCGCACGTTGTATTGCGACGGGCCCTCGTACCGAAGCAACTCCTCAAACGCGGCGGGAATCTTGCTGCAGTCCTGCTGCAGCTTGCGCCATTGGTCGGGGTTCTCGCCGAACACCAGCGCAGCGTTGCCGACAAGTTTGGTGACCGTCTCCGCTCCTGCGCCGCCGAGCAGAGAGGCGAACCCCGCGATCTCGATGTCGTCGAGCTTTCTGACCTCACCGTCCTCGGTGATCTCCGTCTCGATCAACCGACTGATCATGTCTTCCTGCGGCTCGGCACGACGCTGCTGAATCAGGTTGTAGTAGTACGCGCCGGCCTGCATCCCCGCGTCGATAGCTTCTCGCGAGGCGCCCATCGAGCCGGCTTCGCGTTCGAGACTCTTGTCCAGCCACAGCCGGAGTTGTTGCCGATCCCCGGCGGGGACACCGAGCATCTTCGTGATGATCTCGACCGGAAACAGCGCGGAAAAATCAGCAACCGCGTCGAATGATGCCGGGTCGAGTCGCGCTACGGCTTCGTCGACCGTCTCGCGGACCATCGCTTCGAGGGACTCGACTGCACGCGGGGTAAACACCCTGTTCACGAGCTTCCGGAACCGCTCATGCTCGGGCGGATCCATCATGATGATCAACCGTCCCGCCGCTGCGTCGGGTTCGGCAGTTTTCATCATGTCGATGGTGATGCCCTTGGCCGACGAATACGTTGCGAAGTCCTTGTATGCCGGCGCCACGTCCTCATACCGTGTCAACGCATAGAAGTCGTGCTTCGCGTTGTAGTAGACCGGGGCCTCGTCGCGCATGCGGCGGTACGTCTCGAAGGGCGAGGTGAAGTAATCCTCTGAGTACGGGTCGAACTCGACGGGTCCGCCGGAAACCGGCGTACTCGACATAGTCATCACAACTCCTTTACAGGCCAAGAGATTTGGCGATGATCACCTTCATCACTTCGCTGGTGCCGGCATAGATGCGGGCGACGCGCGCGTCGGTGTACAACCGCGCGATCGCTGACGGAACGCTTCGTGGTCGTCGGTGAAGAGATCTCGGCGCAACTGGGACTCCTTAGACGTCGGCTATGAGACGAGCTCGACAATGGTGGCGTTGGCGGTGCCCCCGCCCTCGCACATGGTCTGGAGGCCGTAGCGAATTCCGTTGTCGCGCATGTGATGAATCATGCGTGTCATCAGCACCGCGCCGGACGCGCCGAGCGGATGGCCGAGTGCGATCGCGCCGCCGAGGGGGTTCAGCCGGTCAGGGTCTGCACCGGTCTCGGCCAGCCAGGCCAACGGTACCGGGGCGAACGCCTCGTTCACCTCGAAGACGCCGACATCCGCGAGCGACACACCGGCCTTGCGCAGCACCTTCTCGGTGGCCGGAATCGGGCCGGTCAACATCAGCACGGGATCGGCGCCGGTGACCGTACCCGCGCGGTACCGCACGATCGGCGTCAGGTCGAGCTCGAAGGCCTTGTCGGCCGTGGTCACCAGCAGGGCGGCTGCTCCGTCGGAAATCTGGGATGAGTTGCCCGCGTGGATCACACCGTCGTCAACGAACGCGGGCTTCAGGGCCGCGAGCTTCTCCACGCTGGTTCCCCGCCGCACGCCCTCATCGGCAGCGACCACCGACGCGGTGTCCGGAAACACCGGGACGATCTGGACTTCGAATGCGCCTGCGTCCTGGGCGGTGGCAGCCCGCTCGTGAGATTGCGCTGAGTAGTCGTCGAGCTGAGTGCGCGAGAATCCCCACTTCTGCGCGATCATCTCCGCGGACAGTCCCTGATTGAACGAGAAGTTTCCATAGCGCTCAAGGACTTTCGGGCCATATGGCATGCCGCTGGCCCGCGCCGCGCCGAGCGGTACGCGACTCATCACCTCGACCCCGCCCGCGACGACAACATCTTGCTGACCCGACATCACTGCCTGCACAGCGAAGTCCAGCGCCTGCTGGCTCGATCCGCACGCTCTGTTGACCGTCGTCCCGGGGATGGACTCCGGCCAGCCCGCGGCGAGCACCGAATAGCGTCCGATGTTGCTCGACTGGTCGCCGACCTGCGACACGCACCCCCAGACCACGTCGTCGACGACCGCCGGGTCAATCCCGGTGCGGTCGACCAGTTCGTGAAGGACAACGGCGGAAAGGTCGGCGGCGTGCATTGTGGAGAGCCCACCGTTGCGCTTGCCGACCGGGGTGCGGACCGCCTCGACGATGACCGTTTCACGCATCTTTGTTCTCCGTTCTGTTCACCGCCCAGCGACCCGTAAACGTCGGCGTTCGCTTCTCGGCGAAGGCAGCGTATGCCTCCATTGAGTCTGCGGTGGCGAAGTTGCCGGGCTGCGCGCGGGCTTCGTTGGCCAGTGCCTCGCGCAACGTCGCGTTTGCGCCGTCGTTGAGCAGCCCCTTGCTCTGTGCCAGCGCGAAGGGCGGGCCCGCCGCGAGCTGTCCGGCCAGTTCATCGACGAACGCGTCTATCTCATCGCCGGGCGTGACCCAGGTGACCAGGCCCAGGGAATGAGCCTGGGCCGCGTCGATCATCTCGGCGAGCAGCACCAGCCGCTTGGCCTGCTGAAGCCCGACGAGCTTCGGCAGCAGCCACGAGCCGCCCAGATCGACCGACAGCCCGCGTTTCGAAAAGATCTGGCAGAACCGCGATTCCGGCGTCGCTGCGACGAAGTCGCAGCCCAGGGCCAGGTTCCAGCCCGCTCCCACCGCAACGCCGGCCACTTTGGCAATGGTGGGCACCGCCAGTTCATTCAATGCCAGCGCGACATCGGTGAGCCTGCGCAACTTGTGCTCAGGGTGGACGTCGTCGGGTTCGGAAATGTCCGCGCCAGAGCAGAAGGCGCCTCCCGCTCCGGTGATGACCAGAACACGCAGATCGCGATCGCGCGCGGCCGCGCGCAACGCGGCGGCCAGTTCGACCCACAATTGCGGATTGATCGCGTTCTTGCGATCGGGCCGGTTGAGGGTCAGCGTACGAACACCGTCGCGATCACTGGACAACAGCACTGGTTCGCCGGACTCGGACATCAGCGGTAAGCCGGTCCGATCGCGCCCCGCTCACGCAGCCTTGCGATCTCGTCGTCGTCGATCCCCAGCCCGGCCAGCACCGAATCGGTGTGCTGCCCGAGCCCCGGTACTGCCCCCATCGGCGGCTCGTATCCGGCGATCACCGGGGGCGGCAGCAGCGCCGGGACCGGGCCGTTGGGTGTGTCGACGTGGCGCCAGCGGTCGCGGGCCGCGAGTTGCGGGTGTTGCAGCACCTCGCTGGGAAGGTTGTAGCGGGCATTGCCGATGCCCGCCGCATCGGCGGTCTTCTGAATGTGTGCCAAATCGTGCTGCGCGCACCACGTGCCGACCACCTCGTCCAGCACGGCGCGGTGGGTGACCCGACCTGTGTTTGTCCGGAAGCGTTCGTCGTCTGCCAAGTCGCTGCGCTGCAGGATATCTCGCGCAAACCGCTGCCATTCGGCGTCATTCGTGGTGCCAAGAACCACCATCTGGTCGTCCGCGGTGCGGTAGGTGCCGTAGGGCGCGACCGCGGGCGAGCTCATGCCCAGCGGTTGCTGGTCGATTCCCGAATGCCGGGTGTAGTTCAGGTGATAGCCCATCAGCTCGGTCGCGGTGTCGAAAAGACTCACCCGGATGGCGTTGCCATCGCTGTCGCCGCCCGGGCGGTGGCTCCGGTGCTCGATGTCGCCGGCCGGGCGGCTCCGGCCGCACAGCGTCGCCACGATCGAAAGCGCCGCGTAGAGCCCGCTGCAGACGTCGGCGACGGCTGGGCCCGGCTTCGCAGGCTCCCCCGGCCTGCCGGTGACGGCGCACACTCCCGACTCCGCCTGGACGAGCAGGTCGTACGCGCGTTTGTGGGATATCGGCCCGCCCGGTCCATATCCGTCGATTTCGACCGCGATCACGCCCGGGTGCCGCGCCGCCATGTCGTCGGGGGCGACGCCCAGCCTCTTCGTCGATCCGGGCGTGAGATTCGACACCAACACGTCGGCACGGTCAAGCAGCCGGTGCAGCAGGTCGACGCCGTCCGGCGATTTCAGGTCAAGAGTCACCGATTCCTTGCCGCGGTTGACCCAAACGAAGTGCGCAGCAAGGCCGTTGACGACATCGTCGTAATGCCGCGCGAAGTCGCCGCCGTTCGGGTTCTCGATCTTGATCACCCGCGCACCGAAGTCGGCGAGCGTGCGCGTGCACATCGGCGCGGACACCGCCTGTTCGAGCGTGACGATGGTGACGCCGGCCAGCGGCGCGGCCGGCTGACCAGGTTCGGTCATCACATCACCAAGCCGCCGTCGACAGGTAGCACCTGCCCGGTGATGTAGGACGCCGCGTCCGAGGCGAGGAACACGAACGCGCCCGCGATCTCGCTCGGCTCAGCCCAGCGGCGCAGCGGGATTCGCGCCATCATGTTCGCGGCGAACTTCTCGTTCGTCCGGATGGTCTCGGTCATCGGGGTCGCGGCCAGCGGTGCGAGAGCATTGACCAGAATGTTCTTGCGCGCCAATTCACGAGCCAACGACTTGGTGAATCCGATGATCCCGGCCTTGGCCGTCGAATAGTTCACCTGGCCGAGAGTTCCGGTGAGGCCGGCGGACGAGGTGACGTTGATGATGCGACCTTTACCGTCGGTCGGCATGAACGACAGCGCGGCCTGCGAGCAGTGGAACGCCCCCATGACGTGGACGTCGATCAGCCGCCTGAAGTTCTCCTCCGAGAGGTCGGCGAACATCGCCGGTGCGGTCACGCCGGCGTTGTTGATCAGGATGTGCAGCGTGCCGTTGGCCAAGCCGGCTGCCTGTGCCACCGCGGCGTCCGCTGATGCACGATCGGCCACGTCGAGCGCGGCGCTCTGGGCCTCACCGCCGTCAGCACGAATCCGTTCGGCCACAGCCGATGCGGCATCCTTGTCGAGGTCGGTGACCACCACCGCGGCGCCCGCCGCGGCGAGCGCCTGCGCGACCGCCGAGCCGATACCGCCTGCGGCACCCGTGACCAGTGCCGATCGGCCGGTGAGGTCGAACAGCGGATTTGACATCAGTAGCTCCTCGGCAATCCGAGCACGTGCGACCCGAGAAAGTTCAAGATCATCTCCTGGCTGACGGGGGCGATCTTCATCAGGCGAGCCTCCCGGAAGTACCTGGCCACGTGGTACTCCTCGGAATATCCCATGCCCCCGTGTACCTGCAGCGCACGGTCGGCGGCGGTGAAACCTGCGTCCGCACAGAGGTATTTCGCAGTGTTGGCCTCGCGCCCGCACGGCTTCCCGTTGTCGTAGAGCCAGGTGGCCTTGCGCAGTATCAGCTCGGCCGCATCAAGGTGCGCAAGCGAGTCGGCCAGCGGGAACTGAATGCCCTGATTCATACCGATCGGTCTGTCGAAGACGTGGCGTTCGTTGCCGTACTTCACCGCCTTGTCCAGTGCGACCCTGCCCAGGCCGAGAGCCTCGGCGGCGATCAGCATCCGCTCGGGGTTCAGGCCGTCGAGGATGTACTGAAATCCCTTGCCTTCCTCGCCGACTCGGTCCTCGACCGGGATCTGAAGATCGTCGATGAACAGTTCGTTGGACGACACGGCGTTGCGGCCCATCTTCCGGATCGGCCGGATGTCGACCCGATCACCGTCGATGTCGGTCAGGAACAACGTCATCCCGTCGGTCTTCTTGGTGACCTCGTCGTAGCGCTGCGTGCGGGTGAGCAGCAGGATCTTCTGGGACTCACCCGCCTTGGAGATCCACACCTTTCGGCCATTGACCACGTAATGGTCGCCTTCGCGGCGGGCAAACGTCGTGATACGTGAGGTGTCGAGGCCGGCTCCCGGCTCGGTCACCCCGAAACACACGTGCAATTCACCGGTCGCGACGCGGGGCAAAGTGCGTGCCTTGAGTTCGTCGGAGCCGTGCACCACCACCGGATGCATTCCGAAGATCGACAGGTGAATCGAGCTGGCGGCGTTCATTCCGCCGCCCGACCGGGCGACTTCCTCGGCAAGCAGGGTGGCCTCGGTGATGCCCAAGCCGTGGCCGCCGTACTGCTCGGGGATGGTCATCCCGAGCCAACCGCCGTCAGCGATGGCCTGGTAGAACTCTGACGGAAATTCGTGCGCCTGGTCTTTTTCCATCCAGTAGTGGTCGTCGAACCTCGACGCCAGCTCAGCGACCGACTTGCGGATCAGCTCCTGGTCATCGGTCAGCTCGAAGTTCATTCCGCCGCCGGGCACTGCGAGGTCTCCTTCTGGTCAGTTCAAGAACCGGCGCGAACACTTGTACGCCGTCTGGACTCAGTCCGTATTGCCGGTCAGCTCCTTGGCACTCGCCGCGAAGTCGGCGAAGGTGGCGCCGGTCTTTTCCCGGTGGGACAGCGCCTGGACGGAGACGTCGTGGCCTTCGGCGGCTTTGCGCAGCGCGCCCACAGACGCCTGGTCTTTGGGGATGTGGGTGAACGGATCGAAGTGGTACCAGCGCATCGCGTTCTCATGGGTCATCTTGTTGACCTCGACGTCGGGCACGTTGTTCGCGCTCAGCACCTCGTGCAGTTGCTCGGGCGCCCCTGGCCACATCGAGTCGCTGTGCGGGTAGTCGGCTTCCCAGCAGATGTTGTCGATGCCGATGTCGTTGCGCAGTGCGACACCGACGTGATCGGAGATGAAGCAGGTCAGGAAGTGCTCGCGGAACACCTCACTGGGCACCTTGCCGCCGAAGTCCTGCCCGGTCCACGTCGAGTGCATCTCATAGGTGCGGTCAGCGCGTTCCAGGAAGTACGGGATCCACCCGGTGCCGCCCTCGGACAGCGCGACCTTGAGTCCCGGGTACTTCTTGATCGGCTTGGACCACAACAGATCAGCGGCCGCCTGGACGATGTTCATCGGCTGCAGCGTGATCATCACATCCATCGGCGCATCCGGCGCGGTGATCGCCAGCCGGCCCGACGAGCCGATGTGCACGTTCATCACCGTGTCGGTGTCGACCAATGCCTCCCACAACGGTGTCCAGTAGTCGTTGTGGAAGCTGGGGTAACCCATCGCCGCCGGGTTCTCGCTGAACGTCAGCGCGTGCACACCGCGCTTGGCGTTGCGTCGCACCTCTTTTGCGCAGGCCTCAGCATCCCAGATCACCGGCAACGTCATCGGAATGAACCGGGCCGGATAGGCGCCGCACCACTCTTCGACATGCCAGTCGTTGTAGGCCTGCAGCAGCGCCAGTGAAAACTCCGGGTCCTCGGTAACGAACAGGCGGCCCGCGAAGCCGGGGAACGACGGGAAACAGATAGACCCGAGTATCCCGCCGGCGTTCATGTCCTTGATGCGCTCGTCGACCTGCCAGCACCCTGGCCGGATCTCATCCAAGCCCTGCGGCTCCAGCCCGTACTCCTCCTTCGGCCGGCCGGCCACCGCATTCAAGGCGACATTGGGGATCACCACATCGCGGAACTGCCAGGTATCCGAGCCGTCGGGGTTGTGCACCAGTCGGGGCGCCTCGTCGATGTATTTCTTGGCCAGGTGGTTCTTGAACATGTCGGGTGGCTCGACGATGTGATCGTCGACGCTGATCAGGATCATGTCGTCCTTGTTCATGTGCCGTTCCTTTCCGTAGAAGCGTCGGCGTCCCAGATCACGTGCGGTTCTCTATCTGAGGAAACTATCTTCTCGCGGTGCGAGAATCAACGTCCATAGTCTAGTCCTTCCCGCCCTTCGGGCTCTTCGGGACCACTCGCCACCACCCTTTCGTACCACGTCACAGCCCTCGATATTGACCGTCAGCGCAAAACGTGGAAACCTGTTAGGCGAATTACGAGAATCTGATTCTCGCTTTGGTATATGCTCTTCGCGCAAGGGCTCATCTTCGGATAATGCTCTTCGCGCAAGCGCTCATCGGCCGAGAGGACAGGGACCGTGCGACTGCCCCCGTTGCCCGCTGACCAGTGGGATGACGCCGTCCAGCAGGCGCTTGCCGTGATGCTTCCCGAAGAGCGGCGCAATCCAGAATCAGCCAGCAACATTCTCTCGACGTTCGTGCGCCACCCCGACCTGACGAAGGCGTTTCTGCGTTTCAATATGCATCTGCTGTACCGCTCGACGCTGCCACCCCGGCTACGCGAACTGGCGATCTTGCGGGTCGCGCACCGAACAGATTCAAAATACGAGTGGGCGCAACACGTCAAGATCGGTCTGCGGGAAGGCTTAACCGAGGACCAGATCGCCGGAGTGCAGCGCGGGGAAGCCGCCGACGAGTTCGACAGGACGGTGCTGGCCGGCGTGGACGAACTCCTGGACAAATTCGAGCTGTCGGACTTCACGTGGTCGGCGCTTTCGGAGCGCTTCGACGAGCGGCAGCGGATGGACTTCGTTTTCACGGTTGGCTGCTACAGCACAGTGGCCATGGCTTTGAACACCTTTGGCGTCGAGCTCGAACAGGAGAGGTAAACACCGTGGCACATTTCCCGAAACCGGCTGCCGGAAGCTGGACAGAGAACTGGCCGGAGCTGGGCACCGCGCCGGTCAATTACGAGGATTCGGTCGACCCCGAGCACTACAAGCTCGAGCAGGAGGCGATCTTCAAGAAGCTGTGGCTCAACGTCGGGCGGGTCGAACGGCTCCCCCGCAAGGGCAGCTACTTCACCAAGGAGATGCCGTCGGTCGGGGTGGGCACATCGGTCATCGTCGTGAGGGACACCGATAACGAGGTCCGCGCCTTCTACAACATGTGCCGTCACCGCGGAAACAAGCTGGTGTGGAACGACTATCCCGGCGAAGAGGTCTCGGGTTCGTGCCGCCAGTTCACCTGCAAGTACCACGCGTGGCGTTACAGCACCAAAGGCGACCTGACGTTCGTGCAGCAGGAGGACGAGTTCTTCGACCTGGACAAGGCGAAGTTCGGCTTGGTGCCCGTGCGCTGCGAGGTCTGGGAAGGGTTCATCTTCATCAACTTCGACAACGCCGCCGAACCGCTGGTCGATTACCTCGGGGAGTTCGGGGCGGGCCTGCAGGGTTACCCGTTCCACGAGATGACCGAGACCTACACCTACCGGGCCGAGGTCAACGCGAACTGGAAACTGTTCATCGACGCCTTCACCGAGTTCTACCACGCGCCGGTGCTGCACCAGAAGCAGGCGACCAAGGAGGAGGCCGACAAGCTGCTCGGGTATGGCTTCGAGGCGCTGCACTACGACCTGAAGGGCGATCACGCGATGATCTCGTCCTGGGGCGGCATGTCACCGCCCAAGGACCTCAACATGGTCAAGCCCATCGAGCGGGTGCTTCACAGCGGCCTGTTCGGCCCCTGGGATCGGCCGGATATCAACGGCATCCTTCCCGACGAGTTACCGCCCGCCATCAATCCGACCCGGCAGAAGTCCTGGGGCACCGACTCGTTCGAATTCTTCCCGAATTTCACGCTGCTATTCTGGGCGCCGGGTTGGTATCTGACGTACCACTACTGGCCCACCGCGGTGGACAAGCACATCTTCGAGTGCACCCTGTACTTCGTACCACCCAAGAACACCCGCGAGCGCCTCGCCCAGGAATTGGCGGCGGTGACCTTCAAGGAGTATGCGTTCCAGGACGCCAACACCTTGGAAGCCACCCAGACCATGATCAACACGAAGGTGGTCACGGACTTCCCGCTGTGCGATCAGGAGATCCTGCTCCGGCACCTGCACAAGACCGCCGGCGACTACGTTCACGAGTACACGAAGAACGGGAAGGTCCATGCCGCAGTCAACGTCTGATTCGACTCCGCCGAAGTTGCCGTCTGAGTTCGCGGACTTGGAACGATTCACCGACTGGTGCCTGCCCACCGAGCAGGAGCGCTACACGAAGCGGCTGAACTCGACCATGGCCCAGATGCAGGAGTTCTACGACGCCGCGTTCGGCCGCCTCGAGGATGCGATGGTCTACCTCGACGCGCGGTTCCCGCTGAACGAGATGCCTGACGACGCAAAGGCGTTGATGCATCTGATGCAATCGTTGGTCAACGTGTCGTTCCCCATCGAGGTGTGGAAGCAACCGCGCGTGCTCGACAGCGGTGCCACGTACATCGAACTCGTCAGGGAGCCGGTGGTCTAAGGGTGCTGACCCTCAAAGCCGCGGGCTTCGTCGACGTCGACGCAGGCAAGATCGTCCGGCCGGGCGTTCTGCGGATCGAGGACGACCGGATCGTCGGCGTTGGCGACGACGGAGCCGGCCCTGTCGCCTCCACCGACGAAGGCGAGGTCATCGATCTCGGCGAGTCGATCCTGCTGCCGGGTTTGATGGACATGGAGGTCAACCTCCTGATGGGTGGGCGCGGCGAGAATCCCGGCTTGTCCCAAGTTCAAGACGATCCCCCGACGCGGGTGCTCCGAGCGGTGGGCAATGCCCGGCGCACACTGCGGGCGGGCTTCACGACCGTGCGTAATCTCGGATTGTTCGTCAAGACCGGCGGCTATCTACTCGACGTGGCGTTGGGCAAGGCGATAGACGCCGGCTGGATCGAGGGGCCGCGGGTGGTGCCCGCGGGCCATGCGATCACGCCGACGGGCGGCCACCTCGACCCGACGATGTTCGCGGCGTTCATGCCGGGTGTGCTTGAACTGACCGTCGAGGAGGGCATCGCCAATGGCGTCGACGAGATCCGCAAAGCCGTCCGGTACCAGATCAAGCACGGCGCACAGCTGATCAAGGTCTGCTGTTCGGGCGGTGTGATGTCCCTCACCGGGGAGCCTGGCGCACAACACTATTCCGACGAGGAGCTTCGTGCCATCGTCGACGAGGCGCACCGGCGCGGGCTGCGCGTCGCCGCGCACACCCACGGCGCGGAGGCGGTCAAGCACGCCGTCGCGTGCGGTATCGACTGCATCGAGCACGGATTCCTGATGGATGACGAGGCGATCCAGATGCTGGTCGACAACGACCGGTTCCTGGTCACCACCAGACGGCTCGCCGAGGCCATGGACGTGTCTCACGCCCCGAAGGAGCTGCAGGACAAGGCCGCCGAGATGTTCCCCAAGGCCCGCACGTCGATAAAGGCGGCGTACGCGGCCGGGGTCAAGATCGCCGTCGGTACCGACGCTCCGGCCATCCCGCACGGTAGAAACGCCGATGAACTCGTCACGCTGGTCGACTGGGGCATGCCGCCTGCCGCGGTGCTGCGGGCGGCGACGGTGGTGGCCGCCGACCTGATCAACAGGCCCAACCTCGGCCGCATCGCCAAGGGCTATCTCGCCGACATCATTGCAGTACCGGGAGATCCCTTGCAGGACATCACCGTTACACAGAACGTAGGCTTTGTGATGAAAGGGGGCAAGGTCTTTGTCAAGAAGTGAGTCAACAAGAACTGACGACCTTGTCGAGATTCAGCAACTACTGGCCAAGTACGCGGTGACGATCACGCAGGGCGATGTCGACGGCCTGATCTCCGTGTTCACCCCGGACGGCACGTACAGCGCCTTCGGCTCCACCTATACGTTGGCCCGTTTCCCCGAACTCGTCGACGCGGCGCCCAAGGGACTGTTCATGACCGGCACGTCACTGGTGGATCTCGACGGTGACGATCCGGACGCCGCAACGGGCACGCAGCCGCTGTGCTTCATCGAGCACTCTAAGCACGACATGCGCATCGGCTACTACAAGGACACCTACGTGCGCACGGACAACGGCTGGCGGCTGAAAACCCGTGCCATGACATTCATCCGGCGCAGCGGCGACCACGACTCCGGTCGTCCACACGCGATCGGGAGGCCAGAGGCGGGATGACGGCTGTCCCGGACATCCCGACGACAGCGGAGTTCCGGTCGCGGCTGGTGGCGTGGCTCGACGAGAACGACTTGACTCCACCGCCCGGCGACCACTCCCTGGACGCGCACCACGCGCAACACGCTCGGGTGCTGCGCGCCCTCTACGACGCAGGCTGGATGCGGTGGGGATGGCCGGTCGAGGCCGGCGGTCTCGGCGGCCCCGCGATCCTGCGGGCGGTCGTCGGCGAGGAGGTCGTCGGCCGCGGTCTGGACGAGCCCGGACCGTACTCGATGATCGAAGTGCTGACGCCGACGATGATCGACTATGCGCGCCCGGAACTCGCCGCGCAGATGGTTCCGCGGCTTCTGTCGGGCCGCGAAACCTGGTGCCAGGGCTTCTCAGAGCCCGGCTCCGGCAGCGATCTCGCGTCGCTTTCCACCCGTGCGACCCCCCACGGTGACGACTGGGTTGTCAACGGGCAGAAGGTCTGGACAAGCTTCGCGCAGTATTCGGCCCGCTGTGTACTGCTCACCCGCACCGGCACAGGGTCCGCCCCCAGTCACGAAGCCATCACTGCGTTCTTCGTCGACATGGATACACCGG
Source organism: uncultured Actinomycetota bacterium (assembly GCA_963759655.1). GTDB lineage: Bacteria > Actinomycetota > Actinomycetes > Mycobacteriales > Mycobacteriaceae > Mycobacterium. The sequence continues at coordinate 578,272 of CAVXAG010000010.1, read as the reverse complement.
GCATCACAGTTCGGCCGCTGCGCACGATGCACGGGGTCGACGAGTTTTGCGAGGTGTACTTCGACGACGTGCTGATCCCGGGTGACAGGATGCTCGGCAAGCCGGGTGAGGGCTGGAAGCTGGCGATGGACCTGCTCCCCTACGAGCGGTCCACCTGTTTCTGGCAACGAATCGCTTATCTCTATTCGAGATTCGATCGGCTCATCGCCGAGGCGCAAGAGGTCGACGACGCCGAGTTGGGCGAGGCGTATCTGGGACTGCACACGCTGCGCTGCCGATCGCGACTCACACAGCAGCGACTGGGCGACGGAATACGGCTGGGTCCAGACACATCCATCGACAAGGTGCTGCTGGCCACCGCCGAGCAGAAGTTGTATGACACCGCGCGCGATCTGATTCCCGGCGCGATCGAACTCGACGACACACCGTGGCGCACGGAATTCCTCTACTCGCGCGCGGCGACGATCTACGGCGGCACCGCCGAGATACAACGGAACATCATCGCGCGCCGGCTGCTCGATCTCGGGAAGGAGTGATCGTGGACGCGGTCGCTTCGGATGATCTGGGCCTGCTTGCCGAGACTCTGCGTAAGACGATGGCCGCGTCGTCGGGACCCGAACTCGACAAGGCGCTGGCCGATCTCGGCTGGCCCGACATGCTTCAGGAAATGCCCGAGACGGCAATTCCATTGGTGTTCAAGCTTCTTGGCGAGACGGGGGCGCACGCGCCCGTGGTGAACGATGTGGTGCTCCTCGAGGCGGGCAGGCCCCTCGGTACAACCGTGCCGCTGCCGTTCGCGGGGGGTGCGTGGGTGGCCTGGGAGCGCACCGGCCGGACCGGCACGGCCCTTGACGATGAGATGGCAATCCATCGCGTCGACGACGGCCAGCCGCTACCGCTGGCGAACGGGCGAAAGGCGCTGGGCTGGTGGCTCGTCGGCGCCAGCCGCGCGATGCTGGCGTTGGCGCGGCAGCACGCGCTCGACCGCGTCCAGTTCGGGCGCCCCGTCGCGTCGTTTCAGGCAATCCGCCACCGGCTGGCCGACACGCTCGTCGCCATCGAAGGCGCCGAGGCGACGCTGCAGGGCGAAGGCGACGAGCTGAGCTGTGTGCTGGCAAAGGCCGCGGCGGGTAATGCGGCCCTCACCGCGGCACGACACTGCCAGCAGGTCCTCGGCGGGATCGGCTTCACCGCCGAACACGACCTGCACCGCCACGTGCGCCGCGTCCTGGTTCTCGACGGCCTGCTCGGCAGCGCACGGGAACTCACCCGGGACACCGGCGCCGAGCTGCGCCTGCGAAGATCAGCGCCGCGGCTCGTGGACCTCTGACCCGCCGTCTCCCGTTGCCCTGCACACGGCAAGCGCGCCGGGAAAATCACCGGCCCTCACGAAAGGCTTCCTCAACAGCCGTCAAGAGAATACTATTCTCATCATGGGAAAGTTACAATCTCGGACACGGCGGTCCCGGGGGCTTTCTAGGCCGGTTTTGCACGACGTTCTCCGGTACAGTTCAATGATGTTCTCATTTCGCTGCACGAATTCGGGCAGCCGATGACCAGCCCAAGCGAAGAGCCGGCCTGGAAGCAGCGCGCGGTCGAACGTTCGATCAAGACGGCAAAGCTGCGGGCCGCGCAGCGGGTTCAGCGGTTCCTGGACGCCGCCCAGGCCATCATCATCGAAAAGGGCACTACCGACTTCACCGTCCAAGAGGTCGTCGACCGGTCCCGCCAGTCGCTGCGGAGCTTCTACCTGCAGTTCGATGGCAAACATGAGCTTCTGCTCGCTCTGTTCGAAGACGCCCTGAGCCGATCCGCCGAACAGATCCGTGCCGCCACCCAAGGTCATTCGGATCCGCTCGAGCGATTGAAGATCGCGGTCACGTTGCTGTTCGAGACCTCGCGGTCGGATCCCGACGCGAAGCGGCCGCTGTTCACCGATTTCGCTCCCCGGTTGCTGGTCTCGCACCCCTCCGAGGTCAAGATTGCTCACGCGCCGCTGCACGCACTGCTGACCGAGCTGATGGAGGACGCAGACGCCGCTGGTCAGCTGCGCAAGGGCGTCAATCCGCGGCGGATGGCAGCCATGACCATGCAAACGGTCATGTTCGTCGCGCAGCAGTCTGGCGCCGACTCCGACGACGCCGCCTCACATCCCATCACCGCCGACGAAGTGTGGGATTTCTGCGCCCACGGATTCGTCGGCTGATCGGCGAGAATCAGGTTCTCGGCAAGTAAGAACAACCTCGGGCATCATCCGTAGGGGAGCCCGATCTCAGGCTGCCTGTCGCGGCGCCCGCCGTCGGGAACATTGCCCGAACGCGACCCGACCGCGCGCATTCAAGTGCTTGGATGGAAGCCAGCGCAGAGTCGCCGAGACGAGGTGGGCCAATGAAGCGGCTCAACGGCATGGACGCCATGCTGCTGTACAGCGAGACACCCAACCTGCACACGCACACGTTGAAAGTCGCAATCGTCAACGCCGCGGACTTCAACGGCGAGTTCGGCTTCGATGTGTTCCGGGAGACCATCGCGCGCCGACTGCACCTGCTGGAGCCCCTGCGCTACACGCTCGTCGACATCCCGTGGCGCCTGCACCATCCGATGTGGTTGGAAAACTGCGACGTCGACTTGGACTATCACCTGCGCAGGGTGCACGTTAAAAGCCCCGGCGGCCGCCGCGAGCTCGATGAGCTGATCGGACAGATCGCCAGCACACCGCTTGACCGAACCCGACCGCTCTGGGAGTTCCACTTCGCGGAGGGCATGGCCGACGACCGGTTCGCGCTGATCGGCAAGGTGCATCACGCGCTGGCAGACGGGGTGGCGTCGGCGAATCTGCTTGCGAGGCTGATGGACCTCGCGGGATCGGATGAAAGCGCGGCCGGCGAGTCGCCCTGTGTTCCGCCGACGAAGTCGCAGCTGCTGTGGGAAGCCCAACTCGACCACTTCCGTGCGATAGCCGCCCTTCCGGGTCTGCTCGCAGATGCTATGCGCGGCATGGCCCGCGTGCGGCGCCGCTCCAAGTCGCGGCAAGCCCAGCCGGAGATGGCAAAGACGTTCAACGCACCACCGACGTTCGTCAACCACGTGGTGTCGCCCGCACGGACATTCGCGACTGCGGCGCTGTCGCTCGCCGAGGTCAAAGAGACAGCCAAACAGCTCGGCGTGACATTCAACAACGTTGTGCTCGCGATGGCAGCAGGAGCATTGCGGGAGCTGTTGTTGCGATACGACGGCCGGGCCGACCAGCCGATCCTGGCCACGGTCCCCGTCAGCACCAACAAATCGCCGGACCGGGTCACCGGCAACGAAATCGGCGGTCTCATGGTGTCATTGCCGGTCCACGTCGATGACCCGCTTGAGCGGATGCGGCTGATATCGATATCCACCGAGACCGCGAAAGAGGATTACGAGCTACTTGGTCCGGAGTTGCAGGGCCGGATGATGGAGTACCTACCGCCTCCGGTCGCGCCGGCGATCTTCGCGCGGCAAGGAAAAAGCATGGCACACAACAAACTCATGAACGTTGCCGTGTCCAATGTGCCGGGACCAAAGGAACGCGGTCACATCGGACGCGCTCCGGTGACTGAAATCTATTCAGTAGGCGTACTTTCGCCGGGCAGCGCGTTCAATATGACCGTATGGAGTTATGTCGACCAGCTCGACATCGCGGTGCTTTCCGATGACAGGACGTTCAACGACGTGCATGAGGCGACGAATGCCATGGTGCATGCTTTCGGCGAAATCCGTCGCGCCGCAGGATTTTCCGGCGATCCAAGCATCGTAGGCACCGCGATGGCTGCGGCAAACGCGGCGAGCTAGCGACCTCGATCAGCCCAGCAAGGGAAAGCGGCGTTCTTCGGCCAAGCGGTCCAGCGCCCGCTGCATCACCGAGCGAACGTGGGCATCGACCTCGCCTCTGTCAGGGTCCACGCCGAATTGTTCGACAATGTGGATCGGTTCGAGCACCCGTGTGACGATCTTGCTCGGTAATGGCAGGTTGGGCGGTAAGAAGACGGACAGGCCGAACGGGAATCCGACGCTCACCGGGAGGATCTCCGTGCGGAGCAAGCGTTTGAGACCCAGCCGCCGGGCGATCGAATCACCTCGGAAAAGGAAGAGTTGGCTCTCCTGGGCGCCGATCGACACGGCAGGCACGATCGGAACTCGCGCTGCAATCGCGGTTCTGACGTACCCGGTACGGCCGCCGAAGTCGATGACGTTCTCGGCGGACGTCGGCCGGTACGAGTCGTAGTCCCCGCCCGGAAACACCAACACCACCGCACCCGACCGCAAGGCCTTACCGGCATTCTCACGGTTGGCCTCGACGACGCCGAGGCGCCGCAGCGCTCCCGACGTCGGTCCCATCAACACGCCCCAATGCGCCAGGGTGTACACAGGGCGGTCGTAGCCGAACTTGTTGTAGAAAGCCGGAGCGAAGATCAGCACGTCCGGGGTCAACATGCCGCCTGAGTGGTTGGACACCACCAACGCGCCGCCGTTGGCGGGGAAGCTTTCGAACCCTTGAACCTCAGCTCGGAAATAGCGCTTGATCAGCGGCCCAACTGTCTTGGTCACCCTCCGGGTGAATTCCGGGTCCCATTCGGCCATCTCGGTGTTGTCGGCATCGTCGCCGGTCACTGTGCCCCCTGTTGGTCGACCTCTCCGCCACCCTAGCCGAATATGGTACTCTCTAAAAAAGAGAATGTCATATCCGAAGCCAGGGAGAAGCATGTCCGGGGTTGTGCTGGTCACGGGTGGTTTGGGCCTGGTCGGGTTTCAGACCGTGAAACGGCTCGCGGGCGACGGCCGTCGTGTGGTGGCCACGGACCTCGACACCCCGGCCAATCGCAAGAAGGCGCGAACGCTGCCCGCGGATGCGGAGGTCCGCTGGGCGGACCTGACGAACACGGCCGAGGTGGATCGCCTGGTTGCCGAAGTGGCCCCTGCCGCGATTGTTCACCTGGCCGCCCTGATCGCTCCGCCGATCTATCGCAACGTGGCACTCGGCCGCAAAGTCAATGTCGACGCCACCGCGACATTGGTACGGGCCGCCGAGGCGCTGCCCAAGCCGCCGCGGTTTGTGCTGGCCTCCAGTGCTGCTGTGTATGGCTCTCGTAATCCTTATCGATACGATCCGATAGACGCCGACACGCCAACTCGCCCGACTGAGGTCTACGGCGGCCACAAGCTCGAGGCCGAAAATCTGGTGCGGTCGTCGACCCTCGAGTGGGTGGTGTTGCGGCTAGGCGGTGTGCTGTCGGTGGAGGCGTCAGCGATGCCGTTCAACGCCGACGCGCCGTACATCCAAAGCGCACTGCCAACCGACGGAAGATTTCATGGCGTCGACGTGCGTGACGTCGCAACGGCGTTCGCGGCAGCCACCACGGCGGACGTCGCCGGTGAGATCCTGTTGATCGCGGGCGACGAGTCGCACAAGTTGCGGCAGGCCGAGGTCGGCCGGACCCTCGCCGCTGCGTATGGCATGGACGGCGTGCTGCCGGCCGGTCGGCCCGGCAATCCCGACAGCGACGACGACTGGTTCATCATCGATTGGATGGATGCCAGCCGAGCGCAGGAAGCGTTGTCGTTCCAGCACCATTCGTGGCCTGACATGGTTTCCGAGATGCGCGCGCGGGCCGGGTGGAAGCGCCACCTCCTGCGGCCGCTCGTTCCGGTGGTGAAGGTGTATACCAAACGTCAGTCCGCGTACCGCAATTCGCCGGGAAAGTACGCCGATCCATGGGGTGCGATGCGCGCCAGGCTAGGCGAGCCCGGGCTTGAGACCCCGAAGGCTTGACTACGTTGCGGGCGCTCGGCCGATAACGCCTTTGGCTTCCAGTTCATCGATTTCGGCGTCATTCAGGCCCAACTCCGTCAGTAACTCGCGGTTGTGCTCGCCAAGCAGGGGCGCGTGGTGGCGATGGAACCGAAGCGGTCCCCCGGACAATCTCATCGGTAATGTGCTGTGTGGCGCAACGCCGTTCACCGGATGCGCCACATCTTCGAAGAATCCGCGGAAGACCAACTGTGGCAGCTCCGTCTGCCGGTGCGGTTGCATGACTTTGGCCACCGGCACGCCGGCGTCCCACAGGCAGCTGACGATCTCGTCGCCGCTTTGCCTGCGACACCACGCCGACAGATGCTTGTCGATCAGATCGTGGTGTTCTCGTCGCCCTTGCGCTCGTGGCCAAGTCCGGGCTCACCGCCCACGCCGGGTTTCCAATGGCGCCGCGCAGACGCTGCCACTGCGCGTCGTCGGCCACGGCGAGCGCGACCCAGCTGTCGGCTCGGCCGAACTCGTCGGTATCAGCTGTCTGGTAAAGGTTTTGGGGCGCGGCCGTCGGTCCACGATTCCCGTCACGCTGCAACAGCGCGCCGTACGCGGTGTACTCAATGACTTGTTCGGCGGCGACATTGAGTGCGGCGTCGACCATCGCCGCCTCCACGAAGCAGCCCTCACCGGTTCGGCGGCGATGCTCCAACGCCAGCAGCAGCCCGTTCAGGGCGTGCACGCCGGCGTTCGGGTCACCGACCGAGTACGGCTCATAGGGATTTCGGTCGGGATAACCGGTCAGCCAGCTCAACCCCGCAGCCGCCTCGATCGCATACGCGAAGGCCGGGTTGTCCCGCCACGGCCCGTCGAGGCCGAAACCGGGCATCCGCAGCAGGATCGCATCCGGCCGAAGTGCCTGAACCGCAGCGAAGTCCAGACCGATCTGGTCGAGCACCCTGGGCGTGAAGTTCTCCGCGATCACATCGCAGGTCGCGATCAGTCGTCGCAAAAGTTCCTGGCCGCGCGGATCCTGCAGATCGAGTGTCAAGCCCTTCTTGTTGGTGTTCAAGCTCGAGAAGATCGGCGACTTCTCCCACCACTGCTCTTCGGTCACCGGCACGCCTGCGATGAGCCGGGTGCCGTCGGGCCGCCTGGTGGATTCCACGTGGATCACATCGGCACCGAGCAGCGCCAGCGCGTGGGTGCAGGACGGGCCCGCCCAGAAGGTCGTCATGTCGAGAACGCGAATACCGCTCAGCGGCCGCTTTGCCGGGATTGCAGGCTGCGTTGTTGACTCCGAGAGTTCACGGCCGTGGCGACAATCTCGGCGGTACCGCTCGGTGTGCTCGCCGAGCCTGGGCGCCGGTGACGGCGACCTAAGCAGCGCCGGGTGCATCCGGTACGGGTGGGTCGGCTGCAAGTAGCCATGGCGCGGGTCCGACACAAACGACCGGCGCGCCGCGAAGTGGTCCAGCTCGGTGACGTTGGCACCGTTGGCCACCGGCGCGTTCGGAATCCGGAAAGCCGTTGCGAGGTCCCTGATGTCATCGACTGTCTGGTTCTTGACCCATTCGTAGATCTCGTCGGCCTTCTCGTTGGCCTGTTCTGTGATCGACAACGGTGACTTTTCGTCGATCCACTCGTCGTGGCCGATCATTGCGCAAAGATCGAACCACTGCTGCGCGGTACCGCACCCGAGGTCCACCAAGCCATCCTTGGCGCTGGCAACCCCTGGAACCGTGAGCCGCCGGGCGTCCCGCCACGGCCGGCCGAGCATCTCGAAGTATGCCACCGGGTAATAGGTGAGACCCATGATCTGTGTCTCGAGCATCGACAGGTCGATCAGATCCCCGCGGCCGGTGTCGAGGGTCCGCATTCGCGACGCAAGCGTGGCGGCGCTTGCGTACGCCCCCGCGAAGTACTCGCCCACCTGCCCGCCGACGAACACCGGAGCGCGGTCGGGTGATCCCCGCCCCAGGCCGACAATCCCGCCCGACCACGCCTGCAGCGTGAACTCTGTGGCCGGCTTGTCCCGCCACGGACCTGCCAACCCGAACGGCGTGATCGCCGTGACCGTCAGATCCGGACGGACGCGGTGGATCTCTTCCGGCGTGAAGACGCAGTGTTCAGCAATCTTTGAGCCGCGAGACCAGACCACCGCGTCCGCACCTGCCAGCAGTGCGCTGACGAACGCGACGCCGTCATCGACGTCAGGTTCGGCGACAACACTGTGCTTCGAACCCGCGAGAAATTCGAACAGTGCGCCGTCGCCGTCGGGCGGGATCTGCGCACCCGAAGCCGACCACCTGCGCAGCGGATCGCCTTCCGGCGGTTCGACTTTGACCACCGTGGCGCCACCGTCGGCGAGCAGCTTGGTGCAGTAGGCGCCGGCAATTCCGGTCGAAAGGTCGACGACGACATATCCAGCCAGTGGGCCGTTGAGCGGCTCCACCGACTACTCCGGCTTCTTGCGGTTCGACTTGCTCAGCCGGAAGTCGGGCGGGAACCTGCTGTCGTTGTCGTTGACCGCACCGGCCAAGCCGCTGTCGATCGCGTCGTACATGTCCAGGTCGTCGTCGCCGTCATTGGTGGCGCCGCTGCCCATCGACTCGAAGAAGGCGGACAGCAAGCTGCCCATGTACTCGCCCTGGTACTGCTTGAAGACCTCGAAGAAGATCTTCTGCTGAAAGACCGTGTCCACTGGACGATTCCGCGCGCACGCGCGCGCGTACTTGTCCACCTCGGCCTCGAGCTGGTCGCGGGCGACGACTTTGTTGAGGAAGTTGCACACGTACATCTCTTCGGCCGTGAAAGGCCTTCCGGTGAAGACCATCTCCTGGAACTTGCGCAGCCCCATCATCTGCACCCACGTCCACATCCGTGGGCCCCAGCCGTAGTAGCGGAACGACGGATGGCCGAACAATGCGTCGTCGGACGAGATCACCAGGTCCGCATCGGCGCATTGGTAGAAGTGCCAGCCGTAGCAGTAGCCCTTCGCCTCGACGATGCTGATCTTCTTGAGTTCCTGCAGCGGCCGGTTCCCGGCCTGCACGTTGGCGTACCACGCGCTGATCGTCGCGCCGTGCCGGAACGATCCCTTCGGTGGGTATGTGACATCGCCGACCCCGTCGTCCTCCAGTCGCAGTTCGGCGAGCCGCAAGTCGGTATTGTCGTTGCCCTCCATGAACTCCGGCAGGTCTGCTCCGCTGCCCAGGTTGTCGCCGACGCCGCGAATCACGACGACCTTGACATCATTGTCGACGGTTGCGGCGCGCAGGAGATCCGCGTAGCGAAGCCGGGCCGCCGACGTGGGAGCGTTGAGGAACTCCGGCCGGTTGAAGGTGATCGTCGCGATCTTGGTCTTCGGATCCTTCTCGTAGAGGATGATCTCCTCGGCCGATGGTCTGTCTGACATCCGTCCTCCTTCAGGAAGTTCCGACGCCAGCGCTCATCGCCGACGGACTCGAGGTCAACAGCTCCGGTCCGTGCGCGGTGATGAGCACTGCGTCCCGGCCGAACACCGCCCCGACGCCCGGTTCCCAGACGTATCCGGTGACCGCGAGCACCATCCCCGGGTCGAGACGTGCGTGCGCCGCAGTGTTGGGCAGCAGCGGAGAAACGACGGGTGGGTCGAAACCCAGCCCGAGCCCGTGTGCAACCGGCATCGGGGGCAGCGGCTCCCCGGCAGCCTCGTAGGCGGCGAACAGACCGCTGGCCACGGCACCTGGCCGGCAGGCCGCAATGAGACGATCCCACAGGTCATGCGATCGCCGGTAGAGCTGACGGGTGGCTTCGGTGTCGGTATCGCCCGCGGGCCACGTGCGGCCCACCTCGCCGAGGTAGCCATCGGCCAGCACACCGGCCGCGAATGCGACCAGATCGCCGGCTCGCACGCTTCCGTCGCCACTCACCCGCCGCCATGGGTGCTCCCGCGATGTCACCCACGCCGCATCCTGGGTCGCGGGCGTGCACACCCCGCCCGCCGCTTCTGCCTCCAGCAACGCACCGGCCATCGATTGTTCGGTGATGCCCGGCCTCAACTCCGCGACGGCGGCGGCCAGGCTGTTCTCGGCCACCCGCAGAGCCGAGCGGATCGCGGTCACCTCGTCGGGTGTCTTGATTCGCCGCGCGGCCCTCATCGCCAACTCCCCGTCGACCACGTCGGCATTGGGAAACGCCATCGGGAGCAACGTCGCGAAAGTCGGCGACAGAGCGTCTGTTCCAACCCGCCGAGCGGTCTGTGCTCCATCGATGCCCTTCAGCACCGAGATGAGTGTCATCGGATTCCAGGCCAACCCGTACAGGTGGTCGTGCGGTATGTCGTCCGGAATTCCCTCGTCCCAGGTGCTGTTCAGATAGATCTCACGGGTGGCCCGCACCACGGTGCAGATCGGCCCGAACGGACGGGTGCCGGCCACCCAAAGTTGTGGGGCGCCAGTGAAATAACGGACGTTTGCCTGTCTACCCAGGACGAGCACGTCGAGGTCGTGCGCGTCCATCTCGGCGAAAGCCCGTTCGCGTCGCGCGATGCGCAGTGCCCGATCGTCGGGCAGTACCTCAGTCGCCATAGGGGGCATACGTGTAGTCGGTAAGCGGCAGCCAGCCGTCTTCGGTGATGACCACGATCTCCTCGCTTCGATAACCACCGGTGCCGTCCTGGAAGACCACCGGCTCCAACACCAGCACCATGCCGGGGGGAAACACGAAGTTGTCGTCGAACTCCTCACCCAGATCGGTGCCGATCATCGGCGTCTCGGCCGCGTTCGTGCCGATGCCGTGGCCCAGATAGAAGTGCGGCAACCACGGCCTACTGCCGGCGTTCGCCGCGACTGCGGCACGGGCCAAATCACCCGAGGTCGCACCGGCTTTCGTCACATCCAGGACAGCATCGAGGATGTGACGCCACTGGTGGAACTGGTCTTGTTGCCGCGGCGTCGGTAAGTCACCGATCCGCCACGTGCGGCCGAAGTCCGAGCAATAACCGGCGTACGTGATGCTGGCGTCCGTCCACAGCACGTCGCCCTCCGCCAGGTTGCGCTCCGTGGTCAGCAGGGGCAGCGCGAGGTCGCCGTGTGTGGTCCATACGCCTTGGGCCTTCGAGTCGGGCATCACCTGCCAGATCGCTTCGAGCATGTTCGCGGTCGCTCCGAGTTCGAAGGCGCGGCGCACAAACGCCGCCGAGAGGTCAATCTGGCGCACCCCGGGCGCCAACGCCTTCTGAACGTCGGCCATCGCCTCCTCGGTGATGCGGCACGCTCTGCGGATACAGGCGATCTGATCTGGTGTCTTCACCAGCTTGGCGGCGCCGACCACAGCCGCCGCATCCGAGGGCGGCCCGGCAGGGAACAACCCGGGCGCGGCCCGGCGCATTGCGCCGGTCAGCTCGTCCACCGCCACAGTCGCACCCGACGGAATCAGCTCCGCGAGCGTCCGCGCGAATTGCTCGACACCCTCGTCGAATTCGAGATAGAGCGGAGGGTGCAGATGGTCCGCAGGAACCTCCGACTCGAATGCGACGCCCTCACGGAACGGCATGAACAGGTGCGGGTGCTCGTCAGTCGCCAGCACGATCGCAGCCGGCCGTTCGACATGTGACAGCCCGGCGTCCAGCAGGGGCCATGCGGCCCCGGTGGCGTACACCACATTGCCGTTGTTCAACAGGATCAGCGCGTCAACGCCGTTGTCGGCCATCGCGGACCTCAGCCGGGCACCGGTCTCGCGGTACATGCGGGCCCGGTCCGGTAGGTCGGGGATATCGAAGGCCGAAGCCCCCGGGGTCACGAAGGTCGTCATGAAAGGCCCAGGAACTCCTTGATGTTGCCGCTGCAGATGCGGGCGGCGTTCTCCGGACCGACTGCATCGACAACAGCGGCCAGCGACTTCTCCGAGTAGCCGAACGTGCTCTCGTTGTGCGGATAGTCCGACGACCACATCACCTTGTGCACGCCGATCTCGTCGATCAACTTGAGCCCGAGCGGATCCACCATGAACGACGCGCTCATGTGGTTGTCCCAGTAGTAGCGGATCTCGTGCTCCAGCTGGTGGTTGAACATATGCCGATACGACGCGACCAGGTGTTCGGCGTCCTGCAGAGCCCACGGAACCCACGCGATCCCGCCCTCGAACCAGCCGATCCGCAATGTCGGGTGACGGTCGAGAATGCCGCCAAAGATGTACTTCGAGAAAACCTCCCGGAACCCGTCGATATTGATCATCATGCCCACCACGACGCTGTTGAACTCGCAGGGCGACTTCGGCGGCGTCTCCCCGATGTGATGCGACATCGGCAGGCCGGACTCCTCGATCTCGTCCCACACCGGGCTCATCGCCGTACTGGCGTAGTCGATCACGTTGCCGTCATCGTCCTTGCCCGGATTCAACGGCATGAGAAATGTCTTGAGCCCCAGCGACTTCAGCTCCGCCAGGGTCCTCCGTGTGCCCTTCGGGTCCCACCAGTTGATCAGCCCTGCGCCGTAGAAGTGGCCGTCGGAGCGTTCCTGCAGTTCAGCCATCAGCTCGTTGTAGATGCGAAACACCCGCTCACGGATGTCCTTGTCGGGGAAATGGAACAGCGCGAGGACCGCGTTAGGGAATGCCAGCTCTTTATCGACGCCGTCGTCGTGGAGCTCGCGGATCCGCGCCTCGATGTCCTTGGTGGCAGCGCCGGCCATGTCGTCGTACTGCATCAGCACCCTGCTGAAATCACCAGGCAGGAAGTTCTGCCCCTTGCGCCCGACCATGTACGCGCCGTCCTCGTACCAGATCCGCGGCGCCTTGTCCTTGAGGTCGTCGGGGAAACGCTCGTAGAAGATGTCGTCCGCCACGGAGATGTGGTTGTCGGCGGAAAACACTTCCGTGCCGGCAGGCAGGCCCACGTCGAGCCCGCGGGCGTGGGCATGCCGATTCTTCGGAGCGCCAAAACCTTCTGGTGGATAGAGCGTGGCGGTGCTGGGCCGGCTGGACATCATTGGCTCTCCATTCGGATTCTCAGAAGGTTGGCTGTATCACCAGGTGACGGGCAGTTCATAGACGCCATACGCCAGCCGGTCATGTTTGAAAGGGACATCTTCGATCGGGACGGCAAGGCGCAGTGTGGGAATGCGACGGAAAAGCGTGGTGAAGACTATCTGGAGTTCCGCACGGGCGAGCTGTTGACCGACGCATTGGTGCCTGCCGTAGCCGAATGCGACGTTCTGGCCCGCCTTAGTCCGGTGAAGGTATAGGTGGTCCGGCTCGCTGAACGCCTTCGGATCCCAGTTCGCCGGAGCGAGGTCGATGATGATCCCCTCCCCGGCTCGGATCACCTCGCCCGCGATCTCGATATCCTCTGCGGCGACCCGGCGCTGGCCGTTCTGGATGATGGACAGATAACGAAGCAACTCCTCGACCGCGTTCGCGACGACGCCCGGGTCTTCGGCTTCACGGATCACCGCGGCCTCTTCGGGATGTTCAAGCAGGGCAAGCACACCGAGGCCGATCATATTCGCAGTGGTCTCATGTCCCGCGATGAGCAACCCGGTGCCCAACTGTGCAGCCTCGCGCACCGACAGCTCGCCGGCCTTTACTCGCTCCGCGAGGTCAGACACCGCATCCTCGGCGGGATTTTCCATCTTCGCCTCGACGAGACGCGCGAGATACTTGGCGAGGCCGGTCGCGCCCTTCGCATTGTCTTCGGCCGTCGCATACCTTGCGAGCCCGACATTGGCGTTGTGCTGAAAGAACTCGGCGTCCTCGTAGGGCACACCGAGAAGCTCACTGATCACCAGCGACGGGACGGGCAGCGCGAGCCCCGTCACGATATCCGCCGGCTGAGGGCCGGCAAGCATCGCGTCGATGTGCTCGTCGGTGATCTTTTGAATCGCCGGCCGCAATCCCTCCACACGCTTGTACGTGAACGGCTTCGACAACATCCGACGAAACCGGGTGTGCTCCTCGCCGTCAGACGTGAACACCGACCGTGGACGCTTGTGCACTGTCGCCAACATGCCTTCGTTCCAGTGCGGGAAACCCTCTCGGCGGTCGTCGACACTGACGCGGGAGTCGGCGAACAGCGTCCGCGCCTCTTCGAAGCCGGTGATGAGCCACGGGGTACTTCCGTCCCAGATCCGCACGCGGGCAACGGGTTTGGTTGCTCCGAGCTCCAACACCTCACGTGGCGGAGCGAACGGGCACTGAGCCTCCCTGGCCATCGGATACTCGGGGAAATCGGCTGCCGCCTCGGTCGTGCCAGTCATCGTGTCAGACATTGAGTGATTCTCATTCCTCGGTGTGAATGGCCGCTGCCGGGCAGTCCGCGGCGGCCCGGCGAACGTTTTCAACCAATCCGGCCGCCGGATTCTCGGTGAGCAGGAATGCGACCCCGTCCTCGACCCGTTGGTCGAACACCTCGCTCGCGTGCATCACGCAGTTGCCCGAGGAGATGCATTTGTCCTGATCCACTTTGACTTTCATCGCGGGCCGTTCCCATTCTGCGGTGTGACCGGCGCTAACCACAGCCCAACGATCGCGTCGATGAGGCCGGATGTCGCTTCCCGCCAGCCGGATCGGGGCACCGGCGCGCCTTGGGCAAGTGCGCGTTCCCATTCGGCGCACGTGTGCATCAACAGGTTGCGCGCCATGATGTTTCGTTCGGTGTGCACATGGTTGGGCAGATCGGGCAGGCATCGGTTGATGCCCTTGATGACCTGCACCAGCGAAGGCGACGCGAGCGCGTCCTTGGTCACGATGTTGTGGTAGGCGGGATCGGCCATCGCCTGTGCTGCGAAGCGCGCGTACCACGACGGGTTGCCGAGTTCAGCCAGGTGCTCGGTCAGCGGACAGACCAGGCAGGCGACCCATTCACGCAGATCCGTCGACTCCGTCATGCGGGCAACCATCTGCTCTCGCAGTTCATCGATCGGCAGCCGGTGCTTGCCTTCGATCGCCCGGACCAGATCGGCCTTTGTGCCGAAGTGGTAGCCGACGGCGGCGTTGTTGCCCTGCCCTGCTGCCTCGCTGACCTGCCTGTTGGACACCGCGTAGACGCCGTGCTCGGCGAACAGCCGCTCGGCTGCGGTCAGGATGGCCTCACGGGTGCTGCTGGCGCGATCGTTGCGCAGCTTGGCCGCCGTGGTCATGGGGCACAGTCAACACCCGTCAACCTGTTAAGTCAAGCGACTGACTTAATCAGCCTCCCAGTGCACCCGCCCTCATGGCCGCGACTACTCCGCCGTCGACGAGGACGTCCGTCCCGGTGATGAACGTCGACTCGGGACCCAGCAGGAACGCGACGGCGTTCGCGATGTCGAGAGGCGTGCCCAACCGTGCGGTACCCGAGGCGTCGATCATTGCGCGCATGACCTGACCGCTTTCTCCTGAAAGTTCTTCGCGGCCCATCGGCGTGGAGATGACCCCGGGGCTGATGGAATTCAGCCGGGCGCCGCGCTTGCCCCATCGAACGCTTTCGGCCATGACGCGTAACCGGTTGGCGTACTTGGCAACGGCATACGCGTGACCCGGCTGAACGATGTGGTTGGGTTGAAGGTAGGGAAGCGCAAGCAGCCGGTCGAGGTCGGCCGTCGCGAGGTCCTTCTGTTGATCCGGTGGAAGGTCTCCCATCATGTGGCCGGCCATGCTTGCGATCACAACCCCCGCCCCATCCGGCGCGATGATGTCGCCGAATGTCGCCAGTACCGCTGCGACGCCGTACAGGTCGACGCGCAGGATCGCTTCGGCGCTCGCCTGCACCGGCGACAGCCCCGCGGTGTGAACGAGCTGGGTGACCGTCCCCGCCGACGCCGCGGCGTCCGCAAGCGCCTCGACCGAGTCCGCGGCTCCGACATCGACGTGCCGAGTTGCCACCTGGTAGCCGTCACTGTCCAGACTCGACGCCACCGCGTCCAGTGCCGCCTTGTCGAAGTCAGCGAGCAGCAACTTCCGCCCCGTCCCTTGCCGCCGGGCGATGGCATCCCCCATGCCGCCCACCCCAATGACGACGACCACCGATGCGGTCACGCTCTGTCTCCTTTCGGCCTGCGCCGGATCGGCGTGCCCGCGACCGTGCCGCCGTCGACCGGCAGCACCGTGCCGGTGACGTACGCCGAGCGGGCGCCGGCGAAGTAGAGCACCGCCTCCGCGACGTCTTCCGGTGTGCCTTCGCGCTCGAGCGGTCGGTTTGCTCGCATGCTCTCCCGCGCGGCCTCTACGAACGCATCGCGGGCCTGCTCGCTCAACTGCTTCGCAGACGCCGCCAGGATCGGCGTCGGAATGCTGCCCGGCGCGAGACAGTTGACGCGAATACCGTAGGGCGCCAGCTCGATTGCCGCGCACTTCGTGAAGTAGAGCACCGCGGCCTTGGAGGCGCGGTATGTCATCACGCCGCTTCCGGCTTGGATGCCACCGATCGATGAGACATTGACAATGGATCCGCCGCCCCGCGTGGACATATGCTTGCCGGCCTCCCGGGTGCCCAGCATCACGCCCAGCAGGTTGACCGACATCACCCGGTGGAAGTCGGCGAGGTCGTCGTGCAGGAAGCTCTTCTGCATCCGGCTCGGGATGCCTGCATTGTTGACCATGATGTCCAGACCGCCGAACTCGTTGACCGCAGTCGCGACCAAGTCGCTCACCTGCTCGGCGTCAGCCACGTCGACCACTTTGAACCGCGCGTTTACACCGCAGGTAGTGGCCAGTTTCGCGCCGTTGTCCTCATCGAGGTCGGCAATGAACACGCGGGCGCCCTCCTCGATGAACTTCTCCACCGTCGCCTGGCCGAGCCCCGACGCGCCGCCGGTGACGATCGCGACCTTCCCGATCAGTTCGCTCATGACGCCGACACCTCTCTGTGGCTGGCCAGGAACGCTAACAGTAATTCGTTTACCGCCTCGGGTTGCTCGATCTGGGGGCAGTGGCCGGCGTCGGGGATCACAGCTGACCGAGCCGCAGAAATTTGCTTGGCGATCTGAGCGGCCCAGCCGGTGGGCAACAACTTGTCGCGGCCGCCTTCCACGACGAGGGTCGGGACGCCGATGCGCTCGTAGGGCCGCGCGCTCGATGGTGTCGACGGAGGTTCCAGCCCTGGTCGACGGAATCGGGCCGCCGCCAAGGACTCCCACGCTCCCGGTGCGATGCTCGATTCGTATCGGCGCCGCACGTAGTCCTCATCGGCTGGAAAGGACCGGTCGTAGAACAGCGCCTCCACGATCCGGCACATCCCGGGCACAGTGGCGTCGTAGTCGTACAGGGCATCGACGTGAGAGTTGCGCTGAATGTCGCCTCCGCCGCAGATCGCCACCATGCTGCGCATCGGCAGCCTCGGTGAGGCCGACGTGGCATCCACCAGCAGGTTGATCGCTCCCATCGAGTTGCCGACGAATTGCGCTGACTCCACACCTAATTCGGCGCAGAATTGGGCCACATGCCTGATCCTCATGCCCCGGCCGTCGTTGAAGTCGATCACTTTCGCGGTCTGACCGAACCCCAGCATGTCCGGGGCCAGCACGCGATGATGCGCGGCGAGGGCCGCGATGTTGCGTTCCCAACCCAATTCGGCAGTGGCACCGTACTCGCCGCCATGAAGCAAGACGACGGGATCGCCTCGCCCGGCTTCGAGATAGCTCGTGGCCAGACCGGCCACGTCGATGGTTTTGCGCTGGAACTCCACTAATCACCCGTCGAACACGCGAACCTGAGCATCTGGGTGGCCATCAGCTCCAGCTGGTTCTTGATGCTGGCATCGGTCAGTTCACCGTTCTGGTCCCAGATCTGGTCCGCGGAGTTGATCGCCACACCGAGCGGAGTGGGCCAGGCACGAAGCGCATGCCCGATGTTCCGCAGGTGACTGAGCGTGCCGACGGCGGCCTGCCAGCCATAGGCGCAGGTGATGCAGCCCCACGGCGTGTTGTCCAAGTAGACGCGCGGATCTTCGCGCAAGTCCTCGATGTAATCGAGCGCGTTCTTGATCAGCCCGGAGACGCTGCCGTGGTAGCCGGGCGAGGCGACCACGACGGCGTCGGCATCCCGCAGCGCACTGACCAGCTCAGCAGCCTTCGGGGTTCGTGCCAACTCGTGGGGCGCATACATGGGCAGATCGATGTCTTTGCCGCAGAACAACTTCGTGCGTCCGCCCTGTCGTTCCACCGACGCGAGGCAGTACCGCAGTGCCCGCTCAGTCGACGAGTTCGCGCGCAGCGTGCCACCGAGGCCGACGATGAGCGGTTGTGCCGTGTTGGCGGTCATCTTCACCTACTTGATTGCAATCGGATTCAGCGGGGACCCCACTGCGCCAGTTACTCGCAACGGTGGTGCGACGAGCTGGAACTCGTAGACACCATCGGCCGCGCAGTCGTCGGCCAGAGCCGTGAGGTCCCAGTACTCGCCGAGCATCAGCCCCATGTCGCGCAGGCACAGCATGTGCATCGGCAGGAAGGCTCCTTCGATGTCCGGTACCGGGTCTTCGACCATCAGGTTGTCCGCGGCGACAGCGGCGACCTCGTGATCGTGAAGCCACGGCACACAGCGCCAGTCGAGCCCGGCCCCGGGCTCACTGCCGTTGCAGGTCTCAAGAAATCGTGCCCACCACCCGGTTCGGACGAGGACGATGTCGCCACGGCCCACCGTCACACCCTGGGCCCGGGCCGCCGCATCCAGTTCCTCCGGCGCGATCGGCTGGCCGAGTTCGCAGAATGTCTCGACGCCGCGGAGACGGACGATGTCGAGGAGCACACCGCGGGACGTGATTCCTTTGACGTCCACCTTGTCGATCCCGCAGTGGTAGGCGCCGAAGCTGGTTACCGAACTCGCCGGAAACCCGTTGTAGAGCTGGTCCTCGTAGTAGACGTGCGCCAGCGCGTCCCACTGTGTCGCCGCTTGCAGCGGCATGATGATCACGTCGTCGTTGAAGCGGAACAGGTTGTTTTCGGAGTACATGCTCGATTCCTGCGCAACGGGGTTCTGCACCCACTTGGCGCCGTACTGCGCGAGCGTGTTGGCGTCCCCGCCGTCGACGGTCATCACATGCACCGGATTGTGCCGGAACTTGAACGCGCCCTGCGGTCCCGACGAGCCGAAGTCGACACCGAGCGGGAAGACCTTGCCGTGCTTGACCAGACCGGCCGCCTGCTGGACCTTGTCCGCGGTGATGAAGTTCAGAGTCCCGAGTTCGTCCGTGTCGCCCCACCGCCCCCAGTTTCGAACGTCGTCGGCGACCCGCCGAAAATCATTCAGGCTGGCCATGTTTCGTCTCCCCGCAGGTTGCCGGCAATCTGGCCGGCAACGGTTCCGCCGTCGACCCACAGCACTTGGCCGGTGATGTAGCTGGCGGCCAGGCTGTTCAGGAAGACCAGGACCGCCGCCTGTTCGGAGGGTTGTGCGACACGGCCGAGCGGTTTCGGGATGGTGTCGAGATAGTCCCGGCCGTAGGCCGATCGCAGCTGGTCGAGGATCGGAGTCTCGGTCACTCCCGGTCCGGTGCAGTTGATACGAACACCGCGGGCGCCCAGGCGGACCGCATTCTTCATGCAGTACAGGATGATCGCCTCCTTCGACAGCCGGTAGCCACCGTCGGCGAGTGCATCGGGGTGACGACGACACCAGTCGATGCCCTCGTCGAAGCTTGTGGTGTCGACCAGACCGGCGGTGACGTGCCAGTGCTGCAGGTAGCCGGACGCGGCCAGCGAGGAGACACTGACGATGGACGACCCGTTAGGCATCGTTGCGATCAGCGCCTCGGTGAACTGGCGCATGCCGAGGAAGTTGATCGTGACGACCAGGAGCGGATCGCCGATCCCCGATGACACCCCGGCGACGTTGAACAGCGAATCGACCTGACCGCCGATCGCCGAAGCGGCCTGCCGGATCGACACCGGATCCGCGAGGTCCACATCGTGGAACTCCTTGAGTTGCAGGACCGGACGCCGGCGATCCAGTCCGACGACCTCCGCACCGAGTTCGATGAGTTGGCGCGCGACGTGCTCACCGATGCCCGACGCACAACCGGTGACGACGGCGCGGCGTCCGTCGTAACGCCAGAAGTCGTCAATCTGTCCCATTGCTCATGAGTTTCCCACTGGATCTCATTGTCCTCCCGTCCGGGAGTCAGCAGCCGGGTTCCTGCTGGTCCACCCTTCTCCTGATTTGAGTTTCTGGGCCGCCTGCTCGATGCCGGCGTTCATCTCGTCCATCGCCAAGGACACCTCATTGGCGGTGTAATTTTCACGACCGGTGGGCAGACCGCCGAACGCGTAGGTCTCGTCGAAGTCGGGCGCCTTCGACGCCGGGCGACGGGCCTCGACCTTGTCGATGATCGGCGCCAGGCGCTTCGCCTTCTCCGCGACCGCCGCCTCGTCGCGCTCGATGAACTCGGGCAGAACGTCCTTGCCCATCAATTCGATGGATTCCATCGTCGCCTCGTGGCTGCGCGGCGTGAGCAGCAGGATCAGTTCGTCGACGCCGCTCTCCTCATAGCCGCGCAAAAACTCACGCACCGTGGCCGGGCTGCCGATCGGCCCTCGGCCGGGGCCGTAGACGATGTTCGGGTCCTTCTCGATCTCTTCGAGATGCCGCTTCCAGACACCGGTCCGTCCCGGCGTGTGCATTCCGGTCATGTAGTAGTGCATGATGCCGAAAGCGAAAAATCCGCCGCCCATTCCGAGCCGTTCGACGGCCTGCTCGTCGGTGGGGGCCACCATCATCGAAAGGTCGCCGCCGATTGCGAGGATGTTCGGGTTCATTTGCGGCGTGACCGGGGCGCCGTTCTCCTCGAACTCCTTGTAGTAGCCGTTGACCCGTTCCGCGAGCGGCCCGGGTCCGGTGTAGGCAAAGCTCAACGCGCCGAGGCCTCGCTGCGCGGCCATCTGCACCGAGGCGGGCCGGGTGCAGGCGACCCACACCGGAGGGTGCGGCTTCTGCAGCGGCTTGGGAACCACATTGCGCGGCGGCATTGCGATGTGCCGGCCCTTGAAGCCGGTGAACGGTTCCTCGGTCATGCAGCGGATCGAGACCTCCAGCGCCTCTTCCCACATCGTGCGCTTGTCGGCGGGATCGATCCCAAATCCGCCGAGCTCGCCGACCGACGACGACTCCCCTGTTCCGAACTCCACTCGGCCATTTGAAATGAGGTCAAGGGTGGCGATACGCTCCGCCACCCGGGCGGGGTGGTTGACGGCGGGCGGAAGATGCATGATCCCGAATCCGAGCCGAATGTTCTTGGTGCGCTGGCTGGCTGCGGCGAGGAAGATTTCTGGGGCAGTCGAATGACAGTATTCCTCCAGGAAATGGTGTTCGGTGAGCCAGACGGTCGAGAAGCCGGCTTCGTCCGCCGCCTCCACCTCGTCGAGCCCGTCCTGGAAGAGCCGGTGCTCGTCGTCCTGTGTCCACGGCCGCGGCAACGGAAACTCGTAGAAGAGCGAAATTTTCATTACTTACCTCCGATGTGATTCAACCGAACGATCGATAGTGGTGACGGTCTGCGGCGTCCCGTCTGCAATGTGTCGCGCCGCCACATAGCCGAACGTCATCGCCGGCCCGATGGTGGCTCCCGCCCCGGCATAGCTGCGGCCCATCACCGCTGCGGACGTGTTACCCACGGCGTAAAGGTTTTTCACGACGCTGTCGTCGGCGCGCAATACCCGCGCATGCTCGTCTGTGCGCAGACCACCCGACGTGCCGAGGTCGCCGAGGATGATCTGGAACGCGAAGTACGGCGGCTTGGTCAGCGGATACAGATTCGGGTTCGGCAGGGTCGGGTCGCCGTAGTAGTTGTCGTACGCGCTGTCCCCGCGGTTGAAGTCGTCGTCATGGCCGCTGCGCGCCAATTCGTTGAAACGCTCAGCGCTGCGACGCAGGGCGTCTGCCGGCACGCCGATCCGGGCAGCGAGTTCGTCCCAACTGCCGCCGGCTTTGACGACACCGGAGTCCAGCCATGCCTTCGGCACCGTCCAGCCGGTGGGCACGGCCGCGAACGGCACCTTCGGGATGGGCAGGTGTCCGGCCACCACATAACGGTGGAACGATCGGATGTCGGTGATGAGCCAGCACGGGATATGGGTGACACCGGATTTGTGGCCCTCGATCATCGCGTGCGCGAAGTCCATGTACGGCGCCGCTTCGTTGATGAATCGTTTACCGTCGCCGTTGACGACGAATTGCGACGGCATCATCCGTTCGTTCAGCATGAACTGCAGGCGCCCGTCGGGCCATTGGATAGCGGGGAACCACCATGCCTCGTCGAGCAAGTCGGTGGAGCCGCCAACCTTCTCCCCCGCTCGGATGCCGTCGCCCATCGCCAGCGGGTTACCGAAACTCCAGTCCTTCTCCAGGACAGGTAGATACTTCCTGCGCCACGCCATGTCGTGGTCGAAGCCTCCGGCGGCCAGGATCACGCCGCCGCGGGCACCGATCCGTCGTGTCGTGCCGCCGTGTTCGACAATCGCGCCGATCACCGCCCCGTCGTCGTCCGTGATCAGCTCAGTCATAGGCGAGTCGAGCCACAACGGGATGCCGCGGTCCTTCATCGCCAGCCGCAGTCTGGCGGCCAGTGACTGCCCGATGGCGGCCATCCGGTCACCGAACACCCGCGCGCGGAACATCCGCCAGATCAGCTTGACCAGAACGGCTTTGCCGCGCCACGACTGGCGGACCTGATAGAACAGCCGAAGATCCTTCGGGGCGAACCAGATACCTCTGGGCGCCAATGCCAGCGGCTGGAGTAAATTCTGCTGCTCATCGCCCAGTTTGCGCAGGTCGATGGCAGGCACATTGATTGTGCTGCCGCGCTCCGAACCACCAGGCAGTTCCGGGTAGTAGTCGGCGTAGCCGGGCTTCCAGACGAACTGGAACCACGGGCTCGTCTGCTCGAGGAACTCCATCATCACCGGCGCGGTGTCGACGTAGGTCCGCAGCCGCGCGTCGCCGACAAGGCCGCCGGTGATCTGCCGCAGGTAGTCGAAGACTCCGTCCGGTGACGGGGCGTAGCCGTCGCGGCGCTGCGCGGGGGCGCCGGGCACCCAGATCCCGCCACCCGAAAGTGCGGTGGACCCGCCGAAGTGGGAACCCTTCTCGATGACAAGCGTCTGAAGCCTCGACGCGTCGGCGGCGAGCGCCGCGGTCATGCCGCCGCCCCCCGAACCGACGACGAGTACATCGACGACGTGGTCGAACTGTTGGGTCATCCGGCCGCCTTCAGTTCGGCCGTTCTGACGGCGAAGCCGGCGATCAGCTCCGGCGCCGCCCGGTAGTAACGCTGCGTGGTCTGATAGCGGCCCCGGCTCGCAAGCGCTGCGAAAGCGGCTATCCAGGTTCGGATTTCATGCGCCGAGTTGCCGCCCTCGCGGGCGATCCACTCGTTCGGCCAGTCGTCGACAGCCGTCAAGTCGCCGCGATCGAGGATGTCAAGAAGGCGATGATCCCATTCGGGGTTGATCGGATGCATCGGCCCGCGCCCCTGCGCGAACTCCTCCGCGAGGCCGATCACCGCCGTTTGGCGGGCCAGCCTCTGCTCGGGCGTCATCGGCTCGCCGTGAACGATCCGGCCCAAGGCACTGCGCGGTGCTGTCGCCAACGTCGGGACCGGCGGATCATGGGACAGACCACCGGATCCCAGCACCAAGACCCGCATGTCGAGGGTCGCGACGAACTGGCCGACGGCGGCCCCCAGAGCCCTGGCGCGCTTCAGCGGGCCCAGCGGTGTGGCGACCGAATTGATGAAGATCGGCACGACAGGGATTGCTGCGGCGTCGCCGAAGAGTGTCTGCAGAGGCTGAATCGTGCCGTGGTCCACGTCCATGCTCGCCGAGATGGCGACGTCCACACCCGCACCCAGCACCGCCGTCGCGCAGTCGGTGGCGATGTCCGCGGGCACGTTGAGCGGGCCTGCCTGCGTGCCGAAATCGCCGATGCCGGCGGCATTGGTGCCGATGCAAAACGGCGGCATCACGCGGTAGAAGAACCCGTTGTAGTGGTCTGGCGAGAAGATGACGACGAGCTCGGGGTCGTACGCGCGCACGAACTCTCGGGCGCCGGTGAGCGCAGTGTTGATGTCGTCAAGGAGATCCTGCGATGGTCCGGGAAGGTTCAGTAGCGGGCTGTGGGACATACAGCACAGAGCCAGTGTCGCCGTCATGAGAACGTGAGCCTCCTCCCTGGGCGAGATAGAGGACCTTGAACAGTGATGCGCTGACCTCGGTCGCGCGCTGGGCGATGCACGCACCGGCGATGCAGCGGTCGGGTCGCAGGAACAGCACGGATTCCGTGTGCGCGTCGAACCACGACTTGAGGTCGCCGGAGCGGTCACCGACGATCACGACGTCCTTGTCGTCGTGTCCCGTCCAGTGCAGCTGGGTGTGCGGCCGCGCCTCAACGAGGCGTGCTCCGAATGCTTTCCAGCGTTCGAATGCGTCGGGTTCCAGCAATGCGCGGGGGTTGTTGTTCCAGCACATAACGGCAAAGCCCGAACCGAGCACGTCGTCGAGCAGCACGTCGACACGATCGCGAGTGTCGACGCGGGGCTGCACGAACAACGTCCCGACCGGCGATGTGTCCGAGCGAGGGTCGTCATGGAAGACAGCGCCCTGTTCGTAGCGGGGCATCGGCTTGAACCGCATCTCCAGCACATACCGCTTCAGGGTCGGCACCACCGAGGCGCCGCGAATCATGCGGTCCCGCAGCGCCGCAACGCGGCGGTTCGTCGGCGAGATGACCCGTCCGACCATGGTGGACAGGTCGATCATCGCCCGTGCGTGCTTGCGGCGCTCGAGGTCGTAGGTATCCAGCAGCGCGTCGTCGGCCTGACCGTTGAGCACAGCGGCAAGCTTCCAGCCCAGGTTCGCAGCGTCCCGGATGCCGCTGTTGTAGCCCTGTCCCTGCCAGACGGGCATCAGGTGCGCGGCATCTCCCGCGAGAAGGAGCCGGCCGCCGCGGAACGCGCCGGCAATCCGCGAGTGGTGGGTGTACAGGCGGTGCCGGATCACGTCGACGCGCTCGGGATACGGGACCAGTCGCCCGAGCATCTGCCTGATGAACGCCGGGTCCTCGGCCTGGTCGTCCGACTCGTCCGCGTGGATCATGAACTCGAAACGCCGGATTCCGTGGGCGATGGAGATCGAGGCGTATGGACGGTCGGGGTCGGCGCCGACCTCGCTGTTGGGATGTCCCAGTGGGTCGTTCGCTACGTCGATGACGAGCCAGCGTGTCGGTGACGTGGTGCCGTCGAAGGACACGCCCATCGCGCGGCGGGTGGCGCTGCGGCCGCCGTCACAGCCGATCACGTAACGCGCCTTGGCGGTTGAAGCGCTCCCGTCGGCCGAAAGCTGCACGGTGACACCGTCGGTGGTTTCCGTGCAGTCATCCATGCGATGTGCCCACCGCACCTCGACGTGGTCGAAACGGTCGACGCCTTTCAGCAACTCGGCGTCGACAAGCGGCTGCACGAAACCGTTGCGTTTGGGCCATCCGAAGCGGGCATCCGGGGGCGCCATCTCGGCGAGCAACCGGCGGTCGGCATCGAAGAATCGCAGGATCTGGTTCGGGACGGTGTGCGGCAGAATCTGGTGCACCAAGCCGATCGCCTGGAAGGTGCGCAGCGCCTCGTCATCGAGCCCGACGCCGCGGGGGTAGTCGATCAGCGTGTCGCGTTCGTCGATCACCAGCGTCCGGACATTTTGCAGCCCAAGGATGTTCGCGAGCGTCAGCCCGACCGGGCCCGCCCCGACGATGATGACGTCCGCGTCGTGCCTGGCCATCCGTCAACGCCCCAACAGGAAGTCGATATGCAAGCCGTTGAACGTCTTGGCGTCCTCGTACTGCGGCCAGTGACCGCATCCGGACATCACCTCGAACCGAGCCCCGGGGATCATCGACGCGATCCGGCGGCCCTCGGTGACGTTTGCGGTGGGGTCGTCGTTTGTCCACACCACCAGCGTCGGCGCGGTGATGGCTCCGTACTGGTCGGGGCCGAGCAGGTTACGCGCGCGGATCTCGGGATCCTGCAACGCCATGATGTCCTGCATCGCGGAAACGAAACCCGGCTGGCGATACACCCGCTGACGACTCGCGACGATGTCGTCGTAGCCCTTGGACTTGTCCGCCATCAGCCACTTGATCCGTGCCTGCACGGTTGCCCACGTCGGATTCTCGGCAGCGGCCATCGACAACGCGATGATCCGTTTCATGACCTCGGGGTCGGCCTGAGAACCGCCGGCGGTGTTCAGCACCAACCGGTCGACCCGGTTCGGATGGTCGACCGCGGCGCGTGCGGCCACCCAGCCGCCCAGCGACTCGCCGCTGATATGCGCGCGGTCGGCACCGATCGCGTCGAGCACGGCCATCAGGTGCCCGACGTAATGGCCGACTTCCAGCGGATGCCCGGGTTTGTCGGTGTAGCCGTGGCCGAGCATGTCGATCGACCACGTCGAGAAGTGCTCGGCGTGCGCCTCCAGGTTGCGGACGTAGGCCTCGGCGTGGCCTCCGGATCCGTGCAGCAGCACCAGCACCGGAAGGCCTGCATCACCGGCATGCAGGTAGCGCGTGCGCACGCCCCCCGCGTCGAGATAACCCTGCGAGAACGGGATGCCCTGAAGGTCACTCCAGACGCTCTCGTGCCTTGACACGGTCACCTCTTCCAGGCCGGCTTCCGATTATTTGATTCTCACTCCGGGCAAACTACATGTGCTAATATCGCACAGTGATGTGCACTATGTATAGAGCATCACTCTGAGCCTGATGGCTGTCAAGGGAACGGGCGACGGTCCTCCGAACGCAGTGCCCGGTTCACAGACCCTGGCCAGGGGGCTCTCGGCCCTGCAGGCGGTCGCCACCTCGCGGGTGGGTCTCACCGTGCAGGAGGTCGCCGACCACGTCGGAGTGCACCGCACGATCGCCTACCGGCTGCTCAGCACGCTCGCGCAATTCCGATTCGTCGCCAAGGGAGAGGACGGCCGCTACAGGTCGGCGTCCGGGCTGGCCGTTCTCGGCGCCTCGTTCGACAACAATGTGCGACAGCTGAGCGTGCCGACGTTGCGCGCGCTGGCCGACGATCTCGGCGCCACCGTGTCGCTGTTGATCGCCGAAGGCGACCAGCAGGTGGCGATCGCCGTCATCGTGCCCAGCCGGGTCTCGTACCAGTTGTCGTTCCACGAAGGCAGCCGATATCCACTCGATCGGGGGGCGGCCGGGATAGCCCTGCTCGCGAGCATGCCGCCGCGTCCAGGTGAACGGGATCTCGTGCTGCACACCCGACAACAAGGTTGGGTGATCACGCATGGCGAGATCGAGCCGAATACCTATGGTCTGGCAGTCCCGGTGTGCAGGCGGGCCCCTTCGCCGCCGACCTGCATCAACCTGATCTCCCATCGGGAGGACGTGGTGATGCGCGGAAAGGACACGGTGATCGACGCCGCCGAACGACTATCGGAAATCCTGAGCTAAGAGGAAGGGACAGCGCCGATGACTTCGCCGGGCATGATAGGCACGACATCACGTTGGGACCGCGAGACCGATGTCGTCATACTGGGCAGCGGTGCAGCGGGTCTCACCGCGGCGCTGACCGCGACCGTGAACGGCGGGTCGGTCGAGGTATACGAGAAGGCCGCGACCGTCGGTGGCACGAGCGCAGTTTCGGGCGGCATCGTCTGGATTCCGGCGCATCGTCGAATGCCCGGAGAAGAGCTGACTGCCGCGGACGCGATGAGCTACTTGCGGGCGCAGTCGCTGGGCTCGATGGATGAGGATCTGGTCGAGACCTTCGTCCGGACAGGTCCCGCGATGCTCGACTTCGTCGAGGCACACAGTGACGTCCAGTTCGAGATCGCAGACGGGTTTCCCGATTACAAACCGGAACTACCCGGCGGACGCCCCGGCGGAGGCCGGTCGCTGGCCGCCGTCCCTTACGACTTGGCCCGACTCGGTGAATGGGCCGATCGGATCACGTCGTTTCCCGCCGATTTCAGCAACGTCGGGATTGACGCCGAGACCAGGGCCCGCATTCACGCATCCATCGATGACCCGTCGGGCCAGGTCTGCGTCGCGGGCACGGCGCTGATCGGCGGGCTGCTGAAGGGACTGCTCGATGCCGGCGTTATTCTCCGGACAAATTCTCGTGCCACGGAACTCATCACCGAGTCCGGCACGATCGCCGGTGTGAGGGTCGAACGCGACGGCGAGATCGTCTCTGTTCACGCCCGCCGTGGGGTGGTCCTGGGCACCGGCGGCTTTGAGTGGGACCAGTCGCTGGTCGGCGCGTTTCTGCGGGGCCCGATGCACGGGGCGGTGTCGCCGCCCAACAACACCGGCGACGGGCTGCGGATGGCGATGGCCCACGGTGCGGACCTGGCGAACATGGGCGAAGCGTGGTGGGTCCCGATTGTCCGGATTCCCGGCGACACCATCGACGGTCAGCCGCGCAGCCGAAGCGTGCGGCTGGAACGCACCCGCCCGAGGAGCATCATCGTCAATCGTGCCGGTGAGCGCTTCGTCAACGAGGCGGGCGAATACAACTCGATGGCCGGCGCTTTCCACTATCTCGATCCGCGGGAGGGCTACGTCAACGACCCGGCCTGGATTGTGTTCGACTCCCTTCACCTCAAGCGTTACGGGTTTCTCGGCGTCGCGCCAGACGATCCGGTCCCGGAGTGGTTCTGCCAGTCGGCCGATTTCACGGAACTGGGCACCAAAACCGGCATCGACCCGGACGGCCTGGCGAGGACCGTTGCAGCGTGGAATCGCAACGTCGCCAACGACACCGATCCCGAGTTCGGGCGCGGGTCAAGCGCGTACGACGGCTATTGGGGCGACGAGCGCGCCGGAACTGTCGCCGGGAAGACGCTGGGACCCATCGACAGCGCGCCGTACTACGCCGTGCCGGTGTCCGTGGGCGCGATGGGCACAAAGGGCGGTCCGCGGACAGACCGTGACGGTCACGTCCTGCACGTCAGCGGCAAGCCCATTCCCGGGCTTTATGCCGCGGGCAACGCGATGGCGGGTGTGACCGGGCGGGCATATGGCGGCGCGGGCGGGACGCTTGGTCCGGCGATGGTTTTCGGTTTCCGTGCCGGCCATGCGGCCGCCACCGGCAGATCGGTTGACTAACTGGTGAAGCCACCTCAACCGGCGGTCAGACTTTGGTCATCCGACTCCTTCAAGCCGTAGGGACGAACCTCCCCCCACGGCTGCGGCGGTGGTACCCGCGCTGAGATATCGGCCGTACGCGACTCCGAGAAATGCCGCGACCGCATCGGCGACCACGTGGGAACGCACACTGGTAGCGGTGTCGAATGCGTGGGCAGCGTTGGGAATTTCAGCGTGACAGACGGTTTCGACTCCTGCGTCGCGCAAAGCCGCGCAGAACAGCCGAGCCTGGGTGCTCGGAACTATCGGATCCCGGTCCCCGTGAAGCACGAAAAACGGTGGCGCGGACTGCTTGACGTGGAAGATCGGCGAGGCCGATTCGAAACGCGCGGGATCGTCGGCGAACCGCGACTTGAAGACGACCCGCTCCAGGAAGGGCAACATCATCGTGTGCATGTTGTCGACACTGGTCAGGTCGTAGACACCGTAATACGGCACTGCGGCCTGCACTTCGGTGTCGGCGCTCTCGAACCCAGGCTGCAGGGCGGGCTGGTTGGCGGTCAGCGCGGTCAGGGCGCAGAGATGGCCGCCGGCCGACCCGCCGGTAAGGGCGATGAAGTTCGGATCACCGCCATAGTCGGTGATGTTGCGACGCACCCACGCCAGCGCCCGCTTGACGTCCACGATGTGCGCCGGCCAGGAATGACCCGGACTCCTGCGATAGTTGATCGCGACACAGATCCAACCGAGGTCGACCATCCTCGCCATCTGCGCGTACGCCTGCCCGCGCTTGTCGTTCATCGTCCATGCGCCGCCCGGGATTTGGACCAACACCGGCGCCCGGTATCCCACAGGGGACTCGGGACGCCAGATATCGAGGAGGTGTGCCGGGCCTCCCGGGCCGTACGGGACGTCACTGATGGACGCGGTGTATCGACGACGACGCGTTGCCACGGGGCGTCGCCGCGCGGGTCCTGATCCTTCGGCCGGTTCCATCGGGTGGCGTACCCGGTTGGCGTAATCGTCACCAAAGGTGTGCCGAAGCGCCCGATCCAGCACCGTATCGGCGCCCTGGGCAGCGAGTCCGCGCGCAAAGCGGTCGACCCGCTCGTCCCTTACAGACGACAAGGCGCGGGCAGTGACGACCTGCGGAGGGTATTCCGACGCCAACCAGCCGACCGCCATCGCAGCAAGCATCGGCGAACCGCGCAGCACCCGGACACCGGTGCGACAGGCGCTGGTCACGCTCATCGCGACAGCACTCCTTAACCTCTCGTTGGAATGGAAGACGGGTCTCATTCACCCGTACGTACATTACATTGCGCGGCTTCGTCGAGGGCGCGGTCAGATGACGCGGGTTCTGTGACCCTGCCAGTAGCGATCACGCAGTAGCCGCTTGTACAGCTTCCCGTTCGGGTCCCGAGGCAGCTCGTCGACGAAGTCGACGGTGCGCGGACACTTGTACGTCGCCAATTCCGATCGGCAGTAAGCGATCAACTCTGCCTCGAGGTCGTCGCTCCCGACATCCACCGGCTGCACGACTGCCTTGACCGCCTCACCCATCTCGTCATCCGGCACTCCGATGACGGCGACGTCGACCACCGCGGGGTGACCGGCCAGGACGTTCTCCGCCTCCTGCGGGTAGATGTTCACGCCACCCGAGATGATCATGTGAGCCTGGCGGTCGGTGAGGTAGAGATAGCCATCGTCGTCCAGATAGCCCATGTCGCCGAGGGTTCGCCAGCCTTTCGCATTGCCGACCGAAGCGGTCTTGTCGGGATCGTTGTGATACTCGAACGAACGCCCGCCTGCGAAGAACACGACACCCACCTCGCCGGTGGCGAGCTCGTCACCGTCTGGGCCGACGATGTGGCACTCCTCGACGGGTCGCCCGACGGAACCGGGGTGGGCCAGCCACTCCGGCGCCGAGATGAACGTCGAGCCGACGTCCTCTGTGCCCGAGTAGTACTCGCTGATGATCGGCCCCCACCAGTCCAGCATCTGCTGTTTCACCGAGACCGGGCACGGTGCCGCCGAATGGATGACGCCACGCAGGCTGGACAGGTCATAGCGGCCGCGTTCGGCCTGCGGGAGGCGCAGCATCCGGACGAACATCGTCGGCACGAACTGCGCGTCGGTGACGTGATAACGCTCGATCAGCTCAAGGCACTCCCGGGCCTCGAACCTCTCCATCACCACCACGGTGCCGCCGAACCGGTGTGACGACATCGTAAATACAAGCGGCGCCGAGTGATACAGCGGCGCCGGCGAGAGGTAGATCAGGTCCTGCTCGCCGATACCGCCGAACAGTCCGCGGGCGATCTGCACCGGCGGGGACGCGGGATCGCCCAGAGGCGTTCCCGGCAGCGGCTTGCGCACCCCCTTCGGCCGGCCGGTCGTGCCCGACGAGTAGAGCATCTCCCTGCCCTCGCACTCGTCGTCAAGGGGCGCAGCAGACTCCGCGGCCAGCACTTCGTCGTAACGTTCGAACCCGGGCAGATCGCCGCCGGCCGATACCCGTACCGGTATCCGTGATGTGTCCAGTGACGCCACGACATCGGCCAGCGCGTCGCTCGACACGAGCGCAGACGCACCGCAGTCGTCGAGCACGTACTGCACCTCCGCAGCGCGCAGATGGCGGTTGATCGCGGTGTAATACAGCCCCGAACGCTGTGCCGCCCAAGCGACTTCAACAAACGCCGGGCAGTTCTCCATCAGGATCGCGATGTGATCACCGCCGTGCAGGCCCCGGGAGCGCAATGCCCGGGCGAACCGCGTCGACCGCTCCTCGAGTTCTCGGTAGGTGACCACCGTCCCGCTCGACCCCATGACGACGGCAGGCCGATCGGGTGTGTGGGCCGCGTGCCAGCCAGGGGTCATCTCGGCGGGTGCCGGTGTGGCCGCGCGATCGGGCTCCGCGTCGGAAACCAGGAGATCGGCCGCCGCGCTGTAAGCGTCACGCTCGCCGTCGGCCACGGTCGCGGCGATGCGGTCCAGATCGGGGTGGGCGCGCAGCTTCGATTGGGCCAAGGACAAGATCTGGGCGCGTGCGCGGGCCATCCGGCGCGCGGGCGTATCGGCGCGATAGTGGGCGTCGATCGCCTCCGCCAGGGCCGAGACGCCCTCACCCTGGGCGGCGACCAGCGACAGGATGGGCGCGTCGGTCTCGGCCCGCAGGTCACGGACCGTCTGGTCGGCGCCCTCGCGGTCGGCCTTGTTCACCACCACGATGTCGGCGACTTCGAGCAATCCCGCCTTGGCCGCCTGGACCGCGTCGCCGGCGCCGGGATTGAGGATCACCACGGTCGGGTCGGCCACTGCGGCGATCTCGATCTCGGACTGCCCCACCCCGACCGTTTCCAGCAGCACCACGTCATAGCCGAGTTCGGCGAGCACCCGGATGGCCGCGGGCACCGCGGCGGCCAGCCCGCCGAGATGACCCCGGGTCGCCACCGATCGGATCAGCACGCCGGGGTCGTTGATGTGCGCGGCCATCCGGATTCGGTCGCCGAGCAGCGCACCGCCGCTGTACGGCGAGGACGGGTCGACCGCGAGCACCGCCACCCGAAGGTTCTGCTGCCGGTATGCCCCGACCAGTGCGGCGATCGTCGTGGACTTACCCGCGCCCGGCGGCCCCGTTATCCCGACGACGCGGGCGGTGGACCGGCCCAGCGCCGCGAGCACCTCGCCGCGACGCGCGCTCTCGACGAGGGTCAGCAGCCGACCGGCCGCCCTCGTGGAACCGTCTCGCGCCGCTGCGATGAGCTCCTGGATATCGCGCATCAATAAAAGAACTTAGGACGAAAGCGCGCTGTTGCGCGTCAACGCGCGGGAACCTCGACGACCGTGGCTGGCCGCAGACGCAATCACGGCTTCCGGCATGGCAGGCCTCCAATATCAACTCGGGTGTGAGAATGTTATTCTCTCAGCCTGAGAGTGTGAGTTGCAAGAAGGGGAATCACATGCACATCAGCGGTAGCTCCGCGATCGTCGTCGGAGGCACAGGAGGTTTCGGCCAGGCCACGGTTCGCCGGCTGCACGGGGCGGGCGCGAAGGTGGTCGTCGCCGACGTCGCCGACGACAAGGGCAAGGCGCTGGAAAGCGAGCTCGGGATCCGATATGTACACGCGGACGCCACCAACACCGACGACCTCAACGCCGCGCTCGTAGAGGCCGAATCCCTCGGCCCGCTGCGGATTTCGGTGGACGCCCACGGTGGCCCCGCGAGCGGCGGGCGGCTGGTCGCGAAGGACGGCACACCTCTGGACCTGGACGGATTCAAGACGACGATTGAGTACTACCTGACCGCGGTATTCAATGTGATGCGGCTGTCGGCCGCCGCGATCGCGCGATCCGAACCGCTCGACACCGGGGCACGCGGCGTGATCGTCAACACCGCGTCGATCGCAGGCTACGAGGGCCAAATCGGCCAGCTCCCCTACTCCGCCGCGAAGGGCGGGGTCATCGGTATGACCCTGGTCGCGGCCCGCGACCTGTCCCCGCTCGGCATCCGCGTCGTCACGATCGCCCCGGGCATGTTCCTGACGCCGGCCTACCCCATGCCCGCCGAGCAGCTCGAGGCGCACTGGGGACCGCAGATTCCGTTCCCCAAGCGGATGGGCCAGCCCGCCGAGTACGCGGCCCTGGTGGCCAGCATCGTGGACAACGACTACCTGAACGGCGAAGTCATCCGACTGGACGGAGCGCTGCGGTTCGCCCCGAAATGAGGGGCGCGCTTATTTGGGCGCGTTGAGCCGGGCGACGATCTGCCGGAAATCTTCGGTCTGGAAGGACTGGTCCTCGGCCGCGTTGGCGTAGTCGAGGGTGGCCAGCACGGCGCGTTCGACGTGCATGTTGAGCATCCGCTTGGTGCTTTCGACGGCTTGGCGCGGCAACTCCATGATCTTCTTGGCGCAGGCGATCGCTTCGGAAAGCGGGTCGGCGACAACGTGATTGGCCAACCCGATCTCGACGGCGCGCGTCGCCGAGATCCGGGCGCCTGTCAGCGCGTACTCCTTGGCCTGCAGGACGCTGATCTGCAGCGGCCAGGTCAGCGGCCCGCCGTCGGCCGCGACCAGTCCCACCTGCACGTGCGGATCGGCGAGATAAGCGGTTTCGGCCATGTAGACGATGTCGCTGAGCGCAACAAGGCTGCAGCCCAACCCGACCGCCGGGCCGTTGACCGCGGCCACCACCGGAATGCGGCAGCGCACCATGCCCAGCACGATCTCGCGGCCGTGCAGGATCGTCTTGGCCCGCAATTCGGGATCGCGGCCGAGCTCGTCGAGATAGCCGAAGTCACCGCCCGCCGAAAAGGCCCTGCCGTTGCCGGTGATCACCGCGCCTCGAGCCGCACGGTCTTCGTTCAGGCGTGGCCACAGGTACGCCAGTCCGCTGTGCAACGCGTCATCGACCGCGTTCAGTGCGTCTGGCCGGTTGAGCCGGATGATCCGCAGCGCGCCGTCGGCCTCGACGTCGATTTCTTTCGGCATGTCGTACACGTCAGACTCCCAACCCGAGGATGCGTGAGGCGATGATGTTCTTCTGAATCTGCGAGGTGCCGCCCATGACACTCTGGGCGCGGCTGTAGAGGTAAGCAGACAGCAAATCCGGATCCCCGGTGCCCCCCACGGCCAGCGCGGCATGCCCGACCGACTGTTCCACCCAGGTCATCAGCAGCTTGTCCAGCGAACCGTCCGGTCCGTGGGAGATGCCGTCCAGCTGTTCGGACAGTCGGCGGCGCACGTGCAACCGGAGCATCTCTGATTCCACCGCGGCCCAAGCTAAGTCGGCGGGGATGTCACCGTCGACGCGGCGCGCCATCTCCTTGACCAGCTTGACGTACCTGGCGGCATAGCCCAGCGTGGACGGCTCGCGCTCATGGCCGACCACCGTCATGGCCAACGCCCAGCCGTCGCCCGGCCGGCCGACCATCTGGTCGGCCGGAACAACCGCACCGTCGAATTCCACCTGGCCGAATTCGGTGGTGACACCGTTGATCATCCGCAACGGGCGCTGCTCGATGCCGGGCTGGTGCATGGAGATGACGAACGCCGAGATGCCCTTGTGCCGCGGCACGTCCGGGTCGGTTCGGGCCAACAGCAGGCACCAGTCGGCAACATCGGAGTAGCTGGTCCAGATCTTGTGGCCGTCGATGACGTAGTTCTCACCGTCGCGGGTCGCTTTCGTGCGCAGCGAGGCCAGGTCCGAACCGGCACCGGGCTCGCTGAAGCCCTGGCACCAACGCTCTGTTCCGTTGATCATCCCGGGCAGGAAACGGCGTTGCAGCTCCGTGCTGCCGTGCCTGCCCAGGCCCACCACCAGGTAACCCAGACTGGGCCGCGGCGGGGCGCCGGCGCGCGCCAACTCCTCGTCGACGATCACGTCGTACACCGGCGGCAGCTCGTGCCCGCCGTACTCACGCGGCCACGACATCCCGAAGAAGCCGGCCGAATACAGCGCCTGATGCCACTCCCCTTGCCGCGCCCAGTAATCGTCGCCGGACGTCGGGAAGGTGCCGGCCTGCTCGCCCAGCCAACCGCGCAGGCGAGCGCGAAAAGCGGCCTCCTCCGGTGAATCACGAAAATCCAAGATCGATCTCCTCCAATCGAACTGCGAACAGCTCCGACGACGTCAGCGCGCGCCGGAGATAGACATGAGCCAGACACTCCCAGGTGTTACCGATGCCTCCGTGCACCTGGATGGCGGTCTCGCAGACGGTTTGGGCGGCCCGCGCGCAGTAAACCTTCGCGATCGCGGCGGACCGGGACGCTTCTGCGGCGTCGAGCTCATCCACGCCCCAGGCGGCATGCCGCAGAACGCTGATCGAGCCCTCGATCAGCGCCAGGCCCTCCGCGAGCATGTGCGCTACGGCCTGATATGTGCCGATCGGCTTGCCGTACTGCTCCCGGATCTTCGCGTACTCACACGCCAGCGCATGAGCGCCCCGTGCAGTGCCCAGAATGTCGGCGGTGGTAGCGACGACCGCGAGTGCGTGAAAGCGCTCGCAGTCTGCTGGAGCCAGATCTCCGACGGGCGTTGATGACCCGGACAGTTCGGCCATCGTTCTGGTGAGGTCCGCGCAGGCACGGAGCGGCCCAACGCCGGTCGCGGACACTTTCGCGCCGCTGAGCGTCAACGCGCGTGCGAAACCCCGCGCGTCGACGGCCTGTCCGTCGACGCTCAGGGTCGCCGGCTCCGCAGCACCGCCGACAAGGCGGTGCAGTTCGTCGGCGAGCGCCGGCCCGAGGAACGGAACGTCGACGAGGCCGCGTCCGAATTCCTCAGCGACAATGGCCACCTCGACGCCCGACGCACCGTCCGAGCGCAGCGAGCGCCAACCCGTCGCGTCGACCGCCTTCTCCAGTCGCGCGATCCGACCGTCGTCGGACAGGTCCTGTACGGAGCCAGGGCCGAGGTCATCGGCCAGTTTCGCTGCGGCGTCGCGCAATTGGCGCTGCTCAGTTGTCAGACGGACATCCATAGCGCTCCTTCACAACTCGGCGCAACACCTTCCCGGACGGCGAGCGCGGAATCTCGGGCACGAACAGCACTCTTCTCGGTCGCTTGTAGGACGCCAGCCGATCACCCACCAGATCGATGAGCTCCTCGCTGCTGACCGACGTGCGGGTGGCGGCCGCGACGATGATCGCTTCACCGTCGACGGTGTCGGGAATCGAGAACACCGCGCAGTCGGCGACGGCGGGATGCCCGTGCAACACGGCCTCGATCTCGGCAGGCGCAACCTGAAATGCGCGCACCTTGATCATTTCCTTCGACCGATCGGTAATGCGCAGGAAGCCCTCGTCGTCGAGGCTGCCCACGTCGCCGGTGCGGTACCAGCCGTCGCAGAACGCGTCGGTGTCGGCATCGTCCGGCAGGTATCCGGCCATCAGCGATTCCGACCGCGCCTGGATCTCACCGACATCACCGTCTGCCACCGGCTCGCCGGTCTCCAGCGACATCACCCGCACGCTGACGCCGGGCACCGACCGCCCGGCGGTGTCAAGGCGGCCGCCGACCAACGTGTTGCACGTAATGACGGGCAATTCGCTTGTGCCGTAGGCGGTCAGCCAGCCCACACCCGTCCGCCGGGTCAGCGTCTCCGCGACACTTTCGGTCACCGGCGTCGCGCACCACATGATGTAGCGCAGCGACGACAGGTCAAAGCTTTCCACTCCCGGGTGGGATGCCAACGCCAACGCGATCGGGGCCACGGCCATTTCGACCGTGATCCGGTCGGCCTCGATGTGGTGCAACATTGTGTCCACGTCGAACCGGGAATGCAGGCGAAGCCAGGCGCCGGTGTCCAGCGCCGTCATGATGTTCAGCAACCCGAGAATGTGCGAGCCGGGGGTGAGGATCTGCATCCGGTCCGACGGCGTCAGCTGTAGCCCGGTGCGCCAGTGCCGGATCGCAGCGCCGAACGACCGGCGTGTGTGGCGCACAGCCTTGGGCATTCCGGTGGTCCCCGAGCTGAACACCAGCAGCGCTTCGGCATCCGGACTCGGCTGCCCGAAGGTGTGCCGGCCCGGCCTGACGGGCTCGTCGAGATGCAGCATCGGCATCAGGTCCGCGAGCACCTCGTGGTCTCCGACCGCATGGGCGGGCTGCGTGACGGCGAGTGCATGTTCCACTTCGCCGCGCTTCCACGCCGGGCTCAGCAACACGACCACGGCAGCCAGGCGCCAAATGGCCCGCACGGCCGAAACGAACTCCGGCCGGTTCGACGACATCAGCGCGACCCGCTGGCCGCTGCACACGCCCCGGTGGTGCAGCGTCGCCGCGAGCCGCTCCGTCAGCGCATCGAGGTCGGGCAGGCTGTACTGCCGCTCCCCGAATGCGAGCGCCGGAGGGCTGAAAGTCGCCATCGAGAAGATCCTACCGTATCTTGAGAACCTGATTCTCTTATTGTTAGAATCAGACTACCAAAGGGAGGTGTCATGGCGATCACCCACGTGTTCCACCGGGCCACCGTGGCACGGATCGTCAAAGAGACCGCTGACGCGCGCACGTTCGTGTTGACCCCGGATGAGCCTTTTCCGTATCGGGCAGGGCAGTACTGCACGTTTCGCGTGACGGTCGACGGCGAGGAGCTCTTTCGCTCCTATTCGATGTCGAGCGCCCCCGAGACCGACTCTGAACTGGCCACCACGGTCAAGCGAGTGGCCAGCGGGAAGGTGTCCAACTGGATGCTCGACAACCTCGTCGAGGGTGACGAGGTCGTTCTGACCAGACCCGCCGGCACGTTCTGTCTGGACGCGACCTCGGCCCCGCTGCTGGGATTCGCCGGCGGCAGCGGTGTGACCCCGATCCTGTCGCTGACCAAGAGCGCGCTGGCCACCACCGACCGCCCGGTCCGGTTACTGTGCGCCGACCGCGACCGGCCGTCGGCGATCTTCGATTCGGTCATGTCCGGACTCGTCGACCGCTACCCGGACCGCCTCGAGGTGGTCCGCCACCTCGATGACCAGCACGGCCTGATCGATGCGTCCAGGGTGCGCAGGTTCGTGGGCGCCGACGTCGACGCCGACTGCTACGTGTGCGGCCCGGAGGCCTTCATGACGGTCGTGAAGTCGGCGCTGCCCGGTCCCGGCCGCGTGTTCGTCGAGAACTTCGACATCGAGCCGAAGGCGCATGAAACGCCCGTTGCAGACACTCAGGCGTCCGCGACCGGCGGGACGGTGACGATCCACCTCGACCGCCAGAAGGTGTCAGTCCCCCGTGTTGCCGGGGAGACGCTGCTGGAAAGCGCCCGCCGCGCGGGACTGTCGCCGCCGTTCTCCTGCGAGGCGGGCAACTGCGGCACCTGCATCGGACGGCTGACCGACGGTCATGCGACGATGCGCAACAACGATGTCCTTGAGGGGGACGAGATCGACGACGGCTACATCCTCACCTGCCAGGGCGTACCCGACAGCGAATCGGTCACCGTCGTCTACGAGTGAGGCAGGACGTCGTTGTGCTCGCCGAGCTGAGGTGGCGGCCGATACTCTGGCGTGTAGCCCACGACACGGATCGGGCTGCCGACCAACCTGAAATCACCTGCCGTGACGATGATCTCGGGGTCGGCCGCCAACGCTTCGGGCAGGGACCGTACGGCGGCAGCGGGTATGCCGAGGGGACGCAGCCGCGCTTCCCAGCCCTTCGCCGTGTCCGCGGCCAACGCCGCCGTGACGACCGCGAGCACGTCGCCACGCCGTGACACGCGCTCGACCATCGTCGAGAAACCATCGATCTTTGCCTCAGCCGCAAACGATTTCCAAAACGCATCATGGGTGATGAACAGCGCCAGATACCCATTGGAAGTTGGAAAGAGCTGCGCTGGAACATAGTACGAGTGAGCCCCGAATGGGAGTCGGCGCGGCTCGACGCCATCGTTGAGGTAGGCCGACGCGCGGTAGTTGAGCTGAGACAGCATCACGTCGCGCAACGAGACATCAACCTGGCCGCCGCGACCGGAGATGAGCTGCGCGAGCAGACCGAGCGCGGCGGTGAGGCCGGTGGAGTTGTCGGCCGAGGAATAGCCGGGCAGAGTGGGCGGCCCGTCCGGGTCACCCGTCAGCGCGGCGATGCCGTACGCCGCCTGGATCACATAGTCGAACGCGGGGTCGTCGCCGCCGTTCAACCCGTAGCCCGTCATGGCGACGCACACGATCCGATCGTTGTATCCGCGCAGCGCGTCGTAGGTGAGCCCGAGCCGGCGGATGGCCGAGGGTTTCAGGTTGACCAGCAGTGCATGCGACTGCGCCGCCAGTTCACCGAGTTGGCGTTGCCCGGCATCGGAATTCAGGTCGAGGCTGACGCTGCGCTTGCCCCGGTTGAGGCTGGCGAAGTAGCTGTCGCCGACCTGTCGGGAGATTTCACCACCGGGTGGCTCGATCTTGATGACCTCGGCGCCGAGGTCGGCGAGCATCATCGTGGCGTATGGGCCGGCGAGCATGGTTCCGACCTCAAGAATCCGGATGCCGGCCAGCGGGCCCCCGGACGCGCCCATGGCACCTTGACCGGCGGAGCCGGTCATCGGACCTGGGTCGCGAGCTCCGCGATCACCTCGCGGGTGCGCCGTTTCGACGCGATCAGCTCATCACGGTCGTTTCCGATCGGCAACAGCCGCACCGAAAGGTCCGTGACACCGGCCTCGGCGAACCGACGGAACCGGTCCAGGATCGCGTTCTCGTCACCGGCCGCGCAGATATCGCCGACGTCCCTCGCGTCGCCCTGGTCCAGCAGCCGCTGGTAGTTGGGTGAGAACTCGGCCTCCCCGAGGATGCGGTTCGCGCGTTCACGGGCCGCATCGACTTCGGCCGGCGCGCAGAGACAAACCGGGATGCCCGCGATGATGCGCGGCGCGGGGCGTCCGGCGTTGTCGGCGGCCTTGGTGATCCGCGGCGCGATGTGGTCGCCGATCGCGCGTTCGTCGGCCATCCACAGGACCGTGCCGTCGGCACGCTCGCCGGCGATCCTGAGCATCACCGGGCCCAGCGCGGAAACCAGGACCGGCAACGGGGCAACAGGCCCGAGGTCGAGCGGGTTGTGAACCGTGAACGAGTCGTTCTGCACGTCGACGGGCCCGGGGCCGTTCAGCGCGGCGTTGAGCACGTCGAGGTAGTCACGGGTGTACGCAGCCGGTCGCTCGTACGGCAGGCCGAGCATGTCGCCGACAATCCAGTGATGCGACGGGCCCACTCCCAGCGCCAGCCGGCCGTTGGCGATCGCGTGGGTCGACAACGCCTGGCGCGCAAGGGCAATCGGATGCTGCGCCTGCAGGGGCACCACCGCGGTGCCCAACTCGATTCTGGTGGTCCGCGTCGCCAGCAGCGCGATCGAGATCAGCGCGTCGAAGTCACTCGGGATTTGCGGGATCCACGCGGTGTCCATGCCGGCGGCCTCGGCCCACTCGATGTCGCGGACCATTCCTTCCGCCTTGCGGGCGGTATCGCGGCGCTCGGGCCCGATCATTACTCCGACGCGCACGGGTCCTCCTGTGTTATTCCTGCCCCTGCTTCGCCCGCCTGGGGTGTGCCGGTAAGTGAACGTACTTCGCGGACAAGGACATCCAACGGTGTGCCGGTGGGGAAGACGGCGGCGGCGCCGGCCGCCAGCAACTTCGGCACGTCGGCATGCGGGATCGTGCCGCCGACGACTACGGCGATGTCGCCAGCGTCCGCGGCGCGCAACGCCTCGACGGTGCGGGTGGTCAGCGCGAGGTGCGCGCCCGACAGAATGCTCAGGCCGACCAGCGCCACGTCTTCCTGCAACGCGATCGACACGATGTCCTCGATTCGCTGCCGGATGCCGGTGTAGATGACCTCGAAGCCGGCGTCGCGCAATGTTCGCGCCACGATTTTGGCGCCGCGATCGTGCCCGTCGAGGCCGGGTTTGGCGACCAGAACCCGTGCGGTCAAATTCTCGCTCCTCGCGTGCGCGCCAACATTCTCGCTCCTCGCGTGCGCGCCAACATTCTCGCTCCGGACGCGAGCGCCATCAGAAGACCACCGGCTGCTGGAATTCGCCCCAGACTGCCTTGAGGGCGGACACCATCTCCCCGACCGTGCAGTAGGCGTTCACGCAGTCGATCAGCGGGTGCATCAGGTTGTCGTCTCCGGATGCCGCGCGCGACAGCGCCGCGAGGTTTGCCTGCACGGCACCATGGTCGCGTTCCGACCGCACCTTTCCCAGGCGCTTGAGCTGCAGGTCGCGGCCTTCGGCGTCGAGCTCGTACATCACGACGTCGGGGGGTGGCTCGTCCGAGACGAACCTGTTCACGCCGACGACGGGACGCTGGCCCGACTCGATGTCTGTGTGCGCGCGGAACGCCTCGTCAGCGATCAGGCCCTGCAGATAGCCGTCCTCGATGGCGCGAACCATGCCGCCGTGGTTCTCGAGGTCGGCCATGATCTCGATGATGCGGGCCTCGGTGGCGTCGGTGAGCGCCTCAACGAAGTACGAGCCGCCGAGCGGATCGGCGACCTTCGTGATCCCGGTCTCGTACGCCAGGATCTGCTGGGTGCGCAGCGCCAGCGTCGCCGACTCCTCGCTGGGTAACGCGAAGGGCTCGTCCCACGCCGCAGTGAACATGGACTGCACGCCGCCGAGCACAGACGCCATCGCCTCGTAAGCGACCCGCACGACGTTGTTCTGGGCCTGCGGCGCGAACAGAGAGGCACCCCCGGACACGCAGCCGGTGCGGAACATCGACGCCTTGTCCGATTTCGCCCCGTACCTTTCGCGGACGATCGTCGCCCAGCGCCGGCGTCCCGCGCGATACTTCGCGATCTCCTCGAAGAATTCGCCGTGCGTGTAGAAGAAGAACGAGATCTGTGGAGCGAACTCGTCGATCGTCATGCGGCCCCGCTCGACAACCGTGTCGCAGTAGGTGACACCGTCGGCAAGGGTGAAGGCCATCTCCTGCACAGCGTTGGCACCGGCGTCGCGGAAGTGAGCGCCCGCGACGGAGATCGCATTGAACCTCGGAACCTCGGCGGCGCAGAACTCGATGGTGTCGGCGATCAGGCGCAGCGACGGCTCCGGCGGCCAGATCCAGGTACCGCGCGACGCATATTCCTTGAGGATGTCGTTCTGGATCGTGCCGGTGAGCTTCGCCCGCGGCACACCTTTGCGCTCGGCGGCGGCCACATAGAGCGCCAGCAGGATCGCCGCGGTGCCGTTGATCGTGAAACTGGTGCTGATCTTGTCCAACGGAATCCCGTCGAACAGGATCTCCGCATCGGCGAGCGTGTCGACCGCGACGCCGACGCGGCCGACCTCCTCGGACACCTCCTCATCATCTGAGTCGTAGCCGCACTGCGTGGGCAGGTCCAGCGCCACCGACAGGCCCGTGCCACCCTGGTCGAGCAGGTAGCGGTAGCGCCGATTCGACTCTTCGACGGTGCCGAACCCCGAGTACTGGCGAAACGTCCACAGGCGGCCCCGATAACCGGAGGCGAAGTTCCCGCGAGTGAACGGGTATGTGCCCGGGGCGGGCGGTTCCGCACCCACGTCAGCCGGCCCGTACACCGGCTCGAGGGGTATCCCCGAAGAGGTCTGTACCTGGTCGTTCATCAATGGATACCGTACTTGCAAAAAATGAGAATGCCAATACCATCATTCGATAACGACAGCGCCAAAGTGTGCTCGGGTCGCATCCCATCGCCGACCCGTTCATCGGCTGAAAGTAAGGTCGGCGACGTGACAGACCCGGGCGACACGGCGGCGAGCCGCCCATCGGAGCCTGAGCGGACGGTCGAACAACGCGGTCTGTGGTTCGAGGAGTTCGAGGCCGGCGTGCGTTATCTGCACCGGCCCGGCCGCACCATCACCGAGGCCGACAACGTCCTGTTCACCACCTTGACGATGAACACGCAGGCGCTGCACCTCGATGCGGCCTTCGCGGAGGGCCAGGCGCCGTTCCACCAGCGCCTGGTCAATTCGATGTTGACGCTGTCCACCCTCGTCGGGCTGTCAGTCGCGCAGCTGACCCAGGGCACCATCGTGGCCAACCTGGGGTTCTCCGAGATCGCGTTCCCGCGCCCGCTGTTTCACGGGGACACCCTGTACGCCGAAACGGTCGTGATAGACAAGCGGCTGTCACGCACGCGGGAAGGCGAGGGAATCGTGACGTTGAGCCACATCGGACGCAATCAGCACGGCGACATCGTCGCGACCGCGACGCGCAAGACATTGGTGCGCACGAAACCCGAACGCTCATGACGCTGCGCGTGGGTCCGGCCTGGTTGTTCTGCCCGGCCGATCGCCCGGAACGCTTCGCGAAGGCCGCCGCGGTCGCCGACGTGGTCATCCTCGACCTCGAGGACGGAGTCGCCCCCGCCGACAAGGAGGACGCTCGTGGGGCGTTGGTGGCGACGCCGCTCGATCCGGCGAAAACGGTCGTGCGGATCAACGCTGCCGGCACCGCCGACTACCGCGCCGACCTGGAGGCCTTGGCGCGCACCAGCTACACCACGGTGATGCTGCCG
Source organism: uncultured Actinomycetota bacterium (assembly GCA_963759655.1). Classification (GTDB taxonomy): domain Bacteria; phylum Actinomycetota; class Actinomycetes; order Mycobacteriales; family Mycobacteriaceae; genus Mycobacterium. The sequence continues at coordinate 534,481 of CAVXAG010000010.1, read as the reverse complement.
AAATGTGAGTCGGCACAGCAGGTCAGCGCGCTGGCGCCGCGCCAGGTGATTGCGTTGATCGAAACGCCGCTCGGGGCGGTGAAAGTCGCCGACAGCGTGCAAGCAGACAACGCCGTCGGCGTGATGTGGGGCTCGGAGGATCTGTTCGCCGCGCTGGGTGGCACCGCGAACAGGAAGCCGGACGGGACGCTGCGCGACGTCGCCCGGCATGTGCGGTCGGCATCGCTGCTGGCCGCGAAGGCCTACTCGCGGCTGGCACTGGATTCTGTCTACCTCGACATCAAGGACCTCGACGGACTGCGTGCGGAGGTCGACGACGCGGTCGCTGTCGGCTTCGACGTCAAGGTCGCCATCCATCCCAGCCAGGTCCCGGTGATTCGGGCCGGCTACGAACCGGAGGCCGACCAAATCGAGTGGGCACGCCGGGTTCTGGCAGCCGCGCAAGACCAACGCGGGGTGTTCGAACTGGACGGCATGATGGTCGACGTGCCCGTAGTCCGGCGCGCGGAGCACATCGTCAGGCTCAGCGAGCACTCCCAGGGAACGGGATCCCGATGACGGTGGAACTCGCGTGGTCGGTCGACGCCCGGTGCATTTTCAACCAGAGCGTTCATCGGATGAACAATATTGATCGGCAATGCGCGGGGAGCGATGGATTTCCGACCTATTGCGTTCCTCTATTGACCGCTGAGCCGGGCCCCGATTTGATGACCCCGTGGACAAAGTGATGGCGTCGGCCGCCGAGGCGGTCGCGGACATCGCGGGCGGGTCGACGCTGGCCGTGGGCGGTTTTGGCCTGTGCGGGATCCCATCGGTACTTATCGAAGCGCTGTTTCAGACGGGGACGTCGGGCTTTGAAGTCGTGTCCAACAACGCCGGCGTGGACGACTGGGGTCTGGGAATACTGCTGAACGATGGGCGAATCCGCCGGATCGTGGCGTCCTACGTGGGCGAGAACAAGGAGTTCGCACGCCAGTATCTCAACGGAGAGTTGGAGGTCGAGCTGACGCCGCAGGGCACCCTGGCCGAGCGCATGCGGGCCGGAGGATCAGGCATTCCCGCCTTCTTCACCGCGACCGGCGTCGGCACTCAGATCGCCGAAGGAGGCCTGCCGTGGAAATACCACCGCGACGGCACCGTGGCGAAGGCCTCCCCAGCCAAACCGACGAGAGTCTTCACGACTCGTGATGGTGACCGGGAGTTCGTCCTCGAAGACGCGATCGTCGCCGATTTCGGTCTCGTCCGGGCCTGGAAGGGAGACCGCCACGGCAACCTGGTGTTTCGCCGCGCAGCCCGAAACTTCAATCCACTGGCAGCGATGTGTGGACGGTTAACCATCGCCGAAGTCGAGCACCTCGTCGAACCTGGCGAGATCGACCCTGACGCCGTTCACACACCCGGCATATTCGTGCAACGCGTCGTCGCACTAACTCCCGAACAAGCCCAAGACAAACGCATCGAGAAAGTGTGCACAAGATCGGCCGATCCTGCACAGCCGGCGTCCGCCGCTGCGGTGGGTGTCGACGGCGTATCACCCTCGGTGCAATCTGGAAATGGTGGCGGCGATGCCGTGGAGTCGTGAGGAAATGGCCGCCCGGGCAGCCAGCGAATTGGCCGACGGCATGTACGTCAACCTTGGGATCGGACTGCCGACGTTGATTCCCAACCACGTTCCCGACGAGGTTGACCTCGTCCTGCAGAGCGAAAACGGCATCCTCGGATTGGGCGTTTACCCGACTGATGCTGAAGTCGACCCCGACCTGATAAACGCCGGAAAAGAAACCGTCACCATCAAGCGCGGGGCAAGCTTCTTTGATTCGGCGACCAGTTTCGGCATGATCCGTGGCGGCAAGGTCGATGTCGCGATCCTCGGTGCTATGCAGGTTTCGGCAACCGGCGACCTCGCGAACTGGATGATTCCAGGCAAGATGGTCAAGGGCATGGGCGGCGCGATGGATCTGGTCCACGGAGCCAAACGCGTCATCGTGCTCATGGAGCACGAGGCCCGCGACGGCACCGCCAAGATCGTCGAGGAATGTTCGCTGCCTTTGACGGGCCGGGGAGTCGTGCACCGCATCATCACCGATCTGGCGGTCATCGACATCGATGCGGGAAACCTACGAGTCGTGGAGATCGCTCCCGGGGTCACACCGGAGAAGCTGCTGGCGGCCACAGAGCCGCCCCTGTCATTTTCTTCCGAGGTCCGCCCAGCGGGGCAGTCGCAGTGAATGTTGGTCATCGGCTAATTGTTCACACTCAGCGCGTGTTCACCGTGAGTGCGCACCAAGACACCCAGTTGCCCGGATGACAGGTCGGGTCAGAGCGTGAGGATCGTCGCCGCAGCGGTACCGGGCGCGCCGTAAACCTGGGCGAACCCGACTCGCGGCTGCCCCGGCACCTGGCGCTCACCGGCCTCGCCACGCAACTGGCGGACCAGCTCATGCACCTGCCGTAACCCCGACGCGCCGATCGGCTCGCCGTTGGCGATCAGTCCGCCATCAGTGTTGACCGGCATCGGCCCGCCGATTTCGGTGGCGCCGTCGGCCAGCAGCTTTTCCTGCTCGCCGTCAGCGCAGAACCCGGCCTCGGCCATGTGGATCACCTCGGCTCCGGCATCGGTGTCCTGCACTTGGATCACGTCGACGTCCTCCGGTGCCACACCGGCCTTTTCGAACGCGGCACGGGACGCGTAGACCGTCGGCGACGCGTCCTCGTCGAGCGGGGCAGACGTCGCATGCACCTCGTACGCCCCGTAGCGGCGGGTGCGGATCTCGGCGGCTTGCAGGTACACAGGCTTCGACGTGAACCGGTGCGCAATGTCGCCCCGGCACATGATCACCGCCGCGGCTCCCTCGTCGGGCGCACAGAACATGTACTGCGTGAGCGGGTAGTTGAGTACCGGCGAGTTCAGGATCTCCTCTTCGGAGATCGGCTTGCGCCGGAACGCATTCGGGTTCAGGGCTCCGTTGCGGAAGTTCTTCGCCGCCACCTTTGCGAGGGTTTCCTGCGAGATGCCGTGATCGTGGAGGTAGCGGTTGGCCTTCATACCGAAGAACTTGGTGGTGACGAACTGGCCGTTCTCGGCATACCACTGCGGGAGGGCCAGTTTGGCGGGATCGTCGGTGAAGGCACCACGAGGGTGCTTGTCCATGCCGATCGCGATGCCGATGTCGTACTTGCCCAGCCGAATTGTGTCGGCGCAGAACTGAGTGGCGCTGGCGGCGGTTGCGCAGGCATTGAACACGTCGGTAAACGGGATCCCGGTGAGGCCCACCAGCCGGGTCACCGCATCCGGGTTGGACACCTCGTAGCTGCCGCCGACCCCGAACTGGATGTCTTTCCACTCAAGGCCGGCGTCGTCGAGCGCGCCCTGAATCGCCTCGGCACCCATCTGCATCGCGGTCTTGTCGAACCGGCCGAACGGGTGCAGGCCCACACCGATGATCGCCACATCATTCATCTGAAGAACTCCTCTGTCTCACAGCGGCCGGAAGGCGAACGTCAGAACCTCGTTGCCGTCGTCGTCGGTGGTCAACGGGACCATGGTCAGCTCGACGTCCATACCGAACTGAAGCTTCGCCGGATCGTTCTCGGTGAGTCGTCCCTCGACGCGGACCACGTCGTCGAGCTGAACGAGGCCGACCCCGAACGGGACGAACGCCTTGCCAGTGGGGCCCGCATACGGCGCCCCCGGGGGGAACCCCTGGGTCGTCCACGCCACCAGCGTGCCGCGCCGCGGCAGTAGCACCTCGGACATGTCACCGACGCTGCACCTCGGGCAGCGGTCCTGCCTGGGGAACGCGGTGGCACCACAGGCACCGCATTCACTGCCGATGAGCTGCGGGTCCTCGTCAGGCCAGGTGGAGATGTCGGGGGCGAGCGCCTTCTGCATCGTGCGATCCTCCGTGGGTTCCGTCTGTCAATAATGCACTTACGAAAGCGTACAATGCCATTACTGTAAATCGGAAATCATGTTCTCGCCGGTCGCGCCGAGGATGTAGTGGCCGTCGCCGGGATCGTGGTACCAGCCGGATGCCGCCGCAGTCCCACCGTCGACATGCAGGGTCTGGCCGGTGATATAGGAACTGAGCCCGGACGCGAGGAACACCGCCGCGCCGGCCATCTCATCAACGTGCCCGAGGCGACCCATCGGAATCATCAGGCTCGCCTGCTTCTCGAACCCGGGCGGCGAGATGGCCAGGATCCCCTCGGTAACGGTCACATCGGGAGCCAGCCCGTTCACCCGGATACCGTGCGGAGCCAACTCAACGGCCGCCGTCTTGGTGAAGCTGACCACGCCGGCTTTTGCCGCGGCATATGCGGCATAACCCGGGGCCGCCCGGAAGCCTTCAATCGAGGTGACGTTGATGATGCTTCCGCCATGTCCGGCATCGACCATCCCGCGCGCCACCTGCTGGGTACAGAGCAGCACGTGCGTCAGATTGGAGCGGATCAGCGCGTCCCAGCCCTTCGGGGAGGTGTCAAGCAGCGACGACCAGAACACTCCCCCCGCGTTGTTGACCAGAATTGTTGGCACGCCCAAAGCTTCGACAGTCGTGGCGATTGCCGCAGCGACCTGATCGGTGTCCCGCACGTCGCAGGCGCACGCAAGCCCTCCGGCCTCCTCTGCCGACGACTGCGCGGTGGCCGCGTCCTTCTCCCAGATCGCGACCTTGGCACCGAACTCGGCGAATGCCGTCGCGATGCCACGCCCGATGCCCGAGCCGCCGCCGGTGACAACGGCGACGCGGCCGTCGAGCGACACGGCGTCACGGGTCAACACCATCAGGCCTTCGCGATGACGAGCTCACCGAAACGGTCGATCGCCTCCAGCGCATGGGCCAGGCTGTCTCCCGGCAGGCCGACCTGCACCCACGTCACGCCGATCGCGGCCAGCTTGTCCAGGCCGGTCAGATACGCGTCAGCTCTGAAGTCGGGGCCGCCTGGCCGACCACCCACGAAGTTGTTGAAGCTGACGTCGATCGACGACCAGTCCCGACCGGCCGCATCCGAGCGGCGGCGCAGGTCCTCGATCCCCTCACGAAGGCGCTCCATGGTGTCCATCTCCGCGGTCCCGGCTGTCTTGGCCAGGCCCGCCGGCGCGGGGAATGGACACCAGCCGTCGCCCCGGCTGGCGACCCGCTGGCGAGCTTTGCCGGTGTTGCCGCCGATCCAGATCGGCGGGTGCGGAAGGGTTGCCGGTCGAGGGTGCGCGGTGATCCCCCGAGCCGTGAAGTGCCTGCCCTCATAAGTGACGTCATCGGTAGTCCAGATTGCCCGGATGACATCCAGCGCTTCGTCGACCAGGTCATTTCGCTCGTCGAAATCGACTCCAACTGCTGCGAATTCGCGCTTCAGATAGCCCACGCCGACAGCAAGCGTGAACCTGCCATCCGAAAGCAAGTCGAGCGTCGCCCCCGCCTTGGCGACGACGAAGGGGTTGCGGTACGGCAGCACCACGATGTTCGGAATCAGCCGAAGCTTCGTCGTGTGCGCCGCAGCGAATCCCATCGCGACGAACGGGTCGAGGGCATCGTGGCCGCCCGCCTCGAGCCATCGCTGCGTGGGCGCCGGGTGATCGGTGAAGCCCAAGCCGTGGAACCCCGCCGCTTCGGCCGCCGCGGCAACCTTTGCCACACCTGCCCCGGAGATCAGCTCCGGGTTGTAAGGGTGGGTGATGATCGGGTGCGTGATCGCGTAGCGCATCTGTCCCTGTCCCTGAGGTGGCCCGGTTACGTCATTTTCACCTGATGATAACGTCATTCTCATGTATCAGTGCCGATACCCGTTCTGCCAGATTGCCGATACCGTCCGATGACCCGACGCATCATTGGCACCATGACACCGAAGTCAGTTCTCGAGCCCGGCAATGGCCTGCCCCGCGGTCTTCAGGGCGCCGCAGATCCGCGGTTCTCCAACGTGATGCGGTTGTTCGCCCAGCTGTTTCCCGGCCGCCGATTCGGCGGCGGCGCACTTTCGGTGTTCATCGACGGTGAGCCGGTCGTCGACGTCTGGACCGGGTGGTCAGACCGCGCCGGGGAGGAGCTGTGGACGGCCGACACCGGCGCGATGGTGTTCTCCGCGACCAAGGCGGTGGCATCAACGGTCATTCACCGCCTCGTCGACCGCGGGCTGCTGTGCTACGACGAACCAGTCGCCGAGTACTGGCCGGAGTTCGGTGCGAACGGCAAATCGGGCATCACCGTCCGTGACGTGTTGCGACATCGGTCCGGCCTGTCGCACCTGAAGGGTGTCAGCAAGACGGAGCTGATGGATCACCTCTTGATGGAGGAGCGGCTGGCCGCCGCGCCGGCCGATCACCTGAAGGGCGCGCCGGCGTACCACGCGCTCACCTACGGATGGCTCCTGTCGGGCCTGGCCCGATCGGTGACAGGCAAGGGCATGCGGGAACTGATCCGCACCGAGGTGGCGCGGCCGCTGAACACCGACGGTGTGCACCTCGGCCGCCCACCGGCCGACGCGCCCACCAAGGTCGCGCAGATCCTCGCACCGCAGAGCACCCGTGAAAATCCGCTGTTCAACTTCGTCGCGCCGAAAGTGGCCGGCCTGCCGTTCTCCGGCGCCCTCGGCGCGATGTACTTCCCGGGAATCAAATCCTTTGTGCAGGGCGACACCCCGTTCCTCGACGGCGAGATCCCGGCCGCCAACGGCGTCGTCACCGGACGCGGCATGGCCAAGATGTACGCGGCGCTCGCCAACGATGGCCGTATCGACGGAAGACAGTTCCTGTCCCCGGAATTGGCTCGCGGCCTGGCCGGCAAGCCCCGAGTGTTACCAGACCTGAACATGGTCGTGCCGATGCCGTTTCACCTCGGCTATCACGAATCGCCGATTCCCGGCTTGCTGAAGGGATTTGGCCACATCGGCCTCGGCGGCACCGTCGGATGGGCCGATCCCGAATCCGGCAGCTCGTTCGCCTACATACACAATCGGCTCCTCACACCGATGCTGTTCGACATGGCGTCGTTCGCGGTGCTGGCCCGGCCGATGCGCGCTGCCATCGCGGCCGCGCGGTCCGCCGGCCCGCATCAGGTACCGGAGTTCGGCGCGCCCTACCCCAAGCCGGCCCGAACGGCGGCTGCTTCGGCGAGGCGCTAGCCCGCCGCGCCTTCGGGGGCGTAGCCCAGCGCACTCTTGATCTCCAGGTATTCCTGGAAACCGAACTCGCTCCATTCCCGCCCGTTGCCGCTTCTCTTATAGCCACCGAACGGAGAGTTCAGGTCGAAGGCGTGGTTGATCGCCACCGCTCCGGCCCGGATCCTGCGCGCCAGGGCGCGCGCCTCGTCGAGGTCGGCCGCCGAAACATAGCCATACAGCCCGTAATCGGTATCGTTGGCGATCTCCACGGCCTGGTCGACATCGTCATAGCCGAGGATGCACAGCACCGGCCCGAAGATCTCCTCGCGGGCGATGGTCATGTCGTTGGTGACACCGGCGAAGACAGTAGGTTTGACGTAATAGCCGGTGTCCAGTCCGTCGGGCCGGCCGGGCCCGCCCGCCACCGCCGTGGCGCCCTCGTCGAGACCCTTCTTGATCAGGCCCTGGACCTTGTCGAACTGTGCCTTCGAGGCCACCGGTCCGATCGCCATCTTGTCGCCGGCGTCGCCAACCTTGACGCCCTCGGCCACACTGCGCGCGATCGCGACCGCTTCGTCCATGCGGGAATTCGGCACGAGCATCCGCGACGGTGCGTTACAGCTCTGACCCGAGTTGACCATCATGGTGGCCACGCCCGCGCCGACGCTCTCGGCAAACTTCTCGTCATCGATGACGATGTTCGGGCTCTTGCCGCCGAGTTCCTGGGTCACCCGCTTGACAGTCACTGCCGCGTGCTTTGCGACGTCGACGCCGGCGCGGGTCGACCCGGTGAACGAGACCAGGTCGATGTCGGGATGGCTCGAAATGGCAACACCCACACCGGGACCGTCGCCGAAGACCATGTTGTAAACGCCGGCGGGCACGCCCGCCGCAGCCATGACTTCAGTGAAAATCTGCCCCGAGTACGGCGCGACCTCGGACGGCTTCAAGACCATGGTGCAGCCGGTGGCCAGCGCCGGGTAGACCTTGCAAGCGATCTGGTTGATCGGCCAGTTCCACGGCGTGATCAGGCCGCAGACGCCGATCGGCTCCTTGACCACCAGCGTCGTGCCGTGCTGTTCCTCGAAGGAGAAGTTCTTCAGCACGTCGATGGCCGTCAGGAGGTGGCCCATGCCCATGCTGACCTGCGGACCAGCGGCCAACGATGGCGGCGCACCCATCTCTTCGGACACCGCGTCGGCGAGGTCGCCGGCGCGGTTGGAGTATTCGGCCAGGATTGCCTGCAGCAGGTCCAGTCGCTCTTCGCGGCTGCTCACCGACCACGTCGCAAACGCCTTCCGCGCGGCTTTGACCGCCTTGTCGACGTCGGCGGCCGAACCGAGCGAGATCTTGCCGGACACCTGCTCGGTGGTCGGGTTGTCGACGTCCAGCGTGTTCGGTTTGACCGGATCGACCCACTGGCCGTCGATGTAGAACTTCAGATATTCGCGCATCACTTTCCCTCCGGTTACTGCGTGCCTTCTGCATACCACGTTCTGAACTCGTCGTACTTCGGCATCTCCTCCGAATTCGCTTTCGGGTCGATACAAACGTGTATCACGGCGGTCCTGCCAGTGGCGTAGGCCCGCTCGATCGCCGGACCGATGTCCTGTTCTTTCTCGACGTACTCGCCATGGCAGCCAAAGCCCTCTGCGATCTTGTCGAAGCGCACATCCTTGCTCCAGTGCACCCCGGTTTCCGCCGACTCAGGACCGAAGGTGCGCTTGTAGACGCCGACTTCGAGGCCCCACTGGTTGTCGACACCCACCACGCACACGAGAGGCAACTTCCGACGTGCCGCGGTCTCCAGCTCGGCGATGTGAAACAGGAACGAGGAGTCGCTGGTCAGCAGCATCACCGGCCGCTTGCCACCGTCGGCGACGGAAGCACCCACGGCATAGGGCAGACCGGTGCCGAGGTGACCGAAGTTCTGGTTCCAGATCACGTCACGCGGCTTCGCCTGCGAGTAGGTCCAACCGAAGATGACGGTCGCACCGCCGTCGCGCACCATGATGCCGTCCGGCGGGAACGCCTTGGTGGCCTCGACCACAAAGCGGGCGGGATGGATTGGCGTCCTGCCGCTGGGCGCGGTCTCTGCCAGATCGGCAAGCTGGTCCGCATCCTGCTTGATCCAGCCCTCGAGATCGGCCGACGGTGCGCGCGGGCTGTCCGTGAGCGCTTCGACCAGCTGGGGGACGACGCCGCGCAGGTCACCCACCAGCGGCACGTCGATCTGCCGGTTCACGCCGATCGCCGTCGGATCCTGTTCGACATAGATCCACGTGCGGTTCGCGTCGTTTTCGGCCCAGTGCCGGGTCTTGCCGTAATGCACGGGCTCGCCGAGCTCGGTGCCCAGCGCGACGCACAGGTCCGACTTCACCACCGCCTCCACCGCCGCGGACGAAAACCCGTACGGGAAGGTGCGATCCTCGAGCCCGGGGACGAACGAGGTGCCGCCCGACGTCTGGATCACCGGGCACGCCATCAGCTCGGCGAGCTCCTTCATCGGTGCGCCGGTGCGCGAGGTGTGCACGCCGTGCCCCACCAGCAGGATCGGATTCTTGGCGGCCCGGATCAGCCTCGCCGCCTCCGCAACCTCCCGCGCACCCGCACCCTGGTTGACGAGACGATATGCGCGGGGGAGCAACGGGTCCGGCACGTCGAGCTCTTCGGTAATCACATGTGACGGAAACTCGATATACGCCGGGCCCGGCGTGCCGGACATCGCCCGACGGATCGCCTCATGGACGATCTCGTCTGTCTGGTCGGCGTACTCGATTGATGCGCTGTACTTCACGGATGGCGCGAAAAGGGCTTCCTGACGAACGAACTGGATGCGTCCACGACGCACCCGTCGCTCGGTGATGCGTGCCCGCTGGCCGCCCAGGAAAATCACCGGCGAGTTCTCGACCTTGGCGCACATCATCGCACCGGCAATGTTGGCGACACCGGGCCCCAACGTGCCGATGCAGAGACCCGGTTGGCCGGTCATGCGCGAGACGGCCTCGGCCATGAAGCCGGCGCTCTCCTCATGATGCGGCGACACCACCGTCCAGCCGCGTGTCTCTGCTTCGAGGAACATGTGGACGAAGTTCGGGTCCGGAATTCCGAACAGCGTACTGACACCCTCGACTTCGAACAGGTCCAGTATTCGTTTGTAAACGGGCACACCCATTCTCAGTTCTCCTGAATCGTCATACGTACCGTTGTGCGAGTTGTTTTCGGTGGGCTGCGGGTGAACCGAACAGCGAACGGTTCAGCGCGGCGCGTTTGAGGTAGACATGGACACCGCTTTCCCACGTGTATCCGATGCCGCCGTGCAGCTGCATGGCCTTGCCGGCGATGCGGACCGCCGCGCCGGTCGCGTAGGACTTGGCCATCGATGCCGCCGCCGCGGCGTCCGTGCCATCGTCGGCGATGGCGTCGACGGCGGCGCTGACAAGTTGGCGCGCCACAGAAATCTGCACCAGCATGTCAGCACAGGCATGCTTGACTGCCTGGAACGATCCGATCGGGCGGCCGAATTGTTGCCGCACACCGGCGTAGGACACGGTGGCGGCCAGCATCGCCTCGGCAAGTCCGAGGCTGTCGCAGGCCACGGCCACCGACGCCCGCTCCAGCAGGCGACGGACACGCGCGGCGGGGTCGCCGTCGAACCGCAACACCGACCGCTCATCCAGTGTCGCGCCGTCGGCGATCACCAGCGACAGTCGACGCGTCTCGTCGACCACTGCTTGCGATGTCACCGAGAGCCCGTCCGCGTGCGGCGCGACGACGACGACCACCGGCACGTCGGGCACGTCTGGGGCGTTCGCCAGCAGGAGCAGTCGGTCGACACCGTCGGCATCCGGCACGAACTCGGACCGACCCGTGATCCGCAGACCCTCCGACGACCGTTCGATGCAGAACGGCGCCGAGGGTTCGACGTCCTGACCGTCGTGCGAGAGTGCAACGGCGGTACGCACCGCACCGGTGGCGACATCCCTGAGCAGCGCGTCGCGAGGGGTGCCGGACTGCAGCGAATTCAGGGTGCCGACCGACAGGACGGTTCCGCCCAAGTAGGCGCTCCGTGCCGCGGCCCGGCCCATTTCCCGGAGGACGACCGCCACCTCGGCAAAGCCCGCGCCGGCCCCACCGAGGTTTTCGGGCGCTTCGAGGCCCGTCCATCCGGCTTCGGCGAGCAGTGGCCACTCCACCGTGGCGTCCTTTGCCAGGAGATCACCTGCGACCGAGCGCAGCTCGTCGTGGAACTCCTCGAACCCGCCGCTCATCCGACCGGGCTCGGTTCTCTCGGCAGGCCCAGACCCCGCTCGCCGATGATGGTGCGCTGGATCTCGCTCGCTCCGCCGGGGATCGTCCACTCCCACGACCCGATGAAATCGAGCACCCACGACCCGGACTCCCACCCGCTCGATATCGGCTTGGTCAGCTGGGTGTGAGCGGCGAGCCCACCGGTCTCAGCGCCGAAATCGGTGAGGCGTTGCAGCAATTCGCTGTAGTAGAGCTTCACGACGGAGGCGTCGGCGGGGCCCGCGGTCCCCGCCTCACTGCGTTCCACCAGATCCCGGCACAGGCCGCGCAGGCCGGCGATCTCGATCTCGAACTGCGCCAGCCTGTCTTGCACCGCGGCGTCCTCGATGACGCGAGTGCGGCGACACGCCTCCACCAGCCAACGGAACCCGGCGTGGCCCAGGCGCTCCGCGAGCTCCAGCATCGTGAGCCCGCGCTCGGCGCCCAACGTCGTCTGAGCCACTTGCCATCCCGCGTTCTCGGCGCCGACGAGGTTTGCCGCCGGGACCTTCACGTCGTTGAGGAAGATCTCGCAGAAGTGCGATTCGCCGATAGCGTTACGAATCGGCCGCACGTCGACACCGGGGGTGCTCATGTCGAGCAGAAAGTACGAAATGCCTTTCCGTTTGGGCGCATTCGGGTCGGTTCTGGCGAGCAGCAGACACCAGTCGGCGTGCATCCCGCCGCTGGCCCACAGCTTCTGGCCGTTGACGATGTAGGACTCCCCGTCCCTGCGGGCGGATGTGCGCAGGCCGGCCAGATCGGATCCGGCCTCGGGTTCGGAGAAGCCCTGGACCCAGATCTCGCCATCGAGGATGGCCGGGAGATGTCGTTGCCGTTGCTGCTGGGTGCCCGCGGCGAGCAAGGTGGATGCCGCGTGGTGAATTGCGACGAATGCCAGGACAAGCCGCGGCGCGTCGTGCGCGGCCAGCTCCCGGTACAGGAGTATCTGTTCGGCGACCGACATCCCGCCGCCCCACTCGCGCGGCCAGTGCGGAACCGCGAAGCCCGCGCGGTGCAACTCTGCGAACCAGTCCTTCTGGAATCTGACGAATTCCTGGTCGCTGGCGCCGGTCTGAGCATGACGCCAATCGTGGGGTATGTGCTCTGCACACCACGCTTTGACGTTGGCCCGGAACTCGTCGAGATCGGCGGTCATGTGCGTTTCGCCTTCTGCGTGAACGCGAGGACTTTGGCTCGATGATCCGCCGTCTGCATGGTGGCTTGCTCTGCTGCGAAGCCGGCCTGCATCGGTCCGCCGAGTGCCTGGGACAGGTACATGTTGACGATCCGCTTGGTGCCTTGGATCGCCTGCGCGGGTTGAGCGGCGAGGCGCTCGGCCAGCGCGTGCGCCGCGCTCGTCAGGTCATCGGCCGGGACGGCTCGACTGGCCAGACCCAACTCAACCGCGGTGGCAGCCGGGATCCGATCGCCGGTGTAAAGATATTCGCGTGACCTCATGATCGGTGAGAGCAGCGGCCACAACGCAGCGCCGCCATCTCCCGCAACCAGCCCGACGGCGACGTGCGGATCCGCCAGATACGCCCCCTCGGAGATCAGCATGATGTCACACAACAACGCAACGCTGCAGCCCAAGCCGACTGCGGGACCGTTGACCGCAGCGATCACCGGCAGCGGAAAGCGCAGCATCTCCTCGATGATCTGTGACCCCTCGCGGAGGCTCTCGTCGCGAGCGACGGGGTCATCGAGAAACGTCGTGATCCAGTTGAGGTCACCGCCCGCGCAGAACGCGCGTCCGGCACCGGTGAGGACCACGACTTTGGCCTGTCGATCGGAGGCCAGTTGCCGCCAGACGTTGGCCAGCGCCCAGTGCAGGTTCTCATTGACGCAATTGAGTTCGTCGGCACGGTTGATGACCACGGTGCGCACCGCGCCGTCCGTGTCGACGGTCAGCTCGTCCGGGAGGTCGTATTTCATGAGAACAGTCCTCTCAACGCCCGGCCGCCGAGACGGCGAGTCAGGTAGTCCCGAGTTGCCGAAAGGCCCAACGGAAGTCGCCGCAGCGGCTGGCTGTACCGGGACAGCCACGACAGGGTGGTCTCGTCGCAGAACCCGACCGCGCCGTGCAATTGGTGACAGACGCGGAACACGACTTCTGCCGCTTCGATGGCGGCCAGCCGAAGCGCCAGCGCGTCGTCGGGTGCGTCATCACCGGCGACTCCGACGCTCCACAGCGTGTACTTGGCCAGCATCTCCAGTCCGCTGCGCTCGACCTCGGCGTCGGTCAGCTGGAACTGGACACCTTGGAACGAGGCCAGGGGCTGGCCGAACTGCTTGCGCAGACGGACATGCGCGATGGTGAGTTCGATGGCGCGATCGAGCATCCCGAGCAGCGTCCAGCACGGCAGCACCAGCCCGAGCGCTACGTCGCCGGCTCCGTGGTCGTCCAACGCGGACAGTTCGAGTGCGGCCGAGAACGCCGGCCCCGCCGTGGACTGCCCAACAACACTGCTCCGGTGACCGTCGAGCGTGACAGCGGCCCAGCGTTTTTGGAGCCCGGCGATGGCGGCTTCAGGCGTGCCATCGGCGACCACGACCAGACCGTCGACGTCGAGGTCGGTTGGTCGGCTCAACCGTTCCGCCACCGGATACGGCAGCGCCCAGTAACCGGCGCTGCGACACAGCGCGGCAGCCGCCTCCAGGGAATCGGCGTCGGTGCGGGCGTCAAGCTCCCACGCGCCCAGCCCGTCGAGGATGGGACCGACGAGCGCCTCCCGGGTGTCGGGCTTGGCTTCGGCCTGCTGGACCAGTTGGTCGCCGCCGGCCGTCTGGAACGCGCGAAGGGCTTCGCGCCCATACTCTTTGGCTTCGTCGCCAAGGTCGAGGATCATGACGCCGCCAACAGAGCCCGAGACAGCAGCATGCGTTGCACCTCGATGCTGCCCGACGCGACGGTGGAGGCCTGCGAATAGCGCCAGTGATCTTCGACTTCAGCACGGAAGTAGCGCGTCGCCGCGTCGTCTCTTGGGACGCTAGCCACAATCTCCATCAGCACTTCGGCGCTGTCCTGGTCGAGTTTGGTGACGGCGATCCGGTACGCGGCCGCGTCGCCGGGCTGTATCCGGCCGCTGCTCTGCAATGACACCACCCGATAGGCGAGCAACCGCGCTCGGCGGCAATGCATCAGCATTCGCGCCCAGCGGCCACGCAACTCGGAGGGGAGATCGTCCCAGCGATCACCGAGCACCGACGGCGCTGTCGCGAGCAGGCGTTCGCATCGGGCATATCGTGCGATGCCGACCCGCTCGAACGACATCACGTCCTGCACGATCGACCAGCCCCCGTCGACCGGGCCGAGCACGTCGGCTTCGGTAACCCGCAGGTCGTCGAAGAACACCTCGTTGAGGTGATGCGGACCCATCATGCACCGGATCGGCCGGACCTGGATCGCCGGATCGCCCATCGGCACCAGGAAGATCGTGAGGCCTTGTTGCTTCTTCTCGCCCTTGGAGGTTCGGGCCAGCAGGAAGCACCATTGCGCCATCGTGGCGTAGGACGTCCAGATCTTCTGGCCGCTCACCCTCCAGCCGTCGCCGTCGCGCCGGGCGGCGGTGCGAAGCGATGCCAGGTCGGAGCCGGCCTCGGGTTCTGAGAAGCCCTGGCACCAGATCACTTCGCCGCGCCCGATCGGCGGCAGGTGCTTGCGCTGTTGTTCGGGAGTGCCGTGTCGCATGATGATCGGCCCCACCCAGTTGACCCCCATGTACTGCGCACCGCGCGGCTCGTGGTGGGCCCACATCTCCTCACGCACCACCGTCTGCTCCCACACCGATGCGCCGCCGCCGCCGAACTCTGGCGGCCAGGACAGGCACAGCAGCCCGCGCTCGGCGAGTAGTCGGCAAAACCGCTGCGCCACCTCCATATCAGCGGGGTCGTCGGTGAATGCCCCTAGGAAGTCGTCCGGCACATGCGACTTCACCAGCTCACGCAGCTCACCGCGAAGCTGCGTCGCCTTTTCACCCATGTCGAAGTCCACCGGCAAGCCCTCCTATCCCGACCCCAGCGCGGGTTCTGCTTCCACGGCGGTCGTGCCGATTCTTTCCAACACGTCGGCGGTGTCTGCGCCCAGCTCCGGCGCCGGCCCGGCGACCCGGCCCGGTGTCCGCGAAAACCACGTCGGCACGCCTGGAAAACGCACCGGGCCGTGCGGTGTGTCGACGGTCTCGAACAAGCCGACGGCATTCAGGTGGGGATTGTCGAACAGCGCGTCGGGTGTGTGAATTGCTGCGGCGGGTATTTCCAGGTCACGGAAAAGTGCCAGCCAGTCGTCTGTGGTGCGTTCCCGCAACGTTTCTGCCACATGGCCGTACACGGCGTCGATGTGGCGGGCCCGCAGCTCCAGCGTGGCGTATTTGTCAGTGGCCCACGCCGGCCGCACCGCCTCGATGAACGCTTTCCACTGCTTGTCGTTGTAGATCAGTGCCGCGATATGGCCGTCGCGGGTGGCGTACGGCCGGCGGTTCGGCGCGACGGTGCGGGGATACACGGCAGGCCCGAGGGGAGGGTCGAACATCGCGCCATTGGCGTGCTCCACCAGGATGAACGAGGCCATCGTCTCGAACATGCTGACCTCGACCTCCTGCCCCTCCCCCGTCCGCTCGCGGTGGAACAGCGCCATCATCGTGGCGTAGAGCGCCGTCAAACCAGCGACCTTGTCGGCCAGGATCGTGCCCACATAGTTCGCTTCACCCGTCAGCTGTTCCTGGATGGCGGGGAGTCCACACTCGGCCTGAATGGTGTCGTCATACGCGGGCCGGTCCCGGTCTGGTCCACGCCGGGAATACCCGTAGCAGTTGGTGTAGACGATCGCCGGGTTGATCGCGGCGACCTCCTCGTAACCGAACCCGAGCTTTGCGACCGCCTTCGCCCGCATCGAGTGGATGAACACATCCGCTTCCTTGATGAGCGCACGCAGCGCGCTCTTGCCCGCCTCGGACCGCAGGTCCAGCACAACGCTGCGCTTGCCGCGGTTCACGTTCACGAAGACGCCGCTCATTCCCGGTGCGGGACCGACCGAGATGTAGCGCGTGTTATCGCCCTCGGGCGGCTCGACTTTGATCACGTCAGCGCCCATGTCGGCCATGATCTGCGTGCAATACGGGCCCATCACCATCGCGGTGAGATCGACGACCTGCACCCCGACCAGCGGGCCGCTAGCCACGGTGTGCCATCTCGAAGCTGTAGTGGATGTGGTCGGCGTGCCCATCCGGAACGGCCGGAAAGATCACCGGCGCGGTCGCGTCACGGATGGCGGCAAGGTCCTCGCCCACCTGCTCGATCGACCAAGACGGGCGGTACACGCCTGCAGTCTCGGCGATGAGCGCCCTGGCCACCCGCCCGGCGACGGCGACCAGTATTTCTCCTGTGATCGAGCATGATTCGTGCGCAAGCCAGGCAACCGCGGGCGCGACATGCTCGGGTTCCATCGGCGGGTAAGCCGATGTATCCAGTCCCTCTGCCATTCTCGTCACTGCGGCAGGCACGACCACGTTGCTCTTCACCCCGTCGGCGGCGCCTTCCAGGGCGACGACGCTGGACAGTCCGATGACGCCGGCCTTGGCCGCCGCGTAGTTCGCGACGCCGTGGTTGCCGTACAGGCCGCCGATCGATGACGTCAACACGACGCGGCCGTACCCTGCGTCGCACATCACCGGAAAGGCCGGCCGCACGACATGGAAGGCCCCCCGAAGGTGCACGTCGAGGACGGCATCGAAGTCCTCGTAGGTCATCTCCTTGAGGGACGCCCGGCGAACGTTGCCCGCGTTGTGGATCAGGATGTCGATTCGGCCGTAGCGGTCCAGGGCGGTGTGGATGATCGCCTGCCCTCCCGCCACCGTTGCCACCGATTCGGTGGATGCGACGGCCTCACCGCCTGCCGCTTCGATCTCCCCCACCACCTCATCTGCGGGCCCGGCATCGCAGCCGTCCCCCATCAGAGTGCCGCCGGAATCGTTGACCACGACCTTCGCGCCCTTCGACGCGAGCAGCTTCGCGTAGGCGCGCCCCAACCCGCGGCCGGCGCCGGTAACGACGGCCACTCGATTGTCGAATCTCAGTTCAGGCATTCATCTTCCGAGCACGAGGCCGTCCAGATCGCCCTTGTCGCGCCACTCTTTCAGCAGATCACCGAAGGCGTAGAAGCCGGGGCCGTAGGGCTCGCCGAGGTGCGACCGGATGCCCTCGCCGCC
Organism: uncultured Actinomycetota bacterium; assembly: GCA_963759655.1. Lineage (GTDB taxonomy): Bacteria > Actinomycetota > Actinomycetes > Mycobacteriales > Mycobacteriaceae > Mycobacterium. The sequence goes on along the minus strand of CAVXAG010000010.1, from coordinate 516,884 downwards.
GCCACCGCCTTCGTTGTTGTAATAGCCCGGCGTGCATTCGGCGTCGAACGCTGAATTGTCAATCGCGGTGTCGCGAACCGTCCTGCACCACTCGTCCTGCGCGTGCTGGCTGGGCTCCACCGTGGTGGCACCCCGCGCCAGCGCTTCGGAGATGATGTAGGCGATGTGCTCGCCCTGCAGCTCGTAGTTCGCGGCGATGTTGGCCGAGATGCCCACCTGGGTGAAGCCCGTGAAGAACTGGTTGGGGAATCCGCGGCTGGTCATCCCGTGCAACGTCTTGTATCCGTCGTGCCAGTAGTCGAACAACGACAGCCCGTCGCGACCCGCGATCACATCGATGGAGTAGCGCCGGCTGATCTCGGTGGTGATCTCGAAGCCGCTGGCGTAGATGATGCAATCGACTTCGTACTCAACGCCGTTGGCGACGAGCCCCTTTTTGGTGGCACGCTCGACACCCTTGGACGAAGACACGTCGACCAGCGTCACGTTTGGCCGGTTGAATGTCGGCAGATACTCGTCGTTGCTGCACGGCCGCTTGCAGAGGAACCGGTAATAGGGCCTGAGCTTCTCGGCGGTCTCCGCGTCCTCGACGAGACTCCCGACGCGGCGGCGCAGCCGCTCCATGATCTTGTAGTCTTCTTCCTCCCTGATCGCCATGAATTGCTCCGGAGACAGGGAGGCGGGATCGGCCAGGGCCAGGACACGGGCCGCCGTGTTACGACCGAGCTCGGTCCAGAAGTCGCAGACCAGGTCCGGCTGGCCCAGCGCCATTCCCTCGAACGTCCAGCCATGGAAATTGCGCTGCCGCTCCTTCTGCCAGCCCGGCCCCAGCGACTTCACCCATTCGGGATTTGTCGGGGTGTTGCCACGCTCGTCGACGGTCGATGGCGTGCGCTGAAACACATACAGGTGCTTGGCATCCCGGCCGAGGTACGGCACGAGTTGTACGCCGGTGGCTCCCGTCCCGACGAGCGCGACGCGCTTGTCGGCGAGCTTGTGCAGCCCGCCGGTGGTGTCCCCGCCGGTGTAGTCATAGTCCCACCGCGAGGAGTGGAAACTGTGTCCTTTGAAATCCTTGATCCCCGGGATGCCGGGCAGCTTCGGCCGGTGGAACGGACCCGACCCCATCACGACGAAGCGAGCGCGAATGTCGTCGTCGCGGTTGGTGCTGATCCGCCAGCGCTTGATCTCCTCGTCCCAGCGCAGATTACGCACCTGGGTTGAGAAGATCGCCGAATCGTAAAGCCCGAAGTGCTTTCCGATGCGCCGGCAATGCTCATAGATCTCGGCGCCGTCGGCGAACTTCTTGCTCGGCATGAAGTCAAGCTCTTCGAGCAGCGGTATGTAGCAATACGATTCGTTGTCACACTGGATGCCCGGGTACCGGTTCCAGTACCAAACACCGCCGAAATCGCCACCGAGCTCGATGATCCGGACGTCGCCGACTCCGGCCTTCTTCAGGTAGGCAGCCGACAGCAGGCCTGCGAAGCCCCCGCCCAGCACGGCGACGTCCACGTCGTCGGTGATCGGGTCGCGCGGTGCCACCGGCGTGTGCGGGTCGGTTTCGTAATACCCCGCGAAGTCATCAGAGAGCTCGACGTACTGCTTCGACCCTTCTGCGCGCAGCCGTTTGGCACGCTCCTGACGGTACTTCTCCCGAAGTCCATCGATATCGACGTCGTCGGGAGTCTGCGTGGGTCCGCAGGCTTCTTGGTGCATCGTCATGCTGGGTGGGTCTCCTTCAGCAGATTCGGCTCTTCGCGCAAGCAGCTCATTGCAGCTGTCGGGGTTCGCCCGTGCCCATGTACTTCGACAGCTGGTAATGAAGGTTGACAGTGCTGCGTTCGCGATAGGGGTTGGGTTTTGTCCCCCGAAAGCCAAGGGACTTCATGCCTTGCTGCACCGCGGCCATGTTGGAGAAGTCCTGCGGGAGTACCGATAGCCAGTTCGGGTCGCCCACCGGGGTGTAGTGCCACTGGGTCTGCGGCTCTGCGCCGTTCGGGAACAACTCGAGCACGGCAACCTCGAAGATGCATCTGTTCGGGTCGTAGCTGCAATGAGGCCGAGCGCTGTAGCACAGCGCGCTGGTGAGTCCCTGCCCGATCTGAAAATTCGGGAAGATCTGCCACGCAGTCCCGCTCTGCCCCAACACGTCCGGCGGAATCGTCGGCCAGATCACGCCGCGGGCCTCGTCATCGGAGCGTGCCGACGTCAGCCAGTGCTCGAGGACCTTGTCGGCCGGGGTGCCTTCGGGCAGCTCGTCGACCAGGCGCAACGCCGCGTTCACCAGCGTCTGGGTGGTCGTGGCGTTGGTCTCCTCCATTGTGTAGACCTGCATCTCGGCGGTCGAAATGCGCGGATCGCCGATCCCGAGCCGGATTTTGCTCTTGGTCTCCTCGAGGTCGTCGGGCGCGTCGTAGCCGATGTTGCTGTGCTTGCCCTGTGCCTTGGCCCAGCCCTTGAATTCGCCGAACTTGTTGAACTCCGGGTGCGTTGTGAAGACGTGGTAGGTCTCGTTGAAGGCCTCCATCGCGACCTTCCAGTTGCAATCGAAGTACAACCAGTTGCGCCACTTGTAGCGCATGTTCTCCAACCCGAACGGGTCGAGGATCTTCGCAGCCGGGAAGAGATAGTCCATCAGCGGCTCGGGATCGGGGTCCATGTTGATCCACAACCAGCCTCCCCAGGTGTCGACACTGACGCCGGCGAGGTGTGTGTTTTCGGGCGTCAGTACGCCCTTCCAGTCATCCTGCTCGCGGATGTGCGTGCACACGCCGTCCAAACCGTAGGTCCAGCCGTGGAATCCGCAGACGAACGACTTCCGCGCGCGGCCGCATGCGTTCTTGGCGCCGTCAGGCGTGTCGATGAGCCGACGGCCGCGGTGCATGCACACGTTGTGGTGGGCGTCGAACTCGTTGGGCCCGGTGCGCACGATGATGATCGAGTCGTCGAGGATGTCGTAGGTGAGGTAACTGCCGACCTCGGGGAGTTCCTCGACACGGCCGACCTGCTGCCACACCTTTCGCCACAGCTTGTCACGCTCGGCGCGGGCATACTCGGGTGACGTGTATGCCTCGACGCCGATCGTCACCGGTACCGAGAGCTCTTCAGCTGCTTGGCTTGCTTGGCTGTCAATGTCCGTCATCACAATTCCTTGATCGCCGCGCGGAAGGATTCGTCCTTGAGGAACAAAGAGGTGTTGTCGGCGCCGAGATGACTCCACCTCAGGTTGAGGCCGCCGTCGACGAGCAATGTCTGACCGGTGACGTAGCTGGACAGGTCGGACAGCAGGAACAGGATGGCGCCTGCCTGCTCCTCGGGCCGCCCGCGCCGGCCCATCGCGATGGCGCGACGGTCGCGATCGGGATCGTCATCGGTGTAGGTGCGTGACGCCGCCGTCTCGGTGACTCCCGGCGCGACCGCGTTGACGCGAATGTCGTCGGGTGCAAGTTCCACTGCCATCGTGCGGGTCATCGCCACGATCGCCGCTTTCGCGGTGCCGTACGCGATGTGGAACGGCGCGGTGTTCATGCCGCTGATCGACGAGATCGACACGATCGAGCCGGGGAGCGCGTGAGCCCGAAGCTCAGCGGCGACGGCCTGGCTCATGAAGAACGCGGTCTCGAGGTTCGCGGCGAACAGGTCACGCCAGTCGGCCCGGCTCACCCGGGTGGACGGCATCCACGTCGACGGGACGGCGCCACCCGCGACGTTCACGAGCCCGTACAGATTCCCCCCGGTCCGCCGCGCCTGGTCGATGACGGCACCGATCCCGTCGTCGGTCGACGCGTCAGCCGCAACCGGTATCACCGGAAGGCCGTCCTGCGCCAGCGGGGCGACGTGCTCGTCGAGGTTCTCCTTCGACCGGCTCACCGCGATCACCGTGGCGCCGGCCTCGGCCGCCATCCTGGTCACCGTGGTGCCGATGCCGCCACCACCGGCGCCCGAAACGACGATGACGCGGCCGTCCAGCCTCAGGAGATCCTTCATAGCTGCACTAATTGTCCGGACAACATACGATGCTCTGCATATTGCAGAACACTATTCCGCAGCCATAATCGCCCCGTCAAGGTGGGTCGCAGTTCTCTGAAGAACTATTGTCTGGACTAGTAGTGCTTGATAACGTCCAGCGCAGACTGCCCGACGGAAGGACCGCGACGAGGCATGACCATCTCGCTGCACGAGGCCCGGTACATACCCGCGAACCCGCCGAGCGTTGCCGAGGGCTGGCGACTCCGACGGGTGACCGCTCCCAGCCGCTTGTTCGGTGCCAACGGTCTGCGCACCGGCCCGGACGGCCGGGTCTATGTGGCGCAGGTGACCGGCAGTCAGATCAGTGCGCTGGACCTCGACACCGGGCAAGTTGACACCGTGAGCGCGAAGGGCGGCGACATCGTCGCACCCGACGATGTCGCGTTCGACCCGAGCGGCAATCTCTACGCCACCGAGGTGATGGACGGCCGCGTGAGCGTGCTCGATACCGGTGGCCGGACCCGCGTGCTGCGCGACGACGTCCCGTCGGCGAACGGCATCACCTTTCACCGCGGACGGCTGTTCGTCGGCGAGTGCCGCGAGGGCGGGCGCCTTCTCGAGATGGACCTGAGCGGCGGCGAGCCACGCGTGCTGCTGGAGAACGTGCCGTCGCCGAACGCGATGGAAGTCGGTCCCGACGGCCTGCTGTATTTCCCGGTGATGGGCGCCAACGAGATCTGGCGGATCGACCCCGAAGGCGGTCAGCCCCAACGGGTCGCCGGCGACCTCGGCGTTCCGGATTCGGTGAAGTTCGATGCCCAGGGCTTCATCGTGTCGACCCAGGTGGCAAGCGGGCAGGTGCTGCGCATCGATCCGCGCACCGGCGAGAAGACCGTGCTCGCTCAGCTCACCCCCGGCCTGGACAACGTGACCTTTGTGGACGATCGGCTGTTCGTGTCCAACTTCACCGGCCAGATCACCGAGATTCTGCGCGGCGGCGAAACGCGGACCGCGCTGCCGGGCGGTTTGAACTGGCCGCTGGATCTGGCGGTCGGCGACGACGGGAACCTCTACGTCGCCGACGGTACCTACTTCTACGTCGTGCGGCCGGACGGGTCACTGCAGACGGTCGCAATGCTGTTCTCACCGGGCTATCCGGGGTTCTTGCGCGGGCTGGCGCCGGTCGGTGACGGAAGGTTCGTGGTCACCACGTCCGGCGGCCAGGTGTCGCGGTATTCACCGGGCATCAGTGAAACCGAGGTGCTGGCAGACGGATTCGACCAGCTTTACGGCGTGGCGATCGGTCCGGCCGGCGTCGTGGTGGCGGAATCGGGTACCGGCCGAGTGCTCTCGGTAGGCACGGGCGATGTCGAAGTTCTGGCGTCCGGGCTGCAAGACCCGGTGGGAGTGGCGATCGCTCCCGACGGGGCGACGCTTGTCGCGGAATCAGGCGCCGGCCGGGTGGTGCGCCTGGCCGGATCGGCCGTGGAGACCGTGGTCGATGAATTGCGTTGTCCACAGGGCATTCTCGTGGCAGATGGCCGGCTGTATATCGTCGATGCGGGCGCCAAGGAGCTGATTCAGTTCGACTTGAGCAGTCAGGCTCGGCTGACGATCGCGTCCGGGTTGCCGGTCGGTCCGCCGCCGGGCGTGGTTCCGAAACCACTGAAGGGAATGCCCCCGTTTTCGGGCCCGCAAGGTCCGTTCGCCGGCATCACCATGGGTCACGACGGCACCCTGTTCGTGTCGGCCGACGGCGACGGCAGCGTTCTGGGATTACACCGGGCAAGCACGTGACCGTCGCTCCCGCCGACCACCGCTACCTTCAGGTCGCGCGCACCCTTCGGAAGGAAATCGTCGACGGCGTGTATCCGGTCGGCTCGCAGCTGCCCACCGAGCACGAGCTGTGTGAGCGATTCGCCGTCAGCCGCTACACCGTGCGCGAGGCGTTACGCAGATTGCGCGACGACAACCTGGTCGCATCGCGACCACGCGCCGGCACCCTCGTCGTTCCTCGCCCGGGGTCGAACTCCTACGCCCAGGACGTCATGTCGATCAACGACCTGATCGCGTTCGCGGCCGGTACGGAGTTGGTGATCGAGTCCAACGCGATGGTGACGATAGACAACGATCTCGCAGCCCGAACGGGCCTACCGGCTCGCACGGAGTGGTTGGCCGTGCGCGGTTACCGGCAAGCCGACGGCGATTCGGCGCCGATCTGCCGAACGGAGTACTACATCAATCGCGCGTTCGCGGCCGTGGGCAGGTTCCTGCAGCGCCAGAGCGGCCCGATCTTCCCGCTGATCGAGGACCTGTTCGGGGTCAGCGTCGTCGAAGTGCATCAGCAGATCGCCGCGGTGGTGATCTCGCTCGAGCTGGCGGACGGCCTGCAGATCCAGCCGGGCACCGCCGCGCTGGAAATGCAACGCACATACAGGACGTCTGACGGTGAGGTCGCCCAGGTCACGATCAACACCCATCCCGCGTCCCGCTTCCGCCACGCGATGACCATGCGGCGGGTGAAGGGCTAGCTCGCGGTGCGGGTATCCGTCGACGGCAAGAACGCGGCGCACGCGGCCGACTACTACGGCCGCGGGTGGTGGGTCGACACCACGCTGGCCGACTCGCTGCGCGAGGCGGCGCTGACCACACCGCAGCGAACGGTGTTGGTAGATGGCGATGTTCGCCTCGACTGTGCGGCCCTCAATGCCCAGGCGACCACGCTTGCGCACAGCTTGCTCGCCCGCGTGCCGACCGGCAGTGTGGTGTCGTTCATGCTGCCCAACTGGCACGAAGCCGCCGTGGTCTACCTGGCGGCGACGCTGGCCGGCATGGTGGTGAACCCGATCCTTCCGTCCCTGCGGGGCCGCGAGGTGCAGTTCATCCTGGCCGATGCTGCCAGCCGGGTGATCTTCGTGCCGTCCGAATTCGGCGGCCACGACTACGCATCGATGTTGCAGCGGGTGGCCGCCGATCTGGATTCTCCGCCGGAAATCGTCGTCGTACGCGGTGACGACGGGGGTGAGAGCACCCGATACCTGTCACTGCTTGATGAGAGGCCAGAACCGCGCGCGTTGCCGACGCTGGACCCGGACGCGGTCCGGATGGTCCTGTACACCTCGGGAACGACAGGGCGACCGAAAGGTGTCCTGCATAGTCATAACTCCATCCATGCGCTGATCCGTCAGATTCGGGAGAACTGGCTGGTGGACCCCGGTGACCGATTTCTGGTTCCGTCACCGATCGCTCACATCGGCGGCTCCATCTACGCGTTCGAGTGTCCGCTGGTGCTGGGCACCACTGCGGTCCTCATCGAGCGATGGAATCCCGATCACGCCGTGGCGTTGATGGTAAGAGAGGCCTGCACCCACATGGCCGGAGCCACACCGTTTTTGGCGGGCCTGCTCGGCGCCGCCGATCGGTCAGGCACACATCTGCCTGATCTCAAGGTGTTCATCTGCGGTGGCGCGGCTGTGCCGCCGTCGCTGATCCGCAGAGCGGCTTCGTATTTCGAACAGGCGACGGTCACACGTGTTTACGGTTCGACCGAGGTGCCCATCACGACCGTCGGCGCGATGCGGCCGCGCGACGCGGACCACGCGGCGGACACCGACGGGCGGGCGGGCGTCGCCGACATCAAGCTCGCGAGCCACAACGCCGCGCCGCCGGGCGTGGGCGAAATCCTTACCCGCGGGCCGCAGATGCTGATCGGTTATCTTCACCCCGATGATGAGGACGAATCCTTTGATGCCGAGGGGTTTTACCGGACCGGGGACCTCGGCCGCTGGGTCGACGGGGAGTACCTTGTCGTCACCGGCCGCGCCAAAGACATCATCATCCGCCACGGCGAGAACATCTCCCCGAAGGAAGTCGAAGACATCCTTGTCGGCCACCCCGGCATCGCCGAGGTCGCGGTCGTCGGGCTGCCTGACGACCGCACCGGTGAACGGGCCTGCGCGGTCATCGTGCCCGCTGCGAGGCCCGGTCCGGATGTCGAAAGCCTGCGGGAGTTCATGGCGAGCCAGGGGGTCGCTCGGTTCAAGGTGCCCGAGCAGGTGGCTATTTGGGAGGCGCTGCCGAAGAACGACGCAGGGAAGGTGCTCAAGCATCAGATTCGAGCGACGCTGATCGAAGGTGGGCGGGAGACATGCAGGTAGCCATCGTGACGGGTGCGAGCAGCGGCATCGGCTTAGGTTGCGCGACCAGGCTCGCGCAGGGGGGCATGGCGGTGCTGGGCGTCGGCAGGGACCAAACCCGGCTGGCCGAACTGGAGAAAGCGATCACCGATCCCGACCGGGTTGCGACACTCGCCGTCGATTTGACAGATGACGATGCCCCGCGCCGAATCGTGGACCTCGCAGTCACCCGATGGGGCCACATCGACTTCCTGATCAACAACGCGGGCGCGGGCAACCCGAAGCCGCTGGACGAGACCGATGACGAAACGCTGGACTATTTCCTGAACTTGATGCTGCGCGCGCCGTTCCGGCTGGCCCGCGACGTGCTGCCGCACATGCCACCCGGCTCGGCGATCATCAACGTGACGTCGACGTTCGCGGTCGTCGGGGGCCTGCGCGGCGGCGCCTACTCCGCGGCCAAGGGCGGGCTGACGGCGCTGACCACGCACATCGCCTGCCAATACGGTTCGCAAGGGATACGGTGCAACGCGGTGGCGCCCGGGGTGACTCGGACACCCATGGTCGAACGGCGTCTGCAGGACGAGCGGTTCCTCAAGATGAACACCGAGATGACGCCGCATCAGCGGTTGGCCACGGTCGACGACATCGCGAGCACCGTCGCGTTCTTGTGCTCCGAAGGCGGCAGCTTCATCAACGGCCAGACGATTGTGGTGGACGGCGGCTGGAGTTCGACGAAGTATCTGTCGGACTTCGCGTTGACGTCGGAATGGGTGGCCCGTTGAATTTGTTCGCGCTGCTCGACCAGGCCGCGGCGCGCTACGCGGACCGCGGAGCCGTCTTCGAGGGCAAGCGCAGCCTGTGCACGTGGGGCGAGCTGCGGGATCGTGCGCTGCGGCTCGCGACCTCGGTACGCCAGACGGGCGGCCCGGGCGCACGAATTGCGATCGCCAGCGAGAATCGCCCCGAGATCGTCGAATTGATGTTCGCGATCTGGGCGGCGGAGTGCGCGGTCGTCCCGATCAACTACAAGCTGCATCCGCGGGAGATGGCGCAGATCCTCGAGGACGCGGACGTCTCGCAGGTATTCGCGTCGCCCAAGATCGCACCCCAACTCGCGTCCGTTGCCGAATTTCCGATCGAAACGGTTGGCACACAAGCGTACTCACAGCGGTTGTCCGCCGAGCCGTGCGTTTTGCGATCCACCGATCCGTCGACGCTGGCCTGGCTGTTCTACACCAGCGGCACCACCGGTCGATCGAAGGGCGCGATGCTGTCACACCGCAGCCTGATGGCGATGACGGTCGCTCATCTCGCGGACATCGATGCGCCCGACGAGAACTGCAGCCTTGTGCACGGCGCCCCAATGTCGCATGGCTCCGGGCTTTACATCGCTCCCTACGTGCTGCGCGGTGCCCGACAGGTGGTACCGGAATCGGGTGGGTTCGATCCAGCCGAATTCCTGGATCTCTGTGAACACCATCCCGGTTCGAGCGCCTTCCTGGCCCCGACCATGGTGCAGCGCCTGGTCGACACGGGCCGTGATCGGCCGAACAACTTACGGACGATTGTCTACGGCGGCGGGCCGATGTACGTCGACATCCTGAGAAGGGCGATGGGCGCATTCGGGTCGATCTTTGCGCAGATCTACGGTCAGGGTGAGTCGCCGATGACCATCACCGGTCTGCGCCGCGACGACCACGATTCCGGCGACGATGCGATCCTCGGATCGGTCGGCTATGCGAGGTCGGGTATGGACGTCGCGGTGCTGCGCGAGGACGGGACGCGAACCGACACAGGCGAAATCGGCGAGATCGTCTGCCGCGGAGACGCAGTGATGTCGGGTTACTGGAACAACCCCGAGGCCACACGCAGCACGCTGAAGGACGGCTGGCTCTACACCGGCGACATGGGCTCGTTCGACGAGCGGGGTTATCTGACGCTGCGCGATCGCTCCAAAGATGTCGTGATCAGCGGCGGCAGCAATATCTATCCCCGTGAGGTCGAAGAAGTTCTGCTGGAACATCCAGGTGTCTCGGAGGCGGCGGTGGTGGGTCAACCGGACGCGGAATGGGGCGAGGTCGTGGTCGCGTTCATCGTCGGCGCGGTGGAGCCGGACGCGTTGGACGCCCACCTGATGGAGCGCATCGCCCGCTTCAAACGCCCTAAGCGCTACCTGTTCGTGGACGCGTTGCCCAAGAACAGCTACGGCAAAGTCCTGAAGCGGGAACTGCGAAACGCAGTCGACCTCGGGACGCTAAAACCGTGAGTTCGCCTTGATCGCCGTGTCGCTGGTACGCAGCGGGCGGATCATCGCATCCTGAGCGAACGACGCGAGAAGCTCGCCTTGCTCGCTGTGCACCGCGCCGCGGACATACGACATGCCGGCGCCCACCTGAGTGCTCTCGTGCGTGTACAGCAGCCAGCCGTGCCAACGCACCGGCTCGTGGAAGCTGACGGTGATCGTCATCGGTGCGGTGGACACCGTCAGATGCGCCTGACTGGTGCCGATGCCCTCGTGCGCGCGCATGGTGGTCGAAATCCCAAGATGTCCCGTGAAATACGCAATCAGCGCCTTGGCCAAGTCATCGCGCGCCGGGATCGGGTCGTAGTGCAGCCATGCGTAGAGCTCCGGCGGCCCGACCTCGTCGGGGCTGTTGACGTCCACCACGTCGACGAGCCGCAGCTCGCGCCCGACCATCGGCATCACCGCGACGTTCGCGCCGGCGGGCGGCGCGACGTCGGGACGCGGCAGATGGTGGCGGATCACGTCATCCGTCGGCACGTCGGCAAAGATGGTCATCGTCATGCAGCGCCGGTCGTTCTGCTGCGCTGACACGATCGCGGTGGCGGTGGACCGGCCTTCGTGCACGACGTCGATGACGAGCTCGAGCGGCGCATTGGCCATCACGGCCCTGCTGAACACCGCTTGCGCTGAGCGCACTGACTTGTCCGGAAACCGTTTGGCCGCGGCGACGATCGCCTGCGCCAGCACCTGGGTCCCCTCCACCACCTGGCGCTCGTCGGCGCCCGCGATGCCCGTCTCCGCCGTGAAGCGGTCGGGCCCGTTAGGAGGCACGTCGAACAGCTCGAGTAAGGCCGCGACTGACCACTGCGTCTGTGCTGAATCCGTTGTCATGATGATCGGCGCCTTCCCATTCGGCTGTCGGAGCAACACAGTACCTACGCTTCTGCAAAACCGGTAACGTCGTTCTCAGCAGCTGCAGTCCGACGCGAAGGGTGTTCCGATGGCGAAGCCGACCGAGCGTTCGCCTGACACGGTGGGTGTCGACACCGAATCTCGCGCCAGTCGTTTCATGAAGTCCGCGTTGGCGATACTGGGCGAAACCGGACGCACCGACTTCACGGTCCTCGAAGTCGTGGAACGGTCCAAGACGTCGTTGCGGTCCTTCTACCAGCACTTTTCCACCAAGGATGAGCTACTGCTCGCGCTGATCGACAAGATCATGGCCGAGTCGACGCAGAAGTGGCGCGACGAGACGACCGGGCTGGCAAGCACGGCGGCGCTGCGCCTGCTCATCGACCGGATCTGCGCGCCCGCCGAATCCACCACCCAGGACAGCATCAACAGGGGTCTGACCTTCTACAACGATCACCTGGCCGAAACGCTGCCCCGTGAATACGCCCGCGTGCTGTCGCCACTGCACCAGCTGATCCAAGACATCCTGAACCGGGGTATCGCCGAAGGTACCTTCCGAGCCGACCTCGACGTGAGCGCCACCGCCGCGCTCATCATGCAGACCGTTCTTGGCGCGATGCGGCTGCGCGTGCTGGGTGTCGAGCTGAACGGCGTCCCGATCGACGCATACCACATCTACGAGTTCTGCACGAACGGGCTTTCAAACGACGGCAACCCCGTCTGACCTGCACCAGAACGTCCCATCGGAGGGGGTCGTTTACGCTGGTTCAGAAGTGGTAATGTCATTACCGCAAGAGAACAACAAGACTCTCAGGAGACGGTCATGCCATCTCGCGAACTTTCCTACCCGGTGTTCGACGCCGACAACCACATGTACGAGACGCAGGAGGCGCTGACCAAATTCCTGCCCGACAAGCGCAAGAACGTCATCGATTACGTGCAGGTCCGCGGCCGCACGAAGATCGTCGTCCGCGGCCACATCAGCGACTACATCCCCAACCCCACCTTCGACGTGGTGGCGCGGCCGGGCGCTCAGGAGGAGTACTTCCGGCACGGCAGCGGAGGGAAGAGTTACCGCGAGATGATGGGTGAGCCGATGAAGGCGATCCCGGCGTTCCGCGAGCCGGGCCCGCGGCTAGAGGTCATGGACGAGCTCGGCATCGACTACGCGCTGATGTTCCCCACGCTGGCGAGCCTGGTCGAGGAACGGATGAAGGACGACCCGGAGATGACGCACGACGTCATCCACGCGCTCAACGAATGGATGTATGAGACCTGGTCGTTCAGCTACAAGGATCGCATCTTCGCCACCCCGGTGGTCACGTTGCCCATCGTTGACCGCGCGCTCGAGGAACTCGAGTGGTGCCTGGAACACGGCGCCCGCACGGTTCTGGTGCGGCCGGCTCCGGTGCCCGGCTACCGCGGCACCCGCTCGTTCGGCCTGCCCGAGTTCGACCCGTTCTGGCAGGCGTGCATCAAGGCCGACATTCCGGTGTCGATGCACGCGTCCGACAGCGGGTACTCCGAATTCTTGAGCGTGTGGGAGCCGGGCGACGAGTTCCTGCCGTTCAAGCCGACCGCCTTCCGCACGGTGGCGATGGGCAAGCGGCCCATCGAAGACGCGATGGCCGCACTGGTGTGTCATGGCGCCTTGTCGCGCAACCCCGAACTGCGCGTGCTGTCGATCGAGAACGGCGCCGACTGGGTGCCGTACCTGTTCAAGCAGTTCAAGAGCACCTACGCCAAGATGCCGAACGGCTTCCTCGAGGATCCAATCGAGGCGTTCAAGCGCTGCGTGTACATCAGCCCGTTCTGGGAGGACCGGTTCACCGAGATCGTCAAGATGGTCGGCAGCGACCGGGTGGTGTTCGGTTCTGACTGGCCGCACCCGGAGGGCCTGAAGGACCCGATCTCATTCGTCGACGAGCTCGAGGGTCTGTCGGACGAGGACAAGGCACAGATCATGGGCGGCAACATGATGAAGCTGTTCAAGGTCGGCACGCCGGTCCCCGCGTGAGTGAGGCGTCGCCGGAGGGGTTGCTCTTCGCGTCGACGGCCCAGGCGTTCCTGGAGAAAGAGGCCTCAGTCACGCGGGTACGGGAGCTTCACGAAGCCGGGGTCCCGTTCGCGCCCGAATGGTGGCGGCGCGCTGCCGAATTGGGCTGGGCCGGCCTGCTGGTGCCCGAGGAGCTCGGCGGGGGAAGCGTGTCCGGCAACGGCGTCGAGGATCTGGCGGTCGTCGCCGAGCTGATCGGCAGGACCGTCGCGCCGGGACCGCTCCATCCAGTGAGCATCGTGTTAGCCGGGCTCGTCGACGCTGCCGAAAGCGACAGGCACGCAACGACGATTGAGGCGCTGGTGTCCGGCGAGGCGGTCGCGTCCTGGGCGGTGTACGAGCCTGGTAAACCGTGGGCTCCACTGCGACCCACGGTCAGCGGCACGCCGACGCAGACGGGGTTCCGTATCGACGGCGTGAAGGACCGCGTCGAGGCGGGCTCCGAGAGTGCAATCCTGTTGGTGGCAGCCCACTGCGAGGATGCGGTCCGACAATTCCTGGTGCCGACGGATGCGCCCGGCGTTCGGGTCGAACCACAGCGATCGATCGACCTGGTGAAACGCTATGCCCGAGTGACTTTCGACGGTGTGGAGGTCGGCGAATCGGCGGCGGTCGGCACCGCGGCGCAAACGCCGGCGCTCGTCGAACGGCAGGCCCAGATTGCGATGGCGCTGCAGTGCGCCGAGGTCGTCGGCATCCTTGACCGGGTCCTCGAGTTCACCATTCAATGGGCGTTCGACCGTCACTCCTTCGGTCGCCCGCTCGCCTCCTACCAGGCGCTCAAGCACCGGTTCGCCGACCTCAAGATCTGGTTGGAGACCTGCCGAGCCACGACCCGTGCCGCGGTAGCAGCAGTGGCCGAGCGCTCGCCCGGTGCGGACATGGCAGTCAGCGTCGCGAAATCCTACGTGGGTGAATATGCCCCGGGCATGGTGCAGGACTGCATCCAGTTGCATGGCGGTATCGGGGTGACCTGGGAGCACGATCTGCACCTGTACCTGCGGCGAGCCACGCTGTATCGCTCGATGTTCGGCACCCCCGAAGACCACAACCTGCGGGTGTACGCGCTGACCAAGGAACTGGAGCCCGCGTCGTGACCGAGACCACCTCGGCGCCGACCGAGACCACGGAATCGGTCGCAGAGTTCGCCGCGCGGGCGCGGGCGTGGCTGGCGCAGAACATGCCTCGCATCGATCCGGCCAACCCACCGTCGGCTGATCGCGGCGAAGAAGAGCCCTGGCAACGGGCCAGAGAGCTGCAAAAGCGGCTCCATGACGGGGGATTCGCCGGCATCTGCTTCCCGCGGGAGTGCGGTGGGCTCGGACTCCCGATCGAGTACCAGAAGGCATTCGACGCGGAATCCCGAAACTACGAAATGCCGATGATCCTCAACACGCCGACGTTCACGATCTGCTGCGCGACGATCCTCGACACCGGCAGCGAAGAGCAGAAGCGCCAACATGTTTCGGCCGCACTGCGCGGCGACGAAGTGCTCGTTCAACTGCTGTCCGAACCCAGCGGCGGGTCGGATCTCGCCGGTGTGATCACACGCGCCGACAGGGTGGGCGACAAGTGGGTGGTCAACGGCGCAAAGACTTGGAGCACAAGCGCGTTCGCCGCCGATTACGGTTTACTGCTGGCCAGGACCAATTGGGATGTGCCCAAGCACGAGGGTCTGACGATGTTCCTGGTGCCCATCAACAGCCCCGGGATCACCCTGCGGCGGATCAAACAGGTCAACGGATCGGTCGAGTTCTGTGAGGAGTTCTTCGACAACCTCGAACTCGACGACAACGCGGCGGTCGGCGAAGTGAACAACGGGTGGCACGTCGCGTCGCGTCAGCTCTACCACGAGCGGCGCGCGGTCGGCGGCGGGTCCGAGTTCGCCAGCGGAATCGGCGCCGAGGGCAAGACGGACATACCAGTCGACTACGCGGCCCTCCTGGAAGCCGTGGGCCACGCCGACAACGAACGCCTACAGAACATCGCGGGACGCGCGCTGGTGTACCGCATGGTGCACGAGCAGCTGATCAACCACGTCTATCACGGAGTCAACGACGGCTCGCTGCCGCCGGCGGCGGGATCCATCATCCGCATCTCACACGCACTGAACACGCAGCTCGAGATGGACACCGCAATGGCGATCGCGGGCAGCGCGGCCGTCGTCGACGGCGCCGAAGGCCTCCTGCGGATCGGTGAGCGCTACCTGTCCCGGCAGTCGGCGTCGCTGGGCGGCGGGACCACCGAGATCGCCCGCAACATCATCGCCGAACGCATCCTGGGCCTGCCGCGCGAATACGCCGCCGATCGCGGTGTGCCGTTCAAAGACGTCAAGCGCAACCGTGGCTGACGTCAGCAGGTCGCGACGATCTTGAACGTCGCCGTGGCCGGTTCGCCGGGCTTGTAGGTGTTGAAGCCATCGGCCTTGCCGGTGATCGTGAACGTCTCCAAGCCGAAGCTGGCATTCGCCTCGCCGCCGTCGCCTTCGGAGTAGGTCCCGGTGAAGCCGCCGAGGTTGAGGATGTGGACGGACTCCGCGGTGATTTTCTCGCCGCTGCCGTTGAGCATCGCCCTGACACCGGAAACATCCCGGTCGCCGATCGCGATCGTCCAGAACCACTGCGGCTTTTGACCGGGCAAGTTGTTCGCCTGCTGGCTGCACGTGACGCTCTGCTTGCTCGCGACCGTGTTGCCGTTGATGGTCACCGATGCCTGGCTGGGGTGGTTGGGCTGCGGTTCTGACGAACAGGCAGCAACTCCAGCGACCGCAACCACCGCTGCCGCCGCCACGACGATTCGCTTCCGCACTCGGTGAGAATACAAAGTCGGCGATTGCAACCGTCGCGAAATCACGTCAATGCACCCGCGACGACGGTCGCAACCACCATGTCGGAGGCCAGCACGCGCAGCGCATCGGCGGGCGGCGCGGACAAGATGGCCAGGTCACCGGGCTGCCCCGGCGCGATGTGCCGTGGCTGGGCCGGGCGATCGGCGCAGCCCAGGAACATCTGCAGGGCTTGCAGCGGTGCGATGCGTTCCTGTGGGCCGAGCACGTGGCCGTTGGGAGTGGCCCGGGTGACGGCTGCGCGCATCGCGGCCCACGGGTCGAGTGCGCCGAATGGGGCGTCGGTGCTGAAGGCCACCGGGACGCCGGCGTGAACCAACGACGCGACCCGCCACAGCCAAGGCTGCTCGTCGGGGGGAACGTCGGCCAGGTACTCGTCGCCGCGTTCGACGACGAAGTTCGGCTGGGTCACCACGGCCACCCCCAGTTCCGCGAGGTCGCGGAGGCTGGGGTCCGGCGCCATCGCGGCGTGCTCGATGCGGTCCTGCGGATGGGTCCCGGCCGCGCGAAGCGCGGCGATGGTGACGACAAGCTGAGCCGCGGTCACGCAGTGGACCGCGACCGGCACATCGCGAGCATGACACTCGGCAATCCATTGGGCCAGCGCCTCGAGGTCGAGATGATCGTCGCGAAGGATCGTCTTACCGGGGGCAAGGCACCGCACATGCTGGGTGAACGTCGTTGTCAGAGAGGCGATGTCGTCGTGGTCGAGACCTGGGGTGGCGTCAGTGACCCCGGTGACCCCGTAGGCCGCGAGGTGTCTACCCAGAGCCGAAAGGTCAGGTTCGCGCCGTGGAACCGCCTCCGCCAGCCGGGGCTCGCCGCTGGGCAGCCTGCCATCGGGGTGATCCGGGTAGCCGATGCCGGCGAGCGCCGCGGAATTGAGAATCCACAGTGCGCCACTGCGGTGCTGCACCCGTACCGGGGTCCTCGGCTGCGCGGCGTCAAGCCGGGCACGGTCCAGCTCACCGGCCACCGACTCGTGGTGTCCGATCGCTCGAATCCAACCGTCGGCGCCGGGCTTCGCGGCGGCCAGTGTTCGCGCGAATTCCACCTCGGTGCGGACAGCGGGCGGCCCGACAACGACCGAGCCGAGCGCCGCAGCGGCCGCCCGCAAGTGCACGTGATGGTCGTGCAAGCCTGGAAGGACGGCACCCGAATTCGCGTCGAGGACCGCCTCGCCAGGTTGTCGCGTCAGCGTCGGGGCGACGTGGCTGATCACCTCGCCGACGCGGATGTCGGCGACGCGCCCGTCCAGCAGGGTCGCGCGCCGGATCAGCATGCGACGAGCCGCGCCTCAATCAAGGCCCGGACGCGGGGGTTGTCGGTGCCCAACTCGCGGGCCGGCTGTGCCGGAAGATCGGGCATCCGTCGCTCACACACGGCGGCTCCGCTGTCCCGCAGGTCCGCGCAGCCAGCCGCAACGGCCGCCATGGAAACGTCGATGATCACCCCGCCGCCGCGGGTCAATGCGTCGAGCACGGCGACGGCACCCGCCAGCCCGGTCAACGGGTCGGCGATCGCGTCACCGCAGAACACCGGACCATGCTCATCGACGTTGACCAGCCCACCGGCGACCGCCGCGTCGTCGCCGAACGCGACCCGCGCGGGATGGCCACTTCCGTATCCGCTGATCCGCAACCAGACCCGGCCCGGTCGGGCAGGCACCGTGTCGGCGGAAAGACCGCGACGGGCAAGCGCCGCAGGCCGCGATCCCTCGATCACCACGTCGGCGGCCCGCAACAGGGCGGCAAGCTCGTCGGAGTCGAAACGTGCTGAAAAGCTCAGCTTTTCGCTGTTCATCCAGTCGAAGAATCGTCGATCGCCACTTCGGGTGCCGTCTGGGCGGGCGGGCGTTTCGACTTTGACCACGGTCGCGCCCGCAGCCGCCAACAGCCGACCGCACAACGGTCCGGCCCACATCGACGACAGGTCGGCCACCAGCAGATCTCTGATGGACCGCGTCGACGGCGGGTTGTGCTGGGTGACGTTCGGCTCGGCAGCCGCCACCTCGCCCAGCGTCGCCGCGGGCAAGTCGAGCAGCCGGGCCCGACCCACAAAGTCTGCGACCGGACGCCCGATCGCGGCGGCGGCCACAGATGTCCACGGATCATCGACCTCGGACAGTTCCAGCAGCGCAGGGACAGCCTCGAGGTCTTCGGGGCGACTCAGCGTCAACGCGCACCAACCGTCCGCCGCAGCAAGCAGCCGGGTCGCGCCGCCCGACGAGATCCTGGTCGGCGGCTCAAGCCCGAGCAGGGCGGCGCGTCCGGTGATCATCGCGTGCGCGTCGACGCGAAGGGGCGCACCGCCGAGGCGCTCGACGCGGTCTGAAATCACCGCGCCGACCTGCCGGACATGCGACAGCACGCTCGCCGGAAGAGCCCACGACTTCACGCTCTCATTGTGGTCACACCGTTGAACAGCGTTACGCGACGGCGTCGATCAAACCCCATTCGTGTGCGGTCGCGGCCGTCAGGGTGCGCCCGGACAGCACCAGATAGGCGGTACGCCAACGGCCGATTCGCCGGGTAATGCTGACGTTGCCGCCCGCTCCGGGGATCAAGCCGAGGGCCAACTCGGGCAGACCGAATCGGGACTCCGGGTGCGCCTGGACGCGTCCGCAGAAGGCGGCCATCTCGAGTCCGCTGCCGAGCACTTGGCCGTGCACATGGGCTATCAAACGCTCGCCCAGCCGAACCGACAATTGGTCGAGTGCGAGCGCCGGGCTGTAGCGGGTGCGTGCGACGTGGGCGCTCGCAGGATCCGCGAAGGAGCCGAACTCGGCGAGGTCGCCGCCACTACAGAAGGACGGCCCGTTACCGGCGAGCTCCACCTGGTGAACCGACAGGTCCAAGTGCGCGATCGTCAACGCCTCAAGCAACGCTTGGCGCATATCGATGGAGAACGCGTTGTGGCGGGCGGGCCGATTCAATCGGATGCACAACGAATCGGCCTCGCGCTCAACCAAAACGGGATCAGGGGTGGTGGGTGACGATGCCGGCCCGCGGCGGGCCAGCCAGTCGGCGAACTCCCGGCCCGCCTGCAACGTCGAATAGGCAAGCGATTCAGTGACGAGTCCGCTCCACGTTGGCGCGCCCGGATCGATCGACCGCAATACGTCGTCAGATACCGCCGCGGCCTGCGGCCACCGGTCAACGCGCTGCACCAGTTCGTCGACGGCGGTCGCAACCGACGGCACCGTCACGACGCGGCCATCGGGCACCGGCTCGTCCGTCAGCGTGAAGGTCGCGCGATCCAGCAACGGCTGCACATGACCGGCCGTGACGTCCGCGCCAGAGCCCAGCAGGACCAACGGACCCGCTCTGACGTCAAGGTCCGTTTCCGGATCGATCGCCGCCAGATCGAAAATCCTCAGTCGCGGGGAGGATCCGCTATCGGAATCAAGGTTCATCGCCGCGAACATACGACGCCACGGCGGCGACGGGCCAGGAGGCCCCGAAGTTGCCCAGAGGTCACGAGCCCAGCGCGATGTCATGCAACGCTGCTTTCTCAGTCGGAGAAGATTTCGCGGTTGACCGTGTGCAGGTACGGGATGGCGAGGAAGGGGGTGATGTAGAAGATGTCGTAGAGCCACCAGCCGATGACGGGGAACACGACGCCGGCGTAGCGCACGTCCGCGTACATCGTCATGTTGAACACGTAGCCGATCCAGATCACCACGCCCGTCCAGCAGGTGATGATCATCCACTGATGACCCCATCGTTTCATCTGCAAGAACCCGATCGCCGCGGCAATTCGCATCGTGAACACGGTGAAGATCAACCCGACTTCCCAGCCCTTCTCGCCTGGGCCCGCCGCGCCGCCGACCCACAGCTCGTTGTAGTGCCAGAAGTAGCCCGCGTCGAACATGTTGCCCCAGCCGTTCAAGAGCACTCGCGCCAACAGGGTGTGGTTGGCAACCAGGTCCAGTGCCCAGCCCACGGTGTTTATCGCGGCATCAATGATGACGAGGTAACCGATCAGGGTGACGAGCATGGGCCGAACCGACAGCCCGTCCCGCTGTGCCCGCCGCAGCAACCAGACCCCGCGCAAGAACAGCGGAAGACCGAAGATACCCAGCGCAGTGGTGCCAATCAGGAAGCTGCCGGAGATGAGCCACTTGTCGGCCCGCCGCTGTGCAAGCCGTGATTCTTCCATCTGATCGTCGTAGCTGACGCCACCGCGGGGCCCGCGTCCGCGCAGGTTCAACATGGGCGGTTCACCTTTGCATCGTTGTGTCTCTTTCTAGCCGCCGGACATGGCCATGTCAATGACTCTACTCAATGACTGAAATCACGTAATCCCACCAGATTCGAGGTGGTAATTCGTTATATGGCGCTCTCAGACGATTATTGACGCGGAGTAAACATAGTATACGGCCGGATCTGCCTTGATTTCATTGACTTTTATCAGCGGCTTGGATAGAAAGAACGAACCATGACGCGACTACAGGACAAGCCGTCCGGTCGTGAGGCGCAGCGGCTGCAGACACGGCAGCGGATCCTTGGCGCGGCGATCGCGGAGTTCAAGCGCACTGGTATGGCGGCAGCGGATGTCGGTGAGATCGTCGCAGCTGCCGGCGTAGCGCACGGCACCTTCTACTTCCACTTTCCGACCAAAGAGCACGTCCTGCTCGAGGTCGAAGGGCGCGAGGAAGGACGAATGGCCAACGAATTGGCCCGATTCCTCGACAAGCCGCACGACCTGACCTCGGCGCTGACTGAGGTGGTCCGCCTGGTGGTGGGGCTGGAAGAGCGCCTCGGCAGCTTACTGTTCAAAGACTTTCTGGCGCTGCATTTCTCATCGACCCGGCCGCCGAACGAAGAGTGGGTCGATCACCCGGTCATCGTGTTGGTGGTGCAGGAGATCGAGCGGGCTCGCGACGCGGGTGAGGCATACCCGGAAGCGGACGCCTTCAGCAGCGCGGTGTTCTTCTTGCTGGGCTTGTACGCCTTTCTGGTCACCACACACCACATGACATCGATTCGCGACGACATGCTCGACAAATTCGTCCCTACCGTCGTTCGCGGCCTGGAGGTCCGATGACCTGTCGCCCGCGAAGTGCACCTTCCCGATCGCTCGTTCTCAACCAACCAATAAGGAGGACCAACCATGCTCTGGGAGATCTTGCGCTACGTCGCCGCGTGGGGCGGCACCGGGCTGATCATCTGGTTCTGGTACTGGATGTTCTCGAACATCGGAACATTCTGAACGGTCGACTCGGCGCGACCACTGGACTCAACCCGCAAGGTAATCAACGTGGTTGAGCCGGTTCGTGTGTCCGCGATGATGATCGAGCGGAGTTGCGCGCTCACAGCAGTCGCCCTCAGCGACCAGCGTCGCGAAGGTGCGCGCCTGGTGACCGGCGACAAACGCAGCTTCAGCCTGAACTCGACCCTGCGCATCGTGCACGTTCCGTACCCATCGGCTGCGCGTGACTGGACGCGAAGAACGTTGACCTGCGGTGTGGCCCTGCAATGTTCACCGTCCAAGGATCGTCTCGCCGAGTACCGATTGAAGGATTTGTCGGCCCGCGAACTACGCGCGCTCACCCACATCGAGGGGAGCGTGGCCCTCGGATGGGTGGCTTCCCGGTGGCCGGGGCTGTTGACCGACACGAGGCGGGTGCTGCCGGACCTCAAAATCGCCGACCGCGACCTCGACGCCGGGGTGATGCTCGACCGCGCGATCGAGCTGGCACGAACACGGCAACCGCTGCCCGAGCATCCGCTGCTCGGCACGTGGCCGTCGGCCTTCTCGACGCACCGCGGGCTGGCCAGTGCAGTTCGACGTTTCGGCAGAATGCCGTGGACCAGCACGCAAAAGCGCCGCCCCCGGCCCTACTCCGTGCCCGTCGGCGGGGACGGCGGTGTGCGGAACCCCAACCTGCCACCGCCGAGCAGACCGGACGCCAACGACCTGGACATCACCCCAGACCGTCGTCCAGGTATTCCCTACCCCGAATGGAATGCGTGGACAAAAAGCTTCCTGCCAGACCACGTCGCGGTTCTCGAACGCCCGCGTACCAGTCGCGGTCAGCAAGACGCACCGGTATCCGCCGATCTGCGGAAGTGGTTCGAAGAACACACCCATCGCGCGATGACCAACCGTCTCGAGGATGGATCCGACCTGGACGTCGACTCCTATGTCGGCCATTACGTCGACTTGATGACCGGTGCGGCGAAGGAGCCACGCATCTTCCGGGAACTGCTGCCACGCGGCCGAGACGTCACGACGGCGCTGCTGCTCGACGCCAGCTCATCGTTGGGAGTTCACGGCGGCCGGATCTTCCGCCTGGAGTTGGCGTGCGCGGACGCGTTGTCGCGTGCGATGACGAATGCCCGTGAGCGACATGGCATCTTCGCATTCACCGGCAACACCCGTCATCACGTCGAGGTGCGCTGCCTGAAGGACTTCCAGGACAGTCGTTTTGTGACCCCGAGCGGTCTGGGCCTGATGACCGGCGGCTACACCAGACTGGGCGCACCGGTGCGCCACTTGACGGACCGGCTGCTGGCGCAGCCGTCCGAACGTCGCCTGCTCATCGTGATCGGCGATGGGCTGATGTCCGACGAGGGCTACGAAGGCCGCTACGCCTGGGCTGACGTGGCGCATGCGGTCGAAGAAGCCAACGAGACCGGTGTATCCGTGTACTACGTCGGAGTCGGGCCCACCCGGGTTGATCCGCTCCCCGAGGTATTCGGGCCGCGCCGCTCCCAACGGATCCGGCGCGTAGAGGACCTTCCGCGCGTACTGGCCCACGTTCATCGCGAGCTGGTCGGCGCATGACCGCTAACGGCCGACAGGAGACACGATGACCGACACCTACTTCGCCAACGGCAACGAAGTGCAGCTTTTCGAGCGGGCGTATCACCAACACATACCCGTAATGCTCACCGGGCCAACAGGATGCGGCAAAACACGCCTCGTCGAGCACATGGGCCTTTTGCTAGCACGCCCAGTGGTCACTATCAGCTGCCATGACGACCTCACCAGTTCCGACTTAGTCGGCCGGTTCATGGTGGCCGGCGGTGACGTGGTGTGGACGGACGGACCACTCACCAGAGCAGTCAAATCCGGCGCCATCTGCTACCTGGATGAGGTCGTGGAGGCGCGCCACGACTCACTGGCCATTCTGCACTCGCTGACCGATCACCGCCGCGCGCTCTACTTGGATCGCGCCGACGAGATCGTGTACGCGCCGGATTCATTCATGCTCGTTTGCTCGTACAACCCGGCCTACCGCAGCTCCCTCAAGGAACTCAAACCCTCGTTTCGTCAGCGGTTCGCCACCCTGCCGATGAATTATCTGCCGCCGGAGCGGGAGGCCGAGGTGATCGTCGCCGAGTCGGGCATCGAGCTCTTTTCCGCCCGTCGACTTGTGCAGTGCGCCATCGCCATTCGCACCGCCGACCAAGTCTTCCACTTCGAGCCGCCGTCAACCCGTGCGCTGGTCACCGCGGCACAGTTAATCGCGTCCGGTGCGAACGAAATGGAAGCGGCCGAGGCCTGCATTCTCGCGCCGCTGAGTACCGACGGCGCGATCACCGACGGACTGCGGGAAGTCGCGGCCGCCAGCCTGCTCCCCGCCGACGCGTCGAGCGCGCGAACGCCATAAAGAAAGGAACGCCAAACATGAATGAGCAAGAACGCAAACGCAAGAGGGCGCTCATCGTCTTTCAAGTGTTCATCTACGGCTACCTGCTGGTGATGTTCGGCATCCAGCTGTACATGTCCTTTGCCCGGGGCTGGTGGGAACTGTGAATCTCCCTCTGCTGAACCGTCGTTCAGGAAGCGGTCGGGCGGCTCCTGACGGCCCGGGAGGTTCCGTCAGCCTCGACGATCACCACGAAGAATCTCGCAGCGCACAGCGCCGGGCCGACAAATGGATGATCGTCGGCGCGGCTTTGATGGGCATGTGGGCACCCGGGGTCATCGGTTTCCCCATCTTTATGCGCGGGGTGTGGCTGCAGCGTCAGGCTCTGGGCGCCGGCCTGTCGGTCCGGCCCATGATCGTCACCCTGCTCGGCTACCTGGTCCTGATCGACGGTTGCCTCAACAGTCTCGGTTGGGCTCTGGACATGGTCGCCAACCACACGTTGATCAACCGTGTGCTCATGGTCGGGTGGGGCAACATGTTCGACGCGGGCTACTTCTGGCACTACAACGAGCTGTGGGTCGGCGGCGCGGCCGGCCCGGGCGAGAAGGCCTGGGTGGTCGGGTTGATCTTCACCGTGTTTTCGATGCGCGTCGCCGCGGCGATCGGGTTCTTGCAGATGAAGCGGTGGGGTCATCAGTGGATGATCATCACCTGCTGGATGGGCGTGGTGATCTGGATCGGCTACGTGTTCAACATGACGATGTACGCCGACGTGCGCTACGCCGGCGTCGTGTTCCCCGTCATCGGCTGGTGGCTCTACGACATCTTCTACATCACCCCGTTCCTCGCCATCCCGTACCTGCACACGGTCAACCGCGAAATCTTCTCCGACTGAATCCCGCTGAAGGAGCAATACTGTGACCACTTCGCCATCCGCCGAGGACCAGGAATCGGCCGACGATCTTCCGCCGGGCACAACGCCGTACTACGCACGGATGCACAAATGGATCAAGCGGGCAGTCCTGGTGTGCCTGGTCGCCCTGGTCATCGAAGGTGCCTTCACGCTGCCGTTCATGGCGATCTACTACGGTTGGCCGACACTGAGCCTCACGCAAATCTGCAGCGAACTGTTGAAGGTCCGATACTCCAACGACACGATGGAGTGCCAGTACCCGTACCCGATGCTCGGACCGCCCGAGGGCGCCGCCGGGAAGGCCACCGCGCAGGATCAGTGGGGTATTCAGCCGGTGCCGAAGTATCACCGCATCGGGTTCCGCGAACTCGTCAGGATTCATGACGAACGGCTCGCCCGTCAGGCCGCCGCAGCTCAGGTGCCGCCCAAACCGTGAGCGGAGGTGTTCGCAGCTTCCTCCATCTGCCGATGATCACGGACCGCGGCGTGCTGACCCAATGACCAAGGGACGGATGAAATGACCGAATCGCATGACTCCCTCGGGCTTCCAGTGCTGAACTACGACGATTTGCCGATGTCCGTCGACCGCGGGGCGGGGTGGGCCAAGTTGCGGAACGCCGGGCCGGTGGTATTCGGCGACGGGTGGTACTACCTCACGCAGCGTGAGGATGTGCTTGCAGCACTGCGCAATCCGGAGGCCTTCTCGTCGAAGAAGGCGTTCGATGTGGTGGGCAGCCCACTGCCGCTGGTGCCGATCGCATTCGACCCACCCGAACACACCCGCTTCCGCAGGATCTTGCATCCCTACTTCAGCCCGCAGACTCTCGGGGCGATGCTGCCGTCGCTGCGGGTTCAGGCGATCGACATCATCGACGTGATTGCTTCTCGAGACGAATGTGAGGTGATGGCCGATCTCGCGACCCCATATCCGTCGCAGGTGTTCCTGACACTGTTCGGGCTGCCTCTCGAGGACTCCGAGCGGCTGATCGGATGGAAAGACGCCATCATCGCACTGGGCACACTGAGCGACCCTGAAAGCGCTGATCTGACTCCAGCGATGGAGCTGTTCGCCTACCTCACCGAGGCCGTGCAGGCGCATCGGCGCAATCCGACCGATGACATCCTTTCGCAAGTCCTCGCCGGCGACGATCCACTCACCGACGGCGAGGCGCTCGGGCTGGCGTTCATGTTCGTCCTGGCCGGCCTGGACACCGTCACCTCAGCAATTGGGGCAGCGATGCTGGAGTTGGCACGCCGTCCCCACCTACGCGCCGAGCTATGCCAATCCACCGACCAGATCGCCGCATTCGTCGAGGAGATCGTCAGGCTGGAACCGTCGGCACCGGTCGTTCCGCGGGTGACGACCCGGCCGGTGACCGTCGCCGGCATCACCCTGCCGGCGGGCGCGCAGGTGCGGCTGTGCCTCGGCGCGATCAACCGCGATGGCAGCGATGCGATATCCGGCAATGATCTGGTGATGGATGGCAAAGTACACAGGCACTGGGGCTATGGCGGCGGCCCCCACCGATGCCTGGGTTCGCACTTGGCCCGGATGGAGCTGAACCTCGTCGTCACAGAATGGTTGAGTCGCATCCCCGAATTCGAACTTCCGCCTGAATATCAGCCAGAGATCACGTGGCCTTCCCCCACCTGCACGCTGCAGCAGCTCCCGCTGCGAATCGTCGGGCGCACGAACGGTTACGGCTCGGTTGAATAGCCGCTTCTAGCGCCCAGCCGCCAGGCACCCCCGCCCAGCAGTTCCAACCGGCGCTGGTGGTGCTGTTCAACAGTCGCGTGATGCGCGACGCTGACGACGATGGTTTCCGGCAGCTCTGTTCGCAGCAGCCCGTAAAGGGCCTCCTCCAAACCCTCATCCAGCGCCGAGGTCGCTTCGTCCAGGAATACCGCCTTAGGCCGGGTCAGCAGCACACGGGCGAACGAGATGCGCTGCTGCTCACCGGGTGAGAGCACCTTCGCCCAGTCCTGCTCCTCGTCGAGCCGGTCGCGGAGGTGGGACAAGAAAACCTGGGTGAGCACATCTCGCAGTCGGTCGTCGTCGATGTCGCCCCGCCTGGCCGGATACGACAGCAGCGCGCGGATATCGCCCAGCGGCACGTACGGCAGCTGGGACACAAACATCGTCATGTCGTCGCCTGCCGGCCTGCGCCACATGCCCGTCGAGGCGGGCCACAACTCGGCCAGGCTGCGCAGCAAGGTGGTCTTGCCGCTACCGGATGACCCGGTGATCACCATCGACTCGCCACGCTCCAGGCGCAGATCGAGCGGATCGATCAGCCGCTCGCCCGTTGGCGTGCGGACCTCAACGGCGTCGAGCTCCACCGAGTCGTCGGCGCTCGGCCCGGTTCCCAATACCGGCAGTTGCCGGGCGCGATCGTTGGCCTCGACAAGCCCATACAGTCGGATGGTCGCGGCGTTGAGGCTCGCGAACTGACTGTATGCATTGCGGAAATACGACAGTCCGCTCTGGATCTTGCCGAACGCGGTGGCCGACTGCGTCACGTCGCCCAACTTGATGGTGCCCGCGAATAGGCGCGGTGCCTGCAGCAGATAGGGCAGCGGAACGATCGCCTCGGTAACCGAAAAGTTCCAACCCACCAAACCGACCGTCCGTCGAACGTAGCGCCGGTAGTTGGAGATGATGGCCCCGAACCGGTTGTTGAGTTCCGCGCGCTCGGCTTGCTCCCCACGGTAAAAGGCGATCGCCTCCGCGGCATCACGCAACCGCACCAACGCGTAACGGAACGCGGCGTTGGTCTGCTCATTGAGGAAACTCAGTCTGATGAGCGGGTGACCGATACGAAACGCGACGACCGTGGCGAACAGGACGTACACGACGACAATCCAGAACAACGCCCTGGGGACGGCGAACCCGAACATGGTGAGCGGTCCGGAGAGCTTCCACAGGATCACGGTGAACGACGCCACCGAAACCACCGATTCCACCGCCCCGAAAAGCAACGTGGTCTGAGAGTAGTACGACGGCACGTTGGGCCCGGTACCCACACCGGTGGTGAAGACGTCGATGTCCTGCTGAATGCGCTGATCGGGATTATCGATGGCGGGCTGCGCAAACCGGCCCCGGTAGTACGCGCGGCCGGCGAGCCAGTCCACCGAAAGGCGACCGGTCAACCACACGCGCCAACTGATGATGAAACGCTGGGTGAGGTAAGTATCGAACACGATACGGGCAATGTGGATTACCGCCAGAATGCAGAAGGTGACGATCGCCATCCAGAATCCGTGCACCCCGGAATTGCGCAGCGCGGCGTTATGCGCACCGGCACCCTGGAATGCCACCTGAAGAGCCGAGAACAGGTCGTTGTTGTAGAAGCTGAGTAGCACCTCGAGGCGCACCTCGACGATCACCGACAGCAGCAGGACCGAAAGCGTTCCCCACACCACAACGCTTGCCGTGCCGGTGAAGTAGCCGCCGGTGATGCGCCAGAACCGCCGTCCAAACGTGCTGTAGCGGATCAGCAGGACCGCGACCACCAACAAGACGACCGCACTGAGTGCCCAGGCGTTGAAGATCCACAACGCAGACGCGGCGAGTTCGTTGCCCCAGTCGATCGAGGGCCTGAACCTTTCCAACGGACCACCCTTCTGTCGGTGGCGCCGGAAAGGCACCACGTCTGAGTTCGCGACGCAGATATCGCTCGCTGGGGCCCATGGCCCGTCGCCGGCGGTTCCGCTGCGCGACGAGTATCGACCCTCGTCCTGAACAATGTCGAAACACGCTTGACGTCGGATGCGACCGCCTGTCGCGCGCGGGCCAGGACCGCTGATACCGTTCGGCTAAACGTGTCCGCAAAAGGAGACGCCCGCCTTGTCGCCGCTGCTACGTGATCTGCTCCGGCCGTATCGGCGGACGCTTGTCATCATCCTGACGATGCTGCTCACGCAGATGGCGATGAGCCTGGCCACGCCCTGGCCGCTCAAGGTCATCATCGATAACGTCGCCGGGAACCACCCCGCTCCGCAATGGATCACCTGGCTGCTGCCAATGCTCGGCGGCTCGGGCAAGGTAAACGTCGCAGCGGCCGCGGGGATCGTGACCGTGGTGATCGCGCTCGTGACCGGCGTCGCCTTCTACGTCGCCACGAACTTGACCGAGGGTCTGGGTCAGAACATCGCGAACGATCTGCGGGTGCGGCTGTACCACCACCTGCAGGAACTTTCTCTGGCGTATTACGACACACATCGGGTCGGCACACTTCTCAGCACCCTCACCGGCGACGTTCAGACGATTCAGAGCTTCGCGTCGGTGTCTACTCTCAACATGTTTACCGACGGCCTGACGCTCGTCGCGATGGTTACCGTGATGTTCTGGCTCCGTTGGGATTTCGCGTTGATCGCGCTCGCCGTCACACCGCTGCTGGCCATCTTCGTCGTCCGCGTGAACAAGGCGATCAGAACATCGGTAAAGGAGGTGCGCAAACGCCAGTCCGAGATGCTGTCCACCCTGCAGGAGGGCCTGCAATCGATCGAGGTGGTGCAGGCCTTCTCGCGGCAGGACCTGGAGGAGCAGCAGCTGGAACAGGCCAGCAGGCAGACCGTCACGGCCTGGATCAAGGCACGCCGGTTGTCGTCGCTTCTTTCGCCGGTGGTCGGTATCGCGGTCGCCTTCTGCACGGGCGCGGTGCTCTGGCGGGGTTCATTGCTGATCCTGTCCGGCGCGATGACGGTGGGCGCGCTCACCGTATTTCTCGCCTACCTGGGGAAGTTCTTCCAGCCGGTCCGCGACCTTGCGGTGATGACCAACACCATCGCCCAGGTGGCGGTGGGATTCGAGCGGGTACAGGCAATATGTGACGCCGACAAGACCATTCCCGAGCGCCCCGCTCCGGTTGATCCGCCGCCGTTTCGAGGTGAGATCACCTTCGAGCACGTGGCGTTCGGCTATGACCCTGAGGTGCCCGTGTTACGCGACGTCAGCTTCACGGTCTCGCCGGGCCAAATGGTGGGGATCGTCGGCCCGACCGGGGGCGGCAAATCCACGGTGGTAAGCCTGCTGCCGCGATTCCGCGATGCCGACGCCGGATGCATCAAGATCGACGGCGTGGACATCCACGACTACAAGCTGCACGGTCTGCGCTGCCAAATCGGCTTCGTGCTACAGGACACCGTGCTGTTCCGGGGCACCATCCGCGACAACATCGCGTTCGGCTGCCCATGCGCAACCGATGACGAAGTCGTTGCGGCGGCCAAACTGGCCAACGCAGACGAGTTCATCTCGCGCATGCCCGACGGCTACGACAGCTCGGTCGGCGACCGAGGCCTGACGCTTTCCGGCGGCCAGCGCCAGCGCATCGGAATCGCCCGCGCCCTGATACGCAACAACCCGATTCTGATTCTCGACGAGCCAACCGCAGCGCTGGACGCAGAGTCGGAAGATCTGGTGATCCAGGCACTGGATCGATTGATGGAGGGCCGGACCGTCATCACCATCGCCCATCGTCTGAGCACGCTGCGCAATGCCGACAAGATCATTGTCATCAAGGACGGCGTGGTCGCCGAAGACGGCAACCAACAGGAGCTATTGGCACTCGACGGGGTGTACGCCGAGTTGCATCGCATCCAATTCGGGGCGCCGGCCTAACGAAGCTGTGAAACTCCTGAATTCTCGCTGCGAGCCGATCTCCGCAGGCTGCGGGATTGGGCAGCGTGTGAGTGACGTCACTCCCTGTTAACTTGTCGCTGCTAGGCTCTTGCCCCATCCAAAAACTCTTTGGCAACACGTCATTAGGAGATAGCGATGCTGACGATGCGGGATCACGGCGTTGAGGACTACGCGACGCTGCGCGACATGGACGCCACCGATGTTGGTTTGCTGGGCGAGGACGACCGCGCCTGCCTTGAAGAGCTGGGCCAGTACCTCGCCACCACCGACGCATGGCAGCGATTCGCCATCTGGCTGCTGCACAAGCATTTTGAGCCGGCCGCCGGAGAGGTCTTCGTGGAACGCGCCAAAGCCTCGCCGCGCAGAACCGAGACAACGCCCAAAGTCAGGTCGGCGTTCGCCACGCCGGGGCTGAGCGCGACCGCGATGCGTTTCGATCCATCCGTCAGCTCCGGTGTGGGTGTCGTCGGCATGGAGTTCGCCGAGCCGGCCGACTTCGGTGCCACCGCACCGCTGAGCGCGGACGACGAGACCGTACTGGCCGGCATCGCCGAACGGCTGCAGGCCCACGGCAAGATCGAGCGCTTCGGCGTCCGCCTGATCCGTGACCCGCTCGGCGTCTCGGCGCACGAGCTGCTGCTGGAAACCTGCGACAGCGCGCAGCGCACGCTGTACTGCGACGTCAGCGACCGCGACGCGGTCCTCGGCCCGAAAACCATCGAAACGACCTGGCGCTGGAAAGTCGTCCAGGGCAAAGGTGAACCCACCGTGATGCAGGAATGCCAGGCCGCCTGCACTCCCGCGATCGCCGAGGGACACGACATCAAGCACACCAACTTCGTTGATGACGATTTCGGTAACGACTGATCACTGAAATCCAAACCGCCAAATTGGGCTTTTCGGCATCCCTCTTGGCGGCGTCAGACGCGTAGAGGCAGGTCGTCGACGACGTTGACGATCGAGGTCCTCGGATGCGGTCGGCATGTGAGGGCATAGCCGGCATCGAGGTCTTTCTCGTCCCGCATGCACCACCAAGCTGGTGACTACCCCGTGCGGTGCAAAGATATTGGCGGCGGTCCGGAGGCGACGCACGACGTTAGGGCGGAGCCAATATCCGTCAAATTCGAAAGCGCAAATTACTTCATCACCAATTGTCTAGTGTCCTGCGCCAGGAATTTGGTAAATAATCGTAGACTTGGTTTATGGCGGATAGGGGCAGGCCGAAGGCCGAGTTGGTGTTGACGGAGGACGAGCGGGCGACGTTGGAGCGGTGGGCACGCCGGCCGACGTCGTCGCAGGCGTTGGCGCAGCGGTGTCGGATCGTGTTGGGTTGCGCGGCCGGAAAACCCAACAAGGAGGTGGCTGCCGAAGTCGGTGTCTGGCCGCAGACGGTGGGGATGTGGCGGCGGCGGTTTGTGGAACGCCGGCTGGGCGGGTTGGTCGACGAGCCGCGCCCGGGAGGGCCGCGCACGGTGACCGACGAGCAGGTCGAGGCGGTGGTGGTGGCCACATTGGAGCGGGCGCCCAACGATGCCACGCATTGGTCGCGGGCCTCGATGGCCGCTGAGAGTGGATTGTCGAGATCTACCGTCGGCCGGATCTGGAAAGCCTTCGGGCTCAAGCCTCATCAGGTCGACACGTTCAAACTGTCCAACGATCCGCAGTTCATTGACAAAGTCCGCGATGTCGTCGGGTTGTATCTCGACCCGCCCGAAAAAGCGGTCGTGTTGTGTGTCGACGAAAAGTCGCAAATCCAGGCGTTGGACCGATCAGCACCGGTGCTGCCAATGATGCCGGGCATGCCCGAGCGGCGCAGCCACGACTACGTGCGCCACGGCATCACCTCCCTGTTCGCCGCGCTGGATGTGGCCACCGGCGAGGTGTATGGATCCATCCACCGACGCCACCGCGCCACTGAGTTCAAGAAGTTCCTGATCACCCTGGACAACCAGGTCCCCGCCGACCTCGATGTCCACCTGATTTGCGACAACTACGCCACCCACAAGTCACCGCCGATCGCCAGATGGCTGGCGGCCCACCCCCGGTTCCACATGCACTTCACGCCCACCTACTCGTCGTGGCTCAACCAAGTCGAGCGATGGTTTGCGCTGTTGACCGACAAACAACTGCGCCGCGGTGTGCACACCTCGATCTACGCGCTGGAAAACGACATTCGCGACTGGATCAAGAACTGGAACAACAACCCCAAGCCGTTTGCCTGGACCAAGACCGCCGACCAGATCCTCGAACGGCTCGCCTCATATCTTCACCGAATTCCTGGCGCAGGACACTAGATGGGGTAGTTGTTATTGTCGAAAACGATGCGACCAGCTAAGCACGCTGTGATATTGAGACGGATGTAGAGACGTAAGCGTCGCTACCGACGAACGGTTTAAACCACTATGACCTCACAACCGCCGGATCAGCCGCCGGATCAGCCATGGCAGGTACCGCAGAATGTATGGCAGCAGCCGCCCTACGTTGCATCACCTTTTGGTGCGTCGCCGCAACCGTCGCAACCACCGGAACTGCCCAAACGCGCCGGCCGCGGACTCGGGTGCGCGATTGCTGCGATCGTTGGGGTCATCGTATTGATCGTGATCGGCGGCGTGATCTGGGGCGGCGTCACCGTTTTCCATGCCTACAAAAACGCCTCGACGAACACCCACGCCAGAAGCGCCACTCCATCAGCGACGAAACCGACGCTGCAGCCGCAAACGGTCGCCGGGCTGACCGGCCTGCTAACTGACATACGCAACCGGTTCGGGGACACGATGGGTTACGACGTGTACGTTGACTCCGATAACGCGATTTTCACCCGTGCCGATCCAACCAACAATCGTCACACCCAGATCTACTACAACGATGGTGGCGGCTGGACCCTCACGGGCGGCCAAGACTCGCCTCCCGGCGGCGAGGCGGTCGTCGACCTCAGCAATTTCGACGTCAACGCTGTGATTGCCAAGCTGCCAAGTGCGCCCCAGTCGCTGGGCATGACCGACGTCAAAGAAACCAAGCTGTTGATTCGCGGCCTCGCGGACCTAGGTCCCAACGGCTTCTCCACCACGGGCACCCTGACGCCGCAGATCTGGGTCTACGACATACGAGATGGGTCCGCTTACATGGATCTCAACCCGGACGGGAGCGTCAAGGGCCTCCATCAGTTGTCCTGACCCGACCGCCCGGCCCGCGCAGGAATCCACAGCCGGCACCCCCGCAGCACGCCGACGGTGTCGACCTTCGCCCAGAACCGTTGCTGTACAATCTGATCCGCAATTCCTCCGTTTTGGGGCGGACGGACCCCCGAACCCGTGCCTGGATCAGGCGGTAGCGACCGAAGAGCGTGGCAGCTACGACCAGTGGTCGTCCATACCCTACGTGGAGGAGTACACAGCAAAGAGCTGTGGACCGCTGCGTCTCGAGGTCCCAAACTGGGAAGCCGGACGCTGAACGAACATCGAATTTCCTCCTCTAGCTGCGCCGAATTTGCGAAAACCGGCGTAAATCACTACGCGCTGACGTACGGTCCAAAGCGCGTGCACGGCAACGTGCCGCACATCCCGAGAATCGACGTGGAGGATCAATGATGACTCGGCTCGCAAATGTGAAGAGGTTCGCGCACGTGGCAGTGATGACGGCGGCGCTAACCGCCGTAGGTTGGGGCGTCGGGTCAGCCATGGCCCAGGGAGCGCCGCACTTCCCTCCGCATCCCGGCGTGCCGCCCACTGCTGGGGACCAGAACCCCATCCTCAACGAATTCAAAGGCGTCGTTTACTTCAGAAATGGCATTCCTATCGGATCAATCCTGCCTGGGCAGGAGAACGTCAGCCACATCATCGATACTCTGGTCAATTGTCGCGCGCACGAGGGAAATTCCCGCTTGAACCCTGACGGATTTCTATTTGTCCACTGCTTATAGGGACGATCGTTCGCCCGACAGCCCCAAAAAATCTCAGCTTCGGTGCGGGCGGAGGGACTCGAACCCTCACGCTCTCTCGAGCACCGGCACCTAAAGCCGGCACGTCTGCCCAGTTCCGTCACGCCCGCGGCGCCGCGATCGTACCGCTTTCCTCACCCACGAACCTGTCGACAGTGCTGGATAGCTTGGGGTGATCGACGGTGACGAGAAAGAAGATCGTGTCCGTCTACCGCAAGGCCGCGACGGCACGTCTCGACGAGTTCGTCGGGCCCAAGTGCTGAGCGGTAACGTCGTTACGTGTCCACTACACGGCGTCGCAGGCCGGCACTCGTCGTGCTGGTGATGGTCGCCGCCCTCGCCTGCCTGGCGCTGGGTTGGTGGCAGTGGCAGCGTTACCAGTCGGTGTCGGGCACGGGCCAGAACCTCGGGTACGCGCTGCAGTGGCCGCTGTTCGCGGCGTTCTGCGTGTACGCCTATCGCAAGTTCGTCCGCTACGAGGAGGAGCCGCCGCAACTGCACAAGCCCGACACCGTCATCGAGATCCCCGCTGGGCTTCTGCCCGAACGCCCCAAACCCGTGCCGTCAACCGAACCCGACGATCCCGCGCTCGCCGAGTACAACGCCTATCTGGCTGAACTGGCCAAGGCGGACGAGAGAACCGACAGGACCACCACCAGATGACATCCGACAGCAGCACCGAAACCCGCAAGATCCGCACCGCGCTGATCGCATACCGGGTGATGGCCTGGGCCACTGGTATCTGGCTCATCGCGTTGTGCGTGGAGGTCGTGCTGCACTACGTCCTCCACAACGAGATCCGCTGGGTCGGCGTCGTGCACGGCTGGGTGTATTTCGTCTACCTGCTCGCCACGCTCAACCTCGCGGTCAAGGTGCGCTGGCCGCTGTGGACAACGGTCGGCACCCTGCTGGCGGGCACGGTCCCACTCCTCGGCATCGTCCTCGAACACTTCCGCACCAAACAGGTCAAAGCGCAATTCAATCTCTGAGCCCGCGCAACGCCGGCACCAGCTGCGCCAACGCCCGGCCACGGTGTGACTGAGCGTCCTTCTCGTCCGGGCCGAGTTCAGCTGCGCTGCAGTCAAGGCCGTCCGGAATAAACAGCGGGTCGTAGCCAAACCCGCTCTCCCCGCGCGGCTGCCGCGCGATCCGGCCCGGCCACTCACCGCGCACCACCACCGCGCCGCTATCGGACACCAGCGCGCTGGCCGAGACGAACGCCGCGCCGCGCCGCTCGTCGGGCACATCACGAAGCTGAGCGAGCAACAAGGCGTTGTTGGCGGCGTCGTCGCCGTGCACTCCGGCCCACCGCGCCGACAGCACGCCGGGCATTCCGTTCAGCGCATCGACCTGAAGCCCCGAGTCGTCGGCCACCGACGCCAAACCCGTGGCCGCGAACGCGTCACGCGCCTTCGCGCGCGCGTTCTCCTCGAACGTCGCGCCGGTCTCGGGCGTCTCCTGGAACGGTTCTACGTCGTCCAGCGACACCAAGTCGACGCCAGTCAACGCGGCGGCGTCGAGCACCCGCCGCATCTCCGCCAATTTCTTACGGTTGCGGCTCACGACCAGGAGGCGAATCACCTCAGCTGCCGAAGGCCTTCTTCTGCGCCGGCCCCTCGGGCAGCACACCCGGATACGGCTCTGCCAGCGCCGCCCGCTGGATTTCGAACAGTTTCTCGGTGGCTCCCAGCGCCGCATCGAGCAACTTGTCCAGCGTCGAACGCGGGAACGTCGCGCCCTCGCCGGTGCCTTGAACCTCGACCAGCGTTCCGGTGTCGGTGGCCACGACGTTCATGTCGACCTCGGCCCGAGAATCCTCTTCGTAAGGCAGATCAACGCGGATCCTGCCGTCGACGACGCCGACGCTGACGGCAGCGATCATGCACGAAAGCGGCCGTGGGTCCGACAGCTTGTCCACCGCCGAGAGGTACGTGACCGCATCGGCCAGTGCGACGTAGGCGCCGGTGATCGCCGCAGTGCGGGTACCGCCATCGGCCTGCAGCACATCGCAATCGAGCGCGATCGTGTTCTCGCCCAGAGCAGCGAGATCGATGCAGGCCCGCAACGACCGTCCGACGAGTCGGCTGATCTCCTGTGTCCGTCCTCCGATGCGGCCCTTCACCGACTCACGGTCCGACCGGGTGTGCGTGGCCGCAGGCAGCATCGCGTACTCCGCAGTCAGCCAGCCCTCGCCAGTTCCCTTGCGCCAGCGTGGAACTCCCTCGGTCACGCTCGCGGTGCACATCACCCTGGTCTGGCCGAACTCCACCAGCACCGAGCCCGCCGGATGGGATGTGAATCCGCGGGTTATCGTCACCGGCCGCAACTCGTCATCGAGACGGCCATCTTCTCGGCTGGACACTCCGTCAACCCTAGTTGGTGATCTCGATCGTCTCCTGACACACCACGGCCCGCACCGGGCCGTGGAACTCCGCCTTGGCCTCAGTGATGACGTCTTCACGCGATGTCCACGGTGGGATGTGCGTCAGCAGCAACTCCCCGACGCCGGCGCGCTGAGCAATTTGCCCCGCCTCGGTGCCGGACAGGTGCAGGTGCTCGGGGCGCTCGCCTGGGGCATGCGTCCACGACGCCTCGCACAAGAATGCGTCTGCCCCCCGCGCCAGGTCGACGATCGAGTCGCAGACGCCGGTGTCGCCGCTGAAGGCGAAAACCGCACCCGACGCGTCGGTGATCCTCATCCCGTAAGCCTCGGTCGGGTGTGCCACCGCCCGCGGCAGCACCCGCAGCGAGCCGAACTCGACCTCCTCGCCGTCGGTCCAGTGCCGCACCTCGAAGATGTCCGAGAAGTCGTCGAGCTCCCCGCCGAACGGCGACGACGCCTGCGCGAGCCGCGCCCACGTATCGCTGGGCCCATACATCAGCGCCTTGCCGACGGCCGGGATCGGGTGATAGCGCCGCCACACGAACAGCGACGGCACGTCCATGCAGTGGTCGGCGTGCAGATGGCTCAGAAGAACGTGCACCGAGTTGGGGTCCGCATGCCGCTGCAGCGAGCCCAGCACGCCGTTGCCGAAGTCGAGCACCAACGCAGGAGCGCCCGGCGCAGTTAGCAGATACCCCGACGCTGGGGAATCTGGCCCTGTGACGCTGCCGGAGCAGCCGAGCACCGTGACTCGCACAGCCCTAGCTTGCCACGGGGGATCTGGTGTTGACCAAGACATCGCAGCAAAAGGCGACGAGTCTCATGTTGAGGCGCCAACGTGGCGCCGGACAGGTCGAACGCCGTCCAGCGCCGGCCCCAGAAATCGGGACGCGAGCTTCGTGAACGCCTCCGGATCTCCGGTCGCTTCGAATATCCGCGTGGCCGTTGGCGCGTTGTGGGGACGCAGCAGGTCAAGCTCGGTAAGCACGCGGAGGAGATCCTTCGCGGTCTCCTCGGCGCTGGACACCAATGTCACGGGCTCGCCCATCGCCAGCTGGATCAGCCCCGACAGCAGCGGATAGTGGGTGCAGCCCAGCACCAGCGTGTCCACGCCGGCACGCTGCAGCGGCTCCAGATAACCCTCTGCGAGGCCGAGCACCTGTCGCCCGCTCGTGACGCCGCGCTCCACGAAGTCGACGAACCGCGGACAGGCGACACCGGTGATGACCGTGTCGCGGGCCGCCGCGAACGCGTCCTGATACGCGCCGGATCCGATCGTGGCCTCGGTGCCGATGACACCGATGCAGCCGTTGCGCGTGGTGGCGACCGCCCGGCGCACCGCGGGCAGGATCACCTCGACGACCGGCACGTCGTAGCGCTCGCGGGCGTCGCGCAAGCAGGCCGCCGATGCCGTGTTGCAGGCGATCACCAGCGCCTTCACCCCCCGGGACACCAGGTCATCTCCGATGGCCAGCGCATGCGCCCGCACTTGCGGGATGGTCAGCGGGCCGTACGGGCCGTTAGCGGTGTCGCCGACATACACGATGTCCTCGTCGGGCAACTGGTCAATGATCGCGCGCGCCACGGTCAGCCCGCCGACGCCGGAATCGAAGATCCCGACGGGCGCATGGGGGCCCCTCCCCGGAGTGGGCGATGGTGATGTCACGACGTCAGCGATGGCGGGTTCGCTCCGCGTTTGCGCAGTTCACGCGCCTTGCGTTCGGGTCCGGACAACAGGTACGCCGCGAACACACCCGCGATGGCTCCGCACAGGTGGCCCTGCCAGGAGATGCCGGTGCACCCGACCTGAGGCAGGGCGCCGAAGAGGACGGTGCCATACGCGACAAGCACGATCAGGCCGACGACGATCTCCCAAACCTTTCGGGTGAAGAACCCGAACACCAACAGGAAGGTCAGCCATCCGAAGATCAGGCCCGACGCGCCAATGATGTTCGGCTCGCCACCGCAGGTGTTCCCCACGTTGCCAATCAGCCAAGTGCCGACGCCACCGACAATCCAGATGATCGCCGTCGCGAAGATGAATCGCGACAGGCCGGCCAGCGTCATCAGGAAGCCGAGCACAAGGGCGGGCACCGTGTTGTCGATCAGGTGCTCCCAGTTCGCGTGGAGCAGCGGCGCGAACAAGATGCCCGTCAGACCGTGGGTTTCCAACGGCCTGATGCCGTTATTGTCCAGGCGGTCGCCGGTGAGCTGGTTGATGACCTCGACGATGTAGAGCAGCGCGACAAAGGACAGCGCAGTGATGCCGCCGGTCACCCATAGCGGCCGCTTCTTATGCCCGGGTGCCGCCGGGTAACCGGCCGGCTCGATCATGCCCATAACTGCCCTTCCAGCGCTTCCTCCGCTTCTTCCAGGCTACCGGCGTACGCGCCGGTCGACAGATACTTCCAACCGGCGTCGGCCACGACGAACGCGATGTCGGCGCGCTCCCCTTCCTTCACCACTTTGCCGGCAACGCCCAGTGCCGCATGCAGGACAGCGCCCGTGGAGATACCTGCGAAAATGCCCTCTGAGGAGATCAATTCGCGCGTGCGCCGGACCGCGTCGGCGGAGCCCACCGAGTAGCGAGTGGTCAGCACATCCGGGTCATACAGCTCAGGGATGAACCCCTCGTCGATATTGCGCAGCGCGTAGACACCTTCGCCATACCGGGGTTCCGCGGCGACGATCTGGATGTCCGGGACGTGCTCACGGAGGAATCGACCGGTACCCATCAGCGTGCCGGTGGTGCCCAGACCAGCGACGAAATGCGTGATCTCAGGAAGGTCGGCGAGCAGTTCCGGGCCGGTGCCTTCGTAATGCGCCGCGGTGTTCGCGGGGTTGCCGTACTGGTACAGCATCACCCACGACGGGTTCTGTGCGGCCAGTTCTTTGGCGTGCGCCACCGCGGTGTTCGAGCCGCCCTCGGCGGGCGAGAAGATGATCCGAGCGCCGTACAACTCGAGCAGCTGGCGCCGTTCGATCGACGTGTTCTCCGGCATCACGCAGATCATCGTGTAGCCCTTGAGCAGCGCGGCCATCGCAAGCGAGATCCCGGTGTTTCCGCTGGTCGGCTCCAGGATCGTGGCACCCGGTGTCAGCAGCCCCGCACGCTCGGCCTCCTCGATCATCCGCAGCGCGGGTCGATCCTTGATGGAGCCGGTCGGGTTGCGGTCCTCGAGCTTGGCCCAGAGCCGCACGTGATCCTGGCCGTCCGCCGAGTCGTCCCACTTCGGCGACAACCGCTGCAGCCCGACCAGCGGGGTGTCCCCGAGGGCCTGCAGCAGCGAGTCGTAGCGAGTCAAGCCCCGGTTACTTTCTGCTCTTCGCGCAAGCGGCTCATGGCGGCTTTCTGCTCTTCGCGCAAGCGGCTCATCGCGGCCTTCTGCTCTTCGCGCAAGCGGCTCATCGCGGCCTTCTGCTCTTCGCGCAAGCGGCTCATCGCGGCCTTCTGCTCTTCGCGCAAGTGGCTCATCGCGGCCTTCTGCTCTTCGCGCAAGCGGCTCATCGCCCACCGGCGACGGCCGGCAGGATCGTCACGGTATCGCCGTCGTTGATCTCGGTGTCCAGACCGCCGGAGAACCGCACGTCCTCGTCGTTGACGTAGATGTTGACGAACCGTTGCAACTTGCCGCTATCGACGAGGCGCTCCGAGATCCCCGAATAGTTGGATTCCAGGTCGGAAATCACCGCTTGCAACGTTTCGCCGGTCGCGGTGACGCGCTTCTCACCACCGGTATGGGTTCTCAGAATCGTCGGGATCGACACGCTGACGGTCATTTCGGTGCTCCTTCACAAACGCTGTCGTATTGGTCGACGACTGTCACCGGCTCCTCGGTGACGACGCCGTCGGCGATGCGGTAACTGCGCAACTCATGACTCGCGGGGTCGCGAGTGGACACCAGCACGTAGTGCGCGTCTGGCTCAGCGGCGTAGGAGACGTCCGTGCGGCTCGGATACGCCTCCGTCGCGGTGTGCGAGTGGTAGATCACCACCGGAGCCTCGTCGGCCTCGTCCATCTGGCGCCACACCTTCAGCTGTTCACCCGAGTCGAACCGGTAGAACGTCGGTGACCGCTCGGCGTTCATCATCGGGATGTGACGCTCGGGGCGATCGGATCCCGCCGGCCCCGCGATCACCCCGCACGCCTCGTCGGGGTGGTCGGCCCGGGCGTGGGCAACGATGGCGTCGACCAGGTCGGCGCGGATCACCAACATGGTTCGCTCCTCGTGTCCGCGCACCCATCATCCCCTTTCACGAGAATGCCCCCGGCAACACGTCACGATAGGTGGGTATTCCGGCGACTGCGCTCGCGGTGGTGACTGCCACCACCACCGCTCGGGCCAAGCAGTCGGCAGCCGAAGCGCCGACGGCGGCGGCCAGCTCGGTTTCCGGCGACAGCGACGCGGGCAACGCCTGGCTCGGCGGGACATCGACCGCGCCTGTGGCCAGCGCGAACACCGTGTCGCCGTCGAGCGGGGTGTGCGCGGGCCGGATCGCGCGAGCGAGGCCGTCGTGGGCGGCGACGGCGACGCGCCGGCACGCTGACGGGCTCAATGCGGCATCGGTCGCGACGACCGCGACGGTGGTGTTCAACGCCTCGCGTTGCGCGGCCTCGGCGACCAGCGCGGCGAAGGCTGCGACCTGGGCCGGCGGCGGCGGGTTCAGGTCGAGCTCCGCGGCCAAGAAGTTCATCCAGGGAAGCCCGGTGGCCGGGTCGACAACGTCACCGAAGGA
Source organism: uncultured Actinomycetota bacterium (assembly GCA_963759655.1). Classification (GTDB taxonomy): domain Bacteria; phylum Actinomycetota; class Actinomycetes; order Mycobacteriales; family Mycobacteriaceae; genus Mycobacterium. The sequence goes on along the minus strand of CAVXAG010000010.1, from coordinate 475,501 downwards.
GTTGACCACCACCACCGCGCCGACCGTCACGCCCGAATCAAGGACCATCGACGCAGTCCCCACACCGCCCTTGAGGACACCGGCGCGAGCGCCCACCCCCGCCCCGACTGTTCCTGTCGCGACACCGGTGCCTGCGTTTTGGGCTGCGGTGTAACCGAATTCGGAGGTCGGCCGGGATGTCCAAGCTCCGACCGGCAGGTCGAAGATCACCGCTGCCGGCACGATCGGCACCAGCTCCTCACCCGCGCCGCCGTCCATGACCACGCCCCGGCCGTGCTCTTCGAGCCAACGCATCACGCCGTCCGCGGCGGCCAACCCGTACGCGCTGCCGCCGGTCAGCACGACTGCGTCGACGTAGCGGACCGAGTTCGCCGGGTCCAGCAGGTCCGTTTCACGCGTGCCCGGAGCACCACCGCGGACGTCGACAGCTCCGACTGTTCCCGGCGGCGTCAGGATCACGGTAGTTCCGGTGGCCCACCCCGAGCCGAGAGCGGCGTCTGCGTCGAGCCGGTGATGCTGGCCGACCAGGATGCCGCCGACGTCGGTAACCGCGCCCGTCGCGGTGTTCACCACACGCCCGATTCACGGGTCGCCATCAGCGCTGCCCCATGAGCGCCACCACCAGGTACTCCTGCATGACCGTCAGCCACTGGTAGACGTCGTGGTGTCCGGCCAGCGGATGCTCGTCGGGCACCCGCTCGGGACCCCCCGGCCCGATCCCCAGCATGGTGCCCAGCGCCAGCCGGATGTCGTTGACTCCGGAGACCCAAGCGTTCGCTTCGTCGAGGGTCAACTCGAAACGGCCGCCCCCGGCCGGCATTGTGCGCAGCATCTGTTCGCCTGCCGCACGCTTGGCGTCGATGATCTCGGGCTCGTGCAGGCTGCGCAGCGCGGCATTGAGGCTCTCAGCGGCCGCTGACCCCGCGGGATGGTTGCGTTCCGAGCGGTAGAAGTCAGGCAGCAACCGGCGCATCGTCGCATCCTGCGGGCGCCGCGGGTTTCCCGCCCTGATGCCGGTGATGTCCTCCAGTTCATCCGCCGGAGCGGAGGTTTCGCGGTCATCGAGCATGTCCAGCATCGACTTCACCAGGCTGTGCAGCATCGACGCCTCGTGCGCGGCCAAGGCGGAGCGGAACCGCGGGCCATCGGCGGTGTCGACCCGCTTCCATTTGCGCACCGTTGCGTCCGTCTCCCCGCGCCGGTCAGCGGTCCTGCTGCAGCGTCGCCCACAAACCGGCGGCGTGAAGCTTGGAGACGTCGGTCTCCATCGCCTCGCGGCTGCCCGCGGACACCACCGCTTTGCCCTCGTTGTGCACCTGAAGCATCAGCTTGGTGGCGTGCGGTTCGCTGTAGCCGAATAGTCTCTGAAACACATACGTCACGTACGTCATCAAATTCACCGGGTCATCCCACACGATGGTGACCCACGGTGTGTCGACGGCGCTGACGGCAGCAGCTTCGACCTCCTCGCGAGTCCCCGGACGGGTCCGCGCTGCCGTGACCATTCACCAAGAATACCGACGGGCACCGACACGCTTACGGTCCGCCTCGTCGGCTGGAGCCGATACGGTTACCCGTGTGAGCACCCGGGCAGAGCCCACCGCGCTGCTGACCGACAAGTACGAGCTGACCATGTTGTCGGCAGCATTACGCGACGGCACTGCGCGGCGGCGGACCACGTTCGAGGTGTTCGCGCGGCGGCTGCCGGAAGGCCGCCGTTACGGCGTGGTCGCCGGCACGGGCAGGTTTCTAGAAGCGTTGGCGTCGTTCGAGTTTGACAAACCAGCGCTCGACTCCGTCCGCGGATTCCTTGAGCCCGACACCGTGGACTACCTCGCCCGGTACCGCTTCCGCGGCGACGTCGACGGATACGCCGAGGGCGAGCTGTACTTCCCGGGATCGCCCGTGCTGACCGTGCGGGGCACTTTCGCCGAGTGCGTGCTGCTGGAGACGCTGTCGTTATCAATCCTCAACCACGACAGCGCAATTGCTTCTGCCGCGGCGCGGATGGTCAGTGCCGCCGACGGCCGGCCGATCATAGAGATGGGTTCGCGGCGCACACACGAACAAGCCGCGATCGCAGCCGCGCGCGCCTCCTACATCGCCGGGTTCGCCGGGTCGTCGAACCTGGCCGCCCAACGCCATTACGGCGTGCCCGCCCTGGGCACCAGCTCGCACGCGTTCACGATGCTGCACAGCGGCCCCGGTGGTGTGGGGGATGGGCCGCTCGGGCCACGCACGAACGAGTGGGAACGTGCCGCGTTCCGCGCACAGGTGGACACGCTCGGGACGAACACCACGCTGCTGGTCGACACTTACGACGTCACCGCGGGCGTGGCCAACGCGGTCGAGGTCGCCGGCTCGGGGTTGGGCGGTGTCCGGATCGACTCCGGTGATCTTCCCGTTCTGGCGCACCAAGTTCGCCGCCAGCTCGACGATCTCGGCGCCAGGCACACCCGCATCGTGGTCTCGGGCGACCTCGACGAGTTCTCGATCGCCGGGCTGCGCGCCGAGCCAATCGACAGCTACGGTGTGGGCACCTCGGTGGTCACCGGATCGGGCGCGCCTACCGCCAACATGGTTTACAAGCTGGTCGAGGTCGACGGGATACCGGTGGAAAAGCGCAGCACCGGCAAGGGATCTCACGGTGGCTACAAGCACGCGACGAGATTGGCACGGCCGACGGGGACCGTCCTCGAGGAGGTCGTCCACCCGGCCGGCCGCCCGCCCGCCACTGCCGAGGCCGCCCGGACGCTCACCGTGCCGCTGGTCCGCGACGGTGAGCCCGTCGTCGCCGACGACCTCTCGGGGGCGCGCGCACGGGTAGCCGCAGGATTGAAAAGCCTGCCGTGGGACGGTCTTAAGCTCTCGCGCGGCGAGCCGGCGATCCCGACCAGGATGATCCCGGCTGTCCATCCCGTTGAGGAGGGGCCACGCCAGCCGCCGCGGTGACCGACCTTCTGGCCACCGCCGTCGACGCTCTGGGAGGCAGCGAGCGGCCCGGCCAGGTTGCGATGGCCGAAGCCGTCGCGCAGGCGTTCGACACCGGCGAGCACCTGGCGGTGCAGGCAGGCACGGGGACCGGCAAATCGCTCGCCTACCTTGTGCCGGCGATCGCCCGTGCGGTCGAAACCGATTGTGCTGTAGTTGTTTCCACGGCCACCATCGCGCTGCAGCGCCAACTCGTCGAGCGAGACCTACCGCGGCTGGCCGATTCCCTGGACCGCTTCCTCCCGCGCGCTCCCCGCTTTGCGATCCTCAAGGGCCGCGGAAACTATTTGTGCCTGAACAAGATCCATAACGGGCCCGGCGCGGATCCGAACGACGCAGACGCTTCCGAGGACGCGCTGTTCGAGCCGGCGGCCAGCACCGGACTGGGCCGAGATGTCCAGCGACTCACGACGTGGGCGTCCACCACAGACACCGGTGACCGCGACGAACTGACGCCCGGTGTGCCGGATCGGTCCTGGTCCCAACTGAGCGTGTCGGCGCGGGAATGTCTCGGAGTGGCTCGTTGCCCATTCGGCGCCGACTGCTTCGCGGAGAAGGCCCGTGCCGTGGCAGGCCGCGCTGATGTCATCGTCACCAACCACGCACTGCTGGCCATCGACGCGATCTCGGACGCGCCAGTCCTCCCCGAACACGACGTGCTGATCGTCGACGAGGCACACGAGTTGGTTGATCGGGTGACCGCTGTGGCAACACAGGAACTTTCGTCCACACCCTTGGGGGTCGCGGTCCGGCGCATCACCAGGACGGTGGAGCCCGAACTGGTCGAGCGTCTCGAAGCGGCGTCCACCACGCTGACATCGGCGATTCGCGACGGGACAGCCGGCCGCATCGACCACCTCGACGGCGGGCTGGCCACGCTATTGACCTCACTGAGGGATGCCGCCACCAACGCACGCCGTGCGGTCCCGACGACGGCCAGCGACGCGCGAGCTGCGGGCGCGCGCACCGAGGCGATCGCCGCGCTCGACGACATCACAGACACATGCTCACGGATCCTGGAGTCGTTTCGCCTCGACATCCCCGACCGCACCGACGTCGTCTGGCTGGCAAGGGACGACAACCGGGGCTCGGTGCATCTTCGGGTGGCGCCCTTGTCGGTGGCGGGGCTGTTGCGCGGCGGCCTGTTCAACCACGCCACCGCCGTACTGACATCAGCGACGCTGACCACCGGCGGTACGTTCGACGCGATCGCATCGGCGTGGGGGCTCGCCGGACAGGACGCAGAGGGCGTCCAGTGGCGCGGCATCGACGTGGGATCGCCCTTCCAGCACGCCAAGTCTGGCATTCTGTATGTCGCGCGCCACCTGCCGCCGCCGGGTCGGGACGGCACCGGCTCGGCTGAGCAGCTGGCCGAGATCGCCGCGCTGATCTCTGCCGCGCGAGGCCGCACCCTCGGCCTGTTCTCCTCCATGCGGGCCGCCACCGCCGCAGCCGAACAGATGCGCGAGCGGCTCAGCACGCCGATCCTGTGTCAGGGTGATGACGCCACCGCGGTGCTCGTCGAACAGTTCGCCGCGGAGCCGGAGACATCGTTGTTCGGAACGCTGTCACTGTGGCAGGGAGTGGACGTTCCCGGTCCGTCGTTATCGCTGGTGATGATCGACCGGATACCGTTCCCGCGGCCCGATGACCCGCTCTTCACAGCGCGGCAACGCGCGGTAACCGCGCGCGGCGGCAACGGATTCATGGCCGTCGCGGCCAGCCATGCCGCGCTGCTGCTCGCCCAAGGCGCCGGCAGGCTGCTCCGGCGGGTCGACGACAAAGGCGTGGTGGCCGTGCTCGACTCGCGGATGGCGACCGCGCGGTACGGTCGCTTTCTCCGAGACTCGTTACCGCCCTTTTGGTTTACTACCGATCATCAGACCGTGCTGGCGGCACTCGACCGACTCACCGCCGGGGCGAGTTCCGAAGCTGACCTCTCCCCGGGACACGGCGGAAGGTAGCCATGAGACGACTCGTGTGCGTCGCCGCTGCCGCGACGCTGGTGGTCAGCGGTTGCACAACCCTGCTGGCCGGCAAGCCCGTCTCCGTCTTCGCCGACCCGTTCCGGGTGGCCGGACTGCCGACCACGGACGGCCCGTCGGGATTGCGACCCGACGCCGCGGCACCGACCCGGCATGTGGACGGCGGCAACGGCGGTCAGGAGGACACCCTGGCCGTTCAGTCCGTCAGCGATATCGAACAGTTCTGGAAGGGCGCCTATCGTCCGACCCCTGGAGGGCAACTTCCAGGCCGCCACCGCCGTCGTGTCGTGGGACTCCACGCAGTACAGCACCCAACAGTTCTGCGACACCGACACGTACGAACTCGCCAACGCGATGTATTGCTGGGACAACAACGACATCGGCCGGGATCGCGGACAACTGCTGCCCACACTTCGCAAGGAGTTCGGCGACATCTCAGTCCCGTTGGTGCTCGGCCATGAATACGGCCATGCGAACCAGCGGCGCGCCCAACTGGCCGGACCGGCCACACCGTCGCTGGTCGCCGAGCAACAAGCCGACTGCTTCGCGGGCGTGTACATGCGCTGGGTTGCCGAGGGCAGGTCGCCGCGATTCACCGTCAGTACTGGGGAGGGGCTCAACAAAGGTTCTGGCCACGATGATTTCGTTGCGCGACCCCATCGAGTGCTCGGCGCCGAGGACCGCTGCTTCAAGCGCTACCCGTGACGCTGGGCAGACGACTGATACCCGGCGGTTCGGCAAGCGTGACCAATCCGAGCTCGTTATCTCCCGCCAGCAGCGGGTTGTGCGGCAGCACGCGCACCGTGTATCCAACCGACCCGGCCACCGGCAACGGCGTCGTGGTGGCGAAGACTTCACCTGAAGTGTCGGAGGTGGCGGTGTGCTCCATCGCCACGTAGACGGGATCGAGCACCGTGTCATCCACGTCCACCCGGCCCAGCACGGCCTGCACCGCAACCTCCTCGGGCGACAGCCCGGCAAGCGCAACGGTGGCGGTCAGGGTCATCTCCGAGCCCAGCAGCGGGGTATCGGGCAAGCCGGTGCTGTCGACCTCGGTGATCTTAATCTTCGGCCAGGCGTCGAAGACCTTTCTCCGATAGCCGGCCAACCGGCGGGCATTGCCGAACTCCTCACCGTCTACCGGCGCGATCGTTCGGTGCAACGACTGCGCGGCCGGTGCGTAATACCGCTCGGTGTAGTCGCGAACCATCCTCGATGCCAGCACCTTCGGCCCGAGGACCTGCAGAGTGTGCCGCACCATCTCGACCCACCGCCGCGGGAACGCAGAGCCGTCGAGCTCGTAGAATTTCGGCGCCACAGTGGATTCGAGCAGGCTGTACAACGCGGCGGCCTCCAGATCGTCGCGGCGCTCGTCGGAAACCCCGTCGGCGGTCGGTATCTCCCAACCGTTTTCGCCGTCATACCACTCGTCCCACCACCCGTCGCGGATGGACAGGTTGAGCCCGCCGTTGAGAGCGCTCTTCATGCCGGACGTGCCGCAGGCCTCAAGAGGACGCAGCGGGTTGTTCAGCCACACATCGCAGCCCCATAACAGCAGTCGGGCCATGGACATGTCGTAGTCCGGCAGGAACGCAATCCGGCGCCGCACCTGCGGCCGGTCGGCGAACCGTACGACCTGCTGGATCAGCGCCTTACCGCCGTCGTCGGCCGGGTGCGACTTACCCGCCACAATCATTTGAATCGGCCGTTCCTCGTCGAGCAGCAGACGTTGCAGGCGATCGGGGTCGCGCAACATCAGGGTCAGGCGCTTATAGGTAGGTACCCGCCTTGCGAACCCGATCGTCAGCACGTTGGGATCGAAAGCCTCAGCAATCCAACCCAATTCGGCTTCCGGTGCGCCGCGCTCCAGCCAGGACAGGCGCAGCCGGCGGCGCACGTCCGCGACGAGTTGCTCGCGCAGCTGACAACGGATCCACCACAGGTGACCGGGATCGACTTGCTGCAATCTCTCCCAGACAGCGGGCTCGCTCGGCGAGTCGGAGCCGAGCAGTTCGCGACCCAGGGCCAACCATTCCTGCGCCGCCCAGGTAGGCGCGTGGACACCGTTGGTGACGGATCCGATGGGCACTTCGTCGGGGTCGAACCCGGGCCAGAGCTCGTTGAACATGGCGCGGCTCACCCGACCGTGCAGCAGCGAAACACCGTTGGCCCGCTGAGCAAGACGAAGACCCATGTGCGCCATGTTGAACTTCGTCGCGTCGTCCTCGGCGCCGAGCGCGACGATGCGGTCCAACGGCACGCCCGGCACCAGAGGGGATTCCTTCTTGCCGTCCTCGCCGCCGAAGTAGTGGCGCACCATCTCGACGGGGAATCGGTCGATGCCGGCAGGCACCGGCGTGTGCGTGGTGAACACCGTGCTGGACCGCACCACGGTCAGTGCGGTGTCGAAATCCAGTTGAGAGTCGGTCATCAGCTCCCGGATGCGCTCCAGGCCGAGGAACCCGGCATGGCCCTCGTTCATGTGGAACACCTCGGGCGCGGCGATACCCTCGGCGGCGGTGAACGCGCGGATCGCACGTACGCCGCCGATACCGGCCAGAATCTCCTGCTTGATGCGGTGGTCCTGGTCACCGCCGTACAACCGGTCGGTGACGCCGCGCAGATCGTGCTCGTTCTCCGGGACGTCGGAGTCAAGGAGCAGCAACGGGATTCGCCCCACCTGGGCGACCCAGACCCGGACCCGCAACTCATGCTCGTCCGGCAGCGCCAGCGCCACCAGCACGGGCTCACCGGATGCGGTGGTAAGCAGGCGCAGCGGCAATCCCTGCGGATCCAGAGATGGATATGTCTCATGCTGCCATCCGTCCGCGGTCAGTGACTGACGGAAGTAACCGGATCGGTAGTAGAGGCCGACCGCGACCAATGGCAGACCCAGATCCGACGCGGCCTTGAGGTGATCACCGGCCAGGATGCCCAGACCGCCGGAATAGTTCGGCAGCACCTCCGACACACCGAACTCCATCGAGAAGTAGGCGATCCCGGTGGGCAGGGAACCCGCCTCGGCGGCCTCGGACTGCTCCTGGTACCAGAGCGGCCGCGTCAGATAGTCCCTGAGATCGTCGGCCAGCCGATCCAGTCGTTCCAGGAACTGCTCTTCGGCGGCCAGCTCGTCAAGACGCTGTGGCGTCACCGCCCCGAGCAGTGCCACCGGATCCCGTCCGCAGCGCTCCCACAGCACAGGATCGATCTCGACGAACAGGTCCTGGGTGGGCTTGTCCCAGGACCATCGCAGGTTGACCGACAACTGCCCCAGCGCGGCCAGGCGATCGGGCAGATGAGCGCGGACGGTGAAACGACGCAGTGCCTTCACGCGCCCTTACCTTACTGAGAAATCGCGACGCCGCAGGACGGATGAGTGCTTGGTTGAAGACCAGAAGGTGCAGCCGGAATCGTCGCATCACCGCCCCGGCGTTTGGGACCGACACTACGGTGGGAACAAACCAGTTGGAGACAGCCGGAACAGGCAACACCACGGCGCGTGCCGCATCATCAAAGGAGTATCGGGTGCCCGGTCGCATCGAGATCGACGATGTGCGGCCCGTCGTCTCCTGCGGAAGGTATCCGGCCAAGGCCGTGGTCGGCGAGATGGTGCCGGTCCGGGCCACAGTGTGGCGCGAGGGCCACGAGGCGGTCGCGGCGACGCTGGTGGTCCGCTACCTGGGTCGGGGCTACCCGCGGCTTGCGGGTACCACCGACCGAAAAATGACGGCCGGCGATGAGCCGCTCGCGCGAAGACCAGGCAGCAGCGATGAGCCGCTCGCGCGAAGAGCAGGCAGCAGCGCCGCGAGCGGCGGGGCGCAACGCGTCAAGCCGATTCTGATCCCGATGGCGCCGGGCAGGACGCCAGACGTGTTCCACGGTGAGTTCACCCCGGACAGTGTCGGTCTGTGGACCTTCCGGGTGGATGGCTGGGGCGATCCGATCGGCACGTGGCGACACGCGGTCACCGCGAAACTCGAAGCCGGACAGAGTGAATCCGAGCTGTCCAACGACCTCATGATCGGCGCGAAGTTGCTCGGGCGGGCCGCCATGGGCCTGCCGCGCAAATTGCGCGACCCATTGCTGGAGGCGGCGGCGGCGCTGGCCACTCCCGGTGACCCGCCGACCCGCATCGACGTGGCATCCACCCGGGAGGTCACCGAACTGCTGGAACAGTACCCGCTGCGCGAACTGCTGACCCGCGGTGAGGTGTACGGGGTGTGGGTGGACCGCCCGCTGGCCCGGTTCAGTTCGTGGTACGAGATGTTTCCGAGGTCCACCGGCGGGTGGGATGCCAAGGGCAAACCGGTGCACGGGACCTTGGCGACCGCGGTAAAGGCGCTTCCGCGAATCGCCAAGATGGGCTTCGACGTGGTGTACCTGCCACCGATCCACCCGATCGGCAAAGTGCATCGCAAAGGCCGCAACAACTCGGTGAAAGCCGCGCGCAGCGACGTCGGATCACCATGGGCCATCGGCAGCAAGGAGGGCGGCCATGACGCCGTCCATCCCGATCTCGGCACCATCGACGACTTCGACACGTTCGTGGCGGCCGCCCGGGCGCAAGGGTTGGAGGTAGCGCTGGACCTCGCGCTGCAGTGCGCGCCGGACCATCCGTGGGCGACCGAACACCCCGACTGGTTCACGGTGCTACCCGACGGCACCATCGCGTACGCGGAGAACCCGCCGAAGAAGTACCAGGACATCTATCCGCTGAACTTCGACATCGATCCCGAGGGCCTGTACCGAGAGGTGCTGCGCGTGGTGCGGCACTGGGTGGACCACGGCGTCAAGGTATTTCGCGTCGACAACCCGCACACCAAGCCGCCCGACTTCTGGGAGTGGCTGATCGAACAGATCAAGACCGTCGACCCCGACGTGGTCCTGTTATCCGAGGCGTTCACCCGCCCGGCGCGCTTGTACGGCCTCGCCAAACTGGGATTCACGCAGTCCTACACGTACTTCACCTGGCGCACCAGCAAGTGGGAGCTCACCGAATTCGGACATGAGATCGTCGAGCACGCCGACTACGCGCGGCCGAACCTGTTCGTCAACACCCCGGACATCCTGCACGAGAGCCTGCAACGGTTCGGCCCGGGCATGTTCGCGATCCGCGCGGTGCTGGCGGCCACGATGAGCCCGTCATGGGGCGTGTACTCAGGCTATGAGCTGTTCGAACACCGGCCGGTCCGGGAGGGCAGCGAGGAGTACCTGGACTCGGAGAAATACCAGCTGCGACCGCGCGATTTCGCGGGTGCACTCGCACGCGGCGAGTCCCTCGAGCCGTTCATCGGTCATCTCAACAAGATTCGGCGACTTCATCCCGCCCTGAGCCAACTGCGCACGATCCGGTTCCACCACGTGGACAACGACGCCATGCTGGTCTACACCAAGTTCGACCCATCGACGGGCGACGCGGTGCTGGTGGCCGTGACACTGAACCCGTTCAGTCCCGAGGAGGCGACGCTGTGGTTGGACATGCCCGCGCTGGGGATGGAGTGGCACGAACGCTTCTGGGTTCGAGACGAGATCACCGGTGAGGAATACCACTGGGGTCACGCAAATTATGTCCGCCTCGATCCCGCCAGGAACGTCGCACACGTCGTGAACCTGCCGCGGGTGCCGGAAGCCGTGCGCACGCAGCTACTTGGGCAGGGAGAGACGGAATGACGCAATCGAAGCAGTACACGAGCAGGTACCTGGCCCCGGACCGGTCGGACTTCGACCGGCTGCTGGCCGGCGAGCACCACGACCCACACTCCGTCCTCGGCGCGCACGAATACGGTGACCACACAGTGATCCGGGCATACCGCCCGCACGCGGTCGAAGTCGCCGCAATCGTCGGGCCCGACCGCTATCCAATGCGGCACCTGGAAGGTGGCCTGTTCGCGGTGGCGCTGCCATTCGTCAACCTCATCGATTACCGACTCGACGTGAGCTATCAGGGCGCCGACGGCACCCTCGACGTGCACAGAGTGGCCGACGGTTACCGCTTCCTGCCGACGCTGGGCGAGGTGGATCTGCACCTGTTCAACGAGGGACGTCATGAGCGGCTGTGGGAGATTCTCGGGGCTCACCCGCGGACGTTCACCACACCCGACGGCGAGGTCGATGGTGTGTCTTTCGCGGTATGGGCGCCGAACGCCAACGGCGTGAGTTTGATCGGCGAATTCAATCGCTGGGACGGCAACGAGGCCCAGCTGCGGGTGCTGGGCTCATCCGGCGTGTGGGAACTGTTCTGGCCGGGCTTTTCAGTGGGCGGGCTGTACAAGTTCCGGGTGCATGGCGCCGACGGGGTGGTCAGCGACCGCGCTGACCCGTTCGCGTTCGCCACGGAGGTCCCGCCCCAGACCGCATCCAAAGTCACGACCAGCAACTACGTGTGGTGCGACGAGGAATGGATGACCTGGCGCGCCAACAAGAATCCGGTGTTCGAGCCGATGAGCACCTTCGAGGTGCATCTGGCGTCGTGGCGGCCCGGACTGGGCTACCGCCAGCTCGCTGGCGAGCTCACTGAATACGTTGTTTCACAGGGCTTCACGCACGTCGAGATGCTTCCTGTCGCGGAGCACCCGTTCGGCGGCTCGTGGGGTTACCAGGTGACGTCGTATTACGCGCCCACCTCGCGGCTCGGCACTCCCGACGACTTCCGCGCACTGGTCGACGCGCTGCACCGGGCCGGGATCGGGGTGATCGTGGACTGGGTGCCCGCCCACTTCCCCAAGGACGCATGGGCGCTGGGCCGCTTTGACGGAACGCCCCTCTATGAGCATTCCGACCCTCGCCGGGGCGAGCAACTCGACTGGGGCACATACGTCTTCGACTTCGGCCGGCCCGAGGTTCGCAACTTCCTCGTTGCCAACGCGCTGTACTGGCTGGAGGAGTTCCACCTCGATGGGCTGCGGGTGGACGCGGTGGCGTCCATGCTCTATCTGGACTACTCGCGGCCGGACGACGGATGGACGCCGAACATACTCGGCGGACGCGAAAATCTCGAAGCGGTGCAGTTCCTGCAGGAGATGAACGCGACCGTGCACAAGGCCGCCCCCGGCATCGTCACCGTCGCCGAGGAGTCGACGTCTTGGCCCGGCGTCACCCGCCCGACTAACCTTGGGGGCCTTGGCTTTTCGATGAAGTGGAACATGGGCTGGATGAACGATACCCTCGACTACATCAGCCGGGACCCGGTGCATCGCAGCTACCACCACCACGAGATGACGTTCTCGCTGCTTTACGCGTTCAGCGAGAACTTCGTACTGCCGATCAGCCATGACGAGGTGGTGCACGGAAAAGGCACCCTGTGGGGCCGAATGCCTGGCAACGACCACATGAAGGCCGCCGGGCTGCGCAGCCTGCTGGCCTACCAGTGGGCGCATCCGGGCAAGAAGCTGCTGTTCATGGGTCAGGAGTTCGGCCAGCGCGCGGAATGGTCAGAAGAGCGCGGTGTCGACTGGTTCCAACTCGGCGAAGGCGGCTTCTCCAACGGCATCCTGCGAATGGTCCACGATCTCAACGAGGTCTATCGCACCCACCCGGCGCTGTGGACACACGACAGCAGCCCGGAAGGGTATTCGTGGATCGATGCGAACGATTCTGCCAGCAACGTGCTGAGCTTCCTGCGGTTCGGCACAGACGGCGCGATGATCGCGTGCGTGTTCAACTTCTCGGGCAGCGAGCACACGCGCTACCGGTTGGGGCTGCCACGTTCCGGGCGCTGGCGCGAGGTGCTGAACTCCGACTCCGACATCTACAACGGGGCCGGGGTGGGCAACTTCGGTGCCGTCGAGGCCCTCGACGAGCCGTGCCACGGGCGGCCGGCCTCGGCGGTGATGGTGCTGCCGCCCCTGTCGGCGCTGTGGTTCACGCCCGAATAGCGCCGCCCATCGCCAGCTAGTACAGCGCGTTGGCGAGATTCCGGCGGCCCGCGATGACCGCCGGATCGGCCGGATCGAACAGGTCGAACAACTCGATCAGTCGGGTCCTGACCTTGGTCTTTTCGTCACCGGTGGTGCGCCGGACCAAGTCGACCAACCGGCTGAACGCCGCGTCGGGCTGCTGGTTGAGGAGCTCGACGTCGGCGGCCGCAAACGCCGCCTCGATGTCATCGGGCGCCGCGTCGGCCGCCCGGCCGGCGTCGGGCCGCTGCTTGGTCGCCCGAGTGAGGAACGAGATCTGACGCACGGCACCCTTGGCTTCGGGATGAGCTGGGTCGCTGTCCAGGATTGCCCGATAGGCCCCCAACGCCGCATCGAAATTCCCGGCATCGAGCAGCTCGCGCGCCTTCGCCAACCCGGGATCGACCTGCTCGGGCTCGGAATCAGCTGCGCTGCCGAGCTTTCCAGCGGTGTCAGCCACAAGTGAATCGATCCACCGGCGCAATTGTTCTGCCGGCTGCGTGCCCTGGAAGCCGTCGATCGGCTGCCCGGCGCCTATCGCGACCACCGTCGGCACGGCCTGGACGCCGAAAATCTGCGCGACTCTCGGCACAACGTCCACGTTCACCGTCGCCAACGACCATTTGCCCGCGTCGGCCGACGCCAGGCCTGCCAATGCATCGACCAGCTCGACAGAGACGTCGCTGCGAGGTGACCACAACGCCACCACCACCGGGATCTCGCTGGACCGGGCCAGCACCTCGGCTTCGAAGTTGGTTTCGGTGATCTCGACACCCGCCTGCGCACCCGGGCTGCGGCCGGCGTCTGCGGGTTGCGTGGCGCGCTGCTTCAGCGCGGAGAGATCGACGGCGCCGGCCATCGCGGGCGCGGCGGGCGGACGCGGACGGGTCACGCCGTCAAGTCTGTCATGCCGTCCGCGGCGCGGTTTCAACCGGTTGGAGCGGGGCTGGTCGGCCTCCGCGCGCGACCCCGCACCAGTTGCGCCAGCTGCTATGACCAACATCACATGCGCAATTTCGGTGGCCGGCTTCCCGCTGCCAGCAACCTCGGTGTCAGCCCGCCCGCAGAATCAGGGCATCGCCCTGACCGCCTGCGCCACACAGCGCGGCAACGCCGTACCCGGCGCCGCGCCGGGCGAGCTCAAGCGCCGCATGCAGCGTGATCCGGGCGCCCGACATCCCGATCGGGTGGCCGACTGCAATGGCCCCGCCGTTGACGTTGACCTTCTCCGGATCCACGCCCAGCTCCCGGGTGGAGGCGAGGGCGACAGCGGAGAACGCCTCGTTGATCTCGATGACGTCGAGCTGCTCCACCGATATGCCCGCACGCGCGATGGCCTTCTTGACCGCGTTGGCGGGCTGGGACTGCAACGTGGAATCCGGTCCGGCAACCACGCCGTGTGCGCCGATCTCCACCAGCCAACTGAGCCCGAGATCCTGGGCCTTCTGCTTGTTCATCACCACGACGGCGGCGGCCCCGTCGGAAATCTGCGACGACGAACCCGCGGTGATGGTCCCGTCAGGGCGGAACGCCGGCTTGAGGCCGGCCAGCGACTCGGCCGTGGTGTTGGCCCGGATGCCTTCGTCCCCGGCGAACTCGATCGGATCGCCTTTTCGCTGTGGAATCTGGACAGGCACCACCTCGTCGGCGAACACGCCGTCCTTCCATGCGGCGGCGGCCTTCTGGTGCGAACGCGCGGCGTACTCGTCCTGCTCGGCACGACTGAACCGGTCGACGGCGTTGCGCTGTTCGGTCAGTGCACCCATCGGCTGGTCGGTGAACACATCGTGCAGGCCGTCGTAAGCCAGGTGGTCGACAACCGTCACGTCGCCGTACTTGTAGCCGGCTCGGCTACCCATCAGCATGTGCGGTGCGGCGGTCATCGACTCCTGACCTCCGGCCACCACCACATCGAACTCGCCCGCGCGGATCAGCTGGTCGGCGAGCGCGATGGCGTCGATCCCCGACAGGCACATCTTGTTGATCGTCAGCGCCGGCACGTCCCATCCGATGCCGGCGGCCACCGCTGCCTGCCGTGCAGGCATCTGCCCGGCGCCGGCGGTGAGGACCTGGCCCATGATCACGTATTCGACCAGCGAAGCCGATACGGTCGCCTTCTCAAGGGCCGCCCTGATCGCGATCGCGCCCAGGTCACTGCCGGAAAAATCCTTCAGCGAACCCATCAACTTGCCGATCGGCGTGCGGGCCCCAGCAACGATCACCGACGTCGTCATCAGTACCTCCAGGGATTGTTTCGGTGCGCTCAACAACGCACTCCGGACGCAGATTCTTTCCCGTCAGGTTACCGTTACGTTATGACCGCCGAGCAGGTTGATGCCCGCCCCGTCCTTGCCAGCGCACTGGTGACCGGCTTGGACCATGTCGGCATCGCAGTGGCAGACCTCGACGACGCGATCGCGTGGTACCACGACCACCTCGGCATGATCGTGCTGCACGAGGAGATCAACGACGATCAGGGTATCCGCGAGGCCATGCTCTCGGTGCGCGGCGCGCCGCGCGGAAGCGCCCAGATTCAGCTGATGGCACCGATCAGCGACTCGTCAGCGATCGCGAAGTTCCTGGACAAGCGCGGACCCGGATTGCAGCAGCTCGCCTACCGGGTCAGCAACCTCGACCAGCTCACTGAGCGCCTGGAAGACCAAGGCGTCAGGCTGCTCTACGACGAGCCTCGGCGCGGCACCGCCGAATCGCGGATCAATTTCATCCACCCCAAGGATGCGGGCGGTGTGCTGATCGAACTCGTCGAGCCGGCAACCGAATCCTGACGGACTAAGACCACTTTCTCGTCGGGCTGCGCGTCGCCCGATGCGTCCAGCATGCGGTGTGCCAGTGCCGTCGTTCCTCGGCCCCGTGTTCGCCGGCATCGGTCGGCCACGCCACCACATGCGCTGTACCGGTACGGATTTCATGATCACAGCCGGGGCACCGATACGACTTCGTGGCACGCGCGCCGGCGACGGTGCGCACTTCGTAATAGTGGCCGCCGGGCCCGGTTTCCACGCGACGAGTGTCGGTGAACGGCGGCAACGGGCTGCGCCGAGGTGACCGCCGACTGCGTCGTGGCATCGGACCAGTCTAGCCAGAATGCGTCAAAACAGCCGGTAGTCGTTACTTTCCAGACCGCGCATTTGATCGTAATCCAATGTAAGACAACGGATTCCACGATCAACAGCCAACGTGCGAGCCTGCGGTTTGATCTGTTGGGCAGCGAACACCCCGCTGACGGGCGCCAGCAGGCTGTCCCTGTTGAGCAATTCGAGGTAGCGGGTCAACTGCTCGACGCCGTCGATTTCGCCGCGACGCTTGATCTCGACCGCCACCGACCGGCCCAACTCGTCGCGGCACAGAAGGTCAACGGGTCCGATCGGCGTCATGTACTCGCGGCGCACCAGCGTGTATCCGGTGCCCAGAAGTTCGGTGTGTTCGGCAAGCAGCTCCTGGAGGTGCGCCTCGACGCCGTCCTTCACCAGCCCCGGGTCGGTCCCGAGCTGATGGGAGGAGTCGTGCTCGATCTCCTCGATCGTGATGCGCAACTGCTCGCCGCTCTTGTTCTCGACGATCCAGACCGGTACCGACCCGTCGGTGGTCTCTGTCAGCCAGCACGGGGGGCTCATCCAGTTCAGCGGCTTGTACGCACGGTCGTCAGCGTGCACGCTCACCGACCCGTCAGCCTTGATCAGCAGCAGCCGGCTCGCCGACGGAAGATGCGCGGTGAGTCGGCCCAGATAGTCGACCGTGCACCGGGCGATCACGAGACGCACGCGTCCACTCTATTGTCACGGTCCCGGAGGTTAATGTTGCGCCACAATGGTCGCCAAGTTGTCGGTTGCCCAACGGCTGGGTCGCGTGCTCGAGCGAGTAACTCGCCAGAGCGGCCGGCTTGCCGAGACTCCGGAGTTCGGGTCATGGCTGTTAGGCAGCGCCGCGGAAAGCCAGACACGGCGGCGGGTCCGCATCCAGGTGATTCTGACGGTATTCGTCCTCACCGCGAACCTCCTCGGGATTGGGGTTGCGCTGCTGCTTGTGGCGGTCGCAATCCCGGTGCCCAGCATCTTCACCGACGCACCGTGGTGGGTCACCTGGGGGGTCGGTCCCGCCTACATCGTGGCCGCGGTGCTGGTGGGGATCTACTGGGTCACCAGGCGAACCGTCGGTGTGCTGCGCTGGGCGATCGGGGAGCGACGGCCCACCGGCGAGGACCAGCGCAATACATTCTTAGCACCGTGGCGGTTGGCCGAGATTCATCTTGTGCTGTGGGGAGTCGGGACCGCGCTGCTGACAACGCTGTACGGGTTGGCCGACACGAGGTTCATCCCCCGCTTTCTTTTCGCCGTCGGGTTCCCCGGGATCGTGGTGTCCACCAGCTGCTACCTGTTCACCGAATTCGCGCTGCGTCCGGTGGCCGCCCAGGCGTTGGAGGCCGGACGCCCGCCCCGGCGGTTCGCCGCGGGCATCATGGGCCGGATCATGACGGTGTGGCTGCTGGGCTCGGCCGTGCCGATCCTCGGCATCGTGCTAACCGCGATGTTCACGTTGTCACTGAGGAACCTCTCGACGACCCAGTTCGGCGTCGCCGTCCTGATTCTGGGCGTCATCGCGCTCATCTTCGGCTTCGTGTTGATGCTGATCGTGTCGTGGCTCACCTCCACGCCGGTCCGGGTCGTCCGCGCGGCACTGAAGCGCGTTGAGGACGGCGATTTCGACGGCAACCTGGTGGTGTTCGATGGCACCGAGCTGGGCGAACTGCAGCGCGGCTTCAACGCGATGGTGAATGGGCTGCGCGAACGCGAACGCATCCGAGACCTGTTCGGGCGGCACGTCGGGCGGGAAGTCGCGGCCCTCGCGGAGCAAGAAACTTTCGAACTCGGCGGCGAAGAACGCCATGTGGCAGTGCTTTTCGTCGACATGATCGGCTCCACGCAGTTAGTGAGCGGCAAGCCGCCGATCGAGGTCGTCGAATTGCTCAACCGGTTCTTCACCGTGATCGTTGACGAGGTCGACCGTCACCACGGCCTGCTCAACAAATTCGAGGGCGACGGGTCGCTGGCGGTCTTCGGCGCGCCGGTGCGGCTCGAGTGCGCCGAGGATGAGGCGCTGGGGGCCGCGCGAGCGATCGCGTGCCGGCTGCGCGAAGAACTGCCCGAATGCGCGGCGGGCATCGGGGTCGCGGCGGGGAAGGCGGTCGCAGGCAACGTCGGCGCCTATGAGCGTTTCGAATACACCGTCATCGGGGATCCGGTCAACGAGGCAGCGCGGCTGTGCGAGCTGGCCAAGACATACCCGAAACACCTACTAGCGTCGGCCGTCGCGGTCGAGGCCGCGAGCGTCGGCGAGCGCCGCCACTGGACGTTCGGCGAGGAGGTCGTGCTGCGCGGCCGTGACGAGCCCACCCGGCTTGCGGTTCCCATCGACGACTGACGGGGCTCACCGCGATGTCGGATTTCCGCCAGTGTTGTCGGTGGGGGCGTGTAATTGTCGACATATGCACGATGACTTCGACCGCTGCTACCGAGCGATCCAGTCCAAGGACGCCCGGTTCGACGGCTGGTTCGTGACCGCCGTGCTGACCACCAAGATCTACTGTCGGCCCAGCTGCCCGGCGCGGTCCCCGTTCGCTCGCAATGTCCGGTTCTATCCCACCGCGGCGGCCGCACAGCGGGCGGGCTTCCGGCCGTGCAAACGCTGCCGGCCCGACGCGTCGCCCGGATCGCCAGAATGGAGCGTCCGCGGCGATGTGGTGGCGCGCGCCATGCGCTTGATCGCCGACGGCACAGTGGACCGCGACGGTGTGGGCGGGCTGGCGGCCAAGGTCGGCTACACCCCGCGGCAGCTGGAACGCCTCCTTCAGGCGGAGGTGGGCGCGGGCCCGCTGGCGCTTGCCCGGGCGCAACGCACGCAGACGGCCAGGGTGCTGATAGAGACGACAGAACTGCCGTTCGGTGACGTCGCGTTCGCTGCGGGCTTCTCCAGCATCAGGCAGTTCAACGACACGGTCCGCGAGGTGTGCGACACCACCCCCACCGACCTCCGCAGGAAGGCCACCCGTTCGGCGGGCGCCAACGGCGCCACAGAGGGCACCGGAACGGTGTCGCTGCGGCTACCGGCACGTACCCCGTTCGCGTTCGAGGGGCTCTTCGGGCATCTGGCCGCGGGCGCGGTTCCCGGTTGCGAGGAGGTGCGAAACGGCGCCTACCGACGGACGCTCGAATTGCCGTGGGGCAGTGGAATCGTCAGCCTGTCTCCGACGCCCGATCATGTCCGATGCGTGTTGTGGCTGAACGATTTTCGCGACCTCTCCACGGCTATCGCACGGTGTCGCCGCTTGCTCGACCTCGACGCTGATCCCGAGGCGGTGGTCGACATCCTCGGCGCGGATCCCGATCTCGGCGCGTTGGTCGCGAAACACCCCGGCCAACGGATCCCCCGCACGGTCGACGAACACGAGTTGGCGATACGGGCGGTCATGCACCAGCAGGTGTCGATGAAGGCGGCACGAACCCACACTGCGCGTCTCGTCGAGGCATATGGCACACCGATCTGCGACCCGGAGGGTGAATTGACGCATATCTTCCCGTCGGTCGACCGGCTCGGCGGTCTCGATCGCGCCACTCTGGCCTTGCCAAAGTCGCGCCAACGCAGCATCGTCGAGCTCGTCGGCGCATTGGCGGAGGGCACCGTGATCCTCGGTCCCGGTTGCGATTGGCAGCGCGCCCGCCGGCGGCTGCTGGAGCTGCCCGGCGTCGGGCCGTGGACCACCGAGGTGATCGCGATGCGCGCGTTGGGTGATCCCGACGCATTTCCTGTCGCCGACGGCGGAGTCCGTGCCGCCGCGAAGCATCTCGGCCTACCGACCGACGCCCGCGCATTGAGCGACCACAGCGTGAAATGGCGTCCCTGGCGGTCATACGCCACACAACACCTGTGGGCAACCCTGGATCACCCTGTCAACGATTGGCCTGTTAAGGAGAACGCATGAGCACGACAGTTTTTCGGACCGTCAACAGCCCGGTCGGCCTGCTGACATTGGCCGGTCGGGATGGCACGCTTGGCCACCTCAGGATGGTCGGTCAAACGCATGAGCCGAGCCGGGCAGGCTGGGAGCGCGACGATGACGCCTTTTCTGATGCCGTCGAGCAGCTCGGCGCCTACTTCGCCGGCGACCTCACCACCTTCGATGTCGATCTCGCATTGGCGGGCACACAGTTTCAGCTACGCGTGTGGGCCGCTCTGCAAACTATCCCCTATGGCAAGACCCGGTCATATGGGGAGATCGCCGCACAGATCGGTTCGCCCGGTGCGTTTCGCGCGGTCGGACTTGCCAATGGGCGCAACCCGGTTGGGATAATCGTGCCGTGCCATCGAGTGATCGGTGCCAGCGGAAGCCTCACCGGCTATGGCGGCGGATTGGACCGTAAGAAGGCTCTTCTCGACCTGGAGAAGCGCCGCGAGCCGGCGGCCGCAACGCTGTTCGACTAGCGACGCACAAATGCCTGTGCCCCCCAATGGTTTTGGGGGGCACAGGGCTTTAGTGGTTGTTCGGCGGTGTCCTACTTTTCCACCCTGGTGGGTAGTATCATCGGCGCTGGCAGGCTTAGCTTCCGGGTTCGGGATGGGTCCGGGCGTTTCCCTGTCGCTATTTCCGCCGTAACTTTGTTGAGTTGTGTTTGGTGGTGGGGTGCGGGTTGTTGTTGGGTGTGGTTGCGTGTGGGTAAGTTTTCGGCCGGTTAGTGCCAGTTCCCTGTGCGCGTTGCCGCGTGTGCAGGTCTGGTCTATTGATCCCGTGGTCTGCGGGGGGCCTTATCCCACTTGAATGGGTGAGAAGCCTGGTCTTGGAGAAGGTTTCCCGCTTAGATGCTTTCAGCGGTTATCCTGTCCGAACGTGGCTATCCAGCGGTGCCCCTGGTGGGACAACTGGTGCACCAGAGGTTCGTCCGTCCCGGTCCTCTCGTACTAGGGACAGGTTTCCTCAGGTTTCTGACGCGCGCGGCGGATAGAGACCGAACTGTCTCACGACGTTCTAAACCCAGCTCGCGTGCCGCTTTAATGGGCGAACAGCCCAACCCTTGGGACCTGCTCCAGCCCCAGGATGCGACGAGCCGACATCGAGGTGCCAAACCATCCCGTCGATATGGACTCTTGGGGAAGATCAGCCTGTTATCCCCGGGGTACCTTTTATCCGTTGAGCGACACCCCTTCCACTCGGGGGTGCCGGATCACTAGTCCCGACTTTCGTCCCTGCTTGACATGTTCGTCTTGCAGTCAAGCTCCCTTGTGCACTTGCACTCGACACCTGATTGCCGTCCAGGTTGAGGGAACCTTTGGGCGCCTCCGTTACATTTTAGGAGGCAACCGCCCCAGTTAAACTACCCACCAGGCACTGTTCCTGAACCCGGTTCAGGGTTCGAGGTTAGAGGCCCAATACGGTCAGAGTGGTATTTCAACGTTGACTCCGCACCAACTGGCGTTGGTGTTTCTTCGTCTCCCACCTATCCTACACAAACCGTATCGGACTCCAATACCAAGTTGTAGTGAAGGTCCCGGGGTCTTTTCGTCCTGCCGCGCGTAACGAGCATCTTTACTCGTAATGCAATTTCGCCGAGTCTATGGTTGAGACAGCTGAGAAGTCGTTACGCCATTCGTGCAGGTCGGAACTTACCCGACAAGGAATTTCGCTACCTTAGGATGGTTATAGTTACCACCGCCGTTTACTGGGGCTTAAATTCTCCGCTTCACCCTTACGGGTTAACAGGTCCTCTTAACCTTCCAGCACCGGGCAGGCGTCAGTCCGTATACATCGTCTTGCGACTTCGCACGGACCTGTGTTTTTAGTAAACAGTCGCTTCTCACTGGTATCTGCGACCCCCCACCGCTGCCCACCGCGAAGGTGTTGACAGTGGAGGGCCCCCCTTCTCCCGAAGTTACGGGGGCATTTTGCCGAGTTCCTTAACCATAGTTCACTCGTACGCCTCGGTATTCTCTACCTGACCACCTGTGTCGGTTTGGGGTACGGGCCGTGCATGTCCTCGCTAGAGGCTTTTCTCGGCAGCATAGGATCACCGAATTCACCTCATCCGGCTATGCATCACCTCTCACACATGTGACACCCGGATTTACCTGGATGCCGTGCTACAGGTTTGCCCCAGTATTACCACTGACTGGTACGGCTACCTTCCTGCGTCACCCCATCGCTTACCTACTACCACCGAAGATCCCACGCAGCCCCTGCCCCCCGATCATCCGAAGACGACCGGTCGGACAGGTTTTGGGTGGTTAGTACCGGTGCTTCGGCATGGACGGTCACACACGGGTACGGGAATATCAACCCGTTGTCCATCGACTACGCCTGTCGGCCTCGCCTTAGGTCCCGACTCACCCTGGGCGGACTGGCCTGGCCCAGGAACCCTTGGTCATTCGGCGGGCAAGGTTCTCACTTGCCTCATCGCTACTCATGCCTGCATTCTCACTCCCGCATCCTCCACCACACGATCACTCGATGGCTTCGCTGGATGCGGGACGCTCCCCTACCCAACCCTGACGGGTTGCCGCGGCTTCGGCGGTGTGCTTGAGCCCCGCTACATTATCGGCGCACAATCACTTGACCAGTGAGCTATTACGCACTCTTTCAAGGGTGGCTGCTTCTAAGCCAACCTCCTGGTTGTCTTTGCGACTGCACATCCTTTCCCACTTAGCACACGCTTAGGGGCCTTAGCCGGCGATCTGGGCTGTTTCCCTCTCGACGCACGGAGCTTATCCCCCGCCGTCTCACTGCCACGCTATGTCTTACCGGCATTCGGAGTTTGGCTGACGTCAGTAACCTAGTAGGGCCCATCGGCCATCCAGTAGCTCTACCTCCAGCAAGAACCACGCAACGCTGCACCTAAATGCATTTCGGGGAGAACCAGCTATCACGGAGTTTGATTGGCCTTTCACCCCTACCCACAACTCATCCCCTCAGTCTTCAACCTAAGTGGGTTCGGGCCTCCACGCGGTCTTACCCGCGCTTCACCCTGGCCATGGGTAGATCACTCCGCTTCGGGTCCAGAACACACCACTACACCCCACCAAAGCGGGGATACGCCCTATTCAGACTCGCTTTCGCTACGGCTACCCCACCCGGGTTAACCTCGCGACATGTCCCTGACTCGCAGGCTCATTCTTCAAAAGGCACGCCATCACCCCACGCCCAAAGACGAAGGCTCTGACGGATCGTAGGCACACGGTTTCAGGTACTCTTTCACTCCCCTCCCGGGGTACTTTTCACCATTCCCTCACGGTACTCATCCGCTATCGGTCATCAGGAAGTATTCAGGCTTACCGGGTGGTCCCGGCAGATTCACAGCAGATTCCACGAGCCCGCTGCTACTCGGGGACATCCCACGAGAGCCGCCATGTTTTCGCCTACGGGATTCTCACCCTCTACGACAGACCATCCCAGGCCACTTCGGCTAACACCACGGTTTATCACTCCCGCCCAGGCCGGCGGACCTGAGAAGAAACGCCCCACAACACCGCACACACAACCCCCGCCGGGTCACCCATGCGCACGGTTTAGCCATCCTCCGCTTTCGCTCGCCACTACTCACGGAATCACACTTGTTTTCTGTTCCTACGGGTACTGAGATGTTTCACTTCCCCGCGTTCCCTCCTGCACCCTATGAATTCAGATACAGGTGACACGACATCACTCGCGCCGGGTTTCCCCATTCGGACATCCTCGGATCAACGCTCGGTTGGCAACTCCCCGAGGCATATCGCAGCCTCCCACGTCCTTCATCGGCTCCTGATGCCAAGGCATCCACCATGCGCCCTAACACACTTACACACAAAAAACACTCGACAAAAACACAAACAAACAATGCGTTTTTGCTAGATGCTCGCAACCACTATCCAACACTCAAACACCACACCCCACCACCAAAGCGGAGCGACACCACACACCACACGTGTGCTGTCTCAAAGCCCAATAGTGTGTCGGCAGCCTCTCAGACCGGGCACAAAACCCCTGACCCGATCAACGCTTGTTGCGCACCCAGCCGGCAGCCACTACAGCCACCAACTCCCACACGGCCCGGCATCAGCACAACGCCGACACCTTTTCGTGGTGCTCCTTAGAAAGGAGGTGATCCAGCCGCACCTTCCGGTACGGCTACCTTGTTACGACTTCGTCCCAATCGCCGATCCCACCTTCGACCACTCCCTCCCACACGGGGTTAGGCCATGGGCTTCGGGTGTTACCGACTTTCATGACGTGACGGGCGGTGTGTACAAGGCCCGGGAACGTATTCACCGCAGCGTTGCTGATCTGCGATTACTAGCGACTCCGACTTCACGGGGTCGAGTTGCAGACCCCGATCCGAACTGAGACCGGCTTTACAAGGATTCGCTAAGCCTCACGGCATCGCAGCCCTTTGTACCGGCCATTGTAGCATGTGTGAAGCCCTGGACATAAGGGGCATGATGACTTGACGTCATCCCCACCTTCCTCCGAGTTGACCCCGGCAGTCTCTCACGAGTCCCCACCATCACGTGCTGGCAACATGAGACAAGGGTTGCGCTCGTTGCGGGACTTAACCCAACATCTCACGACACGAGCTGACGACAGCCATGCACCACCTGCACACAGGCCACAAGGGAACACCCATCTCTGGATGCGTCCTGTGCATGTCAAACCCAGGTAAGGTTCTTCGCGTTGCATCGAATTAATCCACATGCTCCGCCGCTTGTGCGGGCCCCCGTCAATTCCTTTGAGTTTTAGCCTTGCGGCCGTACTCCCCAGGCGGGGTACTTAATGCGTTAGCTACGGCACGGATCCCAAGGAAGGAAACCCACACCTAGTACCCACCGTTTACGGCGTGGACTACCAGGGTATCTAATCCTGTTCGCTCCCCACGCTTTCGCTCCTCAGCGTCAGTTACTGCCCAGAGACCCGCCTTCGCCACCGGTGTTCCTCCTGATATCTGCGCATTCCACCGCTACACCAGGAATTCCAGTCTCCCCTGCAGTACTCCAGTCTGCCCGTATCGCCCGCACGCCCACAGTTAAGCTGTGGCATTTCACGAACAACGCGACAAACCACCTACGAGCTCTTTACGCCCAGTAATTCCGGACAACGCTCGCACCCTACGTATTACCGCGGCTGCTGGCACGTAGTTGGCCGGTGCTTCTTCTCCACCTACCGTCACCCGAAGGCTTCGTCGATGGTGAAAGAGGTTTACAACCCGAAGGCCGTCATCCCCCACGCGGCGTCGCTGCATCAGGCTTGCGCCCATTGTGCAATATTCCCCACTGCTGCCTCCCGTAGGAGTCTGGGCCGTATCTCAGTCCCAGTGTGGCCGGACACCCTCTCAGGCCGGCTACCCGTCGCAGCCTTGGTAGGCCATCACCCCACCAACAAGCTGATAGGCCGCGGGCCCATCCCACACCGCAAAAGCTTTCCACCACAGACCATGCAGCCCGTAGTCCTATCCGGTATTAGACCCAGTTTCCCAAGCTTATCCCAGAGTGCAGGGCAGATCACCCACGTGTTACTCACCCGTTCGCCACTCGAGCACCCCCGAAAGGGCCTTTCCGTTCGACTTGCATGTGTTAAGCACGCCGCCAGCGTTCGTCCTGAGCCAGGATCAAACTCTCCAAACAAAAACCACTTGAAGAAAACCTGACAAAAATCACAAACATGACAAAAAACCACACCCAACCACAGGGACAGCCAGATGCGGCAAAAACAAACAACAAACAAAAACCACCAAACACACTATTGAGTTCTCAAACAACACACCCGTTCGACAGGCAACCCTGCTACTATACGCCGGGTCAGGACAGTGGTCAAACCTGCCCTGACTTGCCTTGTTGCTACGGGTTCACGCGCTCGATTTCGGCGCCCAGACTGACCAGATTCTCCACAAAGAGCGGATAACCGCGGTCGATATGGAAAACATCGTGCACCTCGGTGTCGCCGTCGGCGACCAGGCCCGCAAGCACCAAACCCGCGCCCGCCCGGATATCCGACGACCACACCGGCGCGCTGGAAAGCTGCGGGATGCCCCGCACAACCGCGTGGTGACCGTCGGTGCGAGCGTCAGCGCCCAGCCGGATCATCTCCTCGACGAATCGGAACCGAGCCTCGAACACGTTCTCGGTGATCATCGACGTGCCGTCGGCGATCGCGGCCAGGCCGATGGCCATCGGCTGCAGGTCGGTCGGGAACCCGGGGAACGGCAGCGTCGCGACGTTCACTGCCTTCGGCCGTTCGTACTGCACCACGCGGAAACCGTTGTCATGCTGGGTGACTGTCGCGCCGGCCGCGTGCAGCTTGTGCAGAACAAGTTGTAGGTGCGCGGGGTCTATCCCGGTCACCGAGATATCTCCGCGCGTCATCGCGGCCGCGATGCCCCACGTGGCGGCGACAATCCGGTCGCCGATCACACGGTGCTCGGCCGGGTGAAGTCGCTCGACACCGGTGATCGTCAAGGTGGGTGTGCCGGCACCCTCGATCTCGGCACCCATCTGGCTGAGCATCGTGCACAGATCGACCACGTCGGGCTCACGCGCGGCGTTGTGAATCGTCGTCACACCCTCGGCCAGCACCGCAGCCATCAAGATGTTCTCGGTGGCGCCCACCGACGGAAACTCCAGCTGAATCTCCGCTCCGCGCAAGTGATCTGCCGAGGCAACCACACATCCGTGCTCGATGTTGCACTTGGCGCCCAACTGTCTCAAGCCGGCCTGGTGCATATCGAGCGGCCGCGATCCGATCGCGTCGCCGCCCGGCAACGCCACCCGGGCCCGTTTGCATCGGCCGACAAGCGGGCCGAGCACGCACACCGATGCCCGGAACTGACGGACCGCAGCGAAGTCCGCGTCGTACTTCGGCTCGTCCGGCGACGTCACCCGCACAACCGAACCGTCCAGCTCCACGTTGGCGCCGAGACCGCGTAAGACCTCGGCCATCAGCGGGACGTCGAGGATGTCCGGGCAATTGGTGATAATGCTGGTGCCCTCGGCGAGCAAGGCGGCGGCCATCAGCTTGAGCACGCTGTTCTTGGCCCCGGTGACGGCCACCTCCCCCGCCAACCGGCTGCCGCCGGTCACCACAAAGCGCTCGCTCACGCGGGTTAGTGTAGACAGCGCCGCTACCAATGTCAGTCTGCCCGGTACGGTTTGACCATGGCAGTCCACCTCACCCGCATATACACCCGTACCGGCGACGACGGCACCACCGGTCTGAGCGACTTCTCGCGGGTCAGCAAGAACGATCCGCGACTGGTG
Organism: uncultured Actinomycetota bacterium; assembly: GCA_963759655.1. GTDB lineage: Bacteria > Actinomycetota > Actinomycetes > Mycobacteriales > Mycobacteriaceae > Mycobacterium. The sequence continues at coordinate 448,344 of CAVXAG010000010.1, read as the reverse complement.
GCGTACGCCGACTGCGACGAGGCGAACGCTGCGATCGGAGCCGCCGTCGCGATCGGGGAACCGGACGAGCAGATCACGCGGATACTGCGCCAGATACAAAACGACCTGTTCGACGCCGGCGCCGACCTGTCGACGCCAGTGGTCGACAACCCCGAGCATCCGCCGCTGCGCATCACCCAGAGCTACATCGACCGGCTGGAGGCGTGGTGCGACGAGTACAACGAGTCGCTGCCCGCCCTCAACTCCTTTGTCCTTCCAGGCGGTTCACCACTTTCGGCCCTTCTGCACGTCGCGCGCACAGTGACACGGCGGGCCGAACGCTCGGCGTGGGCCGCGGTGGCAGAACACCAGGACAGCGTGAGCCCGCTGCCCGCCACGTACCTCAACCGGCTCTCGGATCTGTTGTTCATTCTGTCCAGGGTCGCGAATCCGGACGGAGATGTGCTGTGGCGACCTGGCGGTCAAGCGCCGCAATAAATTACATCGCTCGCCGCTGGGTGCGAGGCGACGGCCTCGACTCGAGCCAGGACAGGAATGCGGTCAGCGCTCCTCGATCGAGCGCCAATTCGTAGCCGCGCCGACGTTCCAGTCCCGCATCGCGCAATTCGAGGATCGTGATCTCAGCGGTCATGATGTCGAACTCGTCACCGCGAGGCGCCCGCCGGGACACGATCTCGATGCCACGGCGGCTGACTCTGCGGTCCGGCCACCACCGCAGGCTCGACAGGCGGTAGAAGCCGGCTTCGCCTCCCCGGTACCGGATCACGCCGTGGCGCCAACCGTGACCACCGACGGCCGGGATATCGCGCAGGATCGCGGCCGTGCCGCCCTGGCGAAGTTTCCACAGCCGATAGGTCAGCACCGTCACGGCAGACATCAGCACGGCGATGAGCGCGATCATGATTGCCATCAACGCGCTCATCGGCGGCGATCTCCTAGTCGATTTCGCCTAGCGCGCGCAACCTGGCTCGACCGCGCGCGGCGACCCGGGGATCGTCGGAGTCGGCGTCGGTTCTAGCCTGATCGGCGTTTATCTCCGACTCGAATTCGGCCGATTCCGCCAAAATGATGACTCCCTCATCGGTCACTGACATGAAGCCGCCGTCGACGGCGATGCGAAGGTCGTCCTCGCCCTCCCGTTCAACGCGGACCATCGCATCGTCGACCAGTTGTGCGACCAACGGGATGTGCCGCGGCAGGATGCCGATCTCGCCTGACGTGGTGCGGGTGAAGACGAAAGTGCCCTTCCCCGCCCATATCTCGCGCTCGACGGCGACGATGTCGACGTTCATATCGGCCATGGTCAGTGCCTACTCCTTGGATCCGTCAAACTTGACACCGAGGCTCTCCGCCTTCTTCTCCAAGTCCTCCAGACCGCCGATCAAAAAGAATGCCTGCTCCGGCAGATGGTCGAACTCGCCCTTGCACAGCCGGTCGAACGCCTCAATGGTCTCCTTCAACGGGACGTTGGAACCCGGCTGCCCGGTGAACTGCTCGGCGGCCATCATGTTCTGCGACAGGAAGCGCTCAATCCGGCGGGCGCGGTTGACCAACTGCTTGTCTTCCTCCGATAGCTCGTCAACACCCAAGATCGCAATGATATCCTGAAGATCCTTGTAGCGCTGCAGGATTCGGATTACCTCCTGCGCCACACGGTAGTGTTCATCGCCCAGGATCGACGGGTCGAGAATCGTCGAGCTCGAGGCGAGCGGATCCACGGCCGGGAAGATGCCCTTGGAGAACACCGCCCGGCTCAGCTCGGTGGTGGCGTCCAAGTGCGCGAACGTGGTCGCCGGGGCGGGGTCGGTGTAGTCGTCGGCCGGCACATACACCGCCTGCATCGACGTGATCGACCGTCCCCTGGTCGACGTGATGCGCTCCTGCAGCTCACCCATCTCGTCGGCGAGCGTCGGCTGGTATCCCACCGCCGAGGGCATGCGGCCAAGAAGCGTCGATACCTCGGAGCCGGCCTGTGTGAACCGGAAGATGTTGTCGATGAACAGCAACACGTCCTGGCTCTGTTCGTCGCGGAAGAACTCGGCCATGGTCAGGGCCGACAATGCCACCCTCATGCGGGTGCCGGGCGGCTCGTCCATCTGTCCGAAAACCAGCGCGGTGTCCTTCAGCACGTTCGCATCGGCAAGCTCGACCCAAAGGTCGTTACCCTCGCGAGTCCGTTCCCCCACACCAGCGAAGACCGATGTCCCGCCGAAGTTACGCGCGATGCGGTTAATCATCTCCTGGATCAACACGGTCTTGCCGACGCCAGCACCACCAAACAGCGCGATCTTGCCGCCGCGCACGTAGGGCGTCAGCAGGTCGACGACCTTCAGCCCCGTTTCCAGCATCTCGGTCCGCGGTTCGAGCTCGTCGAACGCCGGCGGCTTGCGGTGAATCGGCCAGCGCGCGAGGTCGGAACCGTATCCCGGCTCATCGAGGCAGTCGCCGAGCGCATTGAACACATGGCCCTTGACGCCATCGCCGACCGGTACAGAGATCGACGCTCCGGTGTCGACGACTTCCGCGCCCCGCACCAGGCCGTCGGTCGGCTGCAACGAGATGCAGCGCACCAGGCTGTCGCCGAGATGCAGGGCCACCTCCAGGGTCAACGTCTTGGCGAGTTCGGAGAACGAGATGTCGGTGTGCAGCGCGTTGAACAGTGCCGGCAAGGCGCCGCGGGGGAATTCCACATCGACCACCGGGCCGGTGACGCGCACGACCCGGCCGTTGGTGTCCTTGCCCGCCTTGGTGGACTGCCGTTCAGCGGTTACGGTCATGTCTTCTTCGCTCCTATGCGTCCTACTTGGCGTCGGCCAACGCGTTCGCGCCACCGACGATTTCGCTGATTTCCTGAGTGATCTGGGACTGACGTTCGCGGTTAGCCTGCAGAGTCAAATCCTTGATGAGATCGTCAGCGTTGTCGCTGGCCGACTTCATCGCGCGTCTGCGGGACGCCGACTCGGACGCCGCGGACTCGAGCAGCGCGGCGAAAATCCGAGTGGTGACATACCGTGGCAGAAGCGATTCGAACAACGCTGTCGCGTCCGGCTCGAACGAGAACAACGTGTGCGGTCCGGTGTCTTCCTCGACGTACTCGACCACCATGGGTGCGATGCGGAGCGGCAATGCGGTTTGCGACAGCATCGTCTTGAACTCGGTGAACACGATATGGAGTTCGTCGACGCCGAGAACACCGTCCGGACCGGGATCGTCACCTTCGTCGTCCGCCCCCGCCAGGAACGCGTCGACCAGCGTCGCGGCGATCTCCTCGGCGTTCGCGTAGGCCGGCTTCTCCGAAAAGCCGGTCCACGACCCGGTGACCGTCCAGTTGCGGAAACTGAAGTAGGCCAGCGCCTTACGCCCGACAACGTAGAGGATCGGAGTCTTACCCTCCTGGCGCAGCAGCGAGAACAGCTGCTCGGACTGCCGGAACACGTTGGCGTTGTAGGCGCCGCACAGCCCGCGGTCCGACGACACCACCAACACCGCGGCACGCTTGGGCTCCTCGCGCGCGACCAGCAGCGGATGGTCCAGCGCGGACTCCTGGGCCAGATTGGTCAGCATTTTGGTGATCTCGAGGGCATAAGGACGGGCGGCTACGACCCGGGCCTGCGCCCTGGCGATGCGCGACGTCGCGATCAGCTCCTGGGCCTTCGTGATCTTCTTAATCGCCCCGGCTGACCGGATCCGCCCGCGTAACTCCCGAAGTGTGGCAGCCATTTACACCTAGCTCTTCTTCTCCGGCGGCGCGGGCTTGCGCACCTTGACCGATTCCTTCTCGACGTCCTTTTCGTCCATCGCGCCGATGTGCTCGTCGGGAACCGCCGAGCTGCCATCAGACGTGGCGAAGCCCTTCTTGAACTGGTTGATCACGTCGGCCAGCTTGTCCTCGGTCGCCTCGGGCAGCTGCTTGGTTTCCCGGATCTCCACGAGGATCTCATCGTGGGCCGCACGCATGTGATCGAGGAACTCGGTCTCGAACCGCCTGACGTCCTCGACCGGGACGGAGTCCAGGTGCCCCTTCGTTCCGAGGAAGATCGCCACCACCTGTTCTTCGACCGGCATCGGTTGATGCTGAGGCTGTTTGAGCAGCTCCACAAGCCGCGCACCACGGTCCAACTGCTTGCGGGAGTTCTCGTCCAGATCGGACGCGAACGCAGCGAACGCCTCCAGCTCCCGATACTGAGACAGGTCCAACCGCAGCGACCCGGCGACCTCTTTCATTGCCTTGATCTGAGCGGCGCCGCCGACGCGCGACACCGACACGCCGACGTTGATCGCCGGGCGCACGCCCTGGTTGAACAGGTCGCTCTCCAGGAAGCACTGGCCGTCGGTGATCGAGATGACGTTGGTGGGAATGTAGGCCGAGATGTCGTTGGCCTTGGTCTCGATGATCGGCAACCCGGTCATCGAGCCGGCGCCCAGCTCGTCGGACAGCTTGGCGCAGCGCTCCAAGAGCCGCGAGTGCAGATAGAACACGTCGCCCGGATACGCCTCACGACCCGGCGGCCGGCGCAGCAGCAGCGAGATCGCACGGTATGCCTCGGCCTGCTTGCTCAGGTCGTCGAAGACGATCAGCACGTGCTTGCCGGCGTACATCCAGTGCTGGCCGATTGCCGAACCGGTGTACGGCGCAAGCCATTTGAAGCCCGCAGAGTCCGATGCGGGGGCGGCGACGATGGTGGTGTAATCCATCGCGCCACCCTCGTCCAGCGCATTGTGCACGCTGGCGATCGTGGTGCCCTTCTGACCGATCGCGATGTAGACGCAACGCACCTGCTGGTTGGGATCGCCGGTCTCCCAGTTCTGCCGCTGGTTGAGGATGGTGTCAACACAGATCGAGGTCTTGCCGGTCTTGCGGTCGCCGATGATCAGCTGGCGCTGGCCACGGCCGATCGGAGTCTGCGAGTCGATCGCCTTGATGCCGGTCTGCAACGGCTCCTTGACGCCCTGGCGCTGCACCACCGACGGGGCCTGAACCTCCAACGCGCGACGGGTCTCCGCCTCGATGTCGCCGCGGCCGTCGATCGGATGCCCGAGCGGATTGACCACGCGGCCCAGGAACTTATCCCCGACCGGGACCGACAGCACCTCACCGGTGCGCTTTACCTGCTGACCCTCCCCGAGCTTTTCGGAATCGCCGAGAATAACCGCACCGATGTCGTGCTCGTCGAGGTTCAGGGCCACGCCGAGCACCCCGCCCTCGAATTCGAGCAGTTCCTGCGTCATCACGGAGGGCAACCCCTCGACGTGCGCGATGCCGTCGCCGGCGTCGATGACGGTGCCGACCTCCTCACGCACCGTGTCGGCGGTGAAGCTGGAGACGTACTCCTCGATCGCACCCTGAATGTCATCGGGAGAAATCGTCAACTCTGCCATGGCTTTTCGTCTTCCTGCCTTCGGTGTGGATCTCTACTCGCTATGAAATTTCAGTCGGGCAACCGATTCCGGGCCGCCGCCAACCGCGACGACAGCGTTCCGTCGATCACGTCGTCGCTCAAGGAGATCGTAAGACCTCCCAACAACTTGGGGTCGATTTGCAGTTGCACGGATACCGGGCGCCCGTAGATGCGGCCGAGCACCTGCGCGAGCCGATTGCGCTGAGCGCCGGTCAGTTCCGCGGCTGCGCTGCAGTTCGCAACGACCTCGCCGCGCCGCGCGACAGCCAACTGCGCCAGCGCGCCAACGGATTCATCGGCTCGGCCACCGCGGAGCAGTTCGACGGTCTGCGACAGCAACGCTTCGGTAGTGGGATTCACACCCCGGCTGCCGTTGAGCACGTTCTTAAGCAGCCCGACACGACCAGCCATCGGCTGGGAGTAATCGCTCAGCAAAGTCGACAGTTGCGGCTCCCCGTCGAGAATGCGGCCGAAAAAGAACAGCTGGTCCTCGACCTCGTCGGCGTGGCCGCCACGCTCTGCGCGGACCAGCAGTGCCAGCCGCGCGGCATGCTCGACGGCGTCGACCAGGTTCGCATCGGATGACCACCGTCCCGACACTGCCGCCTTGAGGATCTCGAGCGCCGGATCACCGACCTGTCCGTGCAGCAACGACTCCAACAACCGCAGCTTGGGTGCCGGATCGTCAGACGGGTCCGCCAGATGCCTCGTCAGAATCGTTTCGCGGCTCAACAACTTGGTGGCAGCAGCCAAATCGTCAGCCAGACTTGTCAATTGCGACTCGTCGAGGTTGGCCGCGACTGCTTCGAACCGCGTGACCAACTCGGTGAGCGACTCCCGGCTGGCCGTGCGTAGCTTCGCCGTTGCCGGGTCATCGATGGTGATGCTCGTAGGCGCCATCGCGTCGAGGTCGTCGAGGAAGCGGTCGATGGTCGCCGATCTCGCATCGGGGTCAGAGACGTGCTCGCGCACCAGTTCGCCGGCACGGCCCAGCGCTTCGACGCCCAGGTCCTGGCGCAGCTGGCGAATGAACTGCGCGCGCAACAGCTGAATATGCTGCTGGCCTTGGATGTTGACGCGTTCGACCTCAGCGTGAGCCTGCGCGCGCAGATGTTCGGCGATGCTCTTGGCGTCGGCGTGAGCTTCCTCGACGACTGCCTTCGCCTCCCCGTCGGCCTCACGCAGCGCCTTCTCATGGGCTTGCGTGGCTTCCACCAGCCGTTTCGCGGCGGATGCGTTGTCCTCGAGTTGTTTGCGAACCGCCTCCTGGCGGTCGGTCATCAGCTTTCGCACCGGCGGAACGACATAGCGCCACACCAGCCATACGATCAGCGCAAACCCACCCAGTTGGCCAAGGAACGTCGACATGAACTACCGCCCCGCCGCCGAGGTTCTAGCTGCGGCTGGGCGCCCGACGTCGACACCCACCACGCGCTCGGCCAATGTCGCAGCCAGCGTTTCCATCGACGTTTGCAAGCCGGCGGTGATCCCGTCGGCCTGCTGCTTGAGCTCTTGGCCCGCCTTCTGCAACGCCAAGGCCGACACCTCGGAGGCGCGCCCCTTCATGTCCTCGAGGACCTTGCGGCCGTCAGCCCGTGCCTCGTCGCGGACAGTGGATGCTTCGCGACGAGCACGGGCCATCGCCGCCTCGTAGTCGGCCTCGGCGCCGGCGAACTGCTTGTCCGCTTCCCGGTTGTTCTGAATGGTTTTGGCGACCATCTCATCGCGCTCGCGCAGCACCTTCATGATCGGCGGCACGACGAACGTACCGATCACGCCGAGCACGATCAAGAAGATGAGCAGCACGACGAAGAACGTGCCGTTGGGGACGAGGAAGTTGTTGGTCCCGCCTTCCCCTGCCGCAACGACCGTCATGCTCGGGTCACCCATTGCGACGAACTACTTGACCGGGGTGGCGAACACGAACAGCGCCATGAACGCCAGGTTGATGAAGTAGGCGGCCTCAACCAGACCCACCGTGATGAAGAACGGAGTGAACAGTCGGCCCTGGGCTTCGGGCTGCCGCGCAATGCCGGAGATCAGAGCGTTACCGGCGATACCGTCACCGATGCCGGCGCCAATAGCGCCGCCGGCCATGATCAACCCACCGCCGATGAGAGCGCCGGCAGCGATTGTGGGATTCATTCCTATCCTCCTTGATAACTGGTAGCGGACCTACCAGGACTGGTCATACCGGGTGGTGAACGTCTGGGATTTCAGTCGTCATGCTCCTCAAGCTCCATTGACTGGCTGAAGTACAAAATGGTCAGCAGGGCGAAGATGAACGCCTGGATAGCGCCAACGAACAGGTCGAAACTCTTCCAGATCGCGTTGGGCAACCACATGATGTAGGCCGGGAACAGCGCTATCAGAGCCACCAGGATGCCGCCCGCGAACATATTGCCGAAAAGTCGCAGCGACAACGAGATTGGCTTAGCCAGCTCTTCGACGAGGTTGATCGGCGCCAGGAACGCGACGTGGCCCTTGAGGAGCTTGACGGGGTACCCGATGGGGCCGCGCCGCCAGATGCCAGCGGCGTGGTAGGCCACGAACACGAACAAGGCCAGCGCCAGCACGAAGTTGATATCGGACGCCGGCGGTTTGAGCAACTCGTGAGTCACGCCGTCCTTCGTGTACTGAACGGGCAGCACCGAGAGCCAGTTCGCGATCAAGATGAACACAAACAGCGTCACTGCGAGCGGTAGCACGAACGGGGCGACACGTAAGCCGATCGTCGTTTCGATCTGGTCGCGCATCTGCACGGTGATCGCCTCAAAGAACAGCTGCACACCGTTGGGCACACCCGATGACGTGACCTTCGCGCGCAGGAAAAAGGCCAGCACGAGCACGATCACGGCCGCGATCGCCGTGGCAAGGACGGTGTCGGTGTTGACGGTCAGGCCAAACCAGTTCGCCTGCTCGTGGTGGCCGACTTCGATAGCGGTCTCGGCGAGGAGGGTCTCGGTCATGATGTCGTGCCACTCCCTTCCTTCTCACCGTCTGCCGGTTTGCGCAGCGCGTTCATCACCGGCAATGCCGTCGTCAGCACCAGGAGCACCTGAAACAGCGCCAACCCGAACACCACACCCAACCCCGTGGGCCGGAACACGAACGCGATCGTCAAGCCGATCACCGTGATGACCAGAAGCCTCATGGCAGAGTTCAGCGCCATCTTGCGCTTGAGCGGATGCGCCTCGGCGGTGATCGACTCGACCGAACGCTGCACCAGGAGCGCGTTGAGCAAACCCAGACCAAGCCCGACACCGAAGAACAACCCGAACCATGCGTTACCTAACAACGCGGCTGCGGCCACCGCCACAGCGGTGAGGGCAACGCAGATGAGGGACAGCCGGAATGGGCGAAATGCAACCGAGGGAAACACCAACGGCGCGTCCTGCGCTGGCGTCGTCACCTTGCTACCTCAATCCCGCGTTACTGGAAGATGCCTGGCCGATTCCCATGGGGCCCGCCGAGCGTATCGGAGGGCGACATGCGCGCTGGAGTCACCCAAGGGACATCTCCCTATGTCGGTCGTTCTCGGCTCGTCGGAGGCGACTCCGACGAGCCGGGGGGCCGGCAACCCGCGGTGGTACTTTCGGGTTCTACCAGCACCGTACCACATGGTGGCAGCCCAAAACGGCTACCTACTACTTGTCGTCGTACAGCTCCTCGCCGCGACGCAACAACGGGATCACGGTCACCACGATCGCGACCACAATCGCCGCGAGCATCACCGCGCCGGCGTAGCGCGGGTCGAAGAAGATCGTGCTCGCTGTCCCGAATGCGACGATGCCGACCCACAGGTAGATCAGTAGCACTACGCGCCGGTGTGAGTGGCCGATCTGCAGTAGCCGATGGTGCAAATGCATCTTGTCGGGGCTGAACGCGCTGCGACCTGCCCGCGTGCGGCGGACTATCGCGAGCAGCAGGTCGAGCATCGGCACGAACATGACAGCCACGACGAGAAGGAACGGCGACAGCAGAGCGAACACGTCGCGGGCTCCGTAGGCATTCTGCGAGATCGGTCCGGCCGCGGTGGTGGAAGCCGCTGCCAGCATCAGTCCGATGAGCATCGAGCCCGAATCGCCCATGAATATCCGTGCCCGATGGAAATTATGTGGCAGAAAGCCCAGACAAGCGCCGGCCAGCACGACCGAGATCACCGCGGGCGGGTAGAACAGCACATCGCCGCCGTGGTCGCGCAGCAAACCTACCGAGAAGATGCATATCGCCGACGCCGTGATCAACCCCAGCCCGGCGGCCAGGCCGTCGAGCCCGTCGACGAAGTTCATCGCGTTGACGATTGCGACCGTGAGCGCGAGCGTCAGGAGGATGGACGAGACCTGGTCGAGCACGATCGTGCCGACTCCGCCGACGGGGATGTAAAGGACGCTCCATGCCACGCCCATCGTCACAAGCACGCTGGCCGCGGTGATCTGACCGGCGAACTTCGTCAGCGCGTCAAGACCCCACTTGTCGTCGATCAGCCCGATACCCATGATGATTCCGCCGGCGACGAGCACCGCGGGCATACCCGAGGAATAGACGAAACCCCGCGTCAGCGCCGGTAGTTGCGATGCGAGCAGCACCGCCGCCAGCACGCCGATGTACATCGCCAACCCGCCCATCCGCGGCGTCGCCTGCACGTGCACGTCACGTTCGCGGGGGATCGCGACGGCGCCCAGCCGGGTGGCAAGCACACGAACCCACCCGGTGCAGAAATACGTGATGATCGCGGCGGTCAACCCGACGAGCGCCAGCTCGCGCAGCGGAACACCCGCGCCTCGCTCGGAGAGGGCGAGCACACCGTCGGCCAAACTCGCTGCTTCGCTCACCACTGGATGAACCGTACTTGACGAACCTGGTGTGCAGCTGACCACTGACCTGCGGCAGGTCGACCCTCGGTGCCACGGCGACTTCTCACGGCACTCCCCGATGGCGGCCGACCACGTGTTTCACAGGCTCGGCGCGCGCGCTAGACCGTATGGGGGGCTGGGGCCCCACTCACATGTGAACGTGGGTTGCCGTCAGGAAGTGGTCCTGGCCGGTAGAGCCACAAGATGTGGGAGGCCCCAGTGGAAATTCATCGTACGAGTGTCGGCTTGGATGTGCACGCACGATCGGTGGTGGCGTGTGGGTTGGATCGATCGACCGGGGAACTGTTCGAGCGCCGGTTGACCCCGAATCATCAAGAGATCCTGGAATGGATCGGGTCGCTGCCGGCACCGCCGGCGGCGGTTTATGAGGCCGGTCCGACGGGGTTCGGTTTGGCCCGGTTCCTGGCGGCGGCAGGGATCGAGTGTTCGGTAGCGGCGCCGTCGAAGCTGCAACGCCCGGCAGGTGATCGGGTCAAGACAGATGCGCGTGATGCTCGACATCTGGCGCGGTTGCTGCATTTGGGCCAGATCGTGGAAGTGGCGATTCCCAGTGTCGAGCAGGAGGCGGCGCGGGATCTGGTGCGGGCCCGTGAGGACTGCCGTGGAGACTTGATGACGGCGCGGCACCGGTTGTCGAAATTACTTCTGCGGCAGGGGATCGTCTATTACGGCGGGAACGCGTGGACCGGCAAGCATGAGTTGTGGTTGCGAACGCACCGATTCGAGGTGCCAGGTTTGCAGGTGGCCTATGACGCGGCTTTCGATGCGATGCTGGCCACCCTGGACCGCCGGGGTCGTCTTGACCAAGCGATCACGGAGATGGCCGAAGATTCGGTGTTCACCCCGGTGGTGAGTCGGCTGGGCTGCCTGCGCGGGGTCTCGACGCTGACGGCGTTCGGGCTGGCTGCCGAGATCGGGGATTGGCAGCGATTGAGCGGCCGGTCGATCGGCGCCTATCTGGGCTTAGCCTCGATCCATGGACTGACTGATTCTGTGTGGGCTGGTTTGTTCTGATCGGGATGTTCTGGCTGTGGGCAGTAGATAGCTGCTGGTCTGCCCAGCATTTCCTGTCGCGTTCCGGTCGGGCCTTGCGGCGGTGGTCAGGCGGGGGTGGCTGCTGGCGGTGGGTGTCGGAGTCGGTTGTAGCTGATAGTGTTGTGCCACAGTGCTTTCCATGCGCTGGCCCATGGCCAGTGTGAGGGCAGGTGTAGGACCGGCCGGCGTTGGGGGCGGGCCAGGCGGGCAGGGATGTTGACGATGCGCCGCCGTAAGGTCGCTCCGCGGGCGACGGCGTTGGCGCCGCCGGCGAGCACACCTGCGGCGCGCAGCAGGTTGTGCGCCAGCGCTGCGCACAGGATCCAGGCGCAGTTCGCGCCGAAGCGTCCGGAGGGCATATGGGCCAGCGGTCCGTCGATCAGGTCGGCGAACACGGTTTCAATGACGGCGTGGCGGCGGTGGGCGATATCGGCGGCGGGTGCGGGGTCGTCAGTGTCGGTGAAGAACGGGTGATACCGCCAGACCGGGAACAGCGCGTCGGGAAACCGGGCGTCGGTGACGCGGCGCACGATCAACCGTGCGGTCACCGCATGGGCGGTGGAACCGAAGGCGGTGTAGCTGGTTTCGGCGACTTCGGCAGCAGAGATCCATTCCCCGGTGTCGGGATCACGCATCGCACCCGGGTAGGACACCGGGGTCCAGGCGTCCTCGGCGATGGCGGTGATCGCGGCGGCCACGGTACGGTTCTTGGTCACGGCCAGCGAGAACCGTGCACCGGCTCGGCGGCACGCCGCCACGACGACGCCGGTGCCGTAGGCCGAGTCGCCGCGGACCACGATCTGCCCGCACCCCCCGGCGGCCCGCGCAGTGCTCACCGCTTGGGCGATCATCCGGGCTGCTCCTTTGCCGGAGTTGGCCCGCCCAGCGCGCAGCCGCGCCCCGGTGATCACCGGGGCACCCGCCTCGGTGCTGACCGTGGTCACCAGCGGTGAGAGTCCCTTGCGCAGGATCTGCTTTCCGGCGATCTTGGTGTGTCCGTAGGAGGCGCCTTGTTTGGCGTGTCCGTAGACCGGGCGCAGCAGCGAATCGATATCGACGTATGCCCGCTCGTCGGCGCCGGGCAGCAGATCGACACGCCCGCACAGGCTGGCCAGGTGATGGCGCAGGACCGATTCGAGTTGTCGTGCGTGTCCGAAACTGAACTCACGCAACAGGGTTCCGATCGTCGACGGCGCGTACACCGCGTCGAACAGGGTCTTCATCCCGCCGCACCGCACCAGGTCGACGTCATCGATGCTGTCAGCGCCGGCGCACATCGCGGCGATCAGCGTGGCCAGCTTCGGGGCCGGGTTGGCCGACCCGGATTTGATCCTGGGCTCGGCGATGGTGATCTTGTCGGCCAGCAGCGCTGGCAAGCCGGTCTGGCTGGCCAGGCTCAACACCGGCACCAGACCGGCACACGACACGAGATGGTCATCATCAAACACCGCTGATTCCGCAGCGAACCTATGCGACACTTGCACCGGAAGTGCCTTTCCGAACTCGGGCCGATTGTTGCGTAGACAACACCAATCATCCCAGCTCAGAGGGCACTTTCCTCATATCAACACCCCGAACCCCCGCAATTTAATCGGTGGATCGAGGCTTAGTGCCCACCGAGTACTCCTCGGGGTCGACCCGCTCCCTGGGCGGGGTCACCAAGACCGGCAACGGCCATGCCCGCCGGCTGCTAATCGAAGCAGCCTGGCATCATCGAGCGCCGTATCGGCCGGGACGTGATCTCCGGCGGCGCTGGGAGGCAGCGTCACCGGCAGCCCGGGCGCGCGGACAGGCCGCGAATAGGCGCTTGCACGCCCGATGGGCGCGGTTCGATAAGCGCAAGAAACGCTCCGTTGTCGCCAACGCGGCGATCGCCCGTGAACTCGCCGGCTGGTGCTGGTCGCTGGCTGTCCTCGACGACTGACCCCCACAAATGTCCGGCTGAAAAACCCGGTGATGTCGGCAAGCGTCTGGGAGTGACCCGCGAGGATGTCTATGAGCAAACAGGTTGCGGTGCAATGTGTTCACGCTCGATCTCTAGACCTGCGATCCACTCCGACTCGAAAGTCCCGTCCTGCGGTAACCAACCCGCGCATATCAGACTTGACACGCGTCGATACGACACGCTCGACACCACCAAGAACTCATCCGGTCAACGAAGCGGCGGCCTCAACGACGGTTGGGGCCGCCGCTTCACCCTGCTCACTTGACAAAACGCGTCCCATATCAGACATCCCAGGCTCGTAAGAGTCAAGCGGCAGCCGGGGTGCGGTGTGCCCAGGCGATGTGTTCGTCGTAGCGCGTGTAGTGACGTAGGCAGCCGTGCAGGATGCCCACCAGGCGGTTGCCGAGGGCGCGCAGGGCTTGGTGGTGGGTTTGATTGGCGGCGCGATGTTGGTCATAGAACGCTCGAGCACCGGGACTGGTCGTCAGCGCGCAGAAGGCCCATTGGTCGAGGGCGTCATAGAGGCGGCGGTTGCGCACGTGGCGGGCCAGCACTGCGCGTTTCTTGCCGGACGCGATGGTTAGAGGTGAGGTTCCAGCGTAGTTTTTGCGAGACTTGGCGTCGGTGTATCTGTTCGGGTCGTCCCCGAACTCACCGAGCACCCGGGCGCCGAGGATGACACCAAGTCCTGGCAGGGAGCGGTAGATGTCGGCGTCCGGGTGTTTCTCAAAATGGGCGGCCAGGCTGGTCTCGAGCTCGCTGATCTGGCGGTTGAGCTCGGTGATGATGCCCACGGCCGCGCGGGTTGTCGCCGCGAACGCCGCGGCCACGGGGGCCGGTGCGGCCAGCTGCTCGGTGCGTAACGCGGCCCGGATGTCGCGGGCGCGGGCAGCGATGTTGCGTTGACGGCCACCGCGTTTGAGCGCGGACTGGATCACCGGCCGGCTCAGCCGGGCACCCTCAGCTGGGGTGGGGGCACGGTCCAGCACCCCCAGGGCGTCGCCGTGAGCCAGGTCCTCGAAGGCCACCAGCGCGGTCGGGTAGTACTCGCGCAACGCTGAGCGCAGCGCGTTGGTGTGGCGGGTACGCGACCAGATCAGGCTCTGATGTGCCCGGGCGAGCACCTTGATCGCCTCGGCATCGGCACTGTCGCCGGCGATCGGGCGGTGATTATGCCGGTCGGTGCGCACCAGATCAGCCAGCAGCTTGGCATCGGAAGCATCCGACTTAGCCCCCGAGACGTGGTGGCGGTCGCGGTAGCGGGCCACCGCCAACGGGTTGATCGCCAACACCTGATAGCCCGCCCCAACCAGGGCGCCCACCCACAGGCCCCGATCGGTTTCGATACCGATCACCACCTGACCGGGATCCTCAGCACGCTCGGCAATCAGCTCATGCAGCTGGCTGATGCCGGCCAGCCCTTCGGACAGCCGCCGCGCCGCCAACCGCTTCCCGGCCTCATCCATCAGATACACGTCGCACATGGTCTTCTGCCCAGTCATCGCCCACGAAAATCATGAACCACCGCCCTCCTCAAATCGCCTGTCGATCAACCTATTTCAAGCCTGAGGACACCCGGCGGCAACCTAATGGATCAGTGCTCTTCCGGCACGACATCCCATCAGCGCTACAGGCGACCTCACCAACCAGCCGGGGCACGATCTAGCGCTAGGAATCGACACACACTCCAGGCCGCAGAAGTGCTCACCGGCCGGCGGCTCGGTGATCAGCATCCCTCGATAGCGGCGATGACCCCCTCAACGGCACGCCGATCAATCCCCATTAGGCCGTGAGCGTGTCGGCCTCGAGGCCGAGCACGGTGGCGATCTCGGCAGTACTGACAGGCCCGTCGCGGAGGATGCGCGGGCTCAGCCCGGTGAGGTCGACGATCGTGGACGCGGCCTGCTGTTGCGACGGCCCGGCGTCGAGGTACACCGCCACGAGCTCGCCGAGCTGACGACGGGCGTCGTCGGCGGTGACCGCCGGTGGGCGACCGGAGATGTTCGCGCTCGACACCGCCATCGGGCCGACCTCGCGCAGCAACTCGATCGCCACGGGATGCAACGGCATCCGCACCATCACCGCGCCATGGCCCTCCCCGAGATCCCACTGCAGCGACGGCGCCTGCTGGACAACAATGCTCAGCGCGCCCGGCCAGAACGCATGGATGAGCTCGCGCGCGGCCTCGGGGACGGCGAAGGCCAGGCCGTCGATCGTCTGCCACGAGCCGACGAGAACGGGCACCGGCATGTCGCGGCCTCGGCCCTTCGCCGCGAGCAGTGTCGTGACCGCGGCCGGGTCGAACGCGTCGGCACCGACGCCGTACACCGTGTCGGTCGGCAGCACGACCAGCCGTCCATCCTTCACCGCACTGACGGCCGACGCGATGCCCGCCGAGCGCTGAGCTTCATCGGTGGTGTCGAAAGTCTGTGTCACGGTGCAATCTTCCTGCGGGCGGTCACGAAACGAGGCTGTCCGGCAAGGTCGGTGTGCGCCACGACCTCCTCAAACAAGCTGGTACGCCGCAACAATAAGACAACAACCGCGGACGCGGCGTCGTCATGCTCGACGGCGAGCAGCCCGCCACGCACGAGCCAGCGGCCGGCGAGCGCCGAGATCGCCGGGACGAACGAAGTGCCATCCGGGCCGCCGAACAGGGCCTGGGGTGGATCATGTTCTGCGACTTCGGGTTCCAGCTCGGCGTCGTCAGGCAGATAGGGCGGATTGGCAACGACGAGATCGACACGTCCGTCGAGATCATAGAACAGCCCCGAATCGCAGACATCGCCGACTCGCAGCTCGACCGACGTACCCACGGTGTTGCGGTGGGCGTACGCCATCGCGTGGGCGGAGATGTCGACACCGATCACCCGCGCCGCCGGCTCATGCCGGGCCAGCGCCGCGGCGAGCGCCCCGGATCCGGTGCACAGATCGACGATCAACGGTTCAGCGGGCAGCTGCTGCGCCGCCGCCCATTCGAGAAGGGCTTCGGTCTCCGGCCGGGGAATGAAGACACCGGGCCCGACGTCGAGGTTGAGCGGTCCGAAGGCCGCCGTTCCGGTGAGGTGTTGCAACGGAATTCGCTTGGCGCGGGCAGCGATCAGCTCCGCGTACCGGCTGAAGAAATCGTCGCCGACAAAGTCGAGGAGCGCCAGCCGGCCACGGTCGGTGCCCGCCGCATGCGCGGCCAGCTGCTCGGCGTCGATCCGCGCAGATGTGACGCTGGCCTCGGTCAGCACCCGAGTGGCCTCGTCGATCGCCTGCCGCAGCCGCGTCATCATGCCTGCTGCAGTCGAGATTGCTTGTCGGCGACCGCAAGTGCGTCGAACATTGCGTCCAGATCGCCGTCAAGCACCTGATCCAAATTGTGCGCCTTGTACCCGATGCGATGATCGGTGATCCGGTTCTCCGGGAAGTTGTACGTGCGGATGCGTTCACTGCGATCCACGGTGCGGATCTGGCTCGCCCGGTCCGCCGACGCATCCGCGAGAGCCTGCTCCTCGGCCAACAACTGCAGCCGCGCGGCGAGGACCTGCAGCGCGCGAGTCTTGTTCTGAAGTTGTGACCGCTCGTTCTGGCAGGTGACGACGATCCCGGTGGGTAGGTGGGTGATTCGCACGGCCGAGTCGGTGGTGTTCACACCCTGGCCGCCCTTGCCCGACGACCGGTACACGTCGATGCGCAGGTCGGACTCGTCGATCTCCACCTGGCCGACCTCCTCGGGCTCCGGATACACCAGCACGCCCGCCGCGGACGTGTGCACCCGGCCCTGCGACTCGGTGACCGGCACACGCTGCACCCGGTGAACGCCGCCTTCGAACTTCAGCCTGGACCACACTCCGTCGGCCGAATCGCCCTTGCTCGCGATCGACAGCGTGGCCTCCTTGTAGCCGCCGAGGTCCGACGTCGTCTCGTCGAGCACTGTGACGGTCCACCCGTGCCGCTCGGCGTAGCGGATGTACATCCGGGCGAGGTCGGCGGCGAACAGCGCTGACTCCTCGCCGCCTTCGCCCGACTTGACCTCCAGGACGATGTCGTCGGCGTCGTGCGGATCCCGCGGCGCCAGCATCTCGGTCAACTGGGTGTCGAGTTCGTCGACCTGCGTTTCGAGCTCGCTGACCTCGGCGGCGAACGACTCGTCGTCAGCCACCAGCTCCCGTGCCGCCTCGAGGTCGCCGCGGGCGGTCTGGAGCTTGCGGTAGGCCGCCACTATCGGCGCGAGCTGTGCGAACCGACGCCCAACCTTGCGGGCCGCGCCCTGATCGGCGTGCAGCTCGGGGTCGGACAGGCGACGCTCGAGGTCGGCGTGCTCACCGAGCAGCGCGTCGATCATCGGAGCGCCGGCGCCTGCACCATTGCCCTGCGCCACTGTCGTCACCTCCCTCGATGCGCCAACAAGATCTTCCCCGAACGCGAACCGACGCCCGCTCTGCGCCTGTGATGGGTGCTCGCACTACGGACGAGAACCCGGCGACAGATCGGGCGTCGGATACGCAGCTACTTGTCGGCGCCGGCCTTCTCGTCCGAGGCGCCCTTGCGCTTGCCGTAGCGCTTCTCGAAGCGCGCAACGCGGCCACCGCTGTCGAGAATCTTCTGCTTGCCCGTATAGAACGGGTGGCATTGCGAGCAGACCTCCACGGCGATCTGTCCGCTCTTTTTCGTGCTGCGGGTGGTGAACGTGTTGCCGCAACCGCAGTGCACCGTCGTTTCGACGTAGTCAGGGTGAATACCCGATTTCATGGTGTCCTCTTCATTCGTGGCCGCCGGGTCGCCTGCGCATGACCTGCGAGCAACAGACGTGAACCGGGACCGAGGGGTCGGCTATCGATTATGCCAGGTCAGCCGCCGTCAATGCGAAACGCCCCTGGCGGCGCCGCTATTCCGGGGCCGTAACGCTCAGATTACTGGCTCCGATAGACGCGTTGGGGGGTCACGGGCCGGTCTCACGGGCAACGGTGCGGTGGGCACGACCCGTCTTCTCGGCATAGCAGCCGGTGAACGGCGTGGCTGCCGTGAAGCGCACTCAACAATCAAACATGCCAGCTTCGGACCCGGTCCGGGGCGATTCGACGGGGTCGCAAACAGGAGGACACGTGAAACTGAAGAATGTGTTGGCTACCGCAACGATCGCGAGCGCGCTGGGCGTCGGCGCTCTCGGCGTGGGTGGCGCCGGCCTGGCGAGTGCCTACCCCGGCACGCCTATCCCAACGGATCCGGGACAGTGCGGCCGCGACTTCAACTGCCAGCCCGGACCACAGGGCTCAAGAGGCCCAGGATGGAACGCCGGCCCGGGCCAGGGCCCCGGGAACGGCGACTGGAACCGCGCTGACAACTGGAACAACCACGACCAGGACTGGAACGTCGGCAACGTGGACTGGTGGCGGGGTCGCCCCGGCAAATGGTGGCGAGACGGGGACATGCCGCCGTGGGGCTTCTGGGGCCCGCCGCCAGCGGCGCAGTGGTCCGGGCCGCCCCCGTGGGTGAACCCGCATCCGATCAACTACTGGGGCTACAACGCCACACCGGTGTGGGACGACAACTTCCACGGCTGGGGGATCTGGTTGTTCGGGGTCTGGATTCCGATCGTCGGTATCGGCCCCTACTAGAGATCCGAATAGCAACGGCCGCCTCGTTGTGCGGCAGGACGGCCGTTGCCTCCACCGGTTAGGAGGCGAACTCCTCGTTCACCGGGCCAGGCGCGTTCTTGGAAACCTGAACCAGGAACTCGTAGTTGTTCTTCGTCTTGCGCAACTGCGACATCAGCAGGTCGATGGCTTGATGCGAGTCGAGGCCCGACAGCACCCTGCGCAGCTTGTGCACGATCGCAAATTCATCGGGCGAGAGCAACAGCTCGTCCTTACGCGTACCCGACGGGTTGACGTCGACGGCCGGGAACACCCGGCGCTCGGAGATCTTGCGGTCCAGCTTCAGCTCGGCGTTGCCGGTGCCCTTAAATTCCTCGAAGATCACCGTGTCACCGGTCGACCCGGTCTCCACCATCGCGGTCGCGACGATCGTCAGTGAACCGCCCTCCTCGATGTTGCGCGCCGCACCGAGGAACCGCTTGGGCGGATACAGCGCGGTCGAGTCGACACCACCGGACAGAATGCGGCCCGAGGCCGGCGACGCGTTGTTGTACGCGCGACCCAGTCGGGTGATCGAGTCGAGCAGCACGACGACGTCCTTGCCCTGCTCGACGAGGCGCTTGGCCCGTTCGATCGCCAATTCGGCGACCGTCGTGTGGTCCGACGGCGGACGGTCGAAAGTCGAGGCGATGACCTCACCCTTCACCGAGCGCGTCATGTCGGTAACTTCCTCAGGGCGCTCGTCGACCAGCACCACCATGAGATGGCATTCGGGGTTGTTGCGGGTGATCGCATTCGCGATGTCCTGCAGGATCGTCGTCTTCCCCGCTTTCGGCGGAGACACGATCAGCGCACGCTGACCCTTACCAATCGGCATGATCAGGTCAATGACACGCGTGGTCAGCCGGTCGGTCGTGGTCTCCAGGCGCAACCGCTCATTCGGGTACAGCGGCGTCAGCTTTCCGAAGTCCGGACGCTTCCTGGCGTCCTCGGTCGAACCGCCGTTGACGGCATCTATCCGCACCAACGGGTTGAACTTCTGCCGCTGGTTGGGCTGCTCGCCGTCCTTGGGCAGACGCACGGCACCGGTGATGTGGTCGCCGCGCCGCAACCCATTCTTGCGGACCATGTTCATCGACACGTAGACGTCGTTCGGGCCGGGCAGGTAACCGGACGTACGCACGAACGCGTAGTTGTCCAGCACATCCAGGATGCCCGCGACGGGCTGCAACACGTCGTCTTCGCGCAGTTCGGCCTCGCCGCCACCGCCGCCACCGCCGTCGCCGCCCCGTTCCCGGCGCCTGCGGTCACGGTATCGCCGGCCCCGCCGGAGCTGCCGGCCGTCGCCGCCGTCGTCGTCGCCGCGGTTCTGGCCACCCGGCTGGTCACCGCCTTGGGACTGGTCACCGCCTTGACCGTTGCGCGGCTTGATGTCCTCGTCAGTCGACTCGTCCGCCTTTTCAGGTGAGCCGTCGGATTCGGGCTGGTCAGCGTCCGCTTTCGGCGGCGCGTCTTCGATCCTTGTCTCGGTACCCGAGCCGCCGCCGTCGTTGGCGTCGGTCTCGTTGCTTCCTCCGTTGTGCGCCTTGCCGATAGGCTCCCCGCGCTGTTCGCGGATCGCGGCGATCAACTCGTTCTTACGCATGCCAGAGGTGCCTTTGACGCCGACCTCGTTGGCCAGCGCGCGCAATTCCGGCAGCACCATGGTCGCCAGCGCGCTGTCGCCTTGCGGCGCGCGCTCCTGGTCGACCACGGGCGCCGAAGTTGAGATTTCAGGTGTCGCGGTGGCGGGCAGATCCGACTTTTCGGCGCCACTACCAGCCGCTATGAGGTCCGTATCGGTCACGGATGTCCTTTCTCTCCCTCGCAGGTCTCGTCATACGAAGGGTTTGTCGCACTCAGCCGATCCGCCGAGTGCCCATGTCCCACCGTCGGCTTTGCAACGGTGATCGCATTGGTTCGCCGCCATAAGGCGAACCGTCATCCCCGAGAAGAATTGGTGATCGTCCTACTGTCGGCGCAGGCAGAAGCTGCGATTGCTGGACGGCACCGAGGATAACCCGCTTCGGGACGGGAAGCAAGAAAGCCCGCTCCGGGTCGTCATCGGCGTAAGCGCTGCGCAACGACGTCAGAGGTCCACCGCACGCCCTTCCCGACCGACATCTCGCGGACGGTGAAGCCATTTGCGGCACCAAACTCGAGGACTTCGGCGGGCAGTTCCGGCCGGGTGGTCAGCGCGATAAGCGCTGGTCCAGCCCCAGAAAGCGCCGCCGGAACAGCACAACGCCGCAGCAACCGTAGGTATTCCGCCGACGTCGGCATCGCCGGCGCGCGTTGCGGCTGATGAAGCACATCCTCGGTAGCGGCGAGCAACAGATCCGGCCGCTCCGTCAGCGCGACGACCAGCAGCGCGGCGCGGCTGACGTTGAACCGCGCGTCCTCGTGGTCGACATGGCCCGGCAGCAGCACCCGGGTAGCCGCCGTGAGCGAACGTTCCTCGGGAATCGCCGAGAAGATCCGGATGTCGGGATGCAGCCGCAGCGGCACCGCCGAGTATGTGCTGCGGCCTCCGGCCTCCTCGGTCCACGACACCACGGCACCGCCGAGTACGGCCGCCGACGCGTTGTCGGGGTGTCCCTCGAATTCGGAGGCGAGCTGGATCAATTGAGGCATCGTCAACGAGGTCCAACCCGCTTGGGTCAGAACGCCATTCGCGGCGGCGAGCCCGGCAACCACAGCCGCGGCCGACGATCCCAGGCCCCGGGAGTGCGGTATGTCGTTGCGACAGCGCACCGCCAGCCCGGAAACCGTCGCCCCGGCAGCCGCGAGCCCCCGTTCTACGGCGCGCACAACAAGATGCTCCGGGCCGAGCGGGACCTGGCCGGCCCCTTCACCTTCGACCTCGACCTGCAGGCCGGAATCGATCGTCGTGACCACGATTTCGTCGTACAGGCCGAGCGCAAGGCCGAGGCTGTCGAAGCCGGGGCCCAAATTCGCCGCCGAGGCCGACACCACGGCGCTGGCGGTGAGCCCGGGGGGCAGGGCCTGGATCACGACGCGGGCTCCATCGCTAAACCAAGCCGAGCTTCGCGACGACGGCCAACGGATCCACCGGGATGGCCGACACCGTCGGCATGTCCTTCAGCGCGGTGTCGGGATCCTTCAGCCCGTTCCCGGTGACCGTGCACACCACCGTGGACCCCCGCGGGACCCAGCCGTCTTCCACCGACTTCAGCAGTCCCGCGATGCTGGCCGCCGACGCGGGCTCGACGAACACCCCTTCGCTGCGCGCCACCAAGTGATAGGCCGCCAGAATTTCCTCGTCGGTGGCCGCCACGAAGCGTCCGTTGGACTGCTGTTGAGCCTCGACCGCAGGACCCCATGACGCCGGGGAGCCGATGCGGATGGCCGTGGCGATGGTCTCCGGTTCCTTGACGGGTTCGCCGAGGACAAGCGGTGCAGCGCCGGCGGCCTGCGTGCCCAGCATTCTGGGCAGCCGGTCGCACAGACCGTCACGGTGGTACTCGGTATACCCGCGCCAATACGCGGTGATGTTGCCGGCGTTGCCGACCGGCAGCGAATGCACATCGGGCGCGGTGCCCAGCACGTCGACGATCTCGAACGCGGCGGTCTTCTGTCCCTCGATGCGCACCGGGTTGACCGAGTTCACCAGCGCGACCGTCGGGAAATCGGCGGTCGTCTTGCGGGCCAACTCGAGGCAGTCGTCGAAGTTGCCGTCGACTTGGATGATCTTGGCACCGTGCATGACGGCTTGGGCGAGCTTGCCCATCGCGATCTTGCCCTGCGGAACCAGCACGGCACAGGTGATTCCGCCACACGCCGCGTATGCCGCCGCCGATGCCGAGGTGTTGCCGGTCGAGGCGCACAGCACCGCGTGCTGCCCCCGGGCCAACGCGTCAGTCACGGCCATGGTCATGCCGCGGTCCTTGAACGAGCCCGTAGGGTTAGCGCCTTCGACCTTGAGATGCACTGTGCAGCCGGTCAACTCGGACAGCCTCGTCGCACGCAGGAGCGGCGTGCCGCCCTCGAGCAGCGTGACCGGGGTCCAGTCGTCGCCGACCGGCAGGCGGTCGCGGTAGGCGGCGATCAGTCCCGGCCACCGATGGTGCACCGCCGCCTTGGTCGCACTCATTCGCTGTTTCCTTCCAATCGCAGGACGCTCGCAACGTTCTGCACCACATCCAGCCCGGCCAGCGCCGTCACGGTCTCCGACAGCGCAGCATCGCTGGCCGTATGGGTGACGACGACGACGCGGGCACTGACCCGCTGCCCCCCCTCGTCGACGACGCCTTCCTGGCGGACTTCCGCGATGCTCACCTCCCGCTTTGCGAATTCGGCTGCGACCGTCGCCAATACACCCGGCCGGTCTGCGACGTACATGCTGACGTAGTACCTCGTCGTGATCAAACCCATCGGCGAGATCGGCAAATGGGCGTACTTCGATTCACGCGGCGCGCGGCCGCCCTGCACCCGGTTGCGGGCGGCCATCACCACGTCGCCCATCACGGCGGACGCCGTGGGCGTCCCGCCCGCACCCTGGCCGTAGAACATCAGCCGGCCGGCTGCCTTGGCCTCCACCACCACCGCGTTGAACGCGCCGTTGACCGTGGCCAGCGGATGCGTCAGCGGCACCAGCGCCGGATAGACCCGAGCCGAAACCCGCTCCTGCCCGTCTTCGGTCGTGACCCGCTCGCAGATCGAAAGCAGCTTGATCGTACGGCCGAGGGCCCGTGCGGAAGCGAAGTCAGCCGGAGTCACCCCGGTGATCCCCTCCCGGTAAACGTCGTCGGCGGATACCGGAGTGTGGAATGCGATGGACGCCAGGATCGCGGCCTTGGCGGCGGCGTCGTACCCCTCCACATCCGCCGTCGGATCCGCCTCGGCGTACCCGAGTGCGCTGGCGTCCGCCAGAGCGGTCGCGTAGTCGACTCCGGTGCTGTCCATTTCGGACAGGATGTAGTTGGTGGTGCCGTTGACGATGCCGGCCACCTGCACAACAGTGTCACCGGCCAGCGACTGGGTCAGCGGGCGGATCACCGGAATGGCGCCCGCCACCGCGGCTTCGAAATACAGGTCAACGTGTGCACGCTCGGCCGCCTGAGCCAGTTCGCCGGTGGATTGAGCGAGCAGTGCCTTGTTGGCGGTCACGACAGACTTACCGCGTTCCAGAGCCCCGAGAATCGCCTTGTGCGCGGGCTCGACCGGACCCATCAGCTCGACGACGATGTCGACGTCGTCCCGCGAAACCAGCGCATCGACGTCGTCGGTGAGCAACTCGACGGGCACCCCACGGTCATCAGCTACCCGGCGCACACCGATCCCGCGCAGTTCCAGCGGCGCACCGATGCGGGCGGCCAGGTCCGCGGCGCTCTCCCCGATGATGCGCACGACCTGGCTGCCAACATTTCCCAATCCCAATACCGCTACGCCCACCGGTTTTTCGACAGCATTCATGCGCGCGTCACCTCCAAACTCAATAGATCGTCGACCGTCTCCCTGCGCAGGACCAGGCGGGCCCTCCCATCGCGCACGGCCACCACTGCGGGACGGCCGATCAGGTTGTAACGGCTTGACATTGAATAGCAATAGGCGCCTGTGGCTGCGACCGCGAGCAGATCGCCGGGCCGGATATCGTCGTGGACCCACGTATCTCGGACCACGATATCGCCACTTTCACAATGCTTTCCGACGATACGGGCGACGACCGGCTGAGCGTCGCTGGTGCGGGAGACCAACCGCACGTCGTACTCGGCACCGTACAACGCAGTGCGGATGTTGTCGCTCATGCCGCCGTCGACGCTCACATAGCGTCGATGGAAATTCGATGTCACAGCCACATCTTTGACCGTGCCGACTTCGTAGAGCGTGACGGTGCCCGGGCCTGCGATCGCGCGGCCGGGCTCCACGATCAGCCGCGGCTCGGGCAGGCCGGCGAGGGCCGATTCGTTGCGGACGATCGCGCCGAGCCTGGCCGCGAGTTCATCCACCGGCGGCGGATCATCTTGGGACAGATACGAGATGCCCAGCCCGCCGCCCAAATCGATCGTCGAGATCTGGGCGGTCCTGCGCACACCGAATTCGGCAACAACATCGCGCAGTAACCCGATCACCCGGTGGGCGGCGAGTTCAAAACCCGCGCCGTCGAAGATCTGCGACCCGATGTGGCTGTGCAGACCGACCAATCGCAGATGATCGGCCTCGAACACGCGGCGAATCGCGGCCATCGCCTTCCCGTCGGCCAACGACAGGCCGAACTTCTGGTCCTCATGGGCGGTGGAGATGAATTCGTGGGTGTGCGCCTCCACACCGACCGTCACGCGCACGAGCACATCCTGCACAGCGCCCAGCTGACCGGCAATCGCGTCGAGGCGTTCGATCTCCATCATCGAGTCCAGCACCACGTAGCCGATGCCCACACGCACAGCGGCAGTCAGTTCGTCCAGCGATTTATTGTTGCCGTGCAACGCTATCCGCTCAGCGGGGAAGCCAGCATTCAATGCAACTGCGAGCTCACCGCCGGAGCAGACGTCCAGCGACAATCCTTCCTCGGCGATCCAGTGCGCGACTTCCGTGCACAAGAACGCCTTGGCGGCGTAGTGGACGTTCTCGCCGCCGCCGAACGCATCCGCCATCGCGCGGCATCTCGCGCGGAAGTCGTCCTCATCGATGACGAACAGCGGCGTTCCGAACTCGCCAGCCAGGTCGCAAACACGCACACCCGCGACGCGCACCTCACCGTCATCGGCACGGACCACGTTGCGCGGCCACACATTCGATGCCAGCCGCAGCAGTTCGGCCGGAGTCTGGGGCTTCGGCAACGCAGCGGCGGGGTGCACTTGCCCAGCGTGGCGCGGCCCGGCAGGATGGGCCATCACATGCGCTCCGGGGCGGTCACGCCGAGGATCCCGAGACCGTTGGCGATGACCTGGCGAGTGGCTTGGCACAGGGCCAACCGCGCCGTGTGCAACTCGGTTGGCGCCTCGTCGCCTTGTGGCAATACGCGACAGGTGTCGTAGAACCGGTGATAGTCCCCGGCCAGGTCTTCGAGGTAGCGGGATATGCGGTGCGGTTCCCGCAGCGCGGCAGCGGTTTTCAATACCCGCGGAAACTCGCCGAGACTGCGGATCAGCGTGCCCTCCCGCTCGTGAGTCAGCAGATCGAGATGACCGGTGTCAGGGATGAGCCCGAGTTCGGCTGCGTTGCGCGCAAGTGCCGACAGCCGGGCGTGCGCGTACTGCACGTAGTAGACCGGGTTCTCGTTGGACGCCGATGACCACAGCGCGAGGTCGATATCGATCGGCGTGTCGACGGAGGACCGGATCAGCGAATACCTCGCGGCGTCAACGCCGATCGCCTCGACGAGGTCGTCGAGCGTGATGACCGTGCCCGCCCGCTTGCTCATCCGGACCGGCCGGCCGTCGCGGACCAGGTTCACCATCTGGCCGATCAGTACCTCGACGGTGTCCGGGTCGTCGCCGAGCGCGGCGGCGGCGGCCTTGAGCCGGGCGATGTAGCCGTGATGGTCGGCGCCCAACATGTAGATACACAAGTCGAAGCCGCGCTGACGCTTGTCCAAGTAGTACGCGAGGTCGGCGGCGATGTATGCGGGCTGCCCGTCGCTCTTGATCACGACGCGGTCCTTGTCATCACCGAACTCGGTGGTGCGCAACCACGTCGCGCCGTCCTTCTCGTAGATGTTGCCAGTCTCGCGCAGCCGTGCGATGGCCTGCTCGACGCGGCCGGTGGTGTGCATCGACTCCTCGTGCGTATAGACGTCGAAGTCCGTGCCGAAATCGTGCAGCGACTTCTTGATGTGGGTGAACATCAAATCGACCCCGATGGACCGAAAGGTCTCGTGCTGCTGTTCCTCGGGTTGGCAGAGGGCGTCGGGTGACTTCTCAAGCACCTGGGCGGCGATCTCGGTGATGTAACTGCCCGCGTAGCCCCCCTCGGGCGTGGGCTCGCCCTTGGCCGCCGCGATCAGCGAACGGGTGAACCGGTCGATCTGGGCACCGTGGTCGTTGAAGTAGTACTCGCGTACGACATCGGCACCCTGGCTGGAGAGCAGCCTGCCGAGTGCGTCGCCGACCGCGGCCCATCGGGTGCCGCCGATGTGGATCGGACCGGTGGGATTCGCGGAGACGAACTCGAGGTTGACCTTGTGGCCACCCAACGCCTCGGAATGCCCGTAGCTTGGGCCTGCGTCGATGATCTCGTTGATGATGAGGCCTTGAGCAGACGCCGCGATCCGCAGGTTCACAAAACCGGGACCGGCGACCTCGGCCGACGCGATGCCGTCGACCGCGGCGAGCGCGCCAGCGAGCCAGCCAGCGAGTTCGCGCGGGCTGACCCCGACATTCTTGGATAGCTGGAGCGCCACATTGGTGGCGTAGTCGCCGTGTTCGGGGTTGCGCGGCCGCTCGACCGTCACCGTCGCGGGCAGCGCGGCGGTGTCGAGGCCGTGCTCCGTGAGCACCGCAGCAGCGGTGACGCGGAGCAGCTCAGCCAGGTCAGCGGGGGTCACGAGGATCCATCCTATGGGCTGGGCGTTGTCCGGCCCGAATTCATTACGGCGGGCTGGCAACCATCACGATGCGCTAGTCTGGGCGGGCCCATCGGCGCAGCGTCACCACGATGCGCCCCCGTAGCTCAGGGGATAGAGCGTCTGCCTCCGGAGCAGAAGGCCGCAGGTTCGAATCCTGTCGGGGGCACCAGCGCAGTACCTGCTCAGAGCATGTTTTGAGTGAATCGTCAGAAGGCCGTGCGATCTGTCACCGATGTTTCGCCAGCATTCGCCAGCACTCACCAGCACCTATATAAAGCGGCAACCGGCTCGATACGATGCTTCCATGGCAACGTCGGTACTCACGCGCTCAGTCCGAGCCGAAGAAATCTCCGCTCTTCTGAAGGAAGAGGAATCAGCCGGGCTCTTTCTGCGGCTGCGTTACGAGGCAGAGCTGAACGGCCGCAAGTGGGCGATCTGGCACCCGGTAGCAGACAGCAGTTCCGACAAGAAGAAATCGGTAGCTGTGCGTTTCAGCGACGGGACAGTCAACGTAACCCTCAAAATTGGCGAAGAGGTTGAAGTCGCGATTGTGCAAGACCTGCAAGTTACGGTTCCCGGTGCCGTCGAGCGCTGGATGGAAGTCTAGGGCCACGGTGTTAGGGAACCCGACGGATTCGGAGGAGGGAGCCGGGTCGTGTCCGACGAGACGGATAAGCGGCTAGAGCTGGCCTATGACGCGGGTGAGAAGAAGCTCGCCATGCAGGACTCCACTCTCGGCAGCGTGCGAACACGGGCCAACAACTTGCTCGCGACCGCAGCGCTGTTCACCTCGTTCTCAGCCGGAGTCGGGTTGATCAATACTGACCGAACGAAGGGCCCGGTGCTGTCGCCCTGCGCGGGAATTGCGTTGCTAGTTGTGGTCATCCTGCTCGGCATAAGTGTGCTCTACGTGGTCTTTCCAACGCCGAAGTGGCAGCATGTACCCTCCGCCTCAACAATCCTGGAGATGTACAACCGGGGCCAGGGCGAGACAGCGATCCGTAAGACCGTCATCGCGGCAATGATCAAGGGCGGCAATGACAACCAGGGGAAGCTCGACCGCAGGCAGTGGGCGTTCCGCATCGCTGCTCTGCTGTTGGTGTGCGAGATCGCCCTCCTGGTGTGGATTCTGATCGTGAAATAACGACGGGATCACAGTGACAGACGGCTGGGACAACTTTGAAGAACCACAGACCAAGGCAGCTCGCGAAAAAGAGCGCCGCGAGCGAGAAGAGCGCCGAGAAAAGGACCGTCGCGACGAAGAACGCCGCAATGAACGAGACCGGTGAATCAGGCTGAGCGACGGACTGCTTACGGCGGCTCCCCCTCGATCTCTTTGAAGTCTCCAACCCGTACAGACCAGGAATAGCAGTGGTGGCCGACGGCCATCCGGCGGCTTACCCCTTCCCCCCGCCCCCCTGGTCAGTACCTGGCGATAATCGAGTGTGGGATGCGGGAGGTCACCTCTCGTGCGCGATCCTCGGGCCGGTCACCGACTCGTGCGCGATCACCCGCCGTGTTGTCGGATGGTGGCCCTCCGTGCGCGTGAGCACCAGCACGTCGAGCAGCACGTCGAGGTGCTCCGTGGCTCACTTCCGATGCACGCTGCGCCGTGATCTTCGCATGGCACGACTTGCACACTCCGATCAGGTTCGCGTGTGTGTCGCTGCCGCCGTCGGCAACCTCTGTGATGTGGTGTACCTCTTCAGGTTTGGTGGTCCAGCCATCGAAGCCAAGCTGGCACACCAAATCTCGGCATAGCACCTTCGCACGGATCTTTCGCCAGCTTCGCCTTCCAGTACGTTGGGTGCTGGCTGTACGCGGGCCATCCCATGCTTTGCGGGTATGTTCTTCGCATCTCGTGTTTGGTGTCAGCCGTGTGCAATTCGGCTCCAGACAGACACGCGGCGCTCGTGGTGACATCGCTTAGCTCACCTTCCGTTGTGCGTCAATTCTCGGCGTGAGCATCCTGATGGAATGTCCGACCATGTCGAGCCGGTAGTCGAGCCAGTCGACTAACTCGCTTGGCTCCGTTGACACTTCGCGCATCGCAGCTCGTTGGTGCAGCAGCTCGCGCCTGAGGTCGCATGCGATCACCAGCAGCTCCTGGCGTCGGCTCATCCGAACACCTCCCGGCACAGGATGATGTTGCCGAGCGCCCACCCGGTGAACCCGTGGTTCTCGATGTCGTGTCCGACCACTTCAAAGATTCCGGCGCTGACTGCGCCCGAGCTGTCGAACATCTCGGTCGGTGCTTGCATGCCGTTCTGCGGCACCGGGATTGAGAACCTGTCGCGGATGGTCGGCCAGAACGTCGGCGGCACCATCAGATACATCTGAAACTTCTCTTCGACCTGATGAGCCGGGAGAACCTCGGATGTCAGGATGTCCCATCCTTGAACGGCTTTCGGCACCGGGTCAACCCAGACCTGTGACATGTTGCCGGTCGCGTCGATCACCTCAGGTGTTCCGGCCCAGGCCCACCAGAGGATGGTGTACGTGTGACGGCTGCGGGCGGGGGCGGTAGCGGTGCGGACGGTTCCGGGGGTTTCTCAGTCATTGTGTCCTCGATCTAGCTCGGCGGATTTGCGATGACCTACTGGCGACACCTTTTGCAGCGCGTAGCGGACGCCTTGCGGGTTCTTGTTGCATTTCATCGCCAGGGCATCCTCGTCGAAGGGTACTGATCGCCGGCAACGGGCTGGGTCGCAAGCTTTAGTCGGAAACTGCCCTGGTCTGCCCGTTTGGCCGGTGGGAGAATCGTCGCCATGCCCATCGAGCAGTCCATCAGCGACCTTGACGCGAACTGCCTCCTTTGCGGGCATGAACCGAGCTATCACGATCACGACCACGTTCCCGAGGAGGTTGGCCGGATCTGCCGCTACGAAACACGCGATGGCAAGCCATGCAACTGCGCCGGATATGTCCGGTTGCCAGCATTGTAAAAGCCCCTTCGCCCATCTCGAGGCCGACCGCCCATCGCGGACTGAAAGGCGTGCGCGGCCAGAACATTAGGGTCAGTAGCGCGACGCTGGAAAGTGCCCAAGCGTCAAGCCCGTGACACCCCTGTTCCCAGGATCCAGACCCGTGAGAGTAAACAGCACCAGGTTCACCTATGGACCGATGCTGCCGATCATGATGCCGACACTTGCCGCGGTGGCGGTTATCAAGGCCGGACGATAGCTCGTCTGTGACCGCCTTGCGCGGCACGAAGGTGCCCGTCGCCGCCGCCGCGGTGATCTCGCTCAGCGCCTCGCGCGCGTCCTTCTCGGCAGCGAAGTCACGGCGCACCTGCTGACGCTTGCCCGTCTCGGGGATTGATGCCAGCGTCGGCGGTAAGCCGGTACCGCACAACGGTTTTGCCGGTCCTGCGGTCGAGCACCTCGACCTTATTGATTTGCGGCGGTAATTGGTTGCGGCTCATTGTGGATCCTCCTCCAGCTCGATGCGCGCGCGCGTAACCTGGCCCTGCAGTTCCAGCAGGCGGTCCTCCCACTCGCTGTGCATAGATGACGCCACGTCGGGGGGCACGTGTTTGCCCCTCAGCATCTCGTTGAGCGCGACCAAATCCCTTGAGATGTCAAGGCATTGGCGCAAAGCCTTGACCAGTTCCGTGCCCGGGTTCGGCGGGCTGGCCTCACGTCCCACACCGTCGACTGAAGTCGGCGCTGGAAGTCGCGCTTCGCCTGAAAACCATTCGACGGCTTCCTTGCTTTGCACAATGCGTCCGGGCAGGAACTCCACCTCACCGTCGGGGTAACCGGGGAACAGCAACAGCGCGGGCGGCACCTCCAGGGCCGCCGCCAACACGAGCAGTTCGGACACGCTCAGTGCACCGCCGCGGTGGCCGCTGTCGAGTTTGGCGATCACCTGCGGCGACACGCGCTGGCCCAGCGCCGCCGTCTGATCACTGAGCCAGCTGGCCGGTTTACCTTTGTGTCGCCTGACGCGCCTCATCGCGCTCCCGGTCTGCTCGACCAGCCGGATGTCCCATGCCTTCTCGGATTGGTTCTTCGCCACACGAACGATCATGCAGCATGCCCAGGGGTATATCGAACAGGTCTTTCTTCTTCGAAGAAGATCGCACGAATTCTGGCGGTCAACGAAGAGCGTCGCCGCTGCCGGGGGAGCTTCGACTGTTGGGCGGTCCGGGTTAACCGGGGTTGTCGTGCGCGTGACGTCGCGATGGCCACAGGTCGGGGACCGTGCATCGGGCAGGCCGTGGTGGAAATATGCGGCAGGTGGCCACCACCGAAAAACCGCAGACGGTTTCCTACCCCGCACCAGGCGCACGCCCGCACCGACACGACGAATCGGCGCTTGATCCACACGTCATCGTGTTGTTCGGCGCGACAGGCGATCTCGCCAAGCGCAAACTGATCCCGGGCCTGGCCTACCTGGAACAGTCGGAGCTGGCTCCCAATATCGAGGTGGTGGGCACTTCCCTGGAGGACCTCACCGTCGACGAGTTTCGGGAATTGGCGAAATCGGCCATCGACGCGTTCGGTACCCACAAGCTCAACGACGAGCAGTGGGCCAGGTTCGCCAAGACAATCACCTACGTGCCGCAAAGCGCGGGGCCCACGGCGCTGGCCACGGCGGTCGCCGCGGCGGAGGAAAAGCTGGGGCCCAACGCCCGCCGGCTGCACTATCTGTCGGTGCCACCCAAGGCCGCCCGTGCCGTGATCACCACTTTGCGAGAGGCAAACCTGGTCGACCGGTCACGAGTGGTGATGGAAAAGCCGTTCGGCACCGACCTGCCCAGCGCGGTCGAGCTCAACAACTTCTTGCACGAGACATTCGACGAGTCGCAGATCTTCCGTATCGATCACTTCCTCGGAAAAGAAGCAGCCCAGAACGTGCTGGCGTTCCGGTTCGCCAACGG
Source organism: uncultured Actinomycetota bacterium (assembly GCA_963759655.1). Taxonomy (GTDB): domain Bacteria; phylum Actinomycetota; class Actinomycetes; order Mycobacteriales; family Mycobacteriaceae; genus Mycobacterium. The sequence goes on along the minus strand of CAVXAG010000010.1, from coordinate 416,052 downwards.
CCTCTTCGAACCGATTTGGAACCGCAATTTCATCGATCACATTCAGATCGACATCCCCGAGACCCTGGGCCTAGACCAGCGGGCGAACTTCTACGAAAGCACTGGCGCCTACAAGGACATGGTCGTCACCCACCTGTTTCAGGGAATGGCGTTCGTGGTGATGGAACCGCCGACAGCGCTGGAACCGCGGGCAATCAGCGAAGAAAAGAACAAGGTGTTCCGCTCGATGCTGCCCATCGACACCGCGCATGTGGTGCGCGGCCAGTACGCCGGATATCGCGACGAAGACGGAGTGGCAAAAGATTCCGACACCGAGACCTTCATCGCTTTGAAGGTCGGCATCGACAACTGGCGCTGGGCCGGCGTGCCGATCTATCTACGGACGGGCAAGCGGATGGCCGAGGGGATGCGGATCATCTCCATCGCGTTCAAGGAGGCGCCGCGGACGATGTTCCCGCCGGGGTCCGGTGTCGGCTCCCAGGGCCCCGATCACCTGACCTTCGACCTCGCCGACGCGTCGAAGGTCTCCCTATCGTTCTACGGAAAACGGCCAGGCCCGGGCATGAAGCTCGAGAAGCTGTCCATGCAGTTCTCCACCCAGGAGATCGACACCGTCGGCGACGTGCTCGAGGCCTACGAGCGGTTATGTCTGGACGCGATGCGCGGCGACCACACCTTGTTCACCACCGCCGAGGGCATCGAATCCCTGTGGGAGCGTTCGGTGCCGCTGCTGGCCGATCCCCCGCCGGTCAAGGTCTACCAGCCCGGCACGTGGGGTCCCAACGCCATTCACCAACTCATCGCGCCGCACGCCTGGCGGTTGCCGTTCGAACGGGCTTGGCGGGAGACGAAGCGATAGGTCGCTGCGGCGCCGGGATGGGTCCCGGCGTCGGCCGTTCACGCAGCAGGTCCGGCGAAAGTTGCGGTAGGTGATGGCACAGATCAGACCCTGCATCGCGCGACGCACCCTGGGGTAGGCTGGCCGCGCAGCTGGTTTGCCGGCGGCATACCTCGGCGACGAGGTGTTATGCCGGCACCGAGTTCCGCACGCCGGTTAGGGTGCGGGGCCAGAGGGAACCCGGTCGGAATCCGGGACTGTCCCGCAGCGGATCGCCTCGTGGAATGGGCAGTGCCGAAGCGGTTCACCAGTGGTACTGAACATCCTCGGTACGACGTCTCCTGGCGGTGATTATCCGCTCCATCAACGGGAGGTCGTCATGACCGCAACACCTTTCAACGCAACCATCCTCGGATCGCCCCGCATCGGCCCCAACCGCGAACTCAAACGGGCCGTCGAGAAGTATTGGGCTGGCCGCATCGACCGCGGCGAACTCGAGTCCATCGCGGCGACGCTGCGCCGCGACAGCTGGGAGGCGCTCGTCGCCGCCGGGCTGGACTCCGTTCCGGTAAATATGTTCTCCTACTACGACCAAGTGCTCGACACCGCGGTGCTGGTGGGTGCGCTGCCGCCGCGGGTCGCCGGCGTCACCGACGACCTGGATCGTTACTTCGCGGCCGCCCGCGGCAACGACGAGATCGCGCCGCTGGAGATGACCAAGTGGTTCGACACCAACTACCACTACCTGGTACCCGAAATCGGCGCGGATACCCGGTTCGCGCTCGACCCGGTCAAGCTGCTCGGCGAGTTGGAAGAGGCTCGCGCACTCGGTGTTCCAGCCCGGCCGGTCGTCGTCGGTCCGATCAGCTTCCTCGCATTGAGCAAGGTCGTTGACGGAGCGGGCACACCCGTCGGCAGGCTAGAGGAACTCGTCGCCGTGTATGCCGAACTCTTGGAACTTCTGGCTGACAACGGAGTCGAGTGGGTCCAGTTCGACGAGCCAGTGCTGGTGACCGACATGCTGGACAACGCTGCAGCGCTGGCCGAGCGCACGTACCAGCGGCTCGGTGGGGTCGCCAAGCGGCCCGCGCTGTTCGTCGCGACCTACTTCGGCGAGCTCACCGACGCGCTGCCCGCGCTGGCCCGCACGCCCGTTGAGGCCATTGGCGTCGACCTCGTCGCAGGTGGAGGCTCCGCAGTGGCCGCCGTTCCCGACTTGACGAACAAGACCGTCGTGGCGGGCATCGTCGACGGGCGCAACATATGGCGGACGGACTTGGAGGTCGCGCTGGGCACGCTCGCCACACTGCTGGGCACGGCAAGCCACGTAGCGGTGTCGACGTCGTGCTCGACGCTGCATGTGCCGTACACGCTCGACGCGGAGACGGAACCCGACGCCGCGCTGCGCAGCTGGTTAGCATTCGGCGACGAGAAGGTGACCGAGGTCGTCACGCTCGCGCGAGGGCTAGCGGATGGGCGTGACGCGATCGCCGGCGAGGTCGCTGCTTCCAATGCTGCGATTACCTCACGACGTTCCGACCCGCGGCTCAATAACGGCCAGGTCCGCGCACGCATCTCGTCAATCGTCGCGTCGGGCGCCAAGCGGGGGCCGGCCAATCAGCGCCGCACGGCGCAGAACGAACGGCTGCGGTTACCCGCTCTGCCGACGACGACCATCGGCTCGTACCCGCAGACGCCGGCCATCCGCGCCGCCCGCGCGGACCTGCGGTCCGGAACGATCGATGCCGCAGCGTACGAGCGCCGGATGAAGGCGGAGATCGCCGACGTCATCGCGCTGCAGGAGCAGCTCGGCCTCGATGTCCTGGTGCACGGCGAGCCGGAGCGCAACGACATGGTGCAGTACTTCGCCGAGCAGCTCGACGGATTTTTCGCGACCCAGAACGGCTGGGTCCAGTCCTACGGCACCCGTTGTGTGCGACCGCCAATCCTCTACGGCGATGTCGTTCGGCGGGGCCCGATGACCGTCGGCTGGAGCACGTACGCGCAGTCACTGACAGACAAGCCGGTCAAAGGCATGCTGACCGGTCCGGTCACTATCCTCGCGTGGTCCTTCGTTCGCGACGATCAGCCGTTGGCCGACACCGCAAACCAGATCGCGCTGGCCATCCGCGACGAGACGGTGGATCTGCAGTCGGCGGGGATCGCCATCATCCAGGTCGACGAACCCGCACTGCGGGAACTACTACCGCTGCGGAACAAGGACAAAGACGCCTATCTGGCGTGGGCAGTCGGTGCGTTCCGGTTGGCCACATCGGGTGTCAGCGACGCCACCCAGATCCACACCCACCTTTGCTATTCGGAGTTCGGTGAGGTGATCGGCGCGATCGCCGACCTGGACGCCGACGTGACGTCCATCGAAGCCGCCCGCTCACACATGGAAGTCCTGGACGACCTCAACGCAGTCGGCTTCAGCAACAGCGTGGGTCCAGGAGTCTATGACATCCATTCACCCCGAGTGCCAGGCACAGCGGAGATCGCAGACGCTCTTCGCCGTGCACTCAAAGCCGTACCTGCGCAGCGCCTTTGGGTCAATCCGGATTGCGGCCTCAAGACCCGGGGTGAACGCGAGGTCACCGCTTCGTTGGGCAACCTCGTCGCCGCCGCCGCGCAGGTGCGTGCGGAGAGCTGACGACCGATCGAATCACCCGCTGCCGTTCGCGCTACAGCGCAATCTTCGCCCGATCGGCGAACGGGTGCGAAGCGTGGCCGGCCAGTTCGAGCTGGGGCTTGTATGCGCGTATTGCTGCCCTTTCGCGATGCGCCGTGCCCTCACTCATCACCTGGCCGCCGCACTCGTCGCCACCTGCCTTTGTTCGCTCGTGTCGGTCGTCGATTCAGCGACCGCGTCGGCCGTTGCCAATATCGCCGGGATGGCCGTCTTCCTCGATCCCGGTCACAGCGGGGCGAACGATTCGTCGATCACCAGGCAGGTCCCCAACGGCCGCGGCGCACCAAAGACTGCGAGACGACCGGGACTTCCATCGGTGACGGATACCCGGAACACGTGTTCACCTGGACGTCGTGACGCGCGTGCGCGAGCAGCTCAATCAGTTGGGCGTGCGAACAGATCTCACGCGATGACGACACGTCGCTGGGCCGATGCATCGATCAGCGGGCCGCCGCGGCGAACGCCATGCGCCCCGATGCGATCGTCAGCATCCACGCCGACGGTGCGCCACCGTCAGGTCAGGGATTCCATGTGAACTACTCCAGCCCACCCATGAACGACGCCCAAGCCGGCCCGGCCATGCAACTGGCGACCATCATGCGCGATTCCCTGGTCGCCGGCGGTCTGACGAAGTCCACGTACATCGGATCGGACGGCCTCTACGGCCGCGCAGACCTCGCCGGCCTGAATCTGGCCCAGTACCCCGCGATCCTGGTCGAGCTGGGCAACATGAAGAACGCCGACGAGGCCGCTCAGATGGAGGCCCCGACGAGCGGGCCAGATATGCCGCGGCCGTCACACAGGGCATCGTCGCTTATCTGAACACGAAAGCACCCGCAAACTAACCGCACGACGCGCCAACACACGGTAAGCCTGGAATCTCGGGCGCGAAGGACCCGGGCAGAGACAATGTCTGGTATGCCTGCTCGGCAGCGCCACTCGATCCATCACCCGCGGCTTGTCCTGGCTCTGCTGTTAGTGGGCGTGGTCATTGTGGCGACCGGGGTGGTGATTGGACGCCACGTCTCCCCCCGCGCATCTGCGCCCGGCGAGACGCCGCCGCCGGCCCCAACCGCCGTCGTCTCCCCGGGGAGACCCCCAATTAACTCGGGCTCGAACGAATTGACGGCGCTGGCCGCCGATTTCGCGCAGTTGCAGAGTCAGCTGCACGCCGAAATCGGCATTGCTGTCGGTGCCGTGGGCGGCGCAGCATCCCCCTCGACGCTTGGTGACTGGCCAACCGGGCCTGCATGGTCAACGATCAAGGTGCCGTTGGCAATCGCTGCACTGCGCCAAGAAAATCCGCCCCAGGTAACCGACGCGATGAAGGCTGCCATCACCGAATCAGACAACGCTGCCGCCGAATCCATTTGGGACGGGTTGGGCGATCCCGTCACTGCGGCGCACAAGGTCGAAGACATTCTGAGGGAGGCCGGCGATTCGACAACCGTCCAATCTCAGAAGGTACGCCCCGAGTTCACCGCTTTCGGGCAGACCGACTGGCCGTTGACCGAGCAGGCCCGATTCCTCGCCTTCGCCGTCTGCGACAACCGAAACACGCCGATATTCTCGCTGATGGGGCAAGTCGAAGCAGACCAGCGCTGGGGAATGGGCACCATTCCCGACGCTCAAATCAAAGGCGGCTGGGGGCCCTCACCCTCCGGTAGTTATCTGGTCCGACAGATAGGAATCCTGTCCACGCCGACCGGGAAGATCGCCGTCGCGATCGCCGCTGCGCCCGCATCGGGTTCGTTCGCCGACGGCATCCAGGACCTGACCGAAGTCGCGAACTGGGTGACAGCTCACATAGCCGCCCTGCCCGCCGGCCACTGTGGCAGCTGACTAATACAGGTAGACCCTGGCGTTGCTTCCCCCGGTGCAGGTGACCCAGTTATCGGAACCGTAAGCCGCGCAGTCCATCAGGAAGTTCGCGGTGTTCGCCGGATCGCAGCGGGCACCGTTGACAGTGTTGCACGCGACGGCGCCGGGCGCCGACACCGTTCTCAGATCACGAATCGGACGGCCGAACTGCGCCCAGTAGGACTTGAGCACACTGGAGGCGAAGTAACACGACGTTTCGGGTGTGCCGCGCCCGGAGCGGCTCCCCCACCCTGATTCGTTCGGGACAGATTCGCCCTGATCGCATGACTCATGGGAGGCGCTGTTATCGGGGCCCATGACAAGTGGCGGCAGAGCAGTGGACGTCGGCGACGGCGGCGCGGACGAATTCGACGACGATGACGCTTTTTCAGTGGTCGGCTCAGGGGCTGCGCTTGTCGGCGAAGGGCCGGCATTTTGCGCCGGCTTGGCGAGCAGACCGATGACAACGCCAATGCCGCCAAGCAGCAATATCGCGACAATGGCGATCACAGTCGGCAGGACCCATTGGCCTGACCGTCTGCCGGAGTCCGGTGGCCGCGGCAGCGGTGTGGGGGGTAGTTCTGTGGGCGGTATCTGTGTGGGCGGTATCTGTGTCGGCGCCATCGCCAAAGGGTCGTATTGACGGGGCGGCATCACCTGCTCGGTTGGCGGCGTCACCGGTCGTGGCGGCAGCCACGTTTGGTCCGAGGACGGCGAAACAGCTTGGGGTCCAAGCGTCGTCGCTGTGCCCAGTGACGCTCGCCGGTCCGCTTTCAGTGCCTTCTGCGCGGCGCGTCCCAAGGCGCCGGCGGACCCATAACGGTCGTCGGGATCTTTGGCCATGCCGCGAGCAATGGCCTCGTCCAGTGACGCGGGAACATTGGGATTGACGAGGCTTGGGCGAGGAGGCGGGGACGAGATGTGAGCAGCGATGACCTGCTCCATGCTGTCGGCCATGAACGGACTGCGGGCCGTCAGCGCCTCATACAGAACGCACGCCAAGGCGTAGACATCGACTGCGGCCGTTACCCCTTGGTCGAGGAACCGTTCCGGCGCCATATACGCAAAGGAACCGATGTGAGTACCCGTCATGGTCAACCGGGTATCGCCCTTGGCCTCGGCGATACCGAAATCGACCAGGTATGCGAAATCCGCCGGCGTGACAATGATGTTCTGGGGCTTGACGTCGCGATGAATCAATCGCTCGTCGTGCGCCGCATCGAGAGCCGAGGCGATCTGGCTGATGATCGACACCGCCCTGGCCGGTTCCAGGGGACCGCGCTTGATCAAGTCATACAGCGTCTGCCCCTGCACCAGGCGCATGTCGATGTACATGCTGCCGTCGATCTCTCCCCAGTCATGGATCGGGATGACATGTGGCTCTTGAAGAATTGCGGCGGCACGTGACTCTCGGAGGAATCGCGTCCGAAACGTCTCGTCTTGTGAAAACTGATCACTCAGGATTTTCAACGCGACAGTCCTGCCCTTGGCAGTGTCGTACGCCTGATACACCTCCCCCATCCCACCCCTGCCGAGGAGGCCGGCGATCTTGTACTTGCCGAACGTCGTCCCGACGCGCGAATTCACCCCAGTCACTCTCATCTCCGTGTGTTCGCAAGGAGTATCCGCCCGAAACCAGGGTTGCGCACCTGTTTGCCGACAAAGCCGACATCGGAGTGCTCGGCGGCGACGTGACGCCCGGTGCGCACGTAAATCGACCTTATTCCGAGTCTCTTTGGTTTAGCGTTGACCGCGCCGCGTAATGGACCGAGACGAGGTTGGTACATGCAGCGACATCAGAGGAGCCGACACCGCGGCATGCCGACCCACCGGTCGATAATGGCAGCGCTCGGTGTCGCATGCTCGGTGCTGCTGGTCGCGGGCTGCAGCGCGAGGGTGCTGGACGGCCACGCCCTGTCCATGCTCTATGACCCGCACCGGGTGGGCGGACTGCCCGCAACAGACGGCCCCAGCGGGCCCCGCGGCAATGCGCCCCAACCCACCGGCGCAGTGGAAAACACCGACGGCGGCGACATCGACCACCTAGTGTTGTTAGCGCTCAACGACATCGAGGACTTTTGGAAGCACAACTACTCCGAGTCGCTCCAGGGCAGCTTCAAACCGGTGTCCAACCTGATGTCGTACGACTCCAACGACCCAAACGGTTTGGAGGCGTGTGGGCACGTCACCTACAAGCTCGTCAACGCCTTCTTCTGCCCGCCCGAGGACCTCATCGCCTGGGACCGCGGCGTCCTCCTTCCAGCGGCCAGAAAGTATTTCGGCGACATGTCCGTGACCGCGGTACTGGCGCACGAGTACGGGCACGCCGTGCAGAGGATGGCCAATGTGGTCGACGACTCGACCCCTGGCCTTGTTTACGAGCAACAGGCTGACTGCTTCGCAGGAACCTATATGCGTTGGGTTGCCGAGGGCCGCTCACCGCGCTTCCAACTCAGCACCACCGACGGTCTGGACCACGTCCTCGCCGGAGCGATCGAACTCCGCGACCCGACGCCGAAGGTCAACGAACCAGTTACAGGCACTCCTCATGGGAACGCCCTCGACCGCGTCAGCGCACTCCAGCTGGGCTTCGACGAAGGTGCCGAGGCGTGCGCGAAGATCGACATGACCGAGATCAAACAGCGCCAGGGCGATGTGCCGCAGGCGCTGCAGGTTGACCCTCAAGGCAACGTGGAGACGGGCCAGATCGAGATCAACAACGAATTGTTGACAAATCTGATGGAGCTGTTGGGCAAGATCTTCAACCCCGCCAACCCGCCTACGTTGAGCACTGAGCCCGAGAACTGCCCGGACGCGCAAACCAGCAAGCCGGCCTCATACTGCCCCGCCAACAACACCATGTATGTGGACCTCCCGGCATTGCAGACGATGGGGGCGCCCGCCGACGAGTCGCAGAACGTCTTGCTGCAAGGAGACAACACCGCCATATCGGTCTTCACGTCGAGATACGCGATGGCCGTTCAGCATCATCGTGGGCTGCCGCTGAACTCGCCTGAAGCCGCGCTGCGCGCCGCGTGCCTGACCGGGGTGGCGCAGGCCAAGATGGCGGTGCCCATCGCGCTGTCCTCCGGGGACACCCTAGTTCTGACCGCCGGTGACGTCGACGAAGCCATCTCCGGCTTGCTGACCAACGGTCTCGTCGGCAGCGACACCAATGGCCAGACTGTGCCGTCTGGCTTTACCCGCATCATCGCGTACCGGTCAGGCCTGCTCGGTGATGTCGACCAGTGCTATGAGCGGTTCGCCTGATTCCGGGAATGACAAGTAGGTGACATGAGCGCAGCTGAAGACGAAGAGCAACCGACCGAGACACCTTGGTGGCAACAGGTGAAGCGACGGACGCCGCCGACACCGAGCCGCTCAGCCGATCCGCAGAGCGCGCCGTCGGGGCGGCCGGTGTACCAGTCAGCCCAACGGCCCGCGCCGCAGCCAGGGCAGCAGGGCCCGTACTACCCCCAATATGGCCAGCCCCAATATGGCCGGGAACCCGGCCAGTACGGCTACCCGGGACCGTACGGCGCGACGCCCGCCGACGCCGCCGGGGCGCCCAACCAACCGAAGCGTTGGCTGCTGATCTCCGGCGGTGTGCTCCTGGGAATTATCGTGGCGTTGGCACTCGTAGGCGGCCTGTGGCAGTTCGGCGCGTTCAACCGCCAGGTGCTCGACGTCAAGAAGGCTCAAGAAGCAGTCAAGCGCGTCATCACGGACCCGACCGCCGGTTACGGCGTTGACAACGTCACCGACATCAACTGCAACAACGGCGACAACCCATCCGCCAAGAAGGGCGACTCCTTCACCTGTCAGGTCACTGTCGATGGGAAAAAGCGCCATGTGACCGCGGTGTTCATCGACGACAACGGAACGTACGAGGTGGACCGACCCAAGTAGCGGATCGCGAAACGGCGGGCTATGAACACGGTGCCAACTCGTCTCGGACACGAAGTGGCGAGAGCTGGCCTTGGAGCGTGTGGTTTTGCAGCCTGTTCACAGGGGGGTAGCCAGGCGCCGCAAGGCGTAAGAGGCTGTTGTGATTGATCTCTGCGTGTGGGGGGTGGATCGTGACCACCGCTGTCACGTTCCTGGCGTCCCAGACGTTCGCCGACGAACGATCTGCACCGCGCGTCGAGTCCCTAGCCGGGATCAGCGTGATCGCCGGAGCACTGTGGCCGGTGCTGGTAGTCGCCGCGGTGGAACTCGGCTCGGTGGTCACCGTCTCGAAACTGCGCCACTAGCAGCGCTTACTGGCTCTGCTGCACCCTGTTGTTGGGGGCGGGAACCACGACGTTTCCCGGGCCATACAGCGCGTTGGACAGGCATCCCGGGATGCCGCTGCACGCGCTCAGAGTCCCCTCACTAGGCGCGCCACCGCTGCTTATCGGCGGTGCCGAGGCTGACCCGCAGTTGTTCACCGGCGCGCCTTCCTGCAGGATCGACATGTTGACGCCGCCACAGTCGGCAAGCGTGCGCGCGGCAGGCTGTCCCACCAACCCCACTCCGAACGGCGCGGCGATGACCGCCATCGAAGCCGCACCGAGAACTAATTTGCGTACTGAAAGCCGAAACGTCACTGCTTCCCCCTCGCTGTCGAGTGTTCCTGACATTCTGGCACAGTTGGGCCGTCGCGCCATCTTCAGCGGACCAGCCGCCGAAGCAGCCCCGACGCCGCCGCGATCCCGGCCAACGCGGCGACGACCAGGACCCCCATGTCCAGTAGCGCGTTTGACGGGGTCCCGATCAACAGCGTGCGCAACACGTTGACCTCGTAGCTCAGCGGGTTCACAGTACTCAGCCAGCGGAGCCAGTCCGGCATCACACTCACCGGGTACAGCGCGTTAGAGGCAAAGAACAGCGGCATCGTGATCGCCTGCCCGATGCCCATCAGCCGATCCCGATTCTGCACCAGTCCGGCAAGTGTCATCGACAGGCACGCGAAGAACACGGATCCGAGCAGCACGACACCCATCGCGCCGAGAACCCGCAGCGGATTCGCGGTCAAATGCACACCCATCAAATACGCCAGCACCAGCACGCCGATCACCTGCGCCACAGATCGCACTCCGGCTGCAAACGCCTTGCCGGTGATCAGCGCCGACGCAGGCGCCGGAGTCACCATCAGCTTTGCCAGGATGCCGGCGTCGCGGTCCCAGATGATCTGGATGCCGTAAAAGATCGAAATGAACAGGGCCGACTGCGCGATGATGCCCGGCGCCAAGAAAGCCAGGTAAGGGACCGACCCGGTGTCGAACGCGCGCAATCTCGAGAACGTCTGACCAAATATCAGCAACCACAGTGCAGGCTGCACCATTCGGGTCAGCAACTCCGAACGGTCGTGCCGTAGCTTTTGCAACTCGACCAACGAATACGTGCCGACTCGCACCAGCATCCCGCGCACGCGCCGCCACCCCTGCGGGGCACGGATCACGGTCACAGCGACTTGCGGTTCAACTGACACGACGCGCCGCCCTTCTGCTCGAACGGATTTCGCGCAGCGTGGTCCTTGAAACATCTTCTTCGAGATCGGAACCGGCGTAGTGGCGGAACACATCCTCGAGCGTCGCTTGCGGTGACACGCTGCCCTTCAGTTCAGCAGGGGTGCCGACGGTCTGGAGCCGGCCGCGATGCATCAACGCGACCCGATCACATAACGCGTCGGCCTCTTCCATGTAGTGGGTCGTCAGCAGCACGGTCATCCCGAACTCGGCTTGCATATCGGCAACATGGGCCCAAACACCATCCCGTGCAATCGGATCGAGTCCGACAGTGGGTTCGTCGAGAATCAGCAATGACGGGCGGTTCACCAACGCTTGCGCCAATTCCAACCGCCGCACCATGCCACCTGAATACGTGCGCGCCAACTCGGCGGCGACGTCCAGCAGATGCATGGCATCGAGCGCTTCGTCGACGCGGTCTGCGCGTGCTCGTCGCGGCACGTCGTACAACCTGGCAAACCATTCGACGTTCTGGCGTCCGGTGAGCATCGGCTCAATCGAAAGTTGTTGGGGCACATAACCGATGTTATAGCGGATGTCCATCGTCTGCCTGCGGCTGTCCAGCCCGAAGACATACACCTCGCCGGCCTGCGCGGGCGTCAGCGTCGTCAGCACCCGCACCACCGTGGTCTTGCCCGCACCGTTCGGCCCGAGCAGACCCATCGTCTCCCCCGACCTCACCTGCAGCGTGAAATCGTCGACCGCGGTGACATCGCCGTACCGGTGCGTCAGATGCCGGCAGTCCACGGCCAAGGCGGCGGACGGACTCATCTCTGCCTCTCATTCAACTTGCGTGTGACCTCGGCCATCACCGACAGGCCGCGGCTCAGAGCGTGGATCTGGTGTTCGTCGAGTTCGTCGAGCACCTCGGACAGCGCCGCGCGGCCCGCCGCGCGGGAGGCATCCGCAACATGCTGCGCCGAATCGGTCAGCCGCAGTCGCCCCACGCGGCGGTCATCGCTGTCTACTGCCCGGGTGATCAGCCCGTCGGACGCCAGCTTGGACACCAGCGTCGACGCGGTGTTCGGCACCAGCCCGAGTTCGGCCGCGGCTTGGGTGACCGAGATGTCCGGTCGCCTCCCGACCAGCCGCAACAGTTCAGCCTGCGCCTCGGTCAATCCCGTCGCGTCGAAGCCGCGCCCGGCGGAGCGGCGCAGCTGCCGCCGGAACCGCCCGATGACACCGAACACCTCCGTCACGAGGTCGGTGCGCGTCTCCACGACACCCACAATACCTCTGTTACAGAGGTATTTGCCTTACCCGGGGAGGTTCGCCACCACCTCGGCGACCGCCCGCAGCTGGCTGACATCGTCGCTCGTCGGGATCAGGTGCACTTCGTCGGCACCGATGCCGGCGAACGTCCGCAGCAACGCAAGCAGTTCTTCCTGGCTGCCGGCGAAGCCGGTCGAAGGCGCCATTGCGTCCGCGTACCTGGCGGGAATCCAATTCATGTAGTGGCGTAAATGGACGTGGATCTGTTCGCGCGCCGACGCTTCGGGCCCGAGTGCGAACCAGAACGACGTGGTCAACCGCGGAGGCGGCTTGCCCGCGCCCGCCCATGACCGTCTGGCAATGTCGTATAACGCACTCACCTTGTCGACGTCGAGATCAAGCGTCGTGCCGGCCAGGCCATCGGCCCATTGCGCCGCGCTGCGAACGGTTTTGGGACCCATCGTGCCGACCAGCAGCTCTGGTCCACCTCTCTGGACCGGCGACGGCCCGACCGGGCACACCGACTCGGTCAGCTTCTCCCCGGCCCACACACGCTTCATCGCCGCCGCCCGCTCAGCCATGTCCCGCATGGTCTGCGTCGCGGGGTCGGCACCGACGGCGCGGTAGTCCTCGTGCCGGCCGCCGACCCCGAGGCCGACGGTCAGGCGGCCGCCGCTGAGCATGTCCGCGGTCGCGACTGCCTTCGCGAGCATAACCGGGTCGTGCAGTTGCGCGACGATGACCGTGCTCACCAACCGCACCCGGTCGGTCCACGCCGCGAGCGCCCCGAGCAGTGTGAGCGTCTCGGGATTGTCGAACGCGATGCGCTCTCCGAAACACACCGAGGCGAAAGGGCCTTCGTCGATCGCCCGCGCCCACGCCCGCAGAATCGACGCGTCCAGATCCGGGTGCATGATCGGCATCGTCATGCCTACCTGCACGACAGCTCCGCCATGATCGAGGCGACGGAGCCGGCCTTGACCTTTTTGAACCCGGTTCCCGCCCAGATGTTCGTGGCGTGCGGATCGCCAGCGCGGACAGACGCCGCGCGCACCGGGCTGGTGAGATAGTGGATCTCCGGATACCCGAACGAGGCCTGCATCTCGTGCTCGTCGATGAACCGATTCCGCAGGCCGCGCGCGTAGCGACCCGAAAACGCGCGCGTCACAACTGTGTCGGTGAACTGAGGATTTTGCAGAGCAGCCTGGTGCACCGGGCTGCTGCCCGCCTCGTCGGCAAGCAGAAACGCCGTGCCGAGCTGAGCGGCCACCGCGCCCGCGCGCAGCACAGCGTCGACATCCTCCGCGGTCATCAAGCCACCCGCGGCCGCCACCGGCACCGCAACACGGGCGATCACCTCTGCCAGAAGCTCTGGCAACGGTTGCGTGGCGGGCTGTGCGGTCGGGTCATAGGTGCCGCGGTGCCCACCGGCCGACGGCCCCTGCACCGCCACTGCGTCGACACCCCGGGACGCCGCAACCTGCGCCTCCGCCGCCGTCGTCACCGTTGCGACCGTGACGATGCCCGAGTCCTTCAGGCGCCGGATCTCTGTGGCACCTGGGCAATCGAAGGTGAACGATGCGACCTCGGGGCGCAAATCCAGTAGAACGTCGAGTTTGGCCGCCCAACCGTCGTCGGTGTACCGCGGTTCCCCGAGCTCGGCACCGTACCGTCGCGCCTCACCAGCCAGTGCGTCAGCGTAACGGTCGATGTCGGCCGGATTGGCCGCGCTGGGTTGCGGCACAAACAGATTCGCACCCATCGGACCCGATGCCAGCTGCTGCGCCCTAGCGAGACGTTCGGCAAATACGTCAGCGGAAACATACCCGGAGGCGACGAAACCGAGCCCGCCCGCGTTGGTCGCGGCGGCGGCCAGTTCGGGTGTCGACGCGCCACCGGACATCGGCGCGGCGATGACCGGCACGGCAAGGTCAACGAACTTGAATCGGCTCGAAGCGCTCATCGCTGCTTCATATCACTCCGGTACCGATACCCCGACGGCAGCCGACGCCGCGACCCCCGTCGCGGACTTCGGTGTGATCGGCAGGGCGCAGGTTCCGACCGGTCCGACGTCGGTCGCGTAGCGTCTCAGCAGCCGAGTTGCACGCCGGCGGCGCCGACGATGTCGACACCCACGGCCAGCGACACGGCCAGATCTTTCTGCACCATGTTCGCCGCATCCGGGGAGATCATGCCGCCGTGGATGGCGTTGCAGACCTTGTGGCCCTCGTCAAGCAACTGCTGGGTACTCAAAAAGACGTACTTGGGCTGCAACTCCCGCAGATATTCGCCCTCGTCTGCCGCAGCGGGCGCTGCCGCCATCACCATGGACGCCAGCGCGGCGGCAACGACGGCGATCAGCGCGCGAAATGTGTGAACCATGATCGACCACCTCCTACAGGCACTATCTCATCGACCGCACATAGAGCAGGCAGTCTTGCGGATTCAGGCTGAGATTCGGCAAGACCGTGTGGCGGACCGCCCTACCTGCCCCCATCCTCCAATAGTGTCTGGTGGCCGCCTGCCGGGCCTGGTTGACTGGTTCCGTCATGTCTATCGCGTTCAACCACACCATCGTGGCGGCCACGGACAAGGATGAGTCGGCCACCTTCTTCACCGAGCTGTTCGGCCTGCCGGCCGCCAAGCCGTTCGGACGGTTCCTGATCGTTGAACTGGATCACGGGGTCAGCCTCGATTTCGTCGACAGTGGCGATGACGTGCGACCACAGCACTACGCATTCCTGGTTTCTGAGGCCGACTTCGACGTGATATACGGCCGCATCCGTGAACGCGGCATGGAGCACTGGGCCGATCCGCAACGCCGCCGGCCGGGCGAGATCAACCACAACGACGGCGGCCGCGGCGTCTACTTCCCTGATCCCGGCGGGCACTACCTCGAGATCATCACCCGACCGTACGGTTCCGGCGGGCAATACTGACCGGATGTCATCGCCAACCGCAGCACCGCAGGACGGCCGCGACGTCATCGCCGCATTTCTTCCGCAGTCGCCGTTCGTCGTCAAGCTCGGAATCGTCGCCGAGGTGTTGGAAGCCGACGGCGTGCGGCTCCGACTGCCATGGGATCCGACGAACACGACTCTCGATGACATGGTGCACGGCGGAGCGATCGCCACCCTCGCCGATCTGACAGTGATGGCAGCCGCATGGTGCGGAGCTCAAGCGCCCGAACCGCTTCGCGGCGTGACAGTTTCGATGGCCCTGGACTACCTCGCGCCCGCCCGCGCCACCGACCTGATCGGTGAGGGAAGGGTACTGCGGCGCGGTAAGTCGCTGGTCAACTGCGAGGCGGACGTGTTGCGCGCAGACAGGGAACTCGTCGCGAAGGCTATCGCTACCTACAAGCTCGGCTGACCGGCTCTAGGAGCCTGCGCCAGGAATTCGATGAAGATATGAGGCGAGCCGTTCGAGGATCTGGTCGGCGGTCTTGGTCCAGGCAAATGGCTTGGGGTTGTTGTTCCAGCTCTTGATCCAGTCGCGAATGTCGTTTTCCAGCGCGTAGATCGAGGTGTGCACGCCGCGGCGCAGTTGTTTGTCGGTCAACAGCGCAAACCATCGCTCGACTTGGTTGAGCCACGACGAGTAGGTAGGCGTGAAGTGCATGTGGAACCGGGGGTGGGCCGCCAACCATCTGGCAATCGGCGGTGACTTGTGGGTGGCGTAGTTGTCGCAAATCAGGTGGACATCGAGGTCGGCGGGAACCTGGTTGTCCAGGGTGATCAGGAACTTCTTGAACTCAGTGGCGCGGTGGCGTCGGTGGATGGATCCATACACCTCGCCGGTGGCCACATCCAGCGCGGCGAACAGGGAGGTGATGCCGTGGCGCACGTAGTCGTGGCTGCGCCGTTCGGGCATGCCCGGCATCATCGGCAGCACCGGTGCTGATCGGTCCAATGCTTGAATTTGCGCTTTTTTCATCGACACACAGCACGACCGCCTTTTCGGGCGGGTCCAGGTATAACCCGACGACATCGCGGACTTTGTCAATGAACTGCGGATCGTTGGACAGTTTGAACGTGTCGACCTGATGAGGCTTGAGCCCGAAGGCTTTCCAGATCCGCCCGACAGTCGATCTCGACAATCCACTCTCAGCGGCCATCGAGGCCCGCGACCAATGCGTGGCATCGTTGGGCGCCCGCTCCAATGTGGCCACCACCACTGCCTCGACCTGCTCGTCGGTCACCGTGCGCGGCCCTCCCGGGCGCGGCTCGTCGACCAACCCGCCCAGCCGGCGTTCCACAAACCGCCGCCGCCACATCCCCACCGTCTGCGGCCAGACACCGACTTCGGCAGCCACCTCCTTGTTGGGTTTTCCGGCCGCGCAACCCAACACGATCCGACACCGCTGCGCCAACGCCTGCGACGACGTTGGCCGGCGTGCCCACCGCTCCAACGTCGCCCGCTCGTCCTCGGTCAACACCAACTCGGCCTTCGGCCTGCCCCTATCCGCCATAAACCAAGTCTACGATTATTTACCAAATTCCTGGCGCAGGACACTAGAGCGTCACCTCATTCAGTTTCCCGCTCGCGACGTCGAAGATGAAACCGCGCAGCGACTCATGGTTCGTGACGAAGGGGCTCGCCTCGATCCGCCTGATCGACTGACGGACATCGTCGTCGAGGTCGGGGAACGCTTCGGCGGCCCACTGGGGCTTGATGAAGGTCAGCATGCCGCAGTCGGTGTGATGGATGAGGATGATCTCCCGCGTTCCGAGCAACCGCTGGCTGATGGCCAGTGAACGGATCTCGTCATCGGTGATGACCCCACCGGCGTTGCGGATCACATGGGCTTCGCCGTCTTTGAGGCCCAGGATGCGGTAGACGTCGAGCCTGGTGTCCATGCACGCGACGACCGCGACGTGCTTGCTGGATGGCAAGGGCAGCGGGCCAGCGAAGTTGCGCGCGTATTCGGCGTTGTTGGCCAGGTAGTCGTCGGTCGCGCTCATTGGGGCCTCCTCGGGAAGTGACGCAGACCCGTGGCAGGCCGATGTTATCAACGGGCGAGGTGACGTCCACGTGCAACGATCATGGTGATTCTGCTGATTAACGGAGGGCAAACATGGGGGCGGTCAGGGCGACAGTACGACGGTCGGCGCAGCTACGAACTGCCGAGTAGCCGATTAACCGCGACGCCGGCGGCGCGATCTCCTACATTGGCCGCATGCAGCGGGTGAGCGGCGGCCGCGGATGACAGGATTCCTGGCCCGTCGGCTGCTCACCTACATCGTGCTCCTGCTGTTCGCCTCTTTCCTGACATTCGGCCTGACGTCGCTGACCTTCCACCCACTGGACAGCCTCCTGCAGCGCAACCCACGACCGCCGCAGTCGGTGATCGATGCGAAGGCCTCCGAACTCGACCTCGACAAGCCGATACCGGTTCGCTACGGCAAGTGGGTGACCAGCGCGGTTCGCGGCGACTTCGGCACCACGGTCGGTGGTCAGCCCGTTTCGCAGGAGCTGTGGCGGCGCATCGGGATCAGTTTGCGTTTGGTTGTGCTGGGCTCACTGATCGGCACGATCGCCGGGGTCCTGCTGGGGGCGTGGGGCGCGATCCGCCAGTACCGATTGAGCGACCGCGTGATCACCGTGCTCGCGCTGCTGGTGCTCAGCATCCCTACGTTCGTCATGGCGAACCTGCTCATCTTGGCCGCGCTGCGGGTGAACTCGGTGTTAGGCGTGCAAGTCTTCCAGTACATCGGCGAAACCTCGGCGGACGCGCGCGGTGGCTGGTGGGACCAGTTCATCGACCGGCTGCAGCACCTCATCTTGCCGACACTGACACTGGCGCTCTTCGCGATGGCGGGATACAGCCGCTATCAGCGCAACGCGATGCTGGATGTGCTCGGGCAGGATTTCATCCGCACCGCGCGCGCGAAGGGACTGACTCGGCGGCGGGCACTGCTCAAACACGGGCTACGCACAGCGCTGATACCGATGGCGACGCTGTTCGCTTACGGAATCGCCGGACTGGTCACCGGCGCGGTATTCGTCGAGAAGATCTTCGGCTGGCACGGCATGGGCGAATGGACTGTGCAGGGCATCGCGACGCAGGACACCAACATCGTCGCGGCGGTGACCGTTTTCGCGGGCGCGATGGTGCTCGTAGGCGGCTTGCTCTCTGACGTCATCTACGCGCTGCTCGATCCCAGGGTGCGGGTCACATGACGGAAACCGCTGTCGTTCAAAAGGGTGTCGACACAGGTCAATTCGTGTCTCGGCGCGACCTCGTGCTGCGCCGGTTCCTCCGTAATGAGCCCGCGGTGGTGGCGCTGATCCTGCTGATCGTGCTGTTCGTGGGTTGCTACGCGCTGCCAGCGTTGTTGCCGTACAGCTACACAGATTTGGACTACTCCGCCCTGCAGGAGCCGCCGTCGGCCAATCATCTGTTCGGTACCAACTCGCTGGGCCAAGACCTTCTGGCCCAAACGTTGCGCGGAATGCAGAAGTCGATGCTGATCGGTGTCTGTGTGGCGTTCATTTCGGCGACCATCGCAGCCACCGTGGGATCGGTCGCGGGATACTTCGGGGGCTGGCGCGACCGGGTTCTGATGGCCGTCGTCGATCTGCTGTTAGTGGTGCCGTCCTTCATCCTGATCGCGATCATCACACCGCGCACCAAACAGTCGGGCACGATCCTGTGGCTGATTCTGTTGTTGGCCGGCTTCGGCTGGATGATCAGCTCGCGGATGGTGCGGGGCCTGACAATGAGCCTGCGGGACCGTGAATTCGTCCAGGCGGCCAGGTATATGGGTGTCGCGAACCGGCGCATCATCGTCCGGCACATTCTGCCGAACGTGGCGTCGATCCTCATCATCGACACCGCACTCAACGTCGGCCTCGCGATTCTGGCTGAAACCGGGTTGAGTTACTTGGGATTCGGCGTTCAGCCGCCTGACGTGTCGCTGGGCACACTCATCGCTGACGGCACCAGCTCAGCGACGACGTTCCCGTGGGTATTCTTGTTCCCGGCCAGCGTGTTGGTGGTGATTGTGTTGTGCGCCAACCTGGTCGGCGACGGGCTGCGTGACGCACTGGACCCGGGCAGCAGAACACTGCGTCGGAGACGGAATGGTGGGCGTTCGCGTCCCGGGCGCAAGAAGTGACGCCGCGACTCGAGGTGACTGATCTGACGGTCACGTTCCCCACAGAGACCGACAGCGTCGCCGCGGTGCGCGGATTGAGCTATCAGGTGAATGCGGGCGAAGTGGTGGCGATCGTCGGCGAATCCGGGTCGGGAAAATCCGCGGCAGCGATGGCGGTCATCGGCCTGCTACCCGAATACGCCGAGGTGTCCGGATCGGTACGGCTGCATGGTGATGAGCTGCTCGATCTTCCCGACACACAGATGTCGAAGATTCGCGGCAAGTCGATCGGCATCATTTTCCAGGACCCGATGTCGGCGTTGACCCCGGTATACACGGTCGGTGACCAGATCGCCGAAGCCATCCGAATCCACCAGCGCGGCGTCACGCGAGGCGCGGCACTAGCCCGCGCCGTCGAACTGCTCGACCTTGTCGGCATCGCCCAGCCTGAGCGCCGGATCGGTGCGTTCCCCCATGAACTTTCCGGTGGCGAGCGCCAGCGC
Source organism: uncultured Actinomycetota bacterium (assembly GCA_963759655.1). Lineage (GTDB taxonomy): Bacteria > Actinomycetota > Actinomycetes > Mycobacteriales > Mycobacteriaceae > Mycobacterium. The sequence continues at coordinate 396,340 of CAVXAG010000010.1, read as the reverse complement.
GTTGTCATCGCGATCGCGATCGCCAACGACCCCGACCTCCTGATCTGCGACGAACCGACGACGGCGCTCGACGTGACTGTGCAGGCGCAGATCCTCGAGGTGCTCAAGACGGCCCGCGACGTCACCGGCGCCGGCGTCGTGATCATCACGCACGACCTCGGAGTCGTCGCCGAGTTCGCCGATCGCGCGCTCGTCATGTACGCCGGACGCGCGGTCGAAACAGCCGGCGTGAACACGCTCTACCGCGATCGGCGGATGCCCTACACCGCCGGGCTGCTGGGTTCTGTCCCACGACTCGACGCGCCGCAGGGTGCCCGGCTGGTTCCCATTCCCGGTGCGCCGCCATCGCTTTCAATGTTGGAGCCCAACGCCTGCCCGTTCGCGCCGCGGTGCCCGCTGGCGATCGACGAGTGTCGTGCCGCCGAACCGGAACTCGTCACCGTCGGACCCGCGCATCAGGCCGCATGCATACGCACCGAACGCGTCGCCGGGCGCAGCGCGGCCGAGATATACGGCATGCGCACCGAGCCGCCGGCACGCGACGAAGAGGCCGCTCACTCACCCGTGGTGATTCGAGTCACGGATCTGGTGAAGACATACCGGCTGACCAAAGGGCTGGTGTTTCGGCGCCAGGTAGGCGAGGTCAGGGCCGTCGACGGGGTGAGCTTCGACCTGCCTGCTGGCCACACGCTCGGGATCGTCGGTGAGTCCGGCTCGGGTAAATCGACAACGCTGCACGAGATCCTGGAGCTGGCGCCGCCCCAGTCGGGGTCCATCGAGGTGCTGGGCGCCGATGTCACCGGCCTGTCAAAGCGGGAACGTCGAGCCTTGCGCAGCGAACTGCAAGTGGTGTTCCAAGATCCCGTCGCGTCCCTGGACCCACGGCTGCCCGTATCCGATGTGATCGCAGAGCCGTTGCTCGCCAACGGGTTTGACAAGCAACAGGCCGACGCGCGTGTCGCGGAGCTGCTTGACATCGTCGGGTTGCGCCGCGCGGACGCCGGTCGGTACCCGGCAGAGTTCTCCGGCGGTCAGAAGCAGCGCATTGGCATCGCGAGGGCCCTGGCGTTACAACCGAAGATTCTGGCGCTCGACGAACCCGTGTCGGCGCTGGATGTGTCGATCCAAGCCGGGATCATCAACCTGCTGCTGGATCTGCAAGACCGGTTCGGGCTGTCGTACCTGTTCGTGTCGCACGACCTGTCGGTGGTCAAGCACCTCGCCCATCGGGTCGCGGTGATGCACAAGGGCGCCATCGTCGAGCAGGGCGACGCGGACCAAGTCTTCGCGGACCCGCAAAACGACTACACCCGGCGACTTCTCAAGGCGGTGCCACAACCACCGCCGGACGTCGCAGACTCGGGCCAAGCAGCGCCGGTGTCCTCACCACCCGCTGTCGCGCCCCCGCCTTCTTCGCCAGAAGCCCCCGAAGGACCCCCGCCCCAGCGCGACAGAAGCGGACGCAGAGCCGCACTGAGGATCGCCGCCGCGCTGGCCGTTATCGTCGCGGTCGTCGCCGCCGGCGTGATCGCGATCCGATTGGGCACCGGTCGCCACGGGGTCACCGCCACGGGCGCGGCAGAGCTTGGCACCACTAACGACATCAACCCGCAGAATCCGGCCACGCTGCTCGACGGCGGCAACCTCAGGCTCGCGCTGAGCGAGTACCCGGTCAACTTCAACCCGCTGCACATCGACGGCAACACCGCCGACGCCATCGCGATCATCAAGCCCTCGATGCCGCGGGCCTTCATCATCAAGCCCGACGGCTCCACCACCATCGACACCGACTACTTCACGAAGGTCGAACTGACCAAAAGCAATCCGCAGGTCGTCACCTACACCATCAACCCCAAGGCGTTCTGGTCCGACGGCGCGCCGATCACCTGGGAGGACATCGCCTCGCAGATCCACGCGCTCAGCGGCAAGGACCCGGCGTTCGCGATCGCCAGCCCCGGCGGCGCCGATCGCGTCGCCTCGGTCACCCGCGGCGTCGACGACCGTCAGGCCGTCATGACGTTCGCCAAGCCTTACGCCGAGTGGCAGGGCATGTTCGCGGGCAACTCGGTGCTGCTGCCCAGCAGCATGACCTCGACACCGGAGGCGTTCAACACCGCTCAACTCAACGGCCCCGGACCGTCGGCCGGACCGTTCATCGTCACCACCCTCGACAAGGCGGCCCAGCGCATCGTCCTCACGCGCAACCCGAAATGGTGGGGGCAGCGGCCGCGGCTGGATTCGATGACCCTGCTCGTTCTCGACCCCGCCGCCGACATGCCCGCGCTGCAGAACAACGCGATCGACGCGGTCGGGATCGGCTCGCTGGACGACCTGACCATCGCCCGGCGCACCCCTGGAGTCTCCCTGCGCCGCGCGCCGGGTGCGACGTGGAATCACTTCACCTTCAACGGCGCACAGGGATCGATCCTGGCCGACCAGAAGCTGCGGTTGACGATCATGAGAGCCATTGACCGCCAAGCGATCGCGAACGTCAGTCAACGCGGTCTCGTCGACAGTCCGACAACGCTGAACAACCACATCTACGTCGCCGGCCAGGCGGGCTACCAAGACAACAGCAGGGTGGCGGCCTTCAACCTCGACCAGGCCCGTAGAGACCTCGACGACCTGGGCTGGAAGCTCAACGGCCCGTTCCGTCAAAAGGACGGACGCCCGCTGGTGGTCCGACTGGTCCTCTACGACGCGCTGTCCGGTCGGCAGGTCGCCCAAGTCGCCCAGAACAGCCTCGCCCAAGCCGGGGTGAGGCTCGACATCGACGTGAAGTCCGGCGGCGGGTTCTTCACGAAGTACGTCAACACCGGGGATTTCGACATCGCACTGTTCGGTTGGGTCGGTGACGCGTTCCCGCTCTCAAGCCTCACACAGATCTATGCGTCCTACGGCGAGAGCAATTTCGGAAAGATCGGCAGCCCGGAGATCGACGCCAAGATCGAGCAGACGCTGTCCGAACTGGACGCCGACGCGGCGCGCCGGCTCGCCAACGAGGCAGACCAGATGATCTGGAATGAGGGCTTCAGCCTACCGCTCACCCAGTCTCCCGGAAACGTCGCCGTGCGAAGCACTCTCGCCAACTTCGGTGCGGCCGGACTCGGCGACTACAACTACAGCGCGATCGGATTCATGAAGTAGCGGTGACCCGCTGCACGATCCGGGGAACGATCTCGGGCACGACACTCTCGACCGCCGCCGCGGCGCCGATCGCGGCCATCATCAGCCGTATCAGTGGCCGCTCCGGGAGTGCGTCCAGCGCTGATGCGCGGGTGGCCAGCATGTCGACCCGGTTGTCGGAGAATGCCTTCGCGACCTGAAGCGCGGCCGGCTCACGGCTGTCGAGCGCGCTGTGGCCGGCGGTCGCCAGCCGCACCGGGACTGCCCCCGGGATCAGCGACACGATCCGGTCGGCGACGGCTGGCGGTGTGATCAGGTCGCGGCTACCGGAGATGACGACGGTCGGCCAGGCAAACTTCGGCATCTCGGCCGCCAAATCGAAGGGCTCCGCTTCGAATTCGACTGGATTCGAAGCGAAGTCACGGAAGGCGGCCGCCGGGTCCAATGGCTGGCCGTCGGGAATGCCACCGTAATTGAGCTCACGGAAGCCGATGCGGCCCACCAGGTCGGGTTCATTGCGGTACGGCGCCTTTTGCGCAACGACCCGCCGGGAGAGGCCGTCCAGCACGGTCCACAGCCCACGTCGGCCGCCGAGCAGAAGATCCAACTGCCGGTTCAGCAGGGTCGGACCGCCGAGGCCGTACATCGCCGCGGCGAGCTGGCCTGCCGCCGGTGTCAACACCCCTTCGTCGACAAGTTGTCGTACTTTGGGTGCCAAATCCGCGGTGTCTGAGTCGGTTCCGTCCAACAGCACCCGGCGGATGGCGGCGCGCACCGCGTCGATGTCGTCGCCCGACAACACAGGAGAGTCGAGGATCATTCCACGGACGCGCTGCGGATGACGCACCCCGACCCCAGCGGCGATGTAGGTGCCGTATGACGTGCCGTACAGGACCGCCTTCTCGACGTGGGCGTCGTCGAGCACGGCCACGAGATCGTCGACCACCTGCTTGATCGTCAGGGCCGGCGGCGGCAGGTCCGCGCCGGCGTCGTCGTGGCGGGACATGCCCACCCCGCGATGCTCGACCATGATGACGTCCATCCCCGCCGCGGCGGCGCGTCGACGGACGCCGCGGTACTGCGCGACAGACGCCACCCCGGGCCCACCGGGAATGATCACCAGCGGATGAGCCGACTTACGCCCGGCACGCACGTAATACAGGTCGAATTCGTCGTCGGCATCCGGAGACACCGGTCGACGCACTGACCGCACGCCCGGCTGAGAGGCCAGCTTCTGGTGCGCGCGGCGACGCTTGGCGTTCATCGTCATTACCCGACATTCTGCCGCGCCGGCGGGACAAGCGGTTAGGCCGGTGCGACCAGGCTAGGCGGTCAATGCGATGCGGTGGGCGCCTTCGACGCTGTGATAGCGGTCGGGGTTGCAGGTCAGCACGAGCACCTGGGCATCGGTCCCAACGGCATCGAACACCGCGCCCATCTTGGCCAATCGGTCAGAGTCGGTCAAGCCCAACGCATCGTCAATGATGACTGGCACGCCGTCCTCCTTGGCGACCAGCGCCGCTCCCGCGAGCCGGGCGATGATGCCCAACTGTTCCTTCGCGCCACCCGACAGCGACTCGTATGGCACTGTGCGGCCCGCGAGGGTCCGGCTACAGATTCGCAACGAACTGTCGATCTCGACCTCGAAGGTGTCGCCGAACACGATGCGGCCGAGCCGCTCCACCTCGGCGCGGAACGGTTCGACGTAGCGCAGCCGGGTGTTGTCGCGGTGCCGCAGGATCACCGAGCGCAGCAGCGCCGCGGCACGCGCCCGGCGGCCCACGCTGCCGTGCTCGCTGACGGCTTGCTCGCGTTCGCCCTCGGCCGCGTCCAGCCGGCCCTTGCGGCCCTCGCTGCCGTACATCCGCAACTGCGTCGTCAGATCGCGTAATTCGGCTGCGGCGGCGTCATGACCGCGGGTCAGCTCGTCGGCGCTGCGTTCGGCATCGCCCAGTTCTGCGCCGACGCGCGCCGGCGCGATGTCGCTCAACCGGGACCGGATGTCGCCCACCCGCGCCGTCGCGCGCGCCGAGGTCTCGGCGTCGCTTCGGCTGCGAAGCTGGAGGGCTTCGTCGCTGACGGTGGCGCGCTGCTGGGCGAGCCGCTCGCGGGCGGCGTCGAGTTCGGTGCAGGCGGTGCCCAGCCTTTCCCGTAATACGGCTGCGCTGGTGTACTTTTCGGTCAGGCCAGCCGACGCGGCAGCGGCGACGTCGCGGTCCCGCTGGCACGCCACGATGGCGTCACGGTGCGCCCGGGTTGCGGTGTCGAGCGCCGCACGAGCGGACGCCGCGTCCATCCCGGATTCGTCGCCCGGCTTCTCCCGATCGCGCAGCGCGGTGAGCCGGGAGCGCAACTCGTCCTCGGGTTCGTCACCGCGCAACCCCGACCGTGTCGCGGTCAGCCGGTCACGTGCGGAAACCAGTTCGCGGCGTCGCTCGGCCCGGGCGCGCGCATCGGCGACGTCCGCGGCGCCTGCGGCCTCGAGCACATCGTGCAGGTGGGCCTGGGCGGCTTCGAGCGTCGCGTGAGTGTCGCAGGCGGGCGCACCTGGAACGACGCGGGTGCGGAGCACCCCGGGGACCTCGATGTCGGTGGACATGCTGGCGCTGGTGGTGAAGGTTTCCGCTGCGGCGAGCCTGATCAGGCGCCCCTGCACGCGCACGTCGATGTCGCTGGCGGCGGTCAGTTCGATGTGCACAGACGCGAGTTCGGCCCGGCTCGAGGCGCGTTCGACCGCCACGACGGCTACCTCGATGCCGCGCATCACCGCATCGGTGACCGCGATCGCGTTGATCTCCTGCTCGGCCAGGTCGAGGTCGCGGCGAGCGGCGTCGATCTTGGCCAGCCTGACCGCGAGGCGATTGGCCTCGTCGCGGTCGGACAACCTGTCGAACATCGCGCGGGCGGCGTCGGCTTGGGCCTGCGCCCGCTGCAGTGCCGCAGCGGACTGTTCGGCGGCCGCCGTGGCAACGTCGTGGACGTCGCGAGCGATGGACTCCTGCTCGGCGGCGTCGGCTGCCCGGCCGTCCAACTCGGCGACGGTGCGGACGCGGTCTTCGACCTCGGCGTCGAGCCGGCGGCGCTCAGTCATCGCCGCGGCAGATGCCTCGGCGGTGGCCGTCGCCGCTGACGACATGACCTGTGCCTCCTTGAGTTCCGCGGTCAGCCCGGCCACGACGGCGGCCGCGGCGCGAGCCTTGGTGAGCCGTCGGTGCGCGGCTTCACGTCCAGCGGCCAGTTCGGCCAGTCCCGCCGACATCCCGGCGTGACGGCGAACGCAGTCGTCGACATCGGCGACCGCTGCTGCGCAGCGAGCCACCTCGGCGTCGGCCGCAGCAAGCCTGTCCGTCGCCGCAGCCCACTCCCCTGTGCTGCGGCCGGTGGATGTGAAGTAGCGCAAGTATTCGGCGTCGATGCGGTCGACCAGCAGCGGCTCGTCACCCGACAATGCGGCCGACTGGCCCGCCGCCACGTCAAGCGCACGCGAGAGCGCGTCGCAGCCGGACAGGTCGACCGGTGCCGTGGACGCGGCCTGCAGCACGCGCTGCGCACGCCACAGGTCGGTGTCGACGGTCTCGGCCAAAATCATGCAGACACGTTCGTGGGCCTCGTCGCCGGTCAACTGTTCACGACACGGCGCGAGCATCGTCAGCTCGGTCTCGCACTTCTTGTGGAACCGCTTGCGGTACACGAAGCGGTAAGGGCCGCTGCTGATTTCGGCTGTCACTTCGGCACCGACGTCGGCGTAGGTCGGCTTAACCTGCTTGACTTCCCTCTTCGACGACCGGTCTTTGGCTTCAAGCAGCAGATCGATCGCCTCGATCATCGACGACTTACCGATCTCGTTGGCGCCGCTGACCACGATCACACCGCTGTCCGGCAGCACGATCTCACGGTGTGTGATGCCGCGGTAGTTATCGAGGATCAGCCGATGCAATCTCACGCGGCACCTCGGTCACCGGTAAGCCGCAGCAACAGCCCCAGCGCCGCCTGTGCGTCCGCCGCCGCGTCACCGTCCGCCGACCGGGCGGTGGCGACCAGTTCTTCGACCGCCGCCGCCGCGAAGCCACCGATGCCGAGATCGGCGAACTCGCCGTCCTGCGGGACCACCGCGATCTCGCTGCGCCGCTCCCAGATTCGCAGCGAGGCGAACACCCGGGAGTATCTGTCCAGACACGCGTCGAGCGCCGCGCGGTCCGTGACGCTCAACGAGCCGGTCAACGCCAGCCGCACGACCGTGCGCTCCTTGTCTGCCAGCAGGTCGAGGTTGATGTCCAGATCCGTCACGTCGCGGCCACTGTCCACTGAGCGGCGCAGCGTCACGAACCGCCAGCGCCCGACGCGCTGGGCGGTGACCGTCACCGTTCGTGCGGGGTCGTCCTCATCGATGTCGACGACCAGCACATGACCGGGATCGTGCTCGACGTCCTCATAGTTCGTGACCTCCGGTGAACCCGAATACCAAATCCGGCCGGTGTCGCCAACCCGGGTGCGAGAGTGCTTGTCCCCCAATGCGACATAGTGCACCGCTCCGGACGCGAGCGCGTCGTGCACGCGCTGCAGCCGGATCACCGACGGATCCGCCGAATCGGGGTCCAGGGCGTCGACCCCGCCATGTGCCACCAGGATCCGGGTGACGCCGTCCGCGGCAACGCCGTCGAGAACGTCGGCGACAAGGTCGGTGGTCGGCGCTTTCGAACGCCAGGGCGCCGCGACGATCTGCAGCCCCGGCCGCACGTCGTAAACCCCGGAACGATCAAACACCGTGACGTTGTCGGGCTTCTCGGCGGTGAACAGCGCGCTGGTATAGACCGACGACGCGTCCAGTGGGTCGTGGTTGCCGGGCAAGAGGTAGACGGGAATGCCGATCGAGCGCATGGCCTCCAGCGACTGGCTGACGACGCACGGATCGAGTTGGTTGTGCTCGAACACGTCACCTGCGACCACAACGAACTCGGCGGCCGTCTCGGCGGCCAGCGCACCCAGAGCACTCACTGCGTCGCGGCGGGCCGCAGAATAGCGCGGCTGCGCATCGCCGTTGAGGAAGTGCCGGGTCATGCCGAGCTGCCAGTCGCCGGTATGGATGAATCGCATGGCGGCGCTCCCTCCATCGGTGTCGGTGACCAGGCATGGCGAGTGTAGGACCGGCCGCCGACAACTTCGGGGAACCCGGTCGGCATGCCTTTTGCTCTTCGCGCAAGCGGCTCATCGCTCTTGTTGGCTCTTCGCGCAAGCGGCTCATCGCTGCACTTGGCTCTTCGCGCAAGCGGCTCATCGCTGCACTTGGCTCTTCGCGCAAGCGGCTCATCGCTGCACTTGGCTCTTCGCGCAAGCCGCTCATCGCTGCCTTAGCGTGGTCGAATGAGCGAGCGCACCCTGTTGCTGATGCGGCACGCGAAGTCGGACTACCCGGCCGGGGTGGTGGACCACGAGCGACCGCTCGCGGCGCGCGGCATCCGCGAGGCCAGACTGGCCGGCGAGTGGTTGCGGTCGAGCGTGCCACCCATCGACGCGGTGCTCTGCTCGACGGCCACCCGGACCCGCGAAACGTTGTCGCGCACCGGTCTGGACGCGCCGGTGACCTTCGCCGACCGCCTGTACGACGCCGTGCCCGGCACGGTGATCGACGAGATCAACGGCGTCGACGACGACGTCGCCACCCTCCTCCTCATCGGCCATGAGCCCGCGATGAGCAACGTCACGCTGGGGCTGGCGGGACGGTCAGGAAGCAGTCAGGCCGCGGCCGAGCGCGTCTCGACGAAGTTTCCGACATCGGCGATCGCGGTGCTGCGCACCGGTACCTCATGGCGCGATCTCACCCTGGGCGGCGCGGCGCTGATCACCTTCCACGTGCCGCGCTGACCTGCCAACGCCCGACGGCAAGTAGCCGCGAGGTCAGGCGTTGGTGGACAGCGTCAGGTCCATCAGCTTGATCGCCATCCCACACGCGTCGATCCCGGGCGTCTGCGGGTTGACCCACCAGCCGACGACTCCGGCCGCGTCACTCGCCACGCCGCAGGCGCCGTTGGGGTTGTTGGCCGGCTTCATCACGATCGAGTCGATGCCGTTGATCCTGCGGGTCTCGACCTGGTACTTGAGGTTGTCGGCGACCTTTTTCTCGTTGTTCAGGCTGCCCTGCTCGTACCAGAACCTGGTGATGTCGATCAGGCCGGCCGGGTTGGCCGCCTGCCACCGGCAGACCGCACCGACGAACGTGCTTTGAATGTCGAGCGGATCGGCGCCGACCGTCTTCGCCAGCACATCCGTGGTCAGCACGTCGCATTCCTTCAGCAGGTTCGGGTACTGCTTCAGGGAGTCGTCGTTCCGGGGAGTCTCCGGTGAACCAGGATTTCCATTAGAACCGGCCACCACCGCGGTGCCTGCGGTGGTGCGGGAGCAGCCGGCCAACACTGCGACGACGGCGAGGGCCGCCGTCAGCGCGCACAGCACCCGGCGCGTGCGGCTCATTTCGCATTCGCAATCGACTGGCGGGTGAGTTCCTTCGCGACGTCGCACGGCGGCGGGAACGGCTGTTCCGCATAGCTGATCGACCACTCGATGAAGTCGTCCTGGAATTGGATGCCCACCTCGCACAGGTTGTCGCCCATCGTCGGATCGTTTGCGACCGCGATGAAGCCGCTGTGGCCGTCGATGTTGATGTCGTCGACGCTGGTCCGCGATAGTTCCTCGGTCTTGCGCTCTCGGCCGATCGGGCTGCCGCGGTACCACGTGAACGAGAAGTGCGGGCCGATGATCCCGCCGTTCTGCAACCACTGGCAACCTGCGGAGTTGCGCCCGGCGTTGACGAGGCCCCGCGCCTGCGTCAGCTGGCTGACCGTCTGATCGCTGATCCCGCCGCATTCAGGAAAGAAGGGCCCGTGGGAGGCTTGCGGCGGAGGCGAAGGCTGCGTCGACCCCGGGTTGGTTCCGGACGAGTTGTGGCTCGAGCAGCCGGCGAGCACGGACACAACGGTCGCCATGCCGATCGCAATCGAGGACAGTCTGCGTCTCACGGAACCTGCTTCCCTGCTCGTTACGCTTCGTTTGGCAATCGCCTTCGGAGCCTCATCGCTGCTGCTCGTTAATGCATGCAGGATAGCGTCAGCGGCTGGCCTGACGCGTGTCCACATCGTTGACCAGCAGTTTTACCTCCCGTCGCCATGGTGTCTGAATGCCGAACCGGGCACGTCATGTGCGACAGTACGGAGATGCTCCTGGGACTGCTGCGCACATACGCGCGGCCGTACCGCTCGCTCATCGCGATCGTCGCGTCGCTTCAAGTGATCAGCACGCTCGCGTCCCTTTACCTGCCGACGGTCAACGCGGCGATCATCGACGACGGCGTCGCCAAGGGCAACACGGCGACGATCATCAGGCTGGGCGGTGTGATGCTGGCCGTCAGCGGGCTTCAGGTGCTGTGCTCGGTGGGAGCGGTGTACTTCGGGTCGCGGGCCGGGATGGGGTTCGGCCGCGACCTCCGTTCGGCGATCTTCAACCACGTCACCGGGTTCTCGGCGCACGAGACCGCACGGTTCGGCGCCCCGTCGCTGCTGACCCGCACCACCAACGACGTCCAGCAGGTCCAGGTGCTCGTTCTGCTGACATGCACGGTGTTGATCACGGCGCCGATCATGTGCGTCGGCGGCATCATCATGGCGGTGCATCAGGACGCGGGATTGTCCTGGCTACTTCTCATCAGCGTCCCCACGTTGGCGCTCGCCAACTACTGGGCGGTGTCGCACATGCTGCCCATCTTCCGCAGCATGCAGAAACTCATCGACAACATCAACCGCGTCATGCGCGAACAGCTGTCGGGCATTCGAGTCGTCCGGGCGTTCGCCCGCGAGCCCGTCGAACGCAAACGGTTCGCCGAGGCGAATCTCGCACTGTCCGATGCGGCGCTGGCCGCCGGCCGGTGGCAGGCGCTGCTGATTCCGATCACGACGCTGGTGATCAACCTGTCCAGCGTGGCGCTGATCTGGTTCGGCGGATTGCGGATCGACGCCGGCCAGATGCAGGTCGGCTCGCTGATCGCATTCCTTTCCTACTTTATGCAGATCCTGAGCGCAGTGATGATGGCGACGTTCATTCTCATCATCCTGCCGCGGGCGTCGGTGTGTGCCGAACGGATCACCGACGTGTTGTCGACACTGCCCACGATCCGCAGCCCCGAGCACCCTGTGACGTCGGCGGCGGTGAACGGCGTGGTGCAGCTTAACTCGGCGACGTTCTGCTATCCGGGCGCCGAGAAGCCAGTGCTGGAAGACATTTCGTTGACCGCACGGCCGGGAACGGTGACGGCGATCGTCGGGAGCACGGGGTCGGGCAAGTCGACGCTGGTATCGCTGATCTGCCGTCTGTACGACGTGACCGCCGGGTCCATCACCGTCGACGGCGTCGACGTGCGCGACTACGACATCGAAAACTTGTGGTCGGCGGTTGGATTGGTACCGCAACGCGGCTACCTGTTCTCGGGCACCGTCGCCGCCAACCTGCGCTACGGCAAGGCCGACGCCACCGATGCAGAGATGTGGGAGGCGCTCGAGGTGGCGTCCGCCGACAGCTTCGTGCGCGCGCACGCCGATGGGCTGGAGATGCCGGTCGCCCAGGGCGGCATCAACTTTTCCGGCGGCCAGCGGCAACGGTTGGCGATCGCGCGCGCGGTGATCCGCCGACCGGCGATCTATCTGTTCGACGACGCATTCTCGGCCTTGGATGTTCATACCGACGCAGGGGTTCGGGCGGCCGTGCGCGAGGTCTCAGCCGAGTCAACTGTCATCATTGTGTCGCAACGTATTTCGACGGTCGCCCGAGCCGATCACGTCATCGTCATCGACGACGGGCGGGTGGTGGGTGCCGGAACTCACGAATCGCTGATCGCCGAGTGCGCACAGTACGCCGAGTTCGTTGATTCGCAGTTGGTCGGCGCCCGCGGGGCTGTGCCATGACGGGGTCGTTGCGGACGCCGATGCGGGGCATGCTGCAAGCGCCTGCTGAGCGGTCGCGCGACTTCCGCGGCACCGCCATCCGGCTGGTGAAGCGGCTGACTCCGCAGCGCGGATTGACCGCGACGGTGATCGGGCTGGCCATCGGCGGCATCGCGATCGGGGTAATCGGGCCGCGCATCCTCGGACATGCCACCGACCTGTTGTTCAGCGGCGTGATCGGGCGTCAGCTGCCCGCGGGCATCACCAAGCAGCAAGCCGTCGACGCAGCGCGCGCACGCGGCGACGGCACATTTGCCGACCTACTGTCGAGGATGAACGTGACACCAGGGGTCGGCATCGACTTCGGCGCGGTGGGCCGGACACTGCTGGTGGCGCTCGGACTGTATCTGATCGGGGCACTGCTGGTTTGGGTACAGGCTCGGCTGCTGAACGTCACCGTCCAACGCACGATGATCGCGCTGCGGAACGACGTCGAGGACAAGGTGCACCGGCTCCCGTTGTCGTACTTCGATTCTCGGCAGCGCGGTGAACTGCTCAGCCGGGTCACCAACGACATCGACAACATCCAGACATCACTGTCGATCACGATCAGCCAGCTGTTAACGGCGGTGCTGACAGTGGTGGCCGTGCTGGTGATGATGCTGACCATCTCGCCACTGCTAGCGGCCATCACGCTGCTGACACTGCCGTTGTCGGTATGGGGCACACGAACGATCGTGCGCAGATCACAGCGATTGTTCATCGCACAGTGGGCCAACACCGGGCGGCTGAACGCCCACATCGAAGAGACCTACAGCGGCTTCACTCTGGTCAAAACGTTCGGCCACCGGGCCCACGCGCAGGAGCAGTTCAGCGAATACAACGCCGACGTCTATCACACAAGCTTCGGTGCGCAGTTCCTCTCGGGACTCGTGTCACCGTTCACGATGTTCGTCGGCAACCTCAGCTATGTCGCCGTAGCGGTGGTCGGCGGCGTGCAGGTGGCAACGGGGCAGATCACGCTCGGCAGCATTCAGGCGTTCACCCAGTACGTGCGTCAGTTCAACCAGCCACTCACCCAGGTCGCCGGCATGTACAACACGCTCCAGTCCGGAATGGCAAGCGCAGAGCGGGTTTTCGACCTTCTTGACGCTGAGGAGCAAAAGCCCGACACCGGAATTCCGATGCCATCCGTGAACGGTCAGGCGAGCAACGGCCGGGTCGAGTTCGAGCACGTGAACTTCAGCTACCACCCCGACGTCCCGGTGATCGAGGACCTGTCGTTCGTGGCGGAGCCGGGCAGCACGGTGGCGATCGTCGGACCGACCGGCGTCGGCAAGACCACGTTGGTAAATCTGCTGATGCGTTTCTACGAGGTCGACTCCGGCCGGATCCTGGTCGACGGGGTCGATATTGCGATGGTGAGCCGCGACGCGCTGCGGTCCCGGATCGGCATGGTGCTGCAGGACACGTGGTTATTCGGCGGGACCATCGCAGAAAACATCCGATACGGGCGCCCGGGCGCCAGCGACGAAGATGTGCACGCAGCCGCGAAGGCGGCGTACGTCGACCGGTTCGTGCACGCGCTGCCGAAGGGTTACGAGACATGGGTCAGCGACGACGGCGCAAACATCAGCGCCGGCGAGAAGCAGCTGATCACGATCGCGCGAGCATTCCTCGCCCAGCCGCAACTTCTGGTTCTCGACGAAGCGACAAGCTCGGTGGACACTCGCACCGAGGTGCTCATTCAGCACGCCATGAGCGAATTACGCCGTGACCGAACGAGCTTTATCATCGCTCATCGCCTTTCGACGATCCGCGACGCAGATGTGATTTTGGTGATGGAGCACGGCCGGATCGTCGAGCGGGGCAGCCACGCCGAACTGATGGCGCGCCGTGGCGCCTACTGGGCGATGACGCAGGCCTAATGTTCCTAGACTTGCGGACCCTCTGCCCGCAGGTCGTCAACCTCGGCCATTTTCTCGCGGAGTTTGGCCAGCCACTCGTCGGCGTGTTCACCGACCAGGCGCACAGACCACGCAAGCGCATCGGACCGGGACCGGGCCACCCCCGCGTCGACCAGGGTGTCGAGCACCTGCCGTTCCTGCTGCCGCAGTCGAGTCATCACGGGAACGGCCAAGTTGGTGTACAAGATTCGCTCGCCACCGATCTGCACACCCCAGCTGACCGCGCGGCCGTAGCGGGCCTGCGCCTCGTCGGCGATCCGCATCCGCTCAGGCCGGGTGTCCTCCCGGAAGCGTGCAGCGCGGCCGGCGCCGCGGGCGTCACCCTCCTCGCCGTCAGCGCGCTCGGGCTCAGCCAATCGACCGATGACGGTGACCTCATCGCGGTCCACGATGACCTCGGGGTCCTCAGTGAACCAGCCGTCGGGTAACCGACCGGCCAACCAGGCGGGCGCGTCGGTGGCGTCCGGCTGGTCCGCCTGCTGCCAGCCGCCAGGGCGGCCGAACCGCCGTCCGTGTACATGGTGTGATCGCATGATTACATGCTTACACCGTTACATGGCTGCGTGGAGGGCGTTCACCGTAGGCGAAAATTTATTTGGGGATTCGCCTAATGCTTGCGCACGACTGCCCATCCGCCGGCCAGTGTCGCGACGATGAACAGCAGAACGCCCCACATCGGCTGCGTCAGCGCGCCCAGCGCAATCGCCGCGATCAACACTGGTGATATTGCGATTAGCACCATCAGCGGATGCTGTTTGACCACGCCCAACGCGCTGCGAGCCCGGACACGGTCAATTTCCTTACCTGCCATGAATCAAGGATGCCAGCGCGGCGAGCTGGCGGGTCCGCAGAGGTGCCTATTCGCCTGCCGCCGCGCGCCGGGGTCGCCTCGGGTGCGGGCGTGGTCGGCGTGCCGAGGAAGCGCTCGAGTAACGCCCCGAAGACGATCGCGATGGTGGTCCACACGAGCAGTTGAGCCAGGATCGAGTACCAGCGGAATTTCCAGAGCACGTCGGGGTCTAACCCGGGGTAGACGATCTGGCCCGGGGCTACGGATTGGCCGTCGATCACCAGCGGCGTGGACAAGATGTTCGTGATCGGTTGCGGGGTTTCGGTTGCGGCGCGGGCGAACTAGGCGGACGTCAACGTGCCCCGAACCGGGGAGCCGGTCGACAGTTCGATTCCGAAGAGGTCCAACGACGGTCGCCAGTCGGGTGGCGTACTGCGGCGGTCAGCCAGTTGGGATTGCGTTCTGCCATCACGCCAGGAGAATGGGCTAGGGTACGAGCCAGGTGAGCTGGGAAGTCTGGTCGGCATGTTCTCTTTCAGACTGCCCAAGGAGGCCCCGGTGCGAGCGATTTGCCTCCCGGCGACCGCTAACAGCATCGACGCGCGCTCGGCGTGTGAACTCTGATGCCCAGTCACGCGTATCTCCAATCGGATTGGCGGCGCGAGGCCATCCGCACCAACCTTTGGGTCGTACCGGCCGCGGAGGCATTGGTGGTCTTGGTCGTGTTCGTCGGCACCCACGCGGTGGACCGGGCCGCTTACCGCGGCGATCTGCAACTGCCGGCGTGGGTGCTGAGCGGGACCGCCGATTCGGCCCGGCAGATCCTCACCGCCATCGCCGCCGCGATCATCACGGTGGTCGGCATCGTCTTTTCAATCACCATCGTGGCTTTGACGCTGGCCTCGACCCAGTTCGGTCCGCGGATGATGCGCAACTTCATCCGCGACCGCGGAACACAGCTCACGCTCGGCACGTTCGTTGCGACCTTCTTCTACACGATCCTCGCGCTGGTATCGATCGGAGGCGGTCCGCGCGGTGACTTCGTGCCGCACCTGTCCATCACCGTGGCGCTGGTGTTGACCCTTGTCGATCTGGCGGTGTTGATCTACTTCATCAATCACGTCGCCACCGTGATCCAGCTACCGCAGGTGATCGCCGGCATCGCGGGGGATCTGGCCAGGGAAATCGAGGCCCACAACGGCGGCGCCGACCGCTCGACGGGTTTCGGCAGCGCCAGAGGCCCGTCGAGCGAAGAGTTACTGCAGAGAATGAGCGAATCGGGCGCTATCATCCGGACACCAGCGAGCGGGTATCTGCAGGTTATCCGCCATGACACGCTGCTGCAGATCGCCACCGCGGCCGAGGCGGTGATCCATCTGCCCCACCGGCCCGGGCATTTCCTGGTGCGGGGCCAGGTATTGGCCAACGTGTGGCCCGCCGAGGCCGCTGAGTACGTGGCCGAAAACCTGCAGCGTGGCCACGTCACCGGCCCTTACCGCACACTCACCCAGGACATTTCCTTCGGCTTTGACCAAATCGTCGAGATCGCATTGCGCGCACTGTCACCGGCCGTCAACGACACGTTTACAGCGTTGACGTGCATCGACTGGCTCGGCGACTGCCTGTGCCGGATCACTAGCGGATGGCATCCGCAACGAATCCGGCGCGATGACACCGGCCACATCCGGGTGATCGCCCATGAGGCGGATCTCGGCCGGCTCATCGAGCGGACATTCGAGAAGATCCGCCAGGCCGCCGAGGGGATGCCCGCGGTAATGATCCGACAGCTCGACGCGCTGGCCAAAATCATCGAACAAACCTCGCATCCGGCCAGCCGCCGGATCCTGCTCCACCAGGCCGACATGATCCAGCGGGCCAACCTGCGTTCGGTCCTCGAACAAGCCGACCGAGCAGACGTCGAGCGCCGCTACGACGCCGTCGTCGGGCTGTTCGCCCAGTCAAGACTGGCAGTGGAGCCGGCGCCGATCCAAGAGAACACTTCGTAAAACTCCACGAGTCAGGTCTCCACAGCCCGGCGGGCGCGAAACAGCCCGGTCTCTCCGCGGACGCCTTTGAGGTGCCGCGCACCGGCGAACGACCAAGCGAACCGGTCATTTTGGCCGATCAGTTCATGGGTCGACTCCGCCGCCAACACGGCCCCCGATCGGGCCGCGCCGGTCACCCTGCTCGCCACATTGACCGGACTGCCGAACCAGTCACCCGCGCGCGTAATCGCCGACCCGCTCGCAACGCCAACCCGCAACTGGGGCAAGTCCGTGTTGTCCGCAGCAGCAACGAGATCCAACATCGCATCAAGCAGCGGAACGGGATCCGGACAGACCAACATCACCGCGTCCCCGATCGTCTTGACAAATCGGACCGGAGGCACCGCGACCTCCCTGGCCAGGTCGGTGAGATGGCTGGCGAGCCGCTCAAGATCCTCCGGCGGCACTGCCTCCCCCAACCGGGTGAACCCGATAAGATCGGCGAAGGCGACCGTCACGTCTCGCGCGCCGGGAAGCAGGTAGCCCGCCTCCCGCTCTGACGCGTTGATGGCCTCTGTCTCCAGAACTTGCCGCAACTGCTGGAACAGCATGTCCTGGATCATCGGACCGAGTTTCGGTGCGATCGCATTCACCATCGCTTCGGCCGCCTGCGCGATCTGGAGTTCCGTCACGCCCGGTCGCAGCACCAACGTCAGGGCCGCATATCGCATGACCTCCGCAGCATGCGACAGGCCGTCAGAGAGCACGCGCACCACGCTGACCAACTGCTCGGGGTCCAACCCCGCGTCGATGAAATCCCGGGCGCGCGCAACGACGGCGCCGTCGGCACTCAGATGCACCCGTGCGTCCGGGTCGTCGACCCGCGACATCCCGCCGGCCCGTTGCAACCGCTGCAAAAATTCGAGGTCGATGCCGTGGGCTCGGCTGATCTCGCGCGCGGACATGTAGGTACCGTCGTCGCCCATTGCCCGACGAGCCACCAGAATCGTCGGAATAACGGCCCTGCGGATCTGTTCGACGGTGAAATCTCGCTCCAGCAGCCAAGAGATCAACTCCACCCGCTGCGCGCGCGCGTTGCCTTCGAGCCCGTCGAGCAGTCCCGACGCCTCGATGTCAATCCCGGCCACCGCGTCAACCTACATCGACGACGGCGCGCCAGGCGTGCAGCTTCGCGTCATAGCGGACAGCCGCATTCGCGGGACTGCTTGACGGCAGCAGCACGTACGTCGGCGGGCGCGCCAGGGTGGGCGCTACCAGCCGCCGGAAGACCTGCTCGGCCTTGGCGCCATTGAAGAACACTCGAACGATGCTCGGACGTTGGGCCAGCAGCTTCTCGAAGTCGTTGACCTCCATGCTGTCTCGCACAATCGCCGAATCCAGGCTGCCCGGGCGATCACAAAGCCGCAACACATCCCACAAGCCGATCCCGGCCGCACGCAGGGCGTCCAACCGAGCCGCGTAGTCGGCGTGGCCATCGAATCCGAGCAACTCACTCATGATGCGCCAGAAGGCGTTCCGCGGGTGCGCGTAATACTGCCGCAGTCGCAGTGACACCTGACCCGGCATGGAACCCAGCACGAGCGCACGGGTGCCGTCGTCGACGACGGGCGGAAGACCAGTCGGCACGCGCCCACCCTACGAAACGCGAGGTGGTTTACGGTGGCCGCATGCCATGCGTGTTCTGTGAAATCATCGCGGGCCGGGCACCAGCGATCCGGATCTACGAAGACGACGAGTATCTGGCCATCCTCGACATCCGCCCGTTCACGCGCGGACACACCTTGGTCGTTCCGAAGGAGCACACGACGGATATGACCGACACCCCGGCGAAGACCCTGGCCGAGATGGTCGCAATCGGCCAACGGATCGGGCTCGCCGCCCGCGCGTCCGAGCTCGGCGCGGATGGCAACAACATCGCGATCAACGACGGACGGGCCGCGTTCCAGTCGGTGTATCACGTCCACCTGCACGTCGTGCCCCGGCGAAACGGCGACAAGCTGGCATTCGCCAAGGGCATGGTGCTACGCCGTGACCCTGATCGTGAAAACACCGGCCGCATCCTGCGCGACGCGCTGGCGCGGATCGACGCCGAGAAGTAACACTGACACCATGGATGTTCGCGAGTGGGTCGAGAAGGAAGTCGGCGGGCGGATACTGGGCCTGCACGACAGGATCTATCAGAAAACCGACGGCCGGATCGGGCACAAGATCCCCGGTGTGCCGCCGAGCCTGCTGTTGCACACGACCGGCGCCAAGACAGGCCATCCGCGCACGAACTCGCTGACGTACGCGCGTGACGGCGACGCCTATCTGATCGTCGCGTCCAACGCCGGTTCGGACCGCTACCCAGGCTGGTACCACAACCTGCGCGCTCGTCCGGAGGCCGAAATCAACGTCGGGCCAAAACGATTCGGTGTCAGCTGGCGGCAGGTCACCCCCGCCGACTCCGACTACCAGCGGATGTGGCAGATCGTCAACAAGAACAACCAGAACAGGTACAACGACTACCAGCACAAGACGTCGCGACCGATTCCGATCTTCGAGCTGACGGCGACGCGTTAACGAACGGGTTAGAAGAGTTCCTTCGCCAGCAGCTCCAGCGTCGCTTCGCGGCCGGGAGCCGTCGACGGGTCGGTGCCCCGCCGCGCGGAGGCGACCGGATTCACCATCACCTCATCGACACCGAACCGCTCCGCCAATGCGCGTAGCAGCCCGGCGGCCTCCGACGGGGTGCCGACGACCGCGCGCCGCAGGCCAGCGTCGACTATCGCCTGCTCCTGCTCGCTGAGCCGGGCGTCGGCGGCGTCCTCGACCAAGTCCAACGGGCCCAGCGGCCGGCCGGTCCGAAGCCGGGCCATCATCTGCAGATTCGGCAGCAGCAGCGCCTCGGCCTCGTCGCGGGTCGGCGCGACCGCGGCGTTGACCGTCAGGAACGTCAACGGCTCAGGGGTCAGATCGCTGGGCGCGAACTCGGAGCGATAGATGCGCAGCGCCTCTTCGGTGCCCTTACCCGTGAAGTGGTGCGCGAAGACGTACGGCAGTCCCTTCGCCGCCGCCAGGTGAGCCGAGTACTCCGATGAACCCAGCAGCCAGAGTCGCGGCTCGCCTTCCGCGGCGGGGGTGGCCTTCAGGATGTACTGCTGCTGCGGCAGCCCCACCCGACCTCCGTGCGGGCTCATCAACGCGACCACGTGATCGAGATACTCCGGGAAGTTGTCGATGTCACGGTCGTCGCGTCCGGCGGGCCGGCGCAACATGTAGGACGTCACCGGATCCGAACCGGGCGCGCGCCCGATGCCCAGGTCGATGCGCCCGGGGTACGCGGCTTCGAGCAACGCGAACTGTTCGGCGACCGCCAGCGGCGCGTGATTGGGCAGCATTACGCCGCCAGAGCCCAGCCGCAGGTGCGACGTGTGGGCGCCCAGGAGCGCGATCAAGACCGGCGGGCTGGTTGCGGCGACAGAGGGCATGTTGTGGTGCTCGGCAACCCAGTAGCGGGTGTAGCCAAGCCGGTCGGCGGTCTGCGCCAGCCGCAACGTCGCCGCCAACGCGTCCGATGTCGACTGATCGACACGGACCGGCACCAGATCGAGGACGGAAAGCCGCATGCCCGTGGTCAACGTGAATCGGGGTCCGGATAGTCCGGCAGGGTCAACGAGTTCATGATCCGGCGGGGAACATCGCCCCGGATCGGGGGGTGTCCGGAGATCAGCACGCTGGTCATTGGATTCGTCCTTGCACCTGCGCCCGTCCGAACACATCGTCAAGCATCGCGGCGGTCAGCTTGCCGGTGAAGGTGTTCTGCTGACTCGGGTGGTAACAACCCAGCAGCAGCACGTCGCCGTGCGGGGTCTGCAACGTGGCCGCCGCAGCATGCCCGAAACGCGGCAGCGGCGAGCAGACCGGGCCGCCCGCGGCCCGCACCATCTGCAGCGCCGCCCGCCAGGCGAAACCGCCCAGCGCGACGATCACCTTCACGTGCGGGCCGGCCAACCGCCACTCGGCGTCCAGCCACGGCGCGCAAGTATGCCGCTCCGCAGGGGTCGGCGAATTGCCCGGCGGTGCGCAGCGAACAGCCGCCACGATTCGGGTGTCGATGAGCTGCAGTCCGTCCGCCGCGTCGACGGACAGCGGCGAATTCGCCAGGCCCGCGCGATGCAACGCGGCGTAGAGCATGTCGCCGGATCGGTCGCCGGTGAACACCCTGCCGGTGCGGTTCGCGCCATGCGCCGCCGGTGCGAGCCCAACCACCAACACGCGCGGACGGACCGCCCCCCAACCCGCTACCGGGCGGCCCCAATAGGGCTGTTCGGCAAACGATTTCCGCTTTGCGTGCGCCACCTGCTCGCGCCAATCCACCAGTCGCGGGCAGGCGCGGCAGACGGTAACCGCGGCGTCGAGTTCAGCAAGGGATTTCGCCCGTTCGGCGAGCGCGGCCACCTGCTCGGACGTCGACGCGACCGGGGTGCCGGCGGTCGCCGGGTCGTCCGGCCAGCCGGAACCCGGCTGCACCGGCGAGCCGAACAGCGTGCCGAGTCTCGGATGGGGCAAGCGCACCAGTCCACTGTGCACGGCCGAAAAATCGCTCGTCGACCCGGATGGTCCGCTGCTAGATTCCGCGTAGATCGCCATGTCCGAGTCATCGTCCCCCGGTCGTTCCGCTTCGCCCCGCCGGGCATCCTCGCGCGGGCCGGTATACCTGCTGCTGTTCGCGGCGCTGGTGGCCGCGGCCGGAAACGGCATCAGCATCGTCGCGTTCCCGTGGCTAGTGCTGCAGCGCAACGGGAGCGCGCTGGAGGCGTCGATCGTGGCCGGCGCCGCGTCCCTGCCGCTGCTGTTCTCCACGCTGCTGGCCGGCACGGCGGTGGATTTCCTTGGCAGGAAGCGCATCTCGATCATCTCCGACGTGCTGTCGGGTGCCACCGTCGCCGCCATTCCGATTTTGGCGATGCTGTTCGGCGTATCCGTCGTGAACGTCGCCGTGCTTGCGGCGCTCGCCGCGCTGGGCGCGCTGTTCGACCCGGCAGGGATCACCGCACGGCAGTCGATGCTGCCGGAGGCGGCCGCGCGTGCCGGCTGGACGCTTGACCGCACCAACGGCTTGTACGAGGCAGTGTTCAACGTCGCCTACATCGCCGGACCCGGGCTGGGCGGCCTGCTCATCGGAACGATCGGCGGCATCAACACAATGTGGGTGACCTCTGCGACCTTCGCACTGTCGATCGTCGCGGTCAGCGCGCTACGGCTGGAAGGTGCCGGGCCACCCACCATCGAGGAGCGGCCCGACGCCGTGTGGTCGGGCATGGTGGACGGATTGCGGTTCGTGTGGAACCTCAAGGTGTTGCGTACGCTCGCCTTGATCGACCTCGCGATGACCGGCCTGTACCTGCCGATGGAAAGCGTGCTGTTCCCGAAGTACTTCACCGACCGCAGCGAGCCCGCCCATCTTGGCTGGGTGCTGATGGCACTGAGCATCGGTGGACTCATCGGCGCGCTTGCCTACCCGCTGCTCGTGCGGCAGATGAGTCGGCGGGTCATCCTGCTGATCGCCACCCTGACGCTCGGTGTGTGCACCGCGGCGATCTCGGTGTTGCCACCACTGGCGGTCATTCTGCTGCTGTGCGCCCTGGTCGGGCTGGTGTACGGGCCGATCGCACCGATCTACAACCACGTGATGCAGACGCAATCGCCGCCCCAGCTTCGGGGCCGCGTCGTCGGGGTGATGACATCACTGGCCTACGCGGCGGGCCCGTTGGGGTTCATGCTGGCCGGTCCATTGGCCGACGCGTTCGGGCTGAGGATCACCTTCCTGGCGCTGGCGATCCCGATGATCGCCATCGGGCTGGTATCGGTGAGGCTGCCGTCGCTGCACGACCTCGACCGGTCAACCGAGCAGGACTCCGAGTCTCGGTCGTCGCCCTAGGCGTATTCACCTGGTGTTAAGGTTGTGGAAAGTTGTTCACATGACCGTTACGACAATTATTTTGTGAGCATAAGGTTCGTTGTCGGGTTGACAAACGATAGCCCCCTGCCAACAAAATTGGTGTCATCAGATCGACGAATCCCGTCGGCATTGCAGCCGCGGAGGTTTCTGTAACGAATGGGGCGCCGACGGAAGCACCGAACAAGGCGTTGACGCAACACACGAGGGGTTGAGCGTGAGCATCGAAAAACGGATGATCGCCAAGATCGCCGGAGGGGCCGTAGCGGCGCTCGCCGCGGCGGCGATCTCGGCCGCGCCGAGTGCGCTGGCAGACTGGCCCTGGCCGCCCCCACCGCCACCGCCGCCGCCGCCGGACACCGTCACCCAGGCCGCACCCGCACCCGCACCCGGCCCCGTCCCGCACCTGTACAACCCGAACAATCTGCCGCCTGGCACCTCGGCTAATCCTGTCGACGGAGAAGAGTCCGCCGGGGTGTCGTATGCCCGGCAGGTCCTCGAGGCGATCCAGGACAACGACATCAGCATGGGCCAGGGACTGCTTCTGCTGGCACAGCGCCCGATGGACCCGAACGCCACCCCACCGCCCGGCCTTGCGGCCGGACCCCAGCAGCCGGGGCCCAACCCGCCACCGGCGTAGCCACGGTGCTGCACCGCACACCGGGGGTCGCATAACAACCCACGACCGTAGGATCGCGACGTGACTGCGGACGCCCTCGCCGAGCTGATCGGCGAGCTGCCGGACGGCATGGTGGTCACCGACCCCGCGATCACCGAGTCGTACCGCCAGGACCGCGCGCTGGACCCGTCTGCGGGAAAGCCGATGGCCGTCGTGCGCCCGCTGCGCACCGAAGATGTCCAAACGGTGCTGCGCTGGGCGACGCAGCACCGCGTCCCGGTGGTGCCCCGCGGCGCAGGCAGCGGATTGTCAGGCGGCGCGACGGCATTGGACAACGGCATCGTGCTGTCGACCGAGCGGATGCGCGATATCACCGTCGACCCGGTCACCCGGACCGCGGTTGTGCAGCCGGGGCTGTTCAACGCCGAGGTCAAGAAGGCGGTCGCTGAGCATGAGCTGTGGTATCCGCCGGACCCGTCGTCGTATGAGATCTGCAGCATCGGCGGCAACATCGCCACCAACGCCGGCGGCCTGTGCTGCGTCAAGTACGGCGTCACCACCGACTACGTGCTCGGTCTGCAGGTCGTGCTGGCCGACGGCACCGCCGTCCGGCTCGGCGGTGCCCGCCTCAAGGACGTCGCCGGGCTGAGCCTGACCAAGCTGTTCGTCGGCAGCGAGGGCACGCTGGGCGTGGTCACCGAGATCACGCTGCGACTGCTGCCGAAGCAACACCGGTCGAGCACCGTGGTCGCGGCCTTCGCGTCGCTGGAGGCCGCCGTCAACGGCGTGCTCGCGGTGTCCAGCCGGATGCGCCCGTCGATGCTGGAGTTCATGGACTCGGTCGCCGTCAACGCTGTCGAGGACAAGCTGAAGATGGGCCTGGACCGTGCCGCCGCGGCGCTGGTGATCGCGTGTTCCGATGAGCGTGGCGCCTCCGCGGGCGAGGACGCCGGGGTGATCGCTGCGGTGTTCGCGGACAGCGGTGCCACCGAAGTCTTCTCGACCGACGACCCCGACGAGGGTGAGGCGTTCGTGGCGGCCCGCCGGTACGCGATTCCGGCGGTGGAGGCCAAGGGGACACTTCTGCTCGAGGACGTCGGCGTGCCGCTGCCGCGGCTGGGCGATCTGGTCAGCGGAATCGCACAGATCGCCGCTGACCGGCAGGTGATGATCTCGGTGATCGCGCACGCGGGCGACGGCAACACCCACCCGCTGATCGTCTTCGACCCCAGCGACGGGGCGATGAAGGAGCGTGCAGAGGTCGCCTTCGGCGAAATCATGGAGCTCGCTATCCGCCTTGGCGGCACGATCACCGGCGAACACGGCGTCGGCCGGCTGAAACGACCCTGGTTGGCCGGCCAGCTCGGACCGGAAGCGATGGCACTGAATCGTCGCATCAAGGACGCGCTGGACCCGGCCGGAATCCTGAATCCGGGCGCGGCGATCTAGCTTCCGACGAGGTTGGCGAACCCTTGGCGCGCGCAGCTCAGGCTGTTGACAGATGCTGGACACTTGTCGTATGAATAAGACATGACGGCAGATTTGTCTCACTTGTCTCACGACTGTCCGGCGGTGTTCGAGCTGGCAAGCGCGCAGACTTGGCCGCATCCGTGGCCGATGTACCGGGCCCTGCGCGACCACGACCCCGTCCACCACGTGGTCCCGCCCGACAAGCCCGGACACGACTACTTCGTGCTGTCCCGGCACGCCGACGTCTGGGCCGCGGCGCGCGACCACGGGACCTTCTCCTCTGCACAAGGACTCACTGTCAACTACGGCGAGCTGGAGCTGATCGGGCTGCAAGACAATCCGCCGATGGTCATGCAGGACCCGCCGGTGCACACCGAGTTCCGCAAGCTCGTGGCACGCGGGTTCACGCCGCGTCAAGTGGAGGCGGTCGAGCCCGCGGTGCGCGCATTCGTCGTCGAGCGCCTGCAGCGCCTGCTGGCCGATGGCGGCGGGGACATCGTGGCCGAGTTGTTCAAGCCGCTGCCGTCGATGGTCGTCGCGCACTACCTCGGCGTGCCGGAAGAGGATCGCAAGCAATTCGACGGCTGGACCGATGCCATCGTCGCCGCCAATACGGCCGAGGGCGGCGTGGCCGGCGCACTGGCGTCGCTCGGCGACGCAGTGGGGTCGATGATGGCGTACTTCACCGAGCTGATTAAGCGCCGCCGTCGCGATGCAGGCGACGACACGATCTCGCATCTGGTCGCGGCCGGGGTCGGCTCCGACGGCGACATCGCAGGCACACTCGCAGTACTCGCGTTCACGTTCACGATGGTCACCGGCGGCAACGACACCACGACGGGGATGCTCGGCGGCGCGGTCCAACTGCTGCACCAGCGGCCCGACCAACGTCGGTTACTCGCCGACAATCCCGAGCTGATCCCTGACGCGGTCGACGAGTTCCTCCGGCTGACGTCACCCGTGCAGTGTCTGGGCCGCACGGTCACGCGTGACATCCAGATCCATGACACGGCGATCCCCGAGGGCAGGCGAGTGCTGTTGTTATACGGGTCAGCCAACCGCGACGAGCGCCAATACGGCCCCGATGCAGGCGAACTCGACGTCACCCGCCGACCCGCGAAGATCCTCACGTTCAGTCATGGCGCGCACCATTGCCTCGGCGCCGCCGCGGCACGAATGCAGTCACGTGTCACGCTCACCGAATTACTCGCTCGCTGCCCGGATTTCGAGGTGGATGAGGACGCGATCGTCTGGGCGGGAGGTAGCTACGTGAGACGTCCGCTATCGGTGCCGTTCGCGATGTCGCGCTGATGGCGAAGGACTGGCTCGCCGCGAGCCGCAGCGAGGTCGCCGCCGACCGCATTCTCGACGCGGCCGCAGCACTGTTTGCCATGCGTGACGCGGCGACCGTCGGGATGAACGAAATAGCGCAGACGGCAGGATGTTCGCGGGCCACCCTGTACCGGTACTTCGAGAACCGCGAGGCGCTGCACACCGCATTCGTGAACCGCGAGGCGTACCGGCTGCACCGTCAGCTCAGCGATGAGATCCGCGGGCTGTCCGAGCCCGGTGAGCGACTCGTCGCCGGGGTCACCACCGCGTTGAGAATCGTGCGCACCAGTCCGGCCCTGGCGTCGTGGTTCAAGATGACGGAGCCACCGATCGGCGGCGAAGTGGCCGAGCAGTCGGAGGTCATCAAGGCGCTGACGGCCGCATTCCTGAACTCGCTGGGTACCGACGACGCCGACGTCATCGACCGGCGCGCCCGCTGGCTGGTGCGGGTGATCACGTCGCTGCTGATCTTCCCGGGCGACGACGAGGCCGACGAGACGCAGATGCTGGAGGAGTTCGTCGTCCCGATCGCGGTTTCGCGTGTTCCCGTCGCGGGTAACCAGGCAATGATGACGAACAATTCAGGGGGCGGACGATGACGGCACGACGGTTAATACTGCTGGTGGCGGCGATCGCGTTGATCGCCGGGATCGTTGCACTGCTCATGCCGGTCAGCGTGTCCGGCCCGGCCGGAAGCGCGAACTGCGGAACACCGATCGCCGGCGGCGATCTCTCAGACGCTCAAGCGAAGGACAACAACGCGGGCAACGCGGTCGGCAACATCCCAGTCGTCGGCCCCTTAGTCCAGTCCATGGCTCCGCAGAGCCAGACACACTATGTCGCGGACTGCAATTCGGGGATCGACACCCGCCTCTGGTGGGCCATCCCGCTTGCGGTGGTCGGTGCTGTCGGCATCGCGGGCTCATTGACGATGCGCGGCGGACGTGCGGTGGGTGCCCGACCCGAGTTATGACCGCACCCGCGTGAACAGGTGCAGCAGCCAGGCCAGCGGCACGGTCACCACAAACGTGACAACGAAAAGCCATCCGGCCGAGCCCGTGTAGATCCGGTAGCGCAGCACCTCGACCATCACGATCTCCATCGTGATGAGGTGGATCAAGAAGATCTCATAGGAGATCTCGCCGAGCCACACCATTGGTCTGCTGGCCAGCACGCGCGCGTACCACCCTTTGTCGCCGAGCGCCAGCGGACCCACCATCAGCGTCGCGATCACCGCGTAGAACGCCATCTTGGCCAACGCTTCTGCGAGTTCCGACGGTGACGTGGTGGGCTCACCGCCGAGCGGGGTGGACACGATGAGGTAGCAGATCAGCGCCAGCGGCAGGCAGACCGCGGCGTAGGTCCGTTGGCCCATCACCTGCAGCACAGCCAGCATCATGCCGCCGATGAACCACGCGAAATAGGTCGGCAGCCACAGCTTTGCGCCGTCGGGCAGCCAATCGGTGGTGTGCACCAACACCAGCCAGGCCGGCGTGATCAAGCTGAGCACCACCAGGCCCGTCAGCAGCAGCCGCGGTTGCCACCGTCGCCGGCACAGCACCGCCAGCAGAAGGTAGGTCAATAGCGGCAGCACGACATAGAAGGCGACCTCCACCGCCAGGCTCCACATCTGCGTCAGCCCCTGGTGCAGGTACGAAAACAGGTAGTTGTCGGTGTAAGGCTGTGTCAGCGTCAGGTTGCGGACCAGGCCCGTCCACGTGTGGCCGGGATTCGGGCCGGCGGTGCGGTAGTGGTACACGACGTACGCGACGACGACGGTGATCACGTACGCGGGCATGATGCGCCGCACCCGGTGCCATGCGTAGCGGGCCACCGATGGCGGCGGGCGGTCCGTCGCGGCCGCGCGCACCCACGGGCCGAACAACAGGAACCCCGACAGCACAAAGAAGATCGGCACACCGATCTCCATCCGCGAGTAGACAAGACCCACATACCCGTGGGTGTACTTGCCGGTGGTGTACGCGGCATGGGTTGCCATGACCAAAAGCGCGGCAACGGACCGGATTCCGGTGAGCGATGCGACCCGCTCGGCCTTCGATACCGACTGAAGTCCACCCTGCGCATCGGTGTGTGATGTCGGCGCCGGTGCGCCTGCGGTGTGTGATGTCGGCGCCGGTGCGCCTCCGGTGTCGCCGCGGGACGGCGTCATGTCGGCTTCCGCCTGGCCTTCCCGCCGGGCCCGCGGTCGGGTTCCAGGTTGATCAGCACACCGGAGATTCGGGTTCGCTCCAACGCTTTCAACGTCTCCCGGGACAGCTTCGCGGGAAGCTCGACAAGCGAGAAGTCGGGATGGATCGCGATGTGGCCGAAATCGCTCCGATGCAGCCCACCTTCGTTGGCGATGGCGCCGACGATCGCACCCGGCCCGATCTTGTTGCGCTTTCCGACCCCGATCCGATACGTCGCCATCCGCTGACCCGTGCGGCGCGTCGGGTTGGCCGGACGGTCCGACCGTTCCTGGTCGCTGCGCCGCTGCGGCGGCGGCTCCGGCGCCATCAGGAACTCCTCGCCATCGCGCGATTGCACCGCCAGCGCAGCGGCGATGTCGGCCATCGGCACATCGTGATCGCGTTCGTACTCCTCGACAAGGCCGCGGAACAGCTCCATCCCCGGCGCGTTCAGTGCGTTCGTGATCGAGTCACGGAACCTGGCGACCCGTTGCGCATTGACGTCCTCGACCGTGGGCAGCTGCGTCTCGGTGAGCTTCTGACGGGTGGCCTTCTCAATCGCCCTGAGCAGGTGGCGTTCCCGCGGCGACACGAAGAGCAGCGCGTCACCGCTGCGCCCCGCCCGGCCCGTCCGGCCGATGCGGTGCACGTATGACTCGGTGTCCTGCGGGATGTCGTAGTTCAGGACATGGGAGATCCGTTCCACGTCCAGACCGCGGGCAGCGACGTCGGTTGCGACGAGAATGTCGATGCTGCCGTCCTTTAACGCCGCGATCGTCCGCTCCCGCTGAGCCTGGGGCACGTCGCCATTGATGGCCGCCGCCGAAAATCCCCGCGCGCTGAGCCGTCCCGCGACCTCCTCGGTGGCCTGCTTGGTCCGGACGAACACGATCATCGCCTCGAATGGCTCGACTTCCAGCACCCGCGTCAGCGCGTCCATCTTGCTGCGACCGGCCACCTGGATATAGCGCTGCGAAATATTGTCCGCCGTGGCCGTTTTCGCCTCGACGGTGATCTCGACGGGGTCGTGCAGATACTTCGAGGTGATCGCGCGGATCGCGCGCGGTATGGTCGCCGAGAACAGCGCCACCTGTTTGTACTCGGGGGTGTCGGCGAGGATGCGTTCGACGTCCTCGGCGAAGCCCATCGCGAGCATTTCGTCGGCCTCGTCGAGCACCAGATAGTCCAGTCTCGACAGGTCGAGGGTGCCGCGCTGAAGATGGTCGATCACCCGACCCGGAGTGCCGACCACCACCTGCGCGCCGCGCTTGAGGCCGGCCAGCTGCACGCCGTAGGACTGGCCGCCGTAGATCGGCAACACGTTGACCCGGGGCAGGTGAGCGCCGTAGCGCCGGAACGCCTCGGCCACCTGCAACGCGAGCTCGCGGGTGGGCGCAAGCACCAGTGCCTGCGTGGAGGTGCTCGAGGCGTCGATCTTCGACAGGATCGGCATCGCGAACGCCGCCGTCTTCCCGGTGCCGGTCTGCGCCAACCCGACGACGTCGGAGCCCGCCATCATCGCGGGGATCGTCGCCGCCTGTACCGCGGACGGCGATTCGTAGCCGACCTCGTCAACAGCCTGCAACACCGCGGGGTGGATCTGCAGGTCAGCGAATGAGGTTGCGGGGCGCGAAACGTCCTGTTCCGGAAGGGCCATCGAGTGCTCAGTCTAGTAGCCGGGCATCTTCGGCCCCGCCTTCGGGGAAATCGCCGCCAACAACGGTACGGTGCCCAAGTGTGAGGGGGCTCCGGATATCCGTCGTGGCCGCGGTGACCGCGGCGGCGCTGGCCGGTTGCGGTGCCGGCGATTCGACGGTGGCCAAGACACCGGAACCGATCACGACCGCCGCGCCGGCGCCGTCGGCCCAGGCCATGCCCCCAGCGCCCCTTCCACCGCCCAGGCCGCCGAACAGTCCGGCATCGACCGTCCCCACCGCCGCCGCGTACGACCCCTGCGCAACCAACCTCGGCGCCCCGGAGATCGCCAAGGCGGCCGCGAGTCTGCCGCCGGATCCGCGCAGCGGCCAGGGCTGGAACTCCGAGCCCGTCGCAGGCAACTACAACGAGTGCGCGCAACTGTCGGTGGTCATCGTCAAGGCCAACACCAACGCGGGCAACGCGAACACCCGCGCGCTCATGTTCCACCAAGGCAAGTTCATCCCGAAAGGTGTGCCGGACACGTTCGGGTTCAACGGCATCGACGCGTCGGCATGCACCGGCGACACGGTAGCGCTGAAATTCTCCAACGGTGTCCCCGGTCTGGAAAGCATCGTGCGCTACCGGTGGAACGGCGACAACGTCGAACTGGTCGCCAACACCGCGTAGGGCGATAAGACTGTCGGTGTGCTGCCCTACAGTGGCAGCGTGTTCGTCGACGACGGCATCGTCTTCTACAGCGCATCTGATCTCGCCGCGGCCGCCCGCTGCGAGTATGCCCTGTTGCGCTCCTTCGACGCGCATCTGCGCTGGGGCCCACCGGTCGCCGTGGAGGACGAATTACTTGCCCGCACCGCCAAACTCGGCGGCGAGCACGAACACCGCCATCTCGACGAGCTTCGGTCACGCGCTGACGAGTCAGTCGTGGTCATCGGCCGGCCGAAATACACCGTTGCCGGGTTGACCGCGGCCGCAGAGCAGACGATACGGGCAGTGGAGCGTCGGGCTCCGGTGATCTATCAGGCCGCGATGTTCGACGGCCGCTTCGTCGGTTTCGCAGACTTCCTGCTCTTCGACGGCGAGGAGTACCGGCTGCGCGACACCAAGCTCGCCCGATCCGTCAAGGTCGAGTCCCTGCTGCAGCTCGCCGCCTACGCCGATGTCCTGGCGACCGCAGGGGTACCGGTCTGCACCGAGGTGGAATTGGTGCTCGGCGACGGCGCCGCCGCCAGCTACCCCGTTGGTGAGCTGCTACCTGTGTACAGGCGGCGGCGAGCAGCACTGGAACGCCTGCTCGACGCACACTTTGCCGGCGGGGCCGCGGTGCGGTGGGAGGATGAGGACGTGCGGGCGTGCTTCCGCTGCCCCGAATGCACCATTCAAATCCGCGCCCACGACGACCTGCTGTTGGTCGCCACCATGCGGGTGAGCCAGCGGGCCCGGTTGATCGATGCCGGTATCACCACGATGACCGCCCTGGCGAACCACGACGGCCCGGTGCCGGAAATGCCGCTGCGCGGCGTCGCAGCCCTGACCGCGCAGGCGCGAATGCAGATCGCGCCGCGAGTCGGCGGCAGGCCGCCCTACGAGATAGCGGACCCACAACCGTTGTCCCTGCTGCCCGATCCTGACAAGGGCGACCTGTTCTTCGACTTCGAGGGCGATCCGCTGTGGACCGCCGACGGAACGGAATGGGGTCTGGAATACCTGTTCGGGGTGCTAGAGGTCGGCGGCACGTTTCGACCGCTGTGGGCGCATGATCGCCGCAGCGAGCGCCAAGCATTTCTCGATTTCCTCGAGATGGTCCGCAAGCGACGCAAGCGCTATCCCAAGATGCACATCTACCATTACGCGCCGTACGAGAAGTCCGCATTGCTGCGGTTAGCCGGTCGCTACGGTGTCGGCGAGGACGAGGTAGACGATCTTCTGCGCAGTGGTGTGTTGGTGGACCTCTATCCATTGGTACGCAAGAGCATTCGTGTCGGTACCGAAAACTACAGCCTGAAATCGCTCGAGCCGCTCTACATGGGCTCGCAGCTGCGCTCCGGCGATGTCACCACTGCGACAGACTCGATCCTGCAGTACGCCCGGTACGGCGAGTTGCGCGCCGCAGGGCGTGACGACGACGCCGCGGGCGTCCTGCAGGAGATCTGCGACTACAACCACTATGACTGCACCTCGACGCGCAATCTGCGCGACTGGCTGATCAACCGGGCGATCGAATGCGGTGTGCTGCCGCTGGGTGCCCAACCTGTCGTCGATGGCGCCGGCGCCGGGGACGACGATGAACTGGCCGGCACGCTCGCTGCCTTCGCCGGCGATTCCGTCGACGGCCGCACCGATGAACAGGCCGCGGTCGCGCTCATCGCCGCGGCACGCGGATACCACCGACGTGAAGACAAGCCGTTCTGGTGGGCCCATTTCGATCGGCTGAACAATCCTGTCGACGAATGGGGCGACAGCAATGACGTGTTCCTGGCCGACGACGCGGAGGTGGTAAAGGACTGGCACCTGCCGTCGAGCCGGGCACGGAAACAGCAACGCTGGGTGAGACTGACCGGCACGCTTGCGTCGGGCCAGTTGAACGCCAGCGTGTTCGCGCTCTACGAGCCGCCCGCGCCGGCGGGGCTCGCCGACAATCCGGACCGGCGCGCTGCCGGCAACGCCGAGATCATCGGCGTCGACGACGCCAACGTCCCGACCGAGATCACTATCTGCGAGAGGGAGCCCACAGCAGGCGGAACATTCGCGCAGTTGCCGTTCGCGGTTACGCCCGGGAGACCATTCCCCACCGGGAAGCTGCGGGAGTCCATCGATAACGCGGCCGCCGAGATCGCCGCGGGACTGCCCGCCCTGCCGGACACGGCGATCGTCGACATCCTGCTGCGGCGCACCCCGCGCACCCGAAGCGGCGCTGCGCTGCCGCACACCGGCGACGCCGCCGCCGACATCACAGCGGCGCTACTCGACCTCGACTCGTCCTACCTGGCCGTGCACGGGCCACCCGGCACCGGCAAGACGTCCACGGCCGCCAAGATCATTGCCCGGTTGGTCAACCACCATCGCTGGCGGGTCGGAGTCGTCGCCCAGTCGCATGCGGTCGTCGAGAACCTGTTTCGTGATCTGATCAAAGCCGACGTCGATCCGGCCCGGATCGCCAAGAAGGATTGCCCTGCGGGCGCTGCGTGGCAGGCGATCGACAAGAACGCGTACGCCGGCTTCGTCGCCAGTTTTGCCGGCACCCACGAAGGCTGTGTAATCGGCGGCACCGCCTGGGATTTCGCCAACGACATGCGCATCGATGCCCGCAGCCTCGAACTGCTGGTGATCGAAGAGGCGGGCCAGTTCTGTCTGGCCAACACGATCGCGGTGGCGCGGGCAGCGGCGAACCTAATGCTTCTCGGCGACCCGCAACAGCTCCCGCAGGTCCGCCAAGGCCGCCATCCCGAACCGGTCGATGCGTCAGCGCTGGGCTGGCTGGTGGAACAGCACCGCACGCTGCCCGAACAGCGCGGCTACTTCTTGAACCTCTCGTACCGCATGCACCCCGCGGTGTGCCGGCCGGTGTCGCGGCTGTGCTACGAGGGCCGCCTGGGTTCCGACGAACAGATCACCGGCGCGCGCTGCCTCGAGGGACACCCACCCGGCGTTCGGATGCTGATCGTGGACCACGACGGCAATGCCACAAGCAGTCCCGAAGAGGCAGTTACGATTGTTGCCGAGATCCAGCGGTTGCTGGGTGCGAAGTGGACCGACGAAGACGGCAGTCGTCGGCTGCGCCCGGACGACGTATTGGTGGTCGCTCCCTACAACGCGCAGGTGTTGATGCTGCGCGAACACCTCGACGCCGCAGGGCTTTCGGACGTCGATGTCGGTACCGTCGACAAGTTCCAAGGCAGGCAGGCGCCGGTGGTGTTCGTGTCGATGACGGCCTCGTCCATCGATGATGTTCCCCGCGGGATTTCGTTCTTGCTCAACCGAAATCGGCTCAATGTCGCTGTCAGCCGGGCGAAGTACGCGACTGTCATCGTGCGATCCAGCGCACTGACCGAGTACCTGCCGTCCGATCCGAGCGGCCTGATTGATCTCGGCGCGTTCTTGTCGCTGTCACCGTGCGAGTCGCAGGCATGAGCGGTGGCCTGACGGACCGGTTGGCTGCCGTCGTCGGCGCCAATCACGTCAGCACCGATCCCGACGTGCTCGCCGCACGCAGCGTCGACCACACCGGCCGCTATCGCGGTCGCGCCGCCGCGCTGGTGCGACCGGCGTCGGGCGGCGAAATCGCGGCTACGCTCTCGGTCTGTCGCGACGCGGGCGCGCACGTCACCATCCAGGGCGGCCGAACGTCGCTGGTCGCGGGCACCGTTCCAGAACACGACGACGTGCTGTTGTCCACAGAGCGGCTCACAGTCATCGGTGACATCGATACCGCTGAGCGGCGGGTGCGGCTCGGCGCGGGCGTCACGTTGACGGCCGTGCAGCGGGCGGCGGCCCACGCGGGACTTTTGTTCGGCGTCGACCTGGCGGCCCGCGATTCCGCAACGGCCGGCGGCATGGCGTCGACGAACGCGGGCGGCCTTCGGACCGTGCGGTACGGGAACATGCGCGAACAGGTCGTCGGGCTCGAAGTCGCGTTGCCCGGCGGGTCAACCCTGCGGCGACACAGCGCAGTTCGCCTCGACAACACCGGCTACGACCTGACTTCGCTGTTCGTCGGCGCGGAAGGAACGCTGGGAGTGATCACCGAGGTGGACGTCCGGTTGCACGTGACACCGTCGCACCGGATCACCGCGGTCGCCGGCTTCGCCGACCTCTCCGACGTGGTCGCCGCCGGTCGGGCGTTTCGCGACATCGACGGCATCGCCGCACTCGAGCTGATCGACGCCCGCGCTGTCGAACTCATCGCGCAGCACCTCGACGTCGTGTCGCCCGTGGACGCTGCATGGCTGCTGCTCATCGAAATGGCAGGCGATCAGGATCAGTCCGAACGACTCGCCGATGCGCTGGCCGACGCCCCGCTGTCGGGCGAACCGGCAGTTGGCACCGATGCGGTCGGGCAGCAACGACTCTGGCGGCTCCGCGAGGGGATCGCCGAGATCCTGGGCAGCTACGGTCCGCCACTGAAGTTCGACGTTTCGTTGCCGCTGCCCGCGATCCCGGCGTTCGCAGCCCAGTCCGCCGACTTGGTCGCCAGTCACGCCCCTGACGCGATCCCGGTGCTGTTCGGTCACGTGGGTGAGGGCAACCTGCATCTGAATATCGTGCGCTGCAACGTCACCGGCGACCGCGAGCATGCGCTGTACTCGGCGATGATGGACCTGATCGCCGGCTGCGGCGGGAACGTCAGCTCGGAGCACGGGGTCGGCAGCCGCAAACGAGGTTATGTCGGCATGTCGCGCGAGCCCACCGACATCGCTTTAATGCGGACGATCAAAACAGCGCTCGACCCGATCGGCTACCTCAACGCGGCGGTGTTGTTCGACTAGTCGCCAGCGGGCATCGAGTGCCTGCCGTAGCTGTCGGCGTCCGGGTCCATCCAGTCATCGCCGGGCTCGCTGCGTGCCGCGTGCCTGCCCCGAAAGGACGGCTGGCTGCTGACGTCGCGGAACCGCTGTTCGCGGTCGACGTGAAAGCCGTTGTGGGCGAATCCAATGGACTCAGCGGATGATTGCATCCAGCTGTCCGGCGGATCGTTATAGAGCGGTTCGTAGAGTTCCTTCGGCTCAAGCTGCACGAGGTCGACGTGGCCAGGATCGGCTCGAAGGGCCAACGGTTCGGTGTCACCGTCATCCGGCGGCGCAGAAGGCACGGCATCGGCGGGCTGCTCCGGCGGCGCGAGGGCGAACACCGGGTAATCGTGCTCGTCGTCGAAAACGGGACCGTACTCGTCGAGCAGGTATTGCTCGTGGACAGCCGGAATCTCGTCGGTACGCGGATCGAAGTCGTCGAACTCATCATCGTCGACGCCGCGGTACTCCGCCGCCCCCGACGACAGCGCGGGCGCCGATGGGGCGCCCAGGAGGAACAGCGCCGCCACCACACCGAACAACGCGACGAAGGCGGGCAGCAACGTCGACTGAGACATCGCGTCCGAGAACGGAGCGTGCAGGAAGGCGGGAAGCTGGGTCACCGCGCCCTCGCCGCGCGGGGCAGCACCGTCGGGCAGCGGCGGCAATTCGTCGCCGATCCGCCATGTCATGAACGCGGCCATGCTCGCGCTGCCCAGAACGGAGCCGACCTGGCGCGTCGCGTTATACACACCCGATCCCGCGCCGGCCAAATCGGGCGGGAGGTTGCGGGTCGCGGTGGCCGCCAACGGCGCCCAGATGAGCGCCATCCCGACGCCCATCGCGGCGAACGGCAGCACCAGCCGCCACATCGGCGTCGTCGGCGTCATCTCAATCGACAACCACGTCAGCGCAACAGCCAGCGTCGCGAAGCCGAACCCAACGATCGGCCGCGGATGGGAGCGGTCCACGATGCGGCCCACCGCGGGTGCGAGCAGGCCGGTGACCACCGCCGTCGGCGCCATCACCAGCGCCGACCTCGTCGGCGACAACCCGCACACCGCCTGCAGGTAGAACATCACCGGCAGCACCATCGCCACCACCACAAAGCCCATCACCGCGATCCCGACATTCGACAACGAGAAGTCGCGATCGGAGAACACCCGCAGCGGGATCAGCGGCTCGTTCTTGTTCACCCGCTGCCAGTAGACGAAGGCGCCCATCGCGGCAACGCCGCTGGCGATCGTGGCCCAAATCCACACCGACCAGTGGTGCGACTGGCCCTCCTGCAGACCGAAGACGACTAGGAACATCGCGACCCCCGACAGCAACACACCCAGGATGTCGAAGCGATGCTGGTCGGTCGGCAGCACCGGAATCAACCGCACCGCCAACGCGATGCCGACGATGCCGACGGGCACGTTGACGAAGAAGATCCACTGCCAACCCATGCTGTCGACCAGCAACCCGCCCGCAAGCGGCCCCACCAACGTCGCGACCCCAGCCGTGGCGCCCCACACGCTCATCGCGACGCCACGGCGTTCCGCCGGGAAGATCCTGGTGATCGTCGACAGGGTCTGCGGGGTCAGCAGGCCCGCGCCCAGCCCCTGCACCACACGAGCGGTGATCAGCATCCCTATCGAGCCCGACAGTCCGCACCACAGCGACGCGACGGTGAAGATCGCGAGCCCGATCAGATACAGATTCTTCGGGCCGAACCGGTCACCCAGCCGGCCGGCGACCAGCAGCGGCACCGCATACGCCAACAGGTAGGCGCTGGTCACCCAGATCACCGTGTTGTAGTCGGTGTCGAGTTTCTCCATGATGCGCGGGTTGGCAACCGCGACGATGGTCGAGTCGACCAGGATCATGAAGAAACCGACCATCATGGCCCACAGTGCGCGCCACGGACTGTCCGGCGCCCTGGGCGGCGGCGGATCGAAATGCTCGGTGAGAGCGGTCACCGGGCCACCCCGTCCGCGGCGGCCGAACCACTCATCGACTCGACGTATCCGCTCAGCCAGTCGAGCTTCGACGCCGTGGTCGCCAGCAGGTACTCCAGCGCGCTGCGCCCACCGGGCACCGCGTCCGCATCGCGCAGCGCCCGCAACTCGGCGGCGCTTCGTTCCAGCGCCGCGATGCGCCCGTTCAACGCCTGCACGGCCGCGGAGATGTCGAGGTGATGGATCTCGGCGAGCGCAACGACGAACTTCTCGAACTCGTCGACCGGGCTCGCCACCAGCTCGTGCAGTCGCGAGGTCAGCGCGTCGGCGCCGGCATCAGTCAGCTCGTAGGTGGTGCGTTCGGGCCGGTTGCCGTTGCGGCCGGTGCCCGCCTGGCGGATCAGCTTCTCCCCGGCGAGCCGATTGACGACGTGATACAGCGATCCCGGGCGGATCTGCAGCATCCGGTCCCGGTGCCTGGCCGTGAGCGTCTGGAACATCTCGTACCCGTGCATCGGCCGCTCCTGCAGCAGCGCGAGCACAGAGATGCCCAACGACGTCACTTGATAGGCCATCCAGAGCTCTATTCCCCAATTCAGCGCCGACTACTCCACTCCGAGTAATTGACGCTACGGACAAGAGCAAGGTGGCACAACTCAGCCGACGACGTGCACTACTAGGCCGGAGCCGGCTGTGTTCGCCTGGTCACCGTGACCAGCGCCAGCAAGGCAACCACCACACCTGCCGTCATCACCGCGGCCAGCGCGAGCTCGTCATTGCCCAGCACGCCGACCATGGGCGCCACCGCGGCGCCGATGCCGAACTGGGCCGCA
This sequence comes from uncultured Actinomycetota bacterium, assembly GCA_963759655.1. GTDB lineage: Bacteria > Actinomycetota > Actinomycetes > Mycobacteriales > Mycobacteriaceae > Mycobacterium. Next base: position 358,034 of record CAVXAG010000010.1, on the reverse strand, counting down.
CCCAGCAGCGCAGCCGCCGTGCCGGCGGCGTCGGGATGACGGGACAGCGCCACCGCGGGCGCATTCGGGATCACCAGGCCCATCGCGGCCAGGATCGACCACACCGGCAGCAGGAAACCGGGCAGACCACCGACGTGAGCCACCGCGATACCGACGAAAGCCACACCTGCAACCACCGCCCCGCCCAGCGCGCACAACACGATGTTCTGTGGCGAAAACCGTTTCAGCAGGACCACATTGACCTGTGAAGCCGTGATGAATGAAATCGCGCCGGCGCCGAACACGATCGCGAACACCTGCTGGTCGAGCCCGTAGTAACCCTGCAGTACGAACGAGGCACCCGCGATGTACGCGAACAGCCCCGACATTGCCAGCCCGGCGACGAGGACGAGGATCACGAACCTCGCGTCCCGCAGCAACTCAACGTACGTCGAGCCGACGGCACCCAACCTCAATGGCCTGCGGTGGGACGGCGACAGCGTCTCGGGCAGCGCCAGCACGGCCACCATCAGCAAGCCGCCCGCCAGCACCACGAGCACCCCGAACACCCAGTGCCATGACGCGTGCAGCAGCACGGCGGCGCCCAGCGACGGCGCGACAACCGGCGCGACCCCGAGCACAAGCATCAGCCGGGACAGCACCGTCGCGGCGGCCGAGCCCGCGAACAGATCGCCGACGACGGCGATCGCCACCACCACCGCCGCAGACGCACCGATGCCCTGCAGCACCCTGCCGACGCTCAGAACGGCGATGTTCGGCGCCAGCAGGCACACCACGGACGCCAGCATGTGCAGCACAATTCCGGCGATCAGCGGCTTGCGGCGGCCGAGCGAATCAGACAGCGGTCCCACGATCAACTGCCCGAACGCCAGCCCGGCCAACGTCCCGGTCAGGGTCAACTGGGTGACCGACGACGTCACCGACAGCTCCTCGGTGATGCGCGGCAGTGCGGGCAAATAGAGGTCGAGCGTCAATGGCCCCAGCGCGACGAGCGCGCCCAGCACCACGATCATCCGGGTACGGCTGACGGACACCCCGTCGGCCATTACCTCGTGTTCGCTCGTCACGCCCACATCGGGCGATGTTGCCATGCCGGTAACCAGCGCCGCGCGTCGATATCCTGTTCCCGCCGGCCGGTAGCCTGAAAAGACGCGATTGGCGAGGAGGCCCAATGAACGCCGCACGCAACGGACCGAGCGCGCGAAAACCAGCCGACGCCGACGAGGAACCCGGTGCGGCGGCAAAGGCGCTGTCGCAGATCCTGGAGCGCAGCGCGCGTGTGCAGGCGCCCGCGGTCGAGGCGTACATCCAGCGGCTGCGGCGGACGAACCCGGACGCGTCACCGGCCGAGATCGTCACCAAGCTCGAGAAGCGTTACCTCGCCGCGGTGATGGCCAGCGGGGCGGCCGTCGGTTCGGCGGCTGCGTTTCCCGGCATCGGCACCATCGCCGCGCTGTCCGCCGTCGCAGGTGAGACCGTCGTCTTCCTGGAAGCCACCGCGCTGTTCGTGCTGGCGGTCGCTGAAGTGCACGGGATTCCGGCCGGGCACCGCGAACACCGCCGCACGCTGGTGCTTTCGGTGCTGGTCGGCGACGACAGCAAGGGTGCGGTCCGTGACCTCGTCGGACCTGGCCGCACCAACGGCGGGTGGCTCGGCGAGTCGACCGCGACCCTGCCGTTGCCGGTGGTGTCACAGCTCAACAACCGGTTGCTCAAGTATTTCGTGAAGCGCTACGCGCTCAAGCGGGGCGCGATCGCGTTCGGCAACATGCTGCCGATGGGCATCGGCGCGGTGATCGGCGGTGGCGGCAACCGGTTGATGGGCAAGAAATTGATCAACAACGCCCGCACAGCTTTTGGGCCGCCGCCCGGCCGGTGGCCGGTGCCGGTGCACGTGCTGCCCTCGGTGCGCGCGAGCGGGTCGGAGTAAACAACCACACGTTTCCCAGAACGGGCGTACTGTTAGAAATTGCACGGTCCGGAATACCGCAGTCATGGTCGCTGCGATGACCTACGCGTTAGCCTCTAGGACGGCGGAAACAGCTGGGACCGTCCCCAGGTAACGCAGGGTGGGCGAGCGCCGTGACGACGCTTCCCGGGTAGAGGAATCGAGGCGAGCAGCCGCTGTGAGCAGTTCACCTTCACCATTCGGGCAAAACGAGTGGCTGGTCGAAGAGATGTACCGCAAGTTCCGGGACGATCCGTCGTCGGTCGACCCGAGTTGGCACGAGTTCCTCGTCGACTATTCACCGGAGCCGACCGGCAACGGCCAGCAGACCGCGCCGTCGGACACCCAGACAGCACCACCGAAACCGGCCGAGACCACCGCGGCGCCGGCGGCCCCGCCGGTTCAACAGCCCGTTGAAGAGGCCAAGCCTGCCCCCAAAGTGCCGGCGGTGACCGTGGGCCCCGACGACGAGGCCCAGGTGCTTCGCGGCGCGGCCGCCGCCGTGGTCAAGAACATGTCGGCGTCCCTGGATGTGCCGACCGCCACCAGCGTTCGCGCGATCCCGGCGAAGCTGATGATCGACAACAGGATCGTCATCAACAACCACCTCAAGCGGACCCGTGGCGGCAAGATCTCGTTCACCCACGTGCTCGGGTACGCCATCGTGGCTGCGACCCAGAAGTTCCCGAACATGAACCGGCACTTCGCCGAAGTGGACGGCAAGCCGAACATCGTCACGCCCGCCCACACGAATCTGGGCCTGGCCATCGACCTGCACGGCAAAGACGGAGGTCGGCAACTCGTCGTGGCAGGCATCAAGAATGCCGAGACCATGCACTTCGGCCAGTTCATCGCCGCATATGAGGACATCGTCCGGCGGGCCCGCGACGGGAAACTAACCGCCGAGGACTTCTCCGGCGTGACGATGTCGCTGACGAACCCCGGCACCATCGGCACCGTGCACTCGGTGCCGCGGCTGATGCGCGGGCAGGGCGCGATCATCGGCGTCGGCGCGATGGAGTACCCGGCCGAGTTCCAGGGCGCAAGCGAGGAGCGGATCGCCGACCTGGGCGTGGGCAAGCTGGTCACGATGACGTCGACCTACGACCACCGCATCATCCAGGGCGCGGAGTCCGGCGACTTCCTGCGCACCATCCACGAGCTGCTGCTGTCCGACGGCTTCTGGGACGAGATCTTCCACGAACTGGGCATCCCGTACCAGCCGGTGCGCTGGCGGACCGACAACCCGGATTCGATCCAGGACAAGAACGCCCGCGTCATCGAGCTGATCGCGGCGTACCGCAACCGTGGCCACATGATGGCCGACATCGACCCGCTGCGATTGGACAAGACCCGGTTCCGCAGCCACCCCGACCTCGACGTGAACACGCACGGCCTCACGCTGTGGGACCTGGACCGGGTGTTCAAGGTCGACGGCTTCGCGGGCGCCGAACACAAGAAGCTGCGCGACGTGCTCGGCCTGCTGCGCGACGCGTACTGCCGTCACGTCGGCGTCGAGTACACCCACATCCTTGAGCCGGACCAGCAGCAATGGCTAAAGGAACGCATCGAGGTCAAGCACGAGAAGCCAACAGTCGCCGAGCAGAAGTACATCCTGAGCAAGCTGAATGCAGCTGAAGCGTTCGAGACCTTCTTACAGACCAAATACGTTGGGCAGAAGCGGTTTTCGCTGGAGGGCGCGGAGACCGTCATCCCGATGATGGACGCGGCGATCGACCAGGCCGCCGAACACAATATCGACGAGGTCGTCATCGGCATGCCGCACCGCGGCCGGCTGAACGTGTTGGCCAACATCGTCGGCAAGCCGTACTCGCAGATCTTCTCCGAGTTCGAGGGCAACCTGAATCCGTCGCAGGCACATGGCTCCGGCGACGTGAAGTATCACCTCGGCGCCACCGGCACCTACATTCAGATGTTCGGCGACAACGACATCGAGGTCTCGCTGAGCGCGAACCCGTCGCACCTGGAGGCCGTCGACCCGGTGCTCGAAGGGCTGGTTCGGGCCAAGCAGGACCTGCTCAGCCGAGCCGACGGCGAGGAATCCGGGGAATTCTCCATCATGCCGATGATGATGCACGGCGATGCGGCATTCGCCGGACAGGGCATCGTCGCGGAGACGCTGAACCTGTCGTTGCTGCGCGGTTACCGCACCGGCGGCACGATCCACATCATCGTCAACAACCAGATCGGGTTCACCACCTCACCGGACGACTCGAAGTCGTCCGAGTACTGCACTGACGTCGCGAAGATGGTCGGCGCGCCGATTTTCCACGTCAACGGCGACGATCCGGAGGCGTGCGTGTGGGTGGCACGGCTGGCGGCGGACTTCCGGCAGAAGTTCAACAAGGACGTCGTGATCGACATGCTGTGCTACCGCCGCCGCGGGCACAACGAGGGCGACGACCCGTCGATGACACAGCCGTACATGTATGACGTGATCGACACCAAGCGTGGCGCTCGCAAGACGTACACCGAGGCTCTGATCGGCCGTGGCGACATTTCGCTCAAAGAGGCCGAGGACGCGTTGCGCGACTACCAGGGCCAACTCGAGCAGGTTTTCAACGAAGTGCGTGAGCTCGAGAAGCACGAGATCGAGCCCAGTGAGTCGGTCGAGTCCGAACAGCAACTACGGAAGGGATTTTCGACGGCGGTCGAGAAGTCGCTGCTGGCCCGGATCGGCGACGCGCAGGTGGCGTTCCCCGAGGGCTTCAGCGTGCATCCGCGCGTCATGCCCGTTTTGGAGCGGCGCCGCGAGATGGCCTACAACGGCAAGATCGACTGGGCCTTCGGCGAGCTGCTCGCGCTGGCATCGCTTGTCGCGGAAGGCAAGACGGTGCGACTCTCCGGTCAGGACAGCCGGCGCGGCACGTTCAGTCAGCGGCACTCGGTAATCATCGACCGCAAGACCGGCGCGGAGTTCACACCGCTGCAATTGCTCGCCACGAACGAGGACGGCGAGCCGACCGGCGGTCAGTTCATGGTGTACGACTCACCGCTGTCCGAATTCGCGGTGGTCGGCTTCGAATACGGCTACTCGTTGGGAAACCCAGATGCAATCGTGTTGTGGGAGGCCCAGTTCGGTGACTTCGTGAACGGTGCCCAATCGGTCATCGACGAGTTCATCAGCTCCGGTGAAGCAAAGTGGGGCCAGACGTCCGAAGTGGTGCTGCTGCTGCCCCACGGCCATGAAGGCCAGGGCCCGGATCACACGTCGGGCCGCATCGAGCGGTTCCTGCAGGTGTGCGCCGAAGGCTCAATGACGGTCGCGCAACCGTCGACACCGGCCAACTACTTCCACTTGCTGCGCCGGCACGCGCACGACGGCATCCACCGGCCGCTCATCGTGTTCACGCCGAAGTCGATGTTGCGTAACAAGGCTGCCGTCTCCGACATCGCCGAGTTCACCGAGATGAAGTTCCGCTCGGTGCTCGAAGAACCCACCTACGACGTGGGCGACGGCGACCGCAGCAAGGTCAAGCGGATCCTGCTGGTCAGCGGCAAGCTCTACTACGAGCTCGTTGCCCGCAAGGCCAAGGACAAGCGCGACGACATCGCGATCGTGCGGATCGAGCAGCTGTACCCGATTCCCCGGTACCGGCTGCCGGCAACGCTGGACAGCTACCCGAACGTCGAGGAGTACTTCTGGGTGCAGGAAGAACCGGCGAACCAGGGGGCATGGCCGACATTCGGCCTGGACCTTCCCGACCTGGTGCCCCAACTCAAGAACATCAAGCGGATCTCCCGGCGTGCGATGTCGGCGCCGTCATCGGGCTCGGCGAAGGTGCACGCCGTCGAGCAGCAGGAGATTCTCGACGAAGCGTTCGCGCCGATAGGGACCGGGTAGCGACAGCTACCGGCCGGGATTCGACAACGGGATCGGCATGGTGCCGTTCACGAAGTCCGAAATGGCCGCCGGGTCTGACATCCGGGCGATGGCCGACGGGCAGAAAATCGAGATCGCGAGCCCGGTGAACATGTGGGCGGGGCCCAGCGGCATGCCGCCGATGTCGGCGACCTTGGCGGCGACGTCCGCGGTGTTCTGACCCGAGTCGGCCAGCATCGGGCAGATCGACTGGCCCAACTCGACGGCGTTACCGGGGTCGACGTTGGCCAGTCCAGCGTTGGACAGCGCGTTGAGGAAGGTATCGCCGGTCGGGTCGGCCTGCGCCGGGGCTGCCAGCACGGCAGCGGCTACGGCGAGACCCCCGGAAACGATCAATGACCCGACGGCCGCAGCAAATTTGAGTGTCATCAACTGGGCATCGTAGCGGGGCCGCGCGGCGTTACCGAAACCCGGCGCCTCTACGGTGAACATCATGAGCGACTCCACCGCGGCGGCGTTGCGGCAGCACAATGCCGATTACGGATTCGACGGGTCCTATCACACCGTGCCGCCACGCGCGCAGGCCCTTGTTCTGGGCGCCTCGTGCGCGACATTGGTCACGACGGCCGGCGTCAGCCTCTCAGCGGGCAAGACTCGAATCGCGTCTCTGGCAGCGCTCACCGCCGCGCAGTTGATCACCACCGTAGCGTTTTTCATCCAGACGACCCGTCGTGGCAAGTTCGGGGCGTGGGCCGATGTGCTGGTGGACCTGGGCCTGCGTGGCGACGAGACACTGCTGGACCTCGGATGCGGCCGCGGAGCGGTGCTGCTTGCGGCGGCAAAGCTGCTGCCGCGAGGGCGCGCCGTCGGCGTGGATCTGTGGCGTGCCGACCAGACCGACAACTCCGCGGACCGTACCCGCGACAACGCCGCGCTGGAGAATGTCGCCGACCGGGTCGAGGTGCGCACCGCCGACATCACCGACCTTCCGTTCGACGACAACAGCGTCGACGTGATCGTCAGCAGCCTGGTGATCCACAACATTGCGACCAGCGCGGCGCGCGCCAAGGCTGTCAGCGAAGCGGCGCGGGTGCTGCGGCCCGGCGGTCGTCTGGCGATCGCCGACCTCGCGGCCACCCGCCACCACGCCCGGCAACTGGCCGAACTCGGCTTCACCGATGTGCGGCGAAAAAGCCTCGGCTGGCGGATGTGGTGGGGCGGGCCCTGGCTGGGCACCCACCTGGTCACCGCGACGAAACCCACTGATCGCCCGAACCCCGAGAGGCCGTAGGGCCGGGACCGGGTAGCCTTGCGGCTCGACACCAGTCAAACCGCAGGAAGGGTGCTCCGATGGAGGGCTTTGCCGGGAAAGTTGCCGTCGTCACAGGAGCGGGCTCGGGGATCGGCCAGGCGCTGGCCATCGAACTGGCGCGGTCGGGCGCCAAGGTGGCGATCAGCGACGTCGACGTCGAGGGCCTGGCCGCCACCGAGGAGCGGCTGAAGGCCATCGGCGCTCCGGTCCGCTCGGATCGCCTCGACGTCACCGAGCGCGAGGCGTTCCTGTCCTACGCCGACGCGGTCAACGACCACTTCGGCACGGTCAACCAGATCTACAACAACGCAGGCATCGCGTTCACCGGCGACATCGAGATCAGCCAGTTCAAGGACATCGAGCGGGTCATGGACGTCGACTACTGGGGCGTGGTCAACGGCACCAAAGCGTTCCTGCCGCACCTCATCGCGTCGGGCGACGGGCACGTCGTCAACATCTCCAGCATCTTCGGGTTGTTCTCGGTGCCCGGCCAGGCCGCCTACAACTCGGCGAAGTTCGCGGTGCGCGGATTCACCGAGGCGCTGCGCCAGGAGATGATCCTCGCCGGCCACCCGGTCAAGGTCACCACCGTGCATCCCGGCGGCATCAAGACCGCGATCGCGCGCAACTCCACTGCGGCCGAAGGGCTCGAAGTGGCCGAGTTGGCGCAGACGTTCGACAAGCTCGCCAGAACGTCGCCACAGAAGGCGGCGCGCATCATTCTCGACGCGGTCCGCAAGAACAAGGCCCGCGTGCTGGTCGGCCCCGACGCCAAGGTCCTCGACATCATCGTCCGGCTGACCGGATCGGGATACCAGCGGTTGTTCTCGGCCTTCGCCGCGCGGGCGATGCCGGCCCGGCACCAGCCGCGCTAGCGGCCCAGCGGGTGCGCCGCCAGCCACGCCTGCGCAGCCTGCCTCGGATCGGCACCGTGGGACACCTGGCGGCGAATGTCGGCCAGCGCGGCGGTGTCGAATTCGCCGGCAATCTCGTCGATCGCGAGCACCTGCTGGTCGGACAAGTCGTTGCGACGGTACAGCGGTACCACGTTCTCGGCCTGCACGATGGGCGGTCGGCGATCGGCCAGCACAACCACGTCACCGGGAAGTTCGGGGTCGGCGGTGGTGGTCCACGCCGCGTTGATCTGCCCGGCGCGTAACGCAGCGAAAAGTGCCGCGTCAGTGGCGAATTCATGGGTTACTTGCGGCCTGCAGCCGCCGATCACCGCCGGATACCGGGCACCGGCGACCGACCCTGTCGTCACGTCCCGGCAATGCTGGACCAGCGTGGTCAGCTCACGCCCGCCCCAGGCCGCAGCCGTTTGTTCAGTGACCGCGATCTGCGGCTTGTCCTGCGCGGCGGTCGTGAAGTCGCCGGCGGCCACTCCCTCGGGCAATGCCGCGACCATCGCGCGGTAGACGTTGCGGTCCTGGATCGCGGCGGTGCCGGGCGCAAACCGGTCCAGCACACGGCCGGTGAAGGCGGGCACCACATCGAGGACGCCGGTATCGAGATCGGCAACCGGGTCGGCCATCTGCTCCACCCGCGCGGAAGATCCGTAGTACCGCAACGCCGCGGCGTACAGCTCGGCGAGCACTGTCGACTCCTGATCGGTCCCGGCGCCCACCACGAGCTCGCGCGCCGCGTGCTCACCGGCGCACCCGGTCACCAGCAACGCGGTCGCCAGCAGGACGCGCAGCGACAATCCGGCTCGGCCGCGCTGACTGCTGTGGCGGTCGCGGCTAATCACCCGAGGTGTCTGCCGCGGCGGCAACCGCCTGCGCCACTGCCGGAGCGACCCGTGGGTCCAGCGGGCTCGGCACGATCCGGTCACGGGCCAGGTCGTCACCGACCACCGAGAAGATCGCGTCGGCCGCGGCCAGCTTCATCTTCTCGGTGATCCTGCGCGCCCCCGCATCGAGGGCACCCCGGAACACCCCCGGGAAGGCCAGCACGTTGTTGATCTGGTTCGGGAAGTCGCTGCGGCCGGTGGCAACCACCGCGGCGTGCTTTGCAGCCACCTCGGGGTGGATCTCAGGGTCCGGATTTGACAGTGCGAACACGATTCCGTCGGGGGCCATCATCGCGATCAGCTCTTCGGGGACCACGCCGCCCGACACGCCCAGGAACACGTCCGCGCCCTTGAGCGCCTCGATCATGCCGCCGGTAAGGCCGTCGGGATTCGTGCGCTGCGCGAGGCCGGCCTTGACGCTGCTCAGGTCGTCGCGGCCAGAATGCAGTATGCCGCGCGAATCCAGCACAGTGATATCCGAATTACCAACGGACAGAAGAATGTTGGCGCAGGCCAAGCCTGCCGCCCCGACACCGGAGATCACGATGCGAAGCGACTCCATGTCACGGTTGAGCACCTTGGCGGCACCGAGCAGCGCGGCCAGCACGACGATCGCGGTGCCGTGCTGGTCGTCGTGCATCACCGGGCAATCCAGCGCCTCGACGACACGTCGTTCGATCTCGAAGCAGCGCGGCGCAGAGATGTCCTCGAGGTTGACCGCCCCGAACGAGGGACGCAGCCGCACCAGCGTTTCGACGATTTCGTCGGGATCCTTGGTGTCCAACACGATCGGGATCGAGTCCAGGCCGCCGAACGCCTTGATCAGCGCGCACTTGCCCTCCATCACCGGCAACGCCGCCGCCGCGCCGATATCCCCGAGCCCGAGTACCGCCGTGCCGTCGCTGACGACCGCCACCAGCCGGTTCGCCCACGTGTAGCGAGCTGAAAGGGTGTGGTCCGCGGCGATCGCCCGACTGACCTGTGCCACGCCGGGGGTGTACGCAATCGACAGGGCGCGCTGAGTGTCCAGCGGGGACTTCAGCGCGACGGAGAGCTTTCCCCCCACGTGGGCCTCGAAGATCTCCTCGTCGGTGACGACGACCTGCGGACTTTCCGGCGGGCTTTCGGTTGCGTGCGGCTTCTCGGACACGGGGCCAGGGTACTGCGCGCCTAGATCAGGCCAAGTTCGGTGACCGCGGTGCGTTCGTCGGCGAGCTCGGCCGTCGACTTGTCGATCCGGCCGCGGGAGAACTCGTCGATCTCAAGACCCTGCACAATCTTCCAGTCGCCGTCCTTGGTAGTCACCGGGAACGAGGAGATCAACCCCTCCGGGACGCCGTAGCTGCCGTCGGAGATGACCGCCATCGACACCCAGTCACCATCGGGGCTGCCGAGCAGCCAGTCGCGGGCGGCGTCAGTGGTCGCCGATGCGGCCGAAGCGGCCGACGAGGCGCCGCGCGCGTCGATGATCGCCGCGCCGCGCTTGGCGACCGTCGGGATGAAGTCGTTCTCGATCCAGGCCTGGTCGTTGACGACCTCGGCCGCGTTCTTACCGCCGACCTCGGCGTGGAACACGTCGGGGTACTGGGTGGCCGAGTGGTTGCCCCAGATCGTCATCTTCTTGATGTCGGTCACCGCGGCGCCGGTCTTGTGCGCCAGCTGCGAAACCGCCCGGTTGTGGTCGAGGCGGGTCAGAGCGGAGAACCGCTCGCGCGGGATGTCGGGAGCGTTGGTCATCGCGATCAGCGCGTTGGTGTTGGCCGGATTACCGGTCACGCCGACGCGGATGTCTTCCGCGGCAACCTGATTGAGGGCCTTGCCCTGGGCGGTGAAGATCGCGCCGTTGGCCTCGAGCAGGTCGCTGCGCTCCATGCCCGGGCCACGAGGACGTGCGCCGACCAGAAGCGCCAGGTGAACGCCGTCGAAGACCCTCGTCGGGTCCGCACCAGTCTCGACGCCGGCCAGCAGGGGGAATGCGCAGTCGTCGAGCTCCATCACCACACCCTCGAGCGCCTTGAGCGCGGGCTCGATCTCCAGCAGACGCAGCTCGATCGGACGGTCCGGCCCCAGCAGCGAGCCGCTCGCCAGGCGGAACAGCAAACTGTAACCGATTTGGCCGGCGGCCCCGGTGACGGCGACCTTGAGGGGAGTGATGCTCACGTGAGGTGCTCCTTGGACAGAGTTGGGTCGCGTCGAAACTAGCGCACCGGGGCCGGCCCCAGTTGTCCGGTCCGAACGTTGGACCTGCGGGTAGCATTAGCCGACGCTCATGTAGTCCGGCGCAGCACGAGAAGGTGACCCGATGCCCACGTTTCGCGCGTTGCCTCCGTCACTTCGGCAAGTAGTGCGATCCAAGGTCGCCGACGCCGACGCACATTCGATTCACGTCCCCGTCGCGCGTGCCATGGTCGACTGCGGCATCTATGTCGACGGTCAACGGCTGCCCGGCAAATACACTCACGCCGCCGCGCTAGCGAAGGCGCGGGAACTCGAGCACCAGGGTAAGGAGGCTTTCGTCTGGATCGGCCTGCACGAACCCGACGAACACCAGATGCAGACGGTCGCCGATGTGTTCGGGCTGCACGAGCTGGCGGTCGAGGACGCAGTGCTTGCGCATCAGCGACCGAAGCTGGAACGCTACGACAAGACACTGTTTCTGGTGCTCAAGACCGTCAAATACGTGGAGCACGAATCCGTCGCCAAAGCCCGCGAAATCGTCGTGACCGGCGAGATCATGATCTTCGTCGGCGCGGACTTCGTCGTCACGGTCCGGCACGGAGAGCACAGCAGGCTCGCCGACGTCCGACACCGTATCGACGCCTCACCCGCGGTCACGAAGCTGGGCCCCTATGCCGTCATGCACGCGATCGCCGACCATGTCGTCGACCACTACCTGGAGGTCACCGAACAGGTCGAGGTCGACATCGACGCGATGGAAGGGGACATCTTCTCGCCCCGCACCAACACCAACATCGAGTGCATCTACCTGCTCAAGCGGGAGGTCGTCGAGCTGCGCCGGGCCGTCAGCCCGTTAACGAATGCCCTGCAGCGGCTGGCGTCCGAGCACAACGACCTGATCAACACCGAGGTCAGACGGTATATGCGCGACGTGCTGGACCACCAGATCCAGGCCGCCGACCGGATCAACAGTTACGACGACATGCTCAGCTCATTGGTGAACGCCGCGCTGGGCAAGGTCGCGATGCAGCAGAACGTCGACATGCGCAAGATCTCCGCGTGGGTGGCTATTGCCGCGGTACCGACCGCCCTGGCCGGCGTCTACGGGATGAACTTCGACCACATGCCCGAGCTTCACTTAGTGTGGGGCTATCCCGCCGTGCTCGGGGTGATGGCCATCGTCTGCGTGGCGTTGTACTTCATCTTCCGCCGCAACGACTGGCTCTAGCCGGGAGCCGACGCTCGCCTCGTCGGGTCGAGCACATTGACGCCGTCTTCTTGCCACGCCTGCCGCATCGCGTCCGCGCCCGTGAGCCGCACCCATGCCGCCTCGTTCGCGGTGACCGGGATCGCCTGCAGGAAATGCACCCCGGCAACTGGCTCAATCTCGCTGTCTGCCAAGAGGAACGCGGTGAACGGCGCCGTCTCCCACGCGGGCTGGCCGAGGTCAACGAGCGCATCGGGCGCAGGCAACAGGCCCTCGACCGCCGGGGCGGCGGCGAGCACGGCGACGCTGCGCGCGAGCCCCGGCTGTGTCGACGCTGAACGCAGGCTCACCACCACCTCCGTCGGGGTGCCCTCACCGACCCGCGAACCGCCCACCGACACATAGTGAATCACCCCGCGTGGATCCGGGCCGAACCTCAGCACGTCGATCGGGGGCACCCCGACAAACGTCACGGTTGCGACGTCGGGCTCTATCGGGGCACCGGCGCGCGCGAAGTGGGCGCCCAGATGCGCGCGCACCCCGGCCGCGGCGTCCGTCATCCGGTGGCGGGCGGAATCGTCAGGTTGGCGCCGGTGTCGGCGTCGAAGATCGCCAGCTTGGTGGTGTCGAGCGCCACCTCGATTCTCTGACCGGCCATTGCGGCCGATTGCGCGGGAAGCCTTGCGACGAACTCGTTCTCGCCGATCCCCGAATCCGCAGCCAATTCGGCAAGATGAGCAGAGTGCGCGGAGGCGCCCTGGACGGTGAAGTGGACGATCTTCTCGGCGCCGAGCGACTCGACCAACTCGACGTCCACCTCGAAGACCAACGCGCGCAGTCGCTGGTAGGTGTCGATCAGATTGGCGTCTTCGAGGTGTTCGGGCCGGATGCCGACGATCACATTCGTCGGTGCCGGATGCGCAGTCAGGACATCGTGCACCTGCTGGGTGAGCGTGATCTGACCGAACGGCAAACTGACCCCGACGTCGGTCAACTGGGCCGGGAAGAAGTTCATGGCCGGCGAGCCGATGAACCCGGCCACGAACAGGTTGACCGGCCTGTCGTAAAGCTCTTGGGGTGTGCCGATCTGCTGCGCGACGCCGGCGAGCATCACTACCACCCGGTCACCGAGCGTCATCGCCTCGGTCTGGTCATGGGTGACGTACACGGTAGTGGTGTGCAGTCGGCGCTGCAGGCGGGCGATCTCGCCGCGCATCTGCACTCGAAGCTTAGCGTCCAGGTTCGACAGCGGCTCGTCCATCAGAAAGGCCCTGGGATTGCGCACAATTGCGCGCCCCATCGCAACCCGCTGCCGCTGACCGCCCGACAGACTGGCGGGCTTGCGGTCCAGAAGTTCGGTCAGATCAAGGGTTTTGGCGGTCTCTTCGACCTTCTGAGAGATCTCAGCCTTCTTCATCTTGGCCAAAGTGAGAGGGAAAGCGATGTTTTGGCGCACCGTCATGTGCGGATAGAGCGCATACGACTGGAACACCATCGCGATGTCGCGGTCCTTGGGCGCCTTGTCGTTAACACGGTCGCCCCCGATGCGCAACTCCCCTGACGTGATCTCCTCGAGCCCGGCGATCATGTTCAGCGTGGTGGACTTACCGCAGCCGGAGGGGCCGACCAGAATGATGAACTCACCGTCGGCGATGACCAGCGACAGATCCTTCACGGCCGTGGTGCCGTCGGGGTAACTCTTGGTCACCCTGTCCAACACGATGTCGGCCATCGACTATCCCTTCACTGCGCCGGAGGTCAGGCCGGCGACGATCCGTCGTTGGAAGATTAGAACAAAAACGATGATCGGAACCGTAATCACCATCGCGCCTGCCGCGATGGATCCGGTCGGTTCAACGAACTGCGAACTTCCCGGGAAATTCGCGATCGCGACGGGCGCGGTGATCGACGCCGTGGTCGCCGTCAGCGAGATGGCGAGCAGCAGGTCGTTCCACGCGAAGATGAACACCAGAATCGCGGCGGTGACGATGCCGGGTGCGGCCAGCGGAACGATCACCTTGCGAAACGCCTGGGCAGGGGTGGCGCCGTCCATTTTGGCCGCCTTCTCCAGGTCCCACGGGATCTCACGGAAGAAGGCGGACAGCGTGTAGATGGCCAGAGGCAGCGCGAACGTGATGTAGGGGATGATCAGCCCCGGCCACGTGTCGAACAGACCGAGTGCGCGCGAAATGTCGAACAATGGCGACACCAAAGAGATTTGGGGGAACATCGCGATCAGCAGGGCAATGCCGACCAGCAACCGCTTTCCTGGGAAGTTCAGTCGCGCAACGGCATACGCGGCCATCGCACCGATCACCACTGCGATCACGGTGGTGATGACACCGATGCCGATCGAATTGCGAAGCGCGGGGCCGAACAAATCGCCCCGGAAAATTCCGCGGTAGTTGTCGAACGTTATCGACGACGGGACCAGCCGGCCGTCCTTAACCGTGGAGGTGGGCTTGAGCGACAGGCTCAGAATCCACAGCACCGGAAACAGCGCATAAGTCACCACCAACAGATCGACGACCACCCACCACGCCCTGCGCCCGGCCCCGACTCGGTCGGCCATCTCAGCGGTTCCCGACATCGGATCCGGGCGCAGCGGTCCCGAAGAGTTTGATGAATATGAACGCAATCACCGCGACACACAGGAATATCAGCACGCTGATCGCCGAGCCAAGGCCGAGGTTGAACGCCTTGAACAGGTTGTCGTAGCCCAGGATTGACACCGAATAGGTGTCGTTAGCCCCTCCGGTGAGCACATAGATGTTGTCGAAGATGCGAAACGCGTCGAGGGTGCGGAACAGCAGCGCCACCAGGATCGCGGGCTTGATCAGCGGCAGCGTGATCCTGACCAGCCGCTTGACCGCTGAAGCACCGTCGACTTGCGCTGCGTCAGAAAGCTCTTCGGGTACCAGCGCGAGCCCGGCCAGCAGCAGCAATGCCATGAACGGCGTCGTCTTCCACACCTCGGCGAGGATGATGATGCCCAGCGACGAAATCTGGTGCGTCAGCGGCGCGCTGCCTTCCGGCAACAGGTTCGCCAGATAACCGGTGCCGGGCGTCCACGCGTAGTACCAGCTGTAGGACGCCGCCACAGTCACGATGCCGTACGGGATAAGCACCGCGATGCGCACGACGCCCTTACCGAAGATCGTCCGATGCATCACCAACGCCAACGCCAGGCCGAGCACCAACTCGATCGACACCGATATCACGGTGATCACCACCGTGACGACAAACGCCGTCCACCAATACCGGTCGGTCAGCACCGTCTGATAGTTCGACAGCCCGACGAACGACATGTCGTCGGGTGTGGTCAGGCTCACTCGCTGCAGGCTCAGCCACACCGCGTAGCCGATCGGGTATGCGGTCACCGCGAGCATCAGCACAACCGCGGGGGTGATCAACAGGAACGCCAGCCGCCGCTGCGACCTGATGTCGGGGGCCCCGGTGGTCATGGGATCAGCCCTTTGCCGTCGATCGCCTTGCGCACCTCGCCGGCAAGCTTGTCGGCGGTGGTCTCCGGGTCGATGCGGGTCACCGGCGCCAGCGTCGCGGAGATCCGCGTGGACACCGCTTGGTAGACCGGCGTGAGCGGACGCACCGCCGCGTCGGTGAGCTGACTGCGGATGATCGCGTACGCCGGGTACTTGAGCTGGAACTGCGGATCGTCGTAGAGCGAACTCCGCACGGTGGGCAAGCCACCCTGGATCGACAGATACTTCTCGTTTTGTGCGTTGCGCAGACAGCGAATGGCCTCGAAGGCCTCCGCCTTGTGCTGCGTCGTCTTCGCGACGGCGAGGTTCAGCCCGCCCAGCGTCACCTTGGCCGGCTGGCCCGGCTGAACGCCCGGATACGGTGCGAAACCGAACACCGCCTTGGTGGCGTCATAGGCGGCGGCGAACTGGGTGTCGTTCGCGTCGAAGTCGCCGACGTCGTCGATTGCGCCGGCGAGGTCGGGACGCTGGTTCAAGGGCAGGAACGCGACGCCACCCTTGATCGCGTTGCCCATGATCGACGGCAACACGAACGGCCAGTTCACCTCGAGCGCGGCGTTGCCTTGTTCGAGCGCGAGCCGCGCCGTTTCTTCGTTCGTCTGGGTGATCGACGGATCGGCACCCGGTGCGGTGGCGACGTCCTTGATGATCTGCAACGCCTTCACCGTCGCCGTGCGGTGCTCTGGAGTGTCCGTCAAGGTGACCGTCTTACCATCGTCGGATAGGACGTGGCCGCCAGCGCTTTCCAGCAGCGTGTTGAACCACACCACCAGGCCCTCGTACTGCTTCGCCTGGACCGCGATCCAAGAGGGCTTACCTGCGCCGTGCAGGCGCGTCGCCTCGGTCACCATCCCGTTCCAGTCGCTGGGCGGGGGAGATACCAAATCAGCTCGGTACCAAAGCAGTTGGGTGTTCGTGGTGATCGGCGAAGCGTAGAGCTTGTCGTGCCACTTGGCCGTTTTCAGCGGTCCCGGCAGGGTGTCGGCGACGGCATCGGCTTCGGCTGCCCCGGACGGGTCATCCGACAGTGGCAATGCCCAACCCGCCTCGGCGAACTCGGCCGTCCAGATCACGTCGAGCGCCATCACGTCCAGCGTCCGATCGTTGCCGGTGAGACGGCGGGCCAATTGAAGCCGTTGGTCGTCGGCACCCTTCGGAAGGCTCAATTGCCGGATGGTGAACCGGCCGACGAACTGCTGGTTGCACTGCCTGGCGATGGCCGCGAAGGTGTTGGCATCGCCCGCGGGTGTGTAGAAACTGACCACCACACCGGCGGGCGCCGATCCACACGCCGAAACCACCGCCGCCGTCGTCAGCGCCGCGACGGCCGCCGCGCAAACTCGGGTGACCATGCTCCGCTGTCGCACGACCGCCTCCCGTGTGCGCTAACCGCAGGTACCTCCCGCGCGCAAACCGTAGAGCCAGACGTGCGCGATGTGCAACACTTTCGATCCCCGCGTCGCAATCGTGACCTGCGCGCTGCCGGTTCCCAGCGATCGTTGCAGCTATAACGTCAAGCGGGCCAGCAAATCTCGAGCCTTTTCGGCGTTCTGTGGATCGCACAGCACGTCGTACCGTCCTGCGACGAGCTGCATCGTCGAACTGAAATCTCTTGTGCCACGTGCCATCGCATACGGAACCGCGGAGGTGATCAATCCGAAGAACACACCCGCGGTCACCCCGGTGAGCAGCGCGCCCCAGGTGTTGGCCGTGATCAGCCCGAGCACCAGCCCGATGAAGATGCCCAACCAGGCGCCGGTGATCACGCCGCCGCCGAGCACCTTCGGCCATGTGAGGCGACCGGTGACCCGCTCGACCTGCATCAGATCCACGCCGACGATGGTCACCTGCTCAACGGGGAACTGCTGGTCGGACAGGTAGTCGACGGCGCGCTGGGCCTCCGCGTACGTCGGATACGAGCCGATCGGCCAGCCCTTCGGCGGGGTCGGAAGCGATCGCCCTCGTGGGCCTGACGCAGGGGTGTTCGGGTTCTGTCCCGGTTGAAATGGGCTGGTCATCGGTCCTTACTCCTCACGACGGGTGCGACGCGCCAGACACGGTATGCATCCCCAACGCGTCTCACCGCTTGATTGTGCCCGGTGTGTCGGCCAAAGCGGTGCGGCCCGTCCGCCCGACCAGCCAATACGCTAGGTTGATCGCCATGACGACACCGGGGGACTCCGGCGAACAGCCGCCGCAGGACCAAACGCCCTCCGGCGGGAGCGAGCCGCCGCCATTCGACCAGGCGGAAACGCAGTTCGCGCAAATCCCGCCGCCGATCCAACCGCCCTCCGGGGAAAACCCGCCCCAGCCTGCGGAGGCGGAGACGCAAATCGTGCAAATCCCGCCGCCCGACATCGGGCCGGCGTACGCGCCACCGCCCGCGCCACCGGCCAGCGGGGCACCGCCGAGCGGTTATCCGCCGCCGAGCTATCCCCCGCCGTCCTACCCCGCGCCGAGCTATCCCCCACCGTCCTACCCCGCGCAGCCGCCGTCCTACCCGCAGCAGCCGCCGCCATACCCGCAGCAACAGTCCTATCCGCCGCAACCGTCGTACCCGCCGACGCCGTCCTACCCGCCGACGCCGAGCGGCTATCCGGCGCCGGCGCCGTATCAGTCCGGCTATCCGAGCGCCCCGTACACAGGCGGCTACGGTGCCCCGCAGCGGAAAACCAACGGGATGGCCATCGGCTCCCTGGTGGCGTCGATCGCCGGCGGCCCGCTGTTCTTCGCGTGCTTCACCGGCGTGATAGCCGCAATCGCGGGCATCGTGCTCGGCCTCGTCGCGTTGAACCAGATCAAGCAATCTGGTGACCAGGGACGCGGATTCGCCATCGCGGGAATCGTGATCGGTGGGATCGTTCTCGCGTTGAACCTGCTCTTCCTCATCTTGGCCCTGGCCAGTAACTCGTATTCGTATACCTAGTGGCAATGTGACTTCCGACCCCAACGACCCGAACCGGGCGTTCGAGTATCCGTCCTTGGAGCAGTCCGGGGGTCCGGTCGATCCGTACGCTCCGATCGACTACCCGGCGACGAATCCGTCGGGGTATCCGCAGCGGCCGGGCCATCCGCCCCCCGCGGGGGGGTTCCCTGCCCCATATCAGCGGTACGGGACCGCACCGCACGACCCGTATCGGCTGGGCCGTCCCCAGGGGACCAACGGCCAGGCCATCGGCGCATTGGTCGCGGGAATCGTGGGGCTACCACTGTGCTTCTGCGGGATACCGTCGATCATCGCGATCGTGCTCGGAATGCTGGCGAAGAACGAGACCAAGCGCACCGGGCAAGACGGGCACGGCATGGCCCTCGCCGCGGTCATCATCGGTGGGATCGGACTCCTGCTCGGCGTGTTGACCTTGATCGCAGGCGCGGTCACCCCGACCCAGGGCGGCTAAAAGCCCGGCGGCTCGAACCGCTCGCCCTGTCGCGTCATGCCGGCGGCTCTGCCCTTGCCGGCGATCACCAACGCCATCTTGCGGCTCGCCTCGTCGAGCATCTCATCGCCGAGCATCACCGCGCCGCGGGCGCCACCGGCGGCGGACGTGTGCCAGGCGTAGGCCTCCAGAATCAGCTCCGCGTGGTCGTACTCGTCTTGTCGCGGGCTGAATATCTCGTTGCCCGCCGCGATCTGGTCGGGGTGCAGCACCCACTTGCCGTCATAGCCGAGTGCCGCGGACCGCCCGGCCACTCTCCTGAACCCGTCGACATCGCGCACCTTCAGATACGGGCCGTCGATAGCGGCGACGCCGTGGGCGCGCGCGGCGATCAGTATCGACATCAGAACGTGGTGATACGCATCGCCGACGTCGTAGCCCTGCGGCTGCTCCCCGACCTCCAATGTCCGCATGTTCAGACTCGCAATCAGGTCGGCAGGCCCAAGGATCAGCGCCTGCACCCGTGGGCCGCCGGCGATCGCACCAAGGTCGCTCAATCCCTGCGCGTTCTCGATCTGCACCTCAACGCCGATGCGCCCCACGGGCAAGCCGTGCGTCATCTCCAATTGCGTCAACAACAGATCGAGTGCGTGGATGTGCGACACGTCGGTGACCTTGGGCAACACGATGATGTCGAGCTCGGCGCGCTGCGAAGCAACGGTGGAGACCACCTCGATCACATCGGCGTAGGTCCACGGCGTCGTCCAGTCGTTGACCCGGACACCGCGAAGCTGACCCGACCATCCCGGCTGCGACAGCGCGACCGCCGCCTGCGTGCGGGCCTGTGCTTTCGCGTCGACGGCGACCGCGTCCTCGAGGTCGATGAACACCTCGTCGGCCGGCAGGGCCTTGGCCTTCTCGATCATCTTGACGCTGCTGCCGGGCACCGAAAGGCACGTCCGGCGGGCCCGATAGGCAGCCCCCAAACTTTTATCCACGCATTTACTCCTACCCTTGCAGTCATGGCCGCGGTGCACACCTCACACCTACCTCAGGAGCGAGATCTCGCGGTGACCAATGTGCATCTAATCCCTAACCGACTAGGTATGGTGATTCAGTTCACAAGGCTGGTGAAGCGCCGGCTCCTACCCGGCGCGGGCTCCGACGACCTCAGGACGGTGTGAGTGCAGACAGGGGGAGCCTCGGGGGTCCGCAACGCCCTTGAGTTGGCGCGCCAACGGGTCACCCGGGCCGCTCACACTCCTGCGACCGCGCTGGTCGTGGTGGTAGCCCCGGTGGTGTTCGCCAGCGCGGTGGCCGCTGCACCGCGGCCCGCGCCGGTGGTGCAGCCGCCCATGCAGGACGTCAACGTGATGCCCCTGGCCGCGGTGGTGAACCCTGGCGACATCTCCGGGCCGTCCGTCATCGACGTCAGCCGGCCGCCGGCGAGTTTCCATGTGGCGGCCGGGTCGTTGTCGGCGCCCCCTCCCGCCGTGGTCGTGAATTCGCCTGGCGCGCTGGGGATTCCATCGATGGCTCTGGCGGCCTACCGAAACGCCGAGCGGTTGATGGCGCTGGCTCAGCCCAATTGCGGCATCAGCTGGAACCTGTTGGCCGGTATCGGCCGCATCGAGTCGCTGCACGCCAACAACGGCGCCACCGACGAGCACGGCACCGCCGTGCGGCCTATCTACGGCCCGACCCTGGACGGGTCGCTGCCGGGCAACGAGGTCATCGTGCAGAGCATGGCGCCCAACGGCCAGCCCACGTATGCCCGCGCGATGGGCCCGATGCAATTCCTGCCGGGAACCTGGGCGCGCTACGCCTCCGACGGCGACGGTGACGGAAAGGCCGATCCACAGAACCTGTTCGACGCGTCGCTCGCCGCCGCCCGTTACCTGTGCAGCGGCGGGCTGAACCTGCGCGACCCGTCGCAGGTGCTCAGCGCCATCCTGCGGTACAACAACTCGATGCCCTACGCGGAAAACGTGATGGGGTGGGCGGCGGCCTATGCCACCGGCGTCGTCCCCATCGATCTCCCGCCAATCACCGGACCGATACCGCCGATGGGCGACGTGCACCTGGAAAACGGCCCCGAAGGGCTCGGTCCCGGCCTGCCGATCAACGTCCTGGGTCTTCCGATGACCGATCCGATGTCACAGATGCAGCTGGTGAATTTCAGTTCGACCGACGTCGCCAACCAGATGCCCCAGACCCCGCCGCCCGGCGTGGATCCAGCCGAGTACGCGGCGGGGTGTCCGACCCTGGTCTGCTTCGGCGCGAGTGCGTTGCCGGTGGCGCCGGGCGCTTACCCGTACCCGTACCCGTACCCGACGGGCCTGACTCCACAGGCGTATCCGCAGATGCCCGGGATGCCACCGGGCGGTCCGCTGCCAGGGCCCACCATGCCCGGGCCGCCGATGCAGGGACAAGGATCACCGGCCGGGCCGCTGCCGGGTCCCGCGACCGCGATGCCGGCTACCGGGCCGCCCGCCACCGGGCCGCCTGCGCCCGCCGAGGCGCCCGCGGCTGAGCCGCCCGCGCCGGTACTGCCGGCGTCGCCCGGACCTCTGCCGGGTCCCGCCAACTGAGCATCGGCCGGTCGCGCCCGGGCCAACCGTAGACTCGGAGGTGATGAGCGAACATTCCGACGAGCGGGTAACGGCCGATGAGCGCTCGCGCGAAGAGAAAACGACCGCTGAGCGCTCGCGCGAAGAGAAAACGACCGCTGTCCGCTCAGCGCTGGCCAAGGTGATCGACCCGGAGTTGCGCCGGCCGATAACAGAGCTGGGCATGGTGAAAGAGGTGACGGTCGAACCCGACCACAGCGTGCATGTCGAGATCTACTTGACCACCGCCGCCTGCCCGAAGAAGACGGAGATCGCCAACCTTGTCAGCCGGGCGGTGACGGATGTGCCCGGCACCGGTGCGGTCAAGGTCAGCCTCGACGTGATGAGCGACGACCAGCGCACCGAACTCCGCAAGATGCTGCGGGGTGACGCGCGCGAGCCGGTGATTCCATTTGCGCAGCCCGGGTCGTTGACCCGGGTGTACGCGGTGGCCTCGGGTAAGGGCGGTGTCGGCAAGTCCAGCGTCACCACCAACCTCGCGGCCGCGATGGCCGCCCGCGGGCTGTCCGTAGGGCTCCTGGACGCCGACATCTACGGTCACTCGATCCCGCGGATGATGGGCACAACGGATCGGCCCACCCAGGTCGAGTCGATGATCCTGCCGCCGATCGCCCATGAGGTGAAGGTGATCTCGATCGCCCAGTTCACCCAGGGCAACACGCCCGTGGTGTGGCGCGGCCCGATGCTGCATCGCGCGCTTCAGCAGTTTCTCGCCGACGTGTACTGGGGGGATCTGGACGTCTTGCTGTTGGACCTGCCGCCCGGCACCGGCGACGTCGCGATCTCGGTGGCCCAGTTGGTCCCCACCGCCGAGATCCTGGTGGTCACGACGCCGCAGCTGGCCGCCGCCGAGGTGGCGGAGCGGGCGGGCGCGATCGCGCTGCAGACCCGGCAGCGGATCGTCGGCGTGGTCGAGAACATGTCCGGACTGCTGATGCCTGACGGTTCGACGATGCGGTTGTTCGGCGAGGGCGGTGGACGCCAGGTGGCCGAGCGGCTGTCCCGCGCGGTCGGCGCCGACGTGCCGCTGCTGGGCCAGGTGCCGCTGGACCCCGCCCTGGTGACTTCCGGTGATTCCGGGGTCCCGCTGGTGCTCAGTGCGCCCGACTCACCGGCAGGCAAGGAGTTACGTGGTGTCGCCGACGCGTTGAGGGCCCGCCGGCGAGGCCTGGCCGGGATGTCGCTGGGCATAGACACCGCGCGCCGCTGAGCCTGGCCGCACTAGGTTGGGTCGCGGTTAGGTCGCGTCGCGGTCGAATGGGGTTGGGCCGCTTGCGGACTCGGGCTTCACCTCGGGTGTTTTCGGCGGCAACTCCACCGCCTTATCGAACTTGCCGGTCAAGAACGAGTCATCGCCGTCGAGCAGATGCTTCGTCAGCGCCGCCCGCGGTGACATACCGCGCAGCTTCTGCAGCTCGGCCAGCGGCTCACGCAGGTTGTCGAACTCGGGACCCAGCTCATCGCGCAGGCTGCTGGTCGCACCGCTGAGATAGTCGCGGGCCTGGCGAAGCGCATCGGACGTCCAGCGGATCGCGCCGGGCAGCCGTTCGGGGCCGAGGATCACCAAACCCACGACCACCAGGACCAGCATCTCGCCCCATCCGATGTTGGCGAACATCAGGTGTCCGGGCCAGGAGTGACCGTCAGCGTGACATGGCGGCCGTCGCGCACCACCTCGATCGGCGCCGGCTGGCCGATGGTGAGCTGACGCACCGCGACGACGAACTCGTCAGCGTCGGCGACGGTCCGGTCACCGACCTTCACCACCACGTCGTTCTCGACCACGCCACCCTTCTCGGCGGGACCACCGGCCTTGACGTTGGCGACCTGCGCCCCGGATGCCACCGAATTGCTGACCGACCTGGCGGTAAGGCCCAACGTCGGATGGACGATCTTGCCGTCCTTGATCAGCGCCTCGACGGTCTGCTTCACCTCGTTGCCCGGGATCGCGAATCCGAGACCACTGGCGCTGTCGGACAGCGACTTCCCGGCGGTGTTGATGCCGATTACGTGAGAGTCCATGTCGATCAGCGGGCCACCGGAGTTGCCGTGGTTGATCGAGGCGTCGGTCTGAAGTGCGTCGATGACAGTGTCGGTGTCGGAGCCTTCGCCGGACAGCGGGACCGGCCGGTGCAGCGCACTGATGATGCCCTGGGTGACGGTGCTGCGCAGTCCGAGCGGCGCACCGGCGGCGATCACCTCGTCGCCGACGCGAACCTTGTCCGAGTCGCCGAACTGGGCCACCCTCAGGTTGTCGACGTTGTCGACCTTGAGCACCGCCAGGTCGGTCTTGGGGTCGCGACCGACGAGGTTGGCGGGCACCTCCTTGCCGTCGTTGAACACCACCGTGATCTTGAACTGACTCGGGTTGTTGGCCGCGTCGGAGATTACGTGGTTGTTGGTGACGATGTAGCCACGGCCGTCCGCGACGACACCGGAGCCCTGCGAGCCCTCCTGGTCGCTCAACGCCTCGACGGTGACGACGGAATCGGACACCGCGGCCGCCACTTGAGCGAAGCGGCCTTCAGGCGGCTGGCTGCCGTTGGTCGAGAGCGTGACCTTGGAGGTCGTGAATGCCTCGACGACCTCGGCGGTCTTGCGACCCACCCAACCGCCGATGAAGGCGATCGCCAGCGCGAGCACCGCGAGCACCGCCAGGGCGCGGTAGGAGACCTTCCCGCCGAACAGCACGTCGCGCACACCGAGTTTGCCGGTGGGCCCACCTACCGTCGCCGACTGCGGCCTGGCCAGCGCCGGGCCGGTGAGCGACGCGGCGGCAGCCGGGTCGCGCCACGGGTCCGCACCGATGTCGGCGTCGTCGTCGCGCTCGTCGTCGAGCGCCGTGGCATCGGCAGGATGACGCTGCAGGGAATCGCCCCCGGGATGCGGGCGGCCGAACGCCTCGGCAAGCACCGGGTCGGATGGGGCGTCGCGCGGCGTGAACTCGCCTTGGTCGGCGTGCTTGTCGGAACCGAGGAAAGACCCGCTGAAGCCCTCCGGGCGACCGAATGCGCGGGTGGACGCCGGATCGACAACTGGTCGGGAGATGGGGCGCGGCGCCAGGCGGGTGGTGGCGTTACCGTCGCCCGAACCGGGCGACTGGGCGCCGTCGGGATTGTCTTTGTTGGGGCTCAACTCATCCTCTTCCGGGGGTGCGGACGGCGTGGGACATGGCCCGGCACGACGTCCCCGACGAAGTGGTCTCCACCCTACCGGCGTCGACGCCGACCACGCGGTTCGAGAGGCTCATCGCCGTTGACCAACTCGCCGGCGGGCCCCGCTGCGCACCCGCCCTCGATGGACGGGTCGGATTGGTGCGGGATCCGCGCAAGCGTGCCGAGCAGCTCGGTGGGCACCCTGATCGGGCAAGAATCGCGCAGGGCCGCACGGGCTTGGCGCTGGCCGTCAACTTCGCCGGTGCACTGCGGGCACAGCGAGAGGTGGTGCGCCGCACGCAGGTGGGCGTTCATCCGCAACTCACCGTCGACGAACGCAGCGATCGCCTCGGTGGATAGATGCTCGGTGGACCCGAACTGGCGGGGTGTGCCGACGGGCGCGTCGCTCTGTGCGGCGAATGGGGACGGCAGCCAGGAGAATGCGCGGCGGAACACATGCCCTGGATCGGCCATGGTCCCTCCTCTCGGCGACCCCCATGCGAATGGGGATACACCGAATGTAGCGCGCTTCATGCCGACAGACACGCAGCTCAGGCCAATTTGGCGACGAGCTCTTCGGTGCTGCCGTGCGCGGCCAGATATTCGCGCAGCGCCTGGCGGCCACGGTGAATGCGGCTGCGGACAGTGCCGAGCTTCACGCCGAGCGTCGCGCCGATCTCCTCGTAGGACAGGCCCTCGATGTCGCACAGCACCACGGCCGCGCGGAACTCAGGAGGCAGCGAATCCAGCGCCGCCTGCAGGTCAGGGCCCAACCGGGAATCGTGATAGATCTGCTCCGGGTTCGGCTCGTCGGCGGGCACGCGGTCGTAATCCTCGGGCAGCGACTCCATCCGGATCCGCGCGCGGCGCCGGACCATGTCGAGAAACAGGTTTGTGGTGATCCGGTGCAACCAGCCCTCGAACGTGCCCGGCTGATAGCTCTGCAGCGAACGGAACACGCGAATGAAGGTTTCCTGGGTCAGGTCCTCGGCGTCGTGCTGATTACCCGACAACCGGTAGGCCAGCCGGTACACCCGGTCGGCGTGCTGACGCACCAGCTCATCCCACGAGGGCATCGTGGTCTTGTCGCCGGTGGCGTCGAACACCGCCGTACCCTGCGGTTCGTCGGGCTCATCGACCCATCCCGGATCGAACGAACGCTCGAAGTGCGACATGCTCGCGGGCGGCATGGCTGATGAAAGGGTGCGGGTCGTGGGATCCTCCCGGTCCGATGGGTAAAACTCATCGCCGGACAATACCGGCGATACCTCTTCGTAGCGGCCAACGTCGATCCCATCGGGACTATTCCCGGTGTGCCAGCCCGCGTATGCCATCCGCTTACCGTCCCCCACCCCGGTGTGGCCGATGTATGAGCGAACTGAACTTTTCCTGAGAAACCGGGCCGCCGCCCCGGCTTGCAGCCCGGATGGCGCGAAATCTGTCTCTACGCCCGGGCGTGTCGGCCAGACCGGCTTCGGCGCGGCCCTCGGGCGCGCCTGTCCCTCGACCCGCAGCTTTGGTTCTACGCTGCGGGAATGGTCGGCTCGGAGCGGGAAGCGATGCTGGGGCATGCCGAGGGCTCGATCTCGGAGGACCAGATCGTCGCCGCGGCACGGGAGCGAGCCGTCGACGCCGGGGCCGGGGCGGTGACGCCCGCGGTCGGTGCGCTGCTCTCGGTGCTGGCCCGGTTGTCGGGCGCCAAGGCGGTCGCCGAGGTAGGCACCGGGGCCGGGGTCAGCGGGCTGTGGCTGCTGGCGGGCATGGCCGAAGACGGGGTGCTGACCACGATCGACGTCGAGCCGGAACATCAGCGGTTAGCCAAGCAGGCGTTCAACGAGGCGGGGGTCGCGGCGTCGCGAACCCGGGTGATCGCCGGCCGCGCGCAGGACGTGCTGCAGCGGCTCGCCGACGAGTCATACGACCTGGTGTTCATCGACGCCGACCCGGTGGACCAACCGCAGTTTGTCGTCGAGGGCATCCGGCTGCTGCGCCCCGGCGGGGCGATCGTCGTGCACCGCGCTGCGCTCGGCGGGCGCGCGGGCGACCCCGCGGCCGGCGACGCCGAGGTGAACGCGGTTCGTGAGGCGGCGCGGCTGATCGCCGAGGACGAGCGGCTGACACCGGTGCTGGTGCCACTCGGCGACGGGATCCTGGTCGCCGCCCGGTACTGAGCTACCGGATCGGCAATCCGGTGAGAGCGCGGGCCACGACGAGCCGCTGAATCTCGCTGGTGCCCTCGAAGATCGTGAAGATCTTCGCGTCCCGGTGCATACGCTCCACCGGGTAGTCGCGGGTGTAGCCATTACCGCCGAGGATCTGAATCGCCTCGTCGGTCACATAGACCGCGGTCTCGCTGGCGAACAGCTTGGCCATCGAGCCCTCCGCGCAGGTGAACGGCTTCTTGCTGCGGAGCATCCAGCCCGCGCGCCACACCAGCAGGCGTGACGCGTCGATCCGGCTCTTCATGTCAGCGAGCTTGAATGCGATCGCCTGGAACTCACCAATCTTTCGGCCGAATTGCTCACGCTGGCAAGCGTATTCGAGGGCATATTCATAGGCCGCGCGGGCAACGCCCAGCGCCATTGCGCCCACCACCGGCCGCGTGCGCTCGAAGGTCATCATCGCCGCTTGGCTCGACGTGCGTTTGCCCTCACGGGCTTTCGCGACGCGCTGCTCGAAGCGGTCCCGCCCACCGAGGATAAGAGCACCCGGGATGCGGACATCATCGAGGACCACCTCCGCGGTGTGCGACGCCCGAATCCCATGCTTTTTGAACTTCTGTCCCTGTGACAGCCCCGGGGTGCCGGACGGCACGATGAACGTCGCCTGGCCGCGTGTGCCCAAGTCGGGGTACACCGACGCCACGACAATGTGGATCTCCGCGATGCCGCCATTGGTAGCCCACGTCTTCGTGCCGCTCAGCACCCACTCGTCGGCCGCTTGGTCGTAACGCGCCCGTGTCCGCACCGCGCCCACGTCGGAGCCGGCCCCCGGCTCCGACGAGCAGAACGCCGCGACCTTCGGATCTCCCGGGCTGCCGAACATCTGGGGAAGGAACTCGCCGAGTTGCTCGGGCGTACCGCTCGCCGCGAGTGCGGCCGCGGCCAGACCGGTGCCGAGAATGGACAGCGCGATGCCGGCATCGCCCCAGAACATCTCCTCGAACACGACCAGCAGCCCGAGGCCACTCGGTTCACCGGCCATCTGCGCGAACAACTCCGGTGTGTACAGGCCGACTTTCGCGGCCTCCGCGATGATCGGCCACGGCGTCTCCTCGCGCTCATCCCATTCGGCGGCGGCGGGCCGGATCACCTCGGCGGCGAACTCGTGCACCCAATCCCGAACGTGCACAACATCTTCCGGCAGTTCCAACGTGAAGCCTGAATCCATGATCGGGTGAACCTTTCTGCGCTGCACCGGTCGGAGCCGCCATCCATCCATGGCGAACGTCTCCGCCGTGCCGACCACAATAGTAAACAGATGTACACTAGAAGCGCAAAGGCACAGGTCGGAGGCCCACCTCCGGTCTTGACGAATTCCTAACGGCGCGGTCGCTTGACCGCTGCTGAACGCATGTTTAGCGTATTGAACGTGCGTTCAACCGACATGACTGCGACTGCCCGGATCCGCGACGCGGCGATCGAGCAGTGGGGCCAGCACGGCTTCAACGTCGGCCTCCGGGCCATCGCTGAGGCCGCGGGGGTGAGCGCCGCGCTGGTGATCCACCATTTCGGATCCAAAGACGGGCTGCGCAAGGCCTGCGACGACTACATCGCCGAGGAGATCCGCAGCGCCAAGTCCGAGTCGCTGCGATCGGCCGACCCGGCCACCTGGTTCGCGCAGATGGCCGAGATCGAGTCCTATGCACCGATGATGCGGTACCTGGTGCGCAGCATGCAGTCCGGCACGGAACTGGCGAAGACGTTCTGGCGACGGATGCTCGAGAACGCCGAAGAGTACCTGGAGGAAGGCGTGCGCGCCGGGACGCTCAAGCCCAGCCCAGACCCCGCCGCCCGCGCGAAGTATCTCGGCTTGACCGGCGGGGGCGGATTCCTGCTCTACCTGCAGCTGCACGACAACCCGACCGACATGGCCGCAGTGCTGCACGACTACGGCCAGGAGATGGTGCTACCGGCACTCGAGGTCTACACCAACGGGCTGATGGCCGACAGCACGATGTATGACGCCTTCGTCGCCCAACGAGAACAAGCAACCAAGCAAGGGGAAGACACATGAGGCCGCCTGCTGTCGAAATCGACGATCTGCGAAAGTCTTTCGGGCACACCAAGGCGCTGGACGGGCTCGATCTCACGGTCGAGAGCGGCAGTATCGCGGGCTTCCTGGGTCCCAACGGCGCCGGCAAGTCGACGACGATCCGGGTGCTGCTCGGCCTGCTGCGCGCAGACGGCGGCACAGCGCGGCTGCTCGGCGGCGACCCGTGGCGCGACGCGGTATCGCTGCATCGCCGAATAGCTTATGTCCCGGGTGATGTGACGTTGTGGCCCAACCTCACCGGCGGTCAGGCGATCGACTTCCTCGCCCGGCTGCGGGGCGGCAACAACCGCGCGCGCCGCGAGGAACTGATCGAGCGATTCGAACTCGACCCGCACAAGAAGGCCCGCACCTACTCCAAGGGCAATCGCCAGAAGGTCGCGATCGTCGCGGCCTTCAGCAGCGACGTCGAGCTGTACATCCTCGACGAGCCCACCTCGGGCCTGGATCCGTTGATGGAGAAGGCGTTCCAGCAGTGCGTGCGCGAGGTCGCCCAACGCGGAGCCGCGGTGCTGCTGTCGAGTCACATCCTCGCCGAGGTCGAGCAGCTCTGCGACACCGTGACGATCATCCGCGCCGGACGCAGCGTGCGGTCGGGACGGCTGGACGACCTGCGACACTTAATGCGCACCACGGTGAAGGTGCGCACCCGCGGCGGATCGGACACGCTGCGCTCCGCGCCATTCGTGCACGATTTCTCCGAACAGGACGGCATCGCCAGCTTTTCGGTGGACCGCGCCGATCTGGACCGCGGGATGGATCTGCTGACCAGCCTCGGCATCGTGGATCTATCGGTGTTCCCGGCGTCACTGGAGGACCTGTTCCTGCGCGAGTACCAGGGAGCGTCGCGATGACCGCCACCGCCGTCGCCCGGCACACCGGGCAGTCCCAGACCGCCGTGACCGGGGTGCCGACGCTGCTCGCCCTTGCCGTGCGCCGGGACCGCGTCCGGCTGGCGGTGTGGATCTGGGCGCTGACATTCATGATGGTCTACGCACCGAACGCGGTAAAGCTCGCCTATCCCGATGAGGCGCAACGCATCGCGCGCGTCAACCTGCTGAAAACGCCGGCCGGCATCATGATGGGAGGACCGTTCTTCGGTGGCAACGAGACCAACCTCGGCGTGATGATGGCCAACGAGCTGATGCTCACACTGATCGTCGCCACATCGATCATGTCCATTCTCACCGTGGTGCGGCACACTCGCGCCGAGGAGGAAAGCGGCGCGGCCGAACTGGTGATGTCTTCGGTGGTCAGCCGCTACGCGCGCACGTTCGCCGCGCTGGTGCTGGTGGGCGCGGTCAACGCCATCCTCGCAATCACGATGACCCTCGCGCTGGCAGCCACCGGGTTCGACCTGATCAATTGCGCCGGAATGTGTCTGGGCATCACCGGTGCGGCGATGGTCTTCGGCGCCGTGGCCGCGGTGACAGTGCAGCTGTGGCGCCAGGCCCGCACCGCAACGGGGGCCGCAATGGGTGTGCTGGCCGCGGCCGCGCTGGTGCGCGGAGTGGGCGACATCACCGACCACTCAGGCAGCACCCTGAGTTGGTTGTCGCCCATCGCCTGGGCGCAACAGATGCGCTCGTTCGTCGAGCTGCGGTGGTGGCCGTTTGCGTTGTTGGTGGCGGCCACCCTCGCGCTGATGGGGCTGTCCACGGTGCTCGAAACCCGGCGCGAGTATGACGACGGCATCCTGCCGTCCAGGGGTGACCGGGTCACCGCGGCAGAAATCCGGGGCGTCGTCCAGCTGAACCTCGTCCTGCAGCGCGGCCAGGTCATCAGCTGGGGCGTGGGCCTGTTTTTGGCCGGCCTGGCCTTCGGCTCGATGACGAAGTCGCTGCAGGACGCCGCCAAGACCAACGAATTGATCGCGCGTGTGCTGTCCACGCAGGGCTACAACGGCCTCTACACCACGCTGACGCAGTTCCTGGCCGCGGCCGCCACGGGTTTCGTGGTCGCGGCCGTCCTGCGGCTGAGCCAGGACGAGGACTCGGGAATCGCCGAGGAGGTCCTCGCGGGCGCGGTGTCGCGGTGGCGCTGGCTGCTGTCGAACGTCGGTGCCACCCTCGTCGGGTCGGCCGTGCTGCTGTTAGCCGCCGGCCTGGGCAACGGGCTGGCTGCCGCTGTGACGATGGGGCAAGCCGAGCTAGTCCCGCGGCTCGTCGGCGCCGGGGTCGCCCAGGTTCCGGCGATGGCGGTGATGGCCGGAATCGGCGCCGTCGCCGTCGCAGTGCGCCGTCCGTTGATCGGCTGGCTGGCGGTCACCTTCGTGGTGCTGGCGCTGTATCTGGGTGCGCTGCTGCGGTTGCCGCACTGGCTCATCGAGCTGTCGCCGGTGGGACGGACAACCGCACCATCGAACGTGCCGCTGGCCGCGATCGCGGTGATGGTGGTGGCCGCGGCCGTGCTGACCGCAGTCGCGGGCGGGATCTATCGACACCGCGACGCCATCTAGTCGGGGAGGTATTCGACATGAGCATCGGTTTTCGGGTGGCCGCGCAATCCATTTCTCGGCCTGGTGGCGTTCGCGGCGCTGCTTTTCTTACCGGCCGGGACTTTAAACTACTGGCAGGCATGGGTCTTCCTGGCCGTGTTCTGCACCGCGTCGCTGTCGACCGTCTACTGGCTGAAGAAGGACCCGGCGGCCCTCGAGCGCCGCATGCACGCCGGGCCTGCCGCCGAGACAAGGACCGTGCAGAAGGTCGTCGCCGCCGGCGTATATGTTCTGATGGCGGCGCTGCTGGTGTTCAGCGCCCTCGACCATCGCTTCGGATGGTCGCCGGTACCGGCCGCCGTATCCTTGGTCGGCGATGCACTGGTGGCGGTCGGCCTCGGTATCGCGATCTACACGGTCATCGAGAACCGCTATGCGGCAGCCACCATCACCGTCGAGGAGAGCCAGAAGGTCGTGTCCACCGGTCTGTACGGGCTGGTGCGGCACCCCATCTACATGGGGACGGTGATCATGATGGCGGGCATACCGCTGGCGCTCGACTCCTGGTGGGGGCTGGGGGTTCTCGTCCCCTGCCTGTTCGGCGTCGCCTTGCGCATTCGCGACGAGGAGAAGCTGCTCACCAGCGAACTGAGCGGATATCGCGACTACACCCAGAAGGTCCGCCACCGGTTGGTGCCGTATGTGTGGTGACTGCTGAGCCGCCCGGGCCGCGACGGCGGTTAGGGTAACGAGATGCCCCGACCAACGGCGCCTGCACTGGACCAGCCGTGGCACCGGACCGGTCGGTTCCGGTATGCGCTCGGCCGGCTGCGCGAGATCGCGAAACCCCCGGTGACCGTCACCGAGACACCCGACGACATCGTCATCGACCGTGACGCCGAGGTCGTCACGCGGGATGGAACGGTGTTGCGGGTCAACGTGTTCCGTACCGCCGACGAGGGTCCCCGGCCGGTCATTGTCAGCGCCCATCCGTACGGCAAGGACAACCTGCCCGCCCGCCGCGGCAAGCGGTGGACATATTCGGTGCAGTACCACATCCTGCGGCAGCCCGCCCCGGTGGCGTTCTCCGCGCTGACCGGCTGGGAGGCGCCCGACCCGGTGTGGTGGGTTCAGCAGGGGTTCACGGTGGTGAACGCCGACCTGAGAGGCTGCGGTCACTCCGACGGCGTCGCGAAGCTGCTGTCGCATCAGGAACATCAGGACGTCTACGACATCGTGCAGTGGGCAGCCGGTCAACCGTGGAGCGACGGCCGGGTGGTGATGCTCGGGGTGTCCTATCTGGCCATCAGCCAGTACGGCACGGCGGCGCTCGCGCCACCGGCGCTTCGTGCCATCTGCCCGTGGGAAGGTGTCACCGACGCATATCAAGATTGGGCGTATCCCGGCGGCGTTCGCGAGCAGGGGTTCGTGCGGATCTGGTCGCTGATGCTGCGCCGCGCGGTCCGGCTGGCCTACGACCTGCTCGAAATGGGACGCGTTCACCCGACACGCGACGACTTCTGGCGCTCACTGGTGCCCGACCTAGCGGCGATCCGGGTGCCGATGCTGGTGTGCGGCAGCTTCTCTGACCACAACCTGCACAGCCGCGGCTCGATCCGCGCGTTCACCGACGCCGGATCCACACATGCCAGGCTGTACACGCACCGGGGCGGCAAGTGGGCGACGTTCTACGCCGAACCTGCGCGCACCGAGCAGTTGGCGTTCCTGCGCGCCGCACTGGACGGGCAGCCCGGCACCCGCAGCGTACGGCTCGAGGTGCGCGAGGACCGTGATACCGTCACCGCGGTTCGCGAGGAGGCCGAGTGGCCGCTGGCCCGGACCCGTTGGCGGCGACTGTATCTGGCCGGGCCCGGCGTGTTGTCGGCAGAGCCACCATCGGAACCGGGCGTCGTCGCGTTCAAAACACGTTCGCGCGCAGCAGCATTCACCTGGACCGTGCGCGACGATATCGAGCTGACCGGGCCGATGGCCGTTCGGCTATGGCTCGACCTGCACGGCTGCGACGACGCAAACCTGTTCGTCGGGGTCGAAAAATGGCGCGACGGAAGGTATGTCCCGTTCGAGGGGTCCTTCGGTTACGGTCGCGACCGCGTGACCACCGGCTGGCAGCGGGTGGCGCTGCGCGCCTTGGATCCCGCCCTGTCGCAACCGTGGCAGCCGGTGCCGGCATGCACCGACCCGCAGCCGCTGCGCGCAGGCGAGGTGGTGGCCGTCGACGTCGCGCTCGGGCCGTCTTCGACGCTGTTTCGCGCCGACGAACAACTGAGGCTGGTGGTCGCCGGCCGCTGGCTGAGCCCGCGCAACCCGCTCACCGGCCAATTACCGGCCGCATACCGGCCCTCTCCTCGCGGTCGCGTCACTCTGCACTGGGGGCCGACCCACGACGCGCACCTGCTGATCCCGGAGATCGGTTGATCGAGCAGCTGCCGACGCGGCGCGAGCGAACTGTCTAGATCCAAATCCCCTTGCCCACCGCGACCACCCCACCGGTGCTCACCGCGAAGCGTTCCCGGTCGCGTTCAAGGTCGACGCCGACCATCTCCCCGGGGCCGACGACCACGTTCTTGTCGAGGATGGCGTGGCGCACCACCGCCCCACGGCCGACCCGCACACCCGGCATCAACACGCCGCCCTCGACGATCGCGCCGTCGTCGACGACGACGTTGGACGACAACACCGAGTTGCGCACCGACGCCGCGGACACGATGCTGCCGGCGCCGACCACCGACTCCTGCGCCGAACCGCCATTGACGAACTTGGCGGGCGCGAGGTTCTCCGACTCGCCGCGAATGGGCCAGCGCTTGTTGTACAGATTGAAGATCGGGTGCACCGACACCAGATCCATGTGCGCGTCGTAGAACGCGTCGAGCGTGCCGACGTCCCGCCAGTACCCGCGATCGCGCTCGGTGGCGCCGGGCACCTCGTTGTCGTTGAAGTCATAGACCGCTGCCCGCCCGTCGGCGACAAGGCGCGGAATGATGTCACCGCCCATGTCGTGATCGGAGTTATCGTCCTCGGCGTCCGCGCGGACCGCGTCGATGAGCACCTTCGTGGTGAAGATGTAGTTGCCCATCGACACGAAAGTCTGGTTGGGGTCGTCGGGCGTGCCGGGCGGGTCCGCCGGCTTCTCGACGAAGTCCTTGATCCGGCCCGACTCGTCGGCGTCGATGCAGCCGAACGCGGGTGCGTCGGCGCGTGGCACCCGGATGCCCGCGACGGTGGCCCCTGCGCCGCTTTCGATGTGGAAATGCAGCATTTGCTCGGGATCCATCCGGTACACGTGATCGGCACCGAACACGACGATGTAGTCAGGATCCTCGTCGTAGATCAGGTTCATCGACTGGTAGATCGCGTCGGCGCTGCCGGTGTACCAGCGCGGACCCAGCCGCTGCTGCGCCGGGACCGGTGTGATGTACTCGCCGGCCAGGCCGGACAGCCGCCAGTTCTGCGAGATGTGCCGGTCCAGGGAATGCGACTTGTACTGGGTGAGCACGCAGATTCGCAGGTACCGGGCGTTGACGAGATTCGACAACACAAAATCGATCAGGCGGTACGCGCCGCCGAAGGGAACTGCCGGCTTTGCCCGGTCGGCGGTCAGTGGATAGAGCCGCTTACCTTCTCCGCCAGCGAGGACAACGCCCAACACGTGCGGCAATTCCCTCATAGGTAAAACCTATCCGCCCTCGCTGACTGCGGCCAGAATTCCCCAGATTTCGGGCACTTGAAACGCGACCGCCAAACGGTTGTGTATGCATCGATAAGACACCGGCATTACCGTCGGGAACATGCGGACGCGAGGGGCGAGTTAGCTAATGCGGGTGGCGATGATGACTCGGGAGTATCCGCCCGAGGTCTACGGAGGCGCCGGAGTACACGTCACCGAACTCGTCGCCCAGTTGCGCAAGCTGTGCGAAGTGGACGTGCACTGCATGGGCGCACCCCGGCTCGGGGCGTTCGTGCATCAGCCGGACCCAGCGCTGCGCGGTGCCAACCCGGCCCTGTCGACGTTATCGGCGGATCTGGTGATGGCGAACGCCGCCGCGGAGGCCACGGTGGTGCACTCGCACACCTGGTACACCGGGCTGGCCGGTCACCTGGCCGCGCTGCTGTACGGGATCCCGCACGTGCTGACCACGCACTCGCTCGAGCCGTTGCGGCCGTGGAAGGCCGAGCAGCTGGGCGGCGGCTACCGGGTGTCGTCGTGGGTCGAGCGCACCGCGATCGAGGCGGCAGACGCGGTGATCGCGGTGAGCTCCGGCATGCGCGAGGACGTGTTGAGAACCTATCCCGCGCTGGATCCGGCCCGGGTCCACGTCCTGCGCAACGGAATCGACACCGACGTGTGGTACCCGGCCGACCCGACGCCCGGCGAATCGGTGCTCGATGAGCTGGGCGTGGACCTCGACAAACCCCTCGTCGCGTTCGTCGGCAGGATCACCCGCCAGAAGGGCGTGGCGCACCTCGTCGCGGCCGCGCACCGGTTCTCCCCCGATTTGCAATTGGTGTTGTGCGCCGGGGCGCCGGACACACCCGAGATCGCCGCCGAGGTCACGGAGGCGGTGCAGAACCTGTCGCGCGATCGCACGGGCGTGTTCTGGGTGCGAGAGATGTTCCCGATCGGGAAGATCCGCGAAATACTTTCTGCTGCAACAGTATTCGTGTGCCCGTCGGTGTACGAGCCGTTGGGGATTGTCAATCTCGAGGCGATGGCCTGTGCGACGGCCGTGGTGGCCTCGGATGTGGGCGGTATTCCAGAGGTGGTGGCGGACGGGGAGACCGGGCTGCTTGTGCACTACGACGCCGCGGACGCTTCAGGTTTCGAGGAGCGGTTGGCCGACGCCGTCAACACTCTCGCTGCAGATCCGGAGAAAGCGAAAAGGTTCGGCAAGGCCGGCCGGCAACGGTGCTTCGACGAGTTCTCCTGGGCCCGGATTGCCGAACAGACGCTCGAGATCTACCAAAAGGTGAGCTCGTAACTAACCCGTGACGCCCTTCAGTTCGTCGCCCAATGCGGCCGCCTCCTCGGGAGTGAGCTCGACGACAAGCCGACCGCCGCCCTCCAGCGGTACTCGCATCACGATGCCGCGCCCCTCCTTGGTAGCTTCCAGTGGACCGTCACCGGTCCGGGGCTTCATCGCCGCCATCGAGTGCTCCCTCCAGACTGCACGTTCACGCTGCCATTGTTCCTTATCCGGGCGCGTCGGTGTGCAAAGACCCCGCTAACCATCAGATGCGCGCGGCACCCAGCACGCCTGCACATGGTCGTCGACCATGCCGGTGGCTTGCATCAACGCGTACGCCGTCGTTGGTCCGACGAAGCGGAAGCCGCGGCGCTTCAACTCCTTCGCCATCGCGGTGGATTCCGGGCTGACCGACGCCACGTCCGCAACGGTGGCCGGCCGAGCGCGCCCGGGCGGCGGCGCAAACGACCAGAGCAATTCGGAGAGATCAAGATCCAGCGCCGCCGCGGCGCGCGCGTTGGCGATGGTGGAGTCGATCTTCGCGCGGTTGCGAACGATGCCCGCGTCAGCCATCAGCCGCGCGACATCGCGGCCGGTGTAGCGGGCGACGCGGTCGACGTCGAAGCCGTGGAACGCGTGCCGGAAGTTCTCCCGCTTGCGCAGGATGGTCAACCAGGACAGTCCGCTTTGGAAAGCCTCCAACGACATTCGCTCGAACAGTGCATCGCGGCCGCGCAGTACGCGACCCCACTCGTAGTCGTGGTAGTCGCGGTACATCGCCGCGTGCGCCCCCCCGCCGTCCGCCCACGCGCAGCGGACCCGGCCGTCGTCGGCGTCGGCGCTCACGGGGTCTGCGGCTCCTCCTCCGCGGATTCGCCGTCACCAGTCAACGCATACATCGCGGACAGCTGGCCCCGCAGCAGTTCGATCTCGCGGCCCAGCCGGTCGAGCACCCAGTCCACTTCGCTGGTCTTGTAGCCGCGCGGCGTCTGGGTGAACTTGACGGCTTCGACGTCCGCACCGGTGACACCCGAAGCGGGCAACATGGTGGCGGTGGTGGCGCGCGGCAGCGGCGGCAGGGTCTCGCCGCGCCCGAACACCGCGCTGGCGATCACGAACAGCACCGCTGCGACGAGCACCAGCACCAATAGGTACAGCAGGATCAGCGTCACGACACCGATCCTGCCTGATCGCCCTGACCGGGCAGCGCTAGCGGGGGTGCAATGTGTCCATCGGCGGACGGTCGTCCAGCGACACCGGCGAGATTCGCGGCGTGAAGCCTGCCCCATCGGCGAAGAACTGCGTGAGCCCGACACCGGAGTCGGTGACACCGCAGCGTGACAGCAGCGTGGCCACCACCTGTCGGCTCATCGCGCTCAACTCGGTCAGCGGACGGTTGCGGTGCGCCCGCACACCCAGATTGACCTGCGCGATCGCTTCCAGCCCGAGCCGGTCATAGGTGTCTATCAGCAGGCCGATCTCGACGCCGTAACCGGGCGCGAACGGAACCGACCCCAGCAGTTCCCGGGTACCTGCGTACTCCCCGCCCAGCGGCTGCAACACACCGCTGAGTTCCGGTCGCAGAGCGGCCAGCAGCGGCCGCGCGACGAGCTGGGTGACCCGGCCGCCGCCGTTGGCGTCCTCGCGGCCGCTCACCATCAGCGGCCTGCGGTAGAAGCCTTTCACCAGGTGCACGCCATCGGCGGTGAGCAGCGGCCCCACGAGTCTGGGCACGAACATCGGGTCGGGGTCGATCAAGTCGGAGTCGACGAACGCGATGATGTCCCCGCTGGTGGCGGCCAGAGAGCGCCACAGCACCTCGCCCTTGCCGGGTTGCGTCGGCAGCTCCGGCACCGCCTCTTCGCGGCTGACCACCCGGGCACCGGCCGTGAGGGCCCGGATCGCGGTGTCGTCGGTCGAGCCGGAGTCGAGCACGACCAGCTCGTCAACCAGCCCGCCCAGCATCGGCTCGATGGTGCCCACGACGGAGGCGACGGTCTCCTCCTCGTTCAGCGCGGGCAGCACCACCGAGACCGTCCGGCCCGCCTTGGCGGCCTCGAGTTCGGCGATCGTCCACGAGGGCCGGCTCCAGCTGCGCTCGGCCAGCCAGTTGTCGTCGGTGATGACGCCCGTCAGCTCAGGTGCAGTCGTCATGCCAGTCCCCTCACCGTGCGCGTCGGCATGCGCACACCCTGGATCGCCGCGACCATGTCCAGCACGCGCCGAGTGGGCCCCACCTCGTGCACGCGGAACATCGCGACACCGGCCGCAGCCGTGACCGCGGTGGCGGCCAGCGTGCCCTCGAGGCGTTCAGTCAAACCCACACCCAAAGTTTCCCCGACGAAGTCCTTGTTGCTCAGCGCCATCAGTACGGGCCATCCGCTGTTAACAAGATCTTCCACGTGGCGCAACAATGCGAGCCCGTGGAACGTGTTCTTGCCGAAATCGTGGGTCGGGTCGATCAGGATCTTCTCGCGCGCGACGCCGGCCGCGACCGCCCGCTCGGCGGCGGCCGTGACCTCGGCGATCACATCGTCGACGACGGCGCGCACGGTGTGGCCGTAGCTCACCCGGAACGGCCGCGTTCGCGGTGCGGCCCCGCCCGTGTGTGAGCACACCAGCCCGGCGCCGAACTCGGCCGCAACCTGCGTGAGTCCGGGGTCGGCGCCGCCCCAGGTGTCGTTGATCAGATCGGCGCCGGCCGCGCACGCCTGTTTGGCCACCGTCGCTCGCCAGGTGTCGACGCTGATCAGCTGCTGCGGGTATGCGCCGCGCAGCCACTCGATGAACGGAACCACCCGCGCGATCTCCTCGTCCGCGTCCACCGCCTGACCGGGGCCTGCCTTCACCCCACCGACATCGATCACATCCGCGCCCTGATCGACCGCGCGGTGCGCCGCGGCTTTCGCGGCGGCGTCGGTGAAGGTGGCGCCGCGGTCGTAGAACGAATCCGGTGTGCGGTTGACGATCGCCATGATCAGCGCGCGATCGCCGGCCACCGGCCGACCGCAGAGTGTCGATTGCACCCTTCCAGGGTGCCAGGGCCGGCAGCGCCTGCTTGAGGGTGCCGCCATTAGGCGCCGGCTAGTTCGACGGGCGCTTGCCGCTGCTGACCTCATCGGGGTACTCGTCGTAGAACTCGACGTAGCCCTCGTCGCGGCCGTTCAGCACGTAGATCGGGTCGTCGACGTCCGGCCCGTAGCCCTGTTTGCGCAGCTCGACCTTCATGCTCTTGAACGTCGACGTGTACTCGAGTGACTCGACGATGCGCACGAAGAGCGGCACCGCGTAGCCGGGCAAGTGGTCGTAGACCGTCTTCGCCAGCGCCTTGCCGTCGAAGTCGGTACCCTCCTTGAGCTGGATCGCCGCCATCCCGGCCCGACCGCCCGCGCCCCGGACCTCGACGCCGAACACGGTGCATTCCTCGACGTCGGGAACGTGCGCCACCGCGGCCTCGACCTGAGTGGTCGCGACGTTCTCCCCTTTCCAGCGGAACGTGTCGCCCAGCCGGTCGGTGAAGGCGGCGTGCCCGAACCCTTGCGACCGCATCAGGTCGCCGGTGTTAAACCACACGTCGCCGTCGCGGAAAGCGTTGCGCACCAACTTCTTTTCGGACGCCTGTTTGTCCGTGTAGCCGTCGAACGGCTGGAAGTTGCTGACCTTGGAGAGCAGCAGGCCAGGTTCGCCGCCGGGCACCTTGCGCACGCGGCCCCGGTCGTCGCGCAGCGGGTCACCCGTCTCGGCGTCGTACTCGACGAACGCGACCGGGGTCGGGCACACGCCGGCGGTCTTGGGCATGTTCAAGATGTTGACGAACGCGGTGTTACCTTCGCTGGCGGCGTAGAACTCGCAAACACGGTCGATGCCGAACCGGGAAGTGAACTGGTCCCAGATCGCCGGCCGCAGCCCGTTGCCCGCGATGACGCGGACCTTGTGCTGCCGGTCGGTCGGCTTCTCCGGTTGGTTGAGCAGGTAGCCGCAGATCTCGCCGATGTAGATGAACGCCGTCGCGTCGTAGCGGATCACGTCGTCCCAGAACCGCGACGCCGAGAACGACTTGCCCAGGGCGAGCGTTGCGCCGGAATTCAGCACCGACGACACCGCGACGGTCAGCGCGTTGTTGTGGTACAGCGGCAGGCAGCAGTACAACGTGTCGTTGCTGTTCAGCCGCATGCCGATGCCGCCGAACCCGGCCAGCGCGCGCAGCCAGCGGTAGTGCGTCATGACGCTGGCCTTGGGCATCCCGGTGGTGCCCGACGTGAAGATGTAGAACGCCTTGTCCTTGGCCAGCACCGACGAGGTGACCGCGGGATTCTCGGTGGGCGCGTCGGTGGCCAGCCGCTCGAGCTCGTCGACGGAGATCGCGTTGGTGACCTCGGCGCCGGACTCTTCGACCGCCGTCAGCAGCTCGTCGGAGCCGATCAGCACCCGCGCAGCGAGCAGTTCCACGCTATGGGCCAGCACCTTGCCCCGCTGGTTGTAGTTCAGCATGCCGGCGATCGCGCCGAGCTTGACCACTGCAAGCATCAGCAGCACCGCGCGCGGCGAGTTCGTCAGCATGATCCCGACGACGTCGCCCCGCCCGACGCCCCGCGCG
This sequence comes from uncultured Actinomycetota bacterium, assembly GCA_963759655.1. Lineage (GTDB taxonomy): Bacteria > Actinomycetota > Actinomycetes > Mycobacteriales > Mycobacteriaceae > Mycobacterium. Next base: position 316,800 of record CAVXAG010000010.1, on the reverse strand, counting down.
GACAGCACCGCCGCGTACCTGTTGACGACCTCATTGGCCTGCCGGTAGGTCAGCGTCTCGTCCTCGAACTTGATGAACACGTTGTCGCCGTAGCGAGCGGCGCGTTCCTGAAACACCTTCCCGATCGACGTCTTGGCCGTGGGGCGGGCCATGAACCCGGTCATGAAGCCGCGGACGATCGCCGGTGCGTCCATCAGCACCGCCGGCAGTCTGGTGGCGATGTCAGCAAGACCGACCGTGGTGTTCTCTTTTGCTGGCTCCGCCATGACCTCTGCTTTCCCCGTTGGATCCCGGCGCAAACTGGCGCAAAGCCTAGTTCCGACGATGCGAGGCGCTATTCGCTGGGTGCACAGACCGCGAGCGCGGCCCCGACATCGCGCACGACGACGATCCGGTCCAGTGCGCCGGGATGGACGTACCCGCGCTCGACGAGGCCTTCCAGCCACGCCCACAACCCGTCGTAGTGGCCGTCGGGATCGAGCAACACGACCGGCTTGTCGTGCATTCCGAGGTAGCCGGCGGTCCACGTCTCGAACAGCTCCTCGAGTGTGCCAATGCCTCCGGGCAGCGCGATGAATGCATCCGAGCGGTCTTCCATCACCTGCTTGCGTTCGCGGATCGTGTCGGTGACGACCAGCTCGTCGGCCTCGACATCGGCCACCTCTTTGTGCACCAACGCCTTGGGGATCACGCCGACGGTGCGGCCGTGGTGCGCGCGCGCGCCCGCGGCCAGCGCGCCCATCGCGGACACGTTGCCGCCGCCGGACACCAGCGTCCACCCTCGGTCGGCGATGGCCTCCCCGAGTTTGGCAGCCAGGGCAAGCAATTCGGGGTGCATCGGGCCGGACGCGCAGTACACGCAGACAGCCCAATGCCTGCCGCGGCGCCGGCGTCCGCACCCGCTGTCTGCATCGGTTTCCGACACACCCGACAAGGTAGCCCCCTAGGATGCGGCGGGTGCCACCTCAGTCGGTCGATGACGTCAGCGCGGCAGCCGCGGAGGCGCTGCGGGCCGGCGACATGGAGTTAGGTGAAAGGCTCGCCCGGTCCGCGCTGCAACGGTCGGAGTCGCTGGCCACCCGGCTGACTCTGGCCCAGGCCCTGGCGTGGCAGGCGCGCGGTCGCGAGGCCGACGAGATCCTGCGCGCCGTCGACCCGGCCGAACTCTCGGAGACCGACCTGATGGCGTGGGCGCTGCCGCGGGCGGCCAACCAGTTCTGGATGCTCAGCCAGCCGACCCAGGCCGTCGCCTTCTTGCAGACGGTCCGCAACCGGGTTTGCGCACCTGCGGCACGCGCCACCCTGGACGCGCTGGCCGCGACCTTCGCGATGAACGCCGGCACCCCATTGCGCGCGTTGCGACTGGCCGACGAGGTGCTGGCGTCCCCGGATGCCGACGACGTCGCGGTCGGATGGGCGGCGTCGGCCGCAACGCTGTCGTCGGCCCGGGTCGGCCGGTTCGGCCAGGTCGACGAGCTCGCCGCGCGGGCGCTGTCCGCTGGGCACCCGGGCCTGCTTCGGTTCACCAGCGGATTCGGCCGGATCACCGCGCTGGTGATGACCGGGCGGCTCGACGAGGCCCGAGCGCTCGCGCAACGCTATACCGAGTCCGCCGAGCTGAAGCAGCCCGGACGCGCGATCGGCGATGTGCTCGTCGCTTACGTCGCGATCGCACAGGGCGAGTTCGGGACGGCAGCGGCGGGATTGGCCGGTGCCGCCGCGGCGTTGGCGCCGACGGGCTACTCGTGGGGCCCGCTCGCCTTCATGCTGCTCGCCCAGGCGCTCGGGCAGCAGGGGGACCAGATAGGCGCAGCGAAGGCGCTCAGCGCCGCGGAGGCGCGGCACGGCATGAAGTCGGCGCTGTTCACGCCCGAACTCGCTCTCGCCAAGGCATGGTCGAAGGCTGCCCGCAACGACATCCGGGAGGCCATCGACGCGGCGCGCGAGGCCGTGCAGGCCGCCGAGCGTGGCGGCCAGTCGGCGGTGGCGTTACGCGCGCTGCAGGACGCGACCCGGCTCGGCGACACCAGTGCGATGTACCGAGCGCAGCGGCTGGCAGGCGAGGTCGACTGCGTCGTCGGCAGGCTCACGCTGGCCCACGCCCGTGCGCTCACCGACGGGGACGCAGAGGCGCTGAAGGAGATCGCCGGCGAACTGGCCGACATCGGTCTGCGCCCGGCAGCCCGCGACGCCGCCCGCCAAGCCGAGACATCACGGGCAACACGTCGGTGATCACCGGCGTCCGGTCTCAGCAGGGGGCCCCGGCAGGCGTGTAGAACGGAACCCCGGCGGGGGTGTAGCACGGCGGCTGACCGGCGGCTGCCTGCGCCGCCGCGTCGTCGGCTCCCGCCACCGCGGCGCCCACGGCGACGTCCGCGCCCACGTGCGTGCATCCGCCCACGTCGACGTGCCGCCCGCCCACGTCGCCGCACACATCGGCGTGCGCTGCCGGTGCTACGGCCGCCGGAACTGCCGCCATCGCCATGGCTGTCAACAGCGCCGCTGCCAGCTTCTTCATCTCACACTTCATCTGTGCTTCGTCCTCTTGCTAGCCCCGGCCCCCCGGCGAGTATCGCAGTCAGCCGACCGGATTTGTCGAAAACGTAGATTCGCGCGGCACGGTCGGCCGGCCGGCCGCCTCGCGAGCACAGACAAGGCCTGCCGAACGTCAGCCGGGGCGTATGGTCGCTGTGTTCGGATGGACCACCGCCACCGTGGGAGGGACAGCATGGCTGAGGGCGAGAAGTTTCAGGTAGACCCGGCGGGTGACCCGCATCCTGGCGTTCCCGATCACGCGTTGCCGGATGACGCCAAAGGGCCTGACCCGCTGGCTGATCCAGCCAACGATCCCACTCCGGGTGTTCCCGGCCACGAGAAAGACGAACCAGGGCCAGGGCCCGGCCCCGCCGAATGAGTTGCCCGGTCCCTTCGCCGCAATGGCGGGTGCACCGCTGGTTTACCCGCCTGGCGTCGCGGTCACCACGTCCTTGCCGCTCGCGTCCTTGCCGACGCTGATCTCGACCATCGTGCCGCCCGGACCGTGCAGGTACAGATGGTCAGTGATGACCAGTGTGTCGATCTGCTCGCCGCCCGTTTTGAATTCCCCCACCCCCACATCGCTGTGCGCCGCGGGCTCGCTGGACGCCATGAAGACGGCCAGCAGCGACGCGGCGAGCACGAGGCCGGTCGCGACACCGAGCGCAAAGCGCCGCACGGCCATCGCCGCTCGCGCGAACTCTTTGAGGCTGCACAGCAGCCGCGGCGCCGCGGCTGCCCATCAGTTGCAGTCAAGCAACCATTGCGATGTGGCGAAAGCCCGCCCCCCGGCCGCGTCAGGGTCGGCATCAGTGAAAACCTCAACCTCCCTGAGCTAAGAAGAAGAAATGCCCTTGATCGCGAAGAAGGTGAACATCAGTATCATCAACAAACCCAACATCATCGATTTGCCCCGTGCTGCCCCCACGCCTGGTATCACCCCGACCCCAAAAAGCAGGAAGAAAATACCGGCCGCTAACCAAATAAAGACCGCAGCTACGAACGCGCCGATCACCATGCGCTCGCGCCAACCGCCCTCCTTCGGCGGCGCCGATCCGGCTCCGCGGGCCAGCGGCGTGGGATGTGTGCAACTGGCCGGTGGATGACGGTGGAAACCCGGTTTGCGGAGGCAGCGGAAATCTGCCCTGGCGAGATTGCAGCTGCTGCTCAACGCGGCAACGAAACTGGTCTACCTCGTCTTGGTTGTAGCCGCGTTTTCCCAGGGGTGGCTTTGAGAAAGCCATCATGCGGACCTGTTCTGGCGTAAGAGCGAGTCCCGTCGGATCTCGCAGCGCGGCCTCAACACGCTCGACAAACTCGTCGACATCGGCTGCGTTGTACCCGCGTCCGATGGGCGAATTAGAGAAAGTCTTGTTGCGGACCTGCTCTGGTGTGAGCCAACCTTGCGGTGCTACCGGCGGCAGGTCCGCACCGCGCTTCTGCTCGGCCACCCGCCTTTCCAGATCGGCTATGCGTTTCTCGGGGTCGTCCTGGTCCATCAGCAAATGATGAACCGTGAGCGAACTGTGGACACCCCAAACCGCCCAGCCTGTAAGGCTGCTATCAAGGCTCTGGCAAAACGCTCACGTTAAATTCAACGTGGTCGCGGGCCCGGTGTACTTAAGGCAGGACGCGCATTTTAGGGATGTAACCGCAGGTAACAGTGTTGCTCGGCTATGTTGAGCCGTTAAGGTAGCCGCGCAACACGTCGACGGCCGCGGTGATCTGGGCGACCGGCACCCGTTCGTCGGCGCGGTGCGCGAGGTTGGGATCACCGGGTCCGTAATTGACCGCGGGGATGCCGAGCGCAGCGAACCGCGCGACATCGGTCCAGCCGAACTTCGCGCGCACCTGTCCCCCGGCGGCCTTCACCAGCGCGGCGGCGGCCGGGTGCGACAGTCCTGGCAGTGCGCCAACAGCGGCGTCGGTCTCCTCGATGCTCACGTCCAGCCCGTCGAGGACCTGGCGCACATGGTTGCGCGCCTGCTCAGCGCTGCGGTCCGGCGCGAACCGGAAGTTGAGGGTCAATGACGCCCGGTCCGGAATCACGTTACCTGCCACTCCTCCATCGATCCAGACCGCACTCAATCCCTCACGATACGTACAGCCATCGATGTCGACGTGGCGGGCCTGGTAGCCGGCCAGCCGATCGAGCACCTTGCCGAGTTTGTGAATTGCGTTGTCGCCCATCCACGATCGTGCAGAGTGCGCGCGGGTCCCAGTGGCCGTGACGACCACACGGAGGGTGCCTTGGCAGCCGGCCTCGATGTAACCGCCGGACGGTTCGCCGAGGATCGCGACGTCGGCGCGCAGCCAGTCGGGCAGCTCGCGTTCGATGCGCCCCAAACCGTTTGCGGCCGCCTCGATTTCCTCGCAATCGTAAAACACCAACGTGATGTCGCGGGCAGGGTCGGCGAGCGTTGCGGCCAAGTGAAGGAACACCGCGTCGCCGGACTTCATGTCGACGGTGCCGCAGCCGAGGAGCTCGTCGCCCTCGCGGCGCGACGGCACGTTGTCGGCGATCGGAACCGTGTCGAGGTGGCCGGCCAGCAGCACGCGCGTCGGACGGAGAAGGTTCGTGCGAGCCAGCACCGCGTTGCCGTGCCGAACGACCTCGAATGCGCGGGTCTGTTCGCGCAAGGCGGCCTCGACCTCATCGGCGATGCGGGCCTCGTGCCCCGACTCGCTCGGGATGTCGACCAGCGCAGCGGTCAGCGCAATCGGGTCGCTTCGCAAATCCAGGCCCACAGGGTTCAAGGCTAGTCGTCCAGTACCGTGGAACCCCGTGACCTCTGCTGCTGGCGTCGGGCTGGCCACCGTCACCGCCGACGGGACCGTGCTCGACACCTGGTTCCCGGCACCGGAAATCGGCACTGCCACACAGCCCGGTACCGCGCGGCTCTCAGTGGCCGAGGTGCCGGGTGAACTCGCCGCACTGAGCGGACGCGACGACGACCGCGACGTCGAAACCGTTCTGGTGCGCACCGTCATCGGCACGTTGGCCGACCCGCCGCAAGACGCCTACGACGCTTACCTGCGGCTGCACCTGTTGTCGCATCGTTTGATACGGCCGAACGAGGCGAACGTCGATGGCATCTTCGGCGTGCTCACCAATGTGGTGTGGACCAATCACGGCCCGTGCGCGGTCGAGGGTTTCGAGACGGTGCGCGCGCGGCTGCGTCGACGCGGCACGGTGACGGTGTACGGCGTCGACAAGTTCCCCCGGATGGTCGATTACGTGATCCCCACCGGTGTGCGGGTCGCCGACGCCGACCGGGTCCGTCTCGGCGCACACCTCGCGCCCGGTACGACGGTCATGCACGAGGGCTTCGTGAACTTCAACGCGGGAACGCTCGGCGCGTCGATGGTCGAGGGCCGGATCTCGGCGGGCGTCGTGGTCGGCGACGGATCCGACGTCGGCGGCGGCGCGTCGATCATGGGCACGTTGTCCGGCGGTGGCACGCAAGTGATTTCGGTCGGCAGGCGGTGTCTGCTCGGCGCGAACGCGGGGCTGGGGATCTCGCTCGGCGACGACTGCGTGGTCGAGGCCGGCCTGTATGTGACCGCGGGCACCAAAGTGACGGCACCCGATGGCACAACGGTCAAGGCGCGGGAACTGTCCGGCGCCAACAACGTACTGTTTCGCCGCAACTCGGTGACCGGCGCGGTCGAGGTGGTGTCCCGGGACGGGCGGGGCATCGCGCTGAACGAGCAGCTGCACGCGAACTAAAACGCGTCGAGGGTCATCACCCTTCGTCGCCGGTACGCAACAGCTTCATCTCCGCCAGGCGCTGCGGCATCGCGTCGATGTGTGCGGCCAGCGTGTTGCGCAGCTCCGCATCGCCGGCGACAGGCTCGCCATCGCGCACGAACCGGATCAGGCCCCTGCGGGCGATGGCCAGCAGCGCTTCCAGCAGCGCGTCGCTGTCACGCGAGCCGTCCAGCAGTGACAGCAGATAGCCGTTTACCGGCGACAGCGGCAACATCTCGTGCCAGAGGTTGAAGGTGTAGGGATCGGCATCCCCGCGCGTCAGCTCCGCCATTCGCCGGGCCGGCTCGTCCAGCCGCAGCGGCGTGGACGGCGGCTGCGGCAGCACCGGATCAAGCCGGAACCGCGTCTGCCCCTGCAGGATCAGAATCTCCAGCAGGTCCTGGATGCGGTCGTGCAGGTCGGCGGCGGCTTCGATACCGGCGGAACGGAGCCGCGCACGCGCACCATCCAGCAGCTCCTGCCATGTCAGCGTCCACGGCCAGCGACCACTGAGTGCATGCAGCGCCGCTTTGATGCCCGGATCGTTGGTGAACAGTGTCGGCCCATCGGGCTCAAGGTATTCCTGGCGTGAGTAATCCAGCCGAGTGAGACCCTCCACCGGCGGCACCCTGGCCGCGAAATGCAGGCGGCGATAACGACTGCGGTCCAGCTGGTATTGAATCTGCGGTGCACGTTGCTCATGCACCAGCAGCGATTGCCGGAACGTTCGGTTAACGACGAAATCCAGGTGCTGCTCAAGCAGCACCTGGCTGTTCCCGCATGTCTTGAGCAAGTGCTCCCCAACCGTGGCGCCGTAATTGCCTGCGAACATGACCTGGGGTCGCGCCTCCGCCAGATAAGCCAGACCGTGCGTGCCCGCGCGCGCCATCATCTCGAGGAAGTAGCAGGGCGCGTTGAACGCCTCCAGTTCCTCGTGCAGCAGGTAATAATCCCCGGCGTTCCCAGCGACGGCCCGGTAATCAGCCAGCACCCTGCCAAGCACGCTGTCGGCCGGGGCCACCTCCTCCAGGAAACTGACCATGCCGCGCGCAGAGTGCACCTTCTCGTCAGGTGTTGCCGTCCCACCGCAGCTCAGCAGCATGGCATCGCGCACGATCTCCTTGGCTTTCCAGCCCGGATACACGTTGTAACTGAGGTAGGCGACGCCCGCAGCAGCGAGCACCGTGCTGATTGCCGAAAGAATCGCCTCCTGAACTTCGTGCGGCACCCAGCTGTACGCGCCGTGGCAGATGATGAAATCGAACTGGCCCAGCGCCGCCAGGTCGACGCGCGCGATGTCGTCCGTCACCAGCTCGACGTTGTCAAGGCCGAGTTCCTGCACGCGCGCCCGCCCCAGGTCGATCTGCACCTGCGACAGATCGATGCCCACTACCCGTGCCCGCGGATGGCACGCGGCGAACGGGATCAGGTTGCCCCCGGCCGCACAGCCGATCTCCAGCACCCGCGCGCTGGCAACCTCCGGCGCGTCCAGGCCCAACAGATAGGCCATCGCGGCCAGGCGCCCCGGCGCCGACTGCGGATAGGCATGCGAAGCGTAAGGCGCGGCGTCGTAGTCGGCACGCACCTGGTCGACCGCCTCACGCGGTGCCCGGCTCGGGGTCATCGTGTGCGGAACCACGGGGCATTCCTGCGCCACGACGCATCCTGGGTAGGGGTTCGAAAAGGTCTTACGGTTGTCGTCTTCAGGATCTCGTCAGCACTCTCATACAGATAGAGGGTCGGTCCGCGCATTCCAGCCGACGAGGGCCCCTGACGAAGATGTCGCGGCTGGATGGTCGGCGGTTAACGGTGCCTAACCAATGTTGAAATTAACACCGACAACCGCTGTGTATTCGCCGTGACCCGCACGCCGGGCGTCAGGCGTGTACAGCCAGCACACAGAACTCGTTGCCTTCAGGGTCGGCCAGCACGGCCCAGCTCTGCTCGCCCTGGCCGATGTCGACGTGGCGGGCGCCCATTTTCAACAGGCGCTCGACCTCGGCACGTTGATCATCGGGCCGGAAGTCGAAGTGGATCCGGTTCTTGGCGATGCGCCGGTCGTGGACCCGCAGGAAGATCCAGTTGGGCCCGGCGCCCGCAGGTGGATGAAGCACAACATCGCCGTCGTCGTCGACGTCGTGAGGCCAGCCCAGCGCGTCGGACCACCACGTCCCCAAGGCCGTCGGGTCCGCTGCGTCGACGCAGACCCCTTCGAACCTCAACCCCATTTGGTGAGCTCCTTCTTGAGAACCTTCCCCATCGCGTTGCGGGGCAGCGCGTCGAGGATCCGCACCTCGCGCGGGCGCTTGTGTACCGAGAGTTGTTGTGCGACATAGTCGATCAGAGCATCCGGCGCGACATCACCGACGACGAACGCGACGATGCGCTGGCCGAGATCGTCGTCGGGCAGCCCGACCACCGCTGCCTCGATCACGTCGGGGTGACCCGACAACGCGGTCTCCACCTCGCCGGCCCCAACGCGGTAGCCGCCGGACTTGATCAAGTCGGTGGACTCACGGCCGACGATGCGGTGCATCCCATCGCCGTCGATCACCGCGACGTCACCGGTGCGGTACCAGCCGTCGTCGGTGAACGCCGACGCCGTGGCGTCCGGCCGGCCCAGATAACCGTCGAACAGCATGGCCCCCCGCACCTGCAGGCGCGCGACCGTCTCGCCGTCGTGTGCGACCGGGGCCTCATCATCGTCATCATCGTCGACGAGCCGCGTCATCACGCCGGTGAGCGGCAGCCCCACCCAGCCCGGGCGTCGTTCACCATCCGCCCGGGTGCTCAGCGTGATCAGCGACTCGCTGGTGCCGTACCGCTCGACGGGCCGGTGCCCGGTGAGCTCCGCAAGCCCCTCGAACACCGGCACCGCCAGGGCCGCGCTGCCCGACACCAGCAGCCGCGCCGGCCGCAGCGCCCCGGCGGCGGCACGGTCGCCGACGACCCGCGACCACACCGTCGGCACGCCGAAGTACAGCGTGCCGCCCGCGCGCGCATACGCCTCGGGCGTCGGCTTGCCGGTGTGGGTGAACCGATTGCCGATCCGCAGCGAACCGAGCAGCCCGAGCACCAGCCCGTGCACATGGAACAGCGGCAGCCCGTGCACCAGATGGTCATCGGCCGTCCACTGCCACGCCTGCGACAGTGCGTCGAGGTCGGCGGCGAGCGCACGCCGGCTCAGCACGACGCCCTTCGGCGGCCCGGTGGTGCCCGAGGTGTACACGACCAGTGCGGTCGACTCTGGCGACGGCTCCGGATACCGGTGCCAGGAACGGGCGTGCAGGCGCACGGGGATGTGCGGAAGGCCCTCCGCGTCGGCGGGCAGCTCGCCCAACCATGCGTGGGCGCCCGAGTCGGTGAGGATGTGGCGGCGTTCGGCATGCCCGACGTCGGCGGGAACGGGCACCACCGGCACCCCGGCGATAAGACAGCCGGTGATGGCCAGCACGGTCGCAGGCGTCGCAGTGGCCAGCACCGCAACCAGCTGTGCGCCGCCGACACGCTCGGCCACCGACGTCGCCGCACCGACAAGGTCGCTGCGGCTCAGGCAGGCATATCCGGTTTCCGAACCGATTCGCACCGCGTCGGGAAGGTCGGCACCGGCCGCCAGCGCGGCGGGGTTCAGCGAGGCCAGCAGCACGCCAGCGAGGCTACCCGCGGCGGCGGCGGCGATACTGGGCGCGTGCGGATCATCGAGCGCGTCGCGTCCCGCGAGATCTATCGGAACCGCTGGATGGTCCTCCGCGAGGACGACATCCGCCGCCCGGACGGCAGCCTCGGCATCTACAGCGTGGTGGACAAGCCCGCGTTCGCGCTCGTGGTGCCCTTCGACGGGCAGCGGTTCAATTTGGTCGAACAGTTCCGGTATCCCGTCGGTGCACGCCGGTGGGAGTTCCCGCAGGGCACCGCGCCGGAGCTGGCACACACGGAACCAAGAGAACTCGCCGAACGCGAGCTGCGCGAGGAAACCGGGCTGCATGCGGCGTCGTTCGAGGCGCTCGGTCAGCTCGATGTCGCCCCGGGCATGAGCAGTCAGCGCGGGTGGGTGTTCTTAGCCACCGGAATCACCGAGGGTGAATCGGATCGCGAGCACGAGGAGCAGGACATGCGCAGCGCCTGGTTCTCGCGCGCGGATGTCGAGCAGATGATCGGCTCCGGAGTGATCACCGACGCGCAGACCATCGCTGCTTACGGCCTGTTCGCGCTGCACCAGGGGTGACTTCGAACGCCGGCAGCCCGCCCGGCAACTCGCTAGCGACCCACCAACGCCCGCAGGAAGAACGTCAGATTGGCCGGGCGTTCGGCAAGGCGCCGGACCAAGTATCCGTACCACTGGGTGCCGAACGGGACGTACACCCGCACCGTGTCGCCCGCCGCAGCGAGGCGGCGCTGCTCCGGGTCGCGGATGCCGTACAGCATTTGATATTCGAAATCGCCTATCCTGCGCCCTGTTTCGCGCGCCAAGTCGCGGACCGCCTCGATCACCACCCGGTCGTGTGATGCGATCATCGGATATCCCGTCCCGGCCATCAAGACCTTCAAGCAGCGCAGATAGCTGTCGGTGACGTCATCACGGTCGGAGTAAGCCACCGACGCCGGCTCGTCATACGCACCCTTGCACAACCGGATCCGCGCACCGCACGCGGCGAACTCCCGGCAGTCGGCGGATGTCCGCCGCAGATAGGCCTGCAGCACCGTGCCGAGCCAGTCGAAGTCCGCTCGCAGTTCGCGCACGATCGACAGCGTCGAATCGGTGGTGGTGTGGTCCTCAGCGTCCACCGTCACCCAGACCCCGGCGCGGTCGGCGGCCGTACAGACGGCGTGCGCGTTCTCCAAGGCGATCTTCTCGCCGTCGCGCGGCAACGCCTGCCCGAGCGCCGACAGCTTCAGCGAGACCTCCAGCGGCCGCACGCCTTCACGAGCGGCGTCGAGCCGTCGGCCTAACGCAGCCAGCAGCTTGAGATAAGCGTCCACCGTGGAATTCGCCGTGTCGGCGTCGGTGACGTCCTCGCCCAGGTAGTCGATCGACACCATCCGGCCCGATTCCCTCAGCACTTCAACGGATCGCATCACATCATCGGTCGACTCGCCGGGCACGAAGCGGCGCACGACCCGGCGCGTGATCGGCCATCGCTGGACGGTGCTCCGCAGTCGCTGCGACCGGCTGGCGGCCAGGATCGCGGGCCGGGCCGTCGTGGCGAACACGTCCGTCATCACGAAACCCCCATGTGCGGATAGGAGTAGTCGGTCGGCGGGACAAAGTTCTCCTTGATCGACCGCGCGGAGGTCCAGCGCAGCAAGTTCAGCGCCGACCCCGCCTTGTCGTTGGTTCCCGATGCCCGGGATCCGCCAAACGGCTGCTGCCCCACCACCGCGCCGGTCGGCTTGTCGTTGACGTAGAAGTTCCCCGCGGCGAAACGCAACCGGTCGGTGGCCCGCTGCACGGCCGCGCGGTCATCGGCGATCACCGCACCGGTCAACGCGTAGCAGGCTCCGCGGTCCACCACCTCGAGGACCTCGTCGTAGCCCTCGTCGGGGTACACGTGCACCGCGAGGATCGGCCCGAAGTATTCGGTGCGGAACGCGTCATCGTTCGGGTCGTCGGACAGCAGCACGGTCGGTCGCACAAAATAACCTTCGCTGTCGTCATATTCACCGCCCACCGCGATCGTCACACCCGGTGCGCCCTTCGCGCGTTCGATGGCCGCGACGTTCTTGGCGAACGCCCGCGAGTCGATCAGCGCGCCACCGTAGTTCGACAGGTCAGTGACGTCGCCGTAGGTCAGGGCGGCGGTGGCCTCCAGGAAATCGTCGCCCATCCGATGCCACACTGAGCGCGGGATGAATGCGCGCGACGCGGCGGAACACTTCTGGCCCTGGTAGTCGAACGCGCCGCGGATCAACGCGGTACGCAGTATGTCGGGTCGCGCTGAGGAGTGCGCGAGCACGAAGTCCTTGCCGCCGGTCTCGCCAACCAGCCGCGGGTAGGTGTCATAGCGCTCGATGTGACTGCCCACCTCGCGCCAGAAATGTTGAAACGTGGCCGTCGAGCCGGTGAAGTGGATGCCGGCCAGCCGCGGATCGGACAACAACACCTCGGACACCGCAAGACCGTCGCCGGTCACCAGGTTGATCACCCCGGGCGGCAGGCCGGCGGCCTCGAGCACCTGCATGGTCAGGTACGCCGAAAACGTCTGCGTGATCGACGGTTTCCACACCACGGTGTTGCCCAACAGCGCGGGTGCCGTCGGCAGATTCCCGGCGATTGCGGTGAAGTTGAACGGCGTGACCGCATAAACGAAACCCTCCAGCGGCCGGTAATCGGTGCGGTTCCAGACACCCCGGGTGCTGATCGGCTGCTGGGCCAGGATCCGGCGGGCGAACGCGACGTTAAAGCGCCAGAAGTCGACGAGCTCGCACGGCGCGTCGATCTCTGCCTGGTATGCGGTCTTGGATTGGCCGAGCATCGTTGCGGCGGCCATTTTCTCGCGCCACGGCCCCGACATCAGGTCGGCCGCGCGCAGGAACACGGCGGCCCGTTCGTCGAACGGCATCGCCTCCCATCCCGCCTTGGCGGCAAGCGCTGCGTCGACCGCCGCGATCGCATCGGCGTGGGTGGCGTTGGTCAGGGTGCCGATCCGGGCAGCGTGCCGGTGCGGCTGGACGACGTCGATGCGCTCGCCGCCGCCCATCCGGTGTGCGCCACCGATGACGTGCGGCAAGTCGATCGGCGCGGCAGCCAGCCGGTCCAGCGTGGTCAGCAGGCGAGTGCGTTCCGGGCTGTGTGGGGCGTATTCGTGCACCGGCTCGTTGACCGGCATCGGTACGTCGGTGATCGCATCCATGCCGGTAAGGATCCCCGAGCCGGCCGCTTGGATGCTTGTCGGATCAGACAAGCTCGATCGGTGACGATAGTAGGATCAGACAACATGGAGTCGCCCCGCGTTGGACTCGGTCAGCTGCTGTTGGCACTGGACCGGACCATGGTGACCCTCGTCGACGCGCCGCGAGGGCTCGACCTTCCGGTCGGATCGGTGGCATTGGTCGACGCCGACGACATCCGGCTCGGGGTGGCGGCCGGCGCGGGTAACGCCGATGCGTTCTTCCTGGTCGGTGTCCCCGATTCCGCCGCCCGTGGATGGCTCGGCCGGCAAAATCAGAAGGCGCCTGCCGCGATCTTCGTCAAGGAGCCGACCGACGCGCTGGTGGCGCGAGCTGCCACCGCCGGCGTCGCCGTCGTCGCTGTCGAACCCCGGGCCCGCTGGGAGCGGCTCTACCGGCTCGTCACACACGTGCTGGAGCATCACGGCGACCGTGACGACCCCCAATTACATTCCGGCACAGATCTCTTCGGACTGGCCCAGTCGATCGCCGAACGGACCAAGGGCATGATCAGCATCGAGGACGCGCAGTCCCACGTGCTGGCGTACTCCGCGTCCAACGACGAGGCCGACGAGCTGCGCCGGTTGTCGATCCTCGGCCGCGCCGGGCCGCCCGAACACCTCGAGTGGATCAGCAAGTGGGGCATATTCGATGCGCTGCGTGCGGGCCGCGAGGTCGTCGCGGTCGCCGAACGGCCCGAGCTGGGGCTGCGGCCTCGGCTGGCCGTGGGGATTCATCGCGAAGCCGAACGGAGCCGCCGCGCGCCCGGTTTCATCGGCACGATCTGGCTTCAGCAGGGCGCACGCCCGCTGGCCGATGATGCCCAGGACGTGCTGCGCGGCGCCGCCGTGCTGGCGGCCCGGATCATCACCCGGTTGGCCGCGGCGCCGAGCACCCACACGCTGCGGCTGCAGGAGCTGCTCGGATTCGCCGGTGACGACATCGACGTCACCGCGGTCGCCCGCGATCTGGGCATCAAGGCCGACGGGCGAGCCGCGTTGATCGGCTTCCGCTGCGCGGACGGGCCGGCTCCCGCTGATTCGATTTCCCTGAGCGCCAACGCTTTTCGCCCTGATGCGCACACCGCAGCGGTCCGCGACACGGTGTACGTGCTCTTTCCTCAGACGGGTGCGCCATCGTCGGTGGCATCGTGGGTGCGCGGAACGGTCGCAGCGCTGGACCGGGAGATGGGCGTTGACCTGCGGGCCGTGATCGCGGCCGGGATCGACGGCGTGGCTTCTGCGGCGGCCGCACGGGCCGACGTGGACCGCGTGTTCGATAGCGCGAGCCGCCACCCGGGCGCGATCCGGGCGGTGACATCGACCGAGGAGGCCCGCACCACTGTGCTGCTCGACGAGATCGTGGAGCTGATGGCCGATCGTGGCGGATTGGTGGACCCGCGGCTGTGGGCGCTGCACGACTACGACGCCGAGCACGACGGCCCGCTGCTCGACACGCTGAGGGCCTACGTCGACTGCTTCGGCGACATCGCCGCAGCGGGCGACGACCTGCACGTGCACCCCAACACCGTGCGCTACCGCGTACGGCGGATCGAGCAGCTGCTCGGGACGTCGCTCGGCAATCCGGACGACCGCCTGGTGCTTGGGCTCGGCTTGCGGGCTATGGCGCTAACCGCTGCGCCGCGGCGGCGATCCGCTCGTCGGTCGCGGTGAGCGCGACACGCACGTGCTGACGCCCGCGGGGGCCGTAGAACTCGCCCGGCGCAACGAGGATGCCGCGCTGGGCGAACCACGACACGGTGTCGCGGCACGGCTCACCGCGGGTGGCCCACAGGTACAGCCCCGCCTCGGAGTGCTCGACCGTCAGCCCGGCCGAGGCCACCGCGGGAAGCAGGACGTTCCGGCGGCGGGCATACCGATCCCGTTGTTCGCGCTCGTGCTCGTCGTCGGACAACGCGGCAACCATGGCCGCCTGAACCGGCGTCGGCATCATCATGCCGGCGTGCCTGCGCACGGCGAGGAGTTCGGCGATCACGTCCGCATCGCCCGCGACGAAACCCGCGCGGTAACCGGCCAGCGAGCTGCTCTTGGACAGCGAGTGCGCGGCCAGCAGGCCGGTGTGGTCGCCGCCCGACACCTCGTCGTCGAGCAGCGACACCGGTTCGGCATCCCAGCCGAGGCCGAGGTAGCACTCGTCGGAGACCACCAGAGCGCCGCGCTCGCGCGCGACGCCGACCACCTTCCGCAGGTGGTCGGCGCCCAGCACGCTACCGGTGGGATTGCTCGGCGAATTGACATAGATCAGCGCAGGCCGTCGCGGGCCGAGCTGGGTCAGCGAGTCAGCGAGCACCACCTGTGCACCCGCCAGTCGAGCGCCGACTTCGTATGTCGGATAAGCGAGTTCGGGAACGACGACGACGTCGTCGTGACCAAGGCCAAGCAGCGTCGGCAGCCAGGCGATCAGCTCCTTCGTGCCGATCACCGGCAGCACGGCGTCGGGTGCCAGACTGCCGACCCGGTACCGACGCGCGAGCGCAGCCACCGCGGCTTCCCGCAACGCGGGCGTGCCCGCGGTCGCCGGATAGCCCGGCGCGGCGCTGGCCGCCGCCAACGCTTCGCGGATCAGCGGGGCGACCGGATCGACCGGCGTCCCGACGGACAGGTCCACGATGCCGTCGGGGTGCGAGCGGGCGAGCGCGGAGGCGTCGGCGAGCGTGTCCCACGGGAACACCGGCAGTGACGCCAAGGGCCCTGCGCGGTTCAGTCTCGTTGTGCGGGTCAGGCTATGCGCTCTCGCCCTGTGGCGGCAGATCCTTCACCGACTGCGGATCGTTCTCGGTCATGCCCACCTTCGATGCGCCCCCGGGCGACCCGAGTTCCTCGAAGAAGTCCGCGTTGATCTGCGTGTACTGGCTCCACTGATCGGGAACGTCGTCCTCGTAGTAGATGGCCTCGACCGGACAGACCGGCTCGCATGCGCCGCAGTCGACACACTCGTCCGGGTGGATGTACAGCATCCGGGCGCCCTCATAGATGCAGTCGACAGGACATTCCTCGATGCATGCCTTGTCCTTGATGTCGACGCAGGTTTCGGCGATCACGTACGTCACGCAGGTCTCCTCAGATCTCCGGTTCGGTGTGGGCGTGCCCTGTTCGTCCTGTAGTGCGGAACCTTAACTTGTCCGCGGTTACTGATACTAACCGTTGCATATACCCTCGCACATCCGGCACACCGCTATCCGACACGGGTCTGTGCAACAAGTTGCATATGAACGTCGGCGGACCCTAGGCTGCCGCGCGTGGGCCTGGCACACGCGATCCTGGTGTCGCTGTCCGAACAAACCGGCTCCGGCTACGAGCTGGCGCGCCGGTTCGACCGATCGATCGGCTTCTTCTGGGGTGCCACGCACCAGCAGATCTATCGCACGCTGCGCGCGATGGAGGACGACGGCTGGGTCGCTGTCACGCCGGTGCGCCAGCACAGCCGTCCCGACAAAAAGGTGTACACCGTCTCGGTAGCCGGCCGCGCCGAGTTAACGCGCTGGATCGAACAGTCCCCCACCGGATCCGGACCCGACGCACGGGTGCGCGACCTGGCTGTGAAGATTCGCGGCGCCAGTTACGGCGACGTGGCCGCGGTGCGTGGCCACGTCAACGCGCTTCGCGCCGACCGGGTCGCGCGGCTCGACCTGTACCGCGAAATGGAGAAGCGACAGTTCCCGCGCCCGGACGTTCTCCGCGGCCCGGCGCTGCATCAATATCTCGTCCTGCGGGGCGGCATCCGCGCCGAGGAGAACACCATCGAGTGGCTCGACGAGATAAAGGCGGTGTTGTGAGGAATCCGTATCCGAACCTGTTAGCGCCACTGGACCTCGGCTTCACCACGCTGCGCAACCGGGTGATCATGGGTTCGATGCACACCGGTCTCGAGGACCGTGCCCGTGACATCGACCGGCTGGCCGAGTACTTCGCCGAGCGCGCCCGCGGAGGCGTCGGGCTGATCATCACCGGCGGGTACTCGCCGAACCGCACCGGATGGCTGCTTCCCTTCGCCGCGCAGATGATCAGCAGTTCTCAGGCGGGCCGGCATCGTCGAATCACCGATGCGGTGCACGACGCCGACAGCAAGATCCTTCTGCAGGTATTACATGCCGGACGCTACGCATACCACCCGTTCTCGGCGAGCGCATCGTCAATCAAGGCCCCTATCAACCCGTTTCGTCCCCGCACGCTCTCGGGTCGGGGTGTCGAGACGACGATCGACGACTTCGTGAGTTGCGCACGACTGGCCCGCGACGCCGGCTACGACGGCGTCGAAATCATGGGCAGCGAAGGGTATCTGCTGACCCAGTTCCTCGTGCCGCGCACGAACAAGCGAACAGACAAGTGGGGCGGCACACCGGAGAAACGCAGGCGCTTCCCGGTGGAGATCGTGCGCCGATCCCGGGCGGCGGTCGGGTCGGACTTCATCATCTGCTATCGGATGTCGATGGCCGACTACATCGAGGACGGTCAGTCGTGGGATGAAATCATCGCGCTCGCACGCGAAGTCGAAGAGGCCGGCGCCACCATCATCAACACCGGAATCGGCTGGCACGAGTCCCGGGTGCCGACGATTGTCACGTCGGTGCCCAACAGCGCGTTCGTCGACATCAGCAGCGCGGTGGCCGAGCACGTCGACATCCCGGTGGTGGCGTCCAACCGGATCAACATGCCGCAGGCGGCGGAGCAGATTCTGGCTGACACGAACGTTTCGCTGATCTCGATGGCACGGCCGCTGCTGTCCGACCCGGACTGGGTGCGCAAAGCGCAGGACGACCGGGCCGACGAAATCAACACCTGCATCTCCTGCAACCAGGCGTGCCTGGACCATGCGTTCGTGCACAAGACGGTGTCGTGTCTGCTGAACCTGCGGGCCGGCCGCGAAACCCAGCTGACGATCACCGCGGTGCGACACCGTCGCCGGGTGGGGGTGGTCGGTGCGGGTCCGGCGGGTCTGGCGGCGGCGGTGACGGCCGCGCAGCGCGGCCACGACGTCACCCTATTCGAGGCGGGCGACGTCATCGGCGGCCAATTCGACTTGGCGAAAAGGATTCCCGGCAAAGAAGAGTTCGGCGAGACGATCCGCTACTACACGCGAATGCTGGACAAACATGGCGTCGACGTGCGGCTGAACACCCGCGCCGACATCGACGCGCTCGACGGGTTCGATGACGTCGTGCTCGCCACCGGGGTGGCCCCGCGGATCCCCGACATCCCCGGCATCCCCGGCATCGACCATCCGATGGTGCTGTCGTATGCCGAGGCGATCCTGGGCAAGCCGGTCGGTGACAGGGTGGCAGTCGTCGGCGCCGGCGGAATCGGTTTCGACGTGAGCGAGTTCCTGGTCAGCGAGTCCTCCGCCGCGTCCTCCCCGGCGCTGAACCTCAAAGAGTGGAAAACGGAATGGGGCGCCGCCGATCCGCAAGAAGCACGCGGCGCATTGACCACGCCGATTCCGCTGCCACCGGCACGGGAGGTGTACCTGCTGCAGCGCACCAAGGGCCCGCAAGGCCGCCAGCTGGGCAAGACGTCGGGCTGGGTGCACCGCGCGTCACTGAAAGCCAAGAAGGTGCAACAGCTCTCGGGCGTGAACTATGAACGCATCGACGACGAGGGGTTACACATCAGCTTCGGGGCGGACCAGTCGCGACGGCGGGTGCTCGAGGTCGACAACGTGGTGATCTGCGCCGGCCAGGAACCGGTGCGCGACCTCGAAGAGGGATTGCGGCGCAGCGGCATCGACCCGCACATCATCGGAGGAGCCGCGCTGGTGGCGGAGCTCGACGCGAAACGGGCGATAAAGCAGGGCACCGAGCTGGCCGCCCGCCTGTGACCGGGCCGCGCCGAGTCACTCGAGGGATCGTCGTGGGGCAGCCCACTACAGGGAACGACTACGCCGCCAGCGGCAGGTACGTCGTCGTGCGCTGACGAGCGGGCCTGCCGATTCCCGCGGCGATCTCGACCAGTTCGGCCACCGTCTTGGCGGACCCGTACTCGCTGCCCGCCATCCGCGAGATCGTCTCCTCCATCAGCGTGCCGCCCAAATCATTGGCGCCGCCGTTGAGCATCACCTGCGTCCGCTCGACGCCGAGTTTGACCCAGCTGGTCTGGATGTGAGAGATCCTGCCGTGCAGCATAATCCGGGCCAACGCGTGCACGGCGCGGTTGTCACGGTGCGTCGGGCCCGGACGCGCCCCGCCGGCCAGATACAACGGCGAACTCTGATGCACGAACGGCAGCGGCACAAACTCGGTGAAACCGCCGGTGCGGTCCTGGATGTCACGCAGGATGCGCAGATGGCCGATCCAGTGCTTCGGCTGATCGACGTGTCCATACATCATCGTCGAACTGGAGCGCAGGCCGACCTCGTGCGCGTTGGTGACGACCTCGATCCACGCCGACGTCGGCAACTTGCCCTTGGTGAGAACCCAGCGGACCTCGTCGTCGAGGATTTCGGCAGCAGTACCCGGGATGGTGTCAAGGCCGGCCTCGCGCAGCCCGATCAGCCAATCGCGGATGCTCTCACCACTTTTCGCGGCGCCGTTGACGATCTCCATTGGGCTGAACGCGTGCACATGCATGCCGGGCACGCGGGCCTTGACCGCCCGGACCAGGTCGGCATACCCGGTGGCGGGTAGCTCCGGGTCGATGCCACCCTGCATGCACACCTCGGTGGCGCCGTCCCGGTAGGCCTCAAGGGCACGTTCGCCGACCTCGTCGTACGACAGCGTGTATGCGTCGGCGTCGCCTTTTCGCTGGGCGAACGCACAAAACCGGCAGCCGGTGTAGCAGATGTTGGTGAAGTTGATATTGCGGTTCACCACGAACGTCACATCGTCGCCGACGACATCGCGTCGCAGCGAATTCGCCAGCGCTGCGAGAGCATCGAGCCCAGGGCCGTCCGCCGTCGCCAGCGCCAGGTACTGGGCGTCGGTGCAGCCGGCCGGATCGCGCTCGGCCGAGCGAAGCGCCGCCAGCACATCTGAATCAACCCGTTCAGGTGCGCGGGCGGCCAACTCGGCTACCTTCTCCCGCACCGACTCCCAGTCACCAAACGCGCTGCCCAGATCGCTGCGGGTCTGGCTCAGGCGACCCTCGGTGTCGATCGCCGCGAACAGATCGACACGGCCGGTGGACTCCCACGCCTCGTCGGGCTCCTGCCACGGACGACCAACCGGGTTCACATCGCGGGCATAGCCGGTGTCCGGGTCGGCGAGCGCCGCGACATGGCCACGCACCCGCGGGTCTATCCACGCGGCGCCGGCCAGCACGTACGGCGGGTGGGCGGTGAGCCGTTGCACCAATTCGTAACCGGCCTCGGCGGTCACCGCCGCGAGTTCGTCCAGCGCGGGCCATGGCCGTTCGGGGTTCACGTGGTCCGGCGTCAGCGGCGACACCCCGCCCCAATCGTCGAGTCCGGCGCCGATCAACGCGAGACATTCACTGCGCGACACCAGATTAGGCGGCGCCTGGATCCGCATCTTCGGGCCAAGCACCAGTCGCGCAACCGCGATCGTCGCGACGAAGTCATCGATGTCGGCGTCTGGCACCGACCGCATCGCGGTGGTGGGCTTAGCCCTGAAGTTCTGCACGATGACTTCCTGCACGTGCCCGAACTCCTTGTGCGACTTCCGGATCGCATGCAGCGTCTCAGCCCGCTCGGTCAGGTTCTCGCCGATGCCAACCAAGAGCCCGGTGGTGAACGGGATGGACAACCGCCCCGCGTCGGTGAGTGTGCGCAGGCGCACGGCAGGGTCCTTGTCCGGACTGCCGTAGTGGGCCATGCCCTTGATCTCGTACAGCCGCCGCGACGTCGTCTCCAGCATCATCCCCATCGACGGCGCGACGGGCTTCAGCCGCGACAACTCCGACCAACTCATCACGCCCGGGTTCAGATGCGGCAGCAGCCCGGTCTCCTCGAGCACCCGGATCGCCATCGCCCGCACGTAGTCGAGCGTCGTGTCGTAGCCGCGTTCGTGAAGCCACTGCTGCGCCTCCGGCCACCTCGCCTCGGGGCGGTCACCGAGCGTGAACAGAGCCTCCTTGCAGCCCAATTCGGCGCCGCGGCGTGCCACATCGACGATCTCGTCAGGCGCCATGTACATGCCGACACCCTCGCTGCGCAGCTTGCCCGGCACCGCGACGAACGTGCAGTAGTGACATTGATCGCGGCACAGATGCGTGACGGGGATGAACACCTTGCGGGAGTAACTGATCGGCAGCCGCCCGGACGGACCGCGAGGTGAAGCAGCTGCCAACCCGGCATCACGAGCCCGCGCAGCGCTGGCACACAGGTCCGTCAGGTCGGCGCCGCGGGCCGTCATCGCGATCGCAGCCTCGTCGACGTTGAGGGCGACACCGTCGCGGGCGCGGCGAATCACCCGCCGCAGCGCCGATGCGCTCGGCTTCGGGGGCACCACCGGTGTGGGCAGAACAGGCCGATCGTCGCCGGGGGTCAACGCCACGCTGGTGTAACTCCCATGGAGTCGAGAATCATCCTGCGCGTCTCAAAATGTGAAACCTCGACGCCCAACATGCATGTCAGCCTAGACCCCGCGGTAACCGCGCTGCCCGCCACAGCACGATCCCCGGCGGCAACGCGCCGAGCACCAGCAGCACGATCGGGCTCCACTGATCAAATGCCGGGCCGGGGGAGGCTCCGAAGAGCACGTCGTTGTCCGGACCACCGTAGAACGCCATCGCCGCGAGGGTGAATAGCCACGTCCAGAGGGGCAGCGCGGCGAACCTGGGCGACGACGTCCACTGCAGACCGGCCCATACGAGCAGCGCGTTAACCAACCCGCTGATGAGCCCGCTGATCGGAAACGGGACGTCGCCGATGTAGGTCAGAAGAAACAGGGTGCCCAACACCGCGGAGATCACACCGTCGACGGCGAGCAACCCCAAGACGACGCCGCGCAATACGGAATGCGCCAACCGACCCCGCGGATCGGCGGTGGCAGATGAACCGGTCAGGTCGGGATGCTGTCGAGCACGCTGACCAGTGAGCCGACCACCCACTGGAAGCTGTCAGCATGCCACTGCCAGTACTCCAGTTGCGGATCCAGATCCGGGTCCATCGCAGTCCCTCCCTTGCGCCGCCGGTGGTCGAAGCTTACGCGGAGCGCCCCCCGCTAGCCAAGGTCGAGCCCGGCCAGCAGGTCGGTCTCCCAACCGCGCGCGTCCCGTGGCCCCGGCGCGCCTGCGGCCAGCACGTAGTGCTCGTGGCCGGCGATCGGCAGCGCCATGTTGTTCGACAGCGCGCACGTTCGCTGGTCGGGGGCGAGGCGTACCTGGGTCGCGTGCGCGGCGAGCGCCGCGGCCTTCGCGCCCACATGGGCGCTCGCATCGATGACGGCGTCGATCTTGTCGTCGGGGTAACCGAAGTAGATGTCACCGGGCGCGGGTCGGTGCCAGCCGTCCGGCACCCCGGTCAGTGCGGCAAGTGCGTCGGTCATCGCCGAGGTCGACAACACGTTCCAGTAGAACTTCGGTACGGCCCAACCGGATTGGGCCGATGCTATGACCGCGGCCGTGGTGACGGTGTGAGCGTGGATGTGGTCAGGGTGGCCGTACCCGCCGTCGGGGTCGTAGGTGACGACGATGTGCGGGCGGAACCGGCCGATGATGTCCACCAGCTCATCGACGGCGGCATCGCCCGCGTCGATGAACCGGGTCTGGCGCCGGGCCGGGGTCCCGGGCATGCCCGAGTCCCGCCAACGGCCGGGCCCGCCCAGGAACATCGGCCGCCCGGCACCGAGGATCGACAACGCCTCCGTCAGCTCGGCGATGCGGTAGCCGCCCAACTGGTCGGCGTGATCGACGGCCAACAGCGCGTAGGAATCCCCGATCACCTCACCTTCCTCCCCGAGCGTGCAGGTGACCACCCGCACGTTCGCGCCCCGGCCTGCGTAGTAGGCGATGGTCGCGCCGGTGCCCAGCGACTCGTCGTCGGGATGGGCGTGGACGAAGAGCAGCCGCGGAGATTGAGTCGAAGACATGGCTCTACTTGGGGATTTTCACTGGGGCATCTTCACCCAGCGGCCCGCATCGGCGACGATCCCCACCGGCACCGCCCCGGTGAGGCTGACGTTCCCAACGCGCGGTCCGGCGGCGACAATCGTGGTGTCCTGCAGGATCGGCAGGACGGTCGACATCGCCCACAGCTTCGGCTCCACATAGTCGATCACCTGGCCGATCGGAACGTCACCCTGAAGCGCAGCGTCGATGCGCGGCTGAAGCGCGGAATCGCACAGCCCGGTGATGTTGTTGGGCACCTGCACCGGTCCGACCGGCTCGGGCGCCGGCGCGGAGGCGGGCGTGACCGGCGTCGGCGCGGAAGAAGTGAACGGAGCGGTCGACGACAGGGTCGTCGGCGGCGTCCCGTTCGGCGCCGGAATGGCCGTGAGCGCCCGGCAGCCGTAACGCGACGCCAGCTCGGTGGCCAGGTCACCGCCGGCGGTGTGCCATCCAACGACCGCGTCCACGCGATTGTTCGGCACGGCGTCGCCGTAGAGTACCGTCGGGTCCAGCGGCAGGACCGACGCGGCGATACCGACATTGCGCAGCTGGTCGGCAGCGGTGTTGGCGACGGCGACCGACGTCGGGTCGTTCGCCGCCACCCCGATCACCAGGGACAGCGGGACGCCGTCCTTAGCGATCCGCCCGCGCGTCGACTCCGGTGTCGGCGACGGCGGGTCGGTGGTCCGCGATCCGGCCGAGGGCGGCGCGGGCGTCGGCGATGTGCTCGCGCTGGTGTCCACCTGATATCCGGCCTGGGTCAGCAGAGCGAGCGCGGCGCTCTGCAGAAGAGCGGGCGGTGCGGTCGGCACATACCCCGGATCGGAAGGCGACCGCACCTGGGCCTGCGCCAGCGTGACGGTGTTATCGCTGCCGGCCCCGACGGCCGCAAGCAGGTCCACGTCAAGCAGGCCGAATATCGCCTTGCGCACCCGCACGTCGGCGAGCTTCGGTTGCACAGCCCGCAGCGACATCTGCATGGTCCGCGGCGTCATGATCCGCGCGGTGCGCACATCCGGAATCGCGGACAGTTGCGCAAAGGCCGCGGCGCCGCCGTGTACCTGGGCGACCTGGGTGTCGCCGTTGCGCATCGAATCGGTGAGCGCAGCCGCGGCACCTGCCCGGCGCATCAGGATGTGGTCCGGTAGCGCCTGTGCCGCCCAAAACCGGTCGTTGCGTGCCAGCAAAATCTCGTCGCGCTGCGGATCGATGTTCTCGACGCGGAACTGCCCACCGGTGACGGGCATGGCGCGGGCCAGGCCCGCCGGGAAGCCGCCCGGCACGTCCTTCACGATGTGAGCGGGCAGAATGTTCGTGAACAACTCACGCCAGGCCGGGTACGGCGACGAGAACGTCACCACCGCCTGCTTTCCGCCGTCGATCGACTGCACCGACGTGATCAGGTCGTATCCGGCCGGGTCGACCACCCCCGGCTCGGTGACCATCTGCCGCCACAGGTACCAGAAGTCATCGGCGCCGATCGGCGCGTTATCGGTCCACTGGGCCTCGGGCCGGATCTTGTAGGTCACTGTGAACGGGTCGTTCCCGGTGACGTCGGCGGACAGCAACAGCGTCGGATCCATCTCCCAGCGCGAGCCGGTGGACGTCGACGGATCGGGCACCGGCCGGAACGCGCTTGGCAACACCAGCGCGGCGACCGCCGCGTTCACCGGCGACTGGTCCGACAGCAGGTGTGGGTTAAAGCCGGCACCGATCGAGTCAATGCCCATGATGATCTGGTAGGCGCGTGTCGGCGGGGGTGCCGATTTCTGCAACGTGTCGGTGCTCTGTGGCGCGGGCGGCGGGCTTACCGTGCAGGCCGACATGATCACCAGTGCGCCGGCAACCGCGACGGCGCGCCGCCGATGAGCCACTTGCGCGAAGAAAATCAACCGGCGTCTCGGCACGCCCTTCAGGGTATCGGCAGCGCAGTAAACCCTCTCTGCCTAGACGCGGCCGGCCGCCTTGGCCCGGGCCCGGCTGCGGGCGCGCACCGTAGCGTCCAACTCGACTTTGCGGATCCGGATGTCCTCCGGGGTCACCTCGACGCACTCGTCGGACGCACAGAACTCCATCGCCTTCTCGAGGTCCAGTTCCATCGGCCTGGCGAGCGCCTCGAAGACGTCCGCGGTGGAGCTGCGCATATTCGTCAGCTTCTTCTCCCGCGTGACGTTAACGTCGAGGTCGTCGGCACGCGGATTCACGCCGACGACCATGCCCTGGTAGGTGTCCTGGCCGGGCTCGACGAAGAAGGTGCCTCGGTCGGCGAGCTGCAGCAGCGCGAACGGGGTGACCGTGCCCGCGCGGTCGGACACCACCGAGCCGCTGTGGCGGGACTTGATGTCGCCGGCCCACGGGTGATAGCCCTCGAACACCGCGTTGGCGATGCCGGTGCCGCGGGTCTCGGTGAGGAAATCGGTCCGGAACCCGATCAGGCCGCGGCTCGGCACGACGAACTCCATCCGCACCCATCCGGTGGTGTGGTTGGCCATCTCCTCCATGCGGCCCTTGCGGGCGGCCATCAGCTGGGTGACGGTACCGACGTAGCGCTCGGGGCAGTCGATCGTCAGCGCCTCGAACGGCTCATGCAGCTTGCCGCCGATGGTCCTGGTGACCACCTGAGGCTTACCGACAGTCAGCTCGAAGCCTTCCCGCCGCATCTGCTCGACGAGCACTGCCAGGGCCAGCTCGCCGCGACCCTGCACCTCCCACGCATCGGGCCGGTCGATGTCCAGCACCCGGATCGACACATTGCCGACGAGCTCGGCGTCCAATCGTGACCGCACCAGCCGGGCGGTCAGCTTATGGCCCGCAACCTTACCGGCCAGCGGCGAGGTGTTCGTACCGATTGTTACCGAGATCGCCGGCTCGTCAACGGTGATGCGCGGCAACGCTTTCGGCTGCGCCGGGTCGGCCAGCGTATCGCCGATCATGATCTCAGGCATGCCTGCCACCGCGACGATGTCGCCGGCTTGCGCCTCGTCGGTGGAGCTGCGTTCGATGCCCTCGGTGACCAACAGCTCGGTGATCTTCGCACTGGTGGTCACCGGCTCGCCGTCGACCTCGCGCAGCCACGCCACCGGCTGGCCCTTGCGGAGCCTGCCGTTGTACACGCGCACCAGCGCCAGCCGGCCCAGGAAGGCCGACGCGTCCAGGTTGGCGACCAGCGCCTGCAGCGGTGCTTCGGGATCGCCGCTGGGCGGCGGGATGTGCTCAAGCAGCACGTCGAACAGCGGATCGAGGTTGTCCCCGTCGGGCACCTGGCCGTCGGGCGGGGCCGTCGTGCTGGCTACACCGACGCGGCCGGACGCGTACAGGGTCGGCAGGCCGAGCGCATGCTCGGCGGCAGCGGCGGCCTCGTCGTCGAGATCCGACGCGACATCGAGCAGCAGATCGTGGCTGGCCTCCACCACCTCAGCGATACGCGCGTCGGGCCGGTCGGTCTTGTTGACGACCAGGATCACCGGCAGGTGCGCCGCGAGGGCCTTGCGCAGCACGAACCGGGTCTGCGGCAGCGGCCCCTCGGACGCGTCGACCAGCAGCAGCACCCCGTCGACCATCGACAGTCCACGCTCCACCTCGCCGCCGAAGTCGGCGTGGCCGGGAGTGTCGACGACGTTGATGACGGTGACGCTGCCGTCGGGGTGGTGGCGGTGCACCGAAGTGTTCTTCGCCAAGATCGTGATGCCCTTTTCACGTTCCAGATCACCGCTGTCCATTACCCGTTCGACGACCGGGCCGCGTTCGTGCAGCGCGCCTGACTGCCGCAGCATCGCGTCGAGAAGCGTCGTCTTGCCGTGATCGACGTGCGCGACGATCGCGACATTCCGACGATGATTCTCGGGTCGATCTGTTCTGGCCATTGAGGGAGATTGTCGCAGCTCAGCCCGGTGATCGTGAAAACGAGCGGTCAGAGCTCCCCGCCGGAGGCGGCGCCGGCCGAGCGGCCAGGCAGGATCAACAGCGCGGCGGTCAGAAAGCACAGCGCCCCAAGGAACGTGCCCACGTTGGCGAGCAGCGCGTCTTCGGTCACGCCAGTGCGTCTGACGAATGCACCGACCGCGGAGGTGCCGAACGCGAGCGAGCCCGCCATGTTCACCCAGGCCGCCTGCCAGTCGCGTGATTTCAACTCGGCGACACCGATGGTGATGGTCACCGCCACGATCGCCAGCGTGGCACTGACAAGGAACGCCACGGAGCCCTCCGCATCCGGCGCCCACACGAACCGGCGCTGCGCGGGTATCCGGTGGGCAAGCAACGCGGCTGCCGTGCTGACATTGAACAGCACGGTGCCGACGAACTGGATCGCCGCCGAGAGGAAGTCAGCGCGCGCGGACGGATCGACCCAAGATCGGCTTGCCGGCGGCGGGCTCTGAAACAGCTGAATGGCGGCCGCGCCGGTGAAGAACCAGGAGCCGACGAAGCACAGGGCGTTGGTGGCCGTCGCGCCGGCGATCGCGGCGAATCCCGGCGCTGCGCCGAGGGCGAAGAGCGACGACCCGATCACGAAGAGCCAGCACTGACGCCGCAGCAGCACGTTCATCGGCACACAGCCAACCACGACCTGAAAGACCCCGGGGTGAAGGGGGTTTGTCGGGGATGAACAGCAGGCCGGGCAATAGTGCGAGTTAACGCCGACGGTCGCGGCCGGCGTTGGCTGCCAGCGCGCGCGTCAGCTCCGGCAGCCACCCGCGGTCGGCCGGCACCCAGTCCAACCCGTCCAATTCGGCGGCCACCGCCCAGCGCAACGCCCGGTGATCGTGCGCGTGCGCGACACCGGCACAGGTTTGCGTCACCAGGTAGGCGCGCAACGTCATGGTGTCGCCCAGCGCGACGTCGCGTCCCACCCTCGGCCCGACAGACACCTCGATGCCGAGTTCCTCGGCAAGTTCACGGGCCAACGCGGCGGCGTCGGTCTCACCCGGTCCGACCTTGCCGCCGGGCAACTCCCACCGCCCCACAAGCTCCGGGGGGCGTTCCCGCTGCGCCACCAACAGCCTGTCGCCGACGATCAGCGCACCCGCGACGACGATCTGGTTCTGCATGGCGTGTTATCTGCTCTTCGCGAGTTGTCTGCTCTTCGAGCACGACGGTATACGTTCGGGCGGTGGCCTTGTTGCCGCACCTCAGGGGAGCACTAGGCTGCCGGGAAACGGCAGCAGGACTGCGAGGCAGGAGGTCTGATGGTCAAGCTGCATGTGGAACGCACCATCGCCGCATCGCCGGAACGGGTCTTCGACTGGCTGGCCGACCCAGCCAATCTGACCGTCGCGCCACTGGCTCTGCGGGCCGGCTTCGCGAAGGGCACGTCGGGACCCGGGGTGGGTGCACTGAGGGAGGTGACCGGCCTCGGCATGTGGTTCCGCGAGGAGATCACCGCCTACGACTCGCCGCGCAGCTACTCCTACCGGATCGTGCGCTCCTTCCCGGCCTTCGACCACGAGGGCGGCACGCTGACGTGCCGCCCGTCAGGCGATGGCACGCACGTCGACTGGGTGAGCACCTACACCCATCCGGCTCGCGGCGGCGGAAAAGCGATGGAGGCGGTCAGCTCCCGGCTGCTCCGGTCGAGCTTCCTGGCGATCCTCGCCGGCTGCGCAAAGGCGCTGGAGCTACGGCCCACGACGACCGGCACCGGCACGACGCGGTCATAGCGCCGGGCAGCCTGCGCTACACCAGTACGGTGGGTTCTATGGCCGTGCTCTCCAACGAAGAAGTAGACGCCGCACTGCCCGGGCTCGCCGGCTGGGAACGCGTCGACAACGCGCTGCGCCGCTCCGTGAAATTTCCTTCATTCCTCGACGGCATCGAGGCGGTGAGCCGCGTCGCGGACCGCGCCGAAGCCGCCGACCACCATCCCGACATCGACATCCGCTGGCGAACAGTCACTTTCGTGTTGTCGACGCACTCCCAAGGTGGGATCACACAGAACGATCTTGCGCTGGCGCGAGAGATCGACGAGATCGTCGGCCAGTAGCGGCGATCCACGCCAGCGTCGCCACCGCCGCGACGATGTACACCAGACCGGCCCATGCCAGATACCACGGCCGGCCCACCTGCCAGATGGTCGGCTGCGCGAAACTCAGCAGCCAGGGTGGGCCGATCAGCGTCAACGCCAGCCACCCCCAGCCGAAGATCTGCGCGCCGCGCCGATCCCGGAGCGGACCGTGGATCAGCCAGATCATCGTCGGCACCAACCACACCCAGTGATGGGTCCACGAGATCGGTGACAGCAGCAGCCCGAAAAGTTGCACCACGACGATCCCGCCGAGACGGTCCGGTTCGTCCGCCTTGCCCGCGCCGATCGCGCGCCACGCGAGCACCGCCAGCACGGCAGTCACCGCGATCGCGATGAGCACCGGCAGGCTGTAGCCGGCATCGTGTCCGACGATGCGGCTGATACCTCCGCGCCACGACTGGTTGAACGATGTGGCCACCGACCCGACCCTGCCCGGGTCGAAGATGAGATGGGTGAAGTAGTAACGCGCCTGGTCGCCAACCACCAGCGCCGAAATCGTCACCGTCGCAACGAACACGACAGCGGCGAACAGCGCTGTCCCCCAACGCCGCACGCCCAGAAAGTAAACCCCGCTGATCGCCGGGGTGAGCTTAATGCCCGCCGCCACCCCGACGAGCAGACCCGACAGCCACCAGCGCGTGCTGTACACCGCGTACAACACGGCCAGGCACAACAGCACGTTGATCTGGCCGTAGTCCAGCGTGCTGCGCAGCGGCTCGATCCAGATCCCGACCGCGGTCCAGCACATCGCCGCACGGTGGCTGCCGCGGCCGAGCAGCCGCTGGCTGACACGGACCACCCCGTAGAGCGACGCCATGATCCCGACCGTCCACGCGACCGAGACGAGTCCGAACGGCAGCAGATGCAGCGGGTAGAACACGACAGCCGCGAACGGCGGATAGGTGAACGGCAGCGGGAAGTCCGGCGTCTGGTCGGCGTAGGTGAAGCCGTACAGTGCATGGCCGGTGCCGAGGGTGGCGGCCCCACCCACGTAGACGTGAAGGTCGACGAAGTTCGCGCCGTTGGGCACCAGATAGGTCCACGCCAGCCGCGCCGCGATGCTCAGCGCGAGCAGCAGCGGCCCAACGACGGCCAACCGGTCGCGCGGCCGCGCCGGGGCGCTGGTGGTGGTGTCTATCCGCCCGACTCTAGCGATCGCCGCGCCGCCGGCCGGAAGTCACCGAACCCCCTCATGTCCGTAACGGTTGAATAAATGCCACATGTGTAACTTGTGTCGCTCCTGTACCGCGATACGTTCGGCTCATGCCTGCTGGAAAGAGGGACCGTTCGGTGTCACAAACCCGCACGCTGTTCACCGGTGTGGCCGCACTGGCGATGGCCTCCGCAGGCGCTTTCACCACAGCGGGCGTGGCGCGGGCCGACCCTGCGCCGTCAATACCGATCGACATCCTGCAGGCGCCCGGTCTTCCGGCGATGCAGCAACTCAGCCCGGTCCTTCAGCAGGCGGCGGCCAACCCACAAAACGCCGTGTCGATGCTGATGGCGGCCGCGTCGGCGTTCGCGGGAAACTCGGCCGCGCCCGCCGATTCCCGGCAGGTCGCGTCATCGGTCGATCAGTTCGTGCAGCAGCCGCCAACCGCGGACACCGCAATCCCGGGTCTCGGAATCAAGCTGCCCGACAACTTCACCTTGCCAGGCAATCTGAGCCAGTTACTTCCAGCGGCGCCGAATTCGGCTGCGGCCGCCGGGCCGCCGTCGGCGGCGATCGGGGCATTACACGTTCCCCCGGTCGGTGTGGTACCCGGGGCCGAATCGCATCTGCCGACCGGGGTCGATCCCGCCCATGTCGTCGGGCCGGCACTCGGGGAAGCGCTCGCACCGGCGCCGGGTGCCGCGCCCGACTCCACACCGTTGGCGGCGCCTGCACCCGACGCGGCCGCGCCGGCCCCAGCGCCGGCCCCGGACGCCTCCGGGCCCGACGCAGCCCCGCCGGGCTTCGGCCCGGACGCCCCGCCGACACAGCAGTTCATGTACCCGTCAATCGGAAACGGCTGCCTGGCCGACGGCGGCAACGTGATCGCGACCGCGTTATCGGTGGCCGGACCGGCGCCGATCCCCAAGCCCGGCCCAAACGCCGGCCAGACCGCCTTTGTCTTCACTGCGATCGGCACCCCGGGCCCCGCAGCCGAGCAGAAGCTCCCGCTGAACGTGACATGGATCAACCTGAGCACGGGCAAGTCCGGCAGCGCAACGCTGAAGCCGAACCCGGAGATCAACCCCGACGGGCCCACCACGCTGGTCGCGATCGCCGACACCGGCTCGGGCAGCATCATGTCGACGATCTTCGGTCAGGTGACGACCGCGGAAAGGCAGTGCACGTTCCTGCCGACGATCGGCTCGACCGTCGTGCCGTAACCGGCTGTGATGTCAGTAGGCCATGAAAAGAATGGCGTCCCGGTCGTATTCGCGGCCCGGATGCGCCTCGGCCAGATGCGTCTGAGCCTTCTCGACCAGATCATCTTCGTCGCTACCCTGGATAGCTTCACCACACGGGCAATTCAAATGCGTCTTCATCATCTAACCCTTCTTCGCTGGTTTGTTTCCAGTGGTCGCTTCGGGGATGCCCGCCGAAGCCTTCATCCGCTTCTTGTACGAGCGCACCTTCTGCAGTGACCCGGCGTCGACGATGTCGGCCACCGACATGCACGTGCCGGACTCGCCGTACTCCCCGGCGGCCCCGCGCCATCCCTTCGGCGTCACTCCGTATTGCTTTCCCAGCAACGCCAAGAAGATTCGGGCCTTCTGCTCGCCGAAGCCCGGCAGCGCCTTCAGCCGGCGGAGCACCTCGGTGCCGTCGGGGCTGCCTTGTGTCCACAATGCGGCGGCGTCCCCGTCGTAGCGATCGACGATCTCGTGTGCCAGTGCCTGGATCCGCTTGGCCATCGACCCCGGAAACCGGTGCACCGCAGGGCGTTCCGCACACAGCGCCGCAAACTTCTCCGGGTCGTAATCGGCGATCTGGAGCGCGTCGATCCTGCCGATGCGGTCGAGGAGCTTCTTCGGGCCAGCGAACGCGGTCTCCATCGGTACCTGCTGGTCGAGCAGCATGCCGATGAGCAGAGCCAGCGGATTGTCGTCGAGCAGTGCGTCGGCGGCCGGGTCACCCGCAAGCTGCAATTTCGCCACGCGGCAAGTCTAGAACCTCGCTAACGTGGCGCGGCTGGTGCATACGATCAACCGCGTGCCCGATAACTGGCGAACACGGTTCGCGTTCCCGCTCCTGGCGTACGCGTTTGCCGCGCTCATGCTGGGCACGACGCTGCCGACGCCGATGTACGCGATCTACTCCGAGCGAATGCACTTCTCAGTTCTGACCACCACCGTGGTGTTCGCAACGTACGCAGGCGGGGTGCTGGCCGCGCTACTGGTGCTCGGTCGCTGGTCCGACGCGAGAGGTCGGCGGCCAATGTTGGTTCTGGCAACGGTATTCGCGATCGGCAGCGCGATTGCGTTCCTCGATGCTACCGGCGTCGATGACCTACTGCTGGGCCGAGTGCTGTCCGGGGTGTCGGCCGGCGTGGCCACCGGCACAGCAACCGTAGCCGTGATCGAGGCGGCGCCGGCCAGCTGGCGGGCCCGTGCCGCGGCGATCGCGACGGTGGCCAACATCGGCGGCCTCGGTCTCGGACCGTTAGTGGCGGGACTGTTGGTGCAGTACGCGCCGGCACCGCTGAAGCTGTCGTTCGCGGTGCACATCGTGCTGATGGTGCTCGCGGCGGCGTGCGTGTTGGCCGCGCCAGAAACCAGCCCACGGACCGGCCGCATCGGGTTTCAGCGGCTGTCTGTGCCGCCCGAGGTGCGCGCGGTGTTCATCACGGCGGCCACCGCCGGGTTCGCCGGCTTCGCAGTGCTGGGCCTGTTCACCGCGGTGTCACCGTCGTTCGTGGCGCACATCATCGGCATCGGCAACATTGCGGTCGCCGGAGCGGTCGTCAGCTCGATTTTCGCCGCGTCGGCGGTCGCCCAACTGGCGTCTGAACGGATCGACGCGAATCGGGCCGTCGCCGTGGGCTGCGGCATTCTCGTCATCGGCATGCTGATCATCGCGGCGTCCCTTCACTATTCGAGCCTGGCGCTGATGATTGCCGGCGCGGTGGTCGCGGGCGCGGGTCAGGGCATCAGCTTCAGTCGCGGCCTGGCCGCGGTGGCCGAACAGACGCCCGCAGACAGACGAGCCGAGGTCAGTTCCACGTATTTCGTCGTTGCCTATGTCGCGATCTCGCTGCCCGTCATCGGCGAAGGCCTGGCCGCTCGGGCGTGGGGACTGCGGACCGCCGGAATCGTCTTCGCGCTGGCGGTCTCCGCGCTGGCCGCGGTGTGCCTTGCCGCAGTTTTCGTGCAGGAGGCGCACGCGGCGCGCCGGTAGATTCGGGTGAGTGACCCTTTTCCCCACCCCGGCCGAGATCGCGGCGCAAACGCCGGCGAACCGCGACCGCGCGATCGATGTCATCCGTATCGTGTCGCTGGTCGCCGTGGTGTTCGGCCACACGATCATGGCGGTCAGCACTGTGGCCGACGGGGTGTTCGTGTGGGGCAACCTTCTCGAGTCGCTGCCGGCGTTCGGGGCGCTGACCTGGCTGCTGCAGATCATGCCGCTGTTCTTCTTCGCCGGCACGGCGGCGTCCGTCGATTCGTGGTCTGCCAGCCGCAGCTGGGGCGGCTGGCTGATGCAGCGCTGCACCCGGCTGTATCGTCCGGTGTTCTTCTATCTCGCGTTCTGGGGGGTCGCGCTTGGGGTTCTGCGGTTCGTGTTGCCCAAGCACGTCTATGACCCGGTCGCCGGGACAAGCATCCAATTGCTCTGGTTCCTCGGCGCCTACGTGCTCGTGCTGGCCAGCATTCCGCTGCTGTCCCGGATCACCAGCACCGCCAGACTGGCCGCCGGGGTGGCGGCGGTCTACGGATTGATCGTCGTGATCGACGTCCTGCGGCTCAACGTCGGCGGACTGTCCGCCCTCGGCTACCTCAACATCGTCGTCTGGCTGATCCCGGGCATGTTCGGCGTCGCGTACCGGCGCGGTCTGCTGGGCCGACGCGCGGCGATCGCGGTCGCCGCATTGACGTTCGTCGTCAATGTGCTGCTGGTGCGGTTCGGGCCCTACGAGCTGAGCCTGGTCGGCTACCAGGGGCAGCGGCTGCCGAACATGACGCCGCCGTCGGCGCTGCTCGCCGGCCACGCGATCATGATGTGCGCGCTGGCGATCGCGGTCGCACCTGCGATCTCGCGGTGGGCGCAGCGGCCGCGAGTGTGGTGGCTGGCGGCGATCGGCAACTCCGGCGCGATGACGCTGTACCTCTGGCACCTGCCGGCGCTGCTGGGCATGCACCTGGTGTTCGACGCGCTCGGTCTGCCGCGCTACGACATGCACGCCCCCGGCTTCATCGCGCTGAGCGTCGTGCAGGTGACGTTAATGACCGTCATGGTCGGCGTGCTGTTCGTCGCGCTGAGACCGCTGGAGAACAACCCGCTGCGTGGCTGGGACGGCGGCTTCGTCGCCGGGCCGGGCATGCGCAGCGCCACCGTCGGCACGCTGTTGTGCATCGCGGGAGGCGCCACGCTGATGTCCGTCAGGTGGGGCCTGAAGGACGACGGGCTGATCTGTATCGCGGTTGTTCTGGTCGCGCTGATCGCGGCACGCGCTGCGGCCACCGACTCGAAAGTGCCGGTAACAGATGCGGTGACACGCTAGCCGCTCTTGCGGCGGAACTCCCGTCGCGGCTCGGCCGGGCCATGCCTCGGCGGCTGCTTGGCGCCCGCATCCTTGTGCTGCTCTCCGCCGGACGCGCGGGCGTTCTTGCGGTCCAACGCCTCACGGAACTTGCGCTTGGTGTCCTGTTCGGAACTGTCGTCCGCTGCCATGCAAACAGGCTAACGCGCTAGCGCACTCCCGGCGGCATTCCGTACAGGTGCGAGATCGGCATCCGCATCAGGACCCGGCGGTCGGTGACCATCGCGCGGCGGTAGTCATCCCAGTCCGGATGTTCACCCGCGATGTTGCGATACAACGCAATCAACCCCTCAACGGTGTCGTCATGCGGGTCAGCGGCCGGCGGACTCAGCTCGGCGGTGCCCTCGGCGACGGCGTACGACCAGCCGTCGTCGCAGGTGACCAGCATCGAGGCACGGGGATCGCGGCGAAGATTCCGGGTTTTCGCCCGCGGCTCGGTGATCGACACCTCGATGAGCGTGTGTCGCGGATCGAAGTAGTACGACACATTCGACAGCTGTGGGCGGCCGTCGCGCTTGATCGTGGCCAGCACGCCCAGCGAATTCCCGCTGATCACCGCCAGCAGTTTGTCGTCGAATGCCTGCGCCGCCATGCAGAGCAGCCTACGTGCACATGATGATCTCTACGATCGATCAGCATGACGAAGTATGCCGCGTTCCTTCGCGGCGTCAATGTCGGCGGGATGAACCTGAAAATGGCAGACGTGGCATCGGCGATGACCGACGCGGGGTTCGGCAACGTCGCGACAATCCTGGCCAGCGGCAATGTGCTGCTCGAATCCGGCGCCAAGGTCGCATCGGTGCGAAAAACGGCCGAGGCCGCGCTGCGGGAAGCGTTCGGCTACGACGCGTGGGTGCTGGCGTACGACATCGACACCGTGGCTGCCATCGTCGCCGCCTACCCGTTCGAACGTGAAGTGCCCGGCCACCACTCGTACGTCACGTTCGTGTCCGATCCCACCGTCCTCGAGGAGCTGGCGGGTCTGCAGCCGGGCCCCGATGAGCGAATCGCGCGGGGCGACGGTGTCATCTATTGGCAAGTACCGCGGTCGAAGTCGCTGCAGAGCGCGATGGGCAAGACCATGGGCAAGAAGCGCTACAAGTCGTCGACCACCACTCGCAACCTGCGCACCCTTGACAAGGTGCTGCGCCGGTAGAGTGGCGCCGCGATGACCTCTGCTAACGGCCACCGTGCCGACGCCACGAATCTGACCGGGGTGTCCGAGACGGCGCTGCTGACCCTGCGGGCGCGGGCCAACGAAGCGCGCAGGCATGACGCGATCATCGACGATCCGATGGCGATAAAGCTGATGGACTCGATCGACTACGACTTTTCGAAGTTCGGGGTGTCCAGCCGACAGGACCTCGCACTGCGGGCGTTGGCGTTCGACGACACGACCTGCCGCTACCTCGCCACCCATCCTCGCGCTACGGTCGTCGCATTGGCCGAAGGCCTGCAAACCAGCTTCTGGCGGCTCGATGAGGCAGGCATCGGCCACGACTTTCGTTGGCTGACCGTCGATTTGCCACCGATCATCGAGCTGCGACGGAGGCTGCTGCCCCGCTCGGCGCGGACCTCGGTGCGCCCGCAGTCAGCGCTCGACTTCTCCTGGATGGACACGGTCGATCGCACACAGGGCGTGTTCATCACCACCGAAGGCCTATTGATGTACCTGCAACCGAACGAGGCGCTCGGCCTGATCCGCGAATGCGCCCAGCGGTTCCCCGGCGGCCACATGATGTTCGACCTGCCACCCGCGTGGTTCAGCGCGGTGGTCCGCCACGGGTTACGGACATCCCTGCGATACCGGGCGCCGCCGATGCCGTTCAGCTTGTCCACTGAACAGATCGCGAGCCTGGCCAGCGCCGTGCCCGGCATCCGCGTGGTGCACGACGTGCCGCTGCCCCGCGCCCGGGGATCACTGTTCAACCTGGCGCTGTGGACGGCGCAGCGGCTTCCGGTCTTCGACCCGGTCCGGCCTGCGCTCACGCTCCTCGAGTTCGGCTAGCGCCGACCGAACGCCGTTTCGATGTAGCGCATCGACTCAGCGGGCCCGATACCCAGCGCTGAGGCCGTTTCGACAAAGGCCCGCGCCGCAGTGACCATCGCGACGTCACCGGGATCGACGCCGCAGACGAAAGTACCCAGCCGACCGCGGGTTTCAACCATGCCGGCGGTCTCCAGTTCGCGGTAGGTCCGCGCGACTGTGTTCACCGCCAGGCCGAGCCGCGCGGCGAGGTCGCGCACCGTCGGCAGCCGCGCACCTGCGGCCAGCCGCCCGTCCCGGATGCCGTCGATGATCTGGGTTCTCAACTGGTCGAACAACGGAGTGGCCGCCTTCGGCTCAAGACGTACCCAGTCGGCCAACTCGGACACCTGCTCAACATAACGTGCGGGCGGTACCGATGAGCGCTTGCGCGAAGAGGAGACAGGTACCGATGAGCGCTTGCGCGAAGAGGAGACACGTACCGATGAGCGCTCACGCCAAGAGCAGACCAGTACCGTTGGATTCGTGCGCGTGACGGTGCTCAGCGGAGCGGGGATGTCCGCCGAAAGTGGGGTCGCGACATTCCGCGACGCCCAGACCGGGCTCTGGGAGACATTCGATCCCGACGAGCTCGCGAGCCCGGGCGCATGGCGTCGCCAGCCCGACGTGGTGTGGGCCTGGTACCTGTGGCGCTACCACTTGGTGCGGGCCGTCGAACCGAACGCCGGTCACCTCGCCGTCGCGGACTGGCAGCGCCGCGCCGACGTTCGCGTGGTCACCCAGAACATCGACAACCTGCACGAGCGTGCGGGCAGTCAGCACGTCGCGCACCTGCACGGCAGCCTGTTCGATTTTCGGTGCTCGCGGTGCGGCAAGCCGTATCACGGTGAGCTGCCGGAGATGCCTGAGCCGGTCGGCGCGGTCGATCCGCCGGTGTGCCACGAGTGCGGGGGCACGATCCGGCCGGGCGTCGTGTGGTTCGGCGAGCCGCTGCCCGACCAGCCGTGGCAGGAGGCGGTCGAAGCGGTTGCGACCGCCGACGTGGTGGTGGTGGTCGGCACGTCCGGAATTGTCTATCCCGCTGCGGGATTGCCATCGGCCGCATTGGCGCAGGGCATACCCGTCGTGGAAGTCAACCCCGAGGGCACACCGTTGACCGAAAGCGCGACCATCGCCGTCGGAGACACCGCCGCTCACGCGCTGCCGGGGCTACTAGACCGGCTCGAGGACCTGGTCGAGAAGGGCTAGGCCGGCCGAATCGCCCGGCCGAGCGCGTGCTCGGACACCGGCATCGGAACCCAGGAAGGCAGCGTCCAGTCGTGGCGGGTGGTCTTCTGCACAAACCCCGCGTTGACGATCGCGCGTTCGGTGTCACGGTGCGTGTGACAGTTACCCACCAGCCGCGGCCACACGGTGGCGTCCACCAACTGCTGCAATCGGCCCCGCACGCCGCCGCTGGCCACGTGTTCCAGATATCTCAGCTCGCCGCCCGGTCGCAGCTGCGAAAACAATTGCCGCAGAACGCCTTCCTGATCATCCACCGAGCACAGCACGAGCGAGCAGACCACCGCGTCGAACGGCGTACCGGGCTGCAGCTCCTCGACGGCGCGGTCGATGACAGTGACCGGCACGGGCGCGGTCGCCGCGGCGCGCCCGGCGATCGCGTTCAGCCGAGGTTCCGGCTCGATTGCGACCACTTCGTCCACGGATGTCGGGTACAGCACGAAATTCGATCCTGTGCCCGCGCCGACCTCCAGCACGCGGCCCGACAGCCCGGCGAGGTTCTCCCCGCGCAGCTTGCGCAGCGACTCGGGCTCGTGCGCCGACAAAATCGTCCACATCCTCGCGAAGAACGGATTGCCAACCCGGTTATTACTCATCGGCATCCGTTCGGCCCCGAAGTGTCATCAGCCGCTCGACGGTATCGCGTGGGCAGCTGTCGTATCCCATGATTCCGCTCACGATCTGGCCGCCGCACACCGCCCGCAGCACCCGGTCGGTGAAAACCTCGACATCGCCCCACGGCAAATACGGCTTCGCGATCAGCAGGGCCGCCACCCCGTGGGCCACCGCCCACAGCTCGAGCGCAACGCGGGTCGAGTCGTCACGCGCGTAGATGCCCTCATCCATCATCGCCTCCACACCGGCGCGCATGTGCGCGAACGCGGAGCTGTTGAGCGAGACGTCGACGTCACTGCCGGGTCGTCCCTCGCCCATCGTCGCGATGCGGTACAGCTCGGGCGTCTGCAACGCGAACCGCACGTACGCCAGTCCCAGCGCATGAAGCACGTCCAGCGCGGTGGTCTGGCCCACGGCGGCCCGTTGCATCTCCTCGTCGAGCTTCTCGAAGTAGCGGGCACACACCGCATCCAACAGCGCGTCCTTGTCTTTGAAGTGCAGGTATATCGACGGCGGCGTCACCCTGACACGTTCGGCGACCGACCGGATCGAGACCGCTTTAGCGTGACCGGTCTCCAGCAACAATTCGGTGGCGGCATCCAAGATCTCGTCGCGCAGCTGGTCGCCGGCGCCGCGAGGCGCCCGCCTGCGGCGGTCCTGACTACGAACCGGAGTCGACACGCTGACCAGTCTGGATCACCGTCGTACCGGCACGCCAGGATTCGTCGGATGGTGTCACGCCCGCCTCGCTGACACCGAACCGAGCGTGCAGCAGCGCCAACGGCCCCGGCGCCCACCAGTTCGCGCGCCCAAGCACACGCATGAACGCGGGCACGAGAAGCATCCGCACCAGCGTGGCGTCCACCAATATCGCGAGCGTGAGGCCCAGGCCGAACATCCGCATGAACGCCACCTGAGCGGCGATCAGCGCCGCGAACGAGATCGCCATCAGCAGCGCCGCTGCTGTCACCACCCGCCCGGTACGGGCCAGGCCCAGCGCGACGGCCTCGTCGTTGTCGGCCCGCGTGCGCCCCGAGTCCAGCCAGTATTCGCGGATTCTGGAGATCAGGAAGACCTCATAGTCCATCGACAGCCCGAACGCGACGCAGAACAACAGCACCGGCACATTGTTGACGAGAGTGCCCGTCGGTGTGGTCCCGAAGGCACCCAGGTGGCCGTCCTGGAAGATCCAGACCAGCGCACCGAACGCAGCCGTCAGCGACAACACGTTGAGCAGCAACGCTTTCAGCGGCAGCACGACGCTGCCGGTCAGCATGAACAGCAGCACGAAACTGATCACCGCGATCACGGTCAGCACCACGGGTATCCGCGACGAGACGGCGTCGCTGCTGTCGCGGTTGACCTGCGCCGTCCCGGTGAGCAACACGTCGTGCCCCGCCGGCCCGCGAACGGCGTGCAGCCGGTCCAGCTGAGTCTCCGAGGCCTGGCTGAACAGTGGCGCGGTGCTGACGATCGTCAAGAATGCACGGTTTTCCTTGACGCCGGTCGCCGCCGAGGGCGGCCCGACCAGCGCGCCGCGCACGTAGGTACCGTTCGGCGTCGACACCGACGAGACGTCGGACACTTCGGAA
This sequence comes from uncultured Actinomycetota bacterium, assembly GCA_963759655.1. GTDB lineage: Bacteria > Actinomycetota > Actinomycetes > Mycobacteriales > Mycobacteriaceae > Mycobacterium. The sequence goes on along the minus strand of CAVXAG010000010.1, from coordinate 276,357 downwards.
AGATCTGCGCCGTAGCGGGTCAGCTCTTCTCCCGTGACACCCGACACGTCGGGAATCACCGCGACCACGTCGGTGGCGGCGTCGACGGCGAAGTCGGTGCGCAGGCTGTCACCGATCTGGCGCGACGACGCCGACTGCGGCAGCACACGGTCATCGGGGAAGCCCCACTTCACACCCAGGAACGGAGCGCCGAGCAACAACAGCAGCGCGATGATCGCCAGGCCGACTGGAATCGCGTGGTGCATCACGAATTTCGTGGACCGATACCAAAACGTCTGCTGGATTGGCTTCTTGACCGGCTCCGGCCGGCCGAACAGCCGGCGGCCAAGCGTGCGCGCATCCAATGAATCCAGCCGGTCACCCAGCAACGCGATCGCAGCCGGTGTCACGATGATCGCCGCGGCCGCCGCGCATGCCACCACCGCAACCCCGGCGTAGGCGAACGACTTCAGGAAGTACATCGGGAACAGCACCATCGCGACCATCGACAGGGCGACGGTCATCGCCGAGAACAGCACGGTGCGGCCCGCGGTCGCCATCGTGCGCACCAGCGCCTCGTCGCGGTCGGCGCCGTCGGCGATTTCGTCGCGGTACCGGCTGATGATCAGCAGCGTGTAATCAATCGCCAGCGCCAGGCCCATCGCGACGCTGAGGTTCAGCGCGAAGATCGACACGTCGGTGACGAACGTGATCGCGTGCAGCACCGCCATCGAGCCGAGGATCGCGAACCCGCCGACCGCCAGCGGCAGCGCGGCCGCGAGCAGACCACCGAAGACCCAGACCAGAACGATGAAGCTCAACGGGATCGCGATCGACTCCATCAGCAGCAGATCTTTTTCACTCTGGCTGTTGATCTGGACGTAGATCATCGCCTCGCCGCCCGCCTTGACCGTCACGCCGTCGCGGTCGTGCACCACCTGACCGACGAGGGCCTTGGCGTGCTGCTGCGCCTCGTTTTCGGTACCCGAGATGCCTGCCACGATCAAGCCCGTCGTACCGTCCTTGCTCACCAACGCCGGCGCGGCGGACGGCGGCGACGTCCATGCCGAGTCGACGTTGGCGACGAACGGCGAATTCCGCAGCTGACGAACAATGTCCGTGCCGACCGACCGCGCGGCGGGGCTCTGCGCACCCGCATCCGAGGTGACGGTGATGACGAGCCCCATATCGCCCTGACCGAATGTCTTCGAGAGCATCCTCTGGGCTTGTGCCGACTGTGAGGTCGGGTCTTGGAAGCCGCCCGCCGACAGGCTTTTGATCACCGGGATACCGAACACTGCGGTTGCGACCATCACCAACAGCGCCGCGGCGATGATGCGCCGCGGTGCCGCGATGGCAAGTCGAGCGATTCCAGGAAGCACGCTGGGTCCCTCCGGCAGGCAGTTTACCGGCGGTAACTTATCAGTGGTAACTCATTGTGGTCAAGGATGCCAACCTACCGGCCGGTAAGAATTGCCACCGTTTTCCGAACCGTGACTCAAGGTCCTCTTAATGGTGATCAATACGCTCTGAGGCATGTGGATCGATGACAGCAGCGCTGACGTCATCAAGATTGACTTCGACGTGCTCTACCACGGTGATGTGTTGGTAGAGGGCGACACCTCGGAGCAGCTGGACGATTGGCACCCGCTGGCCCCTGCTGTCTGACAGCACGGCCGGACACCCTCAGCGCGCGAGTTTGCTCCCGCGCAGCCGGCAATTAGGCCGGGACGTTCTCATCGTCATTTGATCCAATCCCTTCGCTCGGCGCTGCATTGGCTTCTGCTGCCTTCTGCTCTTCGCGCAAGCGGCTCATCGGAGCCTTCTGCTCTTCGCGCAAGCGGCTCATCGGAGCCTTCTGCTCTTCGCGCAAGCGGCTCATCGGAGCCTTCTGCTCTTCGCGCAAGCGGCTCATCGGAGCCTTCTGCTCTTCGCGCAAGCGGCTCATCGGAGCCTTCTGCTCTTCGCGCAAGCGGCTCATCGGATCGAACGGGCCGGACAGGTGTGCAGCCGCCAAGAATCCGCCAAGGTGTGGGCCGCAACCTTGACGTGACCGGCCACGACGGGGCCGGCAGGACCGAAGGGAAAATCATGACCGCCACCCACACCATCAAGAAGCTGGCCGGCAAGGCCGCCCTGTCGGCCGGCGCCGCGCTGCTCGCAGTGGGACTGGCTTCGGGCACCGCGCACGCCTTCAACCCGCAGCCCGACCCGCCGGGCAAGCCGATCAGCGCCTTCAACCCGCAGCCGGACCCGCCGGGCAAGCAGATCGTCGTCAGCGTGCACCAAGCGCTGACACGCTAGGAGGATCGGCAGACGCGACCGGGTGGATTCCCTCGTCAGCGCTACCTCGGGGCCATCCGGATCGCGCCGTCCAGGCGAATAACCTCGCCGTTGAGCATTGGGTTCTCGACGATGTGCACGGCCAGCGCGCCGTACTCGCTGGGCTTGCCGAGGCGGCTGGGGTGCGGAACCTGGGCACCGAGCGACTTCTTCGCTTCCTCCGGCAGCATCGCCAACAGCGGGGTGTCGAACAGACCCGGCGCGATCGTCACCACGCGAATTCCTTTGCTGGCCAAGTCGCGCGCGATCGGGAGTGTCATGCCGACGACACCGCCCTTGGACGCCGAATACGCGGCCTGTCCGATCTGGCCGTCGAACGCCGCCACCGACGCGGTGTTGATGATGACGCCGCGCTCCTCGCCGAGCAGCTCGGCGTTCGCGATCCGTTCAGCGCCGAGTCGCAGCACGTTGAAGGTGCCGACCAGGTTGATGTTCACCACGCGCTGGAAGTTCTCCAGCGGGTAGACACCGTGCTTGGACAACACCCGGATCGCGTCGCCGGTACCCGCGCAGTTGACGACGATGCGCAGCGGCCCCAGCGAGTCGGCGACGTCGAGCGCGGCGGTCACCGACGCCGGATCGGTCACGTCGCCCGGTGCGAAGCGCGCACGATCGCCGAGCTCGTTGGCCATTTCAACGCCCTTGCTGTTCGGCAGGTCAAGAATGACGACCTGTGCGCCCTCATTCAGCAACGCCTTGGTGGTCGCCAGCCCAAGGCCGGACGCACCACCGGTGACGAGGGCTACGGCGTCTTTGATCTCCACTGATCGGCTCCTTTCATCGGTGAGCCAGCGACCCGACCCACTGGTTGGTCGAACTATACAGAGCACCTAAGGTGTAGCCATGACCACCGTCGATTCCAGCATCGAGGCCTACCCGACCGTCCAGGGGCTCTCGATCGCCCTCGTCGACGGCGTGCTGTCCGTCACGATGAACCGCCCGGACAGCCTCAATGCGCTCACCGAGACGATGCTGACGGGCATCGCCGACGCGGTCGAGCGCGCCGGCAGCGACGACCGAGTGCGGCTGGTCCGACTGTCCGGTGCGGGGCGGGGCTTCAGTTCGGGTGCCGGGATCAGCGAGGAGGACCAGAAGAGCGGCGGGGGAAGTTCTGCCACCGGGATCATCGGCGAGGCGAACCGGGCGGTCCGCTCCATCGCGGCGTTGCCCAAGCCGGCCGTGGCTGTCGTGCATGGTCCCGCCGCCGGGGTCGCCGTGTCATTGGCGCTGGTGTGCGACGTCGTGTTGGCATCGGAGAAGGCGTTCTTCATGCTGGCGTTCACCAAGATCGCGCTGATGCCCGATGGCGGCGCGTCGGCTTTGGTCGCCGCGGCGGTCGGTCGGATTCGCGCGATGCGAATGGCCCTGCTCGCCGAACGGATTCCCGCTCGCGAGGCGTTCGACTGGGGCCTGGTGACAGCCGTCTACCCCGACGACACCTTCGACGCCGAGGTCGACAAGGTGTGCACGACACTGGTGAACGGCCCTGCCGTAGCGCTGCGCAAGACCAAGGAGGCGATCAACGCCGCCACACTCACCGAGCTCGAGGGCGCGTTCGAGCGCGAGATGGTCGGCCAGTCGGCTTTGATCAGATCGCATGACTTCATCGAGGGCACGCTCGCGTTCCAGCAGCGCCGGCCGGCCACCTTCACCGATACCTAGGACGGCCGATACCTAAGACGAGGCCTTCATGCCGTAGGCCTCACCCAGCAGTGACGCCAGCAGCGGAATCTGTTGTGCATCGATGTCGGGCAGCGGCATCACGGCGCGCACAATCGCCGCGCCGTCGAACGTGTTCGTGAGCGTCGCTGCCAGCGTGGCGAGAGTCTCCTGGGGCACATTCTCGGTTCCGGGCAATGCGCGCGCCGCCTCAAAGATCTTCGCGCCGTACTCGGTGAGCACGTGTTGCAAAGTGGCCCTGAGCTTCTCATCGGTGCGGGCGGCGATCATCAGTTCGTACATCACCGCGTTCGTCGGGTTGCCGGTGATGTCGCGCAGGATCTCCAGGACCGCCTCGAGCGCCGGCCCGTCGGCCGGTATCTCCGCGACCTGCTTGGTGAACGACTCGAGCTGACGGCGCAGCACCTCGTATGCCGTGGCCGCCATGAAGTCGCCCATGGTCTCGAAGTGCCGAAAAAGGGCTCCCACCGACACATCGGCCCGCTTGGTGATCACGGCCGCCGACGCCCGCGCATATCCGACCTCGACGATCGTGGCGATGCTGGCGTCGAGCAGACGCGCGACGGTCTCCTCGCGGCGTTGCTGCTGGGTTCTGGCCATGTCAGACCCCAACGCGGGCGCGGGGAGCTGACCGGACCGCCCGCAGGAAGCGACCTGACTTAGCGGTCGTGCCGTAGCCCTCGCGGAATTCGCCACTGCGGTAGACGATCTCGCCGTTCACACCGGTCGCTACCACGGCTGCGTCGTTACGATTGACCATGCGGCTCAAGCCCCCGTAGAAAGGCACCTTCGCCTCGTAGTAGCCGTCCACCGATTCGTCGAGGCCGGCGGGATCGATCACGACGAAGTCCGCACGATCGCCCTCGCGCAACGTCCCGGCGTCGAGGCCGAACCAGTCGGCGACCTCCGCGGTGAGGCGATGGATCGCGTGCTCGATCGTCATGAACGGCTCTGACGCCCGCTCGGCGTCCAGCGTGCGCTTCAGCAGCCGCAGCGAGAAGTTGTAGAACGCCATGTTGCGCAGATGCGCGCCAGCGTCGGAGAAGCCCATGTGGATGGTCGGCTCGACGGCAAGCCTGTCCAGCTGCTTAGGCCGGTGGTTGGCGACGGTCGTCGTCCAGCGGACGTTGCGCTCGCCGTTCTCGACCAGCACGTCGAGGAACGCGTCGAGCGGATGCAGGCCGCGCTCGGCGGCAACCTGCCCGAAGCTCTTGCCCACCAACGTCTTGTCCGGGCATCCGACAATGACCGCGTCGTCAAAGTCGCGGTGCCACAGCGACGGACCCAGCTTGATACGGTCGAACTCGCGGCGGAACCGACGGCGGTACCCGGTGTCAGCCAGCAACTCGTTACGCTCGAGCTGATCGCGCAGGTGCAGAGCCGCGGTGCCGGCGCCGAACTCCTCGAAGACCGGCAGGTCGATCCCGTCGGAGTACAGCTCGAACGGAACGGGCAGATGCTGGAAGCGAATGCTCGCGTTGAGCACCTTGTTCAAAAGTCGTGTGCCGGGCCCGAACACGTGCACCGCGGCGGGGTTGGATTTGGCGTCCGCCGACACCAGCAGGCTCATCCGAACGCCCTTGCGGCGGCCGAACATCCCGCTGCTGGACAGGAAGAACAGAAGTGCCGACGCCGGGTTCTTCACGTCGGGCGCGCTCTGCAGGATCCGGCCACGCTTACGCAACACCTTGATCAGCCTGCGTCGCTCCCGCCACGTCGCGAATGTCGATGGCAGAGCACGCGACCGGAAGCGGTCGCCGTCGAGTTTGTCGATCGCCGCGTCCATCCCGGACATGCCGAGAATGCCGGCGTCGAGCGCCGCGTCGAGCAACGCGGCCATCTTGTCCAGTTCTGCGTCGGTCGGCTTCACGTTGTCTTCGGTCGCGCGGCGCAGGCCCAGCACCGAGGTCCGGAGGTCCGAATGGCCAAGCATCGAGCTGACATTCGGCCCCAGCGGCAGGTTGTCGAGCGCTTCGACGTATTCAGCGGCCGTCGACCACGTCTTGTTGGCATCCAGCGCACCGATGACGTGCTTGCGAGGCACCGCCTCTACCCGGCTGAAAAGATCGGCGGCGTCCTCGGAGTCGGCATAGATCGCCGACAGCGAGCAGTTGCCCAGCAGGACCGTGGTGACGCCGTGACGCACCGACTCGCGCAGGCCGGGATCCAGCAGGACCTCGGCGTCGTAATGAGTGTGCACGTCGATGAAGCCCGGAACGATCCACTTGCCCGCGGCGTCGATCACGTCGGGGCAGCCCGTCTCGTCCAACGGCCCCGCGGACACAGCGGACACAACCCCGTCACGAATGCCAAGGGTGCGGGTCTGCGGGGCCTTGCCGGTTCCGTCGAACCACAGGCCGTTGCGAATGATCACGTCATACGTCATGACGGGAGCCTAACATAGATAGTGAGCACTCGCAATCTTTATGTTCGCCTTATCAGAGGCCGAAAACCGGCGGCAGCGCGAGCAGCATGACGCACCCCCAGGCGACGTGGGTGAGCGCAGGAGTCAGCACGCCGCCGGTGGCCCGCCGCTCCCACGCGCAGGTGACGCCGAGGACGATCGCAGCGACCCCGAGCATCGGGTTGCCGCTCGCCAGTGTCGCTGCGACATAGAGCGCCGTCGAGACCGGCACCGGATAGAACCGGCCCAGCGCCGTGTAGAGCGCGCCGCGGAAAAACAGCTCCTCGGCAACACCGTTGACCACGGTGATCACGACCAGCAGCCACAGCGAGGAGTAGCCGGAGTACCTCACGACACCGGTGATCAACTCCCGCAGCGGGCCGATTTCGCGTGCGAGGAACCCGCCGACCACGAACACGGCGGCGAGCATCACCCCGATCACCGTTGCGGTGATGACCGGGCGCTGATGGCGGCCACGCCAGCAGATGCTGCCGAGGTGCAGCGGCCCGGACGCGAACGCACCCACCGTCCACACCGCGGCCAACACGAAGGTCAGCCAATAGAACGACGGCTCCCCCGGACGCCGCGTCAGCGTGAAGCCGAGCACAGCAGTGCCGACCACGAGCACCAGCGCGACGACGATCCGCCGCCGAATCACCACCGCGGGTGGCTCGTGATACGGGACCGCGACGGTGGTGGCGATCTGCTTGATCTCGGCCGGCAGGCCGGTCACGCCGACCTGCCGGTCGGCGCCGGGTCGGCCAGGATGTCGAGCCCGCGCGGTCCCACGTACCCGGTGGCACCGGTGACGAGGACTCGCACACGGCCACCGTAGCTTGGAAGGCTGGTGGGAAGACGACCATCGAAGGAGACGAGACATGGCCACGCTTCGCTGCGCCGACCGGGAACTGCCGCTGAAACTCACCAACCATTTCCTCGCTCATCTGCAGGTCGCGGTCCATCGGCGCTTCAAGAAGGCCGGCGGCTTCTTCTTGACGGGCACCATCACGAACGCCGAAGGCAAGGACGTCACGGTCTCGCACTGGCTCAATCGCTTCACTCCCCTGGAGTTCGAATACGACATCTGCGACGACAACGGTGACCGGATCGCCCCTGTCGAACTGGACCCGAAGCAGACCGATGCGATCCTGGACGCGATGGACCGGCCCGGCGGCGTGCATGACACCGGCGACGTGTGGGTGACGTTCCGCGACAAGCTGGACTAACGCGCCACGCGACGCCGGCCTGTGCGGCCAACGTCACATAACCACCACGGAGGCCTTCGGGCCCACCCTCGCTTCGGGACGATACTGCGGCGTACGGCTGCGAACGGCGATGATCGGCGGGTGGAGCGTCCGGTCACCGTAGAGCCCGGCGTCGGGCTCTCGTTTTGCCGTTGTGTGACAAATGCCCCTAACATGCCATGCGACCTGAGAAGTTGAGGAGCACGAAGTGAAGACTCTGACCAGCAAGGCGTTGGGCGCTGCCGTGGCGATCGCCGCGATCACCGGGTCGGTACCGCTGGCGATCACCGCATATGCCGACCCGCCGACCACGGCTGAGTTCCCCGACCCGCAGGGGCCAGGCTGCGATGCGTTCAAGCAGGAGGTGCCGGGATATAAGGACCTGCATGACAAACAGACCGATACGGCGCTGGCCGCCATCCCGGACATCAGCACCTTCAACTCCGCGGTCTCGGGTGCGTTCAACCCCGCAGTCAACCTCGCGCCGATGCTCGACAACGGCCCGTACGTGATATTCGCGCCGAACAACGCGGCATTCGCGGCGCTACCGCCGACGCAACTCGACGCCCTGAAGGCCGACCCGGCCGCGCTGACCAAACTCCTCGACTATCACGTGTTTCTCGGCCTGCTTGGTGTTGACGATGTGAAGGGCCAGCGGCCGACCCAGGAGGGGTCTGAGATCAACGTGACCGGCAAGGGCGACAGCATCAAGGTCAACGACACCGCGAAGGTCCTCTGCGGCGGCATCGTGGCCGGCCACGCGCGGATCTACATCATCGACACGGTGCTGGACGTCGGGGCTGCCCCGCCGCCGGTCGTCGGTCCGAGCACGAGCAGCACCTCCCCGACGACAACGACATCGGCGACATCGGCGACGTCCACGACGGCCCCACCGGCCGGCTAGAGGCCCAGGTCGCGACCGATGATGTCCTTCATGATCTCGGTCGTGCCGCCGAAGATGGTCTGGACGCGCGAGTCCACGTAATCGCGGGCCACCCGGTACTCCATCATGTAGCCGTACCCGCCGTGCAGCTGCACGCAGCCGTCGATGACCTTCTTGGCGGTCTCGGTGCACCACCACTTCGCCTTGGCTGCTTCCACCGCGGTCAACTCGTCATCGACCACCGCCTGCAGGCAGCGGTCGACGTAGCGCTCGGACACGTCGAGCTCGGTGTCCATCTCGGCGAGCAGGAAACGGTTGTGCTGAAAGCTGCCGATCGGCTGTCCGAACGCCTTGCGGTCCTTCGTGTATTGCAGAGTCTCGCGCCATGTCCCGCGGGCACCCGCGATCGCCGAGATCGCGATGGACAGCCGCTCCGACGGAAGGTTGTGCATCAGGTGGTAGAAGCCGCGACCTTGCTGCCCGAGCACGTTCGACGACGGCACACGCACATTCTCGAAATTCAGCTCTGAGGTGTCCTGTGCGTGCAGGCCCATCTTGTCGAGCTTGCGGCCGCGGGTGAATCCCGTCATGTCGCGCTCGACGACCAGCAGCGTGAAGCCCTTATGACCCGCTGCCGGGTCAGTTCTAGCGACCACGATGACGAGGTCGGAGTTGATGCCCGACGAGATGAACGTCTTGGCGCCGTTGACAATCCAGTCGTCCCCGTCGCGAACCGCCGACGTGCGGATGCCCGCCAGGTCGCTGCCGGCGCCAGGCTCGGTCATCGCGATCGCGACGATGGTCTCCCCGCTGGCGATGCCGGGCAGCCAGCGTCGTTTCTGCTCCTCGGTGCACAACCCCTTGAAGTACGGGCCGACGACGTCGTTTTGCAGGCTCAGCGATGGCGCGGGTCCTCCGTAGCGGGCGATCTCCTCGTCGATGACGGCGTTGAACCGGAAGTCGTCGGATCCGCCGCCGCCGTACTGCTCCGGCATGTTGAACCCGATCAGGCCGTACTTACCGGCGGTGACGAACGCCGAGCGGTCGACGATGCGCTCGCGCTCCCACTTCTGCGCGTGCGGCACCAGCTCGCGTTCGATGTAGTCCCTGGTGGTTTCGCGAAGCTGCTCGTGCTCCGCCTCAAAGACCCGGCGTTTCATCGCGGCGGCCCTACTGTGCTTTCCATACCGGCTGCCGTTTCTGTGCGAACGCCAACGGGCCCTCCTTGGCGTCCTGCGACCTGAACAGCGCCTTGACTTCGTTGAACATCCGAGTCCACTTCGGCTCTTCGTCCGTGATCACGCCGCCGTCGACGCCGTAGGCCACCCGCTTGCTGGCCTGAACCGACAGCGGCGCGTTCACCGTAATGCGATCTGCGAGAGCCAACGCCGCCTGAAGCGACCCGCCATCGGGAACGACTTCGTTGATCAGCCCCCACTTGGCGGCGTCCGCCGCCGAGATCGGGTCGCCGGTGAACAGCAGCTCGAACGCCACCTTGCGGGGCAGGTGGTCGACGATGCGGAAGACGCCGCCCGCGGCGGCGATGAGGCCGCGCTTCACCTCGGGCAGCCCGAACGTCGCACGCTCATCGGCTACCACCAGGTCGCTGGCCAGCGCGATCTCGGTGCCACCACCGAGCGCGGTGCCGTTGACCGCCGCGATGGTCGGCTTGTCGATGAAGTGGTGCACATATCCGGCGAATCCCCACTCGCCGTGGTCAGGGTGATACAGGTTCTCGCGGCGCGAGATCGCCTTGAGATCCGCCCCGGCGCAAAACGACTGATCGCCCGCACCGGTGATCACCACGGCCCAGACATCGGGATCGTTATTCGCGGCCTCCAGCGCGTCACCGACACCGATGCTGACCGCCGAGTTGACCGCGTTGCGGGCCGCCGGGCGGTTAATCGTGATCACCGCGACGTTCCCGCGGCGCGCTACCAGCGCCGCGGGCCCGGCCTCAGTACTCGTCACAGCAGTTCCACGATGGTGGCGTTGGCCTGGCCGCCGCCCTCACACATGGTCTGCAGGCCGTAACGAATCCCCTTGTCCCGCATGTGGTACAGCATCGTGGTCATGATCCGTGCGCCGGAACCGCCGAGCGGGTGGCCCAGCGCGATCGCGCCGCCGTTGGGGTTCAGCCTCTTCTCGTCGGCGCCGATGTCGGCCAGCCACGCGAGAGGCACCGGGGCGAAAGCCTCGTTGACCTCGAACACGCCGATGTCCTCGACCCGCAGGCCCGACCGCTTCAGCGCCTTCTGGGTGGCCGGGATCGGAGCGGTCAGCATGATCACCGGGTCGGCACCGGCCAGGGTCGCCGTGTGGACCTTCGCGATCGGCTTGAGCCCCAACGACTTCGCCTTCTCCGCGGACATGAACAGCAACGCGGCCGACCCGTCGGAGATCTGCGAAGAGTTACCGGCGTGGATCACCCCGTCCTCTTTGAACGCGGGCTTGAGCTCACCCATCTTCTCGATCGTCGTGCCGCGCCGGATGCCCTCGTCGCGCAGCACCGGGTTGCCGTCCTGATCCTTGATCGCGACGATCTGGTCATCGAAGGCACCCGAGTCCTGGGCGGCGGCCGCCTTTTCGTGAGAGCCCAGCGAGAACCCGTCGAGTGCCTTGCGGTCAAGTCCCCACTGCTCGGCGATCATCTCTGCGCCGATGCCCTGGTTCGGGGTCTGGCTGTAGCGATTCCGGAACGCCTCGGGGTACGGGTGGCCGCCGTTGGCCAGCGACGCGCCCATCGGCGTGCGTGACATCGACTCGACCCCGCCCGCGACCGCCACGTCGTAATGCCCGGCCGCCACACCGGCGGCGGCGAAATGGATCGACTGCTGGCTCGATCCGCACTGCCGGTCCACCGTGACACCCGTGACGCTCTCCGGCCAGCCCGCCGCCAGCACTGCGGTACGGGCGATGTCGAGCGCCTGCTCGCCGGCCTGCATGACACAGCCCCAGATGACGTCGTCCACGATCGCCGGGTCGACGCCGGCGCGGTCGAGAAGGCCGTTGAGTACCTGCGCGGACAGCTCGCCCGGGTGCACCCCGGACAGTCCGCCGTTGCGCTTGCCGACCGGCGAACGTACCGCCTCGACGATGACGGCTTCGGGCATGGGCTTCTCCTATCAGAAAGTCCTGTCGAAAGTTGACTAGCGTCGATTGTCGACCGGGGCGCTTCGGCCGGTTCCGCCGGGGTCACCATCACGGCCGACCACCACGTCGTTGCCCTCATCACGCCCCGGTTGTCGGTGCAGGATGAACCCTGTCGCGCTCGGGCGCGTGTCAGAGTCAAATCCGAAAGCTGGGAAAACGTGACCGCTCTGGAAAGCGCATTCGCGGTGAACTCCCCGCGGCCTACCTCCCGCGGCGCCGCGCTGCCCGGCTGGGTGATTCACATCGCAGTGGTCGCGCTGTGGGTGGCGCGATTCGCGCAGGTGTTCCGCGGAGTCGGCGCCGGATCGTGGTGCCTGGACGATCCACGTATACCGGCGCTGGACGGGTGCGGTGGCCAACGCCCGTCTGGGCGCCGCGCTGCTGGCCGCACTTGTTGAACCGTTCACGTTCATTCCGCTGCTGCACGTTGGCGCGGTGCTGGGCTGGTGGCAGTTCCTGACCGGCCGCCAGACCTGGGCTGTCCAGCGGCGCAGCGCTTTGCGCGGTTAGCTCTTCGCCGCCGGCTCGTCGTTGTAGACGTACACCGGCAGGTCGTCATCCCACGGTTGTCGTGACACCATGTCGGCGACGCGCACGTAGCCGCGTTCGAATTCCCCCGTCACGGCATCGACAAGCCGGTAGCGCTGCGTCTGCGTGTGGATGGGTTGCGCATCGAGGAGCACGACGCGCACCTCGTCCGGCTCGAAGTGGCAGCGCTCCTGCATCGCGGCGATCAGCTGCTCGTTATGCATGTGGCCGTCGCCGAAGTTCCAGCCAATCGCGGTGCTGCAGAGGCGCTCACCTTCAGTGATGACGTAATCGCCTTCGTTGCGACCTGCCAACGCACGGTGCACCAGCGTGAGCAACGCCCTACCGTGAGTGTTGAACCCGCGGAACGCATAACCCATGTGCAGGTAGATCTGCGCTTGTTCCTCGCTGCCGTAGAACCGCTCGAGCTGGGACTGCGGCATGCTCGCGATCGCAACGAGACCGCGTTCGATCTTCTCGTTGGCCGAGGCCTTGATGCACCACAGCGCGGTGTCCCAGTTCCCCGCGTAGTACCGCATCGCCGGCAGGAAAGAGATCTTGCGCGGGAACAGGTTGCCCAGGATCACGATGCCGGCGATGACGATGAAGAGAATCGCCACCGGCACAGGGTTGTTCAGATCGGCCAGACCGAGGTTCGCGTGCGTCACGAACAGCCAGAGCACGCCGAAGATCATGAACACGTTCCACTCCAGCGGCACCCCCATCGGGATCGCCGACAGAATCCCGAAGTGGAAGCACACCATCACAAGCGCCGCAATCGCCGTCGGCCAGCCGCCATGGGAGAAGAACAGCACCAGCGGCACCAACATCTCGATCGCGGTGCTGACGTGAGCGAGCAGCCGCGACAACCGCCCCGGCCGAAGATCGTCAGGGAAATGCTCGAAGAACCTGCGCTTCAGCCACTTCGGCCGCATCACCGGGTTGTTGGACATCATCGTCGAGATCACGAACGGGAAGTGCCTGTTGAGCTTCGACGTCGCCGCGCCCATCCAGATCACCAGAAAAACCACCTTGGCGGCGACGATCATGTCGACGCCGGCAAACAAGAACGTGATCGTCAGCGTCGCGTACACCTCGCCACGGGCAGCCAGATAGATCACTTTGTCCCGCAGGCCGAGCACGGCCAACAAGCCCAGGATCGTCCAGATCTGCCACACCGGCAGCACACCGATCGTCGTGTGCAGCGCCGGTATCGGACCGGTGCCGTCGGAGAACAGGGCCACCAGCAGCATCACCAGCAGCACGGCGTAGAGCAGCACGTCGAACGGCGTGCGGGTGCTGCCCTTCGTGAACGGGATTCGCGCAGGCCACGGCGGCAACCTGATCGTCTTGGGCCGCAACCAGTACAGAATCGAACCCATCGGCGGGAAGAAGCGGTTGTTCAGCGGTCCGAAACCGCAGCCGAGCCCGATGACCTCGAACAGCATCGTATACAGCACGACCTTCTGGAACACGATCGGCTCGGAGAACCAGGACCCGACATCGAGGAACCCGTGACGGCCGTTGGTCGCGAGGCCCTCGGTCGTGAGCGCGAACAGCCAGCCACCGAGGACGTAGAGCAGAATCTTGACGACGTAGAACAGGTGCAGCGCGACGGGAGTCCCGAACCCGACCTCCGCCCAGTGCCTGGCCATCGGGCGGAGCTTCTCGGCGCGGGTGCCCTTGCTCCACGCGGCGAAATCGACCACCGGCAGATCAGGCTTCAGGAATCCCATGGGCAGACGTTAGAACGTGTTCGGTTGTCGCGGCCAGCGCTTTGTGAAGGAATCAACGAGCACGTGGTAGAAGCGAGTCATGCGGCTCGCAATCATCGGCGCCGGCTCGGTCGGCGCCACTTTCGGAGAGGCGTGGCGGCGGCGCGACCACGATGGGCGCGGATTCGGCACCAAGTGGGGATTCGGCGTGCTGCGATGACGACTCCGATGGAGCTGGCGCGCGCCGAGCGGGAGGACTTCGCCGCGTTGCTCGACCAACTCCCACCCGAGGCGTGGGAGTCCCCGACGCTGTGCGAGGGCTGGCGCGTTCGCGACGTCGTCGCACACGCATTCGGTTACGACAACCTCAGCCGCGCCCAACTGGTCGGGCATTTCATCAAAGGCGGGCTGATAGTGAACCGAATCAACGAACTCAGGGTCGTCGAACTCGCGGAAAGCTCGCCGGAGGTGCTCCGCGACCTGGTCCGCAGCCACCTCGAACCCCGCGGACTCACCGCCGGATTCGGCGGCAGGATTGCGTTGACCGACAACATGATCCACCAACAGGATATCCGGCGACCGCTGGGCATACCCCGACGAATTCCCGCCGAGCGTTTGCGCGCCGCGCTGGACTTCGCCCGGTACGCCCCGACCATCCGCGGCGCGTGGCGGGCGCGGGGCGTCCGGCTGGTCGCCGACGATCTGGCATGGTCACACGGCCGCGGTCCCGAAGTGCGGGGCAGCGGGGAGGCGCTGCTGATGGTGATGGGCGGCCGCCGTGCCGCACTGGACGATCTGAGCGGACCCGGGCAAGCCATGCTCGCTCAACGGTTCTGATCGCCGAGCGCCAGCGCGAGCCGGTCCACGTAGTCGTCGACGTCCACCACCGAATCGTCGGCGTGCACGCTGATCGCAATCGTGGCGCCGATGCCGTGCACGCCATGGGTGAGCCCCATCATCGGCGACAGCGCCGGATAGCCGGCCGTCAGCACCACAGGCCGGCCCCCGAAGGTCAAATCGGCAGGCCCGCGGTTGACGCTGGACACCACCGTGTTCCCCATGACTACAGCCGAACGTGCGTCGGCATCGAATTGCCTTACCCCCCAATGCAGCAGCGGTGCGGGCACCGCCGCCAACGACCGGTCCCCCGCGGCGAATGCCGGGTGGTCACTTCGGCGCCGGCGCTGTCGCAGTTCGTCGGCGATCCGCGCGGTTCGCTGCTGAAACGGCAGCTGCGGGTGAAGTCCGACGCCGACGTTACCGAAGTGGTTATAAGCAGTCCGCACACGATGTTTCGCCATCGGCACCTCGGCGCCCAGCGCCTTCGAATCCTCGCCACGGTCACGCAGATAGGACGCCAGCGCGCCGGAGATCAACGCCAGCACACCAACGGTGACCGTGGGCCCGGGCAGCTCCCCGGTTCGCCAGACAAGTGTGCGGAGCGTCGTTGTGCCGCCGGATCTGCCGTTCATGCTCAGAACTGGCCGCGGTGATGCCGGCGGCGGAACGCGGCCGGCGGCGGTGTCGCGCTCGAGCTGCGCGTGCGACCGTGCCGCAGAAATACTGCGGGCGATCAGACATCCCGGCGAACTGTGTTGAATACCAGGCACGTTCGATGCCCGGCCGAACAGCTCCGCCGCCATCGCCGACGACCGCACCCCGTCACCGAGGGCATGGCCGAGCTGGAGCACGACGACGCAGGACGGCTGGGCAGCACCTGGCACACCGGGCACCGGGCAGAAGACGTGCAGCCGCCACGCCGCGTCGCGCAGGTCAAGCTGGTCGTCGGCCAGCCGGGCCACCGCGTCCAGGCATTCCTGCCACCCCGCCGCGGGACCGTGCAGGACCGTCTGGTCGGCGCCGACGTCGCGGTGCACCCAGGCCGGGTACGTCACCGGGCAGCCATCGTCGACGCGCAAGACGAGATCCCGGCAACGCCGGGCGCGCCGAATGACCAGCGCCACAGCCTCTTCCACATCATCGGGTTCGCCATCGAACGCGTACAGCAGGAACTGGTCGTTCGGCATCTTGGCCGACATCCAGTAGAACTGTGCGTCCGCGGCGACCAGCCGCACCCCTTCCACTCCGCACATCGTGGCACGTCCACTACCGTCGTGGGCATGACCCTTCCGCCGCCCGCCGACGATCGCGCCGCCCTGATCACCGGAGCGTCGTCAGGAATCGGCGAAGCCATCGCGCGCGAACTCGCACGCCGCGGCCACCGGCTGGTACTGGTGGCCCGGCGCGCGGACGTCCTCGACGCACTCGCCGGTGAACTCGGCGGCCGGGTCGACGCCCTGCCGGCCGACCTGTCGGTGCGCGCCGACCGCGCCGCGCTGCCGGATCGCGTCGCCGCCCTCGGCGTGACCGTCGACATCCTCGTCAACAACGCCGGCCTCTCGACGGTCGGTCCGGTCGCGAAATCCGTTCCGGAAAAGGAACTCAACCTTGTCGAGGTCGATGTCGCCGCGGTCGTCGACCTGTGCAGCAGGTTCCTGCCCGGCATGGTCGACCGCGGCCGCGGTGCGGTGCTCAACGTGGCGTCGCTGGGTGCATTCGGTCCACTACCGGGGCAGGCGTCGTATGTGGCAGCCAAGGCCTTCGTGCTGTCCTACACCGACTCGATGCGCGGGGAACTGCGCGGCAGCGGCGTCACCGCGACCGCGCTGTGCCCCGGCCCGGTGAAAACAGGCTTCGGCGAAACCGCGGGCATCAGCGACGAAGACGCCGAAGCCGCGATGCCTGCGGTGATGTGGAAGACCGTCGACGAGGTGGCGCTCGCCGGGATCGACGGGCTGGCCGCGGGCAAGGGCGTCGTGGTGCCCGGCGGCATCAACCGCCTCGCCGGGGTCTTCTACCGGCTGGTGCCCCGAGACTTGATCATGCCGTTCCTGGCGCGCAGCCACCCCGGGTTGAAGGACGCCTAGCCGCAGCCGTCGATCCCCGCGACACTCATCGCGGTTGCGTCGCACCCAGCGCGCGCAGCGCGAAGTCCAAGACATAGCCGACCAGCAGTTCCTGATCGAGCCCGAGGCCGAGCAGCGGTGCGGCGAATGCGCGGTCCACGACGGCATGGATCGCCGCGGCGTCGCGCTCGGGCACGGCGAGCGGGAACGAACCGTCGTCGCGGCCGCGCCGCAGGATCTCGGCGAGAATCTCCTCGCGATCGGCGCGAAGCTCGGTGCTGGCCTCCCGGTAGCCCTTCGCCACGCGCACCTCATCGGAATCCAGCACGACGACGTGCGCGCGCCGCCGCGGGTGATACGCCAGCCCGAGAAAGTGGTCAATCCACGCCCTCAGCTGCGCGGCCGGCCCGCCCGCAGTGTCCAGGGCGAGGCGGCGCAGCCGCACGGCGACGGCATCGCTGTCTCGCTTCAGCATGGCCAGGAACAGCTCATCCTTCGACGTGAAATGCCGGTAGAACGCTCGGGTCGACAACCCGGCCACGTCCAGGATCGCCGCCACCGACACCGGCCCGTCGTGCGGTGAGGACAGGCACGAGTAGGCGGCGTCGATGATGTCGGCGCGTTCGTCGGCGGCAAGCCGTATCCGCGGTGGCACGACCGCAGATTGTAGGACGGCAGGATGTGAGTGAAAACGCCAATCTCACGTGAGCTACCGTGACCCGGATGAGCAGCGCAGCCACGACGGTGACCTACCGCGGCGTCGACGACGTGACACTCGTCGCCGACGAATGGAACGGCAACGGCGCCGCACCGGACGGGCGGGCCTCGATTCTGATGCTGCACGGCGGCGGCCAGAACCGGTTCTCGTGGAAGAACACCGGGCAGATCCTCAGCGAGCAGGGCTTCCACGTGGTGGCGCTGGATTCCCGAGGCCACGGCGACAGCGACCACGCCCCGGGCGCCGACTATGCGCTGGAGACGCTGTGCGGCGATGTGGTGCGGGTGATCGAGGCGATCGGCCGGCCGATCGTGCTGATCGGCGCCAGCATGGGTGGGCTCACCGGGATCCTGGTCGCCGATCAGGCAGGCCCGGAGAAGGTGAGGCAGCTGGTGCTCGTGGACGTCGTGCCACGCTACGACAAGACCGGGAGCGCCCGCATCAGAGATTTCATGTTCAGCCACATGAACGGATTCGACTCGCTGGACGATGCCGCAGACGCCGTCGCCGAGTATCTCCCGCACCGTTCGCGACCTCGCAACCCTGAAGGCCTGAAGAAAAACCTGCGTCAGCGCAACGGCCGCTGGCATTGGCACTGGGACCCGAAGCTGATGACCAAGCCGGAGGACGACCCGGAGCTGCGCGTGGAGAAGATCGAGCGCGCGGCGATGGACCTGACGATCCCGATTCTGCTGATCCGCGGAAAGCTCTCGGACGTGGTCAGCGTCGACGGTGTCAACGACTTCCTCGAGAAAGTGCCGACCGCCGAGTTCGTCGAACTCGCCGATGCCGGCCACACCGCCGCCGGCGACGACAACGACGCTTTCACCGACGCCGTGGTGCAATTCGTCACCCGCTGACCGTCATTCGTCTGCGCGATTTTCATCGCGCTACTGGCGCGCGAAAAACTGCGTCACCCGGTCGATCACCACGTCGGGCTTCTCGTCGGCGATGAAGTGCGACGCGCCCTGGACGCACTCGAGCACCAGGTCGTCGGCCAGACCCTGATAGCCGCCGAGAGTCTCGGGCCGCATGTTCGGGTCCTGCGACCCGTACAGGATGAGCGTCGGGGTGCGCAGCCGCCTGCTGCGATATCTGCCCGCGATCACCCGCTGAAAGAGCGGCACGATGAAGTCCCGATAAGTCGCCGACGCCGCCTTCGCGCGGGCCGGGTCCCGAAGCGGCGCCAAAAACAGCTCGACGTCCTGATCGGAAAACGCACCGGGGTCAGACGTGTAGCTCCTCAGCAGATACCGGGCCAGCGGTTGGGAGCCCCTGCTGACCAGCAGCGGCCCGATCAGCGGCGTCGCGATCGCGGGCTGGAACCACAGTCGCGCCACCGCTGCCAGCAGCTGCGGGTGAAACTTCACGAACGGATGCGGAATCGCCAGCGACACATAACGTTCCACGCATTCGGGATGGTCCAGGCACAGCAAGAACCCCACCAGCGCGCCCCAGTCGTGGGCGACAATCCGCGCGCTGGCCAAACCCAACTCATCAAGCAGGGCGACCACGTCCGCCACCAGCTGGTCGGCTTTATATCCGCTTCGCGGTGCATCGGTCCAGCCGGCGCCGCGCAGATCGGGGCAGATCACGCGATAGCGATCCGAGAAGGCAGGGATCAGGTGGCGCCACTCCCACCAGTGCTGCGGGTACCCGTGCAGGAGGAGAAGCGGTGCGCCTTCGCCCGCCTCGGCGACGTGCATTCTGAGTCCGGGGAGGTCGACGAAGCGGTGTTGCACACCGGGCAGCTCGGGCAGGGCCAGCACCGCCTCACATTAGACGATGCGTAACAACCCGCCCGAGTTCATCGAGGCGACCGGGCTTGCGCGACTATCCGGTCCGGTGTTCCCGGCCGACGGCGCCGTGGTGGGACACTAAGCCAACAGCGGCACGTCCTGGTGCCGCGCGTCTGTCAGTATCTCGAACATTGCCCGCCGCGTCGCAGTCAACTCCAGCGAATCGGAGCCCGACAACCGTATCCGGCACGAAGCAATCGCCGAGTTGTAGCAGTATTTCGTCTTACCGTCGGTGTCGGTGTAATTCAGTCCGATCACGTCGGAAGTCTCGGCGCTGATCTCACCGTGCAGCGTGAGATCGCCGAACCGGGCCGAAAACGACCACTCAAACGGCCGATACCCGCCGGTGGATCGCCGCGCGGCCAGCACGCCCCGAATCGCGAGCTGATCGCCGTCATGCCGGAAGACCAGCAGCGTGACGGGTGGCAGCGGCACCGGCCCGATAGCCGCACGGGCGGTGACAATTTCGAGTGACGACGACGGTGCCTCATCGAAGCCGCACACTTGACCGAAGGCGTACGCCGGGGTGTGGCGACGGCCCCAGTTGTGGTTCACGCTGCCCGTCCAGCCATCGAGACCGACTCTGCTCCCGTCGATGAGCACGTGCCCGTCGAACCGTGCCACCGGCGAACGGACCGTCGTCTTCGCGGACGGGAACCGCGCCGAATACTGACGGTCCGTCAGCAGTCTCACCGGCTCACCACCCGCGGTGATTCGAAGATCCCACGACGACGAACGCGGACCGCGAAGCGATCCCCGGGCAGAGCCGTCGTCAATCGTCGTGTCGCCGATCCGCGCCGTCCACGGGTCGGAAACGAAATCCGCGTCCTCGATCGGATACGGCTGCTTGAGTGCCCGGTTCCCCTGGGCCTGCGGGTCGAAAACCATGACCCACACGTCCGCGCTGGCCGCGCCTGCGCTCGTCAGCAGCAGCGTCTCGCGCAGCCATACGGCAAGTGGCCGGTCCGGGTGATTCGCGCGGATGAACCGGCTCTCATAATAGGGGGCCTTCACGACGAGCCGAGATCGCTCCCCGCAGCCGCCGGGCCGGCGACATCAGATCCCGCGCCGCCGGATTCGGCCAGCCGCTGGTGCAGCCGCGCCCGGATCTCGTCCGGGGTGTAGGAGTTGCGTCGGCGCTGATCGCGTGCCACGAGCGCGCCGCCGGCGGCGACCCCGACGAGCCCGGCAAGACCCACCCACTTCCATATGTTCCGCATCATCGTCAGCCTAAGCTGCCAGCGTGGACGCGCATACCGTGTCGCTCAAGCGAGCCTTAGAAGAAACACGCACCGGCGACATCTGGCTGTTCCGTGGCCGGTCGCGACCCGACCGGGCGATCCAGTCGCTGACCAACAGCCCGGTCAATCACGTCGGCATGACGGTGGCGATCGACGACATGCCACCGCTGATGTGGCACGCCGAGCTCGGCAACAAGCTCACCGACGTGTGGACCGGAACAAAACAGCGCGGCGTCCAGCTCAACGACGCCCGCCAGTCGGTAGAGCAGTGGATCAACGTCTACGGCCAACAATGCTGGTTACGACAGCTCACGCCGTACGCCACCCGCGACCAAGAGGACCGGATGCTGCAGGTGGTCGCCAGGATGGACGGCACACCGTTTCCCAGCACGATGCGGGTCACGGGTCGCTGGTTCCGCGGGCGCATCCCTGAGCCCAATGACATCACGCGCGGAATTCCATTCGTGGACAAACGATTTCGCGAACTTGCGGAACGGAAGAAGGCCGAGCGCCGCCAAGTCGGCCTCGAGACCGCCTACTGCGCGGAGACAGTCGCCATCACGTACGAGGAGATGGGCCTGTTGTCCACGCACAAGCACTCGAACTGGTTTGACCCCGGGTCGTTTTGGAGCGGTGACAGGCTACCGCTGGCCGAAGGCTACGACCTCGGGGACGAGATCGCGGTTGAGCTGCCCTAGTCGACCGCAAACTCGGCCAACTCCGACCAGCCGGTCGCGACGATGGTCTCGCTGATCACCTTCGGGGTCGATTCCAGCGCCGGCGGTAGATCGCGTTGCGCGGCCTTGAAGTGATCGCTGTTGACGTGCGCTGCCCCGGCGTCACCGTCGCGGAATGCCTCCACAAGAACGTATTCGCCGGGATTCTTCAGGCTCCGCGACCATTCGAACCAGAGGTTGCCCGCTTCGGCCCGGGTCGCCTCAGTGAATGGTCCGACGAGCTCCGGCCAGCGGTCGGTCCACTCGGGTTTGGTCTCAAACTTCGCGACGATGAATATCACGGCGGTCCCCTTCTGTCCCCTTTCACGTGAACCGTATCGGTCATCGCCGGCGGCGTGGTCCGGGCAGTTCGGTTACGGTGAGAGGAACACCGGCGGATGGGAGCAGCGATGAGGATTCGGTTCCGCTACGTCGCGGTCGAGGTCGATGACCGGCTGCGCCAGCGGCTGGCGTTCGCGGTCGAGGCGCTCCGCCTCAACGTCACCGCGTATTTGCGGATCGCCTCCGATGACGTGGGCGCGGCCAGCCAGCGGCTGCGCGGCATGTGCACCAGGGCCGCTGAAAAAGTGGATGTCACGTTGATGACAGTGAACGGCCGAATCGACCCGGTGGAAGCCACGACGGAACGGCGGCTGACCGCGGTCTAGCGCCAGACGCGGCGGTCCGGCGCCGGGCATCACCAATGGCGAAGGTGCGACCTGCCCACTTCGTAGCCGGAGGGAAACGACTTCTCGATCACCCGGAAGCAATCATTGGCTTTGGACTCCAGCTCCAGGACGACGCAGCCGTCGCAGACGCACTTGGATTCCAGGACTTTGTAGTGCTCGCCGCCACCATGAACATCGGTGATCGGGTCGCCCGAACGAAGCGCCTCGACCGGCACGAGTTGGCTGACGCTCAGATGCTGTGACTCCACCCCGCAAAGGTTAAGCCAAACCCGCCCGCTAGGGAACGACTTCAGACCGGCGGGTTAACCGGCCAGGCGCGCTGCTTCAATCGCCCGAAGCGCGGGCCGGCCGTGTCGAGGGCACGTCGAGCTAGACCAGATCGCCGGCGGCGGCCGGTGGCGCGGGCGCCAGCCCGGTGGCCGGAACCGGCCCGGTGTTCGCGACCTGGACCACAACGGGCCCGGCCGCAGGCGCGGGCAGATCTGCAGGCGCGGGCAGATCCGCGGGCGCCGGCGGATTCGCGGGCTGATCCGCGGGCGCCGAATCATCGTCGAGATTCTCCTGCCCGTCCAACGGCAGGAACATGTGATGGTTGAACTGCTTCTGGTAAGCGCCAAGACCACCGATGGCCACGCCACCGTGCTCACCACTGGAGACCGGGGTGCCGTCCGGCAGCGTGACGGCCGTGTGGCCGCCGTTCCAGCCGATCACCAGGTCACCGGGCCCACCGGTGCCGTACCGGAAACCACGAGCCAGCAGGGCAGCTTCCTCGTTGGAGGTATGGAACCGGTTCCCGTACGCGGGCCGGCCGGTGGCCAGATTCGATACCCACGAAGCCAAACCAGAACAATCCGTTCCCGCAGGAGAATCGCCACCGGTGACATACGGGGTCCCGGTGACCCCCTGGATGAACGCGATCAAAGTTGTTGTAGCCAAAACAAACATGACATCGGACATTAACAACGAAATCTGCGGGGAGCCAAACTCTGTGGCGTTGATCACGTTTTTGCCGGGAGATGACCTAGACTACATTTCTCAAAAATCGATAGCTGTTTTCCTAGGAAAACAGGGGTTTTAGGCCAATATCCGCAGGTCAGATACTAGTCTTTGAATGTGAGGAAAATTACACGATCGCATTGACTTCAATACCGAAATACGCGCTCAATACGATATGAAGTCGTTTGCTATCCGAGATTTATCAGCTTAAGTGATCACCGTTTGAACGCTCGTCTCCGCTTTTCTGGGGACGTTACATCGGAATTTCATACGAAAACTATCTTCGCAATGTAGGGTGAATGGCGGCGCAGGCTTCAGCGCGTTGCTTCAGAGCTGCAACGACTTTTGCGATCGACCGAGCGGGGGACAAGCCCCTACTTTGTCGGCTTG
Source organism: uncultured Actinomycetota bacterium (assembly GCA_963759655.1). GTDB lineage: Bacteria > Actinomycetota > Actinomycetes > Mycobacteriales > Mycobacteriaceae > Mycobacterium. The sequence goes on along the minus strand of CAVXAG010000010.1, from coordinate 252,973 downwards.
GTGGGAGCTCCGTGCCGGAACTCGACCACGTCGCCGTCGGCCATCACGTAGTCCTTGCCCTCCATGCGCACCTTGCCTGCGGCTTTGGCCGCAGCCATCGACCCGGCCGCCACCAGGTCGTGATACGACACAACCTCGGCCTTGATAAAGCCCTTCTCGAAGTCCGAGTGGATCACGCCGGCGGCTTTCGGTGCAGTATCGCCCTGATGAATCGTCCACGCCCGTGCCTCTTTTGGTCCTGCGGTCAGGAAGGTCTGCAACCGCAACGTATGAAAACCGGCCCGAGCCAGCGCGTCGAGCCCACGTTCGGTCTGGCCGATCGAGTGCAGCAGCTCGGCGGCCGACTCGTCGTCGAGCTCCAGCAGCTCCGCCTCGATCTTGGCGTCCAGAAAGACCGCGTCGGCCGGGGCCACCAGCTCACGCAATGACGCCACCCGGGCCTCGTCGGTCAGGACGGCCTCGTCGGCGTTGAAAACGTACAGGAACGGCTTGGTGGTCAGCAGGTTCAGCTCACGCAGCAGCGATACGTCGGTCCCCGACCCCGCCGCGAACAGGGCCTTGCCGTCGTTCAGCTCCTGCTGCGCCGCCTGAGCCGCCTCGAGCATCGGCCGGCGATCCTTGTGGGTGCGGGCTTCCTTGTCCAGCCTGGGCAGCGCGCGCTCCAACGTCTGCAGGTCCGCCAGCATCAACTCCGTCTCGACGACCTCGATGTCCGACTTCGGGTTCACCTCTCCATCGACGTGGGTGACGTCCTCGTCGGAGAACACCCGCACCACCTGACAGATCGCATCGCACTCGCGGATGTTGGCGAGAAACTTGTTCCCCAGACCGGCGCCCTCAGAAGCCCCTTTCACCAGGCCGGCGATGTCGACGAACGTGACAGGGGCAGGCACGATTCGGGCCGAGTCGAACATCTCGGCCAGCTTGGCAAGCCGCGGATCGGGCAGCGGTACGACGCCTTCGTTGGGCTCGATGGTGGCGAACGGGTAGTTCGCGGCCAGGACGTTATTACGCGTCAGCGCGTTGAACAACGTCGACTTGCCGACATTCGGCAGACCTACGATCCCCAGGTTCAAGCTCACAGGGTCCACAGTCTAGGCAAACACGACATGCGCGCGAGGCCCCGCTTGACAGCCGAGTTTGCGGTTGAACCGGTACGGTCTACATGTGTCTGCTCAGCGGGACCGGTCGGCGGTGAGCGCGCAACGTCGGTCCGTGCATCCGAATGTGCCGGGTGTGCCGTGGTGGGGCGCAGTGATGATCGCCGTCACAGCGACCGGCATCGGCTTCGCGTTCGACGCCGGCGGCGGCAAGGAACTCACCCATGTGTTCGCTGCGCTCTATGTGCTCGGCTGCCTCGTCGCGATCCTGATGGTGCGACAATCCGGACTCTTCACCGCAGTCGTCCAGCCGCCGATGATCCTGTTCATCAGCGTGCCGGGCGCCTACTACGTCTTCCACGGCGCCACGTTCAAGGGCCTCAAAGACGTCGTCATAAACTGTGCCTACCCCCTGATAGAGCGTTTCCCGCTGATGTTGATCACGTCGGGAGCCGTGCTGCTGATCGGATTGGTCCGGTGGTTCGTCGGCTCGGCCCGTTCTGCGCCGGACGAGGAACCGACCGAGACGCCCACCACGGGTCCATTCGCAGCGATGACAGCCAAGATCGCCGGGATGTTCTCGTTAACGCCCGACGACGAGGAAGAACGGGCCCCGGTGCGCCGCCATGCCGTCGACAGGCCGACATCGGCGCGCACGGCACAGCAGAGCAGGGCCACCAACCGCGCCGAGCCGGCTCCCGCACGCCGCACCCGTGCGCCCCTGCCGGAGAGCTTCGGCCCCGAGCGGCCGCGCCGGCGGACACCGCCATCGTGGCAACCCGACGAACCTGTCGACGTTCCGCGCCGCCGGCCACCGGCCGCCCGCACCGGGCGAAACCCGTATGAACGTCGTGAGCCGATCGAGGCCCACGACGTCCCACCACAACGCCGTCCCGGGACAAACGGCGCTGCGATGGCCAACGGCACGCATCACCCGATCTCTCGGGTGCGCTACCGAGGCAGTCCAACCGAGACCGAGTCCCGGCAGGAGCGACCGGTTCGCAGGCATCCACGAGGGTCGTGGGAAGCCGAAAGCTGGGAATACGACATCTGAAAGTGCCTGCGGCCGTTGAGCGTTGACTGCTCAGCCGCGAGACGGGCGGATTTCCCGCGGCAGCGCGAACACCAACGTCTCATTCGCGGTAGTCACCGATTGAACGAGTCCGTAACCGTAGGAGGCCAGCCGCTCCAGCACTCCGCGGACCAACACTTCTGGGACCGACGCCCCTGATGTAACGCCGACAGTGGTGACATTCTCAAGCCACGACGGATCGATGTCGTCGGCGCAATCGACCAGGTGGGCTGCGTCGGCGCCCGCGCCGAGCGCCACCTCGACCAGCCGCACCGAGTTCGACGAGTTCCGCGAACCGACGACAATCACCAACTCGCATTCGGGCGCCATCGCTTTGACGGCGACCTGACGGTTCTGAGTGGCGTAGCAGATGTCGTCGCTGGGCGGATCCTGCAGCTTGGGGAACCGTTCCCGCAGCCGCTGCACGGTGGCCATGGTCTCGTCGACCGAAAGCGTCGTCTGCGACAACCAGACCACCTTGTCCTCGTCGCGCACCGTCACGGCGTCGACGCCCTCCGGGCCGTCAACAAGCTGAACATGATCGGGCGCCTCCCCGGCGGTGCCGACCACCTCCTCGTGCCCCTCGTGCCCGATCAGCAGGATGTCGAAATCGTCCCGGGCGAAACGCTTCGCCTCGTTGTGCACCTTGGTGACCAGGGGGCAGGTGGCGTCGATCACCTGGAGATCGCGCTCGGCGGCGGACTCGTGCACCGTCGGCGCCACCCCATGGGCGGAGAAAACCACGATCGCGCCAGCGGGAACCTCGTCGGTCTCGTCGACGAATACCGCCCCCGCTTTGGCCAGCGTGTCGACGACATGCCGGTTGTGCACGATCTCGTGCCGCACGTACACCGGCGCCCCATGCTTCTCCAGCGCGCGCTCGACCGTCTCGACCGCCCGGTCGACCCCCGCGCAGTAGCCCCGTGGCTCGGCCAGCAGCACCCGCTTGCCGGCGGGCCGCTGTGCGACCGCGCCGGCGGCACCCGGAATCCCCATGTTTATCGTCGGCGGCATAGAGCCAGGGTACGGTCCGACGCCACCCGGCGACGAAAACGGACCCTTGCCACGCGCGGGCCCCAACTTTTGACATGCGGCAGTGTTAAGGCAGGCTTGTCCCATGGCTAATGCACCGTATGGGGTCCGGCTGCTCGTCGGGGCGGCAGCCACCGTCATCGAGGAGACCAGGAAACTGCCGCAGAACATCCTCATGTATCCGATGACGCTGGCCAGCCAGGCGGCCCACCTGGTCATGCGATGGCAGCAGAACGTCGCTGATCTGGTGATCAAGGGCGATGAGACTCTTGAAACGCTGTTTCCGCCCAAGGACGAGCAACCGGAGTGGGCCACGTTCGACGAGGATCTGGAGGAGGTCCCGGAGGTGACGTCGCTGAGCAGCGAGCGCGACCGCCGGACGGAAGGTCGGTTCGCTCTCTATTCGGCCGATCCGCCGGAGCCGGCCGGGTCGACCACGACGTCAAGCGACAAGAAGTCGGCAGCCACAGAGCCGCCGGAGATCGTCATCGAACTCGACTACGACGAGCTCACCCTGGCCCAGCTGCGGGCCCGGCTGCAATCTCTGAGTGTCGAGGAACTCGACGCGCTGCTGTCCCACGAGGAAGCCACCAAGGCGCGCGCGCCGTTTCAGACCCTGCTGGCCAACAGGATCACGCGCGCGTCCGCGAAGTGACCACACCCGCGCCGCCGAACTCCGCGGACCACCCATGGCCGGTGCGGGCCGTTGCCACAAGGGTGGCCAAGTGGATTGACCGACTCGGCACGGTGTGGGTCGAAGGCCAGCTCACCGAGATCAACGCGAGGGCCGATGCCAAGACGGTGTTCATGGTGCTGCGCGATCCGGCGGCCGACATGTCGCTGACGGTGACGTGTCCGCGCGCCCTGGTGCTCAACGCGCCTGTCCGGCTCGCCGAAGGCACCCAGGTCGTGGTGTGCGGAAAGCCGAGCTTTTACACGGGGCGGGGATCATTCTCGTTGCGGCTCACGGAAATTCGCGCTGTCGGGATCGGCGAGCTGCTGGCCCGCATCGAGCGGCTGCGACGACTTCTGGACGCCGAGGGCTTGTTCGACGTCCGGCTGAAGCGGCGCATCCCATTCCTGCCAACCACTGTCGGCCTGATCACCGGGCGCGCCAGCGCGGCCGAGCGCGACGTCACGACCGTCGCCACCGCGCGCTGGCCGGCCGTGCGTTTCGAGGTGCGCAACGCCGTGGTCCAGGGACCGAACGCGGTGCCGCAGATCGTCGACGCACTGCGCGAGCTCGACGGACGTTCCGATGTCGACGTGATCGTCCTCGCCCGCGGCGGCGGCAGCGTGGAGGACCTGCTGCCGTTCTCCGACGAGACGCTGTGCCGAGCGATCGCCGCGTGCACCACGCCGGTGGTCAGCGCGGTCGGGCACGAACGCGACAACCCGCTGTGCGACCTGGTCGCCGACGTGCGCGCGGCAACGCCGACCGACGCGGCCAAGCGGATCGTGCCGGACATGGCCGCCGAACGCGCGCTGCTCGCCGATCTGCGACGTCGCAGCGCGCGGGCCCTGCGTCAGTGGGTCAGCCGCGAGGAGCGGCTCGTGCATCAGCTGCGCAGCCGGCCGGTGCTGGCTGCGCCACTGCAGATGCTGTCCGCGCGCAGTGAGGAGATCCGTCGGGCGCGCACCGCGGCCCGTCGCGACATCGGCAGGCTGGTCACCGCCGAGGCGGACCGCGTCGGGCACCTGTCGGCGCGGCTGGCCACGCTCGGGCCCGCGGCGACGCTGGCTCGCGGCTACGCGGTCGTGCAGGCGATCCCCGCGGGTGCGCCTGCGGTGGTGTTGCGCTCCGTCGGCGACGCACCCGCCGGAAGGCAGCTGAGGGTGCGGGTGTCCGACGGCGCGTTCGGTGCCGTCAGCTCGGGTGAGGATCTGTCGTGACTCAGCCGGAATCGGCACCGAACCTTACACCCATTAGTCAAATGGGCTACGAGGAAGCGCGCGACGAACTGATCGAAGTCGTGCAGCTCCTCGAGCAGGGTGGATTAGACCTTGACTCGTCGCTGAAGCTTTGGGAACGAGGTGAAGAACTGGCTAAACATTGCGAGAAGCAGTTAGCCGGCGCACGCAAGAGAGTGGAGGACGCGCTGGCCGGCGGCGACGACGCTGACGACTGACCCGCATCCCTCTTTGTCGAAGGATGCTCGTAATTGGAACAGGTTTCAGTTAGGCTGCCGGGCATGGCTGACGCTTCATTGACGACCGAACTCGGCAAAGTCGTGGTCACCGGCGGCTCCGGCTTCGTCGGGTGCAACCTGGTGGCCGAGCTACTGACCCGCGGATACTTCGTGCGCTCCTTCGACCGAGTGCCCTCACCGATGGCCGACCATCCGCGGCTGGAGACCGTGGTGGGCGACATCACCGACGTCGACTCGGTGGCCGCCGCGGTCGAGGGTGTCGACACGATCTTTCACACCGCCGCGCTGATCGAGCTGATGGGCGGGAAGTCGGTCACCAAGGAGTACCGGCGCCGCAGCTTCGCGGTGAACGTCGGCGGAACCAGGAACCTCGTGCACGCGGCGCAGAAGGCCGGCGTCAAGCGGTTCGTCTACACGGCGAGCAACAGCGTGGTGATCGGCGGTAAGGCCATCTCCGGTGGCGACGAGACGCTTCCCTACACCGACCGGTTCGCCGACTTGTACACCGAAACCAAGGTGGTGGCAGAGAAGTTCGTGCTGTCACAGAACGGCGTCGGCGGTCTGTCGACGTGCTCGATCCGGCCGAGTGGCATCTGGGGTCGCGGCGACCAGACGATGTTCCGCAAGGTGTTCGAGCGGGTGGTGGCGGGACAGGTCAAGGTGCTGATCGGCAGCAAGCGTGCGCGCCTGGACAATTCGTACGTGCACAACCTGGTGCACGGGCTCATCCTCGCTGCGCAGCACCTCTTCGAGGGCGGCACGGCACCCGGCCAGGCCTACTTCATCAACGACGACGACCCGGTGAACATGTTCGAGTTCGCGCGGCCCGTCGTCGAGGCGTGCGGAGCGCACTGGCCTCATGCGCGGGTGCCGGGTCGGTTCATCCATTTCGTGATGACCGTTTGGCAGCGGTCGCACTTCCGGTTCAACCTGCCGGCCCCACCCCTGGAACCTCTTGCGGTGGAACGGCTTTACCTCGACAACTATTTCTCGGTGGCCAAGGCCCGACGAGATCTGGGCTATGAGCCGCTGTACACCACCGACAAGGCGATGCGCGAGTGCCTGCCGTACTACATCGATTTATACAAAGAGATCGAGGCGGAGGGCAACCGCACAGTGGCACTTACGGGGCAGCCCGCAGCCGCTCGTTGAGGAACTCGAGGACGCGGTTGCGCGCCTCGTAGGCGGGGTGACCGTCCTTCTCGCGCACCTCGAGGGTCAGCACCGAGTGCGCCATCCGGCCGAAGCCATGCTCGTTGCCCGGCGACGAGTCGATCTCGATCACCTCGAACGCGTCGCCGAGTCGCCGACGCAACGTGTCGAAACGCTCACCCGGCACCGCGGGGTCGCGGGTGAACCGAAGGCCCATCGCGCAGAGACCCTCATCGGTGGCCCGCTGGACGACGCGCTGCAGTTCGGATTCCGAGAGGCCGGGGTCGCGCCGCTGTGCCGGCGTGATCGGAAACGGCGCCGACGGCTGGCTCATCACCGGCGCGAGAACGCTGTCGTCAACGGCCGCCGCCAGGGCAAAGCCGCCGGTGAAGCACATGCCGATGACGCCCACACCCTTGCCGGGGGTGCGCTCGTTCAGGTCGCGGGCCAGCGCGCGCAGATACCGCGCCACCGGCCGCTCCGCGTTGGTGGCGAACGCCATGAACTCTCGCGCGACGCACGCGCGCGCTATTGCGGGAACCAGATAACCCGCCGACACCGGCCGACCCGGCTCGCCGAACAGCGACGGACAGGCCACCGAAAAGCCGTTGTCCACCAGACAGTTTCCGAGCCCGAGCACCCCCGGATGGATGCCGGGTATCTCCGGGATCAACACCACGCCGGGTCCCTCACCCTTGCGGTAGACGTCGTGGGTGATGCCCTCGGCGGTGAATGGTGACGCGGTCCAGCCGGTCAGATCAGCTTCCGGGGCGTCCATCAGTCTCCTATCGCGCGGGCAGCGGCGGCTGCGTTTGGGTAGCCGCCGCCAGCGTACGGAACTCGTCTGAACTGCCGGCACCGGTTATCGCGACTTGCGCTGGGCCCGTCGGCCCGTCGAGCCGCGTCGTCCAGACCGGACGCGAGTTATCGCCACCCTGATAGACCACCCAGGAGACTCCGTTGACGGTCTGCGCGCCCGCCGGGTAGAGGTCGCCCCCAAACGACGCGACCAGCTTCTGCTCGTCGGCGTTGCTCTGGGTGAGGCTCACGTACATTCCGCCGGGTGTCAGATAGCCCACGGTCGACGTGCGTGCGGCATCGATGGCGCCGCGCCGCCCGGAATTCGCGTGCCAGCCCTCAGGGAGCTGCGGCAGGCGGACCGGGAAGGCCAGCTGGGCGGCGTCCGCGCGCAGCGCGTCGGCCGCGTCATAGGACGGCGTTGGACCGGTTTTCGGCCCGGTGGCCTCAAACGAGCACATGCCCGCCAGCCCGGCCAGCACGATGCAGGCCACAACCAGCGGCGCCAGCGACCAGAACATGTCGCGGCCGTCTTGCAACAACCGGGGCTTCTGCTCCCGCGGGACCGGACCCGGCTGGCTGCTCACGCCGCCAGTATCCCAGCTCGCCGCCAGCGATCCGCTTCTGGGACAATCGCCGCATGACGGAGTCGGGTGCTCTTCGCGCAAGCGGCTCATCGGAGTCGGGTGCTCTTCGCGCAAGCGGCTCATCGGAGTCGGGTGCTCTTCGCGCAAGCGGCTCATCGGAGGTACGCCGCGGCGAAGCCCCCGACCGCAACCTCGCCTTGGAGCTGGTGCGAGTCACCGAGGCAGGCGCGATGGCGGCCGGCCGCTGGGTAGGCCGCGGCGACAAGGAGGGTGGTGACCGCGCCGCGGTCGACGCGATCCGCGAGCTGGTGAACTCCGTGTCGATGCGCGGCGTGGTGGTGATCGGCGAGGGCGAGAAAGACAACGCCCCGATGCTCTACAACGGCGAGGAAGTCGGCAACGGCGACGGCCCGGACTGCGACTTCGCCGTCGACCCGATCGACGGCACGACATTGATGAGCAAGGGTCTGCCGAACGCGATCTCGGTGCTGGCGGTGGCGGAGCGCGGTGCGATGTACGACCCGTCGGCGGTGTTCTACATGAACAAGATCGCGGTCGGCCCGGACGCCGTCGATGCCATCGACATCACCGCGCCGATCGGCGAGAACATCCGCCAGGTGGCCAAGGTCAAGAACCTGTCCGTCTCGGATATGACGGTATGCATCCTCGATCGGGCCCGGCACCTGCAGCTCATCGCCGACGTGCGGGCCGCGGGCGCCCGATGCCGGCTGATCACCGACGGCGACGTGGCGGGCGCCATCTCGGCATGCCGACCGAACTCGGGCACCGACATGCTGGTCGGTATCGGCGGCACTCCAGAGGGCATCATCGCCGCGGCGGCGATCCGCTGCATGGGCGGCGCGATCCAGGGCCAGCTCGCGCCGAGGGACGACGCGGAACGCCAGAAGGCCATCGACGCCGGACACGACCTCAGCCGCGTGTTACTCACGGAGGACCTGGTGTCCGGCGAGAACGTCTTCTTCGGCGCAACCGGCGTGACCAGCGGCGACCTGCTGCAGGGCGTCCAGTACTACAGCGGTGGCTGCACCACACAGTCGATCGTCATGCGCAGCAAGTCAGGCACCGTCCGGATGGTCGAGGCCTACCACCGGTTGTCCAAGCTGAACGAATACTCCGCGATCGACTTCACCGGCGACAGCAGCGCGATCCAGCCGCTGCCATAACCGACAACCAGCGAGGGAGCACATGACAGCCGACAGTGCCGTCGACAGCCCTACTGCCGCAGACGAATACCGCATCGAGCGCGACACCATGGGCGAAGTCCGAGTGCCCAGGAATGCGCTGTGGCGGGCACAGACGCAGCGAGCCGTCGAGAACTTCCCGATCTCGGGTCGCGGGCTCGAGCGCACGCAGATCCGGGCGCTGGGTCTGCTCAAAGGCGCGTGCGCGCAGGTGAACAAGGACCTCGGGCTGCTCGACCCGGTGAAAGCTGACGCGATCATCGCCGCGGCCGCCGAGATCGCCGACGGCCAGCATGACGACCAGTTCCCGATCGACGTTTTCCAAACCGGCTCCGGCACCAGCTCGAACATGAACACCAACGAGGTGATCGCGGGCATCGCGGCGCGCAACGGCGTCACCGTGCACCCTAACGATGACGTGAACATGTCGCAGTCATCCAATGACACGTTCCCCACCGCCACGCACATCGCGGCGACGGAAGCCGCCGTGCGGCATCTCATTCCGGCGCTGGAGGTGCTGCACGAGGCACTCGCGGTCAAGGCCCGCCAGTGGCGAACGGTCGTGAAATCCGGCCGCACGCACCTGATGGATGCGGTGCCCGTGACGCTCGGCCAGGAGTTCAGCGGGTATGCGCGTCAGATCGAGGCGGGCATCGAGCGGGTGCGGGCCGCGCTGCCGCGGCTGGGCGAGCTGGCCATCGGGGGCACGGCCGTCGGCACCGGCCTCAACGCGCCGGACGGGTTCGGCAAGAAGGTCGTCGAGGTGCTCAAGGAGCAGACCGGGCTGGCCGAACTGCGAACGGCCGTGAACTCTTTCGAGGCCCAGGCGGCCCGCGACGGGCTCGTCGAAGCATCAGGTGCGCTGCGCACGATCGCGGTGTCGCTGACCAAGATCGCCAACGACATCCGCTGGATGGGATCCGGCCCGCTGACAGGGCTTGCCGAGATCCGGCTGCCGGACCTGCAACCGGGTAGTTCGATCATGCCGGGCAAGGTGAACCCCGTTATCCCGGAGGCGGTTACACAGGTCGCCGCGCAGGTCATCGGCAACGATGCCGCGGTCGCGTGGGGCGGTGCGAGCGGCGCGTTCGAGCTTAACGTGTACATCCCGATGATGGCCCGCAATCTCCTCGAGTCGTTCAAACTCCTGGCGAACGTGTCACGTTTGTTCGCCGAGCGCTGTATCGACGGCCTCGTCGCGAACGAGGACCGGCTGCGCACGCTGGCGGAATCGTCGCCGTCGATCGTGACCCCGCTCAACTCCGCGATCGGCTACGAGGAAGCCGCGGCGGTCGCCAAGCAGGCGCTCAAGGAGCACAAGACCATCCGCCAGACCGTCATCGACCGCGGTCTGATCGGCGACAAGCTGACAGAAGAAGAGCTCGACAAGCGGCTGGACGTGCTGGCGATGGCGAAGGTCGCCGATGAGCGCCTGCGCGAAGGTTAGGCGCCGTTGTTCGGTCCGCCCGAATTCTGGCCGGGCACATCGCTGATCGGGAAGTTGGGCATCGGCCTGGGAGACGGCGTGCTCGCCAGCGTCGGGATCTCCGCGGGCGGGATGTCGGTGAGGTCATTGACGGTCGGCCCGTTGTCGCGCCCACCGTAGACACTGCCCGGCGCGCGCGGCCCGAGAAGCTGACTGACCGTCACCAAGTGGTAGCCGTTGGCCTTCAGCACCGGAAGGAACTGGTAGACCACGTCGACGGTGCTGGAGTACGTGTCGTGGAACAACACCACCGAGCCCGGCTTGACCTGACTCATCAGCATGTACCGCGTCGCCGATGTGTTGGAGTCGTTCATCCAGTCGAACGGGATGACGTCCCACAGGATCGCGGCCAGACCCTGCTGCGCCGCCGCCTGGTTGACCTCGTCGTCGGTCAGGCCGCCGGCCGGCCGCCACAGCTTCGGTGTCTGGCCGGTCGCGGATGCGATCGCATCACTGGCGCGCTTGAGCTGATCGCTGATGTCGGCGGACGGGATCGTCGTCATGTTGGGGTGTTCCCACGTGTGGTTGCCAACCTCCATGCCGGCGTCGACGATCCGCTTGGCGCCGTCCGGGTTGGCCGCGACCTTGTTTCCGATCAGAAAGAACGTCGCTTTCGCATCGTTGTCCTTGAGGATCTGCAGCAGCCGGTCGGTGTACGGGCTGGGACCGTCGTCGAATGTGAACGCCACACACTTGACCTTCGAGCAGTCCACGTCGTCGGCGTTGGCCAGCTTAACGTGGCCGGTCAGGCCCCCGATGACCAGCACCGCGGCGGCCGCGACCACGCTGATAACGGTCCACCAGTACGGCCAGGTGCGGCTGCGGGAGTGCCGCGCTGCTGGTAAAGGCACCCAGGCAGCTTACCGGGCAGCGCTGGCAGCGGCCCTGCGACGCTCAGGGAAGCGCGCCCGGGGTGATCTGCTCCAGCATCTCGGTGACCAGCGCCGCAATCGGCGACCGCTCGCTGCGCACGAGCGTGATGTGCGCGAACAGCGGGTGGCCTTTCAGCTTCTCGATCACCGCGCCTACGCCATCGTGGCGCCCGACGCGAAGGTTGTCCCGCTGAGCGACGTCGTGGGTGAGCACCACCCTCGACCCGGCGCCCAGCCGGGACAACACGGTCAAAAGAACATTGCGTTCCAGCGATTGCGACTCGTCGACGATCACGAACGAGTCATGTAGCGAGCGGCCGCGGATGTGGGTCAGCGGGAGCACTTCGAGCATCCCGCGCGACAACACCTCCTCGAGCACCGCCGGGCTGGCCAGTCCCTCCAGCGTGTCGAAGACAGCCTGCGCCCACGGACCCATCTTCTCACTCTCGCTGCCCGGCAGGTAGCCGAGCTCCTGGCCGCCGACGGCATACAGCGGCCGGAACACCACGACCTTGCGCTGCGTCCGCCGCTCCAGTACGGCTTCCAGCCCCGCGCACAACGCCAGCGCCGACTTGCCCGTGCCGGCCTTACCCCCGAGCGACACGATCCCGACCGATTCGTCGAGCAACAGATCCAGCGCGACCCGTTGTTCGGCCGACCGGCCACGCAGTCCGAACACCTCGCGGTCGCCGCGGACAAGCTGCACCCGCTTGCCGGCATTCACTCGGCCCAGTGCGTGCGACCCACCACCCAGCAGTCGAATTCCGGTATGACAAGGCAGGTCTCGTGCGGCCTGAAGGTCGATCTCGCCGTCCGCGAACAGCGCGTCGACGTCGGCGGCGGACGCCTCGAGCTCTGCCATTCCCGTCCAGCCCGACACGATGACGTCTTGGGCGTGGTACTCGTCGGCGGCGAGCCCGACCGCGCTGGCCTTCACGCGCAGCGGAATGTCCTTGCTGACCAACGTCACCCGCTTCCCCTCGGCCGCGAGGTTCGCCGCACAGGTCAGGATGCGCGCGTCATTGGTGTCGGTGCGAAATCCCGCGGGCAGCACCGCGGGATCGCTGTGATTGAGTTCGACGTGAAGCGTACCACCTTGCGCCCCAACGGGAATCGGCTGATCCAGCCTGCCGTGCTCAACCCTCAGATCGTCGAATAGACGCAGTGCCTGGCGGGCGAACCAACCCAGCTCGTGATGATGGCGTTTGGCCTCCAGCTCGCTGATCACCACCAACGGGACCACCACTTCGTGTTCGGCGAACCTGGTGGTTGCCCACGGGTCGGACAGCAGCACCGACGTGTCGAGCACGTAGGTCCGAACAGGTGACGGCGAATCGGTCACGTAGAGCTCCTCGAGCCCGCGCGGCCCCACGGAGGCGTCTGAGCGGTCGCGGCGGCACCGGGACCGGGGCCGGTCCCGTCGAAGTCGAAAGTCGGGTACCGCCCGGACAGCAGAGCATGTCGCTAGCCATCAAAGGCGACGCTACCCCGGTCGCGGCGTCACCGCCTCAGGCGCGCCGTGCGCCTCAGCGAACGAAGTCGGCGAGCTCCGGGGCGTCGGTCAGCCCCCACGCCGCGATCGCGTCCGAAATGCATTGACGCATCAGCTTCTCGTCGAAAATGCCGGCGTCGGCGACGTTGGCAACCTTGTCTTTGTAGGCGTCGATGTCGGCGCCTACAAGCTGCAGCTCGGCCGCCCGCGCGGCGATCGCCGCGACGGTCTGTGCGGGCTCGAGCCGCATGCAGTGCCGGACCAGGTGATCGAAGAACTCCCGGTGGCGTTCCTCGTCGGTGGCGATGGTCTCGACCAGGCTGCGCAGGGTCGGATCGTCGACCTGCGCCGCCAGCCGCCGACAGAACACGGCGTCCTCGCGCTCGCGCAGCGCCATGTACACGAGCGTCTCGACCTTGCTGAAGTGGTCGGCCCGGTAGCCCTTCGTCACGTGCTCGACGCGGACCGCCTCGTTGGCCACCGGGTCGATGTCGCGGGTGACCACCAGGTACTCCCGCAACACGATCGCGTGCAGGTGCTCCTCGGCGGTCCACCGGCCGATCCACGTGCCCCACCAGTCCTCGAGGATGAAGTGCTCGACGAACTCGCGGTGGAGGCCGGACACGTTGTCCTTGGTGATCAGCATGATCTCCAGCGCGTCGGTGATGTGTTTGGGCAACGTGACCTGTGATGGATCCCAATCGCGCCCGCCCATGGACTGGAAGTTCTCGCCGCGGTCGAACGGCACGAAGTCGTGCGCGTACCACGGCCGGGCGGTGTCGATGTGTCGGTGGAAGTACTCCCCGACCACAGGTTCCAGCTCCGCCATCAGCGGCGTCAGAACAGGTTTCTGTGCCATGCAGTTACGTTAACCCAAGTCTGTGGAAATCGTAAAATTCGCCGCAGCGTGCCTGTTCGGCACCGCTAAAGCGTCAGGCCCGGGTACAGCGGATTGGCCGCGAGCAGCTCGGCTGCCGCGGCATGCACCCGCTCGGCTGTGCCGTCGGCCATCATGTACTTCGCCTTGGACGGCGCAGCGGAACCTTGCCCGGGCTGGGTGTTCTTCAACGCATCGACCACCAGCTCGGCGACCCGGTCGAAATCCGCAGCACCGAAGCCGCGGGTCGTGAGTGCCGGCGTGCCGAACCGGATGCCGCTGGTGTACCAGGCGCCGTTGGGATCGGACGGGATCGCGTTGCGGTTGGTGACGACGCCGGAGTCCAGCAGCGCCGACTCCGCCTGACGCCCGGTCAGCCCGAACGAAGTGACGTCGAGCAGCACGATGTGATTGTCGGTGCCGCCGGTGACCAGCCGCGCGCCGCGCCGCAGGAAGCCGTCGGCCAGCGCCTTGGCATTGTCGGCCACTTGCTGCGCGTACACACCGAACGCGGGCTGACGGGCCTCGGCCAGCGCGATCGCCTTCGCGGCCATGATGTGCGACAGCGGCCCGCCCAGCACCATCGGGCAGCCCTTGTCCACGGCCCCGGAGAACTCCTCGGTCGCCAGCACGAGGCCGCCGCGCGGTCCGCGCAGCGACTTGTGCGTGGTTGTGGTGGTGACGTGGGCGTGCGGCACCGGGTCCTCGTCGCCGGTGAACACCTTGCCGGCCACCAATCCCGCGAAGTGCGCCATGTCGACCATCAACGTTGCGCCCACCTCGTCGGCGATCTCGCGCATCTTCGCGAAGTTGACCCGGCGCGGGTATGCCGAGTAGCCCGCCACCAGGATCAGCGGCCTGAACTCGCGGGCCATCGCGGCAACGGCGCCGTAGTCAAGCAACCCGGTGGCGGGGTCGGTGCCGTAGCTGCGCTGGTAGAACATCTTGCCGGAGATGTTCGGCCGGAAACCGTGCGTCAAGTGGCCACCGGCGTCCAGCGACATGCCAAGCAGCCGTTGATTGCCGAGCCTGGCGCGCACCTTCTCCCAGTCCGCCTCCGAGAGGTCGTTCACGTGCTTGGCGCCGAGCTCTGCGAGGGCGGGTGCCTCGACGCGGGTGGCCAGGATGGCCCAGTAGGCGACGAGGTTCGCGTCGATGCCCGAATGTGGCTGCACATACGCATACGGCGAGCCGAACAGCTCGCGGGCGTGTTCGACGGCCACCGATTCCACGGTGTCGACGTTCTGGCAGCCCGCGTAGAACCGGTGCCCGATCGTGCCCTCCGCGTACTTGTCCGAGAGCCAGTTGCCCATGGTCAGCAGCACGGCCGGAGAGGCGTAGTTCTCGCTGGCGATCAGCTTGAGCGAATCGCGTTGGTCGGCAAGCTCGTTGCGCGTCGCGGCGGCGATGCGGGGTTCGACGGACTCCATCACCTGTAGTGCTGCGCGGAAGGCCGTGCTCGCCGTGTCGGCGTACTCGGCGCCCGGGGCGACTGAGGTGGTCACAGAGTCTGCGGTCATGGTTTCAGCGTAATCGGTGGCCGATGGGGCGAACTACGCGCGCAGCGCCGACGGGATCATGGGTTCGTCAAGCAGCCGGGTGAACCGCTCGATGAGGCTGACGCCGGGCGGTGCGCCGTCCAGCCATGCCCGCAGCAGCCGGTAGCCCTCGACATAGGTGGTGATGTAGGCCCGCCACAGCGGCGACGCCAGGAAACGCAGCATCTGGGAAGCCCGTGCGTCGTCGACCAGCAACCAGCGCGTCAGGAATGCGGCCACCTCGTCGACGTCGCGGTGCTCGTCGTGCAGCATCAGCGCGGCATCCTGGCGCACATCGATCAGGGCCGCGGAGGCGTCGGCGATCGCCTCGGCCCGGTCGCCGTCGAAGCGCAGCCCGAGGTCGGCATAGATCTCGGCGGCCCAACTGCCCCAGCCGTCGCCGACGGCGGCATAGAGCGCCAGGTCGGCCAGACCCTCCGCCATCAGGCACTGCGGGGTGTTGACGAGGAAGATCGTCTGCTCGCCCTGGCCCCCTCGTTCGACGAGACCGGCCTGTTTGCGGCAGTGCTCGGTGTGGTGGCCCGGATACGACTCGTGAGCCACCAGTCGCGGCAGGTTCGACATCTGCAGCCTGAGGTCCGCGTTGACTGCCACGCGCGAGCGGTAGTCACCGAGGTAGTAATTGAAGCCCGACCACGGCTTGTCGGTGACGACTTCGTATTCCACGACTTCGCCGTCCGGAAGCGGGTAGTCCGCGCGAACCCGATCGCGAAGCGCGCTGGAGAACGCGGCGATGCACTCGCTCAGCCGCTGCGGCGCGATCTCGTCGGCGATGCGGTGGGCCTGCATGCGGTCGGCAAGCCGGCCGCTGCCGCCCAACGCGTCGGACAGTCGCGCGTGCGCCTGGCGATACCGATCTGCGTCGCCTTTGGCAATGGACACATCGAAGTAGGCGCGCACCTCGTCGACGAATCCGACCGGCTCACCGGCGAATCTGCGGCCGGCGCAGGCCAGCGCCCGCAGATGCGCGGCGATGAAGTCGGCACGGGCCCGGTCGAGGCTGGCCGGAATCTCGCCGAGCAGTTCGCCGGCCCGCCGCGCCAGGTCCGACGGACGCGGACGCGGTTCGTTCTCGACCGCGCGGCGCAGGCCCGGGTCACCGGTGAACGCGTCGACGTAGCCGGACTCGACCCGGTCGAACCGCAGACCCAGTAACAGGTATTCGCGGATCAGGCTGTCGGACTCCACCCCGCCACGGTAGAGGAGCCGCCACCCCTGCAAGGATGACCCCATGGCGCGGCCGAGCGAGCCCAGCCCATACGTCGAGTTCGACAGGGCGCAATGGCGCGAACTGCGCAAGTCGACGCCTCAGACCCTGACCGAGGAGGAACTCTTCGGGCTGCGCGGGCTCGGTGAGCAGATCGACCTCACCGAGGTCGCCGAGGTGTACCTGCCGCTCGCCAGGTTGCTCCACCTGCAGGTCGCCGCCCGGCAGCGGCTGTTCGCCGCGACCAACGAGTTCCTCGGCGAGCAGCACCAGCCCGCGCGGCCGGTGCCGTTCGTCATCGGCGTCGCGGGCAGCGTGGCGGTCGGCAAGTCCACCGCCGCGCGTGTGCTTCAGGCGCTGTTGGCCCGCTGGGAACACCACCCGCGAGTGGACCTCGTCACCACCGACGGCTTCCTGTATCCAAATGCAGAGCTGGACCGGCGAAACCTGATGCACCGCAAGGGTTTCCCCGAAAGCTACAACCGCCGAGCCCTGATGCGGTTCGTCACCGCGGTCAAGTCGGGCGCAGGCAAGGTGTGCGCCCCGGTGTACTCACACCTGCTCTACGACATCGTGCCCGGCGACATGCACGCCGTGCGCCACCCGGACATCCTCATTCTCGAGGGACTGAACGTGCTGCAGACAGGCCCGACGCTGATGGTGTCAGACCTGTTCGACTTCTCGATCTACGTCGACGCCCGCATCGAGGACATCGAGCAGTGGTACGTGTCGAGGTTTTTGACCATGCGCTCCACCGCGTTCGCAGATCCGGCCTCGCACTTCCACCACTACGCCTCGCTGAACGATCAGCAAGCCGTGGTCGCCGGACGCGAAATTTGGCGATCGATCAACCTTCCCAACCTGATCGAGAACATCTTGCCCACGCGGCCGCGCGCGACGCTCGTCCTGCGCAAGGACGCCGACCACTCCATCAACCGGCTGCGGCTGCGCAAACTCTGAAGACACGCACAAGCCGGTGCGGAGCGGCTCGCAACGTACCACCGTCGAGGCTCCGCACCGGCGTATGTGGGAGTCACGCCTGCAGGCGGCGCACCCCGAGGTATTGCACGTAGGCGAAGAACGCGGTGTAGAGCCCCGTCGCCAGGGTCACCGCGATGCCGGTGCCGGTCAGCGGGGCGGCGGCGGTCAGCACGATCACGAGCGTCCCCACGGTGCACGCCAGGTTGGCGAGGCTGATGGCGATCCCGACGTTTCGCAGCGACGGCAGCGCGGCCAGGTAGTACACCGCAACGCCGTACATCACGAACGCGGCGCCGATCAGGTATTCGGCCGTCGGCGACAAGCCGCTCAGCGTCGACAATGGGTTGGCGAACGCCGCGACGGCCAGGCCGGCCATGCCGGTGATCGTCGCGTCGGCGCGCAGCGCGAAGCGCAGCAGCGCGTCGGCGGAGGCGGACAACGGGCGGGTGGTCAGGGCGGTCATCGGATGCTCCTTCGTGCGGCCAGGGCTGGCGAGATCGAACACCCCTGATGCTGCTCAGCGGCCACTGCCAGCACCACGCCGCGCACTGCCAAACGCTGCCAGTGGCCGAAACTCGCTGCTACAGCCGCCCGTCGGACCGTAACTGCGGGTGTACCCAGTTCGGCGAGCGGCGCTGGACGAACGCGCGGACGCCTTCAACGGCCTCCGGCGAGCGAAGGCTCGTGGTCATCCCGATCCGGTCGTACAAACCCAGGTACGCGTCCAGGCTCGACTTGATGACAGCACGAGCGCCCGGCGCGGTGCGGCAACATTGGGCGAGCACCTCGCGGGCGGTGTCCAACAAGTGGCCGTGCGGAACCACCCGCGCCACCAGGCCCCAGTCAAGCGCCTCCTGGGCGGTCAGCACGCGTCCGGTGAACATCAGGTCGCGGGTGCGCACCGGCCCGACAAGCCGCGCCAGCACCTGGCTGTAGTAGGTGTCGGCGTAACCGCGAAACAGTTCGGGCACGCGAAACGTCGCACGCTCGCTGACCACCGCGATGTCGCTGCACAGCGCGATCTGCAAGCCGCCGCCCTGACATAGCCCGTTGACCGCCGACACCACGGGCTTCACCGAGGTGCGCAGCGAGTCGAACGGCGTGACGTCCATCGACAGCGCCGACCCGAACGTGATCCAGTCATCCGCACCACCGCCGCGCATGTCGCCGCCCGGTGCGAACACGTCGCCGGTGCCGGTGATCAACAACCCGGCGAGGTCGGGATCTTCGTTGACCCGGCCCAGCGCGTAACGGATTCCGAAGTACATCGCCGGTGTCAGCGCGTTGCGCGCCTCGGGCCGGTCGATCGTGCAGATCGCGAACGGAGGATCCCGCCGCAGCGACAGGAACGGAGTTCCCAGCCAGTCGCCGTCGGGCGGTCGCGGGGTGGCGTCGGACGTCGGAGTCGTCGACATGGGATCCTTACCTTTCTTGCAGGGTGATCGATGCCGTCGGCCTTAGGCTTCGAATCGCCCAGGGACGTCGGGTATGGCTTTCATGGTGTTGCCGAGTTTGATGGCGGAAGGAGATTGGCCGCCCGGCGTCCCGCGACGACTCGACCGCTAATTGAGAGATGCGATTTGATCGCTGTGTAAGGACACGCCGGCGTGGTCGTCTGCTGGGTTGATGGCAACTACGACGAGAGCGGAGGTGGTTGTGCCCCAACAACTGTGGGTCGGTGTCGATGCCGGGAAGTCTGATCATCATTGCGTGGTCATCGATGTTGACGGGAGCAGCCTGTTGTCGCAGCGAGTCTCCAACGATGAGACGGTGCTGTTGGAATTGATGGTGGCGGTGACGACGCTGGCCGATGGGGGCGAGGTCACCTGGGCGATCGACCTCAACGGCGGCGGGGCCGCGCTGCTGATCAGCCTGCTGATAGCCGCCGAACAGCGGCTGATCTACATTCCCGGCCGCACCGTCTATCACGCATCGGGCAGTTACCGCGGTGAGGGCAAGACCGACGCCAAGGACGCCGCGATCATCGCTGATCAGGCCCGGATGCGCCGCGATCTGCAGCCACTGCGCCCTAGGGATGACATCGCGGTGGAGCTGCGCATCCTCACGGCCCGGCGCACTGACCTGACGGCTGATCGCACCCGGACGATCAACCGGCTGCGCGCGCAGCTGCTGGAGTACTTTCCCGCCCTGGAACGCGCCTTCGATTACAGCAACAGCAAGGCTGCGCTGATCCTGCTCACCGGCTACCAAACCCCCGACGGGCTGCGCCGCGCCGGTGCTGCTCGGCTGGCGGCGTGGTTGCGTAAACGCAAGGCCCGCAACGCCGATGCCGTCGCGGCCACCGCACTGGAAGCCGCCCACGCCCAGCACACCGTGGTACCCGGACAACAACTGGCCGCGGCCATGGTGGCCCGACTGGCCGAGGAGGTGATGAGCCTCGACACCGAAATCGCAGAAACCGAAACGATGATCGAGGACCGATTTCGCCGCCACCGCCACGCCGAAATCATCCTGAGCATGCCCGGATTCGGCGTCACCCTCGGCGCCGAATTCCTGGCCGCCACCGGCGGCGACATGAGCGTCTTCACATCCGTCGATCGCCTTGCCGGCGTCTCCGGGCTGGCACCGGTACCACGCGATTCCGGGCGCATCAGCGGAAACCTCAAACGCCCCCGCCGCTACGACCGACGCCTGCTGCGCGCCTGCTATCTCTCGGCCCAAATCGCCATCCGCACAGACCCGGCCTCGCGCACCTACTACGACCGCAAACGCACCGAACACAAAACCCACACCCAAGCCGTCCTTGCCCTGGCCCGCCGACGCCTCAACGTCCTGTGGGCAATGCTCCGCGACCACGCCGTCTACCAACCCCCAATCACTACCGTGGCGGCTTGACAACGTCATTGAGAATCTCCTTCAGGGCGTGCGCAACTCGTGCAGTATCTGGCCGACCCGTGCCGTGGAAACGGTCTTCGGCAGGCCCAGCAGGACGCGGTCTATAGCGCCGTCGCAGCGGCTGCGAAGCTTCGCGGCCAGGGCATCGATCGGCGCCACGACCGCGAACGCGTCGAGGATCTCGTCGTCGATGAGCGATCCCATCGCGTCCCAGTCCCCCCGCAGGGACAGCCTGCGCAGTTCGTCCTGCAGGCCGCCCCAGCCATGCATCTCCAACACCTTGCGGTAGGCAGGAGTCGAGCCGTAGAACGCGATCTGCTTACGGGTCGCCGCGGCGGCCGCGGCAAGTTCGGACTCTCGTTCCCCTGTCACGACGAACACCGGGCACATCAGCGCAACGTCGCGCCGATCGCGACCGGAACGCTTGATTCCGCGCAGCAGCGTCGGAATGGTCACCTCATCGAGATAGCGCTTCGTGGTGAACGCATGGCCGAGCATGCCGTCGGCCACCTCGCCGCACATCTCGGTCATCGCCTCGCCGACGGCCGCGATGAAGATCTTCGGAAAGCCATACGGCGCAGGCTCGGGGACGAACATCGGCGTCATGAGTTTGTGGGTGTAGAAGTCACCCTCGAAGCGCAGCCTGGTGCCGTCCTGCCAGCACGACCAGATCGCCCGAAGCGCGAGCACGAACTCGCGCATCCGGTGCACCGGCCGGCTCCACGGCATGCTGAACCGGTTCTCGATGTGGGCCCGGATCTGGGACCCCAGCCCGAGGATGAACCTCCCCTCGGAGTACCCCTGAAGGTCCCAGCCGACGTTGGCCACCGTCATCGGACTGCGTGCGAACGCCACGGCGATGCTGGTGCCGAGTTCCACGCGCGAGGTGTGCTCGGCGGCCAGCATGAGCGGAAGGAACGGATCGTGATTGATCTCGGCCGACCAGCACCCGTCGTAACCCTGACCTTCGAGAGCCGCCGCGTCCCCGGGCACGCGCGAGAGCTGGTTGGGGATGGCGGCGTCGATCATCAACCGCGGCGCCTGCGCGACTGTCATGGGAGCTACAGTAAGCGATTCAGTATCGTCAAGGCGAAGGCGTCCTGCGCCGAGGAGGTGGGGTATGAGCGGTGAGGGCTGGGAGAACACCCTCGACGACCTCGACCGCCGCCGCCAGCACGCGTGGGCGATGGGGGGCCCCGAACGGCTGGCCAAGCACCGGGCGAAGGGCAAACTCGACGCCCGTGCGCGTGTCCAACGCCTGCTCGACGACGGCACATTCTGTGAGTTCGGCACTCTCGTCGGCGGCGAAGCCGCAGCCGACGGAATCGTCGCCGGCTCGGGCTTCGTCAACGGCCGTCCGGTGATGGTCGGCGCCGAGGACTTCACCACCCTGGCCGGCACGATCGCGCCGGGCAGCAATTCGAAACGCTATCGGCTCGCCGAACTGGCGCTGCGCAACAAGATCCCGCTGATCATGGTGCTCGAGGGTGCCGGTTTCCGTCCCGGAGGCCACTACGGGCGAACCCCGACCGATCTACTCGCGCAAGCGAAGTGCTCCGGTCTGGTCCCGACAGTCGCCGCGGTGCTCGGGCCGTCGGCCGGACATGGCGCCCTCGTCGCGCCGGTGTGCGACTTCAGGATCATGAGCCGCCAGGGTGCGATCTTCACCGCCGGGCCGCCGGTGGTGAAAGAGTCGACGGGAGAGGACATCTCCAAAGAGGATCTCGGCGGCCCGGCGGTCGCGGTGCCCAGCGGAGTGATCCACAACGTCGCCGACGACGACGAGGCCGTGCTCGACGACATCCGCCGATACCTGTCGTACTTCCCGTCGAGCGCGTGGTCCTACCCGTGCGCACTGCCGGGCAGCGAGAGAACCGGCCCGCGCGACACACCGGAATTGCTCGACATCGTCTCCCGTGACAACCGCCGCATCTACGACATGCGCGCCGTGCTCGACGTGGTCTTCGACCGGCCGGACTGGTTCGAGGTTCAGCCGTCGTTCGGCCGCGCGATCATCTGCGCGCTGGCCCACCTCGGCGGCGAGCCCGTCGCGATCGTGGCCAACCAGCCGAAGGTGCTGGCCGGATCCATCGACGCCGACGCCGCCGACAAGGCGGCGCACTTCATCACGGTGGCCGACTCGTTCCATCTCCCGATCGTCTTCCTCGCCGACAACCCCGGGATGCTTCCGGGCAGTCAGTCCGAGCGCACCGGCGTGCTGCGCAGCGGGGCACGCATGTTCGCCGCCCAAACGACCGCCAGCACGCTGAAGCTGCACGTGACCCTGCGCAAGGCGTACGGGTTCGGCTCCATGGTGATGTCGCTGCTCGGGTTCGACGACCAGGTCGCGACCTTCGCGTACCCGGGGGCAACGATGGGCGCGATGAGCGCTGCCGCGCTCAGCCGGGCCTCGCACGCCGAACAAGACGTCGCGGCCAAACTGCGCGAGGCGGAGCTGCAAGCCTCGTTCCGATCCGCCGAGCACATGGGTTTCGACGAACTCATCGGTCCCGGTGAGACCCGCAACGCGCTGCTGGCCGCACTGCAACGTGGGATCTACAGCAGGCAGGCCACGGCGGAACCGGTGAGCCGCACCGCGATCACCCCGTGAGCGCGGCGGAAAGGAACGTCTCGGTGACCGCCTGAATACGGCGGGAAAAGATGTGTCCCACATGGCTGCCGTCGTACCAGTACAGCTGACCGCCCCACCGTCGATGGAGCGCGAGCGCCGGCTCGCGCAGGGCCATCTGATCGTGCAGCGCGCCAACGATCAGCCGCCGATGTGGGAGCGCCAGCGGCTCGAGGCTCAACGGGTCGATCACCGAGGTCATGGCGGCGACCTCGGCCGAGGCCAGCAGCGGGCGGAAGCGTTCACTGGACGGTCCGCCGCGGGCGAGGTGGTGGGCGATCATCGCATTCAGCCCGAGAATCGGGGTGTACACCGCCACCGCGTCGACACGGCTCTCGAGCTGCGAAACCAGCGCGGCGACCGGGCTGCCCATCGAAACCCCGGACACCGCGATGCCGGTCGCCTCCGGTTCAATCCATCGGACGATCGCACGAACCTCTGAGACGGCACGCATCATGCCGGCGACGTTCGCCAGTGGCTCCCGGTCCGGATACGCCGGCCACGTGCTGCGCCGATAGCCGTGGCCCGGCTGAATGGGCAGCGCGACGTTGAAGCCCAGATCACGAAGGCGGCCGGCCCGCGAGAAGAGCAGGTCCAGGGGTTGGCCCTGACCCGCCCCGTGCACCCAGACCAGCCATGGCCGCCGACCATCGCTGTGCCGACACAGGTACGCTCCCGCGGTCGCGGGCCCGCAAAGCTGCTCGGCCTCAAATGAACTCGGCAACAACGGATCATGGTCGAACGTCAGCAGCTCGTATCCGAGCCGGCCGATCCGGTGCCGGCGCAGCGAGCGAACGCGCAATGGTGGCGGATGCGCGTGCGCGCGGGAGACGCCGAGCGCCGACAATTCCTGCGCCGCAGCGGCATACGCGCTGGGCGGGCGCGCGGGCGGTGGTTCGCCGCCGCTCAGCAACGACATCCCCGTCAAGGCGAGCTGGTCGGCGACCACCTCGACCAACTGGCGCAGACCCCGCGGAGACGCGGGTGACCAGTCCGTCGACCTCAGTCCCGTCAACGCCCGCGGTAACACCCCGCCGAATTCCTTGATCATCACCAGCGGTCCCGGCTATCCGCACCGCCGGGGAGCCTCATGCCGAAGATATTACAGTAATGCGTCCGATACAGATCGGCCCCGCCCGGTCGGTCATTTCGGCTCGCGCGCCGCGCTGCCGCCGTAGGGTCAGGCCATGAATCGGTTGTCGAGCACGGACGCAGCTTTCTGGTTTGCCGAATCACCCAGCTGGCACATGCACATCGGTGCCTCGGCGATCTGCGATCCCTCGGACGCGCCGGATTTCAGCTTCGAGTCGGTCAGAAAGCTCATCCAATCGCGTTTGCCTGAGCTGCCGCAGCTGCGGTGGCGGGTGGCCGGTGCGCCGCTCGGGTTGGACAGACCATGGTTTGTCGAGGACGAGGATCTCGACATCGATTTCCACATCAGGCACATTGCGGTCCCGTCGCCGGGCGGACGCCGAGAATACGACGAACTCGTCGGTCGGCTGATGTCGTACAAACTCGACCGATCCAAGCCGTTGTGGGAACTGTGGTTCATCGAGGGTCTGCAGAACGGGCGCGCAGCGATCGTGACCAAGATGCACCACGCCGTGATCGACGGGATGTCCGGCGCGGGTCTGTCGGAGATCCTGCTGGACGCCACGCCCGAGGTTCGCCCACCCTCGATTGAGGTCGATCGGTCACTGGTCGGCGTCAGCATTCCGCGGCAGGAGTTGCGCATGCTCGGTGGCCTCATCAACATCGGGATCAAGACGCCATACCGCATCACGCGGCTCATCGAGCAGACACTGCGACAAACGCTGGCCACTCGCGGCATCGCCAACAAGCCACCTCGTTATTTCGATGCGCCGACAACACGTTTCAACACACCGATCTCGCCGCACCGTCGCGTCAGCGCAGCGAGCGTGCCGCTGGACCGGGTGAAGGCGGTCAAGGAAGCCTACGCAGTGAAGGTCAACGACGTCGTCATGGCTTTGGTGTCAGGGGCGCTACGCAACTATCTCGACGATCGCGGCGAACTACCCGACAAGCCCCTGCTGTCTCAGATACCCGTTTCCACCCGTGCCGAGGGCAACACGGACATCGGCAACCAGATCAGCACAATGACGGTGGGTCTGGCCACCGACATCGCCGACCCGACCAAGCGGATCGAGGCCATCTACGCGAATTCTCAGGGCGCCAAGGAGATGGCCAAGGCACTGACCGCGCATCAGATCATGGGATTGACCGAGACGACACCGCCGGGCCTGCTGTCGCTGGCCGCTCGCGCGTACACGGCAAGCGGGATCGGCCGCAGCCTGGCCCCGATCAACGTCGTCATCTCCAACGTGCCGGGCCCCGACTTCGCCCTGTACCTGGACGGCGCGGTGGTCGAGCGGCTGATGCCGATCGGCCCGCTGGTGATGGACGTCGGCCTCAACGTCACCTGCTTTTCCTATCGCGGATCGGTCGACTTCGGTTTCGTCACCACACCCGAGATCGCAAGCGACATCGCCGACTTGGCCGACGCCGTCGAGCCGGCGCTGCAGGAACTCGAAGCGGCGGCGGGTCTGACTAGGAACTAGACGCCCGAGATTCCCAGGCGCGCAGGCAGGCTCGCGAGCGCTCGCGCCCTTCCGAAGACGGGTCCAACAGGTCGGCGCTGAACTCGTCGACGCCGGCAGCGCACAGCTCGTCGAGACGTTCGGTCACAGTCTCTTCGCTGCCGATCAGCGCGGCGTCTTCCGGACCGGCGTAGCCCTCGCGGTCCAGCATCGCCCGGTAGGACGGCAGGTGCCCGTACATCGCCAATCGCTGCGCGGCCAGCGAACGGGCCGCGCCCACATCGTCGGTGACGCTGACCGGAAGCGCGGCCCCCACCTGGACGGATCCCTGCTCACGACCCGCCTTTTCCGCCGCGGCGCGAAGAGTCGGGCCGATGTGCTCCCGCAAGGTCTTCGGGCCGGTCATCCATGTGATCGTGCCCGCCGCGCGCCGCCCCGCGACCCGCAACATCTGCGGCCCCAGCGCCGCAACGTACACCTCGGGCGCCGGGGCACCGGGAATCTGCAAGGCTCCCCTGGTGGTCACCAGCTCGCCTTCGGCGTTTACATCCTCGCCGACGAGCAGCGGGAGCAGACCGTCGAGGTACTCGCTGAGCCGTCGCACCGATCTGTCCCAGGAGATGCCCCACATTCCCTCGGTGACCACCCGGTGCGTTACGCCGATGCCGAGGGTGAACCGCCCATTGGCGATCATGTTCAGCGTCAGCGCACGCTGAGCCAGCTGCATCGGATGCTGATTCTGGATCGGCAGCACCGCGCTGCCGACGTCGATGTCGGGAACCTCCCGCAACGTCGCGGCGAGCACCGTCAGCAGGTCCACGTCATAGGGCATCTGGGTCATCCAGACCCTTGTGAACCCCTCGTTGGCGGCCTGGGTCAGGTCGCGGACACAGGTGTCGACCGGTGATGTGTTATTGAGACCCGCAATGAGGCTAATCCGCATCGCTGAAGCCTATTCCCCGCGTCACAACCAAAGCCCTTGCTTGTCGCCGCCGTTCCAGATCTCGGTGATCTCGCCGGCGACGACGCGGTACACCTCCATGCCTGCGCAGTGCGCCTTCTCGCCACCCTTGGTCATCGTCCCGTCGTAGACGACGGCGACGTGCTCGCCGTCGTCACCCGCGACGACAAGATTGAGGTGCCAGTGCAACGCGTCGAACAGCGCCAGAAAGTCCTCGATGCCCTTACGCACCTGCTCGCGGGTCACGGCGTGTCCCGATCCGACTTCATGGCGGATCATCGTGTCGGCGACCAATTCGTCCGCCATATCGAAGTTGCGTTCGTTCCACACCGACAGGTTGTACAGTTCAACAACTTCGCGGGCGGTGCGGGTGGGATCGCCCATTCGCATACCTCCAAAGCGCCGGTGCCGTTCCGGCTGACCAGGATGGTAACCGCTGCGGGGAGGCGCCTGCGCCGGTGATCCAGTACCGCAGCACACAGCGGAAGGAAGATTTCAATGCCACGGGACATTCGTGAGCTCCGCGATCAGCCCGAGGCCTACGCCGCCGAACTGCGCCGGCGCTGGGGCGGGCTGTTGAGCTACCGCTACATCGGTCGCACCTACAAGCAGATGGACCTCGGCCCGGTCGACGACACCGTCACGCTTCGCCGCGACATGCGAAACGCGACCGGTGGGCTGCTGCTGGCGGTGCTCGGCATCGCGTCTCCGGAGGGCGGCCACATGTCCGACCTGGAGGCGGTGCCGAACCCGGTGATCCATTCCTGCCAGATCCTCGACCCGGGCCGCGACGTGCGCCGCATCGAGATCGTGTCGGAGGATCTGAAGCGCGGGCGCCAGATGGGCTACAGCCGCTCGAAGATCGTCGACGCCGATCAGCCCAATCGAGTTCTTGCCCTGACCGAGGGCCAAGGCATCAGCATCGGCACGCCACCGGAGGGACTCGAAAAAATGGCGGTGGCGCCCATCGCCGTGGTCGACTCGCCCGACCTGCCGCCGCTGTGGCAGGTGTTCGGCGGCCACCGCCGCGCCGACGGCCACTGGGCGCTGCCTGAGCTGACCGACGGGGTGGCCTCACCCGACGCGGCGCTGCACATCGGACCCCAGTTCGTCGTCCTGGAAACCGCCGCCGCCGAGCTCGCCGCAGGCATCGCGGGCACCGACTACCTGCAGGGCGTGTCGTCGCACGTGATGTTCCTCGCCCGGGGCAAGGTCGGCCCGTTCCGCGTCGAAGGCGAACCACTCGCCGGCGCCAATGGCGCGGTCGCGGTCCGGGTAACCATGCACGACGAAGGCGCCGACGATCGGGTGACGACCGTCGGGTCGTATCTGTTCGATTCGTCTCAGGGATAGCAGGATGGATCTCTGGGAGCTCGTCGCGCGCGAACGGATTCGGGATACCCTCGCCCACTACAGCTGGTCGGGCGACTCGCTGCGACTCGACGAGTTCGCGCAAGCCTTTTGCGAGGACGGCGAACTGCAACTGCGTGGCCGCGACCCGGTGCGGGGGCGCGCCGCGATCGTCGAATTCCTCACCGGTGTCGCAGCGCCTGCCACCGTCGCCGCAGGATCGGGTGCCACCCGCGTCGTGCGGCACAACGTGACAAACATCCGCTTCCTCGAGATCACCGGCCAGCACGCGAGGGTCACGTCCTACTTCACCGTGTTCACCGAGATCGGTCTTGACCACCACGGCCGGTACCGGGACATGTTCGTCCCGGCGGGTGACCAGTGGCTGATCCGGCACCGCTTCATTTCGACGGACTGGGCCGCACCGGAGTCGACGATGGCAGGTGCGCCGAGAAATCACCCACCAACTGCTGGATGGTCCTCGTCAAGTGCAGGGTCTTGATCCGCCATGTGCCGTCCTGCTTTTCGTAGGTCTCGTGGTAATGACCCGCACCGTGTAATTCCCGCCCGTCGCCGAAGACGACCCAGTCCTCCATCGCCCAGATGGCTGTCGCGGTCTCGTCAGAGGTGAGCGCAATCTCGGGAGTGTGGCAATGATGCATGGTCGCAGCGTCGCCGACGGCGGCCAGCACGGCGGGAACAAACTGATCGATACCCGCCAGGGCCGGTGTCGTCATCTGATCCGCGCCACCGGTCGAGACCGCCAAGTCGACCTTGGCGACGAGGTCGGTGGTGAACACCGTGCGCCAAGACTCAAAGTCCTTGGTGTCGAGGAATCGACAGTATCGAGCCTTCACCTGCCGGATCGCTTCAAGCTCGTCGGCCACCGTCGTATCTGTCACCATCGTGCACGCCTCCTCGGCGGAAATCTATACTGTAACGTATTCAGTATCGACGGCGGGAGGTTGGTGCGTGAAGGTTCCGTTCACCTGGAAGGTGACAGGCTGGTTCATGATCGGCTGGTCCCCCGAGTTCCGCGTCGGCGAGACGCGGCCGTTGCGGTACTTCGGCGAAGACCTGGTCGCCTACCGTGACACCGACGGCGAGCTGCACGTGCTGTCGGGCCACTGCCGGCACCTCGGTGCGCACATCGGCCACGGCGGCAAGGTGGTCGGCGACTGTGTCGAGTGCCCGTTCCACGGATGGCGGTGGGGACCCGACGGCACCAACCGCTACATCCCCTATCAGCCGGACCGGCCCAACCGCGCGCTGACGTTACGGGTGTTTCCGGTGCGCGAGCAGTATGACTGCGTGTTCCTGTGGCATCAGCCCAACGGCGCGCCACCGCGGTGGGAACTCCCCGACCTGTTCAGAAAATTCCCGCAGTTCGAGACCGACGCGGCCGCGTATTACCGTCCCTATCCCGAGTTTTCGCGACGCGCCGAAAGCGAGCCCGTGCACCCACAGATCGTTGCCGAAAACGGACCGGACAGTGCGCATTTCAGGTACGTCCACGGAGCGTCGGTGACACCGGTGTGCCTGAACTGGGAGGCCGTGGACGAGGAGTGGCGGTTCTTGACCGGATGGCCGGATGCCCGCAGCGAGGACCCGGACAAAATGGCGCTGCGGATTCACAGCCATTTTTCGGGGCTGGGGTTTGCGATCAGCGCGTTCGAGGGTTCGTCCAATTACCGCCTGATCTTCGCGTGCACGCCGGTCGATGACGGGGTGTCCAACATGTTCTATTCGATTTGGTGGCCGCGACTCGGAGGCGACACTTCCGCCGTCCCGCCCCCGAAGCTTCGCGAACAGGTCGAAGACCAGTTCCTGCGCACGGTGTGGGAGGATCTGGACATCTGGCGCTACCAGGAATACGTCGAGCACCCCGCGTTGTCCAAGATTGACGCGAAACCCTATATGGCCATGCGGAAGTGGGCGTCGCAGTTCTACGAAGCGCCGGCGTGACGGTCGAGCTCGCGGAGCTGGCCGCCCCCGAACACACCGCGGTCGTGACCCAGGAGTGTCAAGGCGCTGTGATGGGCCCGAATGCGGGGCTGGCGGTGCTAGCTGCCGAGGCACGCCGCGAGGCGCTGCCGAACATCGTTCGCCTGCTGCCGGGCGCCCGTGCGGCCGGTGTGCGGGTGGTGCACTGCTTGGTGCAGCGACGGCCCGACGGGCTCGGCGCCAATCGCAACGCGAGAATCTTCGGCGGTGGCCGTACCGACGTGGACATCGCCCCGGGCAGCGAGGGCGCGGCCCTGCTACCCGAGCTCGGGCCGGAGCCAACCGACATGGTGCTGCGACGCTGGCATGGCGTCGGGCCGATGGGCGGCACCGACCTGGACGCCATCCTGCGCAACCTCGGGGTGTCGACGATCGTCGCGGTCGGCGTCTCGCTCAACATCGCCATCCCCAACCTCGTCATGGACGCCGTCAACGCCGCGTACCGCGTGGTCCTGCCCCGGGACGCGGTCGCCGGATTTCCCGCCGAATACGGCAGCGCAGTCATCGACAACACCCTGTCGTTGTTGGCGACGGTCACCACTACCGACGATCTGCTGCAAGCCTGGAA
Organism: uncultured Actinomycetota bacterium; assembly: GCA_963759655.1. Taxonomy (GTDB): domain Bacteria; phylum Actinomycetota; class Actinomycetes; order Mycobacteriales; family Mycobacteriaceae; genus Mycobacterium. The sequence continues at coordinate 222,480 of CAVXAG010000010.1, read as the reverse complement.
GCGGTCGTGAGGTAGGAACATGACCATGTCCGCAGGCTTCACCGTCCCCGCGGTCGCCGACGCTGTCGCGGCCGCGACAGGAGACCGGGAACTGATCAGACAGGGCGACCGCCGGTACACGTACGCCGACATCGCCGACCGGTCGACGCGGCTTGCTCGCTACCTTCACACGCGCGGATTGGGTTGTCACACCGAGCGATCGTCGCTGCAAGGTCACGAGGTCGGCCAGGACCTGGTCGGAATCTACGCATACAACGGCAACGAGTATGTCGAGTCGATGCTGGGCGCATGGCGGGCACGCGTGGCGCCGTTCAACGTCAACTACCGCTACGTCAAGTCCGAGCTCCAATACCTGCTCGCGGACGCCGGTGCGACCGCGCTGATCTACCACGCCGCGTTCGCACCGCGAGTCGCAGAGGTGCGCGAAGACCTGCCCGCGCTGCGCGTTCTCATCCAGATCGCCGACGGCTCGGGCAACGAGCTGCTCTACGGCGCCGTGGACTACGAGACCGTCATCGCGGCCAGCGCAGGGGGGCCACCGCCGGTCGAGCCGTCGCCGGACGACCTGTATGTCCTCTACACCGGCGGAACAACCGGGATGCCGAAAGGTGTGCTGTGGCGCCAACACGACATCTTTGTGACGTCGTTCGGCGGGCGAGACCTCGTCGGCGGCGGAGTCATGAGCAGCATCGAGCAGATCGTGGCGCGCGCTGCAGACAATCCCGGAGCGAAGATCATGATCCTGCCGCCACTGATGCACGGCGCCGCCCAGTGGGGCGCCATGACGGCGATCACCACGGGACAGTCGCTTGTGTTCGCGTCCGTCGTCGACCGGATGGACGCCGACGACGTGGTGGCCACGATCGAACGCGAACGCGTTGCGGTGGTAACCGTGGTTGGCGACGCCATCGCACGGCCGCTGCTCGCGGCGATCGAGAAGGGGACGGCGGACCTGTCGTCCTTGGTGGCGGTGGCCAACGGCGGGGCGATGCTGACCCCGTCCATCAAAGAACGCTTGGTCAACGCGCTCCCGAACGCGATCGTGATCGACGGGGTGGGCTCCTCTGAGACCGGCGCGCAGATGCATCACACGTCGATGCGGGGCGCGGTGTCGACCGGCACGTTCAACGCCGGACCCGACACCTCCGTGGCGGCCGAGGACCGCGGCTCGATCCTGTCTGCAGGCCACGAAGGCATCGGCTGGCTCGCCCAGCGAGGCCATGTACCGCTGGGCTACAAGGGCGACCCGGCCAAGACGGCGGCCACCTTCCCCGTCATCGACGGCGTGAGGTACGCGGTGCCCGGCGACCGTGCACGTCATCTCGAAGACGGTTCCATCGAGCTGCTCGGCCGGGACTCGGTGACCATCAACTCGGGTGGCGAGAAGATCTTCGCCGAGGAAGTCGAGATGGCGATCGCGTCTCATCCGGCCGTCGCCGATGTGGTGGTGGCCGGACGGCCGAGCGAGCGCTGGGGTCACGAAGTGGTGGCCGTCGTCGCGCTCGCAGACGGCGCCAGCGCAGATGCCCAGGAGCTGATCGAGCACGCCGGCCAGTCGATCGCCCGGTACAAGTTGCCGAAAGCCATCGTGTTCCGTGCGGTCGTCGAACGGAGCCCGGCCGGCAAGGCCGACTACCGGTGGGCCCGCGAACAGGCGGCGGGGGCTGAGGCGCCGGGCGGCGGCTAGGTCGACAGGATCGTCGCGGCTGCCGTGCCGGGCGCCCCGTAGAGCTGCGCGAAGCCGACCCGAGGCTGTCCGCCGACCTGGCGGTCGCCAGCCTGTCCGCGCAGCTGGCGCACGAGTTCGTGCACCTGCCGGAGTCCGGACGCACCGATCGGCTCGCCGTTGGCGATCAGCCCGCCGTCGGTGTTGATCGGCAGCGGTCCGGCTATTTCGGTCGCGCCGTCGGCCAGCATCTTCTCCTGCTCGCCGTCGGCGCAGAAACCGCACTCGGCCATGTGGATCACTTCGGCGCCGGCATCGGTGTCCTGCAGCTGAATGACATCGACGTCAACAGGTGCCACACCGGCCTTTTCGAACGCGGCGCGCGACGCGTAAACCGTCGGCGATACGTCCTCGTCGACGGGAGCGAACGTGGTGTTCACCTCGTAGGCGCCGTAGCGGCGGGTGCGTATCTCCACCGCCCGCAGGTACACCGGTTTGGGTGTGTACCGATGCGCAATGTCGGCGCGGCACATGACGACGGCCGCGGCACCCTCGTCTGGGGCGCAGAACATGTACTGCGTGAGCGGGTAGTTCAACATCGGCGAGTCAAGAATCTCATCTTCGGTGATCGCCTTGCGCCGGAACGCATTCGGGTTCAGCACCCCGTTGCGGAAGTTCTTCGCGGCGACCCTGGCAAGGGTCTGTTGCGAGATGCCGTGCTCGTGCAGGTAGCGGTTGGCCTTCATGCCGAAGAACTTCGTGGTGAGGTACTGCCCGTTCTGCGCGTACCACGCCGGCATCCCGACCAGGGCAGGGTCTTCGGTGAACGCGCCGCGGGGATGCTTGTCCATGCCGACCGCGATGCCGATGTCGTAGTCACCCAACCGGATACCGTCCGCGCAAGCCTTCGTGGCGCTGGCCGCGGTCGCGCAGGCGTTGAATACGTCGGTGAAGGGTATGCCGGTGAGCCCGACCAGGCTGACGATCGCGTCCGGGTTGGCCACCGTCCAGCTGCCACCGACACCGAACTGGATGTCCTGCCAGCCGACGCCGGCATCGGCGACCGCGGCGAAGATCGCGTCGGCGCCCATCTGCATCGCGGACTTGCCGTCGAACCGGCCGAACGGATGAAGACCCACGCCGATGATCGCGACGTCGTTCATATGCGATACTGTAACATTTACAGTAGGTTCATGCGGCAATAGCCCGGTGCGCACCGAGAGAACGCTGGAGAACAGTGGAAACGCAGGCCCAAGACATCCTCCCAGCTGATCGCGCCGCCGACTGGAAACGCGACCCCTACCCGTTATTCGCCGAGAGGCGTCGAGAGGGCGGGATGTTTTTCGGGCCGGTGATGGACTACTCCAAGCTGCCCGAGTCGATGAAACCCAAGTATGTGTATTCCGCTCTGTCGTTCGACGCCGTCAACCAGGTGTTCCGGGACGGGCGGGTGTTCAGTTCGAGCGGCTACGACGCCTCGATCGGACTGTTCATGGGCAAAACCATTCTGGCCATGGAGGGCAAGCAACACCGCGAGCACCGCAACCTGGTATCCGCCGCGTTCAAATCAAAGTCGTTGGCGCGCTGGGAGCCGGCCATCGTCCGGCCGGTCTGCAACGGGCTGATCGACGAGTTCGCTGCGGCCGGCCGCGCGGACCTGGTCCGGGAGTTCACGTTCGAGTTCCCGACCAGGGTGATCGCGAAACTGCTCGGCCTACCCGAGGACGACCTTGCGATGTTCCGCCGGTGGGCGATCCAACTGATCAGCTACAACGTTGACTACAAGACCGCGTTCCAGGCGTCCGCGGCCCTCAAGGACTACTTCGTGGAGCAGATCGAACAGCGGAAATCCGCCCCAACCGAAGACATCATCGGTGATCTGGTGACCGCTGAGATCGACGGCGAGAAACTCAGTGACGAAGCGATCTACTCATTCCTGCGACTCCTGCTGCCCGCGGGTCTGGAGACGACCTACCGGTCGTCGGGGAACCTGCTCTACAACCTGCTGACGCACCCCGACCAGTTCGCGGCCGTACAGGCGAACCGCGAGTTGGTCACCCCGGCGATTGAAGAGAATCTCCGGTACGAGACACCCTTGACCACCGTGCAGCGATCCGCCACCGAAGACACCGAGATCGAAGGGGTCAAGGTTCCCGCGCACGCACTGGTTGACGTGTGCATCGGGTCGGCGAACCGCGACGGACGCCGGTGGGAACGGTCCGAGGAGTTCGATATCTTCCGGAAACCGCTGCCCCACCTCTCATTTGCGGCGGGCGAACACACGTGCCTGGGACTGCACCTGGCGCGCCTGGAGACCCGGGTCGCCCTCGAGTGCGTCCTCGACCGGCTGACGGGCATCGCGCTGATCACCGACGACGATCCGCACATCGACGGCAATCCGTTCCGTTCACCGACCGCGCTGCCCGTAACGTTCGACCCGATCAGGTGAGCGTGGCGCGGGAGAGGGGCTGGGATGGTCAAGGTGATGGAGGGCTTCCGGGTCCTCGAGGTTGCCCAGTTCACCTTCGTGCCGGCGGCGGGCGCCATCCTCGCCGACTGGGGCGCCGATGTGATCAAGGTCGAGCATCCGGTCCGCGGTGACACCCAGCGCGGCTTCATCAAGATGGCCGGCTTCGAGCTCAATGCGCAACGGCATCCGCTGATCGAACATCCCAACCGCGGCAAGCGCAGCGTCGGGATCGACGTGTCGAAGCCGGGGGGCCAGGAGGTGCTGTACGAACTCGCCAGGACCGCCGACGTGTTCCTGACCAACTACATGCCCGCGGTGCGTCAGAAGAACAACTTCGACGTCGAGCACATCCGCGGCGTGAACCCGACGATCATCTATGCACGCGGCAGCGCGTACGGGGACAAGGGCCCGGAACGTGACGTCGGCGGCTATGACGGGACGGCGTTCTGGACCCGCAGCGGGATCGGCCACTCGATGTCTCCGCCTGAACTCGGCGGCTTCCTGTCGCAAGGGATTCCGGCCTTCGGAGACTCCATCGGCGGCATGTTCATCGCCGGCGGCATCGCGGCTGCGCTCCTGCATCGACAGCGGACAGGAGAGGGTCTCGAGGTGGACGTATCACTGCTGAGCACGGCCTGGTGGGCGGCGGGAGCGAGCATGACGCAAGGGTTGGACACCGGCGAGACCATGCGCGCAGCGATGCCGCATTCCGGTGGCTCGGCGGCTAATCCGTTCATGGGTAACTACGAAACCTCAGACGGCGGCACGATCAACCTGTGCATCGTGAGCCCGACCGGCTACATCCGCGACACGTTCGAACATCTCGGCATCGGCGAGGCCGCCGACGATCCGCGCTTCGCCGATGTGCTTGCACTGATGGAGAACGCCGACGCGGCAAGCGAACTGATCGTAGCGGCAATCGGCGGCAAACCCTTCGAGTACTGGCGGCAGCACCTGAAGACGATGAAGGGCCAATGGGCGCCGTTCGGGAGCTTCATCGATCTCGCCACCGATGAGCAGGCCATCGCCAACGACATGATCGTCGAATTCGAGGCCGCCGACGGCGGACCGCCGTTCAAAGTCGTTCGCGGGCCGGTCCAGTTCAACCACGAGCCCCTGGTCACCACGCGGGCCCCGCAGTCGTCCGAGCACACCGAAACCGTGCTGATGGAACTCGGCCTGGACTGGGACCGGATTTCGGAACTCAAACAAGCAGGCGCCATCGCGTAGCCGGGTCAACGTTGCACGGGCGGCGAATAGCTCGGCTTGCCGAGACCAAGGACGTGCTGCGCGATCATGTTGCGGAACACCTCGAGGGTGCCGCCGTAGATGCCGACCAAAGGTGCGAACCGGTAGACATACTCCGATGCACCGTCGTCGGCGGCACCATCGGTGCCCACCGGCAGCGACGACGCGGTGCCGAGGATGTCCATCAGGTCCGGCGAGATGTCGCGCATCGTCTGCGCAATGGCCACCCGCCCGAAGATGTTCGGAGCACTCAACGCGGCCTCCATTCGAGCAGCGCTGCGGCCCAGCCGATACGCCACCGACGCGTCGTCGATCGCGCGGCGGCCGTTCGGATCTTCTTGTGAGACCTGGCCCGCGGCCTTGTCGAGTGCATCGGCCATGAAGCCGGCCTGGTGCATCATGATCGACACGTCCTGGAGTCCGTCCGCGGCGGCGGTGACCGCGCCGTGTTCGACATTGAGCGGCTCACGAAGGACCGTCCACCCGCCGTTCACCTCGCCAAGCAGGTATTTGCCGTCGACGCGAACATCGGTGTAGTAGACGATGTTCGTGCGGTCGCCGTCGACCGTCCGGATACCCTGAATGTCGATGCCCGGCAGGTTCAGCGGAACCAGAAACATGCTCAGGCTCTTGTGTTTCGGCGCCTGCGGGTCGGTATTGGTGATGAGGAAGACGTACTGGCAGTTGTGCGCGCCGGTGGTGAACATCTTCGACCCGTTGATCACCCACGCCCCGTCTCCTGAGCCGTCGCGGACCGCGCGGGTCTTACAGGTGGCGACGTCGGAGCCGCCTTCGGGTTCGGTGTAGCCCAGGCACATCCTGATGTGGCCGCTGAAGAACCCCGGCATCACCTCTTGCTGCAGCTGCGGGGATCCGAACTTCTGCACCGAACGCGCGATCATCGCGCTGGTGCCCCAGGTAACCCACGGCACGTGGGCGCGGCGCTTCTCCAGTTCCCAAATGCGCCGCCGCACACGGCTGAAGCCGCCGTCAGACGCGGCCTTGAACTCCCGCTCGAGGTAACCCGCGGCCCCCAGCGCCAGGTGCACGCCTTCGTCGAAGTTATCACCGGTCTCGCGGTCGCGGCGGATGACGTCGTCGGTCACGTGGGTGCGCAAAAACTTTCGCGCGTCGTCGAGGAAGGCCTGGTCGTCATCCTCGAGCTGAACTCGTGAGAAGTCCATCGGTCAGCCCCGTGTCTCGCGGCTCTCGCGCGCCGCGACGATCTCGGCGACCTGTTTGGCACTGGCGCCGGGGTCGCCGGCCGCCAACGGCCAGCCTCTGGCGCGCAGCAGGTAAGCGGTGGCGGCGGCTTCCGACGAAACGCCAAGGCCACCTTGAATATGCACGGCCATCGTGGCCGCCCGGGGTGCTTCCTCGGCCATGAACACGAACGCCGATGCGGCCAACTCGGGTCGCTCGTCGGGTTCGTTGTCGAGGAACCAGGCCGCCCTGCGGGCAAGGTTGCGTCCGCCGGCCACGGTGATGGCCATGTTCGCCAGCGGATGGGAGATGGCCTGCAACGTCGAGATCGGCACGCCGAGCGTGTACCGGGTCTTCGCGAACTCTGCGGCGATCGTCATCGTCTCCTCGACGAGACCAACCAGCGCCGCGGCGGTCAGCACCCGCCATTCATCGAGCGCGCGTTGATACCCCGCGAGCGCGCCGGCGCCGCCGGCAATCACCGTCGCGCTGTCCGCGCCTGCGGGGTCAACCCAGGCCATCGGCAGCCTGCCGATGTTGTCGACCCGGGTCGGGCGAGCGTCGAAAGTCAGCCGAACAACCTCGTCGCCGTCGCGGACGACGATGTGGTCGGCGATCGAGCCGGTGGGGATCAGCCGGATGCCGTCAACAGCGTCCAGCTGCGGATCAAGGGCGGCAATCTGCGCCCCGTTGACCACGTTTGGGGTGTCGTCGGCGCTCAGCGCGCCCAAGCGGGCCAGCAGCCTGGTGGCACAGATGTGATCGATCCACGGGACCGGTGCCAGTGCCCGGCCGACCTCCTCGGCCACCAGCGTCAGATCGACCAGCGTCGCACCGTCGCCGCCGACCGAGGACGGCAGGGCCATCGTCGTCGCGCCGGTCGCGCACAGCCGTTCCCACAGACTCTTATCGAAACCCGTCGGTTCGGCAGCACGAACGGTTTCGATCGGACACTGCGCCGTGAAGAACTTCGAGTATGACGTCTGCAGATCCAGCTGCTCCCCGGACAGGCTGTAGTCGATTCTGCGCAGTTCGTAACGGTCCATATTGTCACTGCCCCTGGGTGTTCCGGTCGCCGAAAAAGAAGCTGTTCGCGTTGTTGTAAAGGTAGTTCTCCATTACGTCTGCAGGCAGGTCCAGCGCCAACGCCTCGGGCACGACGCGACGCATGCGCAGCACCGGCCAGTCCGACGCGAAGATCACCTTGTCCGGGCCACGCGTGCGCATGTAGTGCAACAAGCTGTCGGGAATCCGCTTCGGCGACCACGCCGACGTCATCAGGCGCAGGTTGTCGTACTTGATCAGCAGCCGAATCGCGATGTCCCACCAGGGATCCGCACCGTGGATCATGCACAGCGCAAGCTCGGGGAAGCGCACGCACACCCGGTCGAGGTAGATCGGGTTCTGCACCTCGCCCGGGACCGGCGGGCCCGGGATCCCGGTGTTCATGCACAGCGGCAGGTCGAGTTCCGCGCACTTGGCGTACAGCGGGTAGTAGACCGCGTCTGTGGGCGGGTACTGGCCGTCACCCCAGAAGCTGGGTCCCACCACGGTGTAGGCGACCGGAAGGTCGGCCACGATCGCGGTCAACTCCCGCAACGCTGCAACCGGACGGAGCAGGTTCACCCCACCGATGGCCAGCGCGAACCGATCCGGTCTGGCCTCAACGAATTTGCGGGCGGTGGTCGACGGCTTGGTGAGGCCGTCCATCAGGATCGCCTTCGTGACGCCCTGCTCGTCCATCTCGTCGAGCAACTCGGACAGCTCGACGGGCGCGAACATCGACGTGGGCCCCTTGAAATAGTCGTCGCGCACTTTCAGCATCCAGGTGGGTTGGACCTCGGTTTCGCCGAAGTGCACGTTCACCAGGCAGTCGATCACTTTGTGGGTCACTTTCCGGGTCACGTCAAGGTTTCCTGCCGTGTTGCCACGCTCTTGGCCCAGCGGTAGTCCGCCTTGCCGTTGCCGAGGCGACGGATCTGCTCGACGAAGACGTACTGCTTGGGGGCCTTGAATCTGGCCAGCTGCGCGGCGCAAAACGCGTCAAGCTCGTCAGGGCTGACGTCGCCCCAATCAGGTTGCCGCGCAACTACGGCGACGATCTCATCGCCCCAGCGCTCGCTCGGCCGACCGACGACCAGCGCGTCGGCGACACCGGGATGGGCACGCAGCACTTCTTCGACTTCTTCGACAAAGACCTTCTCGCCGCCGGTGTTGATCACGAGCGAATCGCGGCCGAAGAGGCGAAGGGTGCCGTCCGGTTCGACGGATGCCCGATCGCCAGAAATCACCACGCGCTGTCCATCGACCGAGGGGAACGTCGTGCGAGTCGCTTGCTCATCGTCGAAGTAGCCCAGCGGAATTCGGCCCGCCCTGGCCACCCAGCCGACCTCGGGGTCACCGGGCTTCAGAAAACGGCGGTAATCGGCGGACAGCACAAGCCCGCCCTCCCGGAACTGGAACGTGTCACGTTGCTGTCCATGTTGGCTGTGCCCGAACGCCATGTTCCCGGTCTCAGACGAGCCGTACCCGTTGATCAGCGTGATCTGGGGCATGGCTTCCAGCAGCGCGCGCTGGAACTTCGGGTTCGTCGCCGCCCCACCGGTGCCGATCGCGAGCAGCGACGACAGGTCGTAGGAACGCCGTTGCAATTCTTCGACCAGCGGGCCGGCGTACGCGTCGCCGACCATCGTCATCATCCCGGGCCTCTCACGCTCAACGGTCTGCAGCACGGTGCGCGGATCGAACCTGGTCCGGCTGTCGTAAAGAATCGCCGTCAGCCCGTTCATGACCGCCGCGAACGCGGTCCACATGCCGGCCGCATGCATCAGCGGTGACACCGCGAACCACGGCGGACCGCCGTCGCGCACCCGGTCCTGGATCTCCTCGACCGAGGCGTGGGCCGCACCGTTCATCGACAACACATACATGTCGGACTGCCGCCACAGCACGCCTTTGGGCCGCCCCGTGGTCCCGCCGGTGCAGATCATGATCAGGTCGTCGGGCGACGGCGACACGTTGTGGTCGGTGGTTCCTTGTGCCAGCGCATCTTCCAGTGTGACCGCGCCCGGCAGCTCGGGTGCGGAGGTTCCGTCGTCGATGGACACCATCAGGTCAGCGCTGTCGGGAGGCAGCACGCCCGCGAACTTCGCGCCGAGACCGCGGTGGTAAATGATGCCGCGCGGTCTGACGTACGCGAGCAACTCACCGACCTCACGGGGCGTGTAGTAATGATTGATGTTCACCGGGACGGTGCGCGCCTTCAGGCAGCCGATCACCATGTCGGGGTAGAGATCGTTGTGCATGATCAGCGCGACACGGTCCTGGCCGCATTCCCAGCGCTGGAGCGCTTCCCGCTCCCGGTGTGCCCCAAACCCCCTGCCTGCCAGGAAGTTCGCAAGGCTGCGGGTCCGGTCCGCGGACTCGGCGAACGTGGTTGCGCGCCCCGCGCACATGGTCATCACGCGATCAGGCACGGCCGCCGCGATTGCATCCAGGACCGCGCCCAACGTCCATTCGGCCATCAGCGTGAGTTAGGCCGCCGACGACACGTTCACGCCGAGCAGATCCAACGCGTTGTCGCGCATGATCTTCCGAATGTCGGCATCGTCGAACCCGGTGAGCTCCTCGGTGAACGACAACGGCGATTCGAGCCCCTCGCCATGCGGCCAGTCAGACCCGAACAGGACCTTGTCCACACCGATCACCTCGGCGAGCTCCCCCAGATCGTCCTCGTAGTAGGGAGCGATCCACACGTTGTCGCGCAACTGCTGCACAGGATCCTCGGGGAACATCTTCGGCTGGAGATTGGCCGCCTTCTTCAAGCGCTTGACCAACCGGTGCACGAAGTACGACCCGTTCTCGATGCTGACGGCCTTCAACTGCGGATGCCGAGTGAACACACCGTGCACGATCATCGAGGCCATCGTGTCGTGGATCGCGCGGTCGTCGAGGAGTACCTGGTCCAACGGATCTTTCGCGCCGAACCCTTCAAACGTCGACTCGCCGCCCCACATCGCCGCGATGTGCATATAGCCGCTGTCACTCAGGTGGAATCCCACCGGCACCTTCGCCTCGGCGAGGGCGGCCCACACCGGGTCATGGACCGGATCGCCCAACGACCGCGGCTTCACGACGCCGGGCACCGGCGCCGGGCGCACCAGGACGAGCTTCGCGCCACGGGCCAACACGAAATCGACCTCTTCGACGGCCTTGTCGGGGTCGGCCAGGGAGATGATCGGCGCCGCGATGATCCGGTGATCGGGCCGGTCGAAACCCCAGTCCTCGTCCAGCCACAGATTGAACGCATGCACCGACGCCATCGTCGCCTCGATGTCGTGTTTGAGCGCTTCCTCGACGCCGCACGCGAATGTCGGCAACATGAACGCGGTTTCGATGCCCTGGGTGTCCAGAACCTCGACGCGCACATCACGGTTCTGGTACTCGGGGTGCTCCGTCAACCGCTCCACCTTCATCAGGCTTGCCGGGTCGATGCCCTCCGGGATAACGCCACGGAACAGCAGATCCAGGCAACCGGGCACGATGATCGGGTCGAATGTCGGGTTGGGGATGAAGTGATTGACCCGGTCTGAAATCACGGCCAGGGTGCGCTTGCCGTCGGCGACCATCTGGACGCCGCGGCGCTTGAACTTCTTGTCGAGATGCCGGGTGAACGCATCCAACGGCTCGTAGTAGTGGTTGTCGACGTCGACGGCCCGATAGTCCAGCGCCATGGTGGTGTCCTTTCAGTCGCTCAGGGCCGGGAAGTGGGGCGGGCGCTTCTCGAAGAAGCTTGTGATGCCCTCGATGAAGTCCGGGCGAAGCATCGATTCATGCATCAACTTCTCGGCGAGGCCACTTGCCTCGAACACGTCTCGCATGGTGTCTGCGTACACCTGCTGCTTGATCACCGCCAGAGAATTCGGCGCGCAGTTCGCGGCGATGTCCTCCGCGAAGGCGATCGTGCGCGCCAACAGCTCCTCGGCGGCGACGACCTCCTTTACCAGTCCGAGCGCCGCAGCCTCGTCGGCGTCGAACACCCGGCCGGTCAGCAACAGGTCAAGCGCGGCGCTGTGGCCCACGATGCGCGGGAGTATCCAGGAGATGCCGTACTCGGCGATCAGCCCGCGCCGCGCGAAGGAAGTGGTGAACTTGGCGCCGTGGGCTGCGAACCGGACGTCGCACATCAGCGCCTGGGTCAGCCCGATGCCCGCGCACGCGCCGTTGACCGCTGCGATGATCGGCTTGCGCAGCGTCGTCACGAAATGCGGATGACGTTCCCCCACCAGCTTGTCGACATCCGTCTCGCCGGCGGTGTCCACTGTGGTGCCGCTGATAGTGGACAAATCGCCCATGTCGGCGCCGGCGCAGAACGCACGTCCGCTGCCGGTGACCACGACCGCGCGAACGTTCTGGTCGGCCTCGGTGCGCTCGAGGCACGAATAAAACGCGGTCGCCATTCCACCGCCCCAGGCGTTCATGCGCGCCGGGCGGTTGAAGGTCAACACGGCCACGCCGCCGTCGGTTATCTCGCACAGCACAGGATCGGGGTCGGGGGCACTCACCGGGACGACCTCCTCACGTGTGGGTCCTCAAGTGTGGCTCTTCAAGTGTGGCTCCGAGCTGGATGTATGGACATACTGTACACCTATCGGTAGTGCCTTCCGCACGGGCTCCGCTGGTTACGGATCGATCAGGCCGAGCCGGTGGTAGGCGGTCTGGATCTGTGCCCGCGCCTCGTCCGGCAGGGGCGCCTGCGGCGGCCGAGAATGGGGGTAATCGCCGACCGGCAGGCCGAGCACGGACGCCGCGTACTTGAATGCCCCGCCCCAGTGCGTGAAATAGTCGGAGCGGCCCGGATAGCAGGTGAACCACGACGCGATGTCGGTTCCGAACTGATCAAGTCCCGACTCGACGGCGTAGTCCATCGCCTCGAGGAACTTGTCGTTCCAGATCAGGTCCCAGTACTCGGTGAGGATCCGCCGCTGCGGTGTCTCGTAGAGGTACCCCGTCGTGCCCAGTTGCGCCGGCCCGACAACCCCGGCGCGCAGCCACCCCGCGCGGTAGACCGTCGTGTCGCATTCCCAGATCACCAGCTCGGGCGCCAAGTCGTGCAGCACGCGGCTGTTTGCCGGGCGAAACGCGCCCTCCTTGGTGGCGCACACCGCCGGGATCTCATCGACGATCCGGGCGCTCTGCGCGGCGTTGAGGACATAACCCGATGACGGCGAATTGAACATGCCCAGCGCGATGTCGGTGCGATCGCTGATGTAGCGGAAGAACCGCAGAACACCCTCGCCGCCGTGCAACTCCATCATCGGAGTCTGGATGTAGACGATGTCGGCACCCTCCTGCTGGGCGTGCAGCGTCAGATCCAGGCAGTCCTTGGCCGACAGCGCCGCCGTACACGACTGGACGACGACATCGGGATTGATCGCACGCGCCTGCTCGACCGCCACCTCGAGCAGACGCTTGCGCTCGGCGATCGTCAACGACCAGAACTCCGCGACACCGCTCGTCACCCACAGCATCGGGTGGCCCAGCTGACCGACGCAGTGCCGAATGAGCGCGCGGTAAGCGTCCCAGTCGATGTCGTCGCCGTCGACGCCGGAGAACGGCGTGTACAGGGAATCGCCGATCCCCCTCAGCGCGCTATGGGCCCATGCACGCGCATCGCTCGCGTTCGGCACGATTGGCTCCTTTGCAGCTCAGGTGTCGCTCATGTGAAATCGCTCCCACCGTCGACGTTGACGTTGGCGCCGGTCATGTACGAGTTGCGCCGGGACGCCAAAAACGCTACGACGGGCCCGATCTCGTCGGGCAAGCCGGCCCGCGGCAGATGAGCCGGGTGGCCGAAGTGCTTCGCAATGGCGTCCATCAGCGCGTAGAGATCGCTACCGTCGACGCCCACCGACGACGCCCAGCCGACGAGGGCTTCGGACGCGAAGCTGCCCGGCGAAACCACGTTGACCAGAATCTCATCCTTGGCCAGCAGCAAGGAGAGGTTCTTCGACACGCTGTTCACCATCGCCTTGGCGGCGGTATATGCGGGCAGTATGACGCTCTGCCGCTGGGTGGACTGCGCGGAAAAGTTCACGATCCGCGCCCACGGCGCCTTCCGAAGCAACGGCAGCGCGGCACGGACGCAACGCACCATCCCCATCACGCCGTCGTCGACGGCCTGCAGCCACTGCTCGTCGGTGAGGTCTTCGAAGCTGCCCGCCGTGCTGGGCCCGACGGCGTTGACGAGCACATTCAGTTCGCCATTGAACCGCTCACCGATTTCGGCGAACAGCGTCTCGACGCGCTCGGCGTCGCAGACATCGGCGACCAGCCCCACCGCATCGGGGCTGCCCAGCCGTGTCAACTCCGCAGCGGCTCGGTCGAGGACACCTTGGGTGCGGCCGATAACCGCGATGCGCGCGCCGTCCTGCGCGAGGCATCGCGCCGTGGCGAAACCCATCCCGCGACCGCCGCCGACCACCACCGCGGTCGCGTCTTGAAATCCAAGATCCATTGCGTCGCAACTACTTTGGTGTCACCGGGTTGAGCCGCTGTGTGCTCCCGGCGATCGGGACAACGTGACCTTCAACCGACACGGCGACTCCTTACGCGGGAATCCACGATGATTCCCAGAAAAGCTTACTATAGTTATTACGGTAGATATCCGGGCAGGTCCCGGTGACAGGTTCGACGGAGGTGCCCACCGTGGCAGGCAACGCAACCGCTGACAAACGTCCGCGACGCGAACGCGGGTCGATCAATCCGGACGACATCATCGACGGCGCGTTCGAGCTTGCCGACGAGGTGTCCATAGACAACTTGAGCATGCCCTTGCTCGGCAAGCATCTTGGCGTGGGTGTGACAAGCATCTACTGGTACTTCCGTAAGAAAGATGACCTGCTCAACGCGATGGCGGATCGTGCGCTGCGGCAGTTCACGTTCGCCACGCCGTACGTCGAAGCCGGTAACTGGCGCGAGTCACTGCGCAACCACGCCCGCATGATGCGCAAGACGTTCGCGTCCAGCCCGATTCTGACCGACCTGATCCTGATCCGGGGCGCGCTCAGTTCGAAGGCCAGGCGACTGGGCGTCGAGCAGATGGAAAAGGCGATCGCAACTCTGGTGGACGCCGGACTTTCTCCCGAGGACGCCTTTGACACCTACTCGGCGGTGTCGCTTCATGTTCGGGGCACGGTGGTACTCGCGCGACTGCAGGAGAAGACCCGGGATTTGGACAACGGTGAGCACTTCGTCGAACCGCGGGCGATCGATCCCAAGGCCACGCCGCTGATCGCCAAGCTGGCCGCCAAGGGCCACCGGTTGGCCGCGGCTGACGAGACGAATTTCGAGTACGGGCTCAACTGCATACTCGACCATGCGAACCGGCTGATCGAGGAGGGGCCGAAGAGCGCATCCCGCGGCAGCCGCAAGGCGGCGCCGAAGCGTTAGAAGCTCGACTCAGACCTCGACGACCACGGCTCCGCCCTGGCCGCCGCCAGCACACATCGCCGCCACACCGATGCCGCCACCACGGCGCTGCAACTCGTACACGAGCGTGGTCACCATGCGAGCGCCGGAGGCCGCGATGGGATGGCCGAGGCTGCAACCGCTCCCGTAGAAATTGACCTTCTCCTCGTCGAGGCCGTATTCGCGGCACGCCGCGATCGGCACGGACGCGAACGCCTCGTTGATCTCCCAGAGCGTGACGTCCGACGGCTTCAGACCGGCGCGCTGCAGCACCTTACCGATCACTTTCACGGCACCCAGCCCGCAATCGGCGGGCGCGACACCCGCGGCGGCCCAAGCCTTCACAGTGCCCATCACCGACAGACGCTCATCGTGCGCGTAGTCCTTGTCTACCAGTGCGACGGCCGCGGCCGCGTCGTTGGTGCCGCTGCTGTTGCCCGCGGTGATCGAGAACCCCTCGATCTCCGGATGCAGAACCTTCAGCCCGGCCAGTTTTTCGACCGTGGTGTCACGGCGCGGGTGCTCGTCGACGCTGAAGTCGACCACCGATCCGTCGAACTGCTGAACCTTCAGCGGGATGATCTCGTCGACGAACTTACCGTCGTCGATCGCGGCAATGGCGCGTTGATGTGACCGCGCCGCCCAGGCGTCCATCTCCCCGCGGGTGATGCCAACGGCCTTCGCGGTGTTCCACCCGACGGTGATCGACATGTCCTTGCAGGGTGCATCCGGCGTCTCCGGATGAGTCGGCGGCATCCAACGCTCCTCGAACTTCAGCTCGGGACCCGGGATGCGCCAGTTCATCAGCGGAGTCATCGACAGCGACTGCACGCCGCCGGCGATCAGCGCACGCTCCATGCCAGAGCCGATCTGCGCGGCCGCGTTGCCGATCGCCGTCAGGCTGCCCGCGCAGTGCCGGTTCACGGACTGACCGGGAACACCCTCCATGCCGGTCGCCGCGGCTGCATAACGAGCCAGATCGCCGCCGCCGTAATGAGATTCGGCGAAGATGATGTCGTCGATGGCGCCCGGGTCGATCCCAGACCGGCGGACGACCTCGGGAAGCACGGTCGTGATCAGCGTCTCGGGAGTTGTGTTGACCAGAGTCCCCTTGAACGATCGTCCGATCGCTGTCCTGGTCGCGGCGACGATGACGGGTGTGGGCATGTTCGTGACCTCGCATTACGGATGGTGACAATATTGTAAAGGCAACTGTATACGAGGCGGCCCGCCGCCTGGTGATCAGCCCTCCGGTTCGGGCACGTGGAAGTGCTCATCACGCAGCCGGAAGGCCTCCTTGGTACCGACCTGCGCCCGCGTCTTGACGAAGTTAAACTCCCCCGGCGCGAACTGCAGGTTGGTGCCGAACGCATGAAACAGATAGCTGGCGACTTCCTCACCCTGGTACGCCTGGCTCTGCTCCACCAGCCGGAACGCCTCCTTCGCGATCACCACGCCGTCGGCCGGCATTTTCGCCGCCTTCTCCGCCCAGTACCGGGCACGCGCTGCCACCTGCGAGGCGTCGCACGTCTCGGTGAAGATGCCCAGATGCTCGACCGCCGCCGCGTCGATGACGTCGCCGGTGAGAAGGAGCCGGCGCGCCAGAACCGGGCCGAGGCGGTGGAAGAACATGTGCAGGCTGCCAAGCGCAGGCCCGAGAAAACGGGTGGCCGGCATGCCGATCTTCGTACTGCGCGCGATCACCGAGATGTCGGTCATCAGCGCCATCTCGAAGCCGCCGCCGAGCGCGTAGCCGCCGATCTCGCCCACCGTGACCTTCGGGAAGCCCATCAGGTTGTGGTAGAAGCCGAACGACCTTCGGTCCACTGTGAGCCGGCGGCGCTGGCTGGGCCGGCCCGTGTTCTCGGCGCCACGCTCGCCATACCAACCGTAGGCGTTGTTCATGTCCGCCCCGGCGGAAAACACCCCGTCGGCTCCGCGAAGGAGCACCACCGTGAGATCGTCGTCATCGGCGACCCGGTCCAGACAACGGGCGAGACTGTCGCGCATCGCCGCGTCGTAAGAGTTCCGCTGCTTCGGGTTGTTCAGCGTGATGGTGGCGATCCTGTTGTCCGGTTCCGCATCGAACAGAACGCGATCGTCCGAAAGGTCCGAGTTCGTCATTCGTGACTCCCGTTGCTCGAGATCCGTTTGGCCTCAATGGTTTTGTCCCTGCCGAATGCGAGCGTGTGGCGAAGCGCGACCGTGAGGTGGCCCTGCGCGATCCGGATC
Source organism: uncultured Actinomycetota bacterium (assembly GCA_963759655.1). Classification (GTDB taxonomy): domain Bacteria; phylum Actinomycetota; class Actinomycetes; order Mycobacteriales; family Mycobacteriaceae; genus Mycobacterium. The sequence continues at coordinate 205,192 of CAVXAG010000010.1, read as the reverse complement.
GCACGTGCGGAATTGCCCTCGCGGATCGCCTCCAGCAGCTGGGTATGGTCACGCAGCGCGGCTCGCCTGGTCTTGCGCGCCATCGGCGAGTCATCGCTGGGCACCGACGACTCGTGCGCGGACCAGATCAGCTCCAGCGACCCAATCAGCAGGATCATCGGCTCGTTACCGCAACGGGACACGATCGCTTCGTGGAACCTCCTGGCATTGGGCACATACTGCGACACATCATCGAATTGCTCAGTCTGCAACCGGATCTCGGCTTCCAAGTGCGGCACCACGTCGGTCATCCGGTCCTCGCGCCCGGCGCACATGCCGGCGCAGACCGGCTCAAGGTACAGAAGCGCCCCGCTGACATCGGCCGGCGTCGCGGCCCGCGACTGCAGCACCATGCCGATCATCTGCGCTGTCCGCTCGGCCGAGGGCAGATGCACCACCGCGCCACCCATGTTGCCCCGGCGCACCGAGACCAGGCCATCGGATTCGAGGATGTGAATGGCTTCGCGCAGCGCCGGAGGACTGACCCCGAACTCTTGGAACAGGGTCTCCTGCGTCGGCAGCACGTCGCCCTCCCTCAGCCGTCCCGACAGGATGTCGTCGCGCAACCGCGACACCACGATGTCGGCCACCCGCGGCTGTCGGATCCGCTGCGGCACCGTCCGGGTCATGCGCGGTGTACCCGCCGCTTGCCGAACCGGAATCCGGCCAGCCTCTCCGGGCGCAGGGCCATCGCGTTGATTTCGCCGATGCACAGCACTTCCCCGTCGAGCAGTAGCCGGGCCGTCGACGTGACCGCGCGGTCGATCTCCGATCGGACGACGTCGAAGCGCAGCTCCGTGAGGATCGGCGTCGGTTTGCGGTATGTCACGGTCATTGAGCGCGTCCTGCCCGACAATGCCGCGGCGCAGTTCTGGTGCTGGGTGACGCAATCGAAGAAGACGGCGAGAAAGCCACCGTGCACCACTGCAGGCGGACCCTCGTACACCAACGGGAAGGTGACGGTGCCCGAGGCTGTCCCGGCACCGAGAACGTCGAACCGATATTCCGGAAAGCACGGGTTATATGCCCCGATGTTGAACGCGTGTCCCAGGTAAACGCGCTGCGAGTCGGTGCCGCCAGGCTCGATACGGGGCGTGGCGTCGGGTGCCGTCAGGCCGGCAAGCTCGCGTTCCCAGTCGGCGAACTGCGCGAGCATGGCTGCCACGGTGGGGTGCGGGTGCTCCATCGACAGCAGCAGGCCGGTGAGACGCCGCATCGCCGCGGCCGCCGCGGTGGTCTGCGGCAGCGGCAGCTCGCCGAACCGGCGGTCGTCGTCTGTCCCGGTGGCCATCGGTGTTGGCTCTACCTTCCCGTGCTCCTCGCGTCTGCGGCGCTGTATTGCTCCTCGCGTCCGCGGCCTTTTATTGCTAACTTATACAAGATAGTAATGGTATAGCCTACTGTATGGGCTACCGTACATGGGCGGGAAAGGTGCGGATCGAGCGTGACGCACGACGTTGACGCCGCCGGAACCGACGGCTCGGTGACGGCACACCGGGACGGCGCGGTGCTGCGAGTCGTGCTGAACCGCCCGTCGCGGCGCAACTCGCTGAGCCACGGGATGATCGACGCATTCGTCGGTGCGCTGACCGCTGCCGCCGCCGACGACTCCCTTCGCGCCGTGCATGTCCGCGGCGACGGCAGCGATTTCTGCGCCGGAGCGGACTGGGTGTCCACAAACGACGACGGCCGGCCGCGCGCGCGGACCGGCGACCTGGTCCGTCGCATTCCCCACACCGCACACCGCGTCATCGAACTAGTCTCAACGATTCACCTGCCCGTCGTGTGCAGCGTGCGTGGTTTCGCCGTCGGCCTCGGGTGCAATCTGGCCCTGGCCGCTGACTTCACGCTGGCGTCGACGGATGCCGTGTTCTGGGAACCCTTCGTGGCCCGCGGCTTCAGCCCCGATTCCGGGTCCACCTGGCTGCTGCCAAGACTCGTGGGACTCGCCCGGGCGAAACAGATGCTGCTGCTCGGCGAAAAGGTGAACGCCGCGCAAGCCGCGGAGTGGGGCCTGATTCACCGCTGCGTCGGCGAGCCGGAACTCGATGACGCTACGGAGGAGCTGCTGGCACGACTGGCGACCGGTCCTACGGTGGCGATCGGCTTGGCCAAGCAGGCGATTCACTACGCCCAGCACGCGACGCTGGGCCAGGCGATGACGCAAGAGCTATTCAGCCTCGAATTATCCTGCCGAACGACCGATTTCAAAGAAGGATTGGCGGCGTTCCGGCAACGACGTACGCCGGATTTCACAGGCCGCTGACCGAAGGGAACACGAATGCCTACGGGGTCACCGTTCGGGTCGTTCGACACCATCAAATACGAAGTCGACGCGCACAAGGCCACGATCACGTTGAACCGCGCGGACGCTCTCAACGCGCTGAGCCCCGACATGATCATCGAGTTGCGCGCCGCGTATCAGCAGGCCGAGAGTGACGACAACGTCTGGCTGCTCATCGTCACCGGCACCGGGCGTGCGTTCTGCACCGGCGCGGACGTCAAGGCCATACCCGGCGACGGCAAGGTCATCAACGAGCAGCCGTACCTGTCCACCTACGAGCAATGGGAGGCGCCGCAGGAGGGCACACCGCCTTTCCGGACGATGGCAAAGCCGGTGCTGGCCGCCATCAACGGCTTGTGCTGCGGCGCGGGGCTGGATTGGGTCACCACGGCAGACATCGTCATCGCATCCGAGAACGCCACGTTCTTCGACCCGCACGTCAGCATCGGGCTCGTCGCCGGACGCGAAGTGGTACGCCTGGCGCGCGTGCTGCCGCGCTCGGTGGCGATGCGAATGGCGTTGATGGGCAAACACGAGCGGATGAGCGCGCAGCGGGCGTGGGAGCTCGGCTTAATCAGCGAGGTCGTCGAGCACGACCGTCTTCTCGAACGAGCCCACGAGATCGCCGACATCGTCAACTCGAACGCCCCGCTGGCAGTGCGGGGAACACGGCTCGCGATCCTCAAGGGACTGGATCTTCCGCTGCACGAAGCGGAGATGCTGGCCGAATCCTTCCGTGAGCGGAATCTGCACACCGAAGATTCGCTCGAGGGGCCGAAAGCCTTCCTAGAAAAGCGAACCCCCGATTGGCAGTGTCGGTGAAGGGCTGCCGATGACGAACTTCGAGACGATACTGCTCGACGTCGATGCGGATGACCACGTCGCCACCATCACGCTGAACCGGCCCGACCGACTCAACGCGTTCAACCGGACGATGTGCGAGGAGATGGCCGAGGCGTGGCGCACGGTCAAGCTGAACGAGTCCGTCCATGCCGTGGTGCTGCGAGCGGCGGGCACGCGGGCGTTCAGCGCAGGCCTGGACATCACGGCGCCATACGGACAGCCGGCCAACGTGTGGAATCACGGGGATCCCGGCGAGGCACTGAGCCCCAAATGGCAGAAGGTGTGGAAGCCTGTGGTGTGCGCCGTTCAGGGCATCTGCACCGCGGGCGCGTTCTACTTCATCAACGAGTCCGACGTCGTCATCTGCTCGACCGACGCCACCTTCTTCGACTCCCACGTCAGCGCCGGACTGGTCTGCGCGCTGGAGCCGATCGGGCTGATGCGGCGCATCGGCCTCGGTGAGACGCTGCGGATCGCGCTGATGGGCAACGACGAGCGGGTCGGCGCCGACACCGCGCTGCGGATCGGATTGGTGTCTGAGGTGGTCTCCCCCGAACATCTGTGGGAACGCGCCCACGCGATCGCCGCGGCGATCGCCGCCAAACCGCCGTCCGCGACGCAGGGCACCGTGAAGGCGATCTGGGAGTCGCTGGACAAGCCGTACCGTGCCGCACTGGAGCAGGGCCTGATCTACACCCGGCTCGGCAACCCGATCGGACAAGCGGAGCTGGCTGCGCAGCCGGACGGCACCGCGGTGCAACCAAGGCTTCGTTGATGAACCACCCTCTCACCCAACGGATCGCCGACGTACTGGGTCTAGAGCCCGATTCGCCGGCCATCGAGTATGAGGGCCAATGGCTTTCGTGGCGCTCCATCGGCGACATGGCCGGCCGGATCGGTTCGCTCACGGACCGCGGAGCGCAGGCCGGAATCCTGCTGCGCAACCGACCGGCGCAGTTGGCGGCATTCCTCGGGGTGCTGGCCGCCGGCGGCTGTGTCGTCGTCATCAACCCGTCGCGCGGGCAGGACCGGACGAGAGCCGACATCACCGCGCTGCGGTTACCGATGATCATCGGTGAACGCGACGACGTGACGAAGCTGGTGTCGGGATCCCCCGGCGCGACGGTGGTGTCAATGTCGGGTGTGGAGGACGAGCCACAGGTGTCGGCGGGCGACGGGCGTGGGGCCGACACCGGCCGGCACGGCGTAGCGGTTCGGATGCTCACCAGCGGAACAACGGGGCCGCCCAAGCGAATCGACCTCACCTACGACATGCTTGCCCGCAGCGTGATGGGCCCCGATTTCGGCCAGGCGCCGCCGCCGACAGAACTGCGGCGCGGCGTCGCCATCGTCAATGCGCCGCTTGTGCACATCGGCGGGGTGTTCCGGGTGTTGCAGTGCGTCACCGAGGCCAGAACCTTCGTCCTGCTGGAACGCTTCGACCTCGATCGATGGGCCGACGCGGTGCGTAGGCATCGGCCACGCACCGTGTCGTTGGTGCCTGCCGCGCTGCGGATGGTGCTGCACTCCGCGTTGACCCGCACGGACCTGGCAAGCGTCCGCGCCGTCACGTCGGGCACGGCGCCCCTGTCGGCCGACGATGCCGACGCGTTCACCGAGAAGTACGGCATCCCGGTCCTGACATCCTATGCCGCAACGGAATTCGCAGGAGGCGTGGCCGGCTGGACACTGGCCGATCACCAAGAATTCTGGCACGCCAAGCGAGGCAGCGTGGGCCGCGCCACGCTCGGCGCCCGGCTGCGGGTGGTCGACGAGGACGGCACGCCGCTTTCCACCGACCAGGCCGGCCTGCTCGAGGTCAAGCCGGGTCAGCTCGGTGGGTCCACCGAATGGATCCACACCGCGGACATGGCCCGCATCGACGCGGACGGCTTCCTGTGGATTCTCGGACGGGCGGACCAGGCCATCATTCGTGGCGGCTTCAAGGTGATGCCGGACGACGTCTGCACCGCGCTGGAGAGCCACCCCGCGGTGCTCGGCGTGGCGGTGATCGGACGCCCTGACGACCGCCTCGGGGAGACTCCGGTGGCGATGGTGGAGCTGCGCGACGGAGCGTCGGCCGATGCCGCCGCGCTCACGGAGTTCCTGCGGAAGCGGTTGGCGCACTATGAGGTTCCGACCACGATCGCCGTCGTGGACGCCATCCCGAGGACCCCGTCGGGCAAGCCCGATCTGAGCGCCGTCAGGGGGTTCTTCACCGAAACCGTTCCGGCCGTCTCCGGCGAGCATGCCCGCTAACGCAGCCACGGTCGCCCAGGTGCTGGGCGAGCACGTACGTGCTCGCGGAGATCACCCGCTGCTGGTCTGCGACGCCGAGCGGATCAGCTACGCGCAGGCCGATCACCGGTCGGCACAACTGGCCCGCGGTCTGATCGCGCTCGGCGCCGGCAAGGGCACCCACATCGGGCTTCTGTACCCGAACGGAGTCTCGTTCCTGGTCGGGATGCTGGCCGCGGCCCGGATCGGCGCTGTGGTGGTGCCGTTCTCCACGTTCGCGACTGAGCGGGAGATGCGCGAGCAACTTGTGGACAGCGATGTGGCGATCCTGCTCGCCGCCTCGTCATTCCGCTCGCATGACTACGTGGATCATCTGCGGAAGGTGCTGCGGAATGGTGACTTCGATTCTGAAGAAAGGATATTCAGCGCCGCCGCTCCCCAATTGCGCCGTATCGGCATCAGCTACGCCCACGGCGAAATGCGGCGACTCCGTGACATCGAGAGCATTTACCGGCTCGCCGAGACGGTCGACGAAACGTTGCTCGCCGCGATGGAAGGCGATGTCGACCGATCGGACCCGCTGATGATCGTCTACACGTCGGGGTCCACCAGCGTGCCGAAGGGCGTCGTACACACGCACGCCGCACTGCTTGGCCATCAGCGCAACCTCAACGAGATTCGTGGGTTGTCCGCACCGGACAAGCTGTTCTGCAATTCGCCGTTCTTCTGGATCGGTGGCATCGGTTTCGCTGTGCTCGCCACGCTGGTCGCCGGGTCGACGCTGGTGTGTTCCAACGCCACCGATGCCGGCGAGACCCTCGACCTACTGGAGGCCGAAAGGCCCACCATGACCAATGGGTTCGTCGCGGGGATCGGCCACCTCGCGCGCCACCACAGCCTCGCCGATCGCGACCTGTCGTCGATGCGCAGGGGCAATCTCTTTCCGATCATGGCGCCCGAGGCACGACCCGCCGATCCCGAGTTGCGGCACAACATGCTCGGGATGACCGAGACCGGCAGCGTCAACCTGCTCAGCAGCGACGACACCGATCAACCCGAACATCGGCGCGGATCATTCGGCAAGCCCGCGCCGGGATTCGAGACCAAGATCGTCGATCCCGACACCGGCGAGATCGTCGCCCCCGGCGACAGCGGCGAGGCAGATCGTCGCCCCCGGCGACAGCGGCGAGTTGTGCGTGCGCGGACCGTACGTCATGCAGCGCTACTACCGGCGCAGCCGCGAGGACAGCTTCGACGCCGACGGATGGTTCCACACCGGCGATCTGGTGCGCACCGACCCGGACGGGTTCCACTACTTCATCGGCAGGCGCGACTCGATGATCAAGACCGCCGGTGCCAATGTCGCTGCGGCAGAAGTGGAGAGAGCCATCGCCAAGGTGACCGGTGGCGCGGTGGCGCACGTGGTCGGCATCCCGGACGCCGAGCGTGGACATCTCGTCGCTGCGGCCGTCGTCGCCGAGGACGGCACCGAGTTCGACGAGTCGGCGCTGCAAGACGCGCTGAAGTCCGAACTCTCGGCGTACAAGATTCCCCGGCGGTTCGTCGCGCTGTCCCGCGCCGAGGTGCCGCTGCTGTCCAGCGGCAAGGTCGACGTGCCGAGGCTGAAGGCGCTGTTCGATGCCTGACGACGACACCATCGACCGGCTGGTCAGATTCCGCGCCGACAGCGACGGCCGCAAGCCGGCGGTGATCGACCCGGCGACCCGGATCAGTTACCGCGAACTCGACGCGACCACACGTGAGATGGCCGCGGCCTTCGTCGAAGCCGGCGTCGGCAAGGGCACCCGCGTCGGCCTGATCATGCCCAACGGTGTGCGCTGGGTACAGGTCGCGGTCGCGCTGACACGCATCGGTGCGGTCCTGGTGCCGTTGAGCACGCTGCTGCAACCCCGGGAACTCGTCGCGCAACTACGCGTGGCCACGGTGCAGGTCCTGATCTCGGTCGAGGAGTTCCGCGGCCACCGCTACCTCGACGAGCTGGAGGCGGAGTTGGCCACGCCGGTGAACGGCGAGCGAATTATGCAGAGTCCGATACTTCCCGCGCTGCGCCGTGTTTGGACGTCCGACCAATCGGCGGCGCTCACCGCGTCAGACGCGGCCGCGGGGTTGGTCGATGCGCTCACCGCGACCGTGACCGCCAGCGACACATTGGCCATCATATTCACCTCCGGCAGCAGCGCAGGCCCGAAAGGCGTCGTGCACTCTCACGGCAATGCGTTGGCCGCCGTTCGATCGGGCCTTCGGGCCCGCTGCATCGACGCGGACACCCGCCTGTATCTGCCGATGCCGTTCTTCTGGGTGGGCGGCTTCGGCAGCGGGATCCTCTCAGCGCTGCTGGCCGGTGCGACCCTTGTCACCGAAGAGATTCCGCGGCCGGAAACCACGCTGGGGCTGCTGGAACGTGAACGCGTCACGCTGTTCCGCGGCTGGCCTGACCAGGCTGAAGCGTTGGCCCGTCAGGCGGATTTGGTCGGCGCCGACCTGTCGGCGTTGCGCGAGGGAAGCCTGGAGGCACTGCTGGCACCCGAGCAGCGGGGGAAGCCAGGTGCGCGGGCCACGTTGTTCGGAATGACCGAGACGTTCGGGCCATACTGCGGTTATCCCGCCGACACCGATATGCCGCGGTCCGCCTGGGGCAGCTGCGGAAGGCCGTTCGAGGGCATGGAGGTCCGGATCGTCGACTCCGACAGTGGCCGGCCGGTGCGCACCGCAACGGTGGGAATCATCCAGGTCCGTGGGCCGCACACGCTGCGCGGCGTGTGCCGACGCAGCAGAGAAGATCTGTTCACCGCCGACGGCTTCTACCCCACCGGCGATCTCGGCCACCTCGACGCCGACGGCTTCATGTTCTACCACGGCAGATCCGACGACATGTTCAAGGTCAGCGGGGCCACCGTCTACCCGAACGAGGTCGAGCAGGCGCTGCGAACCATCGACGGTGTCGACAACGTCTTCGTCACCAACGTCGGCGGCGCTAACGGTGATGAGGTCGGCGCCGCGGTCATCTGCGACACCACCAGAACAACGGTCGCGCGGCTCGCCGGCTCGGCGCGAAAGCTGCTGAGCTCGTTCAAAGTTCCATCGGTGTGGATGCTGATGAACTCCGACGACGCGATCCCGCGGGGAGCGACGGGCAAGGTCGATGTGCGGCGACTTCGCGCGATGCTGGCCGACGCCGCCCGAGTGTGAAGCTGCGGCCGCTCACGTCAACGCGTACCGGATCGGCAGGTGCTTCAGCCCGCCGACGAACGTCGTGGCGACGAATTCCGGTGCCGCGGTGAGCTCAATCGACGTCAGCCGCGGCAGCAGCTCGGTGAAGAAGCTGTGCACTTCCATCCGCGCCAGCGCCGCGCCCAGGCAGAAATGCACGCCGTAGCCGAATGCAACGTGCTTGTTGGGCTCGCGCGCGACGTCGAACCGGAACGGGTCGCGGAACACATCCGCATCCCGGTTGCCCGAAACATAAGACAGCAGCAGTGATTCCCCTGCCGCAATCGGAACCCCGCGAACCGTCGTGTCGTCAGCCGCGGTGCGCATGAAAGCCTTCACCGGGGTGACCCAGCGGATCATCTCCTCTGTGGCCAGCGGCATCAGGGAAAGGTCCGCACGCAACCGATCCCGCTGATCGGGGTTTTCGATCAACGCCAACAACCCGCCGGAGATCGTCGCGCTCGTGGTGTCGTGTCCTGCGGTCGCGACGATGAGGTAGTACGAAACGGTGTCGATGTCCGACAACAGTTCCCCGTCGACGCGAGCGTTGGCGATCGCCGACGCCAGATCCTCGGTGGGGTGTTCGCGCCGCGCCGCGGTGACCCCGTTGAAATACTCGAGCATCTCGAGCAGAACCGGCATCTGGTCCTCGGTCGTGGTGCCCCGTCTGAACTCGTCATCGTCGCTGCCGAACAGTTCCTGGGTGAGCTTGAGCATGAACGGGAAATCCGACTCGGGCAGACCGAGCAGCGACAAGATGACATACAACGGGAAGTTCACCGCAACCTCCTGCACAAAATCGCACTCGCCGCCGCCGGCCAGCATCTCGTCGACATAGATCTTGGCCAGCTCGTCGACACGCACCTTCAGCGCCCGCATCGCCTTCGGGCGGAACCAGTCAGCGCCGATCGCCCGCACCACGCGGTGCGCAGGGTCATCCAAGTGGATCAGCGTGCGCACACCCATGCCGGCTTGAATCTCGTCGCCTTCTACGGTGACCAGCACCGGTCGCGGCCAGTTCGTGAACAGCGTGTTGGCGCGCTCGATCTCCATGATGTCGGCGTGTCTGGTGATCGCCCAGAACGGCCGGTAGTTCGGCACATCGACCCAGGACACCGGTGCGTTGGCGCGCAGGTGAGTCAATGCCGCGTGCAACGCGGCTTCGTCGGCGTACGCGCTCGGGTCGGCGAACACGCCGGCCGCCTCGTCGATCACTCGTGCGCCCATGGGCAGCTCCTCACCCCGGTGTGCGGACGTCCGCCTCTACCGTCGCACTTACAGTAATGGTTTGCAGTTGCGGTGTTCAAGGGGTGGGGTGGCGAGGGCGAGTTCGCGGCGACCCGGCGTTGTCGACGACGCCCAGCTCCATCAAGTGCTCGACCAGCGGTGCCACCCCGGCGACGAAATGCTCGGCCATGGCTGTGCGCGCACGCTCTTCGTCGCGGTGCTGCAGTGCGGCGATGACGCGGCGGTGGTCCTTGACGGATTGCGCGGGCCAGCCTTCGACGGTGGGGAAAACCGCCTCGGGCGCATAGCGGGTGATCTGGCCCATCAGCTGCGACAGCTTGGGTGAATCGGCCGCCACGTTGATCGCGCGGTGAAACTCATGGTTCAGCCGCACGGCACGCTCGTGATCACCTTCGCCGTACGCGTGCTCGAGCTGCGCCTGGATGCCTTTCAGTTGTTCCAGCTGCTCGTCGGTGATATTGCTCGCCGCCCGCGCCGCCAACTCTCCCCCAACGTGGGCCTGGATATCGGACACGTCCGCAATGTCTCGGCCGGTCACCGGCAACACCATGAAGCCGCGATGCGGTCGTTGGACGAGCAATCCCTCGGCACGCAGCCCGAGCAGCGCCTCACGCACCGGCGTCACGCTGACTCCCAACTCGGCGGCCAGTTGTTCGAGACGCACGTACTCCCCCGCACCGAACGTGCCCCCGAAGATTCGCCTGCGGACGTAGCGCGCCACATCTTCGGAGAGTTGCGGCCGGACAACGAAATCCGGGTAATCCGGGAAATCCGGCGCCGTCATATTTGATACTCGGCCAGCAGTCGCTTGCTGATGATCTGCTTCTGGATCTCGCTGGTTCCCTCGCCGATGAGCAGGAACGGAGCGTCGCGCATCAGGCGCTCGATCTCATACTCCTTGGAGTAGCCATACCCGCCGTGGATGCGGAAGCTTTGTTGCGTCACCTCGGAGCAGTATTCGCTGGAAAGATATTTGGCCATGCCCGCGGCCAGGTCGTTGCGCTCGCCCGAATCCTTCAGACGGGCGGCGTTCACCATCATCAGGTGTGCGGCTTCGACTTTCGTCGCCATCTCGGCGAGTTGAAACGCGATGGCCTGATGCTCGGCTATCGGCTTGCCGAAGGTCGACCGCTGCTGCGCGTACCGGACGGCGAGTTCGAAGGCGCGGACAGCCACGCCGCAGGCCCGGGCGGAAACGTTCACCCGGCCGACTTCGATGCCGTCCATCATCTGGAAAAACCCCTGGCCCGGGCTGCCGCCGAGGATGTCATCGGCGGACGCGGCATAGCCGTCGAAGATCAACTCGGTGGTGTCAATGCCCTTGTAGCCCAGCTTGTCGATCTTGCCCGGGATCACCAGCCCGGGCGCGACCTCCCCGAACCCGACCGGCTTGTCGACGAGGAACGCGGTCAAGTTCCGGTGCGGCTTATCGGCGCCCTCGTCGGTGCGCACCAACACCGCGACCAGCGTCGAGGTGCCTCCGTTGGTCAACCACATCTTCTGACCGTCGATGGTGTAGTTCCCGTCAGGATTGCGCCTGGCGCGCGTGCGGATCGCGGCGACGTCGGATCCCAGCTCCGGCTCAGACATCGAGAACGCGCCGCGCGCCTCACCGGTGGCCATGCGCGGCAGGTGGTGCAGCTTCTGAGGGTCCGTGCCGTGCTGACGCAGCATGTAGGCGACGATGAAATGGGTGTTCAGGACGCCCGAGATGCTCATCCAGCCGCGCGCCAACTCCTCGACGCACAGTGCATACGTCAGCAGGGATTCGCCCAACCCGCCATAGGATTCGGGAATCATCAGGCCGAACAGGCCCATCTCGCGCATCTGGTCGACGATGTCGGTTGGGTAGGTGTCCGTGCGTTCGAGTTCCGGCGCGTTGGGAATCACTTCCTTGTCCACGAATTGCCGGACGGTGGCGATGATCTCGGTTTGAAACTCGGTGAGCCCGAGTGTCTGAGCGAGTCTGGTCATGCGTGGCTTCCCCTCTGTCTTCAGCAGGCGATTGTTCCCGCGTCTTCGAGGCGGGCGATGTCGGCGGAACTCAGTCCGAGGCGTTGCGCAAGCAGGTCGGCCGTGTCCTGCCCCAGGTTCGGGGCAGGCGTACTGACGGGGTGGCTTCCGTCGAGCGAGGCAGGCATCCCCGGGGCGAGGTATTCGCCGATGCCCGGCTGGTCCATCCGGGTGAACAGCGGGTTGCGCTGCACCCGGTCGTCGGCAGCGACCTCTGTGAACGTCCGATAGCGCTCGAACAACACGGTCGTGGCGGCCAACGCTTCGTCGATCTCGGTCGCCGAGTGCTCGGCGAACCAGGTCGCGAACAAGCCGGAAAGGACGTCACGATAGCGATAGCGGTCACCTTCAGAACCGAAGTCAGCCTTGCACGCATCAGCGACCGCGGACACCGCCGCGCCGGTGCCGGTAACCTCGACCAGGTCGCGAAAGTGCCGCGCCGTCAACGCGACAACCATGAACGAAACGCCGTCACTGCTGGTGAAGTCCTGGCCGTACTGGCCGAAGATGGCGTTGCCCAGGCGCGGCCGCTGGGTCCCGTTCACCTGGGGCTCGGTGAGCAGGCCGAGGTTGCCGGCGGTGGCGAGCGCGACGTCCTCGAGCGCCACGGTGATCTGCGAGCCGTCCCCGCTGCGGTCGCGGCGGCGCACGGCCGCGGTCACGGCGAGCGCGGCGTACAGACCGCAGCACACATCCCAGGCCGGCAACACGTGGTTGATCGGGCCCGCGTGATCCTGCGGGCCGGTGACGAACGGAAATCCGATCGCCGCGTTGACGGTGTAGTCGACGCCGGTGGATCCGTCTGCGCGACCGAGCAATTGGACATGGATGACATCCGAACGCACGGCCGCCAGACGCTGATGCGACAACCAGTCCAATCCGGCGGCGTTGGTCACCACGATGCCGTCACCTTCGACGATCAGCCGCTGCACCAGTCGCTGTCCGTCGGGTGAACGCAGATCGATTGCCGCCGAACGCTTTCCCTTGTTCAGCCCTGTCCAGTAGATCGATGTCCCGCTTTGCGCGAGCGGCCACCGTCGAAAATCGGAAGCGCCGCCGATCGGGTCGACACGGATGACCTCGGCACCAAGTTGCGCCAGCGTCACCCCGCACAACGGCGCGGCGACGAAGCTGGACACCTCTACCACGACGGTCCCGTGCAGCGGCAGATTCATGATCAGCGCTCACACCGTTCGAAGACCGCGGCCAGCCCCTGGCCGCCGCCGATACACATGGTCTCAAGCCCATAGCGGGCGCCGCGCCGGTCGAGCTCACGCGCCAACGTCGCCAACATCCGCCCGCCCGTGGCGCCGACCGGATGACCAAGTGAGATCCCAGAGCCGTGCACGTTCGTACGGTCGCGATCGGCGTCGGAGAATCCCCATTCGCGCATCACCGCCAGCGCCTGCGCCGCGAACGCCTCGTTCAGTTCGATGACGTCGATGTCGGTCCGCCGCAGACCCGCCCTGGCCAGTGCGACTTCCGTCGCGGGCACCGGACCGATGCCCATCATGTTCGGCGGCACGCCGGCCACCCCCCACGAGACCAACCGGACCAACGGCGCCAAACCCAGCTCGTGCGCCTTCTGCGGTGTCGTCACGACACACATCGATGCGGCGTCGTTCTGCCCGCTGCTGTTGCCTGCGGTGACCGTCGCCTCGGAATCCTCGCTGAGCAGAACGGGCCTGAGCCTGCCGAGCGATTCCATCGACGTGTCGGCGCGTGGATGTTCGTCGGTGTCGATCAACTCCTCACCCTGACGCGTGCGTACCGCGACCGGGATGATCTCCTCGGCGAGAATGCCGTCCTTGGCAGCTGCCACCGCGCGCCGGTGGGATGTCACCGCCAGCTCGTCCTGCTCCTCGCGGGAGATCCCGTAGCGGCGCCGCAGATTCTCGGCGGTCTCGAGCATTCCGCCCGGCACCGGGTAATGGCGCCCACCGGCAGTGGTCCGTCCGCGGGCCAGTCCGTCGTGCACCTGCACACCGGTGCGTGCGCCTCCCCAGCGCATGTCGGTGGAATAGAACGCAACGTTGCTCATGGACTCCGCGCCGCCCGCGACGACGACGTCGCTGTCGCCGTTGCCCACTTGCAGGCAGGCCTGAATCACCGCCTGCAGGCCCGAACCGCATCGGCGGTCGACCTGCATGCCCGGCACCGTCACGGGCAGACCGGCGTCAAGGGCAACCACCCGACCGATTGCCGGAGCCTCGCTGCTCGGATAGCAATGCCCGAGAATCACGTCGTGCACCGCATCGGGCGCGATGGCCGACCGCTCGAGCAAGCCCTTCAGCGCTGCGACGCCAAGATCGACGGCGGTCAGCGACTTGAACATTCCGCCGTAGGAGCCGATCGGCGTCCGAACCGGTTCGCAGATCACGGTTTCGCGCATCACATGAACCGCCCGCCGGTGACCTCCATGACCGTGCCGGTCATGTACGACGAGAGATCACTGGCCAAAAACAGTGCCACATTGGCGACCTCGGCCGGCTCGCCTGCGCGGCCCATCGGCACCTCGGCGACCTTGGAATCCCAGATGTGTGGGGGCATGGCTTCGGTCATCGCCGACCGGATCAGCCCGGGCGCGATCGCGTTCACCCGAACGCCCAGGTGCGCAAGCTCCTTGGCCGCGGCCTTCGTCATGCCCACGATCCCGGCCTTGGCGGCCGAGTAGTTCGTCTGGCCGGCCAGGCCGATCTTGCCCGACAGCGACGACATGTTCACGATCGCGCCGCGCTTGTTCTCCCGCATGATCGCGGCCGCACTGCGCAGGCCGTTCCAGGTGCCCTTCAGATGCACCGCGATGACCTGATCAAACTGCTCCTCGGTCATCTTGCGCATCGTCGCGTCACGCGTGATGCCGGCGTTGTTCACCATGACGTCCAGCCCACCGAACCGCTCGACGGCGGTCGACACCAGGTTATCGACGTCAGTCGCCCGGGTGACGTCACAGGCGACCGCCACCGCGACGTCGTCGCCACCGAGCCGCTTCGTCGCGGCCGCTGTGGCCTGCGGGTCAAGGTCACCGATGACGACGCGCGCTCCTTGCTCAACGAAGCGCTGCGCTATCGCGAAACCCAGCCCCTGCGCGCCGCCGGTGATGATCGCCGTTTGGCCGCTGAGCATCGACACCTGTCACCTCTCACTGTTCAATCGTCCTGATGTCGGCGGACCGCCCCATCGGCACACATCATATTTCATATATGATTTTCCGGTCGTGCCGCCTCCGCGGAGAAGGAGCCCCGTTTCATGACCACCGACGCCGATGACGTCGTGAGCGATCAGGATTTCGCCGACATCCTGGCCCAGACCCGCGACTTCGTCCGAACCGCCGTGGTCCCGCGCGAGCAGGAGATCATGGCGGACAACCGCGTTCCCGACGACATCCGCGACCAGGCCAAGAAGATGGGGCTTTTCGGATACGCGATTCCGCAGGAATGGGGCGGGCTCGGCCTGAACGTGGCGCAAGACGTCGAGCTGGCCATGGAGCTGGGCTACACGTCGCTGGCCCTGCGTTCGATGTTCGGCACCAACAACGGGATCGCCGGCCAGGTCCTGGTCGGCTTCGGCAGCGACGAACAGAAAGCCCGATGGCTGGCGGGCATCGCCTCCGGTGAGGTGATCGCCTCGTTCGCACTCACCGAACCGGGCGCCGGGTCGAACCCATCGGGGTTGCGCACCAAAGCGATTCGCGACGGTTCGGGCGAAGATGAGACCTGGCTGATCTCGGGACAGAAGCGGTTCATCACGAATGCACCGGTGGCCCAGCTGTTCGTGGTGTTCGCACGCACCCGGCCCTCGGACGACAACGGCCCGGGCATCGCGGTGTTCTTGGTGCCCGCCGACGCACCCGGCGTCTCGGTCGGCGCAAAGGACGCGAAGATGGGCCAGGAGGGTGCCTGGACCGCCGACGTCAGCTTCGCCGACGTTCGCGTCGGCGAGGACGCTCTGGTCGGCGGCAGCGAGGACATCGGCTACCGGGCGGCGATGACCTCGCTGGCGCGTGGCCGCATCCACATCGCGGCGCTCGCCGTCGGAGCGGCCCAGCGCGCGCTCGACGAATCGGTGACGTACGCCGCGACGGCCACGCAGGGCGGCACCCCGATCGGAGAGTTTCAGTTGGTGGCGGCCATGCTGGCCGACCAGCAGACCGGGGTGATGGCCGGACGTGCCCTGGTCCGCGAGGCCGCGCGACTGTGGCTGGCCGACGAGGACCGGAGAATCGCACCTTCTGCCGCGAAGCTGTTCTGCACCGAGATGGCCGGCAAGGTCGCCGATCTCGCCGTTCAGGTGCACGGCGGCAGCGGATACATGCAGGGCGTGCCCGTGGAACGCATCTATCGCGACGTTCGCCTGCTGCGGCTGTATGAAGGCACCAGCGAAATCCAGCGCCTGATCATCGGCGGCGGGCTGGTAAAGGCTGCGCAGCGTCGGCAGTCATGACACTTCCTGTGTCAACCTCAGGCCGCGAGTGGCGGTGGTGGTGGTCGGTGTTGGATGGCGCTGGCGGCGCCGTGTTGGGCGGGGTCATAGGTGACGCCGTTGAGCCAACAGCGCCAGATCACGCGAATCCAGGCGCGGGCGAGGATCCGGATCGCGTGCGGGTGGTCCTTGCCGCTGGCTCGGGCATGCTTGTAGATGTTTGCGGCCCAAGGACTTTCGTGTCGACTGTTGTCGGCGAAGGTGGTGAGGGCGGCGCGGAATCGTTTGTTGCATGCCCAGCGGAAGTGCACGGCCTTGTGTTTGCCGGAGGCTTTGGTGACCGGAGTGCATCCAGCAAGCGCAGCGACCGCGTCGGGTCCGTCGTAGGCTTGGCGGCAGTCGCCCCACTCGGCGAGCATCTGGGCGGCGTTGATCCGACCCGACCTTGGCAGCGACGTGAAGATCTTCCCGTCCGGGTGCTCTTCGAGTTGGGCGGCCACCGACCGATCCAGTGCCTTGATCGCGGTATTGAGCGCGATCAACATGCCCACCATGGCCGCGACGGCGTCGGCCAGGGCCGCGGTGAGGGCGGTACGCATGGTGCCGGACGGTGCCTGACGGAGCCGCTGCAGCAGCACCGTGGGGTGGCGACGCCCGGAGTAACCGTGCTGGCCCAGGAACGCGGCCAGGCGCTTCTCGCCCAGACGAGCCGCCGAGGCAGGTGTCGGGTAGCGGGTCAAAAACGCCAGACTGATCGGCGATTCGACGTCGGCGAAGATGGCTTTGGCACCCGGCCAGTAGGAGTCCAGCAGCGCCGACAGCTGGTTGGTGGCCGCGACTCGTTGGGCCACCAGATCCCCGCGGGTGCGTACCACGGTGCGCATCGCGATCGTGGCATCGCTGTAGGGGGCTGCCGTGGACAGCTTGTGGCTGCGCAGCCGCAGGTATTCGGCGATGACCTCGGCGTCGCCGGCGTCGGACTTCGCGCCGGACAGCACCTCGCTTTCGCGCCAGGTCTTGATCGCGTTCGGGCTGACCGGTACCACCGGATGTCCGGCCTCGAGCAGCAAGTCGACCAGCCGCCCGTCGGGGCGTTCGATGGCGATCGGCATTTCAGCGGGACCGCCGTGGCGGGTCAGACGCTGGAGCAGCTGTTCGATTCCGGCTGCGGTATGCGACACCGTGAACCGGGCCAGTACCGTACCGCCGGTATTCATCACACATACAGCGTGAGTTTCTGCGGCCCAATCGATTCCGACGAAACAACGTACGCCGGTTCTAACAACAGACAAGGTAATTCCTTCCAGTGGCAGCGACGACTCGGCGACGAGGCCGGTCCCTGGGTGGTCACTAACCGGCGCTCTGCGGCGCTTCTCCCTGTTGCCGGTCCACGGCCCCGGGGAAGCCGGGGGCGGCGGTGTCATGCTGGCCCTCCACGAGCGACCGAACAAGGCCGTCACCCCGGCCTCCGCCGAGTCCCATCCACGAACCCCAACTACAGGCCCGCACAAAGGATGGTGCCCTAGTGACCGAACAGGAGCACATATGACCGGCCGGCCGGCGGGCAAGGTGACGTTGATCATGTCCCGGTCGCGCTACGACGGGCGTTGACCCGCGATCTCTTCGAGTAGCTCCAACGTCCCCAGTTCACGGATCGCCCGGCAACCACGTTGCAGCATCACTGCCATCATCTCGTCGCCGCGCTGCGTGGACGACGCGAACGCACACCCGAGCGTTGTGATCAGAGGTGCCTGCAGCATTCCCAACCGATAATCCCGCCAACAGGCCTGGAGGTCATAGTCCGTCACGCCATAACCCAGCAGCGATCGGTGGTAGACGCCGACTAAACCCTGTTCGGTGTCCGCCCGCAATTCGGGCAGCAGGCTGGTTGCGGTGAAATACGACAAGTCCCGCGCGGGCAGTCCCACACCCATCGTCTGCCAGTCGACCACGGTGACCCGGCTGGTATTCGGATCGAACAACAGGTTGTCGAGGCGATAGTCGCCGTGCATCAACGAGAACCGGTCCGGCTGCGCCATCAGCCATGGTGCGACGAGATTCATTGCCGTCGTGGCTGTTTCCCGGTCCTCGGGGTCGACTTTCCCACCCAGCTTGTCGCAGGTCATGTCAACGGCCATCAGGGCGACGTCACCGAGGCCCCGCGCAGCTTCGGTGTTACCGGGCATCGGCATCGCCACCTCGGGGAGGTCCAGCCACACCGGGTCGCACCAACTCGGCCCGTGCAGTCCGGCCAACGCCGTCACGGCCAACCGGGCCTGGCCGAGCGACGAGCCGGCGATCTGGTCACCCTGGGCGGCCGGCGACATATCCTCGAGCAAAAGCGCGAAATCGGCACCGCCGTCGGCGATGTCGGAATAGAAGCACCGCGGGGTCGGCACCGCCGTCTTGTCTGCCACCCGGGCGTAGAAAGCGACCTCGCTGAGGTAGCCCAACGTGACCCCGCCCCGGACGTCGTCGTCGGCGACAGGCAGCTTCAACACGAACGTGTCCGGCATGCCCAGCGGATTGGCCGCATACGACGCCTCGATCCGGTACGTCGCACCGGTCTGACCGGTGCCGACCGGGCCGAGGACAACATCGCTGACCTGCGTGCGCGCACCAGATGAACTCAGTGCGGCAGACAGCCATTCGCCGGTCACGTCCGTTGGACGGCGCGGAATCGGCAACGCGCCGCTCATCGCAGTCGCCGCCGTCGCGCGATCATCCGGGCCGACGCGCGTTGCATCAGACTTGGCGCCAACCGAACGAACAGCCATCCCGCATGTGCGAGCCTCGGGACGACAAGGATGGCCCGGTTGCGCCCGACTGCGCGCAGGACGTCACGGGCCAGCAGGTCCGGGTCGTACCCCGTCTGACTCCGCTGCCCGGTGAGGAAGAAGCTGCGACCTTCGAAATCTCCCACCGCACCCTTGTCGAGAATCGGTGTCTCCACGGCGCCGGGGCAGACGACGAGCACGCCGACACCACGAGCGGCCGCCTCGGCACGTAGCGCCAGCGACAGGCCGACCACGGCGTGCTTGGTCATCGCATAGCTGGTGAGCCGAGCGGCCGGGACCAGCCCCGCCATTGACGCAGTGTTGACGATGTGCCCGTGCCCCTGACGGATCATCACCGGGTACGCGGCCGCGACACCGTGCACCACGCCGCGGATGTTGACGTCGATGATCGCGTTCCACTGGTCCAGCGTGATCAACTCGGTGTCGCCGCCCCAGACGATGCCTGCGTTGTTGAACATCAAGTCCAGCCGGCCAGTTCGTGACACGACTTCGTCGACGGTGGCCTGCACCGCGGCGGCGTCGGTGACGTCGAGGCGTGCGAAGCGAGCGCTGCCCGGCCCGGTCGCCGCGGCGGCGGTGCGCTCGGCCGCCGCACCGTCGACGTCGGTACACGCCACGTCCACGCCCGCCGCAACGAGCGCGCGTGCCAGGGCAGCGCCGATCCCGGAACCCGCGCCGGTGACGATGGCTTGCTTGCCGCTGAAATCCGTCACGACGACGCCATCATCCTTTCGACGTGAGCCAACACATCCGGATAGCGCTTCAGATGGGCGCCACCGTTGAGATCGAGCACCTCGCCGGTCAGCCACGATGCCTTGGGTGAGCACAGGAACAACACGGCGTCAGCGACATCGGCCGGCGTGCCGACCCTGCCCAACGGAGTGTTCTCGATGTATTCGTCCAGAGCGCCGGGCACCAGCTTCACCCCTTCGGTCAGCGGAGTCTGAACAAAACCGGGGGACACGGCGTTGACGCGAATCCGGCGTGCCGCCAGCTCCAGTGCGGCCACCTGGGTCAACATCGCCAGCCCGGCCTTCGCCGCACAGTAGGCGCTCATGCCAGGTGCGGCCAGGCGCGCGTTCAGCGACGTGAGCGACACCAGCGAACCCCCGTCACGCAAGTGCCGCCCGGCGTGCTTGATGACGATGAAGCCGCCGATCAGACAGACGTCGACGACCGCACGGAAGTGCTCGAGGGGCAGTTCGGTGATTCTGCCGACGCCACCGATCCCGGCCGTGTTGACGACGACGTCGAGCGGTCCTGTCCTGTCGAACAGCGCGGCCACCGAGTCCTCGTCGGTGACGTCCACCCCGGCGCCCGCGTGCGGCGGCCCAAGCTCGGCGGCCCGCGCGGCGGCACCGTCGGTGTTGAGGTCGGCGATGGTGACGCGGCAGCCCTCGGCGGCCAAGCCGCTGGCGACCGCCCAGCCGATGCCGGAGGCACCGCCGATGACCAGTGCTGTGCGCTCGAAGTCAGTCTCGGACAATCTGCCTCCATCTCAACGGGCGTAGGTGGCCTAGGAGAATGTAACCGCAACGGGGAAGCTCTACGAAGGTCTTATCGTAAGACTTTCGGTAAGGTAGACAGAGCTCGCGCGACCCGATTAAGGTAGCCTTACCTACTACCTACTCACGAGGGTGGCGAGGGTTTGAACTGATGTACGTCTGTCTGTGCCTTGGCATCACCACCGAAGCGGTCCGCGACGCAATCGAGGGCGGCGCGTCGACATCGCGCCAGGTGGCGTCGGCTTGCGGTGCGGGCTCCCAGTGCGGTCGCTGCCGTCGGACAGTCCGGGCAATCATCGACGCACACGGCGACAACGGCGCGGCGGCCAACCACCCGATGTGGACCAGGGTCAAGCAACTGAGCGGGCACCTCTAGCCCCTCTGCCGGATGGCCGACTCTTGACAGCGTGCCTCAGGTTTGGTTTCATACGGTCATTGTTTGTAAACATGACCATTCTTACCAAGATTACGAGGTAGCGATGGGTGCGACGACGTCCCCGCTCGAGACCGGCCCTTATGAGCTCAGCCACCTGCGGTCTCTGGAAGCCGAGGCGATCCACATCATCCGCGAGGTCGCCGCGGAGTTCGAGCGGCCCGTGCTGCTGTTCTCGGGCGGCAAGGACTCGATCGTGATGCTGCACCTGGCGCTCAAGGCGTTCGCACCCGCGCGGCTGCCGTTCCCGGTCATGCACGTCGACACCGGACACAACTTCGACGAGGTGATCGCGACCCGCGATCGACTGGTCGCCGAATCCGGCGTCCGGCTGGTGGTGGCTTCGGTGCAGGACGACATCGACGCCGGCCGCGTCGTCGACGACGGGCGCTCTCGCAACCCGCTGCAGACCGTCACGCTGCTTCGCGCGATCCGCGAGCACAAGTTCGACGCCGCCTTCGGCGGCGCGCGGCGCGACGAGGAGAAGGCGCGGGCCAAGGAGCGGGTCTTCTCGTTCCGCGACGAGTTCGGGCAGTGGGACCCGAAAGCCCAACGCCCCGAACTGTGGAACCTCTACAACGGCCGGCACGGCAAGGGTGAGCACATCCGGGTTTTCCCGCTGTCGAACTGGACCGAATACGACATCTGGTCCTACATCGGCGCCGAGAACATCACCCTGCCCGCGATCTACTACGCCCACCGCAGGCAGGTGTTCGCCCGCGACGGCATGCTGCTGGCGGTCCACCCCTTTATGCAAGCCAGCACCGACGAGGAAGTGTTCGAGACGAGCGTGCGGTTCCGCACCGTCGGCGACGTCACCTGTACCGGCTGTGTCGAATCCGACGCCGCCACCGTCGACGAAATCATCGCCGAAACCGCGGTGTCGCGGCTCACCGAGCGCGGCGCCACCCGTGCCGATGACCGCATCTCCGAAGCGGGCATGGAAGACCGCAAGCGCGAGGGCTACTTCTGATGGCTCGCGAAACTGCGCGGCCCGAAGGGACCCTGCTGCGGATCGCCACGGCGGGGTCCGTCGACGACGGAAAGTCCACGCTGATCGGCCGGCTGCTGTACGACTCCAAGGCCGTGATGGAAGACCAGTTGGCGGCGGTCGAGCGCACCTCGAAGGAGCGCGGCGACGACTACACCGACCTGGCGCTCGTCACCGACGGGCTGCGCTCCGAACGCGAGCAGGGCATCACGATCGACGTCGCCTACCGCTACTTCGCCACGCCCAAGCGCAAATTCATCATCGCCGACACCCCCGGCCACATTCAGTACACCCGCAACATGGTCACCGGCACCTCGACCGCACAGCTGGCGATCGTGCTCGTCGACGCCCGGCACGGGCTGCTGGAGCAGTCCAGGCGGCACGCGTTCCTCGCATCGCTGCTCGGTGTGCAACACATCGTGCTGGCCGTCAACAAGATGGATCTGATCGACTGGGACCAGCAGCGATTCGAGCAGATCCGGCAGGAATTTCACGCGTTCGCCGCTCGGCTGAATGTGCACGATGTCACCACGATCCCGATGTCGGCGCTGCGCGGCGACAACGTCGTCAACAAGTCCGACAACACGCCCTGGTATGACGGGCCTGCGCTGCTGTCGCATCTCGAAGAGGTCTACATCGCCGGCGACCGCAACCTTGTCGACGTCAGATTCCCCGTCCAGTACGTGATCCGGCCGCAGACCACCGAGCACCGTGACCACCGCAGCTACGCCGGCACCGTCGCGAGCGGCGTGGTGCAGGTCGGTGACGAGGTCGTCGTGCTGCCGAGTGGCAAGACCAGCCGGATCAGCGCGATCGATTCCCCCACCGGGCCGGTGTCCGAGGCGTTTCCACCGATGGCGGTGTCGATCAGCCTGGCCGACGACATCGACATCTCCCGGGGCGACGTGATCGCGCGGATCAACAACCAACCCCGGGTAACCACCGAGTTCGACGCGACGGTGTGCTGGATGGCCGACAGCGCCGCCCTGGAGCCCGGCCGCGACTACGTCATCAAACAGACCACCAAGACCACCCGCGCGCGGGTCACGGCGCTGGACTATCGCCTCGACGTCAACACGCTGCACCGCGACAAGAGCGCAACGGCGTTGAAGCTCAACGAACTCGGCCGCATCACGCTGCGCACCCAGGCACCGCTGATGCTCGACGAGTACACCCGCAACGCCAGCACCGGATCGTTCATCCTCATCGATCCGTCGACCAACGGAACAGTCGCCGCGGGAATGGTGCTGCGCGACGTGTCCGCACGCGACGCGGCCGTTCGGGCGTCGAGCCCCAACACCGTCAAGCACCAGTCCCTGGTGACGACGTCGGACCGGCTGTCGCAGGGGATCACCGTGTGGTTCACCGGATTGTCCGGCTCGGGTAAATCCTCGGCAGCGATGCTCGCCGAGCGCCGACTGCTGGAGGCGGGACGGCCGGCCTACGTGCTGGACGGCGACAACCTGCGGCACGGCTTGAACGCCGACCTCGGGTTCAGCATGACCGACCGCGCCGAAAACCTGCGGCGGCTGGCCCATGTCGCCATGCTGCTCGCCGACTGCGGACAGGTGGTGCTGGTACCCGCGATCAGCCCGCTGGCCGAGCATCGCGCGCTGGCCCGCCGCCTGCACGAGGAGGCTGGCGTGCCGTTCTTCGAAGTGTTCTGTGACACTCCGCTGGAGGACTGCGAAAAGCGGGACCCCAAAGGGCTTTACGCCAAGGCGCGGGCTGGACAGATCAAGGACTTCACCGGCATCGACAGCCCGTACGAACGACCGCAGCACCCCGATCTGCGTCTGACGCCAGATCGCACGCTCGAAGAACTGGCGCAGCAGATCGTCGAACTGATCAGCGCGCTGCAAAGATGAGCGATCACGAACTGGCAGGCCATCTCGCCGCCGAGGCGGGCCGACTGCTGCTGGGCGTGCGCGACGAGCTGGCGCAAGCCAGCGCAAGCGAGCGAAAAGCAGCCGGAGACAAGCGGTCCCATGACTTTCTGATAGAGGCGCTCGCGGCCGAACGTGGGGATGACGCAGTGCTGTCCGAGGAAGGCATCGACGACCCCGTCCGGCTGGCCGCGGACCGGGTGTGGATCGTCGATCCGCTCGACGGCACCCGGGAGTTCTCCGAGCCGGGCCGCGCCGACTGGGCGGTCCACGTCGCGTTGTGGCAGTCCGGCGAGATCGTCGCCGGGGCGGTCGCCCTTCCGGCACAAGGGATCACATTGGCCACACCAAATGTACCCGCGCCGACGCCCGGCACGTCGTCACCGCGGATCGTGGTGTCCCGGACCAGACCGCCCGCGATCGCGCTCGAAGTCTGCGACAGCCTCGGCGGCACTCTCATCGAAATGGGTTCGGCGGGCGCCAAAGTCGCGTCGGTCGTGCAGGGAATCGCCGACGTGTACGTCCATGCCGGCGGCCAATATGAATGGGACAACGCTGCCCCGGTTGCGGTGGCGCGGGCCGCGGGACTGCACGCCTCGCGGATCGACGGCTCGCCGCTGCAGTACAACCAGCCGGACCCGCTGCTGCCCGATCTGGTGATATGCCGACGCGAGCTGGCGCCCGCCGTGCTCGCGGTCACCGCGTCGCGGTAGACACCTCGGCGCGCCTGGCAGAATTCGCCGCATGCGGATGTCGGCCAAGGCGGAGTACGCCGTACGGGCCATGGTCGAATTGGCCACCATCGACGAGGGCGTTCTGGTCAAGACCGACGACCTGGCTGCGGCGCAGGGCATTCCGCCGCAGTTCCTCGTCGACATCCTGTCCGACCTGCGCAACGACCGCCTGGTGAAGAGCCGGCGGGGCCGCGACGGCGGTTACGAGTTGGCGCGTCGGGCCGCTGACATCAGCGTCGCCGACGTACTGCGGTCGATCGACGGACCGCTCGCCAGCGTTCACGACACCGGGCTGGGTGACCTTCCGTACTCGGGTGCGACCGCCGCGCTGACCGATGTCTGGCGGGCGCTGCGGGCCAGCATGCGCTCGGTCCTGGAGGAGACGAGCCTGGCCGATATCGCAGCGGGGCGGCTGCCCGGCCACGTGGGCAGCCTGGCCGGCGATTACCTCGACCAGGAGCGGCGCCGCGGCCACCGCCCGATCGGGTCGTAGTCAGCTGGCCTGTGCGACCGGCACCCGGCCGCGCAGATCCGCCGCGATCAGCCGGGCGGCCGCGTTCTGCCAGTTGTGCAGGGACCGCTGCGGAACCTCGGTGACGAACCACTGCCACGCCTGGCGGGCCACCGGGTCCAGGCCCGATGCGGTGGCGTTCTGCGCGTAGGCGCGCACGCCGACGACGTACGGGAAATACAGCGCGTTGTAGTAGCGCCATTCGTCGCTGGTGCCGAAGTCGCCGCCGTCGCGTGGCTTGAGCCGGGCGATGCTGTCGGCGAGCAGCGCCTTGAGCTCGTTGGCGCGCTCCAACGGCTGGTTAGGCGCACCCCGCTGGGCCAGCCGCGCGTCGATGTGCGGCAGCGCGGTCAGCGGACTGGCGACGAGCCTGGACAGGTCGCCGTAGTGCCCCAGCGCGCGCCGGGTCAACCGGGCGAACGCTTCGTCGTCGACCTCGTCGAGCGGGCCGGTTTTGCGCAACGGCAGCGCGGCCTCGGTGCTGCGCAGCGTGGCGCGGTCCGCCCGCAGCACCGGAGACTTCCAGAACGCCAGCCGGTCCAGGACACCGGCCAGCGGATCCGCGAAGACGTGGATCGTGGCCGCCACCGCCAGGCTGGTGAACAACAGCACGGTCAGCGCTGTTCGTCCGGATGAGTCCGGACCGACAACGGCGAGACCGATCAGCGCCTGGCCGCCGAACAGCCCGGCCACCACCACCGTCGCCGCGAACGACCGCAGCATGTCGGCACGCAGCGCCTGACCCTCGTCGAAGGAATCCCACATCGCCACCGCCAACCCGAGCAGCGCGACATCGAAACCCGTCGAGGCCAGCGCGAGCCAGCTGGGCACCAGGCCGAGCGGAATGATCAAGATCGCGTTGCCCAGCGCGAAGAACAGCGACCCGACGATGACGAACCCCGCCACCGGCCCGGGTTGCGACCGCCGCAGGACCGCGGCCAGCATCGCGCCGAGCGTCGAGGACGAGATCGCCGCGAACATCACCCAGTGGCCCGCGCGCAGCGGCCCGTCCACACTGCCGGCCAGCACCGCGCCCGCCAGCACGGCCGCGGCAACCACGGCGATCAACAGCGCCTCCCCCGCCCGGCTGCGCCAGCTTTCGCAGGGCCGCGCGAGCTCGACGAGCACCGCAAACCAGGCGACCGCGGGCACCGCGACGAGGTAAATCTCGATCCGGCTGAGCAGATCGGCGTGCGCCGGGCTACAGACCCGCACCGCGTCCAGCGCGACCACGAGCGCGAAGCTGGTCAACCCGATGGCCGCCAGCGCCAGGACCGGCTTACGCGGGTCACGCGCCAGCAGGTACAGACCCAGCCACCAGCTCATCGTGAACACCACAGCCGACAGCGCAGCCATGGTTCAAGTGTGGCACGGGCGATGAGCCGCTTGCGCGAAGAGCAGACGGCACCGTCACATGCCGTACCGGCGGTGGCGGGCGCTGTAGTCGCGAAGCGCGCGCAGGAAGTCCACCCGGCGAAAGGCCGGCCAGTACGCCTCCGTGAACCACATCTCCGAGTACGCGCTCTGCCACAGCAGGAACCCGGACAGCCGCTGCTCACCGGACGTGCGGATGACCAGGTCCGGGTCGGGTTGTCCGCGGGTGTAGAGGTTTTCGGATATCCCCTCGACGGTGACCGCCTCGATCAGCTGCTCAGGGGTGGCACCATCAGCCAGCTGCTTGCTGAGCAGTGTGCGAACCGCGTCGGCGATCTCCTGGCGGCCACCGTAGGCGACCGCGACGTTGACGTGGAAAGCGCCGTTCCCACGTGTCGACTCGACAGCGTCGCGAAGCCGACGGGCGGGCTCCTCGCCGATCAGCTCGAGGTCGCCGACCGTGCGCACTCGCCAGCCATTAGCAGGCGCGCAGATCTCCTCAACCACGTCGGTGATGATCTCGATCAGCGCATCAAGCTCGCCGGGCTCACGTTGCAGATTCTCCGTCGAGAGCAGATACACCGTCGCCATCTCGATACCGGCGTCGGCGCACCAGCGCAACATCTCCGCGATCTTCGCGGCGCCCACCCGATAGCCGTAACTCACGTCGTTGTAACCAAGCTCACGCGCCCAACGGCGGTTGCCGTCGCACAACACCGCGATATGGCGGGGGAGCTCGGACTTCGACCGCCCCAGGCCTTGCCGCAGCCGCAGCTCATAAAGTCGGTACAGCGGATCTTTCAGGCGCGGCGGAATGATCTCCACGAAAAGCCAGACTACTGTGGCAGACGAGAGATCTATTGCGGGCAACGGAGGTGATATGTCCGTCGGAGGCACCGCCACCGCGCACCGCGCGGAAGATTTCCCCGAGGCCGTCGCCGACGGGGTCGCCCAGGTCCTCGGCAAACCGCGTGCGCGCGGCTGGATCCACGTGTACGCGGCGGCCGTCGCGATCATCGCCGGCTCCGTGCTGGTATCGGTCTCGTGGGCGGTCGTCTCCACGCGTGCCGGGCTGGCGACGCTGCTTTACACGTTCACTATCGTGGCGATGTTCGCAGTCAGTGGCGCCTATCACCGGATCCACTGGAAGTCGGAGACGGCGCGCGGCTGGATGAAGCGGGTCGACCACTCGATGATCTTCGTTTTCATCGCGGGCAGCTACACGCCGTTCGCGCTGCTGGCGCTACCGCACAACAGCGGGATGGTGCTGTTCTGGATCGTCTGGGGCGGGGCCGCCGCCGGCGTGCTGCTCAAGACGTGCTGGCCATCGGCGCCGCGCTGGGTGGGTGTGCCGCTCTACCTGCTGCTGGGGTGGGTCGCGGCCTGGTTCGTCGGGCCCATCATGCACGGCGCCGGCGTAGCGGCATTGGTGCTGCTCGTCGTCGGTGGCGCGCTGTACAGCATCGGCGGGATCCTCTACGGGCTGAAGTGGCCCGACCCGTGGCCCACCACGTTCGGCCACCACGAGTTCTTCCACGCCTGCACCGCGGTGGCGGCGATCTGTCACTACATCGCGATGTGGTTCGCCGTCTTCTAAACAGGTTTCGCGTCAGCGGGTGACCAGAACGCCCGCATCGACGTGATCCTCGCGGCGTCGTCGAACGCCATCACGCTGATCGGCTCGATCACGGTGCCGCTGCCGGCCGCCGTGATCGTCAGGCGCCACAGGAAAGCCGCCTCGTTGCCGCCAACCCTCAGCGACACCAATTCCGTTTCCTTGTCAGCATCGTCAAACGCTGTGTAGAACTCGTGCACCGCGTCCCGACCGCGACGCAGCGGCGATCCGATCGGATCTTCGATGGTCGCGTCCGCGGTATACAGCGCGGTGATCTCGGCTGCCGTGCCCTTACCTGCGACAAGCTCGAGGTAGCGGTTCACGGTCGTGGCATAGTCGTCGGCGGTTGCCATGAGCGGCACGCTACACGCGCGCGCCCAACGCCGCGGCCAGCTCGGATGCCGTGGTGACCGGCAGGTCGCACACCGGGCCGCGACACACGTAAGCCGCCTCGACCCCGTCGACGAGCCCGCGGCCCGCGAGCAGCTCCGAAGAGTCCGGCGCGCCACCGACCACGATCGCCCCGCCCGGCGCCAGCGCGCGCGCCTGCGCGAGCAACTCCGAGCCGGCGGGGTCGCAGGCCACGGCGACCTGCAGCGGCCCACGCACCGCGGCTTCGGCCACCGCCAGCCAGTGCGACGCGCCGCGGGGCACGCGCGCGAGCAACACCGTGTGTGCGGCCAATGCCTGCTGCGCGGCCCCCCGGTAGCGCTCGCCGTCCGGGGCCAAGTGTCCCGCGATCATCAGGGCCTCGGTGATCAGCGACGCACCGGACGGGGTGGCGCCGTCGACCGGATCGGCCGGCCGCAACACCAGCCGTTCGGCGTCCGCCGCGGTGTCGAACCACCGACCGGGAGAGTCCGGATCGGCGAACTGCGCCATCGCCGTGTCCAGAAGGTCAGTGGCGGCCATCAGCCAGGACGCCTCACCGGTGAGGAGGTTCAGCGTCAGCAGGCCGGTGGCCAGCGCGCCGTGGTCCTCCAAAATCGCGGGACCGTCTGAAACCTTCCCGCCAAGGCTCGCCCGGCGCAGACGGCCGTTGACGAGGTGAAGGATCAGCAGCGAATCAGCGCACTGCCGGGCGGCGTCGATGAGGTCCGGACGGCTCAGCGCCACGCCGGCCTCCGCCAGCGCGGTGATCGCCAGGCCGTTCCACGCGGTGACCACCTTGTCGTCGCGGCCCGGCTGCACCCGATTGTGCCGGGCGGCCAGCAGCGCGGACTTCACCCGAGCGAGCCGTTCGGTATCCCCGGGGTCGTGCGGGAGCTGCAGCACCGAACTCCCGTGCTCAAAGGTACCGTCATCGGTCACTGCGAAAACCGTTGCGGCCCACCGCCCGTCGTCCTCACCCAGGACCTCACGCAGTTCCTCGGGCGTCCACACGTACGTGGAGCCCTCTGCGCCGGCGGCATCGGCGTCCAACGACGAGGCGAACATCGCTTCCGTTCGCAGCGCGTCGAGCATGAACGCCGCGGTCTGCGCGGCGACCCGGCGGGCCAGGGCATCGCCGGTGCGCCGCGCCCAGTGGGCGTAGGCACGCAGCAGCAACGCGTTGTCGTACAGCATCTTCTCGAAATGCGGCACCACCCACGATGCGTCAACGCTGTAGCGGGCGAAGCCGCCGGCCAGCTGGTCGTAGATGCCGCCGCGCGCCATCGCCGCCGCAGTGCGCTCAACCGCGGCCAGCGACGCCGGATCCGACGTGCGCTCGTGGTGCCGCAGTAGCGCCTCCAGCAGCGCGGACGGCGGAAACTTGGGCGCCGCGCCAAACCCGCCGCGCTCGTCGTCCTCGTCGGCCAGGATCGCGACCACAGCGGCGTCGCACAGGGACGGTTCTATCGCCGGGCCGCCGTCGGGCAGTCCCGCCGACAGTCGGCGCAGCTCGGAGGCGATCTGGTCACCGGCCTTCTCAACCTCGTCGCGACGCGTGCGCCAGGTGCCGGTCACCGCGGACAGCAGCTCGGTGAACGCCGCCCTCGGGTAGTAGGTGCCGCAGAAGAACGGCCGGCCGTCCGGGGTGAGGAAACACGTCATCGGCCAGCCGCCGTGGCCGGTCAGCGCCACGGTGGCGGCCATGTAGACCGCGTCGAGGTCCGGTCGTTCCTCGCGGTCGACCTTCACACAGACGAAGCCGGCGTTCATCGCCTCGGCCACCCCGCCGTCCTCGAACGACTCGTGGGCCATCACGTGGCACCAGTGGCAGGCGGCGTAGCCGATCGACAGCAGGATCGGCACGTCCCGGGACGCGGCCTCGGACAGCGCCTCGGAGCTCCACTGCTGCCAATGAACCGGGTTGTCGGCGTGCTGGCGCAGATATGGGCTGGCGGCGTCCGCCAGCGTGTTAGCCGCCGGGCTCATGCCGTGTTCCCTCGTTGTCCGGGGCGGAGTCGGCGGGTTCGCCGATCGTGCCGCCGTCGGCCGCCTGATCCGGTTCCGGATGCGCACGGTCGAACCGTTCAGGGAGCCTCTTCAGATGCCTGTTCATCGACCAGATCAGCAGGCACGTGCCGATCATCAGCACGACGATCACCAGCAGTCCGACCGGGCTGGCCTTACCGAAGTCGGGGCCGGTGTTATGCGGAGCGCCGTCAGCGAGCAGCCCGACCGCCACGGCGACGAAACGGCTCATCGGTCGGTCTCGATCCCGGCGAACAGGTCGGTCTCGGGCAGGTTCATCGGCACCCGGGATCTCGCGAGCTCGAACTCCTCGGTGGGCCAAAGCCGTTGTTGCCATTCGATGGGCGCCCGGAAGAAGTCGCCGGTGGGGTCGATCTGGCTGGCGTGTGCGCGCAGCGCGTCGTCGCGCTGACCGAAGTACTCCGAGCATTGGATTCGGGTGGTGACCCGGTGAGCGAACAGGTCGTGATCGGGGTCCCAGTGCTGAAGCCACTTTTCGAACGGGCCGACTTCGCCGTGCTTGGCGAACTCGTCCTGTAGCAGCTGCATGCGCTGACGCAGGAAACCGTGGTTGTAGTACAGCTTGGGCACCGGCCACGGCCGGCCCGAGTCGGCAAACCTGTCCGGGTCACCGGCGGCTTCGAACGCCGCGACCGAAACCTGATGGCAGCGAATGTGGTCCGGGTGCGGGTAGCCACCGTTCTCATCGTAGGTGGTCATCACATGCGGCTTGAATTCGCGGATGAGCCGGACCAGCGCCTCGGTGGGCTCATCGAGCGGGACGAGCGCAAAGCAGCCGTCGGGCAACGGCGGAGGCGGATCGCCCTGCGGCAGCCCGGAATCGACGAAACCCAGCCACCTGTGCTCGACACCCAGTATTTCGGCGGCCTTGGCCATCTCGTCGCGCCGGATTTCAGGCAGCCGGCCGCGGACGTCGGGCAAGTCCATCGCGCGGTTGAGGATGTCGCCCCGCTCGCCGCCGGTCAGCGTGACGACCAGCACCCGATGGCCTTCCGCCGCGTAGCGCGCCGTGGTCGCCGCGCCCTTGCTGGACTCGTCATCGGGGTGCGCGTGCACGGCCAACAACCGAAATTCGCTCACGTCTGCTCTACCTGGTCCCTCGCTGTGCTGTCGGTCCTGTCGGTCCGTCGTTGCGGTCGTTGCGGTCGTTGCGGTCGTTGCGGTCGTTGCGACCTATAGTTCCAGTCCTAGTCCCTCCCCTCGACTGACGGGCACCCAAACATTGACCGAGCTTCCACCCGGCCGGTACGGACGAGCGCGACAGTCCCGACGCACCCGTGGCTGGATCATCGTCGGTCTGACGCTGTTGATTCTCGCGGCAAGCGTCGCGGTCGCCGTCGTCGGCTACCAACGACTGGGCCGCAGCGACGTCGCGGGCACGCTCGGCGGGTACCGCCTCATCGACGGCGAGACCGTGGAAGTGACGATCACCGTGACCCGCGCCGACCCGTCGCGGCCGGCCGTCTGCATCGTGGACGGCAAGTCCAAAGACGGCAGCGAGACCGGCCGGCGCGAGGTGCTGGTGCCCCCGTCGACGCAGGAATCGGTGCAGGTGACGACAATCGTCAAGACCAGCCGCCCGGCCGTGATCGGCGACGTCTACGGCTGCGGCCTGGACGTGCCCGGCTATTTGGTTGCCGGCTGAGCCAGCCAGATCGGCCCTGATCGCGGATTGCGAAAGCCTGAATGGCGAATGACTTCGCGGTGGTATGATCCGTGAATACACGGTTCCTGCTGGGACCGTGTATTGGCGTATTTGAGCTGATTGCGAATCTGCGAGAACGGCAATACACGCGGTCTGTCCGCATGCTCCCGGCAGATCAGACAGACTGCCGTCGCGAGCGATCGCGACACGACGAAAAAGGAGGTCGACGGGATGACCGACACACAGGTGACCTGGTTGACCCAGGAGGCCTACGACCGCCTGAAGGCCGAGCTCGACCAGCTCATCGCCAATCGCCCGGTCATCGCGGCCGAGATCAACGACCGGCGCGAGGAGGGTGACCTGCGCGAGAACGGCGGCTATCACGCCGCCCGTGACGAGCAAGGTCAGCAGGAGGCGCGCATCCGGCAACTCCAGGAGCTGCTGAACAACGCCAAAGTGGGCGAGGCGCCCAAGCAGTCCGGCGTGGCGCTGCCGGGCTCGGTGGTGACGGTGTACTACGACGACGACAAGTCGGACAAGGAGAAGTTCCTGATCGCCACCCGCCAGGAGGGCGTCAGCGACGGCAAGCTCGAGGTCTACTCGCCGAACTCCCCGCTCGGCGGTGCGCTGATCGACGCGAAGGTCGGCGAGACCCGGACCTACGCGTTGCCCAACGGCAAGACCGCAAAGGTGACGCTGGTCAGCGCCGAGCCCTACCACTCGTAACCGGGCGCGGCAGCTCGAGCGGTTAAAGTCCGCTCATGGCGCAGATAGCCGAGGACCTGCTCCTGCTGCTGCTCGACAACGCGGCCAGCCGGCCCGCGCTCGACAGAGACCGCCGGGAGAAGGTGCTCGGCGCCGCCGTGCTCTTGGACCTGGCCTGGGCCTGCAGGATCCGTCCGGCGGTGGCCGGCGAGCCGATCCCCGCCGGACGGCTGCTGCTGTTGGCGGGACCCGCGCTGGGCGACCCGATCCTGGATCCGGCCCTGCGGCTGCTGCAGCGGCGGCCGCTGAAACCCAGTGTGGCCGTGGCAAAGCTACGGCGCAGTGTCGAACCGGCGTTGCTGCGCCGTCTCGAGGAAGACGGCCATATCAGGCCAATACAGCTGCGGGGCAACCGGTTCAACGGCTCGGAAGTCTGGCCGATGGCCAACCGGACCCGCGTGGACGAAGTGCGCTCGGCACTGCTGGCGGCGCTGTTCGACCTGCGTAGGCCGCCACCTCCGACCGCGGCGATCATCTCGCTGCTGCACCCGGTAGACGGGCTGGGCGCGCTGCTCAGCCTCAACGAGCGCGGCCGGGAATGGGTCGACTCCCGAGCGGCCGACATCGCAGCCGGTTGTTGGGTCGACGAATCCGCCGGCGCGATGGGACTGCCGCAGGTCAACCTCGCGGTGACGGCGTCGGCGGTGCGGCAGGCGTTAACGTAGCGCCTGCTCGAGGTCGCCGATCAGGTCGGTGATGTCTTCGATCCCGACTGACAGGCGGACAAGGTCGTCGGGCACCTCGAGCAGCGACCCGGCTGTCGAGGCGTGGGTCATCGCGCCGGGATGCTCGATCAGCGACTCGACCCCACCCAGCGACTCGGCAAGGATGAAAATCTCGGTGCGAGCACATAAATCGAGAGCGGCCTGCCGACCCCCGCGCAGCCGCACCGACACCATGCCGCCGAATCCGCTCATCTGCCGGGCGGCGACGTCATGCCCCGGATGGCCGGGCAACCCCGGATACAGCGTGGCGCTGACCGCGGGATGCGCGGCGAGGAATTCGGCCACCCGGGTGGCGTTTTCAGTGTGCCGCTGCATCCGGATCACCAGCGTCTTGAGGCCACGCAGCGTCAAGTACGCATCGAACGGTCCCGGCACCGCGCCCGCACCGTTCTGCAGGAAGCCGAACGCGACGTCTGTGTGCTCATCGTTGGTCAGCAGCGCGCCGCCCACCACGTCGGAGTGCCCACCGATGTACTTCGTGGTGGAGTGCAACACGATGTCGGCACCAAGGGTCAGCGGACGCTGCAAGGCGGGCGACGCAAAAGTGTTGTCCACCAACACCTTGGCCGACCGCTCGTGGGCCAGCTCGGCGATCGAGGCGATGTCGGCGATCGTCAGCATCGGATTCGTCGGCGTCTCAACCCATATCAGCTTTGTGTCGCCGGTGACCGCGTCACGCACGGCGTCGTGGTGCGACTGGGGAACCGCGGTGTACGTCACACCCCACAGCGTGAGCACCTTGTCGATGAGCCGAAACGTCCCGCCGTACGCGTCGTTGGGGATCACCACGTGGTCGCCGGGCCGCAGCAACGCGCGCAGCGCGCAGTCCGTGGCCGCCATGCCCGAGCTGAACGCCCGCCCGAACGCCGCCTCCTCCAGCGCTGCGAGCGAGGCCTCCAACGCGGTGCGGGTGGGGTTGGAAGTGCGCGAGTACTCGAAGCCGCCACGCAGGCCGCCGACGCCGTCCTGTGCGAACGTCGAGCTGGCATAGATCGGGACGTTGACGGCGCCGGTGGCCGGATCGGGCCGGTAACCCGCGTGGATGGCGCGGGTCGCCAGGCCGGTGTCGCGGGCCGTCCCGTACGGGATGTCGCCGGCCGTCCGGCTCCGGTACTCGGGATTCATAGTGTCCGAGCCTATCGAGCGGTCGAGTCGGCGCCCTTCGTCAACGCCCTTCGGTGTAGACATGGGGCATGGGTACCGCCGCCCGGATTCAAGACCTGCTCGACGTCGACTCGCTGTTGTCGGCCGAAGAGATCGAGCTGCGCACCACCGTTCGCCGGTTCGGCGAGCAGCGCCTGCGCCCGCACGTCGCCGAGTGGTTCGAGGCCGGCGACGTGCCCGCCCGCGAGCTGGCCGCCGACCTGGGCAAGCTGGGACTGCTCGGCATGCACCTGACGGGGTACGGCTGCGGGGGATCGACGGCCACCGCCTACGGGCTGGTGTGCCAGGAGCTGGAAGCGGTCGACAGCGGGCTACGCAGCCTGGTGTCGGTGCAGGGCTCGTTGGCGATGTTCGCGATCCACCGGCACGGCACCGAAGACCAACGCAAGCAGTGGCTGCCGTCGATGGCCACCGGCGAGGCGATCGGCTGCTTCGGCCTCACCGAAGCCGACTTCGGGTCGAATCCCGCTGGGATGCGCACCAATGCGCGCCGCGACGGCGGCGACTGGATTCTCAACGGCTCAAAAATGTGGATCACCAATGGGTCCGTCGCCGACGTCGCGATCGTGTGGGCGAGAACGGAGGAAGGGATCGCGGGGTTCGTCGTGCCGACCGACACCGCGGGCTTTTCGGCACGCACCATGTCACACAAACTTTCGCTACGCGCCTCCATCACCTCGGAGCTGGCGTTCGACGACGTCCGGCTGCCCGCCGAGGCCAAACTGCCTGAGGCGCGGGGCTTATCGGGCCCGCTGGCCTGCTTGTCGGAAGCCCGGTTCGGGATCATCTTCGGCGCGGTCGGCGCGGCACGCGACTGCCTGGAGGCGACGCTCGATTACGTGACAACACGGGAGGTGTTCGACAAGCCGCTGTCCGCCTATCAACTGACGCAGGCCAAGCTCGCGGACATGGCGGTCGAACTGGGCAAGGCGCAGCTGCTGGCGGTGCACCTCGGCCACCTGAAGGACGCCGGGACGATCCGCCCCGAACAGGTCAGCTTCGGCAAGCTCAACAACGTCCGGGAAGCGATAGCCATCGCGCGCCAATGCCGGACATTGTTGGGTGCCAACGGGATCACGCTGGAGTATCCGGTGATCCGGCATGCCAACAACCTCGAGTCGGTCCTGACATACGAAGGCACCTCGGAGGTGCACCAGCTGGTCATCGGTGAAGCGTTGACCGGCGAGAATGCATTCCGGTAGCCCGAGTGCGGGCCCCGGGTGGCCTTCGTTGCCAACCCGGGGCCCGCACTGCCGCGGCTACGGGGTCAGCGGCGCCACCTGACCGCCAGTGAGGCGGCGGTACGTGTACACCTCGAACAGGGCCGCCACGGGCCCGGCGACGATGAGTCCGATGCCGCAGACAATCGCGCCGACCAACAAGATCGCCGCCATCACCAGGTAGGCGACAATCGCGTTGCCGATATTGTCCTTGACGATGTCGAAGCTGGCCTTCACCGCGTCGACGGGCGACAGGTTGCGGTCGAGCAGTGCGACGACCGTGAACATCAAGAACAGGGCCACGATGATGCCACCGATGATGCACAGGGATCCGACTGCGGTCAGGACGCCCATGATTATCGTGGCGACGATGACGGCGCCGATGTTGCGGGGCTTGAAGAAGTCCCCGATCGCAACCGGACGCCCGTCAGCGATCTGCAGCAGGCCGCTGATGTATGCGGACTGGACCACGGCGCCGATCACCAGCAACACGGCGTAACCGATGAGCATCACCACGATGCTGCCGGCACCCATCCCCGAACTGTAGGAGTAGGAGACGCCGGTGTCGGTCGACGTGTAGCTGGTCTCGGGTGCCGGGGCCAGCGCGATCGCCACGCCGTACGTGATCCCGTACACCACGCCCAGGATCACGCCGTACACCAGGGCCGGGACGATCAGTGCGGCAGCGTTCTTGGTGAACTTGTTCCACGCCCACGAGAATGCTTCGCCGACGTTGTACGGCGGCGCGCCGCCGTAGCCCTGGGCCGGCATGCCTGGCGCCGTCGGCGGGTAACCGCCGGCCTGCGGCGGTGGGGGCGGCGGGTAACCACCGGGCGGCGGCGGAGGCTGCTGCGGTGGGTAACCACCGGGCGGCGGCGGGGGCTGCTGCGGTGGGTAACCACCGGGCGGCGGCGGGGGTGGTGGATAACCACCCTGCGGCGGCTGCGGCGGCGGGTATCCACCGGGCGGAGGCGGCGGCGGATAGTTCCCGGGCGGTGGTCCAGGCGGCGGTTGTTCGGTCATGGGCGCCTTCCTTTTTGCAGCGAGGTTGCCGAACTAAAACGGTGCTTACCCTAACCCGAGAAAGCGCTTCGAACACGCGGACAAAGAAAAAACACCGAATGCTCAGGCCCGGGGAGCACCGCCAGACAGGAATCCGAGCAGATCCTGACGAGTGATCACCCCGACCGGCTTGCCTCCCTCAACGACCATTAGCGCATCGCGCTCGCGCAGCATCTTCGCGGCGGTTCCAACAAGCTCGCCCGCGCCGATCATCGGCATCGGCGCGCTCATGTGCTGCGCCACCGCGTCCGCGAGTTTTGCGCGACCCTCGAAGACGGCCGACAGCAGTTCGCGCTCCGACACGCTGCCCGCGACCTCGCCAGCCATCACCGGTGGTTCGGCACCCACGACCGGCATCTGCGAAACTCCGTACTCGCGCAGGATGCCGATCGCGTCGCGAATCGTCTCCGACGGGTGGGTGTGAACAAGGTCCGGCAGCGCACCGGACTTGCCGCGCAACACATCTCCGACGGTCGATTGTGTCACCGACCCGTCGAGGCGGGTTCGCAAGAAACCGTACGACGACATCCAGTCGTCGCTGAAAATCTTTGACATGTAGCCGCGCCCACCGTCGGGCAGCAGAACCACCACGAGAGCGTCGGGCCCAGTCCGCTCAGCGACTTTCACCGCCGCGACCACCGCCATCCCGCATGAACCGCCGACCAGCAGCGCCTCTTCGCGGGCGAGCCGCCTGGTCATCTCGAAGGAATCGGCGTCCGACACGGCGATGATCTCGTCTGGAACGCTGCGGTCATACGCGGCCGGCCAAAAGTCCTCGCCGACACCCTCGACGAGATACGGCCGTCCCGAGCCGCCCGAGTAGACCGAGCCTTCCGGATCGACGCCGACGACGCGCACTGCGCCTTCCGGCCGGCCGCCTGAAACGTCCTTGAGGTAACGGCCCGCGCCGCTGATGGTGCCGCCGGTGCCCACACCGGCGACGAAATGGGTCACCGCCCCATCCGTGTCGGCCCAGACCTCCGGGCCGGTGGTCTCGTAGTGACTGGCGGGCCCGTTCGGGTTGGAGTACTGGTCGGGTTTCCACGCGCCGTCGATCTCTGCGACCAGACGGTCTGACACACTGTAATAGCTATCGGGATGGGCCGGCGGAACGGCGGTCGGACAGACGACGACCTCGGCGCCATATGCGCGAAGCACGTTCTGTTTGTCCTCGCTGACCTTGTCAGGGCAGACGAAAATGCATTTGTAGCCGCGCTGTTGAGCGACCAGGGCCAGGCCGACGCCGGTATTGCCCGATGTCGGCTCCACGATCGTGCCGCCGGGCCGCAATTCGCCGCTGTCCTGCGCGGCGTCGACCATTTTGACGGCGATCCGATCCTTGACGCTGCCGCCCGGATTGAGATACTCGACCTTGGCCACCACCCGGCCCGCACCCTCGGGTACCACCGAATTCAGCTCGACCAGAGGGGTGTTGCCGATCAGCTCGCTGATATGCCGGGCAATCCGCATGCGTACATGATCGCAGCCTGCGTTTCGGGCGGATGACCGGCTTGCGCTAGCCGGTGGCCTCGCGGATGTAATCCCCGATCTGGCGCAGCGAGCGAACCGCCTCGGGCACCATCGGTGCACACAACTGGAACACGTGCATCTGGCCGGGCCAGACACGCACCTCGGCGGGCACCCCGGCCGCTGCCAGCCGGCGCGCGGCCAACCTGGCGTCGGCGAGCAGCACCTCGGAGCCCGACACGTGGATCAGGGTGCGGGGCAGACCGGGCTCGACGTGATCCAGCGGCTCGTAGATCTCTTCGGGTTGGCCGTCGACGACGCGGCGCGCGGCTGCCTGCTCGATGAGGTCCAGCAGTGCGTCAAAAGCCTTGGGCGGGAACATCGCATCGGTTCGGATGTTCGCATGCGCCTTCTTCGGCTCCATGTCCAACTTCATCAGCGGTGACAGTGACACCATCGCCGCCGGCTCTTCACCCTCGGCCAGCAGCCGTTCGGCCAGCGTCAGCGCGAGGTAACCGCCGGCCGAATCTCCGGCCAGCACAATCTGATCCGGCTGGTAGCCGAGATCGCGCAGCCACTCGTAACCGTCGTAGCAGTCGTCGATCGCCTCGCCGATCGAGTGCTTCGGGATCATCCGGTAGTTGAGCACCAGGACCGGTGCGTCGGCGTAATGCGAGATCATCGTGGTCAGCCGGCCGTGCGAGTTCGCTCCGCACGTCAAAAACGCGCCACCGTGCATGTACAGCACGACACGGCGCTTCCCGTCGGCCGGCAGCACACCCTTGGCGCGAACCAGCTGGGCGGTGCAGTGCGGCAACTTGATCGTCGCGCGGACGGTGCCCGGGACGGGCAACAACGCCCGCGAAGCAAAGTCGATCAGGCCCCATGGCCAGGGCAGGAACGAGACGTGGCTTCCGACTGTCAGGGTCGGACGGATTGTTAGCCGGGCGCCCAGCCAGGCCAGCCGCCCGGCGATACTGGGACCGTCTTCAATCACCTCGACAGGCGCACCGTCGGAAACCGGATACCGACGGGTTTTTCGCGCTTTACCTGCGCCGATATGTGCGCGGGGAGAACCCGAGACCTTCGTTGGTGCGGTCATGTCACACTCCTACGCCTTTGTAGGGCCGGGTCCGACGGGCGCTCCGTCAATTCCCGGTAACTTAGC
This sequence comes from uncultured Actinomycetota bacterium, assembly GCA_963759655.1. Lineage (GTDB taxonomy): Bacteria > Actinomycetota > Actinomycetes > Mycobacteriales > Mycobacteriaceae > Mycobacterium. Next base: position 165,393 of record CAVXAG010000010.1, on the reverse strand, counting down.
TTGACATCCATAGGTTGTTCAACGATCAAACAAGGTGTTTTGATACCGGATCCGATGCAGGTCCGTAATCGCCCTGAGTTTCACGGGCGTTTTCCGGCCTTTCCGCACCTAAACTGGACCTTTCCGCACCTAAACTGGGTGTGTGGGCATGCGCACACCGCGTCGGTCGACCATCGCCTTAGCGGCCGTAGGAGTGCTCGCATCCTCCGGCGGCGCGTACGTGGGTGCCCGAAACTTCCTGAACGGGCAGGCGGATCGGGCCCGAAGCGTGATTCCGAGGACCTGGGACGCGCCGCCACGCGCGGACGGCGTCTACACGGCAGACGGTGGCCCGGTGCAGCGCTGGTCCCGCGACGTGCCATTTGACCTGCACCTGATGATTTTCGGGGACTCCACGGCAACCGGTTTGGGCTGCGTCACTGCCGACGACGTGCCCGGCGTGAGGCTGGCGCGCAGCCTCGCCGAGGAGACCGGTAAGCGAATCCGGTTGAACACCAAGGCTATCCCCGGCGCGACGTCGAAGGGATTATCCGGCCAGGTCGACGCGATGTTCGTCGCCGGACCGCCGCCGGACGCCGCGGTGATCATGATCGGCGCCAACGACATCACCGCGCTCAACGGCGTCGGCGCCGCGGCACGCCGGCTCGGCGTGGCCGTTCGCCGGCTGCGCAAGAGCGGGGCGGTGGTCGTCGTGGGCACCTGCCCCGACTTCGGTGTGATCACCGCGATTCCGCAGCCGCTGCGCTGGACCGCGCGAAATCGAGGACTGCGGCTGGCGCGCGCGCAGGCCGCCGCGGTCCGCAATGCGGGCGGGATCCCGGTGCCGATGGCCGACCTGCTCGCGCCGGAGTTCCTGCAAGCGCCGGAACTGCTGTTCTCCGAAGACAAGTACCACCCGTCGGCGGCCGGTTACGCGTTGGCCGCCAAGCAACTGTTCCCGGCACTGTGCAACGCGCTCGGCGAGTGGAGCGGCGGGCCGGTGCCCGAGCTGCCGTGGGTGTCGCGCGCCGCCGAGGCCAGGACGCTGCGGAGCCGGCTGCGGCGGTTCACCCGGGTGTGGCGGCGAACGACGGGCGTTCCGGCACCGGTCGTGATGCCCGCGAGCTGACCCGATAAGTTCTGCTGTACTTCACGTAAGTTCTGCTGTACTTCACCGCACTACAGGAGGCGTCATGGCAGAAGCCGTCATTGTCTCGACCGCCCGTTCGCCGATCGGCCGCGCCGGCAAGGGTTCGCTGGTCGACATCCGTCCCGACGACCTGGCGGCGCAGATGGTGCGCGCCGCACTCGACAAGGTGCCCGCGCTGGATCCGCACGACCTGGACGACCTGATCATGGGGTGCGGACAGCCCGGCGGCGAAGCGGGGTTCAACATCGGCCGTGCGGTGGCCGTCGAGCTCGGCTACGACTTTTTGGCCGGCACGACCGTCAACCGCTACTGCTCGTCGTCGTTACAGACCACCCGGATGGCATTTCACGCGATCAAGGCCGGCGAGGGCGACGCGTTCGTCTCGGCCGGCGTCGAGACGGTGTCGCGGTTCCCGAAGGGCACGTCCGACGGCTGGCCGGACTCCCACAACCCGCTGTTCGCCGACGCGGAGCAGCGAAGCGCCGAAGCTGCCGCAGGTGCAGACGAATGGCACGATCCGCGCCGGGACGGCGTGCTGCCCGACGTCTACATCGCCATGGGGCAGACCGCGGAGAATGTTGTCCTGCTTACCGGTATCAGTCGTGAGGACCAAGACCACTGGGGCGTGCGCAGCCAGAACCGGGCCGAACAGGCCATCGCCAACGGCTTTTTCGACCGGGAGATCGTCGCGGTGACGCTGCCCGACGGATCGACCGTCAACACCGACGACGGGCCGCGGCCCGGGACCACCTACGAGAAAGTGAGCCAGCTCAAGCCGGTGTTCCGGCCGAACGGCACCGTGACCGCGGGCAACGCGTGCCCGCTGAACGACGGCGCGGCGGCCGTGGTGATCACCAGTGACACAAAGGCGAAAGAACTCGGCCTCAAGCCGCTGGCGCGCATCCTGGCCACCGGCGTGAGCGGGCTGTCGCCGGAGATCATGGGGCTGGGGCCGATCGAGGCTACCCGCAGGGCGCTGGCCAACGCCGGGATGTCGATCGGCGACATCGATCTGTTCGAGATCAACGAGGCGTTCGCGGTGCAGGTGCTCGGCTCGGCGCGCGAGCTAGGCATCGACGAGGACAAGCTGAACGTGTCCGGTGGCGCAATCGCGTTGGGCCACCCCTTCGGAATGACCGGCGCACGGATCACCGCCACGCTGTTGAACAACCTGCAGACCTACGACAAGACCCTGGGCCTCGAGACGATGTGCGTCGGCGGGGGCCAGGGCATGGCGATGGTCATCGAGCGGTTGTCATAGCCGGTCGTGGCTCGGCTCTTGCGTCGAGTGTGAATCTGGCGACGCCGAATCGGCGTGTCGCGTCGCCAGATTCACTGTCGCGGAGTGCCTCGGCAACGAGAAAGGCCCGGCACCGCGGTGCCGGGCCTTTCATCGCAATAGCTAGTTTCTATAGAAGTAGCTGAGCAGATTCAGAATCTCGAGGTACAGCCACACCAGGGTGACCGTCAGCCCCAGCGCGATGCCCCATGCGGCCTTCTCCGGTACGCCGGCGCGGATCATCTGATCCGCCGCGTCGAAGTCGCGCAAGAAGAAGAACGCCGCCAGGCAGATCATCGCAAGCGAGAACATGATCGCCAGCGGGCCGCCGTCGCGCAATGGTCCGGCCGAGTGCGTGAACGCGCCGATCACCAGGTTGACGAGCATGAGCGCGAGCGCGCCGAAAGCTGCGGCGACGAGGAAGCGGGTGAACTTCGGCGTCACCCGGATGACGCCGGTCTTGTACACGACGAGCATGCCGACGAACACGCCGATAGTTCCGACGACGGCCTGGCTGATCAGTGCACCGGCGCTGATACCGGCCACCAGGTAATTCGCGACGACAAACGAGAACGTGCCAACCACCAGGCCCTCGAGTGCGGCGTAGCTGAGCACGATGGCCGGGTTGTCCTGCTTGCGGCCGAGGATCGCGACGAACACAAGCGCGAGGCCTCCGAGCATGCCACCAAAGAAGAGCGGCGCCATCAGCCCAGGGTTCTGCGCAACCAGGAAGTACGACGCCACCGCCGCCACCACCAGCACACCGAGCGTCGTGCCGGTCTTGGTGACGACATCGTCGACCGTTATCGGGCGTGAAACACCCTGCTGAACGTAGGGCTCGGGCTGATAGCCCTGATATGGCTGCTCTGCACCGGTGGCGTAACCGGTGCCGAACTGCGCGTATCCGCCCTGCTGCCTGGGCAGCGATCGAAATACCGGGTTACTGGTCTCCCGCACCGTCGGTTCCTCTCATGTGGTGTGTTCCGAGAACAACCATCCAACGAATGACGGCCCTACCTAGGTTCCCGAAGCTGATTTCCGAGGTAAACCCTAACCCGCGGGCGATCGAGGAGGCGAGACGATCTAGATTGCTGTCCCGTGACGGGTGAATCCGACGAGATCCTGACCCGCGCCGAAGGCGCCGTCCGTTTTCTGATCCTGAACCGGCCCAAGGCGATCAATTCGCTTACGCATTCGATGGTCAACACCATTCAGTCGGTGCTGGGCGAGTGGGAGCAGGACGACGACGTCGCGGCCGTGGTGCTCGCGGGTGCGGGTGAGCGCGGCCTGTGCGCGGGTGGCGACATCGTGGTGATCTACCACAGCGCACGCGCCGACGGCGTCGAGGCCAGGCAGTTCTGGCACGACGAGTATCTCCTCGACGCCTCCATCGCGCGCTATCGGAAGCCGCTGGTATCGCTGATGGACGGCATCGTGATGGGCGGCGGTGTCGGCGTCAGCGCGCACGCCAGTACCCGGGTGGTGACCGACACGTCGAAGGTGGCGATGCCCGAGGTCGGCATCGGCTTCGTCCCCGACGTCGGCGGCACCTACCTCCTGTCGCGCGCGCCCGGCAACCTGGGCCTGCACGCCGCCCTCACCGGAGCGCCGTTCTCCGGGTCGGACGCGATAGCGATGGGCTTTGCCGACCACTATGTGCCCCACCAGGCGCTGGACGACTTCGCCCGCGCGATCGTCGACGGCGGTGTCGAAGCGGCGCTGAAGCGCCACGCCGTCGCGCCGCCGGCCAGTGAGCTTGTCACGCGACGGAGTTGGATCGACGACTGCTATGCGGGCGACACCGTCACCGACATCGTCGCGGCGCTGCGCGGACACGATGCCGGTCCCGCCAACGACGCCGCCAACCTGATAGCGACCCGCTCCCCCACGTCACTGGCCGTGGCGCTGGAGGCGGTGCGACGGGCGGCTCGGCTTGCGACACTGGAAGACGTTCTGCGCCAGGAGTATCGAGTGTCGTGCGGGACGCTGCGTCACCCCGATCTGGTGGAGGGCATCCGCGCCCAGGTCATCGACAAGGACCGCAAGCCGAAATGGTCGCCGTCCTCGCTATCAGCGGTCAGCGCTGCCGACGTCGAGGCGTTCTTCGCGCCCGTCGAGAATGATCTGTCATTCTAGAAGGGAATTTTGACATGTCATCTCCCAAGACCTACGAGACCATCGTCGTGGACCGGCAAGACCGCGTCGCGACGATCACGCTGAACCGGCCCGACGCACTCAATGCGCTCAACGCCCAGGTGATGAAGGAGGTCACCACGGCCGCAGCCGAACTGGATGCCGATGACGGAATCGGCGCGATCATCCTGACCGGTTCGGCTAAGGCCTTCGCCGCCGGCGCGGACATCAAGGAGATGTCGAGCCTGTCGTTTGCCGACGTCTTCTCGGACGACTACTTCGCAGCCTGGGGCACGTTCGCCGCGGTTCGCACTCCCACCATCGCCGCGGTCGCGGGTTACGCGCTCGGTGGCGGCTGCGAGCTGGCGATGATGTGCGACCTGCTGATCGCCGCCGACACCGCGAAGTTCGGCCAACCCGAGATCAAGCTCGGCGTGCTGCCCGGAATGGGCGGCTCGCAGCGGCTCACTCGCGCCATCGGAAAGGCCAAGGCGATGGACCTGATCCTGACCGGCCGCAACATGGATGCCGCCGAGGCCGAGCACAGCGGACTGGTGTCGCGGGTGGTGCCCGCCGACGAACTCCAGCGCGAAGCCCAGGCCGTCGCGGCCACGATCGCTGCGATGTCGCTGTCGGCGGTCCGGATGGCCAAAGAGGCGGTCAACCGGGCGTTCGAATCGCCGCTGTCGGAGGGCCTGCTGCACGAACGCCGGCTCTTCCACTCCGCGTTCGCCACCGATGACCAGACCGAAGGCATGGCCGCGTTTATCGAGAAACGCACCCCAAACTTCACTCACCGCTGAAGATGAGGGGATGACCGAAACAGCCGCCGCCGGCCCCGCCGACGAAGCACCCGAGGCCCCCGCCGACGAAGCACCCGAGGCCGACGCCGGGGAACAGTCCGAGGATCGGAAGCCGAGGCCCGACTGGTGGGTGCGTCGATACACGTTCACCGGCACCGCGGTCGGGCTGGTGTTTCTGTGGCTGTCGATGACGCCCTCGCTGCTGCCTCGCGGGCCGCTGTTCCAGGGCCTGGTCAGCGGCTCCGCAGGGGCGATCGGTTACGGGCTCGGCGTGTTTTCGGTGTGGCTGGTGCGGTTCATGCTGTCCAAGGACAGCAGCCCCCGACCGCCAAAGGTCGCGTGGCTGGTGCTGGTGGTCGTCGGCATAGCAGGCACCGTCGGCATGATCATCTGGTTTCACATCTGGCAGGACCACGTCCGCGACGCGATGGGCGTGCCCCTGTTGAAGTGGCACGACTACCCGCTCGCCGCCGTGCTGGCGATCGTGGCGCTGTTCGTGTTCGTGGAGATCGGACAGCTGTTCGGCCGGTTCATCAGATTCCTGGTGCGCCAGCTGAATCGCGTTGCGCCGCCCAGAGTCTCAGCGGTCGTCGCGGTCCTGCTCGTCATCGCGCTGTTCATCGCGATCCTCAACGGCGTCGTCCTTCGGGTCGGCATGCAGTTCCTCAACAACACCTTCGAGGCCGTCAACAACGAAATGGACCCGGACAGCCCGGCGCCCACCAGCACCCTGCGGTCGGGCGGAGCCGGTTCCCTGGTGACATGGGCGGAGCTCGGCTCTCAGGGGCGCACCTTTGTCGATAGCGGCCCCACCATCGAGCAGCTGTCGAAGTTCAACGGCGCCCCGCCTGTCGAACCGATCCGTGCCTACGCGGGCCTGGAGTCCGCCAAAGACATCAAGGCCACCGCGGAGCTGGCCGCCCGTGAGCTGGAGCGAACGGGCGGCCTGAAGCGCAAGGTCGTCGCCGTCGCGACCACCACCGGGACCGGCTGGATCAACGAAGCCGAGGCCGAGGCGATCGAGTACATGTTCAATGGCGATTCCGCGATCGTCAGCATGCAGTACTCGTTCCTGCCGAGCTGGTTGTCGTTCCTGGTGGACAAGGAGAACGCGCGTCAGGCAGGGCAGGCGCTCTTCGAGGCGGTGTCGGCGCGGGTGCGCGCGCTTCCCGAGGGACAGCGGCCGAAGCTCGTCGTGTTCGGCGAAAGCCTCGGGTCGTTCGGGGGCGAGGCGCCGTTCCTGTCGGTCAACAACATCGTCGCCCGCACCGACGGGGCGTTGTTCTCGGGCCCGACGTTCAACAACACGATGTGGCAGGAGGCCACCGGCGGCCGTGACGAGGGCTCGCCCGAGTGGCTACCGATATACCAGCACGGTGACAACGTGCGCTTCAGCGCCCGCCCAGCCGACCTCAACCGACCGAACACGCCGTGGGGCCAACCGCGGATCGTGTATCTGCAGCACGCGTCCGACCCGATCGCGTGGTGGAATCCCGACCTGCTGTTCACCGAACCGGACTGGCTCAGGGAATCTCCGGGCTACGACCGGCCCCGTGACATGTTCTGGTTCCCGGTGGTGACGTTCCTGCAGGTGTCGGCCGACATGGCGGTCGCCGTGGATGTGCCCGACGGCCACGGACACCGATACGTCAGGGACGTCGTGAACGCGTGGGCGGACGTCCTGCAGCCGCCCGGCTGGACCCCGGAGAAGACCGAACGGCTGCGCGAGCTGGTGAAGGCACCCGAGTAGCGGGTCAGGACAGCTCGGCCAGCGCACCGGTCTCACGCAGAGCCCGGTATCCCCCGACGACGTCGGTGGCCCGATGCAGCCCGAGGTCCTGCAGCGCCGCCGCGGCAAGGCTGGAGGTATAGCCCTCCGAGCAGAGCACCACCCACTCGACGTCGTCATCGACGGCCTGCGGCAGCCGCGCGTCGCTGGTGGGGTCGCAGCGCCACTCCAGAACATTGCGTTCAATCACCAGCGCCGCAGGCACGCCGCCGTCACGCTCGCGTTGCGCGTGCGGCCGAATGTCAACCAGCACCGCTCCCCGGCGAAGCGCGCCGGGCACCTCACGCGCCGGCAGCCGGCGCAACCGGCCACGGGCGGCGGCCAACACGTCGTCGATGCGGCTGGTCGCCGCTTGGTTCGTCACCGGCCCTCCGGAGTATCGGTCAATTCGGTGCGGACACGACGCAGTGTGTCGCGTTCGGTGACCTCGTAGTAGGACATCGCGGTGAGCGGCGGCGAATAGGCGTGCACGCTCAGCGTCGAAACGTGCGACGACCCGGCGCCGAACGGCGCCCACGTCACGTCGTGCACCCATCCGAGCGGGAACGCGGCCTGGTCGCCTGCAGTGAGCCGACGACGGCGCAATTCATCTCCGGTCCAACGGAATTCGTGCAGCGCACCGCTGAGCAGAGTCATCGCACCGAGGGAGCCGCAGTGGTCATGCAGTTCGGTGGTTTCGCCCAGAACCCAGCTGATCAGCCAGACGTCGAGTTCGTCGTCGCTGTGCAACCGGGTGAACCAGCGGTCGTCGGCCGGGATGCCGGCCGCCGGCAGCAGGTGGTCATAGCGGCCGTTGAGAACGTCGTCGGCGCCCTGGTCGGTGATGTGCAGCAGGTCGGGCAATCGAAGCCGAGTGGGTCCGGGTACCGCGGGGATCACGGACGAACGCAACGCAGCGGAGTGTGCGGGCATAAGGCGGAACTTTCAGAGATGGGGTGGACGAACCGGGGGGCGGGCAAGCTAGGCCCGACAACACTCCCGAGTGCCGATGAATCCCATCACGACAAATAGTCTTGCACACATGAGTGCCCTGCGCCGTTGGAGGGGTCCGCTGGCCGGTCTGGTGACCGGTGCCGCGTTGGCGGTGCTGCTGCTCGGCTGTTCGTCGCACCAGGCGACACCCTCGTCGTCCTCGAGTTCGACGGCCGGTGCCGCCCAGGCCCCGGCGCCCGTGCAAGTCGCGATCTCCCCCGGCGGTGTGACGACATCGCTGAGCGCGCCGGCGTCGTCGACCGAGGAGGAGTTCTATCAGGCGTGCCATTGGGCGCGGCTGTGGATGGCCGAGAAGCCCGGGGACCCGCACGCCCAGGTCGAGCCCTATCTGGCCATGGTTCAGGCATCGCCGACAGGTGAGAACGGCAGCTGGCACACGCCGTGGTCGCAATTGACGCCGGAACGACAGGCCGGGCTGATCGTCGCGGTGACGTCGGCCGCGGACGGCCTCTGCGATTAGCCAGCCGCGCGGAGCCGGCGATTATGCACATCGATCGCGACCAGCGACGCGTCGAGCAGTGGCGTGGGAATCTGGTGCGCCCGCGCCAGGTCGGCAAGCTCTGAGAGCACCGTGATTTCAACAGGCCGCCCAGCGGCCATATCGCGGAACATCGACGGGCCGAACGCGGACGACGGGTCGGTCAGAAACGCGTCCAGGCCGGCTCGCGCATGTTCGGCAAGGGGGGATCCGTCGGCCGCGGCGATCGACGCGACTTCGTCGAGAACGTTGCGGGCCAACGTAATTCCTCCATCGGCACGCACCACAGCGCCGATCTCGCCACCCGCCAGACAGGTCAGCACGGCCGTCGACGTGATCATCGCGAACTTCTCCCACATCGCCGCGATGATGTCGGGACGGACCGTCACAGCGATGTTGTGCACGCTGAGCTCGGCCACCACCCGGTCAAGTGCTGCCGAACCGACGCCGTCGAGCTGACCGATCTGCATCTCGATGCCCGGAGCGACGACGTCGATGGTCCCGTCAGGCAGCAGTGAGGTGGCCAGCCGAGTCGCCGCACCCAGCACACGGTCCTGTCCGAACGCGGCCGTCAGCAGCGACAAGTGCCGCATCCCATTCGTCAGCGGCACGACCCTGGTCCCGTCTGAAACCGCGGCGCCAACGTCGCGGATCGCCGATTCGACCGCGTCCGAGCGGACAGCGACAACGACGATGTCGTAAGCAGCATCGACGTCGGCAGCGGTGACGGTATCGACTGGGACGGTGGTGATGTCGGCCTCGCGCCGGATCCGCAGCCCCGAGGCCAGCCGTGCCCGCGCGCCCGGGTGGACAAGGAAGGTGACGTTGCGCCCCGCGTCGACCAACTGCGCGCCAAGGTAACCGCCGGCTGCCCCGGCCCCAACGATCAGAATGCTCATGACCGCCATGTAACGCGTTCGACGGCTGTCCGCCAAGCCCGTTGCCGCCGGAGTCCTCAACGCCGGGAGCAGAATGTCGATATGGACGGAAGGCGAGTGGCGCTGGCGCTGGGCAGCGGTGGCGCACGCGGCTACGCCCACATCGGTGTGATCGCCGAACTCGGCGACCGGGGGTATGACGTCGCCGGTCTCGCCGGCTCGTCGATGGGTGCCCTGGTGGGTGGTTTGCACGCGGCCGGATCGCTCGATGATTTCGCCGATTGGGCCAAGACCCTGAGCCAAAGCGGGGTGTTGCGGTTACTGGACCCCGCATGGCGAGGGGCAGGGTTCTTCCGCGCCGAGAAAGTGCTCGACGTCGTCCGGGATCTGCTGGGCGAGGTGCAGATCGAGAAGCTGCCGATCCCCTTTACCGCGGTCACCACCGACCTGATCACCGGAAAGTCGCTGTGGTTACAGCGCGGGCCGCTGGACGCCGCTATTCGCGCATCGATCGCGATACCCGGGATGATCGCGCCGTACATCGTCGACGGGCGGGTGCTCACGGACGGCGGAATCCTCGACCCGCTGCCGGTCGGCCCGCTGGCCGGCGCGAACGCCGACGTGACGATCGCGGTGAGCCTGAGCGGAGGTGATTCCGACGGCACCCGCTATCGTCCCGCCGACAACGAACCGAACGCGGCCGCGGAGTGGTTCAACCGCTTGGTACGCAGCACGTCTGCTCTGCTGGAGACTCCCACCGCCCGGTCCGTGCTGAGCCGGTTGGGCGCGGCGGGTGACGACGTCACAGGGGAGGTCGACGAGCGATCGGCCGGGACCGAAGTGAACGGAAATGACGAGGCAGGGGCGGCGGCAATGGCGCCCAAGCTCGGCAGTTTCGAGGTGATGAACCGCGCGTTCGATGTCATGCAGGCGGCATTGGCCCGCCATCAGCTCGCGGCATACCCGCCGGACATCCTCATCGAGGTGCCGCGCAGCTCGTCTCGAAGCCTCGACTTTCACCGCGCCGCCGACATGATCGACCTCGGCCGGACACTTGCCGCCCAGGCACTGGATTCCTATGAAGCTCAATATGATCCGGGTGACGACGAATAGTCGAGAATCACATATGGTGTGAATCACATGTCGTGCGTCAGAGCGGTCCAGTCCGGAAAGACGGTCAGCGCCGGCCGAGGCAACCTGAACCGCGCACAGCCGTCGCCGATGGCATCGCCGATCGCCTCAGCCACCGACTCAACCGGCAACGAGCGTCCACTGCGCACGACAACCCCGATGCCGCTGAGCAGGATGGCGTGCCTGCGGCGGACTTCTGCAATCTGTTCGAGCATTCGCAGCACAGCGTCCTGCGGGTAGCCCAGTTCGCTGTAAAGACCTGTCATCACCAACCGCTCCTCGGCGAGTACGGCCTTGAACAGCCAGTCAGGCGCACCCGACGTCACGTCGACGAGAACGGGCTGAGGCCGGTCCGCGCACGCGCCGAGCATCGCGGCCGCGCTCTCGGAGTCGACGATGAACTGCCCGACCCCCAGACCGATGGCGTCGTGAATCGTCCGCCCCGTCGCCCCAGCGCAGTGAAAGATCATTCGCCGCGGCGCAACACCCGCCGATATCGCAAACGAAATTCCCTGCGGTGACCGTGCATCCACCTCGCAGCCCTGGTCGTGCACCCAATTCGCGGCGACCGGAAGTGCCAATAGCGTTGCCGGATACGAAACGTCGGCATCTCGAAATGCGTTGCGCCACCGGTCGCATCGCGCGACGACGTCGGACTGATCGCTGCGAGTCGTCGTACGCGCTTGATGTTCATCGGGCGCCGATGCGTTACGCACCCGAATGAGACGGATCCTTTCAGAGATGGTCATCAGTGGCCTTCTGCAGGGGCGCCGGCGCTGCTGCCGACACCGACACTTCCGGAATACGCCGTCGCGGCGAGGAAGTGGGACGTCCTAGCGATTCCTTTACGCCACCGCGACAAACGTCGATGCCCGGCTGACGCGGTCAGCGGCGGCTGCGGCGGGCGGGCGACGGACGTCGCCCCCGCCGGTACCAATAGTGAACGGTCACCATGATCGCCGCGGGACCGACGACCGCGGGGACCTGCTGCAGGACACTAGACATGCGCGTGGGCGCCGAGACGGTCGTAAGCCTCCCACCACACCGCCTCATACTGGACGGGCGCGATCTTGCCGGCGGTCAGCTCGCCATCGGCGGTTGTCAGCAAGTCAACGAGCACGTCCCATTCGGCGAAGCTTTGTCTGTCGCGTGGGTCGAGGTCCCCGGCAAGCAGTATCAGGGCCATCGACCTGACCCCTGCGCGCACGCCCGCCGTCAGAACGAACAGCACGGCGCCGACGCCCAGGTAAGCAGCCGCGACGACCAAGAGTGTGATCGCCGGCGGCGCTACCGCGTCCCCGAGCAGCATCAACGCCAGCAAGGACAGCACTGCCCCGCCGACCGGCCAGCCCCGCCACAACCGCAGCAGCCGCCGGTCGGTGGCGCTGATCCCGGGCGGAAAAATGACCAGCCCATATCGCCGGAGGCCAAACCGGCCCACCGTCGCGTCGAACGATCCCCACGGGTGGGCGCCGTCGAGGAACTTCGACCAGACCCGCCGTAGCCGACGCCCGGCCCGGCCCGGGGGGCGCGCGCCTGGCTCACTGAACACACATCGAGCGTTATTCACAAACCACACCTACGCCAAAGCCGGGACCGGGTGTCGAATCTGAACGGGATCCATACGGCGCGACGGCCGACCTTTACGCAAACCTATCGACGAACCCGACTGCAGTGCTGAATCGCAGGGTGGTCACCGGCGGTCGGTGAGCACGGCCAAATCGGGCGCGAGGACCGGCTCCGGCCGGGGGAACCGCCACCGCGCACACCCCTGGGCGACGGCGTCGCGGATCGCGCCGGCCAACGAACTCAACGTGCTGCCCTGGGGGCGTTCGAGGATCGCGAGGTGCAGGCGGGTGGTGATCATCCCGTCGTGGTGGCGCAGATAGGACATCTGCTCGACCGCGTGCTCAATGGCACCGCAACGGTGCGCGCCGTCAATCGTGGTGTGCACCCCCACCAGATCGAGCCGCCCATCGGCGAGGATCGCAGCGGCAAGATCGTCCACCGGTCCGGTCGTCACGTCGACGAGGACCCGCTGGGGCCGTTGCACAGACGCCCCCACCGTCGCGACGTCGTGCTGGGACGCCACGACGAACTGCCCACAACCGAGACCGATGGCGTGCGAGATCGCACCGTTCGCCGCGCCTGCACAGCGGAACACCACTCTGGCCGGGCGGACTCCGGCGGAGACGGTCAGAGAGAGCCCGTCGGCCGAGCACGCTTCGATACTCAAACCAAGGCGGCGGATCCAGGCCGCCGCCGGCGGGTACCTCAGCGCGTCGGCGGGATAAGCAACTTCGGTGCCGGAGAACACTTTCCGCCATTGGGCACATCGGCGCAGAACATCGGTCTGCTCGCCGGCCTGCCCGATCCCGGCCGCCGCCGAGCCCGACGGGGATGCGTTGGCGCGTTTGCCCATCCGAACGATGTCAAACAGAGCCATCGACTCCGCCAAAGCCAGAGATCGACGTCACGACCGGAGTCACGTCTGCAGCGTCGCCGGGGTGGGCGGGCCGGCCGACAGCAGCACCCGCGGGCGGGGGAAGCGCATCGCGGCGCACGCGTCGTCAATCGCCTCGTCGATCTGGACGGCAAGGGTGGCCAATGCGATCTCGGAGTCGCTGAAAGGACGCTCGGCATGCAGACTGAGCCGGGTAAGCACCCGGTCATGATCGGCGCGGATCCGTGCCATCTCAGCGACCATGTGACCGATCGCTGCGGGGTAGCTGAAGAACGCGCCGCGTTGCGCTCCAACGTCGCTGTGCAGCCCGTCAAGTCTGAGGTGACGATGCGCGAAGACCGCTGTTATCGCGTCGTCGGTGGCCACGGTCGCGACCGCCCACTGATCCGAGTGGGCTTGCGGGTCGGCGGTGCGCACCAGGACACCCTGGGTCTGTCGCCGGCCGCATTCGGCCAGCACGTCGGCCTGCGCGGCGGAGTCGATGATGATCCGGCCAACACCGAGCCGTGCGGCGCACCGCAGTTCGGTGTCGCACAGTGCGTCGCCGTGCACGACTATCCGGCTCGCGGATATGCCGCCTGCAATCGCGACGCCCAGTCCCTCGCTCGTGCACACGTCGACCGCCATGGCCTGCGTCTTAACCCACCGGGCCAGCAGAGATTCCCTCAGTTCTACTGCGGGGCAAGCGATCTCAAAGCCCGACAGTGACTTGCGATACCGGTCGTAGCGGCGGAAAGCGGGACGAATTCTGGCGGGGCGGTGCACCGCGTCGCGGGACACAGTCGTCCCGCCGAGGACGGAAAGGAAGATGGCGGACAGAGTCACCGGAACCATTTCTTGTGTCGCCATGGCCTTGATGCCACGGGCTAAGAGAATCCAGGCTGAACCTCGCCGGGGCGCTGTGGACTATCCCTAGCGTGCCCTTGACGGTCCCCGGCCAATCTTTAACGGCACCTTTACGTCACACCGCAATCCGTCGCTGCAGTCTGTCGCTAACGCAACCCGTCGGCCAACGGACCCAGGGCGAGCGCCGGAAGGTACTCCAGGCCGACTGTTATCAACGTGACGCCGACGATGAGCATGACGAAGGTGGCTCGCTGGGTGAGAAGCGTGCCGGCGGTCACCACGCCAGGGCGCTGAACAGAGAAGGTTCCGGCCAGTGCCAGCACCAAGATGATCGGCAGGAATCTGCCGGCCATCATCGCGAGCGCCAGCGCGACGTTGTACCAGGTCGTGTTACCGCTCAAGCCCGCAAAGGCACTGCCGTTGTTCGCGGCCGAGCTGGTGAAGGCGTACAGCACCTCCGACAAACCGTGCGCGCCGGTGTTCAAAGTCGACTTCACCTCGCCGGGCAGGGCGATCGCCACGCCCGCCCCGACCAGAATCACCACCGGCAGTACGAGAATGTAGAGGCTGACCAGCTTGATGTGCCGGGCCCCGAGCCGTTGCTTGAGATATTCAGGGGTGCGCCCGATCATCAGCCCACCAAGGAACACCGCGACAAGCGCCATCACGACCAAGCCGTACAGGCCGCTGCCCGGGCCACCGGGAGCGACCTCGCCGAGCATCATGTTCGCCAGCAACATTCCGCCGCCGAGGCTTGCGAAACTGTCGTAGGACGAGTTCGCCGCCCCGTCACCGCTCGCGGTGGCGGCCTGACCGAACAGCGCGCTGCCGGGTACGCCGAACCGGGTCTCGGTGCCCTCAGTGGCGGCCCCGACAGCGTGCGCGACGGTGCCGTGCGCCGCCATCTCGGCCACCACCACCGCCACCGTCCCGATCGCGAACAGGATGCCGGCCGCAGCGAACAGCGCCCAGCCCTGCCTTCTGTCGCGAACCATCACCCCGAACGTGCGGAGCAATGCGACGGGAATCAGCAGCATCGCAACGATTTCCACGACGTTGGTCAGTGGTGTCGGATTCTCGAACGGGTGCGCGCTGTTCACGTTGAACGCGCCGCCGCCGTCGCCGGACATCAGCTTGATCGACTCCCAGGCCGCCACCGGGCCGCCGACGATCGTCTGATGTGGACCCGCGAGAGTCGAAACGTCGTGGGTGCCATCGAAGTTGTTCACCACCCCGAGCGAGAGCAAGACGACGGTGACGACGACGGACAGCGGCAGCAGAATCCGCACGACGGATCGCACCAGGTCGACCCAGAAGTTTCCGATTTCGTGAAGCTGGTGCTGGTGCTGGACAAGTCCGCGGATCAGCGCAATGGCGACGCACATCCCGACGGCGGCGCTGGCGAACGCCTGCACACCCAGGCCACCGGCCAACCCGACGTGCCCCACGGTGGACTCGCCGGCGTAGTTCTGCCAGCTCGTGTTCGTGGTGAACGAAATCGCGGCGTTGAAAGCCAGGGCCGGTGTCATCCCCTGGTGGCCCCAGGGTTCCGGAAGACGTTTCTGGACCAACAACAGCCCGTACAGAAACAGCACGCTCACCGCGGAGAAGGCCAGCAGCGAACCCGCGTACCTCGGCCATCGCTGCACATCATCGGGTTGAGCGCCGATCAGGCGGTAGATCACCTTCTCGATACGCCAGTTCGTGCTGTCGGTATAGACGCGCGCCATGTAATTGCCCAACGGCACGTGCAGAATCGCCACGACAGCAATGACCGCACAGATCTGCAGGTATGCGTCAATCTGCCACCGGGATGGATCGTCGATGGACGTGACCCCTTCTCGTGTGTCCCGTTAGCGACCTCAACGTAGGACGCCGTCGGCCGGTGCAACGGGTGGTTACGCAATCGCTACGCCGAATCGACAACGCTTGACGGAATTCTGACGGCTGCGAGGACGGGCGCAGAAAGCTGTAAAGGTGCGTTGCGCAAGCATCAAGAAAACGTCAACGCAGGCCCCGCATCACCCCGGGGGGTCTAACTTCGGTCGGGTGTCCTCGGCGCCGAGGGCTCAGCGGGTGCTGCCTCAAGCGAAGACGGCCGGCGTGCCGCATCGATTCTTGTGTGAATGGAGACAACGTGGGTGTCTTGGTGTTCATCGTGCTGACGGTGGCGGTCTTCGGCCTACTCGGCCTGGTGCAGAAGTTGGTCGAGCGACTGTGAACTACGAAAACGTCGTGGGCCTGGCGCTGTCTGTCCTGCTTGCACTGTTTCTGGTGGCGGCACTGCTTTTCCCGGAGAGGTTCTAGTGAGTACTACAACGGCGGGGATCATCTTTCTCGCGGTGCTCGTGCTGGCGCTCGCGCTGGCTCATGTGCCGCTGGGCGACTACATGTACCGGGTGTACAGCTCGGACAAGCACACCCGCGCGGAGCGGGTGACCTACCGGCTGATCGGCGCCAACCCGGAATCCGAGCAGACCTGGGGTGGGTATGCGCGAAGCATGCTGGCGTTCTCGGCGGTCAGCGTGCTGTTCCTGTTCGTCTTCCAGCTGGTGCAGGACAAGTTGCCACTGCACCTGCACAACCCGGCGACCCCGATGACGCCCGCGCTGGCGTGGAACACCGCGGTCAGCTTCGTCACCAACACCAACTGGCAGAACTATTCGGGCGAATCCACCGACGGCCATCTCGTGCAGATGGCCGGTCTGGCCGTGCAGAACTTCGCGTCGGCCGCGGTGGGCATGGCGGTCGCGATCGCGGTGGTGCGGGGCTTCGCGCGCCGGCACACCGGTGAGCTCGGCAACTTCTGGGTCGACCTGGTCCGCGGCGTGTACCGGATTCTGCTGCCGGTCTCGATCATTGCCGCGATCGTGCTGATCGGCGGCGGCGCGATCCAGAACTTCCACCTGCACGACCAAATCGTCAACACGCTGGCCGGGACTCAGCAGACGATCGTCGGCGGCCCGGTCGCCAGCCAGGAAGCCATCAAGGAATTCGGCACCAACGGCGGCGGCTTCTTCAACGCCAACTCCTCGCACCCCTTCGAGAACCCCACGACGTGGACCAACTGGTTCGAGATCTTCCTGCTGCTGGTGATCAGCTTCTCGCTGCCGCGCACCTTCGGGCGCATGGTCGGCAGCAACAAGCAGGGCTACGCGATCGCCGCAGTGATGGCGGCGCTGGCCTTCCTCAGTGTCGGGTTCATCCTCTGGACGCAGCTTCAGCACCACGGCACCGTCCCGACCTCGGTCGGATCGGCATTCGAGGGCATGGAACAGCGGTTCGGCGTGGCCAACGCGTCGGTCTTCGGTGATGCGGCCACCTTGACGTCGACCGGCGCGGTGGACTCGATGCACGACTCGTACACGAGCCTGGGCGGAATGGTCGCGATGTTCAACATGCAGCTCGGCGAAGTGGCGCCCGGCGGAACGGGGTCGGGTCTGTACGGCATCCTCGTGCTCGCCGTGATCACGGTGTTCGTCGCCGGCCTGATGGTCGGGCGCACGCCGGAATACCTCGGCAAGAAGATCAACGCACGCGAGATCAAGCTGGCGTCGATCTACTTCCTGACCACGCCGCTGATCGTGCTGGTCGGCAGCGCGACCGCGATGGCGCTGCCCGGCGAACGGGCCGGCATGGCCAACAGCGGCCCGCACGGGTTGTCAGAGGTGCTGTACGCGTTCACCTCCGGCGCCAACAACAACGGTTCCGCGTTCGCCGGACTCAGCGGCAACACCGTCTGGTACAACACCGCGCTCGGCCTGGCGATAACCTTCGGCCGGTTCCTGCCGATGATCTTCGTGCTGGCGCTGGCCGGTTCGCTGGCGCGCCAGGGCACGACACCGGTGTCGGCGGGCACGCTTGCCCACCCACCGACCGCAATTCGTCGGAATGGTCGCCGGGGTCACCGTCATCCTGGTGGCCCTGACGTTCCTGCCCATGCTCGCGCTCGGGCCTCTCGCTGAAGGGATTCACTAATGGCATCTACCGCAACAGATTCCGCGGTGACGCAAAAACAGAAGCTGAGCGTGCCTGCTACGAAACGGGTGGGGGGCGGTCTGCTCGACCCCAAGATGCTGCTGCGCTCGACGCCCGACGCATTCCGCAAGCTCGACCCGCGCACGCTGTGGCGCAACCCGGTGATGTTCATCGTCGAGATCGGCGCGGCGTGGAGCACGGTTCTGGCTGTCATCAACTCGACGTGGTTCGCGTGGCTGGTCGTGTTCTGGCTCTGGCTGACCGTGCTGTTCGCCAACATTGCCGAGGCGGTCGCCGAGGGGCGTGGCAAGGCCCAAGCCGAGACACTGCGGCGCGCCAAGACCGACATGATGGCACGCCGGCTCACCGGCTGGGCACCCGGTGACACGGGTACCGAGGAGGAAGTCGCCGCGCCGCTGCTCCAACAGGGCGACATTGTCGTGGTCGAAGCCGGGCAGACCGTCCCCGGCGACGGTGACGTCGTGGAAGGCATTGCGTCGGTGGACGAGTCGGCCATCACAGGTGAATCGGCTCCGGTCATCCGCGAGTCCGGCGGTGACCGCTCGGCGGTCACCGGCGGCACCACCGTGCTGTCGGACCGCATCGTGGTGAAGATCACCCAGAAGCCCGGCGAAAGCTTCATCGACCGGATGATCGCGCTGGTCGAGGGCGCCAACCGGCAGAAGACCCCCAACGAGATCGCGCTGAACATCCTGCTGGCCGCGTTGACGATCATCTTCGTGTTTGCCGTGGCGACCCTGCAGCCGCTGGCCATCTACTCCAAGGCCAGCAGCCCCGGCGTCCCGGATACCCAGGCGCTCACCGGCTACGGCGTCACCGGCATCGTGATGGTCGCGCTGCTGGTCTGCCTGATCCCGACGACGATCGGCGCGCTGCTGTCGGCGATCGGCATCGCCGGCATGGACCGACTGGTGCAGCGCAACGTGCTGGCGATGTCCGGGCGTGCCGTGGAAGCCGCCGGCGACGTGAACACCTTGCTGCTCGACAAGACCGGGACGATCACGCTCGGCAACCGTCAGGCAGCCGAGTTCATCCCACTTCCGGGTGTGACGCCGGAGGCGCTCGCGGACGCGGCACAGCTGTCCAGCCTCGCCGATGAAACACCCGAAGGCCGTTCGATCGTGGTGTTCGCCAAGCAGGAATACGGTCTGCGCGCCCGCACACCGGGCGAGCTTGCAAACGCACAGTGGGTGGAGTTCAGCGCGACGACAAGGATGTCCGGGGTCAACCTGGAGGACGGCCACCTGCTGCGCAAGGGCGCAGCCAGCGCGGTTGCGGACTGGGTACGGGGCCAAGGGAGCATCGTCCCGACCGAACTCGGCACCATCGTCGACGGCATCTCGGCGAGCGGTGGCACCCCGCTGGTGGTCGGGCAGGTGGTCGAGGAGAAGGCATCGGTGCTCGGCGTCATCCATCTCAAGGACGTCGTCAAGCAGGGAATGCGGCAACGGTTCGACGAGATGCGCAAGATGGGCATCCGCACCGTGATGATCACCGGCGACAACCCGTTGACCGCCAAGGCGATCGCCGACGAGGCCGGTGTCGACGACTTCCTCGCCGAGGCCACCCCCGAAGACAAGATGGCGCTGATCAAGCGTGAGCAGGAGGGCGGCAAGCTGGTCGCGATGACCGGCGACGGCACCAACGACGCCCCGGCGCTGGCGCAGGCCGACGTCGGTGTCGCGATGAACACCGGCACGTCGGCGGCCAAAGAGGCCGGCAACATGGTCGATCTCGACTCGGACCCGACGAAGCTCATCGAGATCGTCGAGATCGGCAAGCAGCTGCTCATTACGCGCGGTGCGCTCACGACCTTCTCGATCGCCAACGATATTGCGAAGTATTTCGCGATCATCCCGGCGATGTTCGTGGCGATGTTCCCCGGGCTGGACCTGATCAACGTCATGCGGCTGCACAGCCCGCAGTCGGCGATCCTGTCGGCGGTGATCTTCAACGCGATCATCATCGTGATGCTGATCCCGCTGTCGCTGCGCGGCGTGCGGTACACGCCCAGCAGCGCCTCAAAACTCTTGAGCCGCAACCTGTATATCTACGGGATCGGTGGCATCATCGCCCCGTTCATCGGGATCAAACTTATCGACCTCCTTATCCAATTCGTCCCCGGGATGTCCTGACATGAAGTTCTCCGATTTCGTTCGCCAGCACTTGGCAGCGCTGCGCGCCCTGCTCGTGCTGACCGTGATCACCGGTTTCGCCTACCCGCTGCTCATCTGGGCGATTGGCCAGCTATGGCTGCAGGACAAGGCCGAAGGGTCGATCGTCACGGTCAACGGGAAGCCGGTCGGCAGCAGGCTGATCGGCCAGCTGTTCACCGACAGCAACGGCAACGCGCTGCCGCAGTACTTTCAGAGCCGACCGTCCGCGGCAGGCACCAACGGGTATGACCCCACGGCGTCCGGCGGCAGCAACCTGGGCCCGGAAAGCATCGTCGACACGCCCGCCGACCCGGCCCTGATCAAAGCCGGCAAATCGCCGTCCGACGCCGGGTTCAAGGCCGGCCTGCTGACACTGGTGTGCTCGCGCAGCGCCGCCGTCGGTCAGCTCGAGGGCGTGGACGGATCGCGTCCGTTCTGCACCGGAGACGGGGTCGGCGCGGTGCTCTCGGTGATCGGCCCACGAGACGCCGGCGGCAACGTCATCCACCCGGCCAGGGTGGTCAGCGTCAACCAGCCGTGTGCGACCACGAAGCAGCCGTTCCTCGCGACCTACGAGGGCGTGAAAGTCGAGTGCGCGAAGTTCGACGAGGACTACTCGACCGGACAGATCGTGCCGATCCGCGGCGCGGCCCCGGCCACCAGCGCCGTGCCGGCCGACGCCGTCACGGAGAGCAGCAGCGGCCTGGATCCCCACATCTCGCCCGCCTACGCCGACATTCAGGTCGCCAGGGTCGCGAAGACCCGCGCGATCAGCGCGGACCAGGTGCGAAAGGCGATACACGACAATGAGGACGGCCGCTTTCTCGGGTTCATGGGCGAGCCCACGGTCAACGTGCTTTTGCTCAACGTCGAACTGGACAACAAGTATCCCGTGAAGAGCTAATCCGACGGGTGGATGATAAGCATGTGACCACCGCCGACGAGTCGGTAACGCCGCGAGGCGACTACAAGCGCAAGCGCGGGGAACTGCGCATCTATCTCGGCGCGGCTCCCGGCGTCGGCAAGACCTACGCCATGCTCGGCGAGGCGCAACGCAGGCTGGAACGCGGCACCGATGTGGTCGCGGCGGTGGTGGAGACGCACGGCCGCAAGAGGACGGCGGAGCTGCTGGGGGGCATCGAGGTCATCCCGCCGCGTTTCATCGAGTACCGCGGCGGCAGCTTTCCAGAACTCGATGTCGAGGCGGTGTTAGCGCGTCAGCCGCAGGTGGTGCTGGTCGACGAACTCGCTCACACCAACACCCCGGGAAGCAAGAATCCCAAGCGCTGGCAGGACGTCGAGGAACTGCTCGACGCCGGCATCACCGTCATCACGACGGTCAACGTCCAGCACCTGGAAAGCCTCAACGACGTCGTCGCTCAAATCACCGGCATCGAGCAGAAAGAAACGGTGCCCGACGAAATCGTCCGCGCCGCCGACCAGATCGAGCTGGTCGATATCACGCCAGAAGCGTTGCGGCGCAGGCTTGCCCACGGCAACGTCTACGCGGCGGAGCGGGTCGATGCGGCGCTGTCCAACTACTTCCGCAAGGGCAACCTGACCGCGCTACGCGAACTCGCGCTGCTGTGGCTCGCCGACCAGGTCGACGCGGCCCTGGAGAAGTACCGCGAAGACAACAAGATCACCGCCACCTGGGAGGCCCGCGAACGCGTCGTGGTCGCCGTCACCGGCGGTGCGGAATCAGAAACGCTGGTGCGCCGGGCATTCCGGATCGCGTCGAAATCGAGCGCCGAGCTGATGGTGGTGCACGTCGTTCGTGGCGACGGGCTGTCGGGCGTGTCGGCCCCCCAGATGGGAAAGGTTCGTGAGCTCGCCACCAGCCTGGGCGCGACGCTGCACACCGTGGTGGGCGACGACGTGCCCACCGCGCTGCTGGACTTCGCCCGCGAAATGAACGCCACCCAGCTGGTAATCGGCACCTCCCGCAGATCGCGGTGGGCCCGGATCTTCAGCGAGGGAATCGGCTCCGCCGTCGTTCAGCACTCCGGGAAAATCGACGTCCACATGGTGACCCATGATGAAACCCGGCGCGGTTTCTCGTGGTCGTCGATCTCGGGGCGGCACCAACATCTGGTGTCCTGGCTGGCCGCCATCGTGGTCCCGTCCGCCATCTGTGCGGTGACAGTGGCCTTCATCGACCCATACCTGAGCATCGGCGGCGAGAGCGCTCTTTTCTTTGTGGGTGTGGTGGTGGTGGCATTGCTCGGTGGCATCGCTCCGGCAATTCTGTCGGCATTGCTGTCCGGGCTGCTGCTGAACTACTTCCTGACTGCGCCGCGATACAGCTTCACGATTGCCGAACCGGACTCCGCGGTCACGGAACTGGTCCTGCTGGTCGTCGCGGTCGCCGTGGCCGCGTTGGTGGACGGCGCGGCGAAGCGCACTCGCGAAGCGCGGCGGGCCTCGCAGGAGGCCGAGCTGCTGGCCCTGTTCGCCGGTTCGGTGTTGCGCGGCGCCGACCCGGACACGCTGCTGGAGCGGGTCCGGGAGACGTATTCACAGCGTGCCGTCAGCCTGTTGCGCGAACGCGATGGCCAATCCGAGTTGGTCGCGTGCGTCGGTGACGACCCGTGCCTGACCGCCGAGACTGCCGACGCCGCGATCGAGGTGGGTGACGACGAGTTCTGGATGTTGATGGCGGGCCGCAAGCTCGCCGCCCGCGATCGCAGGGTGCTCACCGCCGTCGCAACGCAAGCGGCCGGTCTTGTCAAACAACGCGAACTCGCCGATGAGGCCAGCAAGGCCGAGGCCATCGAACAAGCCGATGCGCTGCGCCGGTCACTGCTGTCAGCGGTCAGCCACGATCTGCGAACACCGCTGGCGGCGGCCAAGGCGGCGGTGTCGAGCCTGCGCAGCGAAGACATCGGGTTCTCGCCGGAGGACACCGCCGAGCTGCTCGCCACCGTCGAAGAGTCCGTCGACCAGCTGACCGCGCTGGTCGGCAACCTGCTCGACTCGTCGCGGCTGGCCGCCGGGGCGGTACGGCCAGAGCTTCGCCGGGTTTACCTGGAGGAAGTCGTGCAACGGGCCCTCGTCAGCATCAGCAAGGGCGCCACCGGTTACGGCCGGGTGGGGCTGGACCGGGTGAAGGTAGAGGTCGGCGACGCGGTCGCGATGGCCGACAGCGGACTGCTGGAACGAGTGCTGGCGAATTTGATCGACAACGCCCTGCGGTATGCACCCGACAGCATTGTCCGGGTCTACGCCGGACAGGTCGGCGATCGGGTGCTGATCAACGTCGCCGACGAAGGACCCGGGATCCCGCGCGGCACCGAGGATCAGCTGTTCGGGCCCTTCCAGCGGCTCGGCGACACCGACAACACCAGCGGCGTCGGCCTGGGGCTCTCGGTGGCACGAGGGTTCATCGAGGCGATGGGCGGCACCATCTCCGCCACCGACACCCCCGGTGGCGGATTGACCGTGGTGGTCGAACTGGCGGCGCCGACGGAGGACCAGCGCCAGTGACCCGAGTGCTGGTGATCGACGACGAGCCACAGATTCTGCGCGCGCTGCGCATCAACCTGACGGTGCGCGGTTATGACGTCACGACTGCGGCAACCGGCGCCGCCGCATTGCGCGCCGCCGCCGACCACCGCCCCGACGTCGTGGTTCTGGATCTCGGGCTGCCCGACATGTCAGGCATCGATGTCATTGCCGGGCTGCGCGGCTGGCTGACGGCACCGGTCATCGTGCTGTCGGCGCGCATCGACTCCACCGAGAAGGTGGAAGCACTCGATGCGGGCGCGGACGACTACGTGACCAAACCGTTCGGCATGGACGAGCTGCTCGCGCGGCTGCGGGCGGCCGTGCGACGCGGGGCGGCCGCGACTGACACCGACGAGCCGGTGATCGAAACCGACTCGTTCACCGTCGATCTCGCCGCGAAGAAGGTCACGAAGAACGAGACGGAGGTCCACCTGACGCCCACCGAGTGGGGCATGCTGGAGATGCTGGTGCGCAACCGCGGCAAGCTGGTGGGCCGCGAGGAACTGCTCAGAGAGGTCTGGGGACCCACCTACGCCAAGGAGACGCACTACCTGAGGGTGTATCTGGCTCAGCTGCGCCGGAAACTCGAAGACGATCCGTCGAACCCCAAACACCTGCTCACCGAGGCCGGGATGGGTTATCGCTTCGAGCCGTGAGCCGCACTCGCCCGCGCTAGGTGCAAGCATCGACGCGGAGGAGCGAGCCGGCATGGGCGGGTATCGAGAACTGTTCGGGGCCAGCGTTGACGCCCCGGAGGCGTTCTGGGCGCAGGCCGCCCGAGCGGTGTCGTGGACCCGCGAGCCGCGTCGTGTCCTCGACGCCGACAACCCCCCGTTCTACCGGTGGTTTCCCGACGGCGAGCTGAACACGTGCGCGAACGCGCTGGACCGCCACGTCGCCGACGGTCGTGGGGAGGTGAGGGCACTCATCTACGACTCGCCCGTCACCGGCAGGCAACGCACCTACAGCTACGCCGAATTACTGGACCAGACAGCGCGATTCGCGGGCGCGTTGCGCGGGCTCGGCGTGGGCAAGGGCGACCGTGTCGTGATCTACATGCCGATGATCCCGGAGGCCGTGATCGCGATGCTGGCTTGCGCACGGTTGGGTGCCGTGCACTCGGTGGTGTTCGGCGGGTTCGCCGCGCACGAACTCGCCGTACGGATCGACGACGCCCGCCCAACGGTGGTGGTGTCGGCCTCGTGCGGAATCGAGCCGAGCCGTCTCGTCGAGTACAAGCCGATGCTGGACGCCGCGATCGAGGCGTGCGCGCGTCCGCCGCGGCACTGCGTGATCGTGCAACGCGAACAACGCCGCTGCCGGCTGGATCCCGAACGCGACGTCGACTGGCATGAACTCATGGCGGTGGCGGCACCGGCCGACGCGGTGCCGGTCGCAGCGACCGACCCGCTGTACGTCCTGTACACGTCCGGGACGACGGGGAAGCCGAAAGGCATCGTCCGCGACAACGGCGGACACGCCGTCGCGCTGCTGTGGAGCATGCGCAACATCTACGACATCGCGCCCGGCGAGGTGTTCTGGGCCGCGTCTGACGTGGGCTGGGTGGTCGGCCACTCCTACATCGTGTACGCGCCTCTGCTCGCGGGGGCGACGACCGTGCTCTACGAGGGCAAGCCGGTGGGAACGCCGGACCCCGGCGCGTTCTGGCGAGTGGTCTGCCAGCATCGGGTGAAGGCGCTGTTCACCGCGCCGACCGCGATCCGGGCGATCCGCAAAGAGGACCCCGAGGCTCGGCACATCGCCCGGTACGACCTGTCGGGGCTGCGGTACTTGTTCCAGGCCGGGGAGCGGCTGGACCCGGACACCTACAGCTGGGCGTCGCAGCAATTGGGCATCCCGGTGATCGACCACTGGTGGCAGACCGAGACCGGCTGGGCGATCGCGGCCAACCCGATGGGGATCGAACCGCTGCCGATCAAGCCGGGGTCGCCGACCGTCGCGATGCCGGGATACGACGTAGCGGTGCTGCGTCCCGACGGCCGGCGCTGCGAACCCGGTGAAGAGGGCGCAATCTGCATCAGGCTGCCGCTGCCGCCCGGCACGTTGGCAACGCTGTGGGGCGACGACGACCGGTATGAGGCCGGGTATCTGGCCGAGCATCCGGGCTATTACCTCACCGGCGACGGCGGCTACCTGGATGACGACGGCTACCTGTTCGTGATGGGCCGCATCGATGACGTCATCAACGTTGCGGGCCACCGGTTATCCACCGGCGCGATCGAATCGGTGTTGGCCGCGCACCCTGCGGTGGCCGAGTGCGCGGTGATCGGGGTCGCGGACGACATCCGGGGGCAGGTGCCGCGCGGCCTCGTCGTGCTGAAGGCCGGGGCCCGCGCGGACCGGCTCGCCGACGAACTGGTGGCGGCCGTGCGGGACGAGATCGGCGCCTTCGCGTGCTTCACGTTGGTCGATGTCGTTCCGGCACTGCCGAAGACCCGCTCGGGGAAGATTCTCCGAAAAACGATGCGCGGCATCGCGCACGGCAGCCACGAAACGGTGCCGTCAACCATCGAGGATCCCAACGTGCTCGACGAGCTTCGGCCAATCCTGCGACCCTAGCCGGGACCTGCTTGCTGTGCTGAGCGCTCCGCCCGTTCAGCGTTGGCGAGCAGGCCTGCGTGCCTGCGCGGCCACCACCACGCCTCGATCGGGAAGAACGCGAAGTAAAGCCACGACGCCACGGCCTCGCGGACCGGCGAGTAGATCGTGTCGGCGATCGCGACGCCCAGAGCCACGACGCCGAGCAGCACGATCAGCCACCACCACAACCGGAAACGCCCGGCCGCGGCGTGCAGCGCGCGGCTGTACCCGACGACGCCGGGCGCCAGGCGCGGATCCCCGATATCGCGGCCGCTTCGCGCGGCGCGGACCACCGCCACCCGATCGGCCCCGCTCAGATCCTTGGCCCCAGGCCAGTACTTGGACATCCGCCGGGCCATCACCGCTGCGTGGACCAGGGTGACCGCCACCAACGCGGCGAGTGCGGGCGCCGCCGAGCCGGAGCCGATCCAGGCCAGAACACCGACGACGACGCCGAGCGCACACCCGGCGATCAGCGCTGCGCCGATGACGCCGAATCGCCAGACCCAAGCCGGAATCGCAACCATGGGTGGCGGCCGTCAATCGGCGCACTCGACGACGTGGTAAACGTCATCGGCGTAGCGCGAGCGGATCACCTTCTTGTCAAACTTACCGACGCTGGTGCGGGGCACCTCGTCGACGAACGCCCAGCGTTCGGGCAGCCACCAGCGAACCACCCTGTCGCGCAGATAGTCACGAAGCTGGCCGGCGGTGACAGTGGAGTCTGCCCTGCGCACCACGGCGGCCAGTGGCCGCTCCTGCCAGCGATCGTCGGGAACGCCGACCACCGCCGCCTCCAGCACCTCAGGATGGCCCATGATGTGGTTCTCCAGCTCCACCGAGGAGATCCATTCGCCACCAGACTTGATCACGTCCTTGGCACGGTCGGTCAGTGTGACAAAGCCACGGCTATCGATCTTGCCGACGTCGCCGGTGCGCAACCACCCGTCGGCGAACTTCTCGGCGTCGCGACCGCGGAAGTACGAACCGGTCACCCATGGCCCGCGTACCTCCAACTCCCCCACGGATTTCCCGTCACCGGGCAGCACGTTCCCGTCATCGTCGACGATGCGCATCTCCACCCCGAAAATCGGGCGGCCGGCAGTGAGACGCCACGTCCAGCTTTCGTCAGCGGTCGCATCCGCCGGCGGTCGGGCAAGCGATGCCAACGGCGAAGTTTCGGTCATGCCCCACAACTGGATCATCGGCACACCGAAGTTGTCATAACCGCGCATCAGCGACTCCGGCACGGCCGAGCCACCGCACAGGATCAGCCGCAGCGAGTTAACGTCGCGACCCGGATCGGCCTGGAGACAGTGCAGCATGTCGTTCCAAATCGTCGGGACACCCGCGGCTACTGTCACCCGGCGGCTCTCGATCATCTCCAGCAGACGATCACCCTGCAGGAAACGGTTGGGCAGCACAAGGTCGGCTCCCGCCAACAGCGCGGCAATCGCAAGCCCCCAACCGTTCGCATGAAACATCGGCACCGCGGGCAGTACACGGTCCGTCTCGGCGAGCGTCATTCCGTTCGTGCTGCAAACGGCCATGCTGTGCAGGTAGGTGGACCTGTGTCCATAAACCACACCCTTCGGATGACCAGTGGTGCCGCTGGTGTAACACATAGCGGCTGCTGACTTTTCATCGATGTCGGGCCACCCGTACGCCTTCGGCTGGTCGGCCAGCAGATCTTCGTAGCGGAGCACATCTTTGCCGGCCGATTCCAGCACACTGACATCGCCCTCACCGACCGCCACGACGGTGCGGATCGTCTCCATCCGCGGTAGCACCGCGGCGAGCTGCTCCGCCAAGGATATGTCGACGATGACGACGCAATCTTCGGCGTCGTAAACGATGAACTCAATCTGGTCATCGGAGAGGCGGACGTTCAGCGTGTGCAGCACCGCTCCCATGCACGGGATCGCGAAGTACGCCTCCAGGTGCTCCTGGGTGTTCCACATGAACGTGCCGACCCGGTCACCCGCACGCACGCCCAGCCGGTGCAATCCGTGCGCCAGCTGGGCGACCCGGGTACCGAACTCCCGATAGTTGATCTGACGGAACCCGTCATCGGTGGCGGTGATGACCACACGATCGCCGTGAATATCCGTGCCGTAGCGCAGGATCGACGTCATGGTCAACGGGAAGTCCTGGATCGTGCTATCCATCGGGATTACCTCAATCTCGGCAGTCGACAACCTCGTACGCCGCCTCAGCGTATCGAGCGCGGATCACCTTCTTGTCGAACTTGCCGACGCTGGTCTTCGGCACCTCGTCGACGAACGTCCACCGCTCGGGCAGCCACCACCGAACCACCCGTTCGCACAGAAACTTTCGCAGCTCGGAGGCGGTGACGTCGGCGTCCTTGTTGAGGGCGACCGCCGCCAATGGGCGCTCCTGCCACCGATCATCGGGCACCGCGACGACAGCGGCCTCAAAGACGTCCGGGTGCGCCATGATGTGGTTCTCCAGTTCGACGGAGGAAATCCACTCGCCGCCCGATTTGATCACATCCTTTGCGCGGTCGGTCAGTGTGATGCACCCGTAGGAGTCGATGCGTCCGACGTCACCGGTGCGCAGCCATCCGTCGTGGAAATTCGTGCCGTCGACGTCGCGATAGTAGGACGCCGTCACCCACGCGCCGCGAAGTTCGATCTCTCCCACGGCTTTTCCGTCATTGGGCAGCACGCTGCCGTCGTCGTCGACGATGCGGGCCTCGGCGCCCGACATCATCCGTCCCGCTGTGTTGCGCAACGCCCAGTGCTCGTCCTCGGACACCCCCGCGGGCGGCTGCGCAAGAGCGACGAGCGGAGAGCTCTCCGTCATACCCCAACCCTGAATGATCGGGACGCCGTAACGCTCCTGGAAGGTCTTCATCAAGGACAGCGGGACCGCGGAACCACCGCAGGAGACGAACCGCAACGAAGAGATGTCGCGACCAGGATGGTCTTGAAGGTAGCGCAGCACGTCGTTCCAGATCGTCGGAACCGCGGCGGCGATCGTTGGCCGATGCTTTTCAATCATGTCGACCAGTGGTTCGGCCTGCAGGAACCGGTCGGGCATCAGCAGGTCAGCGCCCGCCATCACGGCCGCGTACGGTTGGCCCCACGCATTCGCGTGGAACATCGGAACGATCGGCAGAGTGCGGTCGCCATCGGTGATCCCGAGCGCCCAGCACACGGCCGTCGTGTGCAGGTACGTCGACCGGTGGCTGTAGACGACACCCTTCGGGTTGCCGGTGGTGCCACTGGTGTAACACATTGCGGCAGCGGATTTTTCATCCAACTCAGGCCAGTCGTAGACCGAAGGCCGGTCGGCGAGCAGGTCATCGTATCGAATGACGGTCTTCCCGGATGCGGTGAGCGTGCCCAGCTCGCCCGGCCCGACCGCGACGACGGTGTGCACGGTGGGCAGCCGGGGCAGCACTGCGGCCAGCAGCGGCGCCAGTGACAGGTCGACCAGCACAACCCGGTCGTGGGCCTGTTCGGCGATGTAGACCAGCTGCTCGGCGGGCAGGCGGACGTTCAGCGTGTGCAGCACAGCACCCATGGACGGGATCGCGAGGTAAGCCTCCAGGTGCTCCTGGTTGTTCCACATGAACGTGGCGACCCGGTCGTCGCCGGTGATCCCGAGGCCGGTGAGCCCGTGCGCAAGCTGCGCGGCGCGCTCGCCGATGGTCGCGTAGCTGGCCTCGCGGTATCCATCAGCGGTCGCGGTGATCACCTTCCGGTCCGCATGCCAGCCCGTGCCGTGCCGCAGCATCGCGGTGATCGTCAGCGGGAAATCCTGCATGGTGCTGTCCACTGCCACCCCCGGGCCGTCGTCTGCGCTCTTCGTTGTCCATATTGGCCCGGCACGCGGCGCCGGCGTCCGATAATCGACCCTAACGACACGCTGGGAGGCCACCGACGATGAAGACAAAGGCCGCGATTCTTTGGGGCGTCAACCAGAAATGGGAGGTCGAGGAGGTCGACCTGGACGGGCCCAAACGCGACGAAGTCCTGGTCAAGCTCACCGCGTGCGGGCTGTGCCACTCCGACCACCATGTGGTCACCGGTGACCTGCCCGCGCCGCTGCCGATGGTGGGCGGTCACGAGGGCGCCGGCGAGGTCGTCGAGGTGGGGCCCGGCGTCACCGAGGTGGCCGAGGGCGATCACGTCGTGATGAGCTTTCTGCCGGCCTGTGGCCGCTGCAAGCCGTGCGCCCGCGGGATGAGCAACCTGTGCGACCTCGGCGCGAAACTGTTCACGGGTACGCAGCTGGACGGCACCTGCCGCGTTCACGCCCGAGGTCAGGACATCGGCCAACTACTGCTGGTGGGGACCTTCTCCGAGTACACCGTCGTGCCGACCGCCTCGGTGGTCAAGATCGACGACGACATCCCGCTCGACAAGGCGGCCCTGCTCGGCTGCGGGGTGACGACGGGATACGGCAGCGTGGTCAGAACCGGAGAAGCTCAGGCCGGTGACACCGTGGTGGTGATGGGCATCGGCGGCGTCGGGATCAACGCGGTGCAGGGTGCGAGGATCGCCGGGGCGCGCTGCATCATCGCGATCGATCCGGTGGGGTTCAAG
The DNA here is from genome assembly GCA_963759655.1 of uncultured Actinomycetota bacterium. Lineage (GTDB taxonomy): Bacteria > Actinomycetota > Actinomycetes > Mycobacteriales > Mycobacteriaceae > Mycobacterium. The sequence goes on along the minus strand of CAVXAG010000010.1, from coordinate 134,633 downwards.
CGCGACCGGTCCCGTGAATTCGGCGCAACGCATGTGGCGATGTCGGTCGACGAGGCGTTACCGCTGGTGAAGGAACTGACCCGGGGCGAGATGGCCGACGTGTGTGTGATCACCACCGATGTCGGCCGCGGTTCCTACATCGCCCAGGCGCTGAGCCTGGTCGGCAAACGAGGCCGCGTGGTGCAGACCGCGGTGTCACCCGCGGCGGACACCACGGTCGACATGTCACTGTTCGACCTCTTCTTGTTCGAAAAGCAGGTGCGCGGCTGTCTGTTCGGTTCGTCCAACCCCCGCAATGACATCCCCGAGCTGCTGGCCCTGTACAAGAGCGGCCTGCTCAAGCTCGACGAGGTGATCACCTGCGAGTACACACTCGACGACGTGAACGTGGGCTACGACGACATGCTCAGCGGAAAGAACCTGCGCGGGCTGATCCGGTACTGATCAAACCCCGGCCGGCTCGAGTTCGCGCACCACCGCGATGGTCGGGACGTCGACCGCGTCCGGCAACGAGGACTGCGAAGCAACGGCGAACGCCCTGAGGGCACCCGAGTAGTCCGCAACGTAGAGGAGCCCGCCGCCGGGGCTGACCGCCACGCACGACGGCTGCGTGCCCACCGCAATCGCGTCGACGATCTGGTGCGTGATCATGCACATCACGGCCACCCGGTCGACGTCGACGATGTACATGCGGGTCTCGTCGACGCCAAGCGCGAACTGGGTCGGATGGCCGCCGATCCACGTGGTGGACAGAACTCGATTGGTCGTGGTGTCGATCGTCTGCACGAAGCCGCCGTACTGGCCGTCGCGCCCCAGAACATGCGCGGCGCTGCCGTCGCCGCTCAGCACGAAGTCCTGGATCGGCGAGCCGGTCGGCACCACACCGGCGATGCGGGCCCTGGCGGCGTCGATCACCGTCAACTTGCCGCGCTGGGTGTCAGACGTGGCGACGTAGACGAAGCGACCCTTCCAAGCGACCCGCACCGCGCCGACGATGCTGTCCGCGTCGTCGACCGCGACAGTGCGGACCCGACCGGACTCGACGTCGACGATCGTGAGGTCCGCGGTCTCGGGGCCGGTCCCGGTGACGAACAGCCGCCGGCCGCCGCGGCTGGCCGCGATGGCGACGACGTCGGTGTCCAGCGACAGGCTCGCCACGAATGACCTGGCCCGCGTCCCGATCGCCGAGACGGTGTCGTAGGTGGGCTGCGAGGCCGCGACGAACGCGCCGCCGCGGGCCGTCGCGACCGCGAACGGCTCACCGGCGACCGGTGTGACGGTCTCGACCTCGCCCGTGCGGGCGCTGACCACCGACACACTGTCGTCGCCGGAGTTCGTCACCACGATGGTCGCGCCGTCGGGATCAACGGCGATATCGGCAATGGGACCACGGCCGAGCGCGATCGAACCGAGCAGTCGTGCCTCGGCAACCGGCTGAACATCGGCAGCAGTCAACATCAGAGCACTCGTCATGATTATCGGAACCTCCGCCGGCATCGCTTTGTGCCGGCACTAGATATGCGTCGATCGCCGCGCTTCGAAGCGCAGACCCTATCCGAGTCTAGCGACGAAAATCCGCCCCAACGGCCAGCCGCGCGGCCAACGCCGGGAGCAGACTGTGCGGCTCTCAGGCCACGCTTAAGAACGCTCGCGGGCATATTCTCCAGCTGCCTCTCAGCTAAGGCGGTCGTCAGCTTTTGGTGCAGGATCACGCCTTTGGCAACAATGTGGTCCTTGCCTAGCGGAACAACCGTATGTAAGGAATCCTTAGCGTCGGCCGGGTAAATGAGGGGTAAATCACACCGCGGCACGGCCGTGTTTTCACATCACACGACGGCGGCCGCGGACGGGATGCCAGCGCGGGCCGCTAGGTTCATCGGGATGGAAAAGGTGGTGGTGCTGCTCCGCGACGCGGTGCCTGACGAACAGTGGTGTTCGCAGCTCAGAGCGACGGTGGCGACCAAGGTCCTGGCGCTGCGTGTCGCGGGCCTGTCGGTCAACGTCCGTGACGACGCAGTGCGCGGCTCGTTGATGACGCTGACCACGCTGGAACCGCCGGTGGTGGCCGTCGTCAGCATCTGGGTGCAGCAGTCATACGGCGATCAGATTCGTGACGCCGTCGCGATCCTTGCCGAGCAGTGCCAGAGCGTCGCGGCATACCTCGTCACCGAGTCGGTGCCACTGATGCCGCCGGTTACTGAATTGGGCAAGCGGACAACGGGTTTGGCAAACATCGCACTGTTGCGAAGGCCCGATCGGCTGGACCGCGACAGCTGGCTGGCGCGCTGGCAGCTCGACCACACCGCGGTGGCGATCGAGACGCAGTCGACGTTCGGCTACACGCAGAACGTGGTGTGGCGGGCGCTGACGCCCGACGCGCCCGCGATCGACGGGATCGTCGAGGAGTTGTTCCCCGCCCAGGCCAGCACCGACCTGCACGCATTCTTCGGCGCCGCCGACGACGCCGATCTGCAAGACCGGATCAGCCGGATGGTGGCAAGCACATCGGCGTTCGGCGCGAACGAGAACATCGACACCGTGCCGACCAGCAGGTACGTCTTTCGAACGCCGTTCTTGTGGTAGGCCGGGTTCAGGCGGGTTCAGGCCGGGTTTTGGCCGGGTTTCACAGCGAAAGCATTACATCCGCTCACGTCGTGCCCACGGTCGGCAGCCAGAATCGGATCATGACCGACATCATGTTCAAGCAGCTGCCCGCTAATCCGTTGGGGCAGGACGCCGTGGTGCTCGTCGTCGACGCAGACACCGATGACGGCTACCGGATCGCGCGCGAATTCCTCAGCGCCGGATGCCGAGTCGCCGCCACCGCGCACAGCCCCGCGGATCTGGTCCGCATCATGCACGGCTACGGTGCCGACAGGGTGCTGGCGGTGGCGGCCGACATGAACGATGACAAACAGCGTCAGCGGGTGATCGCTCGGGTTGAACGCCAGTTCGGGCGCATCGACGCGATGTTATGCGGCGGGCCTTCACCGAGAGCAGTCGACGCTATTTGATCGGCACCGTAATCGGTGATGTGTTGTATCCGGCGACCCGCACCCAGCTCGCGGCCGGCCCGTCCGGTGGGACCACACCCCGAATCGTGACCGACTCCCCGGGGAACACGGTGACGTAGTTATCGTCGTACTGAATCGGCAGGATCTCGTCGCCGTCTTTGGTGGACAGAATCTCGGCGCGCTCGAAGAAGGCAACCCGCGACGTCCAATTGTGCAGCCGAACCACCACGCCGTTGTCGCCATCGTCAGAGCTGCGTCGCGCGGTGACGTCCAATGGGGCGGGTGACAGGTGGTTGAGCGCCGTCATATCAGCCCAACTCGCCTGCACCGAGTCAAAAGCAACGTCGTTGGCCGGCGAGCCGACATCATCGGGCCACTGAGACTGCCAGTACACGTTGTCCGTGATGGGCTTGCCGGAGCCGTCCATCAACTGACAGCGAACGAAGAACACGCTCGAATCAGCCGGGCCCCGAGGCAACGTCATGACCTGAAGAGCGCCGCCGGAACCCACGAACACATTGCCGACCGACTGATCGGCGCGCACATTGCCCTGCAGATCGTAGAAGCGGACGCGCACCCGCAGATTTCTCTGATCCGTCTGCGTCTGGTTTACCACCGTGATCTTTGCCGAGCTGTGGTCACCGGTGGCATAGGAGTCGAACACCACCGACAGCGGCCGCAGACCCTTCTTGGCGCCGTAATATGCGCCGCCGGGCCGCAAGTAGTAGTCGAAGAGGTTTCCGAAGAAGGACGGCCAGTGATTGTTCAGCATCCAGTAGATCGTCATCTTGTGGCTGGCCCACCCGCTTGCGGCGAACGCCTCGAACTGCGCCCGGGTGGCCTCATAATGAGCCAGCTGCGCCTTGTCGGCGAACATCTCCGCGTTGCTGGACGGGCCATAGCGAAGGTCGACGGCACGCTTGATGCTGGACAGGGCGGCGTTGTCCGGGTTGCCGCCTGCGTGGAAGTACCACACATCGTTGATCGGCCAAAGCTTGTCGGGCGGAATGAATTTCTTCAGGCTCGCGAACGGTGGAATGTGTTCGTTGTCGCCCTGTTCGGCGGTGCTGCCCCACGTCGCACCGTAGCGTCCGCTGAACCAGTATGTCGGCGGCCGCCACGTGTAAGGCCCAGCCATATCGATGCCATCCCAATCCGGCGCACCATCGCCGTCCCGGGCCAGCGAGGAAACGGTGTCAACGATCGCGTTCTGCCAGTGCAAATCCCGAAGGATCTCGCGATACTTGGCAACCATCGGCGGCGGGGGCAGTCCATCACTGCCGTTCGCCCACACGAAAGCGGCCGCGTGGGGCTGCAGCATCTGGACCTGTGAGCGCTGGCTGTCCAGTGCGACTTGATAGTCCTCCGCATTCCACTGGTCCCATTTCTCCCACTGGTTGCAGCACATCCAGCCGGCCATGACGGGGATGCCCATCTCATCGGCCATCTCGACGAGATGTTCGCTGGCGATCTTCCCCTCGAGTCGCAGCATGTTCAGGCCGAGGTCCTTCGCGTAACGAAGCTCGGCGGTTTCGCGGTCCGGGTCGTATTTGAAGAGCAGGTCGGGTGTGTACGCGGCACCGCGGACCAGGAAGTTCTTCCCATTGACCCGCAAATAGAAGTCGCCGCCGTTGCCGGAGAACTCGGTATCGCGATCCTGGGTGACCGATCGGATGCCGAACCGAAGGGCGTCGGCGTCACTGTCCCGATCATTCACCCGGAACTCCAACCGGAGGTTGTAAAGGTTCGGCTGACCCATGGTGTACGGCCACCACAAATCCGGTTTGTTCAGGTCAAGCTGTGCGAAGTCGTCAGGCGTGAAGTCGACCTGCCGGTCCTCGCCCGGTGACAACGTGATCGACCGCTCGACTTGAATATCGGTCTTACCGGCGCGAGAGATCGTCGCATGGAGCACGCCCCGCGCGCGTTGCGACGTGTAGTTGTGAACGCTGGTACGAATCGTCAGACGTGCGGAATCGGTGCGAGGCAGCGGAAGTTCGGTATTGACCAGTGCCGGCCCGAGTCCCACCGCGCCGAGGGCTCTCAGGTAAACCGGCTTCCAGATTCCGGCGTTGCGGTCGGGAACAAACGACGTCCCGCGCAGAAAGCGGCTGTGCCCGGGCGCAGGATGGCCGAGATAGTCCCAATTGATCCAGTCGTTCCAGCTGTCCGCCAGTTCGACGCCGTCGATGTCCTGAACCGCACGTTCCGGCGTGACCTTCACGGCGAGGGTGTTCGACTGGCCCGGTCGAATCCACGGCGTCACGTCGAACTCGCGAGCGACGTACATCCCGACAACCTGCTTATTGTCGGCGATCAAGTGCCCGTTCAACCAGATCTCGCCGCGGTAGTTGATCCCCGGGAAATCCAACAGATAGGTCGTGCGATTGGCGGGCGCGGTGAAAGCGGAGCGGTACCACCAGTCCTGCTTGTACAGGTCCTGGGGCACTTCGTCGCGAAGGTTCATCCCGGCATACAGCTTCGGGTAAAGACCGTTCTCGCGGAGGATCTCGAGGACGGTCGCCGGCATGCGGCGGACCTTGTACCAGTCGGCGGCGTCATAGTTCTGAGAAGAGATAACCGCGCCGTCCGTGGGGAGCCCGCCCGCGGGAGACAACGTCCAATTGTCCGCCAGCTCAATCTTTTCCGGTGGATCAGAGCTAACGACGACTGCCGGGTACGCGGCCCCCGCGCACAGCAGCAGCGACAACACAATGAAGATCTTCACGGCGACCTTCAGCATGCTGCTTTTACTCCTTGGCCCCAGGCGCGGCTACCTGGCGTTCACCCTGCGTTCGAGCAATCATGCCGGTCGCTGTTCCGCCGCGCCAACACGAAGCGGCAGCGCAGGGCCCGACCGGCGCTTTCAGCTCGTTTCAGCGCGTTTGCACTCGCGGCGCATCAACGATAGCCGTGATCCGCGGGCGCGGCGCGGGCGTCGTTGGGTAGACGTCGTTGGATTCCGGTTGTTGGATTCGGGTCGTTGGATTCGGGTCGTTGGATTCGGGTCGTTGGATTCGGGTCGTTGGATTCCGGTCGTTGGATTCCGGCAGCCCCAACGACGTACGGTCCATACGCGCGCCGACCCTGTGGGAGCATCGTCGGATGGACCCCCAGGACGACCCCGAAGCCCGGATTAAAGATCTGGAGCGCCCACTGTCCGACATGGCGCGCGCATCCGAGACGGGAGCCGCGCAGCCTGGCACTTCCCCGGCCCCGCCGGCCCCGCCGGCCCCGCCGGCCTACGGTGGTCCGCCGGCCCCGCCGCCCTACGGCAGTCCGCCTCCCCCGCCGCCCTACGGCGGCACGCCGACTGTCCCGCCGGTAACGTACGGCGGCCCGCCTCCTATCCCACCGCCGACTGCCCCGCCAGGGGCCTACGGCGTCCCGTTTCCCACCGCACCGCCGCTGAAGACTGCGGGCTTTCGCGGGTTCTGGATCGTGCTCGCGGTGCTCGTCGTCGGCGCGATCGCTGCGGTCGTGGGCATCGCCGTCATCGGCGCACACCTGTTTTCCAGTCGCGGCTCGATCGTCAGCGCCCCCAGTGTTCGTCCCAGCATCTCCACCGGCAATCCCTCCGTCACGACAATGCCCAGCAACCAGCCAGGCACCTCACCAAGTACAACCCAAACGCCCACCGCAGCATCGACGACGACAGCGCCGCCGGGTGGCAGCCTCAGCGTCACCGGCATCAGTGAGAACCGGACGATCGCCTGCAACAACAGCGTCGTAACCGTCAGCGGGATTACGAACACGGTCGTGATCACCGGCCACTGTGCGAGTCTCACCGTCTCGGGCTCCCAGAACGTCGTCACCGTGGACAGCGTGGACAGCGTGGACACCAGCGGCATCGAGAACCAGATCACCTTCCACTCCGGCTCGCCCACCGTCCAGAATTCCGGTATCTCGAACGTCGTCCAGCAAGGCTGACAGTTGGGTGGCGCGGTCAGAGGGTGGCCAAAGTCTTACGACTCAACACGTTCCAGAAGGTCGGGCTTCGCGGGCTTCGACTTCCCGATATCGCCAATGTGAAATCTGGGAGGCGACACGCCGAGGCGGGCCGCACGCGTTTCACGCTCGCGGCCACCACCACAATCGGGATCGCGCCGAGATCGCCGAAATGACGTCGCGCAGCGGTAGCGTTTTGAGCTCATGGCAACTGTAAGCCCGGACGACGACCGGGCGGCACCGGAGGTCCTCCGACTCGTCGGGCCCAACTGGTTCGCCTCCGTCATGGGAACCGGAATCGTCGCTACGGCCGCTGCGACACTTCCCGTCCATGTGCCCGGTCTGCGGGCCTTCGCAGAAATGGTGTGGGTGTTGGCAGCCGCGCTGCTCGTGGTGCTCGCGGGCGCCGTCGGAGGCCACTGGTTACGGCATCCGACAGTGGCCCGCAGTCACGCCCGCAACCCGCAGATGGCCCATTTCTACGGCGCCGCCCCGATGGCGTTACTCACCGTCGGCGCGGGGTCGCTACTGATCGGTAAAGACCTGGTCGGGGACCGCAGCGCCGTCGACCTCGACTGGGTGTTGTGGACCGCGGGCACTGTCGGCGGGCTCTTCACGGCCGTCAGCATCCCGTATCTGATGTTCACGCAACTCAATGTCGAACCCGACGCCGCATTCGGCGGATGGCTGATGCCGGTCGTGCCGCCGATGGTCTCGGCGGCAACCGGTGCACTGCTGATCGCGCACATGCAGCCGGGCGCAGGCCAGGCGACCATGCTCTACGGGTGCTACGCGATGTTCGGCTTATCGCTTGTCGCATCTTTGATCATCATCACAATGATCTGGACTCGGCTCAGCTATTTCGGCATCTCAGGTACCGCGAGGGTGCCGACATTGTGGATTGTGCTGGGCCCACTCGGCCAATCCATCACGGCCGCAGGACTTCTCGGGACAAGCGCGGCGCTGGCCGTTCGACCGGCGGTGGCCGCGGGGATGAGCGTATTCGCGATCCTGTACGGGGTGCCGGTCTGGGGATTCGCCGTGCTCTGGATCAGCCTGGCGACATCGCTGACCGTCCGCACCCTGCGTCGCGGAATGCCGTTCGCGCTCACCTGGTGGAGCCTGACCTTCCCGGTCGGCACGTTCGTCACCGGGACGACTCAGCTGGCGGTGCACACCTCACTGCCGGCGTTCCGGATCGCGGCCGCGGTCGCCTATGTCGGGCTGCTGTTCACGTGGATCCTGGTGGCTGTCCGCACCGCACGAGGCAGCCTGCGGGGCAACCTGTTTCAGGCGCCCAGCTCCGCACCGATCAAGGCCCACAAGGACGCACCGGCTTGATGTCGGCGGGTGCAGTCTCGCTCCCGTGCCGTGGTGTTCGGACTTTCGCCGCGCTTTGCCACACGACGATGTGGGACGATCGGCCGGTGGACCCCCGGGACGACCCGGAAGCCCGGATCCGGGAGTTGGAGCGCTCACTGAATGAGCAGGCACGCGCGTCCGAGGCGGGAGCCGGGCAGCCGGGCGGCTACGTCGCCGCACCGACACCGCCGCCGGTGAACTTCAACGTCGGGTTAGCACCGATCCCCGGCACACCGCTGAGAACGACTGGGGGCTTTCACGCGTGGTGGTTCGTGCTGGCGATCGCCGTCGGCGTGGTGCCTCTGATACGCGGTGCTCACCCGTCCCGACTCCGCAGACGCTCACAAAACAGTGGACTGGTATTACGGCAAGAACGGTTGGATGAACCAGGGCACCACCTTCATCCCAGGGCAGACGACAGTCGGCGATCTGAGCAAGTTCGATGTACAGGCAGTCCTCGGCGTACTGGCCGGGGCGCCCCAGAACCTTCACATAAGCAACCCCACCAGTAACTACGTGATCGTTGACTCAGGCACGGATGGCAGCCTGGACCTGCAGATCCATCTGTCCGACGGCACCGATAGCGGCTACATCGAGCTCGCCGGGGACGGCACCGTCAAGCAGGTCTCCCCGCCGGGCTCGTGATCCGAGCTGATCCTCAGCGTCGCGTGCAACGTCATCGGTGACGGGAACACCGTGACCGCCGACCCGGGCCCGGCGCGATCGCCGGCGCACGTCTACAACCTCTGACAGCGATCTGGCACAGCTATCTGGGCGCTGAGCCCAGTCTTGCCCCAGTTTGCCGGAAGGTTCATCATCATCATCAATACACAGCTACCGTGCCACGGTGGCGGAGGTCCGTGCACCGCGCGGTGTCGTGCATCACGCACGTCGCAGCGTCGCTACTGAAGGAGAGGCCAGATCATCATGTCCATGCGCGTACGGAATGTCCATGCGCGTACGGATCACCGCGGTAGCTTTCGCGTTCGCAGTAATGGCCACCGCGGTGGGTTGTTCGATCGGCGGGAACACCCCGCAATCGCCGAGCTCGCCGAGCTCGTCCACACCCGGGTCCTCGACAGCCGCGGTAGCGACACCCGCAATCCCAACACCTGCAACCCCAACTGACACGACGTTGCCGGGACGCTGGCCGGCCGACGCGATCGCCAAGGCGTTCACGGCGATCAACCAGAAGATCGGCGCCGATCCGGCCGACTATGTCGACGTCACCCTCAGTGGCGTCTCGGTTGCCGTCAAAGCCATCAATCCGCAGAAGCGTCAGAACGTCGACGAATACACCTACGACGGCACGACGGTGCAGGTTTCACCCGTCGACGTCAGCAACAGTGACCCAGGCGCCGTCCAGGAGAGCGCCTTCAAGAGCGACACGGTCAAACCGGACGTCTTGGTGAAGGTGATGAACTCGGCGGCCAACGACTCCGGCTTCGATGGCGTCCATGTCGAGGCGGTGGAGGTGAAGAAGTTTCTTGCGGATGATCCAGCACCGGGGGTCGACGTCCCCGTCTCGGGCCCTCGCGCCAGCAAGGTCGTGGAGTACGACATGAACGGTCAGCTCCAGAAAGTCGTCTGAGCTGATCGCGATCAGCGGTCTCACCGGCGCGAGGTAGTGCACGACGCCGTGCCGGTAACCTCTGGTCTCCCCACAGGATTCGGGTCAGCCCTCGGGGGACCTTGTGGCGCGCCAAGTTGTTCTTGACATAAAGGGCGTTGACCATCACGTTCGGATCGAGCCCAGGTGACGGCACCGATCGGGGCTTGGCTTTCGAATTATCGGGGGGTTGGGGTTACCGCAGGTTACGGTTACCGAGATGTGGCCAGTGGCTATCGTGCGGCGCCCCTGCCGTGACCTGCGCAGCCGGTCGTGTCAGGCATCACGGGGCTAGCGGGTGTACATCTGGCGAGTTGCGAGAACGGGTCGCGGTCAGCCGCCCAAGCCGAGGCCGACGCCTCCCTCGAGTTCTACGTTGACGCCCGGCACATCACTGGTGATGTTCGCAGTGGGGTTTGGCTCGCAGTTATCCACCTCCACGCCCGATACCACCTCGCTCGAGCACCTAGCGATGCGATCGGCGGAATACACGACGATGGTCGGTGCACTGGCCATCGCGAACGCGGCGGCCGCGCCCGCTACGGCCAGATATTGAGCGGTTCGCAACCGTACGCCTCGCGTCACGTCATCAAACTACTCCCCGCCAGGGTGCACCTTGTTCCGCGCCAAGTGGCCGAAGTTCTGCCTGACCTGCTCGCCCGTGAGGGTGCGCCAGTGTTCGGCCACGCTGACGCTTGACCGCTACTGGACTGGCCGCGGGCCGGGCGGCCACTCAAGGCGGTCCGTGCCGACAGAAATTGACTCTGACCAGCACTTTCACCGTGCCCCCACTGGGACTCGAACCCAGACTGGGCGGATTTTAAGTCCGCTGCCTCTGCCGATTGGGCTATGGGGGCTCCGTAGGTCAGACCCGGTGTCGCACCGACCTTACTTCCGCATACTTCCGCATCCCTCCGCCTACTTCCGCCTACCGGCTTCACATGCCGAGTGCTACCGCGGCAGATTCGATGCGACGGTTTAGGGTTCGCTGCATGTTCATGCGAAATGTCGCCGCTGCGGTCGTGGCGTCGCTGGCCCTGTTGATCGGATCGTCAAGCGTCGCCGCGGCCGATCCGATCGAAGACACCGCGGGCGAGCCCGTCAACGTCGGCGACGCGAAGACCGCGGCGATCGCATACCACGACAGCGGCCAGTACCAACACGACCTCGCCGAGGTGGCCGCGCAAGCGATCGACTGGATCGGCACCCAAACGCCCAACACGCCCCGCGCCGCCGTCGTATTCGACATCGACGAGACGGCGCTGTCGAACTGGGAAGTGATCAAAGCCAACGACTTCGGCCGGTTTATTAACGGCCCGTGCAACCTGCCCGACGCGTGCGCCTGGCGTGCCTGGGACCTGACCGCGCGGTCAACGGTGATCCAGCCGACGCTGGACACCTACAACATGGCGAAGAGCCTCGGCGCGGCGGTCTTCTTCATCACCGGCCGCGACGAGGGCCAGCGCGCGGCAACTGACCGCAACCTGCAATCAACCGGATACACCGGCTACACCCGGCTCATCATGGCCCCGCAAGGTGTTCACTTCGCGTCGGCGGCCGACTTCAAGGCGCCCCAGCGTGCAGCGATCGAAGCCGAGGGGTACACGATCGTCGCAAACATCGGAGATCAGCCGTCAGACCTTGCCGGCGGCCACTCCGAGCAGACCTTCCTGCTGCCCGACCCGTTCTACCGCATCCCGTGAACGGCCGGAGATGAACTCCAGCACGAATCGCGCGTGCCAGAGGGTCATGTTCGGCGCAGGCTTGGGGCAGGAGGTAGGACCATGAGCGCTCCAGAACAAAAGAAATGCACCTGTGCCTGCCAGGGGTGCCGGTCCGGCAACCACTGCGGCAACTACGGCGCGGGCTGCCAGCGGTTCTACGGCAAACGCTAACCGATCGAGAGCGCGATGCCGTCCAGGATGTCGTGCTCGCTGACGATCAACTCGCCGATGCCGGCGCGGCGCCGTAGGACATCGGCCAGCTCCTCGACCACGATCGCTCCGCCGGCGATCACGTCGACCCGGCCCTCATGCATGGGGCCGAGCACCGCCCGCTGCGCACGGGTCATGCCGATCAGTTCATCGCACACGACAAGCAACTCGGTGAATCCCACCCGCGACAAGTGGATCGCCTTCGGGTCGTAGGTCGTCATCTTCTGAGCCAGCGCCGACAGCGTGGTCATCGTGCCGGCCACGCCTACCCAGGTGTGCGCACGGTCGACCGGCACCGCCCGCAGTGCCTCGCCCAGCCGCTCACGGACCAGGTCGCGGGCGGCCGCGACTTCGGGGGCCGTCGGCGGATCCGAGTGCAGACAGCGTTCCGTCAGCCGCACACAACCAATGTCCGCCGAGAAACTGGCGTCCACATCGGTGGACCCCAACACCAGTTCGGTGGAACCGCCGCCGAGGTCGACCACCAGGAAAGGTGCTTCGGCGCAATCCAATTCGGCGATCGCGCCGTGGAACGACAGTGCCGCCTCCTCCTCGCCGGTGATCACCTCGGCCACCGCGCCGGGCACCGCTGCCGCCAACACCTCGGCGATCATCGCGAAGAACTCCTGACGATTCGCCGCGTCACGGGTGGCCGATGTGGCGACCATCCGCGCCTTCGGAACCTCGAATCGCGCGAGCAGTCGCGCGTAGTCGGTCAGTGCCGTGCGGGTGCGTGCGATCGCCTCCGGCGCGAATTGTCCTGTTGCGTCGACGCCCTGCCCCAGCCGCACGATCCGCATCTCGCGGTGCAGATCATTCAGCCGGCCGTCGGCGACGTCCGCGATCAACAATCGGATCGAATTGGTGCCGCAGTCGATCGCAGCGACGCGACTCATGTCCACTGCTCCCTATCCAGGATTCCGGCCATCTCCGGCTCATCGGCCAACATCGCCAGCGCCTCGTCACCCAACGGGTTGACGCCGCGCCCCTTGGCAAGCGCGTGCGCGATCAGGACGTGAAGGCACTTCACCCGATCGGGCATGCCTCCGCCGGAGACCTTGGTGCCCAACGGTTCTACGGCGTCGCGCTCGGCCAGATAGCTGGTGTGGGCACGTCGGTACGCAGCGGCCAACTCCGGGTCAGTAGCCAGACGCGCCGTCATCTGCTTCATCACTCCCCAGGATTCCAGCCGGCTGGCCGCTGCGGTCAACGCGGGGTGGGTGAGGTAGTACAGGGTGGGAAACGGGGTGCCGTCGGGAAGTCGCGGCGCGGTCTTGATGACACCCGGCTCCCCGTCGGGGCAGCGGTAGGCGATCGCCAGCACGCCGCGCGGTTCTCTGCCGAGTTGACGTGCGACCGCATCGAGATCGGCGCGCTCAACCACCGGGCGCCGGCGGGGCCGGACCCGGCGGCGCCGGGGGACCGGGTGGCGGAACGGGGCCTGCCGGAGCCGGGATGTTGTGCGGTGTGTCGGCGATCGTGCGCCACAGAGACGTGTACCACGGGTCACTGGACGACGGTCTCTGGACCGACGAGCCCGGCTGATCCGACGGTCCCAGCGCGCCCGGCGGCAGCTGCACCTGATAGGGGGTGTCCCCGGGCATGACGAACCCCAGCCGCTCCCGGGCCTGCGCCGCGATGAACACCGGGTCGCCGAGCTTGGCCTTCTGCTGCTCGAGGTCCTGGATCTGCGCGCGCAGGGCTTTCTCGCTGGCCGTCAGTTGTTTCATCTCCGTGCGCTGCGCCAAGTACGTCCGCACCGGACCGGCGATGGTCAGCGTCAGCGCGCAGACGACCGCAGCCAGGATCGCCGCGCGCCGCGCCGTCATACCCAGCCGCAGCTCCGACTGCCGCGTAACCGCCGCCGCGATCGACGCCGTGATGGATTCGGTGCCCGGTTCGGCCGGTCGCGGCTCGGCGCGAGGCTCTCGACGTGGGGCGTTCGACTTCGGGCGCTCCCGAGCCGCATCGCCGCCCCTGCCAGGACGTGAGCCCGGGGACCGTCGTTTTGGGTCAGGCCGCTTCGAATCGGGCACGCCTCAGTCGATCTCCAGTGAAAAGCGCGGGAAGGCAAGGTCACCCGCGTACCGGGCGGCATCGCCGAGCTCAGCCTCGATCCGCAGCAGCTGGTTGTACTTCGCGACGCGCTCGCCGCGAGCAGGCGCGCCGGACTTGATCTGGCCACTGCCCACCGCGACGACCAGATCCGCGATCGTGGTGTCCTCGGTCTCGCCACTGCGATGGCTCATCATGGTGCGGTATCCGCTGTTATGCGCAAGCGCGACGGCGTCCAGCGTCTCGGTGAGCGTGCCGATTTGGTTGACCTTCACCAAAAGTGCATTGGCGGCGCCCTTTTCAATGCCCTCCTCGAGACGCTCGGGATTGGTGACGAACAGGTCATCCCCGACCACCTGCACGCGGTCGCCGATCGCCTTCGTCAGCGCAACCCACCCGTCCCAGTCGTCCTCGGACAGCGGGTCTTCGATCGAAACCAGCGGATAGGTGTCGAGCAGCCCGGCGTAGAACTCGGTCATCTGCGCCGCAGTGCGCGTTTGTTTCTCGAACGCGTATCCGGCTTCGGAGCTGAAGAATTCGGTCGCCGCGGCGTCAAGCGCCAGCGCAACATCGGAACCTGGCTTGTACCCGGCGGACTCGATGGCCGACAGGATCAGATCCAGCGCCGCTTTGGTGCCCGCGACGTCGGGGGCGAAACCGCCCTCGTCGCCCAAGCCCGTCGACAGTCCCTGCTTCTTGAGCACCGACTTGAGCGCGTGGTACACCTCCGCACCCCACCGCAGCGCCTCGGAGAAACTTGGCGCGCCGATCGGGGCGATCATGAACTCCTGAACGTCGACGCCGGTGTCGGCATGCGCGCCACCGTTGAGGATATTGAGCATCGGAACCGGCAGGATGTGCGCGTTCGGGCCGCCCAGGTAGCGAAACAGCGGCAGACCGGCCGACTCGGCGGCCGCCTTGGCCACCGCCAGCGACACACCGAGGATCGCGTTGGCGCCCAGGCGTGATTTGTCCGGGGTGCCGTCCAAGTCGAGCAGCGCCTGGTCCACCAGGCGCTGCTCGTCGGCGGAGAGGCCCATGACCGCGGGCGCGATTTCGTCGAGCACCGCGTTTACCGCGTTCTCGACTCCCTTGCCGCCGTACCGGGAACCGCCGTCACGCAGTTCAACGGCTTCGTGCTCGCCGGTCGACGCGCCCGACGGGACCGCCGCCCGCACGAGTGTCCCGTCCGTCAGGGCCAACTCGACCTCGATGGTGGGGTTGCCACGGGAGTCGAGGATCTCTCGAGCCCCGACCTGCTCGATGATGGGCACCTGCTTCTCCTTCGCCTGCTCTTTATGCGAGCGCTCATCGCCATAGTCGACGGGCTGGACGCACCCACCCTATGGTGTGAGCGCCCGCAGTGTCTTCACAGTGGATGGCCGTTCGCGTAAGCGGTGGCCCAGTCGCGCACCGTCTTCGCGTACTGGTCGGACAGGTTGTAGGCGCGCAACGCCTTCATCCATCCCGCCGGCGTGGCCAGATCGCGTCCCCGCCAGCACAGGTATCCCGCTGCCGAGAGCGCGGCGTCGTCGATGTTGTCGGGGTTGACGACGCCGTCGTTGTTGGCGTCGACCCCGTAGAGCCGCCACGTCTCGGGGATGAATTGCATCGGCCCCATCGCCCTGGCGTAGATCGGATCGCCGTCCCCCTGGCCACCGTCGCCGTCGACGATTTCGAGGTCGCCGTTCGAACCGTCCAGCCGGACGCCGCGAATCGGCGGGGTGACGTCGCCGTTGGGTGCGATGGTCGCGCCGCGGTAGGTGCCGTTATGGCTTTCCACCATGCCGATTCCGGCCAGCGTCGTCCACGCCAAGTGACAGCTCGGGTTCTCCACCTCCGCGACCTTCGCCGCGTAGGCGTATGCCTCCAGCGCGGTCACCGGCATATCGAGCTCCGGTGCGCGAACGGCGGCCCACTGGTGGAGCTGGTCGGCCGGCCGCCCGGCCGCGTGGGTATTGATATTGGGCACCGGATCGCCGGGTGGCGGCGGCACGCCCTCCGGGATCGGCGTACCGATACGCCAGGAGCAGCTCGACGCCATCAGCAACGCAGTCGCCGCCAGCACGACGACAGCCCGCAGCCAGCGCACCTGCAGAACCGCCCTGTTCAAGCCACTCCTCCCGATTCATCGTCCCACGTTAATTACGACCGACCGCTCGTGTGCAGCCGCGGCGGGTGGAACAGAACCGCGGGTAGGCAAGTTATCCCTGTCGGATAGCCAGAATGACATTGCTCGCCAGCGGCGAACATCGGGAGGCAACGTGAGGGTTGGTGCAGTCCTACCGCAAACGGAGATCGGAGCCGATGCCGGTGCGATCCGGGCTTACGCGCAACGCGTCGAGGAACTGGGCTTTTCTCAGGTGCTTGCCTACGACCACGTGGTGGGTGCC
Organism: uncultured Actinomycetota bacterium; assembly: GCA_963759655.1. GTDB lineage: Bacteria > Actinomycetota > Actinomycetes > Mycobacteriales > Mycobacteriaceae > Mycobacterium. The sequence continues at coordinate 118,318 of CAVXAG010000010.1, read as the reverse complement.
GATCCGCGCGTGCACACCGGGTGGAACGGGCCCTACGACATAACCACCACGTTCCACGAGCCGCTGGTGACGTTCGGCTACCTGGCCGGCGTGACCACATCCCTGGAGCTGGTGACCGGCGTCATCGTTCTGCCGCAACGCCAGGCGGTGCTCGTCGCCAAACAAGCCACCGAGGTCGACCTGCTCAGCGGTGGCCGACTGCGCCTGGGCGTCGGCATCGGCTGGAACGCCGTGGAATACGAGGCACTCGCCGAGGACTTCACCACCCGGGCCAAGCGATTCGAGGAGCAGATCGAGCTGATGCGCCTGCTGTGGACGCAGCCGAGCGTCACCTACTCCGGCAGGTTTCACAAGGTCACCGGCGCCGGTCTTGCGCCACTGCCGGTGCAGCGACCAATCCCGCTGTGGATCGGCGCGTCGTCACCACTGGCCTACCGGCGGGTCGGCCGGCTCGCCGACGGCTGGTTTCCCTTCATGCAACCAGGCGCGGAGCTCGACGCCGCACTCGACGAGGTGCGGCGCGGGGCAAGCGAGGCTGGACGAGACCCCGCCGACATCGCCATGGAAGGCCGGATCACCTGGCACGGTGATGTGGACGAAGTCGCCGCCGCGCTGCGCAGCTGGGCCGACGCCGGCGCAAGCCACGTGGCGATCGACACCATGGGCGCCGGCCTCGACACCGTCGACGACCACCTGACAGCGCTGAGCGCCGCCGCCGAGGTCGCCGACAGCGTCGTCGGCTAATCGGACGGCGGCGTCAGGACTGCGGTTCGACAATGTTGGGCTGACCCTCGGCGGGCGCCATCTGCTCGAACTCGTCGGCAACCCCGTTCGACGCGACTTCGGCCTCGGTGATGACCGGCATCTCCGTGGCCGGGAACCCCTCGTCGATCGCGGCCGACTGGGCCTCAGGCTCGCCGGCTTCTTCGGTCTCGCCGGCTTCTTCGGGTCTCGCCGGCTTCTTCGGTCTCGCCGGCTTCTTCGGTCTCGCCGGCGGCCTCGCTCTCGCCGGCTTCTTCGGTCTCGCCGGCGGCCTCGCTCTCGCCGGCTTCTTCGGTCTCGCCGGCGGCCTCGCTCTCGCCGGCTTCTTCGGTCTCGCCGGCGGCCTCGCTCTCGCCGGCGGCCTCGCTCTCGCCGGCTTCTTCGGTCTCGCCGGCTTCTTCGGTCTCGCCGGCGGCCTCGGCCGATTCGTCGAGCTCCTCGGCGGGTTCGGCGGCGATGGGCAGCGGCCAGGCGGCGTGCCACTCCTGCGCGGTGATCAAGTCCAGGACCGCGATGTCGAGCTCCTCGGGCACCTGATCGCCGCGCCGCGTCGCGGCGATGGTCTTCTCCGCTTGGCGTACCGCGTCGATGAACTCCAAAACATCTGTGCGCAGTGTGTTTTCAACATCCACGTCGGGGGTTACGACCACGGTGGTCAGCGCGGACGGGATGAGGTCGGCGGGCAAACCCGCATCCGCAACCCGGCCCAGCACCTTCTGCGTCAACGCCAGCGCGGGCTGACCGGTCGGAACCCCGTCGAGGCACGAATTTCGCGACCTCACCGAGTGCTCCTGAGCTTTGCGCTCGTCCCATTCGGCGATCTGCTGCTCAAGTGAAATCGGTTCGCCCGCAAGCACTCCGGGCACACGATTGCCGAGCTTGCGCAACAGCGAGTCGGCCACATCGTCGATCGTGAACGGGTGCTGCGGGGCGTCCTCGGCGATCCGGGCGTGGAACAGCACCTGCAGCAGCACGTCGCCGAGTTCCTCGCGCAAGTCGTCGGCGTTGCCGCCGCGGACCGCGTCGAACAACTCGTAGGTCTCCTCCAGCAGGTAGCGACGCAGCGAGTCGTGGGTCTGCTCGCTTTCCCACGGGCCGTTGGTGCGCAGCTTGTCCATCAACGCCACCGCGTCGATCAACCGCTCTCCCGGGTGCGGACCGGGTGCGGAGATCAAGTCCTCCCCCGCGGCCAGCCGGGCCTTGACAGCGGGGTGGTCGGCGTCCGACGACAACAACACGGGCGCGTCCGGTCCCTCGAACACGGGCCGCGCCGCGGGCAGCGACCACGGCACCAGGATGGGTATCTCCTCGGTGTACGCGAGCTCACCCGCGAGGAGCGCAATCGCCTCGACTGGAACCAGCGACGGGCGGCGCGGGTCGACCAGGATGACGGTCATCGTGCTGCACCCCCTCACGTGTGTCATCGACACCGGTGACCTCGGTTATATCAACACTATCGATGCTGGGATTTTACGGCCCGGCAAATTGGTCCTGTCGGTTGGACCGGCAGCAAAAACATATCCGCGCAATTCACGTCCGAGCACGGTAACCGTGGCCAGATTCGGCCACCGGGTGGCCACCCGAACCGACTGCGCCGAGAACACACCTACCTTGGTCGGCGTGCCATTGCTAACGTCAGTGCCGTAACTACCTGACAGCGAGGGAGACCCAAAGATGGCGGGCAAGTTCGAACTGTACAAAGACAAGGCCGGCAAGTTCCGGTTCCGGCTCAAAGCCGGCAATGGCGAAATCATCGCGACGGGCGAGGCTTACGAATCCAAGGCGAGCGCCGAAAAGGGCGTCGCATCGGTTCAGAAAAACGCAGCGGACGCGAAAGTCGTTGATCTGACCGAATAACGCGGCTGCTAGCTGCGAATATGCTCCGCGGGCGCGGAAACCCCGGTGATATCAACACTTCCCTGGGCTTTTCCGTTCAGGGCCAGGACCAGGTCGGCGACCATTTGGACCAGCTCGAGGTCGCGGATGCGCGCCGCGGTCACCCCGTCACCGGTCCGCGGAATGGGCACCTGCACCGTCGACGTGGTGGCGCGAAACTGCGCGGACGGGTAGAGCCGCTTCAGTCGCAGCTGCTGGGAGTCCAGCAGTGCCATCGGCGACAGCCGCAGCGTCGTCCCCGATCCCGTGCCGGTCGTCGTCAGCTCCGTGATCCCGTACTCCCGGCACAGCAGTCGCAGCCTGGCCACCGCCACCAGGCGGCGCGCCGGCTCGGGAAGCGGCCCGTAGCGGTCGGTCAGCTCTTCGATGACACCGGCGATCGCGGCGTCATCGGCCGCGGCCGCCAGCCGCCGGTAGGCCTCCAGCCGGAGCCGGTCGCTCGCGATGTAGTCCGGCGGCAGGTGCGCATCCACCGGCAGGTCGATGCGCATGTCCTTGTGCTCCTCGGGCGCGGCAACGGTTTGACCGTCCGCGGCGGCGCGGTACGCCTCGACGGCCTCCCCTACCAACCGGACATACAGGTCGAAACCCACACCGGCGACGTGGCCGGACTGCTCGACCCCGAGTACGTTGCCGGCACCACGAATCTCGAGGTCTTTCATCGCGACACTCATACCCGCGCCGAGTTCGTTGTTCTGCGCGATCGTGGCGAGCCGGTCATAGGCCGTCTCCGTGAGCGGCACCTGCGGCGGGTACAGAAAATACGCGTAGCCGCGCTCACGACTGCGGCCCACCCGGCCGCGGAGCTGATGCAGCTGCGACAACCCGAACGTGTCGGCGCGCTCCACGATCAGGGTGTTCGAGTTGGAGATGTCCAACCCGGTCTCCACGATCGTGGTGCAGACCAGGATGTCGAACTCCCGGTTCCAGAAGCCCTCGACCGTGCGCTCGAGGATGTCCTCGGGCAGCTGGCCGTGAGCGACGACGACCCTGGCTTCCGGCACCCACGCTCGCACCCGGGCCGCGGCCGCATCTATCGAGCTGACCCGGTTATGGATATAGAACGCCTGCCCGTCGCGCAGCAGCTCGCGGCGCAGCGCGGCGGCGATCTGCTTGTCATCGTGCGGCCCGACGTACGTCAGAACCGGGTAACGCTCCTCCGGCGGAGTCAGGATCGTCGACATCTCGCGGATGCCGGCCAGGCTCATCTCCAGCGTCCGAGGGATCGGCGTGGCGCTCATGGTCAGCACGTCGACGTGGGTACGCAGCGATTTGATGTGCTCCTTGTGCTCGACGCCGAACCGCTGTTCCTCATCGACCACGACCAGACCGAGGTCCTTCCATCGCACACCGGTCTGCAGCAGCCGGTGCGTGCCGATCACGATGTCGACGGTGCCGTCGGCCATGCCGTCGAGCACTTCGCGCGACTCTTTGGCGTCGGTGAACCGCGACAGCGCCTTGATGCGCACCGGGAAGCCCGCCATTCGCTCGGTGAAGGTCTGCAGGTGCTGGTCGGCCAGCAGTGTCGTCGGCACCAGCACCGCGACCTGCTTGCCGTCCTGAGCGGCCTTGAACGCCGCACGTACCGCGATCTCGGTCTTGCCGTAGCCGACGTCGCCGCAGATCACCCTGTCCATCGGAATCGGCTTTTCCATGTCGGACTTGACCTCGGTGATCGCGGTCAGCTGGTCGACGGTCTCGGTGAAGCCGAACGCGTCCTCCATCTCGGCCTGCCACGGCGTGTCCGGGCTGAACGCGAACCCCGGGGACGCCTGCCGCCTGGCGTAGAGCGACACCAGCTCGGCGGCGATCTCGCGGACCGCTCTGCGGGCCTTGGTCTTGGTGTTGGCCCAGTCGCTTCCGCCCAGGCGGCTCAGCGTCGGTGATTCACCGCCGACATAGCGGGACAGCTGGTTGAGCGAGTCCATGGGCACGAACAGCTTGTCGGTTTGCTTGTCAGCACCGCGTCTGCTGGACGCGTACTCCAGCACCAGGTATTCGCGCCGGGCACCGCTGACGGTGCGTTCGACCATCTCGACGAACCGGCCGATGCCGTGTTGGTCGTGCACCACGAGATCGCCCGCGGTGAGCGCGAGCGGGTCGACGACGTTGCGGCGCTTGGCGGCCAGCCGCTTACCGTCGACGACGGCGACCCGGCTGCCGGTCAGGTCGGTTTCGGTGATGATCACCAGGCCAGAGCCAGGCAGGACAACGCCGTCGTGCAGAGGGCCGCGCAGCACGCCGACCACGCCGGGGCCGGGCATGTCACCCGGGTCGAGGCAGACGGCGGCGACGTCGGCATCGCGGAGTTGTTCGACAACCCGGTGCGCGGTGCCGGTGCCCGGGGCGACGATCGCCGCGGTTCCGCCGGTGCGCACATGTGCGCGCAGCATCGCGAAGATCTCCTCGACGCTGTGCTGATGGCCGCGGGCGGACGGGGCCGCCCGCATGTCGAGCCGCTCGGAGGCCGGGTCAGCCAACTGGCTCAGCGTCCACCACGGGTGCTCGGCGGCCACGGCGGCGGCGCGCACATCGTCGAGGTCGAGGAAGCCCGACGCGCCCAGCGACGTCAGATCGATCGGCGCGATCGACTCTTCTGAGCCGCCGAGCGCGGCCGTCGACCATGACGCCTCGAGGAACTCGCGGCCGGTCTTGATCAGGTCGGCCGCCCGGGTCCGAACCTTCTCCGGGTCGCACACCAGCAGCGGCGTGGCAGCCGGCAGATGAGCGGTGAGCAGCGTGAGTTCGCCCGCGCCGAGCACCGGCATCAGGGCCTCCATCCCATCGACGGGGATGCCCGAGGCCAGCTTGGCCAGCATGTCCGAAACGCTGCCGATCGGCCCGTCAGGTTCCGGGGCGTTCACCGCGAGGGCGGCGGCCCGCTCGCGGACAGCGTCGGTCAGCAGGAACTCCCGGCACGCGAGGGCGATCACGGTGTCGACGCCGCCCTGGCCGATGGACCGCTGGTCGGCGACGGAGAACATCCGCATCTCGGCGACCTCGTCACCCCAGAACTCCACGCGGACCGGGTGTTCGGCTGTCGGCGGGAAGACGTCGAGGATGCCGCCGCGCACTGCGAACTCGCCCCGCTTGCCGACCATGTCGACCCGGGTGTAGGCCAGCTCGACCAGCCGGGCGATCACGTCCTCGAAGGCGACTTGCCCACCCACGGTCAGGGTGACCGGCTCGATGCGTGTCACATCCGGGGCCATCGGCTGCAGCAGCGAGCGCACCGTCGTCACCACGACGCGCAGCGGCGGACCCAGCCTCTCGTCGTCGGGAAAGGCCAGCCGCCGCAGCACCATCAACCGGGCGCCGACGGTGTCGACGCCCGGGGACAACCGTTCGTGGGGAAGCGTCTCCCAGGACGGGAACAACGCAGCGGCATCGCCGAACACGCCGCGAAGCTCCGCGGTCAGGTCGTCGGCTTCACGGCCGGTGGCGGTGACGACCAACAGCGGGCCGCCGTGGGCCATCGCGGATGCGACGAACGGGCGGGCGCCGGCCGGCCCGACCAATGCCAGCTCGGCAGGTTTGGCGGCGGCGCGGCGGGTGAGGACGGCCAAGGCAGGGTCGCGCAGCGCCAGGTTGACCAGCCCCGCGATCGGGGTGTCGCTCATGATGTTCCCATTCTAGGTGGCCGCGCACCCACCCTGACAACGATGAAAAGCGCTGTGGTGCTTGTTAAATGCTCTTCGCGCAAGCGCTCACGGTCGACATACTCTTCGCGCAAGCGCTCATCGGTCCTACTCGTCGTGCAGCACCGGATCGTCCTCGAGGTGCATGAGCCCGTTCCAGCACAGGTTCACCAGGTGTGCGGCCACCACTTCCTTCTTCGGCTCGCGGACGTCGAGCCACCACTGGGCCGTCATCGACACCGAGCCGACGAGGGCCTGCGCGTACAAGGGCGCCATCTCGGGATCGAGTCCGCGGCGGGAGAAGTCCGCGGCCAGGATCGAGGAGACCTGGTTGACCGCGTCGTTCAGCAGGGTCGAGTAGGTGCCAGCGGTGATACCCACCGGCGAGTCGCGGGTCAGGATCCGGAACCCGTCGGTGCGTTCATCGACGTAGCTGAGCAGAGCCAGCGCCACCCGTTCGATGCGCAACCGGGATCGGTTATTGGTCGTCCTCGTCAGCGACGCCGTGATGCCGTCCAGCAGCGCCGACATTTCCCGGTCGACCACGACGGCGTACAGGCCTTCCTTGCCGCCGAAGTGCTCGTAGACCACCGGCTTGGAGACGTTGGCCCGCTGGGCGATCTCCTCGATCGAGGTGCCCTCGTAGCCGCGCTCCGCGAACAGCGACCGAGCGACGTCGATCAGCTGGTGACGCCGCTCCGCGCCGGTCATCCTGGCCCGCGGAGTGCGGACGTCCTTGTCTGGTGCCGCCACGTGACCAGCGTAATCGGTTGGCTAAGGTCGCTACGCTGACACCAGTTAAGCAATCCGTCGTGGTGTAATCGGCAGCACATCAGATTTTGGTTCTGAGAGTTCAGGTTCGAGTCCTGGCGACGGAGCTGTGCGACTGTGCGGCTCAGAACGCCTCCCCGGCGTGTCTGGGACAAAACCGCACTGTCGCGAATCAGAAACCGGGAGGGCCCGTGACAGAACACACCGACACGGCGGTGATCGTGCTCGCCGCCGGGGGCGGTACCCGGATGCGGTCCGACGTCCCGAAAGTGCTGCACACGCTGGCCGGCCGCAGCATGCTGGCGCATGCGCTGCACTCGGTGGCCAAGGTCGCGCCGCAGCACCTGGTCGTGGTGCTGGGACACGACCGCGACAAGATCGCCCCGGCCGTTGCGGAACTGTCCGGCGACCTCGGCCGCACCATCGCGGTCGCGGTGCAGGAGGAACAGCTGGGCACCGGCCATGCGACCGCGTGCGGGCTGGACGCGCTCCCCGCCGGATTCGACGGCGTCGTCGTCGTCACATCGGGTGACATCCCGCTTCTGGACGCCGACACGCTCGCCGACCTTATCGCCACCCACCGGGGGAAGCCGGCCGCGGTGACGGTGCTGACCACCACCCTGGGCGACCCGACCGGCTATGGCCGCATTCTGCGCACCCAGGACCGGGAGGTCATCGGGATCGTCGAGCAGGCGGACGCCAGCGCTTCGCAGCGACAGATCGGCGAGGTCAACGCCGGCGTCTATGCGTTCGACCTTGCCGCGCTGCGCTCCGCGTTGAGCCGGCTGCGCGAGGACAACGCCCAGCACGAGCGATATCTAACCGACGTGGTGTCGATCGTGCGACAGGACGGGCTGAGCGTGCACGGCAAACACGTCGACGACACCATGCTGGTGGCCGGCATCAACGACCGGGTGCAACTCGCCGCGCTGGCCGCCGAGCTCAACGCCCGGATCGTTGCCGCCCACCAGCGCGCAGGCGTCACCATCATCGACCCGGCGACCACGTGGGTCGACATCGACGTGACGATCGGGCGCGACACCGTGGTCCGGCCCGGCACCCAGCTGCTCGGTTCCACCCGGATCGGCGGCAAGTGCACGATCGGACCGGACACCACGCTGGCAGACGTGACCGTCGGCGACGACGCGTCCGTGGTGCGCACGCACGCCGCCTCGGCGGTGATCGGCGACGGTGCGGATGTCGGTCCCTACACGTACGTGCGGCCGGGCACCGTGCTCGGCGCCGACGGCAAACTCGGCGCGTTCGTCGAGACCAAGAACGCGACGATCGGCACCGGCACCAAGGTGCCGCACCTGACCTACGTCGGCGACGCCGACATCGGCGAGCACAGCAACATCGGTGCGTCCAGCGTGTTCGTCAACTACGACGGGCAGACCAAACACCGCACCAACATCGGCTCGCACGTGCGCACCGGCTCCGACACCATGTTCGTCGCACCGGTGACCGTGGGCGACGGCGCGTACACCGGCGCAGGCACCGTGATCCGCGAGGACGTCCCGCCGGGCGCGCTGGCCATTTCGGCCGGACCACAGCGCAACATCGAAGGCTGGGTGACCCGAAACCGGCCCGATTCGGCGGCGGCCGCCGCTGCGGCGGCGGCCTTAGACGCTGACCGGCCGGACGCTGAGGACCCCGACGCGACGTGAACAGGTCGCGCAATGTTGGCTTACCGGCAACCCGGACGCCAACGGCGTGGTTCGCTACGTAGGATTAGAGCGAGATTCCCGATCCATCACCGGCGAGGCACCGTGGGCACCGACTGGACCGACAACCGCAAGAACCTGATGCTCTTCGCGGGTCGCGCGCACCCCGAACTCGCCGAGCAGGTGGCCAAGGAACTCGACGTGCAGGTCACCGCGCAGACGGCTCGGGACTTCGCCAACGGCGAGATCTTCGTCCGCTTCGAGGAGTCCGTTCGCGGCTGCGACGCGTTCGTGCTGCAATCCCATCCCGCGCCACTGAACAAGTGGCTGATGGAGCAGCTGATCATGATCGACGCGCTCAAGCGCGGCAGCGCCAAGAGGATCACCGCGATCCTGCCGTTCTACCCGTACGCCCGCCAGGACAAGAAGCACCGGGGCCGGGAGCCGATCTCGGCGCGGCTGGTGGCCGACCTGCTCAAGACGGCGGGCGCAGACCGGATCGTCACCGTCGACTTGCACACCGACCAGATCCAGGGATTCTTCGACGGGCCCGTCGACCACATGCGGGCGCAGAACCTGCTGATCGGCTACATCAAGGACAACTATTCCAGCGAGGACATGGTCGTCGTCTCCCCCGATTCGGGCCGGGTGCGCGTCGCCGAGAAATGGGCCGATGCGCTGGGCGGCGTTCCGCTGGCCTTCATCCACAAGACCCGCGACCCGCGCATCCCCAACCACGTGGTGTCCAACCGCATCGTCGGCGATGTCGGCGAGCGGACATGCATCCTGATCGACGACATGATCGACACCGGCGGCACCATCGCCGGAGCGGTGAAGCTGCTGCACGACGACGGGGCGCGCGACGTCATCATCGCCGCCACCCACGGTGTGCTGTCCGAACCCGCGGCCGAGCGGCTGGCCGCCAGCGGTGCCAAAGAAGTGATCGTCACCAATACGCTGCCCATCGACGAGAACAAGCAGTTCCCGCAGCTGACCGTTTTGTCCATCGCGCCGCTACTGGCCAGCACCATCCGGGCGGTGTTCGAAAATGGTTCTGTGACAGGTCTTTTCGATGGGGACGCGTGATGGGCCGCGAACCTTTGGTGATCTACCACAACCCACGCTGCTCGACGTCGCGCAATGCCCTGCAGTTGTTGCGCGACAATGGCATCGAACCGACAGTGGTCGAGTACCTGAAGACGCCACCGACACGCGGTCAGCTGGCGGACATGATCCGCGACGCCGGGATCGACGTGCGCACGGCCGTGCGCAAGCGGGAGGCGCCCTACGCGGACCTGGGGCTCGGCGACGCCGATGACGACGAGTTACTGGACGCGATGGCCGCGAACCCGATCCTGATCGAGCGCCCGTTCGTCGTGACGCCGAAGGGCACCCGGCTGGCTCGGCCCGTCGACGTGCTGCGCGAGATCCTGTGACGGTGCGCCGCCTCGCGATAGCGCTGTCGCTACTGGTGCTGGTGACCGCGTGCGACACGAAACCCACTGACTACCGCGCGATCTGGTCGTCAACGTCGGCGACACCGACCACCACACAGGAACCTGTGTCGTTCACCCAGTACCTGCAGCAACAGGGCGTCGACGGCGTCGCAATGACACCGCAGACATTGACCGAGCTCACGGTGTCGATGCCGCAACCCCCGGGGTGGGCGGTGGTCACCGATCCGGCTCAGCCGTCTGCGTTCGAGGTACTCCGCAAGACCGCGGTGGCCGCCTACCAGCCGACCGCGGTGCTGCTCGTGTTCAAGCTGACCGGCGCGAACTTCGACGCGAACGAGGCGCTCAAGCACGCCTACGACATGCCCGGCGCGATACAGGAACTGTTCAACGGCATGCCGTCCGCAAGGATCGAGGCCACCTACGTGGACGCCACGAAACAACAGCTGCACCGCTACAACCGCATTGTCATCGCGACCGGGCGTCCGCCGGCCAACCAGCGCTACCTGGTCCAGTTCTCGGTGTCCACATTGGCCGATCCCGGGCAAGAACAGGACCCGGACGTGCTCACCATCATCAAGGGTTTCACCGTCGCGGTCCGCTGAGTCGCCGGGCGCCAAGCCCGTTAGGGTAGCGGCATGACCGACTGGACCGCCGCCGATTTAGGAACCTTCGCCGGGCGCACAGTGATCGTCACCGGCGCCAACAGCGGACTCGGTCTGATCACCGCGCGCGAATTGGCGCGCGTCGGTGCGCATGTCGTGCTCGCGGTGCGCAACACCGCCAAGGGCGACGATGCCGCGACAGGCATGTCCGGCAGTGTCGAAGTGCGCAAACTCGACCTGCAGGACCTTGCCTCGGTGCGGGAATTCGCCGAGGGTGCGACCGAGGCCGAGGTGCTCGTCAACAACGCCGGCATCATGGCGGTGCCGTGCGGGGTGACCAAGGACGGTTTCGAGAGCCAGATCGGCACAAACCATCTCGGTCATTTCGCATTGACGAACCTGCTGTTGCCAAAGATCACCGAGCGGGTGGTCACCGTGTCCTCGATGTTCCACCGGATGGGCAAGATCGACCTCAACGACTTAAACTGGCAGCACCGCCGGTACAACGCGTGGTTTGCCTACGCGCAGTCGAAGCTGGCCAATCTGCTGTTCACCAGCGAGCTGCAGCGCCGCCTGGACCAGGCAGGGTCGCCGGTGCGTGCGCTCGCCGCTCACCCCGGCTACTCGGCGACGAACCTGCAGGGCCACTCCGCCAGCCGGCTCAGCACCGCGTTCTTGGCGATGGGCGCCGCCGCGTTGGCCACCGACGCCGACTTCGGGGCGCGCCAGTCGCTGTTCGCGGTGTCGCAAGACCTGCCGGGCAACACCTATGTGGGCCCGAGGTTCGGTCTCTACGGCCGCACGCAGCCGGTGGGCCGTAGCCGCGCGGCCCGTCACACCGGAACGGCCACCGCCCTGTGGGAGCTGTCCGAGCAGCTCACGGGCACCAAATTTCCGCTCTGAGGCGCGGTTGGGCTAGGGTGGCGGGACGTCACGGCGAGGGTGGCTGACAACCACCGTTATCGACGGAGACCCGCGCATTTCTTGCCAGGTTGCCCGCACCCGCGCCGTGCCACGAACACACGCAAGCACAGGAGCAACCCGATGGCGAAGTCCGCTACCAACAAACTCACCGCTGAACTGCGCACGCAGACCGGCAAGGGGGCATCGCGCCGTGCCCGTCGCGACGGCAAGGTGCCAGCAGTGCTGTATGGACACGGCGCTGATCCGCGCCACCTGCTGGTGTCCGCCCACGACTTCGCGGCGGTGCTGCGCCACTCCGGGACCAACGCGGTGCTCGCGCTCGACATCGACGGCGACGAACAGCTCGCTCTCACGAAGGCGTTGGACATCCACCCGATCCGGCGCAACATCCGGCACGCCGACCTGCTCGTGGTGCGACGAGGCGAAAAGGTCACCGTCGATGTGAGCGTCGTCGTGCAGGGCGAGGCGGTGTCGGGCGCCCTGGTCACACAAGACGCGAGCACCATCCAGATCGAGGCCGAAGCGCTCTCGATTCCCGAACAGCTGACGGTGTCGATCGAGGGTGCCGAGGAGGGCACCCAGATCCTGGCCAGCCAGGTCGAACTGCCCAGCGGCGTCACGCTGATCTCCGACCCCGACACGCTGGTGGTCAACGTGGTCACCGCTCCGACGATCGAGGAGCCCGAACCAGGGGGCGTCGAAGGCGAGGAGGGCGCAGAGGGCGAGGAGGGCGCAGAGGGCGAGGAGGGCGCCGCGGCCGAAGCGTCCGACAACGGGTAGCCGGTGGCCGAGCCTCTTTTGGTGGTCGGCCTGGGGAACCCCGGACCGGTCTACGCCAAGACCCGGCACAACCTCGGGTTCATGGTGGCCGATCTGCTGGCGGGCCGTGCCGGCGCAGCGTTCAAGGCGCACAAGAAGTCCGGCGCGGACGTAGGCACCGGGCGACTCGCCGGGCGTCCGGTGATCCTGGGCAAACCTCGCAGCTACATGAACGAGTCGGGACGGCAGGTCGCGGCCCTGGCCAAGTTCTACTCGGTGCCGCCCGCCGACCTCGTCGTGATCCACGACGAACTCGACATCGACTTCGGCAGGATACGGCTGAAGTTCGGCGGCGGCGTCGCTGGGCACAACGGGCTGCGTTCGGTGGCGTCAGCGTTGGGCACCAATGACTTTCACCGCGTGCGGATCGGCATCGGCCGACCACCGGGACGCAAGGAGCCGGCTGCGTTCGTGCTGGAGAACTTCACCGCCGCCGAGCGGCCCGAGGTACCGGTGATGTGCGAGCAAGCCGCCGACGCCACCGAACTGCTGATCAAGCTCGGCCTCGAGGCCGCCCAGAACCAGGTGCACGTCTGGTAGCCGTCAGTCGGCTGTGCGCCTCGCATAGGTCCACAGCGCCACCGGGGCGAACACCGCGGTCAACAGAAGTGACCAGATGATCGTGGCGAGCACCGGGTGATGCAGCGGCAGCTGCGACCGCCCAGGACGCGACCGAGGCCGCCTGGCCACACGTGAGTGTCCTGCCTTTGATGGCGGCGGTACACCGCACCTTGAAAGCCGAGGCCGCGCTGGGGGGCGGGGATCTCGCCGCGGCCCGCCGCTGCGCCGACGACGCCGTTTCGACGGCGACCGGTTGGTGGCTGATCGAGGCGCTGACGGCGCGCGCCCGGGTGGCGATCGCGGCGGGTGAGCCAGATCAGGCTGAGCGCGAGCCCACGACGTGCTCGCGCGTGCCGCCGAACTCAAGGCGCACCTGCTCATCCCCGACATCCTCGAATGCCTCGCCGCTCTGGCCGACCAGGACGACAGTCACCGCGAAGCCGCCCGCCTGTTCGCCGCGGCAGAGAGCATCCGGCAACGCATGGGCGCAGTCCGCTTCAAGATCTACGACGCCGGCTACGAAGCCTCGATAGCGGCGTTGCGCGATGCCTTGGGCGAGCATGACTTTGACTCCGCGTGGGCCGAGGGCGCGGCCCTGTCCACCGAGGAGGCGATCGGCTACGCCCAGCGCGGCCGCGGCCAACGCAAACGACTCGCCAGCGGCTGGGCATCGCTCACACCCACCGAACGTGACGTCGTACGCCTGGTCAGCGAAGGACTAGCCAACAACGACATCGCTGGGCGGCTATTTGTCTCACCGCGCACCGTGCAAACCCACCTCACCCACGTCTACACCAAACTCGGCCTCACCTCGCGGGTGCAGCTCGCCCAAGAAGCAGCTCGCCACGCCTAAACGCCGGCGCCGAAGCGTCCGCAGTATCAAAGCTGAGCGGGCCATCCGTACGCGGTGGAATCGGACTTGCGAAGCGCGGGTTAATGACGCCAGCGACCTGACGGCCGACTACTAGGGACTGTGGATTTAAGCGGGCACTTTGGCGGCGATCTGGTTGGCGATGTTGACTGCCGAGTCCGCGGCGTTGGCGCTGCATGTGTTGATGTCGATTACGACGTTGTTTTTTATCGCCAGCGCCCGTCCACAGGACCAGCCGGGGGCGTTGGCGTTCTGTTGAGTTGCGGAGGTGCTCAGTGTGCCGTTGGCGTTGGATACCGGCCCCACGGTCCATTCCGAATTGGTCTGGGTGTGGGTGTACTGGTGGCAGGCCGGCCACTGTTGGGCGGAGACGTTAAAGAAGGCGCCGGCTTGTTTGGCGGACGGGAAGAACACCACCGCCTGCTCGACATAATGAGTGAAGTTGTCGCCCTCCTGGAGTGTCTGATCGCGCAAGGCGGTGTAACCGCTGTCGGCATAGACCTGGGCCTGCGCCGAGCCGTCGATGGCTAGGCACTCCTTGGGCGCCATCGTGGCGCTGTCGTCAGACATCGAGGTGTGGGTTTTCGTGACCGCCATTTCGGTTGCCCCCATGGCGGTGTTGACCTGCTCGGGGCTGAGCAGCAACCCGTCCAGTGCAGTCTCTGCGAGAGGAGGCGCGGTCGTCGTGGTGGTCGTCGTGGTGGTCGTCGTTTTGGTGCCTTGGTTGCTGCTGCTACACCCGGCGGTGAAAATGCAGATGCCAGCAACGGCGAGCGCGGCCGTTAGTTGGCGCATGTGTTCATCCCCCATGTCGCTGCCTTCGCGGCTACAGACGCTGTGGTTGCGTCAGTGTGTACGACGATCGCGGCCGCTCTCAACAGGTCTACGCCACGGGCTCGGCGAGCAACCGGCCCCATTCATGACGCGCGGCCGATTGCGCGGCGTTGAAGGTTTCGGGTGATTTGTCGCCGCCGCAGGTCAGATGGACAAGCGCCCACGCCATGGCGAAGACGGGGAGCCTGTGGCGTTGGGCGGCGACGAGCAGCTCTTGAAACGCTGCCTCCGAACGACACCGCCGAAGGCCAATCAAGATACCCCGCGCGGTGTCGAGGATGCGCCCGCTCTGGGGGTCGAGAGAGATCCGGGGGGAAACCCAGTCTGCCGTCATGTTTTTCCTATCTGCTGTGACGACCACACCGATGCGCGAGATCGACATGGCCAGACCAGGACTCCAGGCCGCCTCTCGACACCCGGCCCTGCACTGGCTTCAGAGCGCGGGCGCGCCAGAAGTTCGTTTTGAATCATTTTGTGCCGGCCCGCCGTTGGGGCCAGACCATGGCGCGTATCGGTATGCAGCTGTGATCGCCTTGGGACAGCACCGTGGCATTCAACCAGCGTCCCCGGGCAAGCAGCGGCTTCCCGGCATCTCGGGCCACCCCCAGCAGCGCCCGCGGCAAGGCGCTGCGCGCGCGGGCGCACGGCGACAAGATCGGCTACCGGAAGTTCGCGGATCGCCACCGAATATTGCCATAGATCTCGGCTTCGAGGGCCGAGGCGATGACTTGACGGCGGCAGTTCATCTGTAGCCCTATCGACACCTGGCTTTTTCGACCATCAATCCGTTGAATCATCGCGACGTGGTCGTCCCACACCGCGAGGTCGCCGGGCAGAAGCCCGCCGGGGGCCAAGTCGATGCCATCAGCCTGGCAGGGGGAACCGGGTCGGCGGGGAGGTGGTCATGGACCAAGAGCCCGGACGGCGTTAGCTGGTCGTGCTCTAATTGCGTCACTATTTTCACGTGCACGACTTAGGGTGACGACGGATGAAAAGACGGATGAAAGGCGCTGGCGTGACGGCTGCCGATACCGGCGATGGCCGCGTGGCGGTGAATGTGCGTGTGCGTGTATATCCGGGGACAGACGGCGAGGTCGGGGGCACTGTGGTGGAGGATTTCGGCGATCTGGCGGGACATGCAGTGGATATCGGTGAGAACCATATAGTTGGCCCCGCACGCAGATGGGCGGTAGCGCTCGACGCGGGCGGTCTGGTTTTCGTCGACAGCGACCAGTTGGTCGCCGAGTAGTTTTAGCTGTCGCGGTGTACCCAACCGTCCGGCGACCATCTTTTCCAGTTGCGGCGGCGCTATCGGACAATAGGGTGCCAGCCAGCGTGCAGAACCCCAGATCGAACTTTAGTCAACGCTCACCGTGTCGGCCGTGGAGGATGGCCTCGGTGAAGAGCTCCGGGTGCTGTTGGCGCACTCGATGCGAAATGGGCACCATCAACTGCCAAGGCCCGGCGGCATGACCCGCCTGGACCCCGTCCGGTGAAGAGGGGTTAGGTCGTGGTGTGCTGGTCGGATGAGTCGCTGGGCTCGATGACCTTTGTTTCCTCGACGTGCCCCGGGGGTGATCTCGATGTGGCGCGGCTTGGCCCTTGCCGCCACGGGGAGGGTTACGGTCAGTACCCCGTTGTGATAGGTGGCGGCGATGTGGTCGGCGTCGATGTCCTGACCGAGGGACAGCCGACGCATGTAACCGCCGGTGAAGCGCTCGGAGGTCAGCCACTGCACGTCGTGTTCGGTGCGTTCGCTGCGTTGTGCCGTCACGGTGAGGATGGCGCCATCAACGGTGACGTCCACCGAATCGGGGTCCACGCCCGGCAGGTCGGCGTGAAGCACGTAGTGATCACCGGAGCGGTAGAGGTCCATCGGCATGGCCAGTGGGACCCGGGCGGATCCGGCCGATGTACCGAGCAGCTGCGCGGCGAGTCTGTCGATGTCACGAAATGGATCGGGATGAAGCACAGCAACCACCTCCTACATGTTGGTTGCCGCACCTCGCCACCGCGACGGGTGTCGGCTGGCTGCGCTCCTTCTGGTGTAGCACTCCACCTGAGCGAGCACCAGGGGTGTCGGCGCTGCGCCCAGGTCTTCGGCGATGAGGACCTGGTGTCCAGGATCGTCTTCACCATAAAAGGGGCCAGACGCGCCTCGATCTGCTCATCGATTCGGGCGATATCGGCGTCGATGCTCGACGCGACCAAACGTGTGCGCGAACAGGAATTGGTGGTGGTCGGCGAGATGCCCGTTGAACGCTCGGCCCAACTCATTTTGTTGCTTTACCTGGATAAACGGGGTAGACCTAAGGTACGGATCCACAGCAGACCAGGGTTGGACCGGAAGAGAAGATTCCTCCTCTCGGCTGTGGCGCCCAGCACCAGCACCAGGCACCCACGCGAAGCAAGGCCCATCAACTGGGCACAGCGCGGTGGGCTTGCGTCAGGGCGGGGAAATGTCTCCTGACGCCGAGGCCACATTTCACCGCGCATCATGCACGCTTGGTAACCGGGTGGTTGGTGCTTCGGACGGCCCTCCTGTTTGTCAGGAGCGCCGTCCGACTCGTTTATGCCGAACTCCCCGGGCCGGTAGCGGTCCGCTTGCCGACACAAGCACACTCTGCGAGCGCTGCCGTCAGCGGGGTCGTGGAAGACTCGCCGGGCGTTGTGAGCTGCCAGCGTTGGTCGCGCTAGGGATGAGAAGCCGTGTCACACGATGGGTCAGGCTGCGCGTTGAAGCAATTCGTCGAGTGCAAGAGAGAAGTCGTCGGCCAGTTCCCATAGGTCGGGCAGCAGGTCCGGACAGGAGATGATGCCGACGCCGAGCTTGCCGTTCAGCGACATCACCGTGATGTTCAGCCCCGAACCGTGGAATATTGGCCCGATCGGATACGTCGCTTCCACTTCGCAACCCAGGAAGTACAGCGTTGTTTGCGGGCCGGGCACATTGGAGATGATCAGGTTGTGCACCGGGCTTTGCGTTAAAGGGGTGTCGGCGACGAGCCGCATCGCTGCGCCGAACAGCGGCCGGGCGGCGAATTGCGTCCAGTCCTGTACCAGCGTCGGGCCGATGGCCGAACTGTGCTCCTTGGCGATGGCGTTCGCTTCAGCGATCGCGCGCAGCCGCTCGGCCGGGTCGCTGACGTGCGTCTCCAGGCGGCTGAACATCCCGGAGAGCTGGTTGCGGCCGGGACGGTCTGACTTCTCGTGCACCGACACCGGCACCATCGCCACCAGCGATTTGTCTGGCAGCTCACTGCGATCATGCAGGAACCGTCGCAGCACCCCGGCACATAGCGCCATGACCACGTCGT
This sequence comes from uncultured Actinomycetota bacterium, assembly GCA_963759655.1. Lineage (GTDB taxonomy): Bacteria > Actinomycetota > Actinomycetes > Mycobacteriales > Mycobacteriaceae > Mycobacterium. The sequence continues at coordinate 100,202 of CAVXAG010000010.1, read as the reverse complement.
TGACCGTGACGTTGAAGCGGTCTTTCACCGTCTTGATGTCGTCGAGCTCCAGTTGGGTGAACGCGATGTTGCGGGCCGCGGTGACCGCGGCGTTGAACGCCGTCGGCGGGGCGGCGAACGGTGCGGCCATCGTTAAGCCGGCGCGGGCGCGGCGCAGTGTCTTCACGATCGCCGAGACGGTCGTCGGCAGCACAGTGGCCAGTTGCAGCGGGCGGGACGCGAACCTCACCAGGCCGCCCGCGGCGATCTCCAATGGGCTGGCGTCGCCGGGGCCGTCCACCGGGTCGGGTGGCGGCGCGTCGGGCTCGATGCTGCACAGCTGCGCCAGCAGGCTGGCCCCGGTCACCCCATCCACCGCGGCGTGATGGACCTTGGTCATCACCGCCAACAGGGCGCCTTCGTGCGCGTCGGTGTCCGCGACGCCCTCGATCAGCCACATCTCCCACAACGGCCTGCCGCGATCTAGCGGCAGGGCGGCGATGTGCCCGCAGATCTCGGCCAATTCCCTTCGCCCGCCCGGCGACGGCAAACCGATGCGGTGCAGATGACGATTGACATCGATGTTTTTGTCCTCCACCCAGACCGGGTGATCCAGATTGAACTGGCTGTCGGCGAGCTTCTCGCGGAACTCCGGCATGGCCTTGATCCGCAGGGTCAACTCGTCGCGGAGCCGATCAAACGTGTAGCCGCCGGGCATCGTCGATGAGTTCACCTCAATGATGGAACACACATTCAGTGGCTGGGTGGAAGTTTCGATATACAGAAAACTGGCGTCGAGTCCACTGAGCCTTTCCATGCGTTTCGACGCTAGCCGCGCCGACAACACACGCCCAGTCCCCAATGGCTCCAAAATACAGCGCACGGATTTAGATTCGACGACACCCGAAACGCTACCGAAACCCTGCCGAAATCCTGCGGCCCAATCTTATTGACGCAGAGGGAAATTCAACTCTCCCGGAGCCCATATTAGCCCAATCCTATTAACGCAGCGGAAAATTCCACACGGGTTTTGGGGCGGGGAGAGCGGTGGAGAAAGCGGGCACTGGCGCAGGCGGAGTCGTTGCAGCAGAGTATTCCCGAGACCACTACCCAACGGGGAGGGGACAGATCGCGAGTCTGCTCGTCAGCCATGTGCCTGCCGCAGCGGAATACCTGGGTTGGCCCACGACCGTGACGGTGTGGATGTGCAGTTGCGGGTGGGACTTAATTCCGGTGAGGTGATCGCCGGTGAGATCGGTTCCGGCTCTTTCGGATACACCACCATCGGTGAGCAAGTCGGTATGGCGCAACGGATGGAGTCGGTTGCTCCGCCGGGTGGGGTGATGCTCAGCGCGTCGACGGCGCGACTGGTCATCCGCACAGTGGTGGTCTTGCCGGCGCCGTTGGGGCCCAACAGTCCCAGCACCGTGCCTTTCGGCACGACGAAACTCACGCCGTCCACAGCTACGTCGGCGCCGAATTTCTTGACCAGATCGATTGCTTCGATGGCCGAGCGAGAACCGGGCACACCACAGACGGTATCGACCGGCACCGACGCGGTGCCATCCGTTTTCGGCTGTACGCGACGACCGACCATCGGAGCGCGGCCGGTCAGGACTTCTTCTGCCACCAGGTGAACAAGTCGGACATGGCCGGTCCCCGAATCAGAGCGACGAAATCCTTCGAGTCCTCCGTCCACATCACATTCGCCCGGCCGTTGCTGTCGGTTCCGCACGCAAGTTGTCCCGCCGTTGCCGTCGGGGTCTTGGAAAAATGCCACTTCCCCGGTGAAGCGGTGCCGTCAGGGCACGTCTGCAGGGTGGCGTTCGACGTGACGTTCTTGAACACGTCGTCGAGCGCGCCCTGATCGCCGAACAGCCAGAAGGTCGCGCTCTCGGGGCCGCCGTCGAGCGCGTCGCACTCCAGGGTGGACAGCGCGCCGTCATTCGCGGGGTGCTGCGGCGTGCAGGTGCTCCGCACGTATCCGCCGGTGCCGATGATCCCGATGAGTTTGCCGTCGTCGGCGGTGTAACCCGAAGGTGGCGTCGTCGACCCGGGCCGACCAGATCCACCTGACGTCAGGACGCCCGTCGCCAACAGAACGACCGCCACGACGACGGCCGCGAACGCGACCAACCCGCCGCCTACCAGCCACGGCGTGAGGCTGCCGCTGGATGACTGCGATCGCGCTGCGGGTAGCTGCCCTGTCCACGGTGGTGGGGTCGCCACCTGCTGCGGGCCACTGCCATATGTGCCGCTGCTCGCCCACCACCCGGATGCGCCGGCCGGCGTGCTGGTCGGGGGCGGGGTGGGCGGCGGCGTCGCGAACCTCGGGCCTGTCGCCCAGGCCGGCGGCGCACTGCGTTCCAGAATGCCCGCCGCCCGCCGCTTGTCGGTCGCGGTGAGCGCGTCGTGGGCCGCCGCGGCCAGGTCACCGGCGGTCGCGTAGCGATCCTCGGGTTGTTTCGCCATGCCGCGGGCGATCACCACATCCAGCCCGATCGGGACCCCGGGACGGATCTGGCTGGGTCGCGGGACGGGTGCGGTCAGGTGCGCGGTGATCATCGAGCTGAGGCTGTCGGCCTTATAGGGACGCGAGCCCGTGAGGCACTCGAGCAGCACGCATGCCAACGAGTAGATGTCGGAGCGGCTGGTCATTTCCTTGTTGCGGAATCGCTCCGGCGCCATGTAGCTGAAGGTGCCGACCATGGTGCCCATTTGCGTGAGCCGCTCGTCGGAGATCGCCGTCGCCAGCCCGAAGTCGACCAGATACGCGAAGTCGTCGCGGGTGACCAGGATGTTTTCCGGTTTGACGTCGCGATGTATGACGCCGACCTCGTGGGCGGCGTCGAGCGCCGCGGCGACCTGGCGCACGATGGCGACCGCCCGCGCCGGCGCCAACGGCCCGTCGGTCAGCAGGGAGTGCAGGTCCGCGCCGTCGATCAGGCGCATGTCCACATAGAGCACACCGTCGATCTCGCCGTAGTCGTGGATCGGCACGACGTGGGGCTCCTGCAGCCGGCCGGCGGCATGCGCCTCGCGCTGCATGCGCTTTCGGAACACGCCATCCTTCGACAACGCCTCCGGCAGCAATTTCAACGCGACGACGCGGTCTTTGACGGTGTCCTCAGCCTCGTAAACCTCGCCGAAGCCGCCGGCCCCGATCAACCGTCTCAGGCGATAGGGCCCAAACTGCGTACCCACCCGCGAATACTCGGGGGTGGATTTCATCGCCGTCTCCTCAAAGCTCCGGTAGCCCAACGCGATGGGCTTCTCGCACCCGTTCGCCAGCCTTCACGCTAACCCCTGCGCGGGGTCACCACAGTGAAACGGTGCGACGTCTGCGGCCGAGTCCGGAAACTCCGTTTCGGGCGGCGGGATCTCGAAGGTGAGCTCGTGGGAGCCGATACCGATTCGGTCACCGTCACTGAGCGTGGCGGTACCCCGGATTCGCTGCTGTCGCAGCTTGACTCCGTTGGCCGACCTCAGATCGGTGATCACCCAGTTGGTTCCGGTGTCGATGACGACGGCGTGATGGCGGCTGACGGCGGCATCGTCGAGGACGATGTCGTTGTCGGAAAGGCGGCCGATCGTGGTCGCCGCGGCGGACAACGGATAGCCGCGTCCTGACCAGTCGACCAACTGCGCGATCACGGTCCGGCCGTGGACCGTGGTGCGCTGCTGCAGAGACGTGACGGTATGCGCCGCGGTGCGCTGAGCGGCCTTCTTGACGTCCAGGGGTTCCTGACGCAGGATCCGCGCCTGCAATTCCCGCACCGTGGGCCCGGGGTCGATCCCGAGATCGCCGGCCAGGACGGCTTTCAGTCGACCGTACGCATCGAGGGCGTCAGACTGTCGCTCCGACAGGTAGTACGCAGTGATCAGCTGTGCCCACAGCGGCTCATGATACGGATGCCCGATGATCAGCCCCTCGAGGTCGCCGATTACGGCATACCAACGCCCGCAGATGATTTCGGCTTCAGCGCGGGCGGTGTGGACGTATAGCTTGTCCTGGATCAGTGCGGTCGCATACGCCTCGACGAACTGGAAGTCGCGCAGGTCCTCGAGCACCGGACCGCGCCACTGCGCCAGCGCCGCGGCGAAGTGACGGCTGGCGGTCTCGAAGTGAGCCGTCGCGGCGGCCTGTACTCCGGCATTCTTCTCGTTGACGAATCGACCTATGTCACAGTCGATCTCGTCGGCATTCAGTCGATACCCCGGCGGCACGCTGCGCAGCGTGGTGCGCGCATCGATCCCCGTACTACCGATGAGGCTGCGCAGACTCGACACGTAGGAGTGCAGGCTCGCCCGCGCACCAGACGGAGGGCGCTGCTCCCACACGGCGCCCAGCAGCGCCTCGACACCGACCGGGCGGTTGCGGTTGATCACCAGCATCGCCAGCACCGCCCGCTGCTTCGGCGTACCCAGCGGCACCTCGGTACCCGCAACCCGCATCTGCAGCGGCCCGAGGACACCGAAATCGAGACCTTCGTTCGTCGCCACTCGAGCTGCCCCTTTCACGATGGCGCCGGCACGCTCATTGTCGGCCGCCCGCGCCGTAGCCGGTGGGCTCAAACGTCTTTATGATATTTTGACTGTCGCTATCAGTTGAGTCGATCTACTATTTGATATAGACACGCACTAGTTTTGGGGAGGCTGAAGATGCCTGCAACGCGCTACCCCGTCCTGATCGTCGGCGCAGGCGCCGTCGGTCTCGCTGCTTCGACGCTGCTCGCCCACCATGGCGTCCCATCCCTCACCGTCGAAAAGCGCACGGAAATCTTCCTGTATCCGAAGGCCCGCAACCTGACCTTCCGCAGCCTGGAGATCCTGCGCGGGGTGGGGCTGGGACCTGCGGTCAACGCGGCCGCACACCACATCAGCCACATGGTCAGCAAGAAGACCCTCAGCAGCGCCGACACGACCGTGGTATTCGACTCGGACTTCTTCCCCGATGCCGAGGGGGTCAGCCCGGAGCCATTTGGAAAGTATTGTCCTCAAAGCGTTTTGGAGCCGATCCTGCTTAAAGAGACGCGCAGGCGGGGCAGCGACGTACGGTACGCCACCTCGCTCGTCTCGGTTAGCCAGCACGCCGAGGGCGTCACCGCGACGATCGAGGATCTCGACACGGGTGCGCGGTCGGATGTTCACGCCGACTACCTGCTCGCCGCGGACGGCACGCACAGCCCGGTGGCCCGCCACCTGGGCGTCGCCACATCCGGCGCGGGCCAGCTGCCGATCTTCGTGGTGTTCGTCTATTTCCGCGGGCCGTGGAAGCAGTACGTTCCGACCCTGGGCGACGGCGACGCCGTGCAGGTCAACAACCCCGATGTCACCGGGATCATGATTCCGGTCCACGACGATTTGGCGCTGTTCATCACCACGTACTTTCCAAGCGCCGGCGAGACGCTGGAGACGTTCACCCACGAGCGATGCCGCGCGCTGTTGCTCAAGGCGTTCGGGACGAACGTCGCCATCGACATCGTCGATGTCGCGCCGTGGCAACCCTACGAACAGGTTGCCGACCAATTCCGGTACGGGCGAGTGTTTCTCGTCGGAGACTCGGCGCACACGATGCCTCCGTTCAAGGGCGGCGGAGCGAACACCGGGATCGCAAGCGCACATAACCTGGCCTGGAAACTCGCCGCCGTCCTGCACGGCACCGCCGGCCCGGAACTGCTGGACACCTACTACACCGAACGGCACCCCGTCGCGCAGTTCGCGGCGCACCAATCGCTCACCGGCCCGGGCGCTGAATATCTCCCGTGGGGCGACGACGCGCCCACGCTTGGAAGCGACGAAGACCTGCCGCTGTTCTACATGATCGTCGGCTACAAGTACCGCTCCGCCGCTGTGATCAGCGACGAGCCCGCAACCGACGCCGTGCAGCTCGTCGACGGAGAGGAACTGGTCGGCGAACCCGGAACCCGGGTGCCGCACGCGTGGGTGCAACGCGACGGGGAGCGGCTGTCCACGCTCGACCTACTGGGTACCGGATTCACCTTGTTCACCGGACCCGCCGGAACTGGATGGGCCGGCGCGGCCGAATCCGTCTCGCGGTCGTTGGGCGTGCCGATCAATGTCTGCCCGATCGGCGTGGGCACCGACGTCTGCGACGTCGACGGTGACTGGGTCAAGCTGACCGGACTGTCAGGAGAGTCTGCGATGCTCGTGCGCCCGGACGACTTCGTCGGATGGCGAACCGACGTGATGGGTGAGTCAACGCAGCGCGAACTCGACTCGGTGGTGCGGCGAATCCTCGCCCGCAGCTAGCTGACCAGCGCGACGGAGTTCGCGCGGCGCAGCTTGCCCGACGGCGTCTTCGGGATCGTGCCGGGGCCGAGCACGACGACGTTGCGCGGCCGCATGTCGACCTCCGCAACCACCTCGTGGGCGACCTGGTGCTCGATCCGGCGCACCTCCGCCGGATCCTCCCAGGCGTTCGACTCGACGGCGACGGCGAACGTCTCCCGGGAGTGACCGGCGTCGAGACGCACCGCGACGGCGCACCCGGGGCGAACACCTTCCACGCGGCAGGCGGCCCGCTCGATGTCGGTCGGGTAGATGTTGCGACCGGCCATGATGATGACGTCCTTGACCCGGCCGCAGACCACGACGTGGCCGTTCTCCATCAAGTAGCCGAGGTCGCCGGTGTCGTACCAGCCGCGCTCATCCTGTGCCGGGACGAAGCCGCCCATCGTGATGTAGCCCGGGGTCAACGCCTCGCCGCGGAGCTGGATGATGCCCACACCGCGGGTCGGCAGCACGTTGTCGTCCTCGTCGACGATTCGTGCCTCCAGGTCTTGCAGCAGCGGCCCGAGCGAGGCCAGCCGACGCGTGTTGCCCTTGGTCGCCGGCACTGCCCGGCGCAGCGCGGCGAGAAGGTCGGCGTCGACCTCGTCGACCACCAGGCCCGCGCCGCACTCGGAGAACGCCACCGCCAGCGTCGTCTCCGCCATGCCGTAGGCGGGCAGAATCGCGTCAGGGGGCAGCCCGAAGGGCTTGCCGGCTTCGATGAGGTCCTCGACGTCGGCCGGTTCGACCGGTTCGGAACCCGAGAGCGCGAAGCGCAGCGTGGACAGGTCGAACTGGCCGGGCTTGGCCTGCTTGCGCAACCGCTTCGCGAACAGTGCGTAGGCGAAGTTCGGCGCAGCCGTCATCGTGCCCTTGTACTTGTCGATGAGCTTGGCCCACAGCAGAGTGTCGCGCAGGAAGTCCATCGGGGTGACCTTGACCAATTCGGCGCCGAAGTACATCGGCACGGTCAGGAAGCCGATCATGCCCATATCGTGGAAGCAGGGCAGCCAGCTGACCATCACGTCGCGGTCCACGTCGTACTCGGCGCCGATGAACATGGCCTCGGCGTTGGAGTACACGTTGCGGTGGGTGATCACCACGGCCTTCGGCGACCCGGTCGACCCGGACGTCAGCTGCATCAGCGCAACGTCGTCCTCGTCGGTCTCAACCGGATCGATCGGCTCGGCGGCGAGGAGCTCTTCGACCGTGACGACCTTGACGCCGCGCTCCTGGAGCACCGGGATCGCGGCGAGGAACGGGTCGGAGACGACGACAGCCTTGGCCTCGATCATGTCGATGACGGTCGTGGTGTCCTGGGCCCAGATCGCGAGGTCGGTTCGCGGGGTGGGCTGATGCAGCATCGTGAGGCTGGCCCCGCGCATCCACAGGCCCTGCGCGGTCGGCGCGATCTCCACCGGAGCGCCGGCCAGCACGCCCACCGCGTCGCCGTGTCCGACACCGGCGGCGGCCAGTCCCCCGGCGATCCGCCGGGCCTTCTGGTGCACCTCGCCCCAGGTGTGCCGAACGGGAGCATGCGGCTCGCCGGTCACCATGCCCGTCTGGGTGTTGAAGGCGTTGCGATACATCTTCTCGGTGAATCTGCTCACGACAACCTCCTGGGTTCGGCGGCCCGGCCAATAATGCTCCGCCTGCCGGATGGCGCTTCATAGGAGGCGCGTATACACAATTGGGGAGCGGTTCGATTGCGAAACGGTGATGGGACCCCGACGATCCCGGGGTACGACAATCGCCCACCCCGAAACCGGGTGGGCGACCACGAAGTGAAGGTCGGACCGCTGACGTACACCGCGAATGATCTTAAACTCCTCTTAGACTAGCGGGCAAACCCTGCGGTGTTTTGAGGCCTGCGTCACACTCCGGCCGCCGGTGCGGGCACTACCCGCGCACCCTGGACAGGACCGCTGGCCACCCGGACCGTCCGGCAGACCCCTGCGCCGGCAAGCTGGGTACCGACGTCGACCGCAGATGCCGCCGTCGAACACAGGAAGGCGCAGGTCGGACCGGAGCCGGAGACGATGCCCGCAAGCGCGCCCGCCTCGGTGCCCGCGCGCAAGGTGCGGCGCAGACCCGGGTCGAGGCTGATCGCGGCGGCCTGCAGCTCGTTGCCGAGAAGGGGCGCCAGCTCGTCCGCATCGCCGGCCGCCAGCGCGGCAAGCAGCGACTCGGGGTCGTCCAGTCGAGGGGGATTACCGGCGTTACGGAGCCGGTCGATCTCGGCGAACACCGCCCCGGCGGACAGGCCGCCGGCCGAGAACGCAAGCACCCAGTGAAACGTCGTCCGGGCCAATACCGTTGCGAGGTCCTCGCCGCGGCCCGTGCCCAGCGCGGTGCCGCCGTGCAACGCGAACGGCACGTCGCTTCCGAGCCCCGCCGCCAGCGCATGCAGGTCGCGGCGGGGCACGCCGACCTCCCAGAGGTTGTTCATCCCCACCAGCACAGCGGCTGCGTCCGCGCTGCCGCCGGCCATGCCGCCCGCCACCGGGATGGACTTCTCGATCGCGATCTCGACATCCGGCGAGCGGCCGACGTGGGTGGCCATCAGCTCGGCGGCCTGCCAGGCGAGGTTGCGCTCGTCGGTCGGCAACGTGGCGGCCCCTTCACCGGTCACCTCGACCGACAGCGCGTCGGAGTTGCGGATCGTCACCTCGTCGAGCAGCGACACCGCGTGGAAGACCGTGGTCAGCTCGTGGAATCCGTCGTCGCGACGATCGCCGACGGCCAGGTAGAGGTTGACCTTGCCCGGCACACGAACAGTGACAGAACCGGTGGCCACCCAAACAGGTGCGGTACTGCCGTCGGACATCGCACGAGATTAACGCCCACTGCGCCAAACGTAAGCCCGTGGCGCGAGGAGAGTGGCGAGACGGACCCCTCGGCCATCTCGGCGCACCCCATTGATTTCACAAATACCCGGCGTTGGCCGATGCCAAACGCGGGCGTCCTACCCTTGAACTGTGCTGCGCCGTGGCCAGGCGTTCGAGAGCTACGTCATCGACGACGTGCTCGGTCACGGTGGGTCCGCGACCGTGTTCTGTGCGCACGCCGCCGGCGAACCGCACGAGGCGGTCGCACTCAAGGTGTTGACGGATGACCGTCGCGGAACGGTCGAGTGCGAACGACTGCAGCGGGAGTTCGATTTCGCCGCGGGGCTCGACCATCCGCACGTGGTATCGATGTACCGCCGCGGCGAAGGCTGGCTGACAATGCAATTGGTGGACGGCGGCACTGCCGCGGAGCTGGACCAGCTCGACGATCGCCTGACCGCGATGAACCAGATCGCCGACGCACTGGACTACGTCCACTCGCGCGGCATCGTGCACTGCGACGTCAAACCGTCCAATGTGCTCGTCTACAAGGATTTCTCGCATACCGGCTCGGTGCTCACCGACTTCGGGGTCGCATACGCGGTCGCCGAGGATTGGAGCAAGCGGCCGCAGCCACTGGTCGCGTCGCTGCCCTATCTGGCCCCGGAGATGCTGCGCGGGCGGCCACCAGCGGCAGCCACCGACGAATACGCATTGGCCTGCACCACCGTCGAACTGGTCACGGGTGCACCGCCATTCGTCGCCGGGGATGCCGCCGCGCTCGCGCAGGCGCAGCTGAATCGCCCCCCGCCGTATCCATCACGCACGCTCGGGTGGCTGCCGCGCGGGTTCGACGGCGTGGTCGGCAAGGCGCTGGCCAAGGACCCGGAGCTTCGGTACCCGACGTGCGCCGCGTTCGTCGCCGCGCTCGCGCGGGTGTTCAGGCGCTAATCGCCGGGGGTGGCGACCTTCGATCGCTGCAGCAGGCGCACGAAGTCGGCGACGGACAGCGTTTCGCCGCGGCGCGCCGGGTCGACGCTGGCGGCGAGCAGTCGCCGCGCCGACTCGTTACCCGAGCCCGCCCACTGGGCGAAGGCGTTGCGGGCGGTCTTGCGACGCTGGCCGAACGCGATGTCCACCAACTCGAAGACCTCCCGACGAAACCCTTCGTCGGTGGGCCACGGCGGACACTCGTGCCGCTCGATGCGGACGAGCCCGGAGTACACCCGCGGGATCGGCCAGAACACCGTCGGCGACACCGTCCCAAAGCGCCGGACCTGCCCGAAGAAGCGGGCCTTCACGCTCGGGGTGCCGTACTCCTTGCCGCCCGGCTCGGCGGCCAGCCGCTCAGCCACCTCGGCCTGCACCATCACCATTACCGTGCGGACGGTTCCGAACTCGGCGAGCAGGTGCAGCAGCGCCGGAACGGCGATGTTGTACGGAAGGTTCGCGACGAGCGCGGTCGGCCCGGTACGCCCCGGTGGAAGGTCGGCGCGGCGGAACGTCAGAATGTCGCGGTTGTACACGGTCAGCCGCCGGCTCTCGCTGTTGCTGTGCTCGGCAACCGTCTGCGGCAACCGCTCGGCCAGCACGGGGTCGATCTCGACCGCGGTCACCTCGGCGCCGCGGTCAAGAAGACCGAGCGTCAGCGAGCCCAGTCCTGGGCCGACCTCCAGCACGTGGTCGCCGCGGCCCACTCCCGACGCCGCGGTGATCCGGCGAACAGTGTTGCCGTCATGAACGAAATTCTGCCCCAACGATTTTCGTGGGCGAAAGTCGAGCTCCTTCGCCAGTCGGCGAATCTCGGTGCGGCCGAGCAGCCGGATCGTCAGCGCGTCCCCAGGCGTGCGCTGCACACCGGCCACGCGCCCCAGCCCTGATGCGCCTGAGTCACCGACGCGATCGCGATCTGCTCCTCGCGGGTGGCCAGATCGGCGCGCGGCGCGTAGCGCAGGCCGCCACTGCGTTCCCACGTGCCCTGGTCGAATTGGACACCGCCGTAGAAGCCGTTACCGCTGTTCGTCGACCAGTCGCCGCCGGCCTCACACCTGGCGAGGGCATCCCAGGTCCCGCCGTTGGTCACCTCCGGCACCTCGGTGCCGGGCTTCGCGCCGATGCGCCACACCGCGGCGCGCGCCGGCGTCAGCACCTCGTTGGCCACCGGCAGCCGCCCGGTCTCCACACCGTTGACGAGGGACACCGCGAACGTGACGTCCTGGGTTCCCGGTGTGCCGGGATCGTCGACGACGTGTCGACTCATGTTCATCGTCGGGTCAGGGATCTTCTGCGCGGGCGGCGGCAAGGGCACCCGCTGGGTGACCTTGTCCATCCGGATCCGCGTCACGACCACGGTCATCCCCTCGGTGACCGGGGTCGACGGATCAGGCACCACCTTGTCGGCCTGCTCAAGCGGCGCGCCGGCGGCGGCGAGCAATCCCCCGACATCAGGCGCGGCCAGCCGCCGGTCGGACATCACGCCGGCGTCGTCGATGTGCACGTTCTTCGGGCTCACCACCGGCAGCGCCATGCCGGCCAGCGGCAGCCGAGAAGACCGCGACGCGGCAGCAGGGGCCGCATCGGCCATCGACAGCTGCTGCAGCGCCTCGTCCACCGTCGACGCTGTCGTCCAGATCTGGCGGGGATCGTGACCGTCCATCGACACCTGAAGCGGGCGACTGCGGCGCAGCACGATCGTGCCAGCCTCGGAGACCTGCTGATCCCCGGCCGGGTACAGGTCGTCGCGTTCGCCGACCGTGAAGCCGTTCTCCTGCACGACGTCGATGACGCGCGACTGCATCGTCGAGACCGTCATCGGGGCACCGTCGACGTCCAGCGTGACGGTCTTATGCACTGCGACGGCGTAGCTTCCAGCAAAAATGAGAGCCAACAAGGTCGCGCCGACGAGGGCGCGCAGCATCGGTGAATCGTTCTGGTGGAGCTTGGTCAGAGCATTCAAAAGGCGTCTATCCCGACTGTCGACGTCATTTGCTGGTCCGGCTCGGGCCGGACCTGATCACAAGACGGTAACGAAGAGCCCAATCCGAGGCAAATCTAAAGAGCCGGTTGAGGCTTGGATCACAGTGCCGACCGGTGGCAGCTGCCGGTCGGGTGGGTGTCGGCGGCGGCGAGTGCGCGTTGCGCGCATCAGCGTAAGTTTGCTGGCGAAAACTGCCGGGTGCTCCGTCGGAGCTCAGACGTCCACCGCGAGCCCGTAGACGCCAACCGCGTTTGCTGTGGTCTGGATGGCCAGATCCTGCGCCGGTCGCCCCGTCAGCTCCGCCACCGCCCGCACCGTGTATGGCAGGCAGTAGGGCTCGTTCGGCGCGCCCCGATACGGATGCGGGGTCAAAAACGGGGCGTCCGTCTCGACCAACAACAGCTCAGGCGGAATCAGCCGGGCGGCCTCGTGCAGGGCGGCGGCGTTGCGGAAGCTGACGGTGCCCGACAGGCTGAGAAACCAGCCGGCGTCGAGGCACCTGCGCGCCATCTGGGTGCCGCTGGAGAAGCAGTGGAAGATCACCTTGTCCGGAGCGCCCTCGGCGCCCAGCACGTCGAGCACCTCACGGTCGGCGTCGCGGTTGTGGATCATCAGCGGCTTGCCGGTGCGCTTGGCGAGGTCGATGTGCCACGCGAACGCCTCCCGCTGCGCCGCCGGGTCGGCGCAGCCGTCGAGCCGGCCGGGCCAGTACAGGTCGAGCCCCGTCTCCCCGACCGCCACCGCCCGGTGATCCGCGACAAGCGCCTGGAGTTCGGCGCGCGCGGCGTCGGTGAGGGCGTCGGCGCGGGTCGGGTGCAGCGCCACCGCGGCGTACACCCGCGGATCGACGTTGGCCGCGCGCACCACCCATCGCGCGGACGCCAGATCGTCGGCGATCGTGACGACGGCCTTGACCCCGACCGCTTCGGCGCGGTCGACGATCGCACGCACGCTGTCCGCGTCGCCGGCGCCGCACGCATCCAAGTGCGTGTGCGCGTCGACGAGCGGGGCCAGCGGTTCCGGAGGCGGCGGCGCAGGGCGGGCAGTCGAGCGACTCACGACCACACCATAAGGTTGACCTTGACATGAGGCCCTTCTACGTCACGACGGCGATCGACTACCCAAACGGCGCACCCCACATCGGGCACGCGTACGAAAAGATCGCCACCGACGCGATCGCCCGATTCAAACGGCTTGACGGCTTCGATGTCCGCTTCCTCACCGGCACCGACGAGCACGGCCTGAAGATGGCCGAGACCGCAGCGGCGCAAGGAGTTCCGACCGGGCAGCTCGCCCGGCTCAATTCCGGCGTTTTTCAGCGGATGGACGACAGGCTCAACGTGTCCTACGACCGGTTCATCCGCACCACCGACCCGGACCACCTCGAGGCGTCCAAGGCCATCTGGCAGCGGATGTTCAACGCCGGTGACATCTATCTCGGCACGTACTCGGGCTGGTACTCGGTTCGCGACGAGAACTTTGTCAGCGAAGCCGAGACCTGCGCGGCGTCCGACGGCAGCCGGGTGGCGATCGAGACCGGCGCCCCGGTCACCTGGACCGAGGAGCAGACGTACTTCTTCCGGCTGTCCGGGTACACCGACAAACTGCTGGCTCACTATCGGGCCCACCCGGAGTTCATCGGGCCCGAAGTGCGGCGCAACGAGGTGGTCAGCTTCGTGGCGGGCGGGCTGCGCGACTTCTCGATATCCCGCACGACGTTCGACTGGGGTGTCCCGGTGCCCGACCATCCCGACCACGTCATGTACGTGTGGGTGGACGCGCTGACGAACTACCTCACCGGCGTGGGATTCCCCGACACCGACTCCGACGTGTTCCGCCGGTTCTGGCCTGCCGACCTGCACATGATCGGCAAGGACATCATCCGGTTCCACGCCGTGTACTGGCCGGCGTTTCTGATGTCGGCCGGAATCGAACTCCCCCGAAGGGTTTTCGCCCACGGTCATCTGCTCAACCGCGGCGAGAAGATGAGCAAGTCGGTGGGCAATGTCGTCGACCCCGACGCGCTGATCGACGAGTTCGGGGTCGACCAGGTCCGGTATTTCCTGCTGCGCGAGGTGCCGTTCGGGCAGGACGGCAGCTACAGCGAAGAGGCGATCATCGGCCGGATCAACGCGGACCTGGCCAACGAACTCGGCAACCTGGCCCAGCGCTCGCTGTCCATGGTGGCCAAGAACCTCGACGGTGTGGTGCCCGAACCGGCGGCGTTGTCTGACGATGACCGCGAGCTGCTGTCGGCGGCCGACGGGCTGCTGGAGCGGGCTCGCAGGAACTTCGACGCTCAGGCGATGCACCTGGCTTTGGAGGCGATCTGGCTGGTGCTCGGCGCCGCCAACAAGTACTTCTCGGCTCAAGAGCCGTGGGTGCTGCGCAAGTCGGAGTCGGAGTCCGACCGCGCGCGGTTGCGCACCGTGCTCTACGCGACGCTGGAGGTGGTCCGTATCGCCGCGCTGCTGGTGCAGCCGGTGATGCCCGATTCGGCGGCCGAGCTGCTGGACCTGCTCGGTCAGCCGGCGGACGCGCGCTCGTTCGCCGCGATCGGCACGAGACTGGTGCCCGGCACGGCGTTGCCGGCACCGACGGGCGTGTTCCCGCGGTACCAGGTGGAGTGAACCCCGCACAGTGAGGTAGCCCACATTCGCGTCGCGTGCTGTCACGCGGAGACAATGGCCGGTGTCTAGGTGGCATGACCAAAATGAGCACCCACACCCACATCACCGGCCGGACGTGCGTCGTCGTGATCGGCGGCGGCTACGCCGGCACGGTCGCAGCCAACCACCTGCAAACCCGCCGCGACGTCGCCGTCACGCTGGTCAATCCGCGGCCCGAGTTCGTCGAGCGGATCCGGCTGCACCAGATGGTGGCCGACACCGGCTCGGCGACCGTCGACTATTCCGACATGCTGCATCCCAGCGTTTCGCTGGTGGTCAACACCGCCACCGAGATCGACGCCACGAACCGACAGGTCCGGCTGGCGTCGGGCAGCCGCCTGCGCTACGACTACCTGATCTACGCGACCGGCAGCACAGCCGCACCCGCAGGTGTGCCGGGCGCAGCTGAATTCGCTTACCCTATCGGGGAATTCGAATATGCGCTGCGGCTGAAGAGCCGTATTGACGAAGTTCATCCGAGCGCTCCGATATGCGTGGTGGGTGGCGGGCTGACCGGCATCGAGACCGCCGCCGAACTCGCCGAGCGGGGTCCGGAGCGCGACGTGACGCTGATCTGTGGCCCGATCCTCGGGCCATCGCTGAGCCAGCCGGGACGTCGGTCGGTGGCAAGGCAGCTGGCGCGGCTGAAAGTGCGGGTGCTGGAAGGCTCGGTCGCCGAAATCCGCGAATCCGGCGTGGTGCTGACCGACGGGCAAGAACTCGCCAGCGCCGTCACCGTCCTCACGGCCGGGTTCGGTGTCGGCGACCTGGCCGCACGCAGCGGGTTGAGCACTGACGCGCTGGGCAGGCTGCTCACCGACGAGACGCTGACAAGCGTCGACGACGAGCGCATCGTCGCCGCGGGAGACTGTGCCGCGCCGTCCGGTCAGCCGCTGCGGATGAGCTGCCAGGCGGCCATCCCGCTGGGCGCACAGGCGGCCAACACGGTGCTGAGCCGCATCGCCGGCGATGAGCCCGCGGTGGTGAACCAGGCCTTCACCGGGCAGTGCGTCAGCCTGGGCCGCAAGCGCGCGACCGTGGTGCTGTCACACACCAACGACACGCCGCGGCGGACGTACATCGCGGGCAGGCCGGCGGCGATGATCAAGGAGCTGATCTGCAGGGGCACGGTCACCTTCATCACGCGCGAGGGCCGCAAGCCGGGCTCGATCTTCTGGCTGCGGGGCGGCAAGCGACGCGCCCAGGAAGGGGTCGGGGTCGGATGAGTGCCGAGCACGCCGATCGGTTCACGCACCTGCGTGCGCTGCTGTTCACGATCGTCTACGAAATCCTCGGCTCGGCAACAGAATCCGACGACGTGCTGCAGGACAGCTATCTGCGGTGGGCGCAGGTCGACCTGTCCAAGGTCCGCGACACGAAGTCCTATCTTGCGCAATTGGTCACCCGGCAGGCACTCAACGCGCTGCGCGCGGGCGCCCGTCGCCGTGAGGAATACGTCGGGCCGTGGCTGCCCGAGCCGCTGCTGCTCGATGAGCAGGACCCGGCGGCCGACGTGGTGCTGGCCGAGTCGGTGTCGATGGCGATGCTGGTGGTGCTCGAGACGCTGGGTCCCGACGAGCGCGCGGTGTTCGTGTTGCGCGAGGTTTTCGGCTTTGACTACGACGAAATTGCCTCTGCGGTCGGAAAATCCGCGCCGGCGGTCCGCCAGATCGCCCACCGCGCGCGCGAGCATGTGTACGCCCGGCGCAAGCGGTTCGAGCCGGTGGACGAGGCGAAGTCCAGTCACATCACCGAGCAATTCATGACCGCGGCAGCCACCGGTGATCTGGAGAGGTTGATCTCGATGCTGGCACCCGATGTGGTCTGGACCGCCGACAGCGGCGGCAAGGCCAGCGCGTCGCGGCGGCCGGTGGTGGGGGCGGAACGGGTGGCCAGGGTGCTGGTCGGGCTGTTCCGTCTGGCCGCGAAAATGCCTGACGTCGCGGTCAAGACGGTGATTTGCAACAGTGCGCCGGCCCTGGTCGTCTACAGCGGCGAGCAACTGGAGGGTGTCTTCACCGTCGAACTGGTCGACGGCAAGATCGCCAACTTCTATGCGATCCGAAATCCCGACAAGCTCGCCGCGATCGCGATCCCGCGGGAGATCTCCCGCTAGCTTTGCATCTGCTCGCGCGACGCGTCAGGCTGGCCCGGTGCTTACCGACCGGCTGGGCGAGCTGGGCGACGCCCCGGCGGTGCTCGCCGCTGTCGCCGATGCCGCCGCCGAGCTAGGCCTTGGCGGCCCCGCGGCGCTGATCGGCGACTGGTTCGGCTCACGCGCGGTGATCGCGCCGCAGCTGAGGGCCACACCCGTCGGTGGCCGCGACGTTTTCGGAGTTCACCGCACCGAGGCCGATGGCGCCGCGGTCGGCGGCGGATGGATCGGCTACCTGTCGTATCCGGACGCCGGCGCGGACGGCCGGCCGGCACGCATTCCCGAAGCCGCCGGCGGCTGGGCTGACTTCGTGCTGCGGCAGGACCGCGCCGGCATCTGGTTCTACGAGAGCATTTCCGGCGAGGCGATGCCGTCGTGGCTGACGCGGGCGCTGGCACGGCGTCCGGACCGGCCGCACTGTCGCATCGAATGGAGCGACGCCGACCGGGACACCCATCGCGCCGGCGTGTTGGCATGCCTTGATGCGATCGCCGCGGGCGAGGTGTACCAGGCGTGCGTCAGCACCCAGTTCACCGGAACGGTGAGCGGCGAGGTGGCGCGAGCGCCCGTCGACTTCTTCGTCGACGCCGTCGCCAGAACCGCACCAGCGCGCGCCGCGTTCGTCGCGGGCACGTGGGGCGCGGTGGCCTCGCTGTCGCCCGAGCTCTTCTTATGTCGCCGTGGCGAGACCGTGACGTCCAGCCCGATCAAGGGAACCGTGCCGTGGCACGTCGAGCCGTCGGAGCTTCTGCGTTCGGTGAAGGACGTCGCCGAGAACATCATGATCGTCGACCTCGTCCGCAACGACCTGGGACGGGTGGCGGCCGTCGGCAGCGTCACGACGCCCGAGCTACTGGCCGTGCGCCCGGCGCCGGGGGTGTGGCATCTGGTGTCGACGGTATCGGCGCGGGTGCCGGTGGACGTGCCGATGACCGCGCTGCTGGACGCGACGTTCCCGCCGGCATCGGTAACGGGCACACCGAAGACCCGCGCCCGTCAGCTGCTGTCGCAATGGGAGCCGCGTCGTCGTGGAATATTCTGCGGGACGATCGGATTGGCCTCACCCATCGCGGGAACCGAGCTCAACGTCGCGATCCGGACGGTCGAGTTCGACGCGCGCGGCCGCGCCGTTCTCGGTGTCGGCGGCGGCATCACAGCCGACTCCGACCCAGACGACGAATGGGACGAGTGCCTACACAAGGTTCACCCGATCGTCGGGATCGGTCAGACCGCGAGCCTGTCGTAGGGCTATCCGCCCGACCCCCTCGACTTCAGCACCGCGTCGTAGAGTTCGCGGCGCGACGGTGCACCGGGATGGGCGCCGATCACCTCGGCGCATGCGTCCTTCACCCGCATGCCGCCCTCCACCAGCGCACTGACCTGCGCGACCAGCGTCACGACGTCAGCCTGCGGCTGCGCGCCGGCCAGCACCACGGTGATCTCACCGAGCACTCCGCCGGCGGCCCAGTCAGCCAACTCGCCCAGCGATCCGCGCACCACTTCCTCGTGCACCTTGGTCAGCTCCCGGCACAGCGCCGCGCGCCGCGCCGGGCCGAGCTCGGAAACGGCGTCGGTGAGACATGCCGCCAGCCTGCGGGGTGACTCGAAGAACACGCAGGTGCGCTGCTCGGCGGCCAACGTGGCGAGCCACGCGCGCCGCGCTGAACTCTTGCGCGGCGCGAAGCCCTCGAAGCAGAACCTGTCGGGCGGCAGCCCCGAGACCGCCAGCGCCGTCGTCACCGCGGACGGACCCGGCAGGCAGGTCACCGGCAGCCCCTCGGCGATACACGCAGTCACCAGCCGATACCCGGGATCGCTGAGAAGCGGCATGCCGGCGTCGGTGACCGCCAGCACCGTGGCGCCGCCCTTCATCGCCGCGATCAGCGCGGGCACCCGCGCCGCCTCGTTCTGGTCGAACAAGCTGACCACCTTGCCGGCAATCCGCACGCCGAGCGCATGCGCCAGAGTCCGCACGCGGCGGGTGTCCTCCGCGGCAACAACATCGGCCGTGGCGAGCGCGGACACCAACCGCGCGGATGCGTCGGACGGCTGGCCCAGCGGTGTCGCCCCCAGCAGCAGTCGACCAGCGGCCATTGCGACAGCCTACGATCGCCGATGTGATCGTTGCCGACGTCGAAGCGCCCGCCGAGGAGCGCGAGGCCCCGATGATCAGTCCGGGCCCGCGGGAGCCGGTGGCCGACTTCGGGCCGACCGACCGCCTGGCGGGCTGGGCGATGACGGCCGTCATCGCGGCGCTGGCGGCCATCACCCGGCTCATCAACGTGTCGCAGCCCACCGACGGCGGCACCCCGATCTTCGACGAGAAGCACTACGCGCCGCAGGCCTGGCAGATGCTGCAGAACGGTGGCGTCGAGGACAACCCGGGATACGGGCTGGTCGTGCACCCGCCGGTGGGCAAGATGATGATCGCCATCGGCGAGGCGATGTTCGGGTACAACGGCCTGGGCTGGCGATTCACCGGCGCGGTCGCCGGGGTGGTGGTCGTCGTCCTGGTCGCACGGATCGCCCGGCGGCTCAGCCGCTCCACGATGGTCGGCGGGATCGCGGGCCTGTTGATCATCGCCGACGGGGTCAGCTTCGTGTCAGCCCGGACAGCGCTGCTGGACGGGTTCCTGACGCTGTTCGTCGTCGCCGCGTTCGCCGCGCTGATCGTCGACCGCGACCAGATGCGAGCGCGGATGGACGCCGTGTTCCTCGAAGGCCGCATCGCCGAAACACCGTGGGGTCCGCGGCTGGGCGTGCGATGGTGGCGGTTCGCCGCCGGGGTGCTGTTGGGGCTGGCCCTTGCCACCAAGTGGTCCGGGCTCTACTACATGGTGTTCTTCGCGGCGATGTCACTGGCGTTCGACGTCGCCGCGCGGCGGCAGTACCGGGTGCCGCGGCCGTGGCTGGGCGTGCTGCGTCGCGACACCGCGCCGACCGCCTATGTGATGGCGATCATCCCGCTGGCGGTGTATCTGGCGTCGTATGCGCCGTGGTTCGCATCCGAGACGGCGGTCGACCGCTACGACGTGGGCCGCTCGATCGGCCCCGGCGGGCTGTTGCCCGACGCGATCCGCTCGCTGTGGCACTACACCTACGGCGTCTACCGGTTCCACGCCGGGCTGACCAATGCCGCGGGCAACTACCACCCGTGGGAGTCGAAACCGTGGACCTGGCCGATGTCGCTGCGGCCGGTGCTGTACGCGATCGACCAGCAGAACGTTCCGGGCTGCGGGGACCAGTCCTGCCTCAAGGCGGTGATGATCGTCGGCACACCTGCGCTGTGGTTCATCGCGGTGCCGGTGCTGGGCTGGGCGCTGTGGCGGGCCGCGGTCAAGCAGGACTGGCGGTACGGCTGCGTGCTGGTGGGCTATTGCGCGGGATGGCTGCCGTGGTTCGCCGACATCGGCCGCCAGATGTACTTCTTCTACGCCGCGCCGATGGCGCCGTTCCTGGTGATCGCGATCGCGCTGATCCTCGGCGACATCCTGAATCAACCGGGCCAGTCGCGAGAACGACGAACGCTGGGGCTGCTCGTCGCCAGCTTCTACGTCGCGCTGGTGATCGCGAACTTCGCGTGGCTGTTCCCGATACTGACCGGTATCCCGATCTCCAACGCGACGTGGGACATGGAGATCTGGCTGCCCAGTTGGCGCTGAGCCGTCCGCTTCGGCCAACGGATCACAGCGGGTCACGCGCGGCGGGACACGACATACACCGCGGGCCGCCCCGGCCGGTGCCCAACTCTGAGGCGGCGATCGGCAGCACCTCGATGCCGGAATCCGCCAGCCGCGAATTGGTTTCGACGTTCCGCTCGTACGCGACGACCACACCGGGCGCCAGCGCCAGCGTGTTGTTGCCGTCGTCCCACTGTTCACGTTCGGCCGTCACCGGGTCCCGGCCGGTGTCGATGACACGCAGCCGGTCGATGCCCATCGCATCGGCGGCGGCCTCGACGAACGGAGCCGCGCCGGTGATCTGCACACCGCCGGGCGTGCGCGTGATGGTGAATGCGGTCAGCGTGTCGACGACGTTCGGGTACATCACCACCGCGTCGACATCGACCATCGTGCACACCGTGTCGAGATGCATCTGCGCGCGCTCCTGCGCGATCGGCACGGCCAGCACGGTATGAGCCAGATCGTCGTCGAACAGGCTGCGCGCCAACGCTTCCGCCCCGGCCGGCGTGGTCCGTTCCCCCACCCCGACGGCGATTACGCCGGGCGCCAGCAACAGCACGTCTCCGCCCTCCACCGGCGCGGTGTGCGACTCGTAGGCCCGCCGCACACCGGTGAACCTCGGATGGTGCGCATAGACGATGTCGGTGATCGACGTCTCCCGGACCCGGGCGGGCAGCGCCAGCGACGTGATCGCCACCCTGGGCCCGATCCAGATCGACGAGTCACGGGTGAACACCAGATTGGGCAGCGGCTCGATGACGAAGTCTGCGCCGTGATGCATGCGCCGCACCAACGACAGTCCCCCGCCGGAGGAAGGTGTCCGCAGGGCCGGCGATGAGGACGGCAGCTCCGTGAACGTCATCCCGGCCGTCAGCACCCGCGCCAACGCGGGCGGGTCGAGACTACGCAGATATTCGGAAAGCTCTTGTGCCAGTGGATGTCCCAGACGACGAGCATTGACGGCAGCCGCGATCCCCTGCATCCGCGCTGCGCCGCTGGCCAGCGCCTCGGTCAACAGGTCGGCCAGCAGCATCACCTCGATGCCCCGTGACCGGAGCAATTCGGCGAACGCATCGTGCTCCTCCTGCGCCCGGGTGACCCACGGGAGTCCGTCGAAAAGCAGCGCACCGATGTTGCGTGGCGTCAGCCGCTGCAGTTCCGGACCGGGCCGGTGCAGGATCACCGCGCGCAGCGTGCCGACCTCGGAGTTCGAACCCAACGCGGTCGTGGTCACCGATAGACCGTATCGCGGTGGCCGTCACCTCAACTATTGTTGAGGTGATATGGACGACCAGGAGCTCACGCCCGGCGAGCTCGCCGACCGCAGCGGCGTCGCGATCTCGGCGCTGCATTTCTACGAGCGCGAAGGCCTGATCAGCAGCCGGCGCACATCGGGCAATCAACGCCGCTACAGCCGCGACACGTTGCGCAGGGTGGCGTTCATCCGGATGTCGCAGCGGCTCGGCATTCCGCTGGCCCGGGTCCGCAGCGCGCTGGGCACGCTCCCGACCGATCGCGTGCCGACCAGCAAGGACTGGGCGAAGCTCTCGGCGGCCTGGCGGCGGGATCTCGACGACCGGATCCTGCATCTGAAGCGGCTGCGCGACAGACTCGCCGACTGCATCGGTTGCGGCTGCCTGAGCCTGCGCAGCTGTGCGCTGGCCAACCCCGGCGATGTGCTCGCCGCGCAGGGGCCGGGGGCGGTTCGCCTCTGAAAATATCGAACGCATGTGCGATACGATATGGCGATGACGTTCGCGGTCCAGTGCGCGCTGTTCGAGCAGGCCGACCGCCGCGCGCTGGGCGACGGTGCGTGGCTCGACGAGTACGGTGGCTGGCTTTACGACGGCGACCGGCTGTTCGATGAGCTGGCCGCGACCACGCCGTGGCGCGCGGAGCGGCGGCCGATGTACGACCGCGTCGTGGACGTCCCCCGGTTGGTGAGCTTTCACGACCTGAGCCTGGAAGGCGCCCCTCATCCGCGAATCACCGAACTGCGTGACCGCCTCAACGACGCCTACTGCGACGAACTCGGCGAGCCCTTCACCTCCGCGGGCCTGTGCCTGTATCGCGACGGCGACGACAGCGTCGCTTGGCACGGCGACAAGATCGGCCGCGGCCGGAGCGAGGACACCATGGTGGCGATCGTCAGCCTCGGCGCCACCCGGGTGTTCGCGTTGCGTCCGCGCGGAGGCGGAACCTCGCTGAGACTGTCCCAGGCGCACGGCGACCTTCTCGTGATGGGCGGGTCGTGCCAGCGGACATGGGAGCACTCGGTGCCCAAGACGAGCAGGCCCTGCGGGCCGCGGATCAGCATCCAGTTCCGGCCGCACAACGTGCGCTAGGCCCGAACCGCCGCCACCGCATCGGACAACAAGTGTTGTGCTCGTTGCAGATTCACCGGCGGCACGGGCTGATTCGGAACAGGCAACGGGTTGGCGGTCACCATGACGAGGTAATCGCCGAGATACGCGACATAGGTGTACAGCTCACCTGACCCGACCGCGGTTTGCAGCTGGCGATGCTTGCCGAGGGTCTGCACCCCGTCGATGTGGGGCGCGTCAACGACGTCCACGACGCCACGCACGTCGGCGCCGGTGAAGCTGACATGCCGGCATTTGTCGACGGCGGCGGGGTCGACGGTCACGGGCTCCGAGGTCTCAATCGCCATCGCGATGAACCGATTTCCCTCTCCCTCAGCCAACACCGAGGCGATGTTCCCCTTCAACCCGGTGGGCAGCGTCCACGCGTACTTCGAGCAGTCGGCGGGATCCCACGTCAGTCCCTGCTGGAATTGCAGGGGAGTCAACAGCTTTGGATCGATGGCCGTCTTGTCGATCGCCTGCACCGTGAAGTCGGGCCCGAACGACTGCTTCAGCGACACGATCTTCC
Organism: uncultured Actinomycetota bacterium; assembly: GCA_963759655.1. GTDB lineage: Bacteria > Actinomycetota > Actinomycetes > Mycobacteriales > Mycobacteriaceae > Mycobacterium. The sequence goes on along the minus strand of CAVXAG010000010.1, from coordinate 76,725 downwards.
CGATGTCGACCGTGGGCGACGGCGATGTGCTCGACGCGCCGGTGGCCCCGTTCGCCGAGCAGCCGAGGAGCGCGACACCGACGACGCCCGCCACGGCGGGCAGCCTGGATGGCAATCGCACCCGGGCAATCTACCGAATCAAACGGCCTCAGCCACGCAACGTCGCCACGGCCTGAGCCAGCAATGTCGACGCGAAATCCGGTGGCAACTGTGCCGGGCCCGTGCCCGGGTCCGTGACGACGGTGACGAACGCAACGTAGGAGCCGAGGTAGGCGGTGGCGGTGGTGGCGCGCACGTCGGTTTCGTTACCGCCTTCGACGATGGTGCGGACCGCGGCCACCATCCCGACCGTCGGGACACCTTCGATCCCGGGCGGGTCGAACTGATCGACGACCGCGGTGGTGCGCCCGGAATCCATCGACCAGTGGCGGCACGCATCGACGACGCCCGGGTCCGGGCCGCCCGCGGTGGGCGAGCCCGCCACCACGACGTAGATGATCCCCGCACTGCCCGACCCGGACAGCCCGTCGGCAGCCGGCGACCCGTTGGCAGGGTCCGCGAGCGCAGCGCACTGCTGCGGGTCCGACGACCAACCCGTGGGCAGACCCCAATTGGACGCCGGTGAGGCCGCGCCGTCGACGTCGGCGACCTCGTAACCGGCCGGGAAGGACCCGCGCATGCGGCGAATGTTGTCGGGGCTGACGCGTGGAACCTGCGCCGCCGGCACGGTAGTGCGCGTGGTCGGCGACGGACTGTGTGCGGGCGCCGAACACGCCGCCATGACCAGCATCGCCGGTAACATGAACCAGCACGGGCGCACTCCCGTTGATACCACAGATTGGTTCGGTCATTCCGCAACGTCCGGGCCCGCTAAAGCGATGTACTAAACGAGTACTCGGCAATTATCCAGAAGGAGGCGGGGCTATGCACACAGCACTGACCCTCGCCGCAGCGGCCGCAGCGACATGGGGCGTGCTGGCCGCCCCGGCCGGGATCGCATCGGCCGACCAGGGTGCCCAGAACACCATCAACTACTGGGAGCAGCAGGGCTACCAAGTCAACATCGACCGGGTAGGGAGCGGGCCGCTGCAGAGCTGCGTCGTCACCAGCGTGCGCAACCCGAACACGCAGACCCAGCTGGTCCGGGTCGGCGGCAGAGAAAGCAGGCCCAGCTTCCTCGTCCCGGTAATCCTCAGCCGCACCGTGCAGGTGTCGCTGTTCTGCGCCAACAACTAGGACCGTGACACCGACGACGCCTTCTCGATCTGCTCGCGCGTCGGCCGCACCCCGGTGTAGCGCTCGAACTGCTCGGCGGCCTGCAGGGCAATCACCGCGGCGCCGGTGATCACCCGCTTGCCCGCGGCCCGGGCAGCCGCAACGAGGGGCGTCTCGGCGGGCGTGGCGACCACGTCGAAAACCAGATCGGCGCGCTGGATGACGGCAGTCTGGAAAGCGATCTTGTCGTTTTCCGTGCCGCCGGCCATGCCGATCGGCGTCGCATTGACGATCACCGGGGCGCTGACCGACCCCGGATCTGTGCGCCATCTGTAACCGAGGCGCTCCGCTAATTCCCTGCCCGCCTTCGGACTTCGCGCAACAATCGTGCCGTCGCGAAAGCCGGCGTCGCGGAACGCCGTGGCGACCGCACGGGCCATGCCACCGCTGCCGCGGACCACCACCGGCGCCTTTGCGTCGAGATCATTGTCGGCGATCAGGGCGCGCACCGCGATGTAGTCGGTATTCGACGCGGTCAGCCGCCCGTCGTCGTTGACGATCGTGTTCACCGCATCGATAGCGCGAGCCGAGTTCTCGACGTCGTCGACGAGCGCAATCACATCGCGCTTGAACGGCATCGACACCGAGCAGCCGCGGATGCCGAGCGCGCGCACCCCACCGATCGCCGCGACGATGTCAGTCGTGGTGAAGGCCTTGTAAATGAAGTCGAGGCCGAGCTCTTCGTAGAGGTGGTTATGAAACCTGGTGCCGATGTCGGTCGGCCGCGCTGCCAGCGAGATGCAGAGCTGCGTGTCCTTGGTCAGGGGCGGCTTCATGACCGGGCCGACGCTACACCTGCCGAATCTCTTGGTTGTCCTGTCTTACTCGAAGGCCTGGATCACCTGTCGCGCGACGTCCCGGATCTGGGTGAGGTGCTTGATCTTGACCGGCAACCGCGCCGGGTCGGGCACCTCGATGGTCGCGGCCACGACCCCGGGCTCTTCTCGGATCCACGGTGCGTCGAGCCGGTCCAACAGGGCTCGCGCAGGCAGATTGTCGGAAAGCACCGTTGCATGAAACCTTGTGACGCCGTCGATACGTGCAGCAACGGCCAGCGCTGCGAACAGGACCGTGCCGATACCGCGGCCCTGGTAGGCGTCGGCAACGGTGAACGCGATCTCGGCAAGGGTGGGGTCGTCCTGGTCGCGGACAAACCGGGCGTCCGCGACCACCGAGCCGTCGTGCGAGCCGTCCTGGCCGTCCGTGACCACCCAGACGAAGTGGTCGACGTAGTCCACTTCGAACAGGTACGTCAGCACCGTCTCGGTGGGCGTCCGGACCGACAGGAAGCGCCGATACAGCGTTTCCGGCGAGAACATCACGTCCCCGTGCGCCACCCGCTGGGGATCCCCGGGCAGCGCCGGCCGCAGCATCAGTTCCGTTCCGTCGCGCGACTCGAATGCCACCGGGGTGAGGAAGGCGGCCAGCCGCTGCCGCGCCGTCCGCACCAGCTCGGGCGCGATGCCCGGGATCTCGAGCAGGCAATCGAAGGCCGCCCGGTACCCGAGGTAACCGCACACCTCGTCAACGGCGACCACGGTCGCGGTGCGCGGAGCGTTGCGCAGCAGCGCGATCTCGCCGAGCAGGCCTTCGGACAGAGAGGCCACCAGGGTGTGGCCATCGCTGTCGGTGTGGGAGACCTCGACTTCCCCGGACGCGATGATGAAAAACGAGAGCGCCTTGTCGCCCTGGCGCATCAGCACTTCACCGGCGGGCGCGCGGACGGGTGTCAACTCGGCGGCCAGCGCCGACAGTTCGCCGGTCGGGATCCCGGCGAACACGGGTAGCGCCCCGAGCTCCGTCGCGACGGTCATCGAGTCGGTCCCTCCGCCGAGTGCTGCCGACGATATTTGCCGAACGTTTGCTTGTCGAGTAGGGCGTCGGATACCTCGTGGGCAGCGCACCGGCTGCGAAGGTGCTCTGCCACACTTCTCACCATGTTGCGGCGGCTGGCCTCCCGGATCGCCGACGAGGGCTGGGCGGTGCTGCAACTGGGGCGCGCCGGGTTGCTTCGCCCGATGTCCCCGCTGCGGCTGGCCGCGATCCTTCGCGCGGTTCGCGACTACGGCGAACTCGGCGCCGCGGCGACCCTCGCGGCGGTGCGGCACCGGGACGCCGTCGGGCTCATCGACGAACGTGGTCGGCTGACCTTCGGCGACCTCAATGCCAGGTCCAATGCGGTGGCCAACGAATGGCGACGCGCCGGCCTGCGGCCCGGGTCGACGATCGCCATCCTGGCCCGCAACCACCGTGGACTACTCGACGCGCTGTTCGCCGGTACGAAGACCGGTGCCCGGATCGTGCTGCTCAACACTGATTTCGGCAGCGGCCAGATCCGCGACGTGATCGCCCGGGAGGGCGCCGAACTGCTGGTGTACGACGACGAGTACGCCGACGCGGTATCCGATACCGAACTTCGGTACGGCCGGGTCCGCGCGTGGACCGACCGGCCCGGTGCGGACACGCTCGACGCGCTCATCGAACGAGGCGATCCGTCCCCGCCCCCGGCGGCCGGCATCAGCCCGCAGATCATCATCTTGACCAGCGGGACCACCGGAACACCGAAGGGGGCTCCGCGAACGGTTCCGCGGTCATTGATCCCGCTCGCGGGACTGCTCGACAAGACGCCGTTCGGTACCGGGGAAGTCACCGAATGCTGCACCCCGATGTTTCATTCACTGGGCTTCGGCCACGCGATGATCGCGATGCTGATGGGCTCGACGCTCGTGATCCGGCGCAGCTTCGACCCGCAGCTGACACTGGAAAGCCTGGCCACGCATCGGGCTTCAGCGGTGACCGTGGTCCCGATCATGCTCAGCCGCATTCTCGATCTCGGTCCGGATGCCCGCAAAAACCTCGACCTCACCGCGCTGCGGATCATTTTCGTCGCCGGCTCGCAGCTGGGGGCCGCGCTGTGTACCCGCGCGACGGCTGCCTTCGGCCCGGTGGTCTACAACCTCTACGGCTCAACCGAAGTCGCGTACGCCACCGTCGCCACGCCCGAGGACCTGGCAGAGGAGCCCGGTTGCGTCGGGCGGGTGGTGCGCGGAGCCGTAGTGACGATCCTCGACGACGACGGGCACGAGGTGCCGACGGGCACCAGCGGTCGCATCTTCGTCGGCAACAGTGCGCAGTTCGAGGGATACACCACCGGCGGAACGAAGGAAACCATCCGGGGGCTGATGAGCAGCGGCGACATCGGCCACTTCAGCGCCGGAAGATTGTTCATCGACGGTCGCGACGACGAGATGATCGTCTCGGGCGGTGAGAACGTGTTTCCCGGCGAGGTGGAGGACGCGCTGGCCGCGCACCCCGACCTTCTCGACGCGGCGGCCATCGGAGTGCCCGACGACCAGTACGGCCAACGGCTGCGGAGCTTCGTCGTCGTCCGGCCGGGGGCATCGCTGTCGGAGCAGGACATCAAGGACTACGTCAGAGGCCGGCTCGCCCGGTTCAAGGTGCCCCGCGATGTGGTGTTCGTCGACGAGCTACCGCGGAATCCGACGGGCAAGGTGGTCAAGCGGATGCTCGACGCCACGTGAGACACGCATTAAGGAAGGAAGGCCATGCAGGTCAGGCAACTCACATCTAGCGCCGCGCTGGCGGTCGCGGTCGTCGCCGGCGGGCCGGCGGTCGCCCCGCCGGCATCCGGCGCGGATCCGGTGCTCGACGGGACCTACCGGTTCGACTTCGACGGCGCTCATCAGACTTTCAACGGGGCGGTGGTTCCGGCGGCCAGTACGTCTACGACGTACACCTTTGCCACGTCATGCACGGGCGACGGTTGCATCGCGAGGGGCGTCCTTCTCAACACCACCGACAAGGAGCCCGTCTCCGCCCACAATCCCGACGTCACTCTGCAGTTCGTCGACGGCGTGTGGCAGCTGTCGCTGCCCTACGACTCACCGTGTCCCGAGGGTGACGAACGCAATCAGCTACTCAGCTGGTCGCTCACTCCGCAGGGCGGCGATGACGTGCTTGCGGGAACCCGCACCGTCGCGTGGATCGGCCACGCGTGCGTCGGGGATCCCGCAGGCACCATGTCACAGCCGATGACCGCCACCCGCGTCGGCGGCCCGGCCCCGGGCGTGGAGCCGATGCCGTAAGGGATCAGAGCGCGTCGTGGTCGCGTTCGCCGGTTCGGATGCGGACCATCGTCTCCACCGGAGATACCCACACCTTGCCGTCGCCGATCTTCCCTGTCCGGGCGGCGTTGACAATCGCGTCGACGACTCCTTCGACCGACTCGTCGTCGACCACGACCTCGACACGTGCCTTCGGGACGAAGTCGACCGCGTACTCCGCCCCGCGGTAAACCTCGGTGTGCCCACGCTGCCTGCCGTACCCCTGGACTTCGGTGAACGTCAATCCCGGTACGCCCGCGGCCTCAACTGCGTGCCTGACGTCGTCGAGGGTGAACGGCTTGATGATCGCGGTGATCAGCTTCATGACGTCAGCCCTCCACCGGCTCGGCGTGCTTTGGGATCGCCGCGGTCGGGCTTTCGGCGAACGACTCCGTTCGGTGCTGGCCCGTGATGAGGGTTTCGTCGGGGTAGGCCTCCTCGTCGTGCACGCCGAGGTCACCGGTTTCGAGCACCTCGTCGGGCAATCGCAACTTCATGAACAACCCGAGGACCTTCAGGATGACGACCGTCACCAGAGCATCCCAGACGATCACCGTGAGTGCGGCGCCGAGCTGGATCAATATCTGTGCGGGATGGTGGCCCCAGAGCCAGCCGCCTCCCGTCACCGGACCGCCCGTGGGGCCCTGGAGATACACGATGACGTTCGGGTCGGCCAGCACCCCGACGAGCAAGCCGCCGGTCAGTCCCGCGATGCCGTGGGTGTGAACCACCCCGAGGGTGTCGTCGACCTTCTGGAAGAGCGAAGTCCTGGCGAGCCAGTTCCACGACATCCAGACGACGGACGACGTGACGAGCCCGATGATGATCGCGCCGAAGCTGTTGACGAAGCCGGCAGCCGGGGTGATCCCGACAAGACCGCAGATCATGCCGTTCACCGCGCCCAGGAAGGTCGGCTTGCGCTGCTTGCTCGCGAACATGTCCCAGAGCACCCACGTCATCAACGCGACGGCGGTGGCCAAGTTGGTGTTCAGCACCGCCTCCGAGGCGTCGGTGCCCGAGAAGTACGGGTCACCGCCGTTGAACCCGTTCCAGCCCAGCCACAGAATGCCGGCGCCGACCGCGGCCATCGGAAGGTTGTTCGGCACAGCGTGTTCCCGGTCGCGTATGAGCCTCGGGCCGATCACCGCGGCAGCGACGAATCCGGTGGTGCCGGCCGCGAGGTGGATCACGTAGCCACCGCTGAAGTCCAGCGCGCCGGTGCTGAACCAATTACCCAGTGCGGTGTGCGGGTTGGCCCACCAGCCACCACCCCACAGCAGGAAGGCATTGACCGAGTACGCGAGCGTCGACCACAGCGGCACGAAGATCAGCCACACCTTGAAGCTGATCCGGCCGACCACGCTGCCGAGGAACAGCAGTGGGGTGATAGCGGCGAACACGAACTGGAAGTACGCCAGCGACGTCTCCGAGAAGCGGAAGCTCGGCATGCCGGTGCCGTCCAGCAGCGGGATCATGGCGATCTCTTGATTGTTCGTGCTGAGGATCGTGTGCGGCTTGCCCACCGCGGCCTGCAGGATGCCGGGGCCGAGCTTCAGCGGCTCGCCGAAACCCATCTTGAAACCCCACAGCACCCACACCACCAAAACCAGCGAGAAGCCGGTGAAGGCCATCAACATCGTGTTGACAGCCCATTTCTTCTGGACAATTGACCCGTACAGAACGGCAAGGCCCGGAAGGCTCATCAGGCCGACGAGGGTCGCCGCCACCAACTGCCAGGTGTTGTCTCCGGAATTGAGCCAATCAGGATAAGGGTTCATTCAGGTACGCCCTCCGGTCGCTGCCACACGAGCTCACTTAATCCGCCGAAGTATTACGTCCCGGAGTTTCCGCCAGATGATCCATTGTTAAATCCAGATTTCCGCTGAAACTGATTTTTCCGGCGGGTTTCCATGCTTGCTCGATGCTGGTTCGCAGGTTCACTACATGCAGTGTTCAGCGGATCACCAGCATCGGGGTCGCCGCGGGCCGCTACCGCAGCCAACTCCCGTCGCTAAACCCATTGTGGCCCAATCACTTTCTGTGCGTGCATAAGTCAGCACGCCGGCCGCGGCCCAGCTAATCTGTGATCGCTCTGCTGGCTAGTGACATCGACCGGCCACCCGAAGAGGATCAAGGCTGTCCCGGCGGCAGAATCCCCGCGACCCGGCACTGAGCCTGGACTGCTTCGGCTTCGGCGTCGTGCCGGGCGGAGACGGCACGACACCAGTCTCGCGCGGCCGCACCACATGTGTGCTCGATTCCGCCACCCATCGAGCTCGCGATCGCGACATCCATGCAGCCGTCACCGGGGGATCCGTCGTGGGCTGACGAGTGGCCGAGGATCGCCCACACGATCGCGCCCGCTGCGACAACAACAATGACAACGCCGATCACTATCAACATGACACGGCGTTCGCCAGGCGTGAGCGGGTCGGTCGGTGGGGTCTTGCCTCGGTTGGCCGTCGGCGGCTCCTTTGTCCGGCGCACTGCGACCGACCCACAATAAGGGAGCCGGGGCCTACCCAACTAGCTCGCCCAACTACCTGCCCGAAGCGGCGGCGATCTCGGCGATCGACTTGTCCAGCATCGCGTCGAACTCTGCAGAGCTCTGCTGCGCGGACAGACCCTCGGTCAGCGCGCGGGAGAAACTCGCGATGACCCCGTTGTTGCGGGCCAACCGGGCGCAGGCGTCGTCACGGGTGTAGCCACCGGACAGGGCGAGCACGCGGAGCACCTTGGGGTGCTCGACGAGCTCCCGGTACAAGTTGTCGACGTCCGGCAACGTCAGCTTCACCATGACGACCTGGCCGGCGTCGAGCTTGTCGACCTCATCGAGAAGCCTGGCCCTGAGCTGATCTTCCGCCTCCGCCTTGCGAGGACTCCTGATGTCGATCTCCGGCTCGATGATCGGGACGAGACCGGCGGCGAGAATCTGGCGGGCGATCTCGAACTGCTGCTCGACCACCGCGTCGAGCCCGCTGCCGGGCAGGGTGATGAACGACCTCATCTTGGTGCCGAAGATGCCGTGCCCGACCGCCCGGGACAACAGGTCGTCGAGGCCCGCGATGGGCTTCATGACGCTGGCGCCGTCGGCCGCGTCGGCCAGGCCCTTGTCGACCTTGAGGATCGGCACGATTCCCTTGACGGTCCACAGGTAGTCCGCGGTGGCGCGACCCTCGATCGCGCGGTCCATCGTGTTCTCGAACAGAATCGCCGCGAGGATCCGGTACCCGTCGAAACTCGGGCTGGTGATGATGCGCGTGCGCATCTCGTGCACCAGCTCGAACATCTCCTCTTCGGTGGAGTACTCGTCCTCGCCGATGCCGTACAGGCTGAGCGCCTTGGGCGTGCTGCCCCCGCTCTGGTCCAGCGCGGCCACGAAGCCGGCGCCCTTGCCCATCTTCTCGAACTGTGCAGCGTTCATCACGCCTCCCATCATGGCTGTGGGCGCCGGGACGATCGACGCGGGGTGCGGCTGCTTTAATCCGTCAGGTGGACCCGCACCGCGCCGTGCGCTCGCCGATGGCGGGCACGGTCATCGCCGTCGAGGTCGCAGTCGGCCAGGACGTGGCGGCGGGCGCGGCGCTGGCCGTCGTCGAAGCGATGAAGATGCACCATCCGGTGCGCGCGCAGCACGCGGGGCGCGTCGAGGCCGTTCACATCAAACCCGGTGACGTCATCGCCGCCGCCGACATCGTGATCCAGCTCGATCCGTCGGACAGCGGTGCGGTACCCGCTGCCGAAGAGCACCCGAGGAACCTCGATGAGGTCCGCCCCGACCTGGCCGCGTTGCATGAGCGACGCAGCAAGCTTCTCGACGCGCAGCGGCGGGAAGCCGTTGCGCGCCGTCACGAGCGGGGGATGCGCACCGCCCGGGAGAACATCGCCGACCTGACCGACGGTGGTGGTCTGCTGCCCGAGTACGGCGGCCTTGCGGTCGCCGCGCAACGGGGACGCCGGCCCGTGCCGGAATTGGAGGCCAAGACACCAGCTGACGGGGTCATCACCGGGCTTGGCCGGATCAATGCCGGCCTGTTCGGACCGCATCGTTGCACCTGCGCCATCGTGGCCTACGACTACACCGTCATGTCCGGCACACAGGGGCACTTCGGTCACCGCAAGACCGACAGGATCCTGGAACAGGCGCGCCTGCACCGCTATCCGCTGGTGCTGTTCGCCGAGGGCGCCGGCGGGCGTCCCGGCGACACCGACGCACAAATCGTCGCAGGCCTGCACTGCTCCACCTTCGCCGCGATGGGCGCGCTCAGCGGCGTGGTGCCCACCATCGGCATCGTGGCCGGCCGCTGCTTCGCCGGCAACGCGGCGCTGCTCGGCACCTGCGACGTCATCATCGCGACCGCCAACGCGAACATCGGGATGGCCGGCCCGGTGATGATCGAGGGAGGTGGTCTCGGCACCTTCAGTCCGGAACAGGTCGGGCCCATCGACGTTCAAACGGGCAACGGTGTCGTCGACATCGCGGTGGCCGACGAGGCCGAGGCGGTGGCCGCCGCGAAGAAATACCTGGCCTACTTCCAGGGCGTACTGGCCGACGTCGACGTCACGGACCAGCGCCACCTGCGGCACATCGTGCCCGAGGACCGGCAGCGCGCCTACGATATGCGCGCCGTCTTGACCACCCTGTTCGACACCGACTCGGTTTCCGAACTGCGCCGGGGCTTCGGCGTCTGCGTCATCACCGCACTGGCACGCGTCGAAGGACGAGCCGTGGGTGTCATCGCCAACAACCCCGCCGTGCTCGGCGGGGCGATCGATGCCGACGGCGCCGACAAGCTCGCGCGGTTCCTGCAGCTGTGCGACGCGTTCGGATTGCCGGTGGTGTCTCTCTGCGACACACCGGGTTTCATGGTCGGACCCGACGCGGAGCGGACCGCCACGGTCCGCCACTTCTCGCGGCTGTTCGTCCTCGGCGGACACATGAGCGTGCCGATGATCACCATCGTGCTGCGCAAGGCATACGGACTCGGTGCGATGGCAATGACTGCCGGGCACTTCCACAACACCGCCGCGACCGTGGCGTGGCCGACCGGCGAGTTCGGCGCGATGAACCTCGAGGGTGCGGTGCGCATCGGCGCCCGCGACACGCTGGCCGCGATCGCCGACACCGCCGAGCGTCAACAGGTCTACGACGAGATGCTCGCCGGGGCGTACCGGCAGGGCAGTGCGCTGAACACCGCCTCGTATCTGGAGATCGACGAGGTGATCGACCCCGCCGACACCCGCACCGTCATCGCGGCAACGGTGCTCTCGCATCCGGCGGCAGCCGGGGACGGTTGGGCAAATCCCAACCGCCGCAGCGGAATCGACACATGGTGAGCACCGCCTGGCACTGGCCGCAACCCTGGTCGACGGCTGTCAGTTTTGAGCGCTTCCCGCGGTCCTGTGCTTTCATGACATAGATGTTCGGCGTACGCGGTCGAGTAGCCCTGCGCGGAGGTTCGTGAAGTGTTGGCGGCGTGGTATGACCGGCAGGGACCCGCAGTGGAGGTGCTGCAGGTCGGAGAGCTGCTCGCGCCGGACCCGGCCCCAGGCGAAGTCCGGGTGCGCGTCAGGCTCTCGGGAATCAATCCCGGGGACACGAAGAAGCGGTCCGGCTGGCAAGGCGCGCCGATGAGTTTCGAGCGGATCATTCCGCACAGTGATGGCGCCGGTGTCATCGAAGCCGTCGGCGCGGGCATGGACAGCCGGCGGCTCGGAGAACGGGTCTGGATCTACGGCGCGCAGTCCTATCGCCCGTTCGGCACTGCCGCGCAGCTGACCAGTGTGCCCGCGCAGCAGGCGGTCTCACTTCCCGACGATGTGCCGGACGAAGTCGGTGCCTGTCTCGGGATTCCCGGCATTACCGCGCACCGCGCCGTGTTCAGCGACGGGCCCGTTGCCGGCAAGACCGTCCTGGTGCACGGGGTGTTGGGTTCGGTGAGCTCGCTGGCGGCTCAGCTTGCGCGCTGGGGCGGAGCCAACGTGATCGGTACCGTCGTGCACAGCGGCGATCTTCACAAAGTCGATTCCGCCGCGGTTTTTCAATCCGTCGCGCTCGACAGCGCTGACGCCGCGGCGGCGATCCGTCACTACGCCCCCGACGGGGTAGACCGTGTGGTGGAGGTCGACCTGTCCGACAACGCCGAGTTGGACGCCGCCGTCGTGGCCAACAACGCGGTCATCGCGGCGTATGCGAGCCGCGCCGATCGCCCCGAACTGCCCTTCTGGCAAATGCTGTTCGCGAACGTCACGCTCCGGCTGCTGGGCAGTGACGACTTCTCGCCGCAGGCCAAACAGCAGGCGGGAGCCGACCTGACGGCAGCTGCTCAAGCCGGTGCGGTGAGGATCGCGATCGCGCCCGTTCACCCGCTCACCGAGATCGCGGCGGCGCACGAGGCCGTCGACAACCGCTTCCGCGATGGTCGCGTCCTGCTGACCATCCCGGGCTGAAGCAAGCCTGCCGGCTGCGGCCGTACAGTCGGATGATGGCGCCGCGAATCTTCGACGACGCGTCGATGGTCGCGACGGTCGTGCGGGTGCGCGACGTGGCCGCCTCTGTTCGGTGGTATCGCGACAAGCTCGGACTGGAGCCGATCCACGTGGGCGACGACGGGCCGGACCATCCGTTCGCCAGCTACGCGATCGCCGGCTCGGTGGTGACGCTATGGCAGCTGCCAACCGGGCAGGCCCGTGACGCCGAGGACAACGACCGCAACACCTACCTGGTGGTGGTCATGAACGGTGACCTCGAGCCCGCCCGACGGGCACTGAGCGAAAACGGCGTCGAGGTCGGTGAGGTCCGGAGCAGCGCGAACAACGAGTTCGTGTGGTTCTACGACCCCGACGGCAACCGCTTCGAGCTGAGCCGGCCGTTGCCCGGATAGCTATCATTGTAAAAACAACACAATGGAGATCGGAATGGATCGCGACCAGCTGATCGACCTCACCCGCCGCGCGCTCAAACTCGCCCGGGACAAAACGACCGACCTGGCCCCCTCGGAGTACACCATCGCCGCCGACGTCTACACGTCGGCCGAACGCCTTGCCCACGACAGGGCAATGCTGATGGCCAGTCCACAACTCGTCGGCTACGCGTCCGAGCTGCCGACGCCGCGAACCTACTGCACGAAGACGGTGATGGGTCGTTCGATCCTGATGACCCGCGGCGCCGACGGGACCGTGAAGGCATTCGACAACGTCTGCCTGCACCGCCAATCACAGATCGTGGCGGGGTGCGGTACCGGCCGCCGATTCTCCTGCCCCTACCACGCATGGACGTACGATCTCGACGGCAACCTCGTCGGCGTGCCGGGCAGGGAAGGATTCCCCGAGAGTTCCTCGCGGTCAGCGCGATTAACCGAGCTCCCGGCCGCCGAGCACGCCGGATTCCTCTGGCTGGCGCTGGATCCGAAGGCCTCGCTCGACGTGGCCGCACATCTCGGGCCGCTGGGTGACGAGCTCGGGTCATGGGGTATCGGGGGATGGTCACCGCTGGGCGAGAAGGTGCTGGACTCGCCGATCAACTGGAAGCTCGCGATCGACACGTTCGCCGAGAACTACCACTTCGCGACCGTGCACAAAGACACGTTCGCCACCATCGCGAGAAGCAACTGCACGGTGTTCGACGCGTTCGGACCCCACCACCGGCTGGTGTTCCCGCTCAACGGCATCTGTGACCTCGAGGGTGTTCCCGAGGACCAGTGGGATCCCCTGCACAACATGGTCGTCATCTACGCGCTCTTCCCCAACATCGTGATTTCGGCGACCATCGCCAACGGCGAGCTGTTCCGCGTCTATCCGACCGACGAGCCGGGCCGCTCGATCACCGTGCATCAGAACTCGACGCCGCTGGACATCTCCGACGAATCCGTGGCGGCGGGCGCCCAGGCGGTCTTCGACTACGCCCACGGCACGGTCCGCGACGAGGACTATCGCCTGGTGTCGGGGCTGCAGGCCAACCTCGGGTCAGGAGCGCGCGGACATCTGGTGTTCGGCCGCAACGAGCCGGGGCTGCAGCACCGCCACGCAACGTGGGCGGCGGCGATAACTACCGAAGAGCGGTCACCAGGTCGTCGATGACCTGCGCCACGCCGTCGACCGACGACGCGACCGGCCGCACGTCGTTCTCCAGATAGTCGAGGGCCTCCTGTCGGCGGCCCTCGTCGATCAGCCCCCGCAGATTCGCCACCATCGGCACGAGCCGCGTCACGCCCAGGTTCTCCGCAGTGACCGCCAGCACGTCGACCAATTCCCAATCCCGGTGCAGTGCAAGGGTTCGCTCGTAAAAGGCAAAGCCGCTCACCGGCTTTCCCCGCAGCGTGCCCCGATAGCGGTACGGGCCCTCCATGTAGTCGATCGGCAGGCCGTGCGCGGGCGCCGCCACCAGCGGCTCCCCCGTCAGGTCGAGATCGAGCTGCCGCGAGGTGAGTCGATGCCGATCCGGCAGGTATCGCGCCTGCGACGGCGGCGGAACCAGCGTGTGTATCGACTCCGGCCAGCGCACGTAGCCGGCGATGTGCACCTCGATGTCCTCGGCGCATTCGGGTTGGGCGTCCGGGTCGGCATGGCTCGTCGTCGCACCCGAGAAAGGTTGCAGCACATTGCGATTCGTGCGATCAAACTGCCGCCAGATGCTGAGGTCCACGCCATTGTCCAGGTTGATGGTGCGCCACTCGTGGGAGCGCGACCGTGGATCACCGCCCGGGCCACCCGCCGCGGCATACGACGGGAACCACTGCCTGTCGATGTGGCCGGCGTCGCCGGCGACCGCCTCCTCGATGCCGCCCCACCGCAAAGTCCCGGCCATCGTCATGCCGGTCTGGAAGTAGGAGTACGTGCCGGCCTGGCCGTAGCAGGTGATCTTCCCGTCGTAGTTCGACGCGCCCAGCGGAACCGGCGCGCGGGTTGGCGTGACACGCAGGCGTAGTCCCATCGGCTGCCCGGCCTGGTCGGTCCCGACGAGCGCGAGTTCGTAGGTGTACGGGATCAGCTGCCGGTGCTCGTCACGGCACGCCCGCCAGTGCGCGGTGCCCGCATCACCGGAGTATGAGATGTCGAGGCTGCCGACCGCGGCGGACAGTTTGTGAACCGCCTCCGGGCGCAGGTTGGCCGGTGGTACGTCGTAATCGGTGTACGTCCCGTAGGTGCCGTTGTCCAGGTCGAACAGCGCGAACGTGTGAAAGTCGGCGGCGATCTCATGGCCGAGACGGTTCTTGTTGAAGATCGTCAGGAACGCGAACTTTCGGGCGGTGCCTTCACCCGTCAGCTCCCCGGCCAGAAACCAGGTGTCCGACTCGTATCCGGGGTGTTCGCCCTCGGCAGCCGGAAAGCACAACTGCGGATCACCGGGCACCAGCTCAAACGGGTACCGACGCCAGTCACCGCCCATGGTGGCCCACCCGCCTGCAGTTCAAAGGTGCTTTTTTGCTATGTTAGCAGTAATAGCGAACTAAACCGATGAGTAGAGCGGTGGCTGGCATGAGATCCCTTGCGTACGAACATCTTTTCATAGGAGGGCGGTGGCAGGCGCCGTCCACCGGAAAACGGATTTCGGTGATTTCGCCACACACCGAGGAGCCCATCGGCGAGACACCCGAGGCGATGCCCGAGGACGTCGACAGGGCCGTCGCCGCCGCTCGCGACGCGTTCGACAACGGCGGTTGGCCGCGCCTGTCCCCGTTCGAGCGGATGGAGAAGGTCGAGAAACTGGCCGCGGTCTATGCCGGTCACACCGACGAGATGGCCGACCTCATCACCGCGGAGATGGGCACGACGCGCAGCTTCAGCAGGCTCGGACAGGCCACCGGTGCGCTGGCGCAGATGCACCTCGTGTTGGCAACCGCCCGAGAGTTCCCCTGGGCCGAGAGGCGGCAGGGCCTGTTCGGCGACGTCCACGTGCGCCGCGCCCCGGTCGGCGTTGTCGGCGCGATCGTGCCGTGGAACGTCCCCCAGTTCCTGATCATGCCCAAGCTGATCCCGGCGCTGGTCGCCGGCTGCACCGTCGTCGTCAAGCCCGCGCCCGAAACGCCGCTGGATGCGTTGTGGCTGGCCGAAATGCTCGAAGAAGTCGACCTGCCCGAAGGCGTGGTGTCGATCATCCCCGGCGGCCGGGAGACCGGGGAATGGCTGGTCCGCCATCCGGGCGTGGACAAGATCTCGTTCACCGGGTCCTCGGCGACCGGTCGGCGGATCGCCGCGATCTGCGGAGAACAACTCAAGCGGGTCAGCCTGGAGCTGGGCGGCAAATCGGCGGCGATCATCCTCGACGATGCCGACATCGGGCACACCGTGAAGGGCCTGAAGATGGCAAGCCTGATGAACAACGGGCAGGCGTGCGTCGCCCAGACCCGGATCCTGGTCAGCGAGCGCCGCCACGACGAGGTCGTCGACGCGCTCGCCGAGATGATGTCGGGCCTTGCGGTCGGCGACCCCGCCGACGAAGCGACCGACGTCGGTCCGCTCGCCGCGCAACGCCAGCAGCATCGCGTGCAGGGCTACATCCAGGCCGGGCTCGACGAAGGGGCGCGGATCGTCGTCGGCGGCGCCGACAAACCGTACGACCGCGGCTGGTATGTCCGGCCGACGTTGTTCGCGGATGCCACCAACGAGATGAAGATCGCCCGCGAAGAGATCTTCGGCCCGGTGCTGACGGTGCTCAAGTACTCCGACGAACGTGACGCGGTCCGGATCGCCAACGACAGCGACTATGGGCTGGCGGGCTCGGTGTGGACCGCCGATGTCGGGCACGGCCTGGAGATCGCCGCCGAGGTTCGCGCCGGCACCTACGGCATCAACATGTACACGCTGGACACCACCTGTCCGTTCGGCGGATTCAAGCAATCAGGCATCGGACGCGAGTTCGGCAGCGAGGGTCTCTCGGAATACGTGGAGCTGCAATCGACGGTCAGCGCCGGCAAGCTGCCGGAGCTAACTGGACGGTGACCTCGGCGGGACAGCACAGTTCACCGCGCTGATTACACACGTCGATTTCAAGGTCCACCAGGTATCTGGTCGCGGCGCCGGTCGTCTCGATGCGCTTGTCGACCACGCGAGAACGCCCCACCATCGAGTCGCCGGCGTAGATCGAACCAAGTATCCGCATCTTTCGGCGGACCACTCGGCTGTCCGGGCCGGCCCACTCGGTCGCGATCCGGTCGATGAACCCTGCGATGTGCATCGTGTTGACGAAGATCGTCGGATGGCCCTGGCGCTGGGCGTAGGCAGGGTCGTAGTGGCCCGGGAAGTAGTCCCAGGTGGTCGCCGCGTTCATCACCACCCGCTGGTAGCTGATCTCATCGACAACATCGGGAAGATCTGCGGGCACGGCGATGTCGTCCCACGTCATGGCTGTGCCACCGGGGTGAAGCGGAACAACGTGTTTCGGTTGGTGGCGACCAGAGTGCCGTCATCGCGGTAGAAGCTGTCGCACGTCTCGACGAAGTGCCCCACGCCCAGTTTCGTGGCCTTCTCCGGCGACACCGACACCAGCTCCTCGACGACGTAAAGCACGTCGCCGGCAAAAATCGGGGTCAGGAACTCCGCGTCGTTGGACGCATTGATGAACGTGGTACCCGGCAGCGGGACGCGAATCGCAAGCCCTGCGACCCGCGGGTGTGCGGTCGGCAGCCAGGGTGGCGGAATCAGCAGCCCCATCAGCAGTGCCGGCGGGGCCACCAAGCCACCCCACACCCGGGCGGCGAAGTCGGCGTCCCAATATGACGGATTGGGATCGCGCACCATCGAGGCGAAGTGCTGGATCCTGGCCGCGCTGACCGCGGTGCCTGCGAAGCGGGGTTCGGTGCGCACGCCCACCATCGCCAACGCGTCCTGGTAGCTGCCAAACGCGAATTCGTAGCTGATGTCGCGGCTCACACCGGCAGCGCGTCGTCGCGGGGTATCAGATCCCAGTTCAGCTCACGCGACGTGAAGTACCACCCGCCCCGCTCGTAAATCAGGCTGTCGGTGAAGATGCCGGTGGCACGCAGCTTCGCCGAAACGAACAGCAGCGCGACGCAGCGCTGCGCCGCTTCGACGCCATCGACCGAGATCTCATGGTCCACGGTCACCAGGCGTCGCCCGTTGCCGCCGTCGAACGCCGCGCTCAGGTCGGTGAAGCTTTGCCCGGCACAGACATATGTCGCCCCGGCGTGCCGGAACGTGGCGACCCAGCCGGCCAGGTCCCCGGCGGAGTACAGCCGGTTGTGCCGGGCGTCCAGGTCGAGGATGCCGGCCCGGCCGGCCAACCCGTCGAGCACGTGCTGCTGTTGATAGGTCATCGTCATGGTCTCTCCCACCGTTATCGAGTCAGCATGTAGCCGTGCTCTTCTCGGTCCCAGGCGCCGGCGCCCAGCCCGGTGTTGCGCAGTACGTCCTTGCGGACGCGGCCGATGATGTTCTTGGGAATCTCATCGAGCACTTCCAGATACCTCGGCACGCAGAAGTACGGCATCCGCGCCGCACAGAAGTCCAGCAGCTCCGCGTGGTCCAGTGTCGCCCGGGGCCGCAACGTGAGGACGACTAGGATGTCGTCCTCCCCCAGCTCACTCGGAATGCCCACCGCCGCGGCCTCGGCCACGGCGGGATGGCGCATCACCGTCGTCTCGATCTCCACCGACGAGACGTTCTCGCCGCGCCTGCGCAGCGAGTCCTTGACACGATCGACGTAGCTGAGTTGCCCGTCGTCGTCCAGCCTGCCGAGATCTCCGGTACGGAACCACTGCGGGTGCGGTTCGATCCGGATCCCAGGTCCTGGCGAGTCCGTTGACACATACCCCTCACTCATCACGTGGGGAAATCTTGGGCGGCAGGCGATCTCACCAACCTCACCCGTCGGCAGCACACCATCTGTTTGCGGGTCGAGGATGCGCACGTCGAACGCCGGGTTGATCCGGCCCGAGGCCCCTGGTACGCCCTCGTCGGAGACCGCCTTGTACGCGACCGGGAACGCTTCGGTGAGCCCGTACATCGTCACGACGCGGCAGCCGTACCGCGCCTCGATCTTGCGGTAGAGATCCGCCGCGATCGGCGCCGCCGAGATGAATTGCAGCGGCAGCTCGGCGTCGCGCGGATCGGGCGGCTGGTTCCACAACATCGACACCATCGCGCCCGCGCCGGCGAATCCGACAGCGCCGCAGTCCCGTACGTCGTTGGTCACCTCACCGGGATGAAACCCGGCCGCCAGCACGCTCGTTCCGCCGACCAGCATCGGCGCCAGCACGGTGGGTGCCGCGCTGAGGTGAAAGAGCGGCATCGCGGTCCACAACACCTCGGCGGAACCGAACTCCCAGGCGGTCGCGGCGGCAGCGGCCGCGCTGAACAGGTAATGCCAGGTGGTGGCCACAGCCTTGGACGGCCCGGTGGTGCCGGACGTGAAGAACAACACGGCCACGTCGTCAGGTGTCGCAGGGGCGGTCTGTGGCGCGCGCGTGGACGCGGTTCGCAGCGCATCGCGCAGCGAATCATCCACTACCAGAACGCGATCCAGTGTCGGAACATCACCGGCGACCTCGAGTACCCGCGGGTGGCGCTCGGCATCGGTGACGACCAGCTTCGCCCGTGCCAGCCGCAGTGCGTGTGACAGGAATTCGCCCTTGTTGGCGGCATTCACCGCGGCGGTGACCGCCCCGATCCGCGCCGCCCCGAGCCAGAAGTACACCCACTCGGGACAGGTGCCCGCGAACAGGGCGACCGTCTCACCGCGGCGCACACCGAGTTCGAGCAGTACGTTCGCCGCGGCGCAGGACCGGTCGCGCATCTGCGCGAAGGTGACCGGGGTTCCTGCGATCGACATCATCATCCGGTCGGGATGCTGCTCGGCACGCAGATCGAGCACCGAAGGCACCGCGAACCGCTCGACACCGAACGCCGACGGGCCCGCTGCGGTGGGCATTACGGGTGTGCCGCCTCCGGATCCGGCGCACCGTCGGCGGTGTACCCGAAATCCTGCGGCGACGGCTCGGTGCCGGGGTAGAAGCGGTGCGCCCACCGGCGAAGCGCGGCGTAGTCCCGGGCTTCTTCTGGCGCCAGATTGGGCTTCTCCAGGTACTTCATGTTCTCCCATGTGAAGAAGTCCTGCTTGATGACTTCCTGCTGCAGTTGCAGGAACCTGGCGGCACGTCCGGTGGGCTCGTCCCCCGAGTCGCCGGCCTCGCGAACAGAAGCCTGGGTGTAGAAGTAGTCGGTGTAGTCCTCGTCGACGGGCGTTTGGCCGGTGACCTGAACGGTCGCGACGAGCTCCGACGGGAAACGCACGATGCCCAGGCCCAGTGAGTAATTGTCGTAGATGATCTTCGCGTCGACGGGCCCGTTGGGTGTCAGCCACGTCCTGGCCCGGCCGCCACCGAAGTTCGCGTTGACGGTCGCGTGCAGGTGATAACCACCGACCTCAAAGGACGCGGTGGTCGCCGCGCTGTCGGCCTTGTGCACATACTGCACGTGATACGGGTCGGCGGCGTTCTCGATGATCATCTGCGGATGCACCTTGACGCGGTTCACCATCCGGGTGTGCGGGTGCAGCGGGTAGTACTCGTCGGTCTCGAGTTCGGGCAGCACCGGCGGCTGCCAGTACGGTGCGCGGCCGTGCCGCTCGTGCCAGACCAGGATGAAGCCGTACCACTGCAGGCACGGATACGTGCGGACGCGGACGTTGTTCTTGCAACCGATCTTGCTGTAGGGGATCAGAGCGTTGGTGCCGTCACCGTTCCAGTGCCACCCGTGCCACGGGCAGACGATGTGTTCGCCCTCGACCGTGCCGCCGACCCCCATGTTCGCGCCGAGGTGCTGGCAGTACGCGTCGAGCGCATTCACCTGACCGGATTCGGTGCGGAAGATCACCAGCTCTTCGCCGAAGTAGTGGGCACGCTTCACCTGCCCGGCCGCCAGCTCAGACGCGAACCCGACGATGAACCATCCGGTCGGGAACCGGTACGGCGACAGGGTGATTCCGGCCGGCCCGAATTCGCGTTCCGACGGATCCATGGTCGCGTCAGTGCCAGCTGTATCTATTTTGCTGCTCGCGTCCGCAGTCATTGCCCTCCTCCGTTCCCGACGAGGCCCGTGCCGCTGTCCACGAAGCGTACGCCCGCATGCGGGCAGCGCCGTGGGTGCTCGGCGACGCACCTCGGTAGCCTATTTTTACTATTTTAGGCACTATGGGTCAAGCGGACCCCCACGTAGGCTGTCGAGGGCAGCACTGAGACGAGGATGGCGGATGACCAGTACGAGCCAGGTCGACCTCTCTGATTTCGCGTTGTGGCGCAACGGTTTTCCCGATGGGCTGTTCACTGAGCTGCGCCGCGAACGCCCGATCTTCCACCACCCGCTCACCCCGGGGGTGGCCAAGGCCGTTCAGCGCGATTTCTGGATGACCACCAAACACCGGCACGCCCAGCGCATTCACCGTGACACCGAATCGTTCACCGCCGCCGACGGTCCGCTGGTCCAGGGCGTGGGCGTGGTGGGCTCGTTCCCGACCATCATCAACATGGATCCGCCCGAGCTGAACAAGCGGCGCAAGGTGATGTCGCACGCCTTCACCCCGCGGGCCATCAGCCAGCTCGAAGAGGGCATTCGCCGGCGGGCGGCCGCGCTGATCGACAACCTGCTCGCGGCCGGCGGCGGCGACTGGATCGGCGACGTCGCCGACGTGCTCCCGATGACGGTGATCGGTGACATCATCGGCATCCCCGAGGAGGACCGGCCGCACATCTTCGCCACGCTGGACCGCATCTTGAAAGCCAATTCGCCGGGCTCGTCGCTGACCGAACAGCAGCACCTCGAGCTGTTCGGCAGCATCTTCGCGTACGCGGGGAAACTCACCGCGGAAAAGCGACGCAACCCGGCCGACGACATCTGGAGCACGCTGACCTGCGCGGTCGTCACCGACGAAAACGGTGAGCAACTGTCCATACCCGCCAACGAGCTCGAGATCTTCTTTTTCGTGCTCACCTTCGCCGGCAGCGACACCACGAAGAACGCGTTGGCCGCGGGGCTGCAGGCATTCGTCGCCGACACCGCACAGATCGAGCGGTACCGCGCCGAAGAGACAGTACGGCCGGGCGCCGTCGAAGAGGTGCTGCGCTGGTCGACGCCGGTCGCGTTCTGGACGCGCACCGCGAAGGCCGACATCGAGATGGACGGTGTCACCATCGGAAAGGGCAGTCGGGTGGTGTCGATGCTGCGCTCGGCCAACCGCGACGAAGAAGTCTTCGACGACCCGTTCAGGTTCGACATCGGCCGCGCCGAGAACCCGCACGTCACGTTCGGTGGCGGCGGGCCGCACCACTGCCTCGGCGCGATGCTGGCCCGTGCCGAGATCCGCGCGGTGCTCGACGAGCTGCTGTGCCGCGCCGATCAGATCAGCCTCGGTCCGCCGAAGGTCGCCTACCCCAACCTGACGACCAACATGTCCATCTTCGACGAGATGGCGATCTCAGTGACTGCGCGCTGAGGGGAGGTCGCCCGCGGTCTTGACATGGGTGGCCAAAAAGCCCTGCACGGCCGCGCGAGCACAATCGCGGTAGTCGAAGTCCGCCAGCGTGCTCAGCTTGCCCAGCAGAATGGGGCCCAGCAGCAGCGCGATCGCCTGGGCCCGATCGACATCGCCCAGTTCCGCCTTGGCCTGCGGGCTGTCGAATACCGCGTCGAACGGTGCGGAGTATTGCTGGGCGACCCGTTCGCGAAGGGTGCGGACCTCCGCGCTGTCTCGTGCCGGACGCCCGGTCGGCAGCTGGTCCATGCCGGTGCCCAAGGCCAGCCACGAAATCGCCGACAGCGCGGCGGGCGCGTCGGCCATCGACTCGGCCCAGGCCTGCACCAGAGCCGTCAAGCGATCGCCTAACGAGCCCTCGTCGGGAGGCATCGGCGCCGGCGGGATCAACGAATGAAAAGCCGCGGCCAGCAGCTCGTTTCCGCTCGAGAAGTGGCGATACAGGGTGGCCCGGGCCACGTTGGCGGCCCGGGTGACCGCATCGACGGTCACCGCGCTCGGGCCACCCGAGCGCAGCAGCGATGTCGCCGCGTCGAGAAGCCGAGCGCGCGACAGCGCCGGTCGCGGGTCCGCACGTCGTTCGGTGGCCATCCCCTGCACCTCCTCTGCGCGATGTCAAGACTATTGGTCCAGATACGAGACTGATAGTCTCAAACTTTGCCCTCGACCCAAAGGACAGGTGCATGACGTCGCTCGACACCGTTCGGCCCAACAAGGGTACCGATTCGGCGGCCATCGGTGGCTCGGGCCGGCGCAGAATATGGACGCTGGTCGTGGCGTGCTCGGGCGTCGCGCTCGTCGTCGCGTCGATGACGGCGCTGAACACCGCGCTCGGCGACATCGCGGTGGCCACCTCCGCGACCCAGACACAGCTGACCTGGGTGGTGGACGGCTACACACTGGTGCTCGCGTGCCTGCTGCTGCCCGCCGGAGCGATCGGCGATCGGTACGGCAGGCGGGGCGCGCTGCTCACCGGGCTCGCGGTGTTCGCCGTCGCATCGATCGCGCCGCTGGTGTTCGACAGCCCGGTCCAGATCATCGCGGCGCGGGCCGCCGCGGGGCTGGGCGCGGCATTCATCATGCCCGCGACATTGTCGTTGCTGACGGCGGCGTACCCGCCCGCGGATCGCACCAAGGCCGTCGGCATCTGGGCGGGAGTCGCCGGCTCCGGCGGCGCCCTGGGGATGCTCGGCTCCGGTGCGCTGCTGCACTTCTCGTCCTGGCAGTCGATCTTCTGGGCGCTCAGCGGGGCAGCGGTGCTGCTCTTCGTGCTGACGTGCACCGTCTCGTCGTCGCGCGTCAGCGACGCGCCCCCGGTCGACTGGCCCGGCGCCGCGCTGATCGGAGCGGCGGTGGCACTCTTCGTGTTCGGCATCCTGGAAGCGCCCACCCGCGGCTGGACGGACCCGGCGGTCTGCGGCTCGATCGCGGCGGGGCTCGCGTTGACGGTGCTGTTCGGTTTCGTCGAACTCCGGCGTCCGCGACCGCTCCTGGACGTGCGGGTATTCGCCGACCCGGGCTTCGCGACCGGTACCGCGACCATCGTCGTGTTCTTCGCCGCCAACCTCGGGCTGTTCTACGTTCTCGTGCAACACCTGCAACTGGTCAAGGGCTACTCCCCGATCGCCACCGCTTTTGCGATCAGCCCGCTGATGGTGGGGATCGTTTCGCTGTCGGCACTTTCGTTCTGGTACCTGCCGAAGCTGGGCCTGCGGGCCGTGCTGTTCACCGGCCTGCTGCTGATATCCGTCGGCTTCGTCCTCCTGCACGGCGTCGGCGTGGACTCGTCCTACGTCGATCAACTGTGGCGGTGGCTGGTGCTGTCCGTCGGCATCGGATTGATCACCGCCCCAGCGACATCGGCGATCATGGCAGCCGTTCCGGACAACAAGCAGGGTGTCGCGTCGGCGGTGAACGATGCCGCCCGCGAGATCGGCGCCGCGCTAGGCATCGCCGTCGCCGGTTCGATTCTGGCCGCCGGCTACACCGACCGGTTACGCCCTGCGCTAGCGGCGTTCCCCGAACCGGTGCGCGGGCCGGCGTCGGACTCGCTGGCGCAGGCGCTGCGGGCGTCGACCATGCTCGGCCCCCAGGGGCGTGGCCTCGCGATGGCCAGCGAGGAGGCCTTCGTGCACGCGATGCAAAGCTCGATGCTGGGGATGGCGGTCATCGTGGCAGTCGCGGCGGTGCTGATCGGGTTGTGGGCGCCGGGCCGCAACGGCAGCCAGCTTCCGGTGGTGCGGCGGCTGCGCGCAGGCAGGCTAAAGACGCCCACAGGCTAAAGACCCAAGGGCCGAGTACCGATCACCGAGTTCGCGGCCAGTTCGGCGAGGTCGCTTCTGCCCAGCCCGCACAGCGTGCTGAGGATGTCTTCATTGTGCTGACCAAGCGTGGGGGCGGGCCGAAACAGCCACCTCGTCGCTCCGGTGAGACGCGCGAACGGCGGGCACGGATACCAGCCCGGCCCGGTGCGCGGATGGTCAAGCCGCTCGAAGAAACCCCGGGCACGAAGTTGCGGGTTGTCGGTGACCGCCGACGGCGAAATCACCGCCGCCGCCGGCACGCCGACGCCGGTGAGACTGTGCTCGACGTCGTCGAGTTTCTGCCCGGCGAACCATTCTTCGAGGTGGCGATCGACGTCGTCGGCGCGCTCGCGTCGTTGCGCGACCGTCGACAGGCCCGGGTCCTGCGCCCACGATGGCCGCCCCATCAGCTGCACCAACGACTGCCAGTCGCTGTCGCTGCGCACCGTCACCGCAATCCAGTCGTCCTGGCCGGCACACCGGTAGATGTTCTGGATCACATCGGGGTGACCGCGGTTACCGCGGCGCCCCAACGTCAGCCCGAACACCTCGGATTCGATTGTCTGCGCCGCGGTCACGTTGAGCACGGTCTCGATCATCGGCAGCTCGACGAGCTGACCTCGCCCGGTGTCATCGACGAACTCCAGTGCGGCCATCAGCGCGACGGCGGCGTGCACCCCGGCCAGCGGATCGCAGGCCCCGCGCGGCGGGACCGGCGGCCCGTCCGCCATCCCGGTCACCCAGGCCAGGCCCGCGATCTGTTCCATCGTGGGCGCAAAGCCGACCCTGTCGCGCCACGGGCCCTCGAGCCCGAACGCCGGCATCCGGACGACCACGAGGCGGGGGTTGCACTCAAGCAGGGTGTCGGAACCGAGACCGAACTGGTCCATCACCCGCGGCGAGAAGTTCTCGATGACGGCATCGGCCTGCTCGACGAGTGTCCGGAACAGCCGGTTGCCGTCGGAGGACTGAAGATCCAGCGTCACCGACCGCTTGTTCGTATTCACACCCTGAAACAGCCAGCCATACTCCCACCAATCGTCGACGTCGCTGCGCATTCCGCCCGAGTACCGGATGCCGTCGGGACGCTGGATCGATTCGACCTTGATGACCTCGGCCCCGAAAGCCGCCAGGGAATGCGTCGCCGACGGTCCCGCCCAAAAAGCAGTCAGGTCGACGATCCGCACACCGTGGAGCGGCAATCCATTCGATCGCTGTTGCGGTGCAGCAGATTCCCGTGGCGGCCAGGGTGTTTGGCCGTCGGCGCTGCCGAGAGGCGGGGCACTGCGGACGGGAGACGCGGCTGCCGCCGACATCAGCCAAGGGGTGCGCGGCTGGCGGAATCCGGCCGGGTTGGCCACGAAGACCCCGCGCTCACGCACGTACTGCATCCCGGGGATGGTGGCGCCGTTGCCCAGCGGGGCGATCGGCAGCCGGAACAGCTGACCGAGCTCGACGATCTCGGCGACAGTCCGGTCGCGCAGCCACCCCCCGATGCGGTCACGGATCCAGTCGCGATACGCCCAACGGCCCAACTGGAAACGCAGTTCGGGGATTTCGGTGAGTTCGGGGCATTGGACCATCGCCGCGAAATCAAGCCACTGCTGACCGGTAATCATCGTCATGCCGACGTAACCGTCGCTGGCGGGCTCGATCGACGGCACTTCCAACGAGCGCCGGATCGCGGGCAACTGCATCAGCTGGGCGTGCAGCCACTCACAGCTCTGCATCAGCGTCATCGCTTCCAGCACCGACAAGTCGAGGTGTTCACCCCGGCCGCCGCGCCGCACGCGGCGCCGGACGGCCAGCACGCCGAACGCGGCGAACGCGCCCGCCATGTACTCCCCCAGGTCGCCGCCGATCGAGATCGGCGGGCCGTCCGGATCGCCGCGGAACCCGCTACCGCCCGAGGCCGCTTGCAGCGTGAACTCGGTAGCGGCACGCTCCGAGAACGGGCCGGTCCAACCGAAATCGGAGATCGACACGACGATCGAGGATGCCGCCGCCTCGAGAAGCCGCTGAGGGTCGACGCCGCCACGAACGGCCGCCGCCCGGGTGGCTGTCACGATCACAACATCGGCGGAGGTGAGCAGATCCTCGGAAAGAGTTGTCGCGCTTCGCTTACCGGCGTTGAGGTAGCTGAACAGCGGCGAATCCGCTCCTGGGGCGGGCACGGCACCGGTGGCCGTGAACGTGCGCATCGGGCTTGCGCCGGCCGCCTCGACCTTGAGCACGTCAGCGCCCGCGTCGACCAACAGCTTGCCGCAGTAGTCACCGGCGATCCGATCGCTGACCTCGACGACGCGGATGTCCCTGAGCGGGGTATGTGCTGCGTCGCTCACGTGCACATCCTCCCCGGTCGCTATCACCACTATCTTAGTTAGTTTTGACGGATAGAACCCCGCCGGCCGGCATCATCGCTGTTAGCATTGCCGAGACAATGACTACGCAGGGGATCGGCCTCGAGGTCCGCCGTCGGCTCTCGGCGCGCCGGACGGCCGAAATCATCGCCGACGAGCTGCGCAGGCAGATCATCGAGGGCGAGCTCTCCGACGGCGATCTGCTGCCACGCCAGGAAGTGCTCGTCGAGCAGTTCAACGTCAGCCTGGTCTCGTTGCGGGAGGCGTTGCGAATACTGGAGACCGAGGGCCTGCTGTCGGTGCGCCGCGGCAACCGCGGTGGCGCCGTCGTGCACGCGCCCGCCAAAGCCAGCGCGGCCTACATGCTCGGCCTGTTGCTGCAGAGCGACACTGTGCCGTTGGTCGATCTGGGCACGGCACTGCAGGAACTCGAGCCGATGTGTGCGGCGCTGGCCGCCCGCCGCCCCGACCGGGGCGAGGAGCTGATCCCGAAACTCAGAGCGATCAACGAGTCGATGGCCGAGAACATCGACCAGGGTGCGCGATTCACCGAGATCGGCGGCCAGTTCCACGATGAGGTGGTGCGCGGCTGCGGCAACCATACGATGATCGCGGTGGTCGGCAGCCTGGAAACGCTGTGGAGCAGCCACTTACAGCAGTGGGCCGACAAGACCGCGGCCCGAGGCGAGTACCCGCCGATGAGCAAGCGCCGCATCGGGCTCAACGTCCACAACAAGATGACCGACGCCATCGAGGCCGGCGACGGCGAACGGGCGCGCCGGCTGGCGGCGCGGCATCTCGCGGACACCCAGACCTATTTCCTGGCCGGCGACCCCGAGCAGCGGATCGTGGCGCTGTCGCCGCAGGCGATGGCGCGACGCCGCTGAGAGGTGCCGTGTGCGAACAGCGTTGATCACCGGGGGCAGCGGAGGCATCGGCAAAGCGTGCGGCCGCAAGCTCGCCGAACTCGGCTACGACGTCGTGCTGACCGCCCGGCGCGAGGAGCCGTTGCGCGCGGCGGCCGACGAGATGGGTGCGCGATATGTGGTCGCCGACGCGGCGCAGCCGGAGACGTTCGAGCCAGCGGTGCAGGCTGTCGAGACGATCGACCTTCTTGTGCACGCGGCCGGCGTGCTCGGTGGAACATACGTCCGCAAGCAGACTTTCGAGCAGTGGCGAGCGACGATGTCGGCAAACCTGGACTCGTGTTTCGTCGTCACCTCGGCCGCACTGCCGAAGATGACGCCCGGTTCACGCTTCGTGTTCGTGTCGTCGTCGGCCGCGCACGAACCGATGCGGGCGCGGACCGCCTATTCCGCCTCGAAGGCGGCGATGAACGCGTTCGCCCGGGCACTGGCGCTCGAGGTCGACCGTGACGGCATCAGCGTTCACATCGTCACGCCGGGACCGGTCGAGACCGACATGCTGGCTGATGTGCCGTTCGAGATGTACGCGATCCGGGCCGCCGATGTGGCCGACGCCGTGGCGTGGCTGGACACCGTCGACCCGTCCGTCGACCTGCCAGAGATCCGGCTGAACGCGATCACGAGAGGACCCTGGGCGCGCGAACCAGTGGTGCCGATCGAGGTCGAGCGCCGCGCCGGCGCCGCGACGTCCGAAGTCCGGCACTAAGCGATAAGCGAGAGGGTCCGATGTCGAGAGTACTCAGTGGCGTACGTGTGGTGGAACTGGCGTCATGGACGTATGTGCCCTCGGCGGGTGCCGCGTTGTCGGACTGGGGCGCCGACGTCATCAAGGTGGAAAGCGTCGCCACCGGCGACCCGGGCCGGGCCCTGGTGGTCGGCGGCTTCACTCGTCAAGCCGCCCGGGTCGACGCCGACTTCATCCTCGAGCTCGGCAACCGCGGCAAGCGCAGCATCGCGATCGACATCAAGTCCGAAACCGGTCGTGAGCTCTTTGGCCGCCTGCTTGCCAGCGCGGATGTGTTCCTGACCAATTGGCTGCCTGCGGTGCTGGAACGCGCAGGCCTGACCGTCGACGACGTCCGCGCGTTCAACCCGAACATCATCATCGCGCGTGGCACCGGCCTGGGAGTGCGAGGCCCGGATCGCAATCGAGGCGGATTCGACGCGGCCACCTACCTGGCGCGAGGCGGCGTCTCGTACACGCTCACCCCGTTCGGCACCGAAACGCCCGCGGTGCAGGGCCCGGGTTTCGGTGACCTGCAAGGCGGCATCACCCTGGCGGGCGGGGTGTGCGCGGCACTGTTTCACCGCGAACGCGCCGGCGAACCGAGCATCGTGGACTCATCGCTGTTGGCGCAGGCGATGTGGACCATCGCGCCATCGGTGATGGCGGCCGATTTCTTCGGAATAGACGGCATTCCCGGTGCCCCACCGGGATTGTCGATCAACCCACTCGTGAACCGGTACCGGACCAAGGACGGCCGGTGGATCCAGCTGGTCTTCCTGCAGCCCGACCGGTACTGGGCCGGTTTCTGCGAACGGATCGGGCTGCCGGAGCTGGCCGCCGACCCGCGGTTCGTGCCGTCAAGCAACCTGATCGCCAACGCGGCCGAGGCATGCGCCATCGTCACCGAGACGTTCGCGGCCCATGACCTCGACCACTGGCGGGCGGTGCTGGCGGACGAGCCGGGCGTGTGGGGGGCGCTGGCGACACCACGCGAAGCGCTGAACGACCCGCAGACCGAACCGAACGGCTACGTGATCACCAACCACGACGGCGACGGCAAGGAATACAAAAACGTCGCCGCGCCTGTGCAATTCAACGAGACACCACCGGAACCGGCCCGGGCACCCGAACACGGACAGCACACCGAGGAGATCCTGCTCGAACTCGACCTGGACTGGGACGACATCGTGGCCGCGAAGGAGTCCGGGGCAATCCTCTAATCGGCCAGGTACACCTGCGCCTCCATGTGGTGGAAGATCCGGTACCGCCCGTCGCGGCGAACCAGCAGCCAGGTGACCCAACTGGCGCCTGTGCGTTCGAGATCCGATTCGCGGCCGGTGAGACGCCATCGGCTGAACAGCACGGCGCGCACGGTCGCGTCGTCCACGACGTCAAACGAGTGCAGCCTCGACGACACTTGCGCGGCTTTGAGCCGGCTGGACACCCGGGCCCAATGCCGGTCCAACTCATCGGTGCCGATCAAAGGCGCCGGGTATTCGTCGGCCAGGTAGATTGGCCGCGGGCTCGAGCGCTCCCAAAGGTCAGACACGCCAGCCAGATCCAGGCTCGACCACCGGGTGTCGTATTGACGGACCAGATCGGTCAGGACGGTTTCGACGACAGCGTCGTCAGGCGGCACCGTCACCGACGCTGCGCCGTTCGCCCGGAAGTGCCTTCACCGTCGAGGGCAAGCGGTAAAGGTCGGTCGCGTTCCCGCGGATGATGCGCTCCCGCTGCGCGTTCGGGAAACGCTTGATCGCCCAGGCCGGCGAATCGTAGCTCCAGTGCGGATAGTCGGTGGAGAACATCAGGTTGTCACCGAGATCCATCATGTCGATGTAGTCCCGGAAGGCTACGGTGTCGACGTCTTCGATCGGCTGGGTGGTGAACCGCACGTGTTCGCGGACGTACTCCGACGGCCGGCGACGGACGTGCGGCAAGTCGCCGCGGCGGCGTTCCCAGATCCGGTCCATCCGCCACATCACCGGCATCGCCCAGGTGAAACCGCCCTCGATGAACACCACCCGAAGGTCGGGGTGCCGGTCGAACGCGCCGTCGAACACCAGGCTCATCAGGTGCGACACGTACAGCAACGGCCATGACGCAAAGAAGTCGTGCCAATGCGCCGGATTGCCCACCGGGTACAGCGGTATCAGCTCAAACGGCGTCTGTCCCATCAGGTGGGTGGCGACCGGAAGACCGTTGCGCGCGGCGGCGGCGAACAGGGGGTCGAAGTGCGGGCTGCCGAACGGGATGCCCCGGGTCTGCGGGGTCATCAGAACCTGGGCCATGTAGGGGTGAGCGGCCCAGCGCTCGATTTCGCGCGCCGCCTGGTCGGGAACCTGCGCGCTGACGCTGATCGACCCTCGCCAGCGGCCATGCCAGTTGTTCTCGCCCAGCCACACATCGGCGAGCCAGTCGTTATACGTCGACTTCAGCACGTGTTCGGCCTGCGGCAGCTGGGCATCGCACATCGGCTCCAGCGACGCGATGCTGACGCCGGCATCGATCAGCAATTGCTTCGCGGCGAAGTCCGGGTCGCTGCCCGCGACCCCGCCGCCCGGCGGAGCGGCATCGACCCGAAGCGACATCGTCTTGTACGAGTCCGGGGTGTCATAGAAGTACGGGATCGGCGCGACCGCGTTACCCGTCGGCCAGACCGTGTCTCGCCACTGCGCCGGCGCATATGACTTCAGCACGTCGGCCGATACCGGCAACGGGTGCACGTCGGTGTCGACGATCGTCACCTCGATGTCGGTGTCCTGCAGCCCGACTTCTTCTTCTCGTTCTTCTCGGTGTTGCGCCACATCATGCTCTTCGCGCAAGCGCTCATCGGCCGTCATCGCACGCTTCCTTCGACTTCGAGTCCTTCGGCTTCGAGCGCGAGCCCGTACAGCTCACTCGCGTTGCGCCACAGCACCTTGTCGCGCTGCGCGCTGCTGAGCCCACCGACCACGGCATCGGGCGTCGAGGTGGACCAGTGCGGGTAACCCGACCCGTACATCAGCAAATCGGTCTTGTCGGTGAAGTCCAGCCACCGCTGCGCGACGTCCGGATTCGTGGGCCCGTCCAACGCCGACGAGCAGAACCGGACGTGCCCGCGCAGGTACTCGCTCGGATATCTGTCGACCCACGGTGTCTGGTCACGCATCGAGACCCAGAACGTGTCGAGTCGCCACATCAGCGGGGTGAGTATGTCGTAGCCGCCGTCGGCGAACACGAACCGCAGCGCCGGGAGACGTCCGAAGACACCCTCGATGATGAGCGTCGCCAGGTGGACGAAGGAGTTCAACGGCATAAAGGCCGCGTATCCCGGATATGTGTGGGCATGGCCGGCGAAGGTGGGCGGATAGTCGACACCGTTGCCGCCGTTGATGTGGACGGCAACGGGAAGGTTGTGGGCCGCAGCCGCTTCCCAGATAGGCTCGAACATCGGTTTGCCGTAGGGCTCTCGGGACTGCAGCGGAACGCCGACCTGCACCAGCTTCGGATGTGCAGCGAGCCTTTCGATTTCGGCGACGGCCCCCTTCGGGTCCTCAGGGTTGATGCGGATCGTTCCCCGGAGCCGGCCGGTCGCGTCGGCATCGATCCACTGGTCCAGCAGCCAGTCGTTGACAGCCGCGCAGATCCGGCTGTTCAGGAGATAGTCGGCGATGTTGCCCCGGGTCAGCGGATTGAGGATTGCGTAATCGGCACCATGATCGTCAAAAACATGCCGGCACAACGTCTCCGGGTCAGATCCCGGGTAGTGCTCGCCGTAGAGGTCCGGCCGGTAGTCGCCGCCCGGAGCCTGGTACCACTGCTGCTCGACATCGGGGATCGCGCGCAACTTGTACGCCGGGGACAGGTAGCGCCGGATTTCTGCGTTGTAGCGGAAGTGGGGTTGAACATTGGCGTCGATGACGGGGCTCATGCGGTGAGGTACACCTTTCCGTCGGTGACGTCGACCTGGTAGGTGCGAACCCGCTTGTGTGGGTCCGCCAGGTTCTGACCCGTTGTGATGTCGTACTCCCACTGATGCCACGGGCATCGCAGGATTCGCCCTTCGCGCACGTGACGGAGCCGACCGGGGACGTCCGGCGCGAATTCGTTCGTGCCGCCCACAAATCCCGCGCACAGCGGGGCGCCCTCGTGCGCGCAGTAGTTCGCGATCGCGTACAGCGAGCCGTCGACGTTGTACACGCCCACGCCGAACTTACCGACCGGAACCAGCTTCATAGCTCCCGGTGGCAGCTCCTGGACCGAACACACCGGCCGCCGGATCACGTGATCTCACCGCCTCGCCGCAAAGTTGCCGTTTCGGGTGGGTCTGCGAACAGGCACTTTGGCGTTCCCGGTCGCGTTCCTTGACCTAGTTTACCTAAAATAGTAAAGATAGACCCACAGCGTTGTTGAAGGGTGGGTGGTTTACGCGTGGATTTCGCAGGGTCGCCACCTCTGTGGCTCGGGAGGTACAGGTGACGATCAGCACCGATCCGCAGGACCAGCCGATCGCTTTGGACGCAACCGGTGATCGCGATCCCTACCCGTACTTCGAGTACATGAGGAAGACCGCCCCGGTGTGGCGCGGGACGATCATGGACCAGTCGATGTTGCCGCCCGAGATGCTGCCCGAGGAGGAGTGGACGCTGTTCGACTTCAGCAGCGTCTTTGCGGCGTTCCGCGACGACGAGGTGTTCGGTTCGGAGCAGTACAACAACACGATCGGGCTGGTTTTCGGGCACACGATTCTGGGCATGCACGGCAAGCAACACCATGACCACCGGAGCCTGGTATCCAAGGCCTTCCGGCAGAGCGCCCTGGAGCGGTGGGAACCAGCGGTGATCGACCCGATCTGCGAGGGCCTCGTCGACGGAATCAAAGACGACGGCGACGCCGATCTCATCGCCTCGCTGACACTGGAATTCCCCACCCTGGTCACCGCCGCGCTGCTGGGACTGCCGGAAGAAGACCTCGACCTGTTCCGGCGGTTATCGTTCGATCTGATCTCGATCTACGTCGACATCGAGGCGGGCCTGCGCGCGTCCGTCGAGCTGGAGAGCTATTTCCAGGTGCAGGTCGACCAGCGACGCCGCCACATGACCAACGACATCATCGGCGATCTCGTCGGCGCCGAGATCGACGGCGAAAAGCTGACCGACGAGGCCATCATCTCGTTTCTGCGGTTACTGCTCCCGGCGGGGCTGGAGACCACCTTCCGGTCATCAAGCAACCTGCTCTACCTGCTGCTGACGCATCCCGACCAGCTGGCGGCGGTTCAGGCAGACCGTGAGCTGATACCGGCGGCGATCGAAGAGGGGCTTCGGTACGAGACGCCGCTGGTGGCCGTCCCGCGCACGACCACAAGGGACGTGGAAATCAATGGCATACCCATCCGGGAGGGAGCGCAGGTCAACCTGTGCATGGGGTCCGCCAACCGGGACGAAACGCGGTGGCCCGAGCCCAACGCCTTCGATGTCCGTCGCCCGCGCCGCGCGCACGTCGCATTCGCCGGCGGCATTCACAGCTGTCTGGGCATGCATCTGGCCAGGGTGGAAACGCGGGCGATGCTGACCACCCTGTTCGATCGGGTCACCGATCTGCAGCTGGTGGCCGACGGCGACGCCAGGATCGTGGGAATGCCCTTCCGCTCGCCGAAAAGCCTTCCGGTCACCTTTCGCACGGCGTCATGAGAAGCCGCGCCGCCGTCCTGCACGACGTGGGCGGCCCGTGGTCGGTCGAGGACTACGAACTGGATCCCCCGCGCGCCTGCGAGGTTCTCGTCGAGATGGCCGCGGCCGGGCTGTGCCACTCGGACGACCACATCCTCAAGGGCGACATGTCCGCGCCCAACGAGGTGCTCCGCGACCTCGGCCTGCCCACGATGTTCCCGCTGATCGGCGGGCACGAAGGTTCGGGCGTCGTGGTCGAAGTGGGCGACGGGGTCACCGATTTCGCGCCGGGCGACCACGTCATCATGTCGTTCATCGCGGTGTGCGGCCAGTGCCGCTGGTGCGCGAGCGGGATGGAATACCTGTGTGACTACGGCAACCAGATCCTGACGCCGGGCATGCCGACCGATGGGACGTTCCGCCATCACACCACCGACGGTCGCCCGCTCGGCCACATCTCCAAGATCGGCGCGTTCGCCGAACATACCGTCGTTTCGCAAAACTCGCTGGTCAAGGTCGATCCTGCGCTGCCGCTGGTCCCGGGCGCTCTGCTGTCGTGTGCAATTCCCACCGGCTACGGCTCGGCAGCCAACCGGGCGCAGGTGCGCGGTGGCGACACGGTCGTCGTCATCGGCGCGGGTGGAATCGGCACCGGCGCCATCCAAGGTGCACGCATCAACGGCGCTGCACAAATCATCGCGGTCGATCCCGTTGAGCTGAAACAGAAGTCGGCGCTGCTGTTCGGTGCCACCCACACCGCGGCGACCGCAGACGAAGCCGAAGCGCTGGTGCGCGATCTCACCCACGGCGTGATGGCCGACAGCGTCATCGTCTCACCGTCCCTTATCACCAGCGACGACGTGTACGCCGCGCTGAAGCTGACCCGCAAGGGCGGCACCTGCGTCCTGACCGGAATGACACCGCAGACAACACGATCCATCAAGATCGGACTGCAGGAATTCATCCTGTGGAACAAGAACCTGGTCGGTACCGTGTTCGGGTCATGCAACCCCAGGGCCGACATCCCCCGGTTCGCTCGCATGTATGACGCCGGGCTGTTGAAACTCGACGAGATGGTGTCCAAACGCTACCGGCTCGACGACGTCAACGAGGCCTATGACGATCTGCGAAATGGCGAAATCATCCGCGGCGTGATCGATTTCGGGGTCAGCTAAGCCCGTAGAATCGTTGCGCATTCGAACCGCCGATCTTCGCGCGGGTCTCTTCGCTGAGATCAGAGCGGGTGCGCAGATGCTTTGTGCTCTCGGGCCACTCCCCATCCCAATGTGGGTAGTCGCTGGCGAACATGATGAAGTCATCACCGAGCACATCGACGACGCCGGGCAGGATCGGCTCCTCAGGCTCGCAGGTCGTCCAGATGTTCCCCGCCCGCAGATACGCCTGTGGATCCCGTTGCCAACCGCCCTGGATCCAGTCGCCGCGCTTCTCGAAATGCTCATGCAGGCGGTCGATGAAGAACGGGACCCAGCCGACGCCGGCCTCGAGGAACGCGACGCGCAAGCCCGGATGCCTGTCGAAGACACCGCCGGAGACCAGTGCAGTCATCGCCGTCATCTGGTCGAACGGAAAGCTGATGCAGTGCACCTGAATGTAATTCGTGAACCGGTCGACTCCGATCTTCGGCAGATGCATGCCCGGGGCACCGTGAATGCCGAGCGGCATGTCGAGTTCGACCGCAACTGCGTAGAACGGGTCGAGGTCGGGGTGATCGAGGTTGCGGGTCCGCAGCGCCGGCGGGATGTGCGTCGCCACCAGCCCGAGGTCCTTCGCCTCGCGCATGACGTCGATCGCTACCTCGCCGTGTTCGATCGGGGTCACCGCAATACCGCGCAGGCGGCCGCCCGACGGGCGGCAATAGTCCGCGATCCACTGGTTGTAGAGCCGCGCGAAGCCGGCGGCGAGCTCCGGGTCTTCGAGGCTGGGCGCACACAGTCCCAGGCTCGGATACAGCACCATCGTGTCGATGTGATCGCGATCGGCGTCGCGCAGCACGCCCGCCGGGGACGCGTGGTCGATGCCGTCCGCCGTGCTGAGCCCGTGCTCGCGTGGACAACCCGCTCCCGGACCGCTGTCCTCGGGATAGTTACGCCCCTCGATCACCAAACCCCGTCCGTCATCTCGCGGCGCGATGTGTTGGGGCCAGCGCCGCATGGCTTCGACTGCCAGCGAGGCTCCCTCGGCAACGTGCCCGTCCGCGTCAATGATTCGCATGCATCAGCTCACTTTGCCCGGAGTCCATTTGCTAAAGACACGATAATAGCGACATACCGGGGGCAGGTGAGCGAGACCATCCAGCGGCTGCTTGCCACAGGGACCGAGTGCCGGGAACGGCGTGCTGTGGCAACGTGATCCACGCGGCACCCGCTACGACATTGCGCCTAGCTGACGGCCTCACGCGGCGGCCGGACACTTAGATCGGTCAGCCGGCGTCCCTGAGCCACGTGCCTAACCTGGACGCCCGCTTCGGCCGGGCGGCCGGGGCCATATCGGTGAAGAACTGGACCGCCGCGGAGATTGTGTCGTCGGCCATGTCGGCGAACTGCCCGAACGGGATGTCCGGGGTGAGGGAATACGAGTCCTCCGCGACGACACCGATCCGTGTCTGGTCACAGGACTCGTACACGATCGCCGTGCCCCGCCGGTCGGATCGGTTCCAATTGTCGGCGAACTCCAGCAGCCGGTCACGGTCGGCGGCGGGGAAAAAGTAAGCAGGAGTGGTTCGAACCGTCAACGTCTGTCGATCCGCGGCGGACATCTCGAGGTGAACGTGCAGCCGCTCGTGGCCGGCAGTCAAGATAAAGAAGTACTCCCCGTCGTGGTGGCCACGGAAATACCGACGTCCGCGGGCGAGCAGGTACCGTTCGATCAGTGGTGTGCCTGACGATTCTGACCTCATGTGCACTCCGATCAGGGATTCAGTCCGGACAAGACTGGCCAACGTCATGGTGCCCAGGGCGCCTTGGCTAGCCCTTTGAGAAGAGCCGGCTTTCTTCGAAGAATCTGTTGAGAATCTGCTAAGCGCCTGGCCGTGATCTGAGGGGTCGCGCCCATGGCACCTCAAACACGCGACAATGCAGAGGTGCACAGCGTGCGGTGGCTAGTCGCTTGTGCCCGCCGCGGCATGCACGGGTTGCGGTGGACCTCCGCCGGGCGTCGGGTCGCCGGCCTCGGCACCGGACTTGACCGTCATCGACACCACCACGACCGCCCCCAACGGCGGTGTGCCCCCAGTGGGCGACCGGGCGCGCGCGGCAGACTTCGTCGACGTCCGAACCGTCGTCCCCGACGCCATCGTCGACCTGCGTTATGCGACACCGAACAACTTCGTGGGCGTGCCGCTGTATCCCCCCGATGCCCGCTGCGCCGTGCACGAGTCGATGGCTCCGGGTCTCACGGCCGCCGCCGAGCAGCTGCGCCCACAGGGAGAGGTGCTCGTGTTCTGGGACTGCTACCGGCCACATGACGTGCAGGTCAGGATCTGGGAGGCGGTGCCGAACCCGGCTTGGATGGCCCGGCCCGGCACATCGGCGCGCAGCCACGAGGCAGGGCGTTCGGTGGATGTGACGCTGGCAGGCCAAGAGCAGCAGTGCCCACCCGAGCGACAGGTGGCCGGCCGCTGCCTCGTCGACATGGGCACCGACTTCGATGACTTCTCCCCCCGCGCCTTCGCACAGGCAACCGACGGCGTCAGCGCGCAAGCCCAATCGAATCGGGCGCGGCTGCGCGCCGCCATGGGCATCGGTGGGTTGACGGCGTACGCGGGTGAGTGGTGGCATTTCGACGGTCCCGGCGCGTCCGTCGACCGCCCCTTTCTCGACGTGCCGCTGAACTGAGCCAACGACGCCCTGCCACAATGTGCGGGGCTCGCCCGATTGGCGCGATTGGACCACTTATGCGAGGCTTTACGACCATGGTTGGCAAAGTCGTTTCTGGCACGGTTGTGCGAAACTGTGCGCCGCCGGCTACCTGTGAACCGCCCCTATAAGGCGCTGCAAACGTGGTCACACGCGTGTCCTTAGCGGATATCTTGCTGGATTCAGAACTTAGCGAGCAATCTCGCGACCTTGCGATGGCGATCGTCGCGATAGACCGCAGGGCACCGAAGAAAAACAAGCTAACCGACAACGGCACGCCGACCCAGACCAGCGAGCCAGCCCACAACGGCACGCCGACCCAGATCAGCGTGCCAACCCACACCGGCACGCCGACCGAGACCGGCGAGCCGGCCCACAACGGCACACCAACCGAGACCGGCGAGCCGACCCAGATCAGCGAGCCAACCCACACCGGCACACCGACCGATACCGGCGAGCCGGCCCACAACGGCGCACCAACCGAGACCGGCGAGCCGACCCAGATCAGCGAGCCAACCCACACCGGCACACCGACCGATACCGGCGAGCCGGCCCACAACGGCGAGCCGATCCAGATCAGCGAGCCAACCCCGGCGAGCGAACTAACCCAACCGTTCGCCGCACGCTCCAAGGGGGGCACACCACGGACGAATTCGACCCGCCGCGCGCTGGCGATCACCGGGCTGGGCGGCCTGCTCATCGCGGGCGTCACCGTGATCACCACCTCGGGTTCCGGGACGGGTCCCAGCGCCAACGGTCCCGGCGGCGGGGCTTTCGAGAACGCCCGCGCAGGTGATTGCCTCAGCTGGCCGAAGAACTCACCCGACCAGGCGCATCTTGTCGACTGCAGCGCCGACCACCTGTTCGAGGTCGCCCAGGCCGTCGACGTGAGCGACTCCCAAGAGGGGTGTCAGGCGGCGGTGCAGCGTTATCTGGGAACCCGGTATGACCCGAACGGCAAGTTCGCGATCGGCGTGTTGCGGCCCGGCAACGCACCCGGATCGCCGCCCGCCGGCCAGCACGTGCTGTGCGGGCTGCAGCTGCCCGGCTCTGACAGAGCGCCGGTCGCCTTCAAGGGCAAGATCGCGCAGCTCGATCAGTCGAGGGTTTGGCCGGCGGGCACGTGTTTAGCCATCGATCCGTCTTCCACCCTGGCGGACATCCCCGTCGGCTGCGCTGCCCCGCATGCGGTGGAAGTCACAGACGCGGTGAACCTGGCGGACACGTGGCCGGACGCGCCACCAGCTGATCCCGACCAGGAGGCATTCGTCCGGGATACCTGCATACGCGCGACGGACGCATACCTGTCGCCGGTCGCGGTTAGCGCCACCGGGCTGACAATGATTTACAGCACGGTGCCACTGCCGAGCTGGCTCGCGGGCAGCCGTCAGGTGTTCTGCGCCATCGGTGCACCGCAGGGCGGAGGCTGGGCGACGTTGAGCGGCAGTGCCAAAGACCGCCTGCTCATCAATGGCGTGACACCGGGTCCGCGGCCCCCCGCCCCGCCGCAGGACACACCGGATCAGCGACCGACGGCACCATCGACCGCCGCAAGCTCGCCAAGCCCGGCCCCAAGCGCCACCGCCAGCCCGTCGGCGAGCACCACCGCCAGCCCGTCGGCGAGCACCACCGCCAGCCCGGCACCGAGTCTCACCGCCGGCCCAGCAGCGATACCGAGCCCGGCGCCGCCGCCGAACCCGAGTTCGTTGCCGCCGACGACGTCAGAGGCCGACGCTCCGCAGGTCATCGAAATTCCCGGGTTGCCCCCGATTACTCTGCCCAGGCTGTTCCCGCCGCCACCACCGCCGCCGGGCGACTAACGCGGATTCATCGGGCAAAAATCCCACTGCCCGAAATCGGCCGCCAGGACCTCGTCCTCATCGACGCGGATGCCGCCCAGGAGGCTGCCCGGGGTCATTGCCGTACCTTTGGTAACTGCGGCACCGGCGCTGGCCGGCCCCGGCCCGGTCTCCTGCTCATTCCCGTGCACGATCGTCGGCGAAACCCTCAGCAACTACGCTCAGCTCCCCGGAGAAACCGCCGGCAACTACGCCGCGTTCATCCCAACAACC
Organism: uncultured Actinomycetota bacterium; assembly: GCA_963759655.1. Lineage (GTDB taxonomy): Bacteria > Actinomycetota > Actinomycetes > Mycobacteriales > Mycobacteriaceae > Mycobacterium. The sequence goes on along the minus strand of CAVXAG010000010.1, from coordinate 36,926 downwards.
ATCGGCAACTACGGAGCGCTTCCCTCAACAACCGCCAGCAACTACGCAAACTTCCTTCCAGAGACTTCCGCCAACTACTCGTCGTTCCTCGGAACTACTCTCAGCAACTATGCCGCGCTCCCCTCAACAACCGCCAGCAACTACGCCTCGTTCCCCGGAACAACCTTCAAGAACCTGTTCCCGGGATTGCATTAGTAGGGTCCGGGCTGCGGTTCTGAAATCGCCGACCGCCGTGCGGAATTGAGCATTCGCGCAGGATCTGCGCCCGGTCAGTGCCGCAGCGAGCTGACGATGCCCAAGATGAAGATCACGACAAAGAACAGCGTGGCCGCGATCGACCAGAGCCGAACGCCCGGCGACGTCCGCGTCCGGCCTGCGACGGCCGATACCGTGGCCGAGAACTGCGATTCCTGGAGCGTGCGCTTGGCCTCGATCGTGTCACGCTCGACGATGATCGCCTGAGGGATCAGCGCGGCGCTGGCCGGCGCCATCCCCTCGACGCGGCGCACCGCTGTTCCGATCGTCATGATCTCGATCAAGCCGGGCGAGAGCTCGACGATCCGCAGCTTGTTGCCGATGACGCGCTCGGCGCCGATGCGCGTCGCCTCGGCGCGCAACAGCTCGAGGGCGTTCTCGCGGGCGCGGTAGACGAGCGCGGTGACCTGGGGCAGCTCGCCCTTGCTGACGCTCCTGAGCCGGGTGCCGATGCCGGCGGCGATCCCCAGCGAGTAGACCGAGGTGGCCATCAGGAGCTGAACGGGGGCGTAGCCGAGAGACGCGAGGTTCCAGATCTCCTCGCCGGTCAGCTCGGAGGTGACCACCTGCTCGGCCGGCACCGGGCCGGGCGAGATGCGCGGGTGGTGGGAGGCGGTGCCGGTGAGCAGAAGCTCGACGGTGCCGGGGCCGTGCGGGAGCATCTGGACGATGATGTCGACAACGGAGTTCGCCCCCACCGCCGCGGCCTCGGCGCGCAGCCGCTCGAGCGCGTGGTGGCGTATTCCGTTGTACATCTGCGAGTACTCGTGGACCTCGCCCTGCGCCATGGTCCGCAGCGATCCGGTGAGGCCGCGGCCGATCCCGAGCGCGTAGGCGATGTTGCCCATCACGAAGCGCATCGGAAGGTAGCCGACGTCGAGATGGCAATAAAGCTCCATGCCCGAGGCGGCGCTCGAGAAGACCTGGGGCCCGCCCGCGCCCCCCTGGGCGTGCACGCCGGTGCCCTGGGCGAGGAACTCGGTGTAGCCGGCCAGCGTGCGGAGCTCGCTGACCACACCGGTGACGCCCTGAGCGCCATGGCGGCTCGCCTCTTCCACCATGCGGTGGATGGCGCCGTGCCGGCCGGCCGAGATGAGCTCGGTCAGCGCGCTGATCTCGCCGCCGGCGAGGCTCTGCCCGAAGCTGCCGATCGCGCCGCGCAGCCCCATCGAGCACACGCTGTTGCCCACGACGATCTCACCGGGCTGAAACCCCTTCTGCGCGAGGCAGTAGAGCTCGTTGCCAGACATCCCGGAAATCTGCATCGAAACCTCCCTCGGGGGGCTCTGTCGAACATCGCGTCCGCGATTTCGATCGACATCGGTGTCGGGAGGTAGAGCATGCCACGGCCCCGCGGCGACGCGCTCCACATCAGCCTCCCGGCAAACTGCGAAATCAGCGAACACCATAACCGCCCGGGCAGCAACCGCAGGGCAAAAAGTAGATGCACTATCTGTCACGACAAATGACGGCTAACCCAACCGCCGGCACGACATCGAGTTCCGACAAGGTCGAGTTACGACAAGGTCGAGTTACGACAAGGCGACGCCGACCGAATGCACAGCCGCGTGCATTCCGTTGGCGCACGGTCTCCGCAGGGCTTAGCCGGGCATCCCAGCCGGGCCTACATTTGCGACCAGACGACCTTGGTCTGCAGGTAGGTCTCAAGGCCGGCCTTGCCCGACTCGTAGCCCCAACCGGACTGCTTGTACCCGCCGAAGGGCATCGAGTGATCGAACTGCAACTGACAGTTCAACCCCACGGTTCCGGCCTTCAGCCGCTTGGCCAGCCGGTGCGCGCGGCCAAGATCGTTTGTCCAGGCGGTGGCGGCCAATCCGTACGTGGTGTCGTTGGCCAGGGCGACGGCTTCGTCGTCGTCGTCGAACGGCAGGATGGTGACGACCGGCCCAAAAATCTCCTCCTGGAACAGCCTGCTCGTGGCCGGGTCGACGTTGGTGACGACGGTCGGGTGCACGAAGTACCCCTTGCGGTCGAGGCGATGCCCGCCAGCGACGAGCTCGACGCCATCGGACCTGCCCTGGTCGAGGTAGCCCAACACGCGGTTGAGCTGCTTCTGGCTGATCAGCGGGCCGATCATGCTGCCCTCCTCCTTCGGGCCGCCCATCTGCACGGTGTTCGCGATGTTCGCGATTCCTTCCACGACCTTCTCGTAGACACCGCGCTGCGCGAAAATGCGCGACCCGCACACACATGCCTGTCCGGAGTGCACAAAAGTGCCGAAGGCCGCCATCGGGATGGCCGTCTTCAGGTTGGCGTCATCGAAAATCAGCACCGGCGACTTCCCGCCGAGTTCCAGCGTGACCTTTTTGAGGTTGCTTTCGCCGGCCGCACGCACGATTTCCCGGCCGACTTCCGTCGATCCGGTGAAGGCGACCTTCTCGACGTCGGGATGCGCGGTGATCGCCGCACCCGCGGTGTGACCGTAGCCGACCAACAAGTTCGCGACCCCGTCAGGAACCCCGGCCTCGGCCAGGATTCCATCGAGAACGAGCGCCGAGAGTGGCGTCTCCTCGGCCGGCTTGACGACACTGCTGCAGCCCGCCGCGAGCGACGGCGCGAGCTTGGCACAGAAATTGAAGATCGGTCCATTCCAGGGGAAGATCAGCCCGACCACACCGTAGGGCTCTTTGAGCGTGTAGGTGTGCATGCGGGAGTCGAAGCCGGTGAGACCGCCGGTGTGCACGTCGGCCGCGATCCCCTCGATCTTGGTGCACCAGCCGGCGTAGTACCGGAAAAACTCGGCACTGACCGCGACGGTCCCCTGCGCCTGCAGTGGGGTCATGCCCGCGTTCAGCGACTCAAGCTCGGCCAGAACCGCGGTGTTCTGATCAATCAGATCGGCGACACGCCACAGCACCTTGGCCCGCTCGCTCCCCGATTTCTCATGCCAGACACCTGACTCGAAGGACGCCTTCGCGCGTGCAACCGCGTCGTTGACGGCTTCGGGGCCGCAATCTTTGAACTCAGTGATCTGCTCTTCGGTGGCGGGATCGAAAACAGGAATCACGTCACCCGTGCCGGGGCGTTTCTGAATGTCATCCAAAACCGTCTGCAGCGTCATCGCTGACCCTTCCTCATCTTCTTGATCATCTTCTTGATCATCTTGGCGTTCGAACACCGGCGAGTGCTGAGCATCTGCTTAGCATCATGCCTGCGATGAGGTCAAGAAGCGCAATTACCGGCGCAACCGATAAAGACGACGCGACTGCGGCGGACCCCCGACCCGAGCCCTAATTTGGTCGGGCTTCACTCTCGTTGTCACTGAGCCCGGATCGGACCAAGTCCCACGCGAGACGCCGAGCTTCTGCGGCTCTGGTCTGCATCAAGTGCTGAACGGGCGGGATGGGATTGGGTTGCGGTGCGCGCCCCTCAACGATGCCAACGTGCACATCCTGCGCGACACGAATCGCCATCAGAACGGCCTCGTTGACGCTATCCAGCGCTTGATGCAACCCGTCGTCCTCAACGAGCAAGTGGGCGTTGGCGAGCTCGACTGAGAAGTCGTTCACGGTTTGGCTGATCTGCTCGAAGATCGGGTTCATGGCATCCTCGCGCTCGTCGCGCTCCTCGATGCGCAGGATCCTGGCGCCCTGGTTCCACAGTGTCGCCAGTATTTGCGTGTGCGCGCCGATGGTGCGCGACACATCGATCATCGCCTGCTTCTGTAGCTGACCGACGAGGTGGATGCGCTCTATGCGAGCCAGCTCCCGTTGAGCTTCCATCTCGGCGCGATGCAGTGCCTGCATCTGCGCCAGTTCGCGTGCCGAGCGCTGGTCGGCGACGGCCAACTCGCGTTGATGTCGTTCGGCTGCGTCAGCCGCGTTCCGATTCGCTTGGCGTTGGATGCTGGCGGTTTGCCACATGGACACCAGGACGACACAAAACACGACGGCGCCGAAGAACCACTCTGCCTTGGACCCGATCACGCCGGGACTGCGGAGGATGAACCAGGCGATCGAAAGGAAGGCTGCGGTGCCGCAGACCAGCCAGCCGATTCCGGACCAGCCTGGAAGTGAACCGAGGCGGCGCGGAGCGGGGCGAACTTGCGCCGGCAGCGGTATCGGCTCGGTATCGGGACTGACCTCGCCGCGTTCCGATGGCTCGAGTTCCGTGGTGGATTGTGCTAGTCCGGTCATCTTGGCCTCCCGTCTGCCCGAGCCTCCCACAACGCGGGTTCAGGTTCAGCAGCGCCTCTGGTCGCCACCACACCCTGGTTGGCGGCCGCGCGCCACCGCGATCCCACCATTAGACGGCCGGTCTCACAAGCCGTGAGACGTTGCGGCCTGCGAGTACATCGCATCATTGCTGGGGATCGTCGTTCCAGGTGTACGAGACCCGCGATGGACGGCTACTCTCAACCGTGATTGCTTGCAGCGATGCGGCCGGGAAACACGCGCTTCACCGCTGCTCACCCCAGCGTGACTGACCGCTACAGAATTGAGGGCCGATGGGACAGCCGATGCCGCCTCAAGGTGATTCAACAATCATCGTCAGCCTCTCCGAGGCGGCGATGCACATGTACGCAGCAGCAATCGATGCGTTGCCGTTTGCAGAGGACAAGAAGTTCCACAAGCGCGCGGATGTCGTTCTCTCGGGCATGCGGAAGCTGCGAGCCGCTCTCACCGAAGCGGCACGCAGCAGCAGGCCGTCACCCGCGGTGATTGTGGCGCTCAGCGGGGTACGGCGTCGTTACGACGCTCTGATGACCCAAGCCGCCGAAGCACCGGGATCGACTGTGGGTCAACAGTTATACGTCGCGCGCATCAACGCCAAATTGTCCGCCGAGGAAGTGGCCAACGGGGCGGGGCTGTCCGCGAACCTCCTCGATGAACTTGAAGCCGGCGGAACCCCCAGCGAAGAGGACGCCGGGAAAGTCCACGCCGCTCTTGCTGCCCTGGGCGGGGTGACGGGCACCGAACATCAGGAGAATTTCGCGCCCGAGCATGAAGAGCCCGCAGAGACACATGAAGAGCACCACGAGCAACACGTGAACGGCTGGGACGAATCGCTTGTCGGGGACAACCCCGGCTAAGCCGACCATGCGCTAATTGATAGGCATCTATCGGTTCGTCTGTACCCTGGCGGTATGAGTCACACCACCGAGCTCCCGATGTACCTGCGCCGCGATGGAGTCAGTCCGGCACCTGAGCTGGCCGAAGCTCGGGAATCGGCGTCCGTGCAGCGGATGGTCACGATGTTCGGGGTGCCCGCGTACGTCGTGACGCGCTACGCCGACGTCAAGAACGCGCTGGCCGACTACGAACGGTTCTCCAACCGCAGGCCGGCCTGGCCCGGCCTGCTCAACTCGCCCGCGCCGCCGGAGGGCGCCGACATCCAACCCGAGGCGGACACCGCAGGAAGTCTGCTTGGCACGGACCCTCCCGACCACACGCGGCTGCGCCGCATGTTGTCGCCGGAGTTCACCATGCGGCGGATGAATCAACTCGAACCGCGGGTCGTCGAAATTGTCGAGCAGCACCTCGATGCGATGGAAGACGCGGGGCCGCCCGCGGAGCTGGTCGCCCAGTTCGCGCTGCCCATCCCCTCGTTGGTGATCTGCGAGCTGCTTGGCGTCCCGTACGACGAGCGCGACGGCTTTCAACGACGTTCGGCCCGCCAACTCGATCTCGCGCTGCCGATGCCGGAACGCATGGAGCTAGCAATGCAAGGCCGCGGTTATATGCGATCGCTCGTCGGGCGGGCACGCCGGGAACCAGGCGACGATATTCTCGGGACCCTGGTTCGCAAGTACGGCGATGATGTCACCGACGCTGAACTCACCGGCATCGGCACTTTGCTTCTGCTGGCCGGTCATGAGACGACGTCGAACATGCTGGCTCTCGGAACGCTGGCGCTACTGGAGCATCCTGAGCAGCTTGCCGCGGTCCGCGACCTTCCCGAAGCGGTGGGCCCGGCGATCGAGGAACTCCTGCGCTACCTGTCGGTGGTGCAGACAGCGATACCGCGAATGACCACCACCGATGTCGAGATCGACGGAGTCACCATTCCCGCAGGCCAACTCGTGCTGTTGTCGATGCCGGTAGGCAATCGTGATCCACGGTTCATCGCGTCACCCGAAACGCTCGACATCGGTCGTGGCGAGCCGGGCCATCTGGCGTTCGGGCACGGAGTCCACCACTGCCTGGGCGCCCCGTTGGCCCGCATGGAAATGCGGATCGCCTACCCCGCGCTGCTGCGGCGCTTCCCGCGGTTACGGCTCGCCGGTGACATCTCCGAGGGCTCTGAGCTCTCCGAGGTCCAATTCAAGAAGACCCATTTCATCTACGGTGTGCGCTCATTGGATGTCACATGGTGACGTCAACGCGCATTCGGGCCGACCGCGACGTGTGCATCGGTGCAGGCATCTGCGTCGTGACCGCCGAGGCCGTCTTCGACCAGGACGACGACGGCATCGTGGTGATTGCAACCCCAAACGTGCCGGTCGGCGAGCAGGAGCACATTCGTCGGGCGGTAGCGCTGTGCCCGTCCGGTGCGCTCAGGATCGTCACCGAGTGACGCGCAGCCCGCGGTCGGATGCCGCACGCAACAACGCCAGGATTCTCGACGCAGCCGCGCAGGCATTCGAACAGGACGGGCCCGGGGTCTCGCAAGACGAAATCGCTCGCCGCGCCGGTGTCGGGGTCGCCACCATTTATAGGCGCTTCAGAACCCGCGAAGAACTCATCAAAGCCGTTGCGGAGCATGTGTTTGCCGCAGACATCGCGACGGCCATCATTGACAGCGGGCCAGACCCCTGGGACGACCTTGTGGCAATGCTGACCAGCACTGTCGAGGCGTTCGCCGCTCACCCCGTCTTGGTCTCGCTGGCCCGCGAGTCCGCCGTCATCGACCTGGACACATGGAACGAGTACGCCGCCGCGAAAGATCGCGTCGTGCGGCGCGCCCGCGAAGCCGGCGCAATCCGACCCGAAATCACCGGCCGCGACCTAACCGCGGTGGTGATCATGGCACTCGCCTTAGTACACAGCGGGTTAGGCGACGCCCAGGACATTCGCCGTTATCTCACACTGCTCGCCGACGGAATGCGCCCGACTGGACACCGGCTTCCCGAGCCCGGACCGATCCAGGTCCCCGCGCTCCGCCGATGATCAAGCGTCCCCGCTGCGCAGCTCGCGTAACGCCGTCCGCAGTCCGCCGCGTCGGCCCGTGTCGGGATCGACAACAAAGCTGTCCCGGAGACCGGCACGGATTCGGAACTTGCGCTCCGAGTTGGTTTCCGGTGCATCGTCGGCGCCGGCTTCGAGCAACTTGTCCGGGAGCGCGAGCTTCAGGATGGTCCAGAATGTCTGCATGTACTGATGCCCAAGGGATCCGGTCGTGTAGGGCAGGTCGTACTTGTCGCAAAGGGCTGTGATGCGCTCGGATATCTCGGCGTACCGGTTGCTGGGCAGGTCGGGAAACAGGTGGTGCTCGATCTGGTAGCACAGGTTTCCGCTCATGAAAGCCATCACGGGCCCGGCCTTGAAGTTCGCCGACCCAAGCATCTGCCGCAGGTACCACTCTGCGTGCGTCTCCGCCTCGTATTCCTCGGGAGTGAATTTCTCGGCGCCGTCGGGGAAGTGCCCACAGAAGATGACCATGTACGACCAGTAGTTGCGGATGAGGTTAGCCGTCACGTTGGCGCGCAGGGTGTGCTTCCAGTTCCGGCCCGACAAGGCCGGGAAGACCACATAGTCCTTGCCGACCTGCTTGCCGACCTTCTTGCCGATCACGCGCAAGTCCCTGCGGACCTCGTCCTTGGATTTCTCGCCTCTGCGGACCTTCGACAATTCCACCCCGTGAGCCGCTACTCCCCACTCGAAAAGTGTTCCGAGCAGCAGATTGTAGACCGGATTGCCGATATTCCATTTGTCCCAGCGCTGGTCTCGGGTGACACGGAGCAGTCCGTAGCCCACGTCGTCGTCCATCCCGACGATGTTGGTGTATTTGTGATGCACAAAGTTGTGCGACTTCTTCCACTGCACGCTCGGAGAGGTGGTGTCCCACTCCCACTCGGTGGAATGAATCTCCGGGTCGTTCATCCAATCCCACTGGCCGTGGGTGATGTTATGCCCGAGTTCCATGTTCTCGATGATCTTCGCGGCGGCGAGCATGACGGTGCCGGCGACCCAGGCGACCTTGTTCCTGCTTGCCAGCAAGGCGATTCGGCCGCCGGCCGCCAACGCGCGCTGCAACTGGATGGTCCTGCGCACGTACCGCGCATCCCGTTCGCCCCTGGACTCTTCGATGTCGGTTCTGATCGCGTCCAGTTCGCGGGCCAACTCCTCGACGTCGGCCTCGGTGAGGTGTGCGTACCGTTTGATGTCGGTGATAGCCATTACAGCCCCCTAGATGTTGATGGTGCAGTCGCCGGAAGCGGCGGAGATGCACGTCTGGATTCGGTCGCCGGCGCCGTGCTCGGTTCCGGACCGGAGATCACGCACGTAGCCCGATTCCAGCGGCAGCACGCAGGATTGGCAGATGCCCATTCGGCATCCGAACGGCATCTGGATGCCCAGCTTCTCGCCGGCTTCCAACAGTGTGGTGGCACCGTCGAGTTCGATGCCCTTGTCCGAGACGGCGAAGGTGACCGTGCCGCCCTCGCCGCCTTTGTCGGTGCGCGAGATGGTGAACCGCTCCATGTGCAGGCTGTCCGTGACACCCGCTTCCGCCCATACCTTCTCGACCGTGTCGAGCATTGCGGGTGGACCACACGCCCACGCGGAACGGTCCTTCCAGTCCGCAACCACGCCGTCAATCTCGGCGAAGTCGACCTTGCCCATGTCTGCGGTCAACTGCAGATGCAACCGGTAGCCGGGCTGGGTGCGCTCCAACGCACGTAACTCGTCGTGAAATATCACCTCATCGACGACGGGCGCCGAATGGATATGCACGATGTCGGGCATCTGGCCACGCTGCTTGAGCGAGCGCAGCATCGCGATGACGGGGGTGATGCCGCTGCCCGCTGTCATGAACAACAACTTGCCCGGCGGCGGGTCAGGCAGCGCGAAATCGCCCTTCGGGGTTGCCAGCCGAACCACGGTGCCGGCCTCGACGCCGTTGACAAGATGGGACGACAGGAATCCCTCAGGGGTGGCTTTCACGGTGATGGAGAGCAGCTTTTTGTCTCGCCGCGGGATCGATGTGAGCGAGTAGGACCGCCAGTGCCAGCGGCCATCGATCCGAAGCCCGATCCCCAGATACTGACCGGGCCGGTAGTTTCCGGAAAAGCCCCATCCCGGCTTGATCGTCACCGTCGCCGAGTCTTCAGTTTCTTTGCAGACATCGACCACTACCCCACGCAGTTCCCGCGCGGACCACAACGGATTGAGCAACTTGAGGTAGTCGTCGGGCAACAGCGGCGTCGTCGCGCGGGCCACCAGCCCGCGCACCACATTGACCTTCGGGGACACCGCGGTCTCGACATCCTTCGCGGGAGCAGCACTCCACCGCGTCAGGCTCCGCATCTTCAACTCCATAGGGTGGCTCCATTGCCTCGGTATTGGCTCAGTCCAGATACATCCACCGGACCTGAGATTCAGTAAACGCGTGTGCACTGATTACCCGGTCCGTAGAACGACAAACATCGCCCGTGCCGATGGTCGGAATGTTGTGTCGGCTCGAACGGAAGTGGACCACCAGGAGCTTGCCAGGGGCAAGAATTGGCGGATGCGCTTCGGAAACTTCATGGCTCCCTTCCACCCGGTCGGGCAGAACCCCACGCTGGCCATCGAGCGAGACCTGGACCTGATCGTGGCGATGGACCACCTCGGCTTCGACGAAGCGTGGATCGGCGAACACCACTCCGCCGGATTCGAGATCATCTCGTCGCCCGAGATCGTCATCGGCGTCGCCGCGGAGCGCACCAAGCGCATCAGGCTCGGCACGGGCGTGAGCTCCCTGCCGTACCACAACCCGTTGATGCTGGCCGATCGCATGGTCCTGCTGGACCACCTCACCCGCGGCCGGACGATGCTCGGTTGCGGCCCAGGCCAGCTCACATCGGATGCGCACATGCTCGGCATCCCTGCGGACGAGCAGCGGCCGCGCATGGAGGAGTGCCTCGATGCGATTATGCGGCTGCTGCGCGGCGAAACCGTCACCATGCACACCGACGGGTTCACACTTCAGGACGCGCGCCTGCAGCTCAAGCCGTACAGCGACCCCTGTTTCGACGTCGCAGTCGCCGCGTCCTTCTCGCCCACCGGGCCGCGCGGAGCGGGAAGGCACGGCATCGGCATGTTGTCGATCGCTGCCACCGCGAAGCAGGGCATGGACCTGCTTGCCCACCACTGGGTGACGTGGGAGGAGGTCGCGCTGGAGCACGGTCACGTCGCGGACCGGTCGAAGTGGCGCCTGGTCGGTCCGATGCACCTGGCCGAAACCCGCGAGCAAGCCGAGCGCGACGTCGAGTACGGGATCGCGGAGTTCTCTCGTTACTTCGCGCACATCCTGCCGGCCGGACCAGTGCGGGGTGACACACCGGCAGAGATCATCGCCAACAATCGTGAGTCCGGTTTCGCAGTGATCGGCACGCCCGAGGACGCGGTGACCAAGATCGAGGAGCTCGTCGAGGCGAGCAACGGCGGTTTCGGTGCATTCCTTCTCTTCGACCACGACTGGGCTGCACCCGCGGCGAAGCTGCACAGTTACGAACTGTTCGCGCAGTACGTGATGCCGCGCTTCACGGGCCAACTCGCGGGACCATCCGCGTCAAGCGACTGGGTGGTCGGGAGCGGGACCACGTTCGTAGACCGTGCCGCACACGCAATCGGCAAGGCCATCGAGGACCACGCCGCGGAGCAGCAAGCCAAGAACGCCCCGCAGTAACAGGCAACGAAGCAGGCAGGAATTTCGTGCCGGCACGTCCTGATGCAGGAGCGCTTTACAACCTGTAGAACGTCGCATTACCGGCGAGATAATCTCTATCGCCGACCCTCAATAACTGCACCTGACAGACCAGACCGGCGTAATGTCAGCTATCCCAAATACAGACGGATTGAGGGGAACGTTCAATGCGTAAATTTGCGATGGCATTCGCCGCAGCGGCACTCATGACGGGTGTATTGGCACCGGTTGCCCATGCCCAAACCGTCCAGCCGACACCGTATGTGACAGACACGTCCACGCAGACCACGACGCCGCCCGTGCAACCGCTCGCCTGCAACGGCACTACCGGCGCGGAGGGCTGCGGCCCGGGCTGGTTCTGGCGGTTTGGCGAGCGTGGATGGGCGTGCTACCCCTGCTGATGAGCTCGGCGTCGAGCGGGTAGGTCGACGACCTCACCCCGCCGGCAGCTTCAGCACCCTGCTTCTAGCGGGGTGGGGCGGCAATCGGCCGAGTGCCGCCGGAAGTCGACCTAGCTCCACAGCGTGACGTGCACCTTGGGCCGGAAGCGGGTCACGCCGACGCCGGTTCCGCGGATCATGGCCTGAGTGCAGCGCGGGGTGGTGATGAACCCCAGCAGCTCCGATACAGCGGGCTGGCGGGCGGCCGGCGGCAGCGTCGAAGCGCACCATTCGCCCGGCGCCTGAAGGCCCCGCCCTCGCACGTGCACCAGCCGCCCGGCCGCCAGATCCTTGGCGACCGCGAACCCGACCACGAGCGTCACCCCGCCGACGCGGCGAACCTCCTCCAATGCGGCGGCGTCGCTCTGAAAGATCCGTTGCCGGGATTCGGGGATGGCCAGATCATGAAGCATGGCGGCGATCTCCCCGTCGACGCTGCCTGCCGACGGGCCCAGCATCCACTGCTGGGCCCGCAGTAACGCCGGTGTGGCCGCGACAGCGGCGAGCGGATTGCCCGGCGACATCACGGCGATCATCTGATACTTCAGAAACGGCTGCACCACGATCGAGCCGTTGGAATTAGCCGAATCGCCGCGCGCGGGACCCAACGCGATGTCGACAGAACGGCTGACGATCAGATTTCTGAACTGACTCGTCGGGTGGACGCTGAGCTCCACGGACAAGTCCTTGGCCCGCGACGAGAACAGCTCGATGAGTCCCGGTGCCGCGTGCTCGGCGAACCCCGGCGTCGCCGCAATCCGCAGCAGCCGCCGTCCGTGCGCGGCCTCGGTCACCTCGATCGCGGTCTGCTTCTGGAGGCCGAGAATCTCGACCGCCCTGCTGGCCAACCGCAGGCCACCGGGGGTGAACGCGATGCCGGCGGCGGCCCGGACGAACAGGGGATCGTCGAGCTCTTTGCGCAGCTGGGCCACGTGCATCGACACCCCCGCATCGGAGACGCCGAGTTCCTCGGCCGCCGCCCGCACCGAGCCGAGGCGGACCACCGCCGAAAAGGCCCGAAGCTGAGCCGGTGTCACGGAAACGAGCCTACGTTGGGTGGCGTGCGCGATGTGCTCGACGATCTGATGTCGATTTGGCGGGCGGGCGACACGGCGGGTGTCGGCACCGTGGTGCGGACCTTGCGCTCGGCGCCGCGGCCTGCGGGCGCGGCCATGGTGGTGGCACCCGACGGGTCAGTGAGCGGTTCGGTGTCCGGCGGCTGCGTCGAGGGGGCGGTGTACGAACTCGCCAACGAGGTGGTGCGTAGCGGACGGCCTCAGCTGCAGCAGTACGGCATCACCGACGACGACGCGTTCGCGGTCGGACTGACGTGCGGGGGGATCATCCACGTCTTCGCCGAACCGGTGTCGCCGCGGACCTTCCCTCAGCTGGAAACGGTGGCAGACGACATCGCCGCGCAGCGCCCCACCGCGGTCGCGACCGTGATCGCGCATCCCGACGCCGATCGGGTGGGTCGGCGACTCGTGATCCGGCCCGACACCGTCGACGGCACACTGGGCTCGGAGCGCGCCGACGCGGCCGTTGCCGATGACGCGCGCGGCCTGCTGGCGGCCGGCCGTACGGAAGTCCTGGGCTACGGACCCGACGGGCAGCGCCGCGGGTTGGGGATGGAAGTGTTCGTGTCCAGCTTCGCACCGCGGCCGCGGATGCTGGTGTTCGGCGCGATCGACTTCGCTGCGGCGGTCGCGCAGCAGGGATCGTTCCTCGGCTACCGGGTCACCATCTGCGACGCCCGCCCGGTGTTCGCCACGCCGTCGCGGTTCCCCACCGCCGAAGAAGTGGTCGTGGACTGGCCGCACCGTTACCTGGCGACGCAGGTGGAGGCCGGGGCTATCGACGGGCGCACAGTGATCTGCGTGCTGACCCACGACCCGAAGTTCGACGTGCCGGTGCTGAAGGTGGCGCTGCAGTTGACGGACGTGGGTTACATCGGAGCAATGGGATCGCGGCGCACCCACCGCGACCGGATCGCGCGACTGCGCGAGGCGGGACTCACCGACGCCGAGCTGAACCGCCTGGCCAGCCCGATAGGGCTCGATCTGGGCGCCCGGACGCCGGAGGAGACCGCGGTGTCGATCGCGGCCGAGATCATCGCGGGCCGGTGGGGTGGCGGCGGGCGCCCATTGGCCGAGCTCGAAGGCCGAATTCACCACGACGAGCACCCGGTGCAGGACCCTCATGAGCACACGCTCAGCGACCCCGGGGCCGGTTAAGCGATCGCTTAACTGACTATTGACGTCGAGGTCAGACGGTCAGACACTGGACTTCCCTCCCAGGGAGGTCGTTGCGATGCAGGTGCCCGGACCCTTCGAATACGAACGTGCGACAAGCGTCGACCACGCGATCGGATTGCTCGACCAGTTAGGGGAAGGGGCGATGGTCGTCGCCGGCGGGCACAGCCTGCTGCCGATGATGAAGCTGCGCATCGCCAACCCCGAGTACCTCGTCGACATCAATGACTTGGCCGGCGAACTCGGCTACATCGTCGTCGACCCGTCGGTGGTGCGCATCGGCGCGATGACGCGTCACCGCGAAGCCCTAGAGTCCGAGGCGCTGGCCTCGGTGTGCCCGATCTTTCGGGACGCCGAGCGCGTGATCGCCGATCCGGTGGTGCGCAACCGCGGAACCGTCGGCGGCTCACTGTGCCAGGCCGATCCGGCCGAGGACCTGACCACTGTCTGCAGGGTGGTCGGCGCGGTGTGTGTGGCCCGTGGGCCGTCGGGCACCCGCGAGGTCGGTATCGACGACTTCCTCACCGGACCCTACGAAACGTCGCTGGCACATAACGAAATACTGGTCGAGATACGAATCCCGCTGCGCTCCAATAGCTCCAGTGCCTACGCCAAGGTGGAGCGCCGCGTCGGAGACTGGGCCGTCACCGCGGCCGGCGCTGCGGTCACCCTCGATGGAGACCAGATCGCCGCCGCCCGAGTCGGCCTCACGGCCGTCAATGCCGACGCGCCCGGACTGGCCGCGGTCAGCGAAGCATTGGTTGGCCGGCAGGCCACCGACGAGGTGTTCGCGGATGCGGGCCGACGTGCCGCCGAAGCATGCGCGCCCGCAACCGACATGCGCGGCAGCGCGGACTACAAGCTGCACCTCGCCACCGAGCTGACGATCCGAACACTGCGCACCGCGGTTCAGCGGGCGCGCAGCGCCTCTTAGCAAGCGCCGCATAGAAAGGCCCCGACGATGCAGGTGACAATGACCGTCAACGGCGAGTCGGTGACCGCTGACGTCGAGCCGCGCATGCTGCTCGTACATTTCCTTCGAGATCACTTGCGCCTCACCGGAACTCATTGGGGTTGCGACACCAGCAACTGCGGTACCTGCGTGGTTGCGGTCGACGGCGAGCCGGTGAAGTCCTGCACAATGCTCACCGCGATGGCAAGCGGGCACAGCATTCGCACCGTCGAAGGCCTGGAAACCGACGGCAAGCTGGACCCGGTGCAGGAAGGGTTCATGCAGTGCCACGGCCTGCAGTGCGGCTTCTGCACGCCGGGAATGATGATCACCGCCCGGGCGCTGCTCGACCGGACACCCGACCCTGACGAGGAGACGATCCGCGAAGCCATCTCCGGGCAGATCTGCCGCTGCACCGGCTACACAACAATCGTGCGCTCCATCCAGTGGGCCGCCAGACATTCCAACGGACGCGCAGTCGAATTCGGCGAGGGCGCCGAGCCGCTGCTGGAAGCCGGGAGCAGCTCATGACCACCCTCGAAACCCGCGATATGACCGGCACCAGCCCGGAAGACACCGCCGACAACGACCAAAAGCCCTGCGGGCATGGCCGAATGCTGCGCAAAGAGGATCCGCGGTTCATCCGGGGCCGCGGCACGTACGTCGACGACGTCGCGCTGCCCGGCATGCTGCATCTGGCCATCCTGCGTTCGCCGTTCGCCCACGCCCGCATCGTCGGCATCGACACCACTGCGGCCCAGGCGCATCCGAAGGTGAAGGCGGTCGTGACCGGCGCCGACCTCGCCGAAAAGGGTCTGGCGTGGATGCCGACGCTGTCCAACGACGTGCAGGCGGTGCTGGCCACCGACAAGGTGCGTTTCCAGGGCCAGGAGGTGGCGTTCGTCGTCGCCGAGGATCGCTACTCGGCGCGGGACGCGCTGGAGTTGATCGACGTCGAATACGACCCGTTGGACCCGGTGATCGACGCGCGCAAGGCACTGGACACGTCGGCCGCAGTGATCCGCACCGACCTCGATGGCAAGTCGGACAACCACATCTTCGACTGGGAGGTCGGCGACGCAGCCGCCACTGACGCCGCGTTCGCCAACGCCGAGGTTGTCGTCAAGCAGGAAATCGTCTACCCCCGTGTGCATCCCGCGCCGATGGAGACCTGCGGCGCGGTGGCCGACCTGGATCCCGTCACCGGCAAGTTGACCCTGTGGTCAACCTCGCAGGCGCCGCATGCACACCGCACGCTGTACGCGCTGGTCGCGGGACTGCCCGAGCACAAGATCCGGGTGATCTCCCCCGACATCGGCGGTGGGTTCGGCAACAAGGTGCCAATCTATCCGGGTTACGTCTGCGCGATCGTCGGCTCGCTGCTGCTCGGCAAGCCGGTGAAGTGGATGGAGGACCGCAGCGAGAACCTGACCAGCACCAGTTTCGCCCGCGACTACATCATGGTCGGCGAGATCGCGGCGACGCGCGACGGCAAGATGCTGGCGATCCGGTCGAACGTGCTGGCCGACCACGGCGCATTCAATGGCCAAGCCGCGCCGATGAAATACCCCGCCGGCTTCTTCGGCGTCTTCACCGGCAGCTACGACCTCGACGCGGCCTATTGCCACATGACCGCGGTGTACACGAACAAGGCGCCCGGTGGGGTGGCGTATGCCTGCTCGTTCCGGATCACGGAGGCGGTCTACTTCGTAGAAAGGCTGGTCGACTGCCTGGCGGATGAGCTCGAGATGGATCCCGCCGAACTGCGGCTGCGAAATCTCTTGCGTCCTGAGCAGTTTCCGTACCAGTCCAAGACCGGCTGGGTCTACGACTCCGGCGACTACGAGACCACGATGCGCAAGGCCATGGAGATGATCGGCTACGACGCACTGCGCCGAGAACAGAAGGAGCGGCGCGAGCGCGGCGAGCTGATGGGCATCGGGATGGCATTCTTCACTGAAGCCGTCGGCGCCGGTCCCCGCAAGGACATGGACATCCTCGGGCTCGGCATGGCGGACGGATGCGAACTGCGGATTCACCCGACCGGGAAAGCCGTGGTGCGGTTGTCTGTGCAGACCCAGGGACAGGGCCACGAGACGACGTTCGCCCAGATCGTCGCCGAGGAGTTGGGCATCCCGCCGGACGACATCGATGTGGTGCACGGCGACACCGACCAGACACCGTTCGGGTTGGGCACGTACGGCAGTCGGTCGACGCCGGTGTCAGGTGCGGCTGCGGCGCTGGTGGCACGAAAGGTCCGTGACAAGGCCAAAATCATCGCCTCCGGGATGCTGGAGGCGTCGGTCGCCGACCTGGAGTGGGAGAAGGGGTCCTTCAGCGTCAAGGGTGATCCGTCCGCCTCGGTGACCATCCAGGACATCGCGATGCGAGCACACGGCGCCGGCGACCTGCCGGAGGGCATCGAAGGCGGCCTCGACGCTCAGGTGTGCTACAACCCCGAGAATCTGACGTACCCATACGGGGCCTACTTCTGCGTCGTCGACGTCGACCCCGGAACGGCTGTTGTCAAGGTGCGTCGGTTCCTCGCCGTCGATGACTGCGGAACCCGGATCAACCCGATGATCATCGAGGGCCAGGTGCATGGCGGCATCGCCGACGGAATCGGGATGGCGTTGATGGAATTCATCGGATTCGATGAAGAGGGCAACTGTCTCGGCGGTTCGCTGATGGACTACTTGATCCCGACCGCGCTGGAGGTTCCGCACCTCGAGACCGGATTCACAGTCACGCCCTCACCCCACCACCCTATCGGCGCCAAGGGGATCGGCGAGTCGGCGACCGTCGGCTCACCCCCGGCGGTGGTGAACGCGGTGGTGGATGCATTGGCGCCGTTCGGTGTTCGCCATGCCGACATGCCGCTGACCCCTTCACGCGTGTGGGAGGCGATGCAGGGCAGACCGACGCCGCCAATCTAAGGACCGATACCGATGACGATAAGCGACCGTGCCAGGCAGTTGGTGCAGGCCCGGACGCCGTTCGTCCACGCCACCGTGGTGCGGGCCCAACAACCCACGTCAGCGCACGCGGGCGACGAAGCAATCGTGTTGCCCGACGGGACAATCGAGGGCTTCGTCGGCGGACAGTGCGCACAGAACTCAGTTCGCCAAGCCACGCGCTGCGCGCTGCAGACTGGGGAGAGTGTGCTTTTGCGGGTGCTGCCCGATGGCGAAACCCACTTCCCGGAAGCACCCGGCGCATCCGTCGTGGTCAACCCGTGCCTGTCCGGCGGCGCACTGGAAATCTTCCTCGCGCCGTGGCTTCCGTCGCCCTTGGTCGGAATCGTCGGTGCCACGCCAATCGCCGACAAGCTGGCCGAAGTGTGTGCGGTGGTGGGTTTCGAGGTGCGCCGCGACGGTGCGGACGGCCTCACGGGACTCACCGCCGTGGTCATCGCCAGCCACGGCGGGCCAGAGGCCCAAACGATTCGGTCCGCTCTGGATGCCGGGTTGGGCTATATCGGCCTGGTGGCCAGCAGAATTCGCGGCGCGGCCGTGCTATCGGAGCTCACCTTGTCCGAGGCTGAGCGGGCCAGGGTCCGCACGCCAGTCGGACTGGACATCGGCGCGAAGACCCCCGCGGAGATAGCAGTGTCGATCGTTGCCGACCTCATCCGCGGAATCCGGGTGGGCGGTCTGCGGGTCGTCACCACTTGGCCCGCGCCTACCGCGACGGCGGTCGATCCGGTATGCGGCATGACCGTGACGATCGGTCCGGGCACCGAACACCTGCGACTCGACGCCGACGACTACTGGTTCTGCAGCCCGGGATGCCACGCGTCATTCGCAGCAGAGAAAGTCGACCAATGACGGGGCGATCAGTTACGGGTGTCGTGCTCGCGGCGGGCGGCTCCAGCCGCCTCGGCACACCGAAACAGCTACTACCGTACGGCGATACCAATCTGCTCGGCGCGTCGGTCGATGCAGCACGCGCGTGTGGCTTCGACCAGCTGATCGTGACCCTTGGCGGCGCGGCGGACGCGGTGCGGCAAGCTGTGCAGCTAGAAGGCATCGACGTGGTAACCGTAGACGACTTCGGCTCGGGGTGTTCGTCGTCGCTGCGGGCCGCGCTGACCCTGGTGAGCGCGAAAGCGACGGGAATCGTGCTGATGCTCGGCGATCAGCCCGGGGTGCCGCCCGCAACCGCGGAACGGCTTGTCACAACAAGTTCCGCGCCGATCGTGGTATGCCGGTACGACGACGGCATCGGGCATCCGTTCTGGTTGAGCCGCAGCACTTTTAGTGCACTCAGCCGGCTGCATGGCGATAAGGGGGTATGGAAACTGATAGAGTCCGGCCGGTTCGCGGTGCACGAGCTGCCGGTCGAGGGCTGCGTCCCGCACGACGTCGACACGTGGGACGACTACCGGCGGCTGCTGGCGTCGGGGTCGCGATGACCGTCTTCGCCGACGTCGACGACGTCATCCGCCGCTTCGACACATATGACTATCTGCTCGACGTCGGAACGGCGTCGGCGCTCTACTTAGCGGTCACACTGGGCCGCCCACTCCTCTTGGAAGGTGAACCGGGCGTGGGCAAGACGACCGCGGCCAAAACCCTGGCCGTGGTGCTCGACGCTCCGCTGATCCGCTTGCAGTGCTACGAGGGCCTGACCGCCAGCGAGGCACTCTACGACTGGAACTATCAACGGCAGCTGCTGTCCATCCGGCTGGCAGAGGCGCGCCACGCCAACATCGACGAATCCGACTTGTACACCGAGAGTTACCTCATCGACCGTCCGATCATGCAGTGCCTGCGCCACCGCGGTCCCACTCCGCCGGTGCTGCTGATC
Source organism: uncultured Actinomycetota bacterium (assembly GCA_963759655.1). Taxonomy (GTDB): domain Bacteria; phylum Actinomycetota; class Actinomycetes; order Mycobacteriales; family Mycobacteriaceae; genus Mycobacterium. Next base: position 17,349 of record CAVXAG010000010.1, on the reverse strand, counting down.
GACGAAATCGACCGGGCCGACGACGAATTCGAGGCGCTGCTGCTCGAGTTCCTCGGTGAGGCATCGGTCACCGTGCCCGAGCTGGGCACGTTCGTCGCCGAGCGCCCACCGGTCGCGGTGCTGACGTCCAACCGCAGCCGCGACTTGCACGACGCGCTGCGGCGGCGCTGCCTCTACCACTGGATCGAATACCCCGAGCCGGCCCGCGCGGCGGCGATAGTTCGGCGCACCGTTGCGGGAGCAACCGCACCGCTCATCGAGCAGGCCACTCAGTTCGTCGGCACAGCAAGGGGTTTGGACTTGGACAAGCCGCCTGGCGTGGCCGAGACGATCGACTGGGTGGCCGCACTGGTGTCGCTGGGCGTCGCCGACCTGGCCACGCCGGACACGCCGGCGACCCTGGGTGCGCTGGCCAAGACACCCGACGACGGTGCGATGCTGCGCGAGGCGCTCGTCGAATACAGCGGCTCCGCCGGCGCACCGATGAGAGGAATCAGCGAATGAAGATCGCCAACGAGTTCACGATCAGCGTTCCGGTCGACGACGCCTGGGACGTGCTCACCGATCTGGCGCAGGTGGTGCCGCTGATGCCAGGGGCACAGTTGATCGGCCAGGACGGCGATGACTACGTGGGCAAGGTCAGGGTCAAGGTCGGTCCCGTGATAAGTGAGTTCACCGGCAAAGCGAACTTCGTCGATCTCGACCGCGAGAACCACCGGGCGGTCATCAATGCCCGCGGCCGGGAGGCGCGCGGCACCGGCAACGCGGCCGCCGTCGTCACCGCTCAGGTGCATCCCGACGGGAACAACAGTCGAGTCACTGTCGACACCGATGTGAAGATCGTCGGCAAGCTGGCGCAATTCGGTAGCGGCATGCTGCAGCAGGTGTCCGAGAAGCTGCTCGGCCAGTTCGTCGAGTCGTTGGAGGCCAAGCTGGCCGGCACCGCGCAGCCCGCCGTGGAGCCGGCGCTGACGGAACCGCCCGCGGCACAACAGGAGCCAGCGCGGACATCCGAGGCGGCCACCGCGGCTGCCGCAGCGGAGCCGGCGCCGATCGACTTGCTCGAACTGACCGGCCGCACAGCCTTGAAGAAATTCGGCCCGGCGGTGCTGGTCGGGCTGGCGCTGCTGCTGGGGTTCCTGCTGGGCAGGTCATTGCGTCGGCACTGATGACCGCCCTGTTCCTGCTTCCCGGCGTGGATCTGGCCGCCTTCGCCGTCGGGCTGGTAGCGCGGATGCGGGCCGCCGGGGTAACCGTAGCGGCCAGCGGGCCGAGCTTATTCGTACAAGCGCTGCCGCATCTGGAACCGCGATCCCGCACCAGGTTGTACTGGGCGGCCCGGCTGACGTTGGTGAATCGGGTCGACGACCTGGCCGCCTTCGACGACGCGTTCGATGCGGTGTTCGGTGATGGCGCAGTGGGACTGGGGCCGCCGGCCCGACGGCTGCGGCGGGGCGGTCCCGCAGCCTCGGTTCCCGGCGTGCGGACCGGCGACGGCGCACCCGTTGAGGCCGACGGACTGCCGTGGGTGACGCGTCCCTCGGTGATCAGCGCGGCAGAGCGTCCCGACAAGGCGGTGGCGATACCCGACGTGCTGCCAAGCCGGATCGTCGAGCGCGCCGACGAACCATTCGAGCAGTTCGACGCGGGCGATCTCCGCCTGCTGGGGACATGGCTGGAACAGGCGACGGGACGCTGGCCGCAGCGCCGCAGCATGCGCCGCGAGGTGAGCCAGCACGGCAGGCGGATCGACCTGCGCGAGACGATGAAGGCGTCCCGCTCCACCGGTTGGGAACCGCTGCTGCTCGCACGCACCCGGCGGCGGCGCCGTCCTCGCCGCGTCGTGCTGGTCTGCGACGTCAGCCGGTCGATGCAGCCCTATGCGACGATCTACCTGCACCTGATGCGGGCGACGGCCCTACGACGCGCTGGGATACACCCCGAGGTGTTCGCGTTCTCCACGTCGCTGACGCGGCTGACAGCGGTGCTCTCGCATCGCTCACCGGAGGTGGCGCTGGCCAGGGCCAACGCCAAGGTGACCGACCGTTACGGCGGCACGCATCTGGGCCGCAGCGTTGCCGGGCTGCTGTCCGCACCGCACGGCGGCGCTCTCCGAGGTGCCCTGGTGATCATCGCCTCCGACGGGTGGGACGCCGACCCACCCGAGGTGCTCGAGCGCGCACTGAGGAGGGTCCGGCGGCGCGCCGAACTGCTGGTGTGGCTCAACCCGCGCGCCGCTCACGCTCTGTTCCGGCCGCTGGCGGGGTCGATGGCCGCGGCGATGCCGTACTGCGACGTCTTTCTACCCGCGCACTCGCTGACAGCGCTGCGGCAGCTCTTCACGACGCTGACGGGCCATCCCCCTCGCGCCACAAAACGCGAGTGCCAGACGTGACGGACGCACGCCGCAGCAGCACATGCGAAGGCATTGCCGGCGTCAACGGGTGCGGCCGTCGGACCGCCCCTACATCCCTGTGTGGACGCCGGCAAGATCGCGGATTCGGCGTAGTTGGGCCTGGCGCTCGGCAAGCAGCTGTTCGGCGGGGCTGCGCAGTGCGGCCCCGAGCAGCAGGGCTTTCGTTTCGGAAACGGCGTCGCGGGGCGGCGCCAGAAGTGCGGTCACAAGGTCGGCGACGGCAGCGTCCAGGTCGTCTCCCGGCACGATGAGGTTCGCGAGGCCGATGCGGGCTGCCTCCGTCGCGGCGATCTGACGCCCGGTCGCGCAGATTTCCAGGGCGCGGGCGTATCCCACGAGCTCACGGAGGATACGGGTGCCGCCGAGGTCGGGGACGAGACCGAGCGAGGTCTCCGCCATCGTGAATTCGGCGTCCTCGGCGGCGATGCGCAGGTCGCAGGCCAGGGCGAGCTGGAACCCGGCCCCGATCGCGTGCCCTTGAACGGCGGCGATCGAGACGATGTCGGGCCGACTTAGCCAGGTGAACGCTTCCTGGAACCCTTCGACGATGCGCTCGGCCTCGACCGCGGGGGCGTGCGCCATATCGATGAAGGTCGGAACGCCGGGCAACCCCTCGGGGGTGAACATGGCCCGGTCCAGGCCGGCGGAGAATGATGCCCCTTCGCCGCGAACGACGACGACACGCACATCGCCGGGAAGGTCTGACCCCACGTCGCGCAAGGCTTTCCAGGTCATCGGGGTTTGCGCATTTCGCCGGTCGGGTTGGGTCAGGGAGATGGTGGCGACCGGCCCGTCGATGTCGCAGCGGATGCGGGCGTCATCGTCCGCTGGTGGCCCGATCCACTACGACATCGATGAGCCGCTCCGCTCAATACGAGTGAGCCTCGATGCCACCGAGCACGCCCCCATCGCATTCGACGTTGTGATGCGAGGCAGTTTCGAGGCGGCGCTTGAAGATCCATGGCCCGACCGCAGCCCTGACGGGTATCGGGTAACCCACAACGTGTTGCGCTACCACCAGATCGGCGTCGCGTCCGGCTGGGCGGAGGTCGAAGGCGTGAGAACCGAAATCGATGCCGACAACTGGATCTCGATCCGCGACCACTCGTGGGGACTCCGACCGGGTGTTGGCAAGCCGATACCCGGCTTGCCGCGCGGAGGCCGAAAGATCAAGCAAATGTTCATGACCTGGCTTCCGATGACTCTGACTCGCGCCGACGGATCGGCGTACTCCCTGTTCGTCTTCTACCAAGAGGAGCGGGCCGACGGATTCAGCGAGATCCGGTGCCAGGCAGAGCAACAGAATGCCGACGGGACCTCTAAGCGCTTCGTTTCCATCGAGCAAGACCTGCACTTCCAGGACGACAACCGCCGATTCACCCACGGAACGATCACCCTGATCGATTCCAGCGGGGCAAAGCGGCCACTGACGATCACTGCGGCTGGCCCGACCGGCTTTCACCTTGGCACGGCCGGGTACTACGGTTGGAATGACTGGGTGTACGGCCAATGGGTCGGCGACCTCAAGGTCGAAGGCAACCACATGACGGACTGTGACCACCCGACGAACGCGCGAGAGTTGCACCAGCTTCGGGACCTCTTGGTGCGAGTGGAAGATCCGGTCGGCAAAGGGACGGGACTGGGCAATGCCGAGACATTCGCCCTCGGCTCGTTTCCCGACCGCGGCCTCACCGCGGAAAACTCATTCCTGTAATCCAAAGGCCAGTTCTAGGCGTTCGAGGCGTCGCACGAGGAGGCTCGGTGGCCACCGCCCTGTTTCAGTGCTGGAGACTCGCGCGCAGACGTTGAGCCGCGGGGCCGTATATAGACGGGTCCCCGTCGAAGCAGACCGTCGCCGTTTCCCGAAGGGTGGTGTCAGATCAGGCTGGTGAGCGTGTCGTAGAGCAGGTAGAGGTTCAGTGTGGTGATGACGACGGTGATCAGGAGCATCAAGGTGCTGGTCAGGCGGCGGTTGACCATGTCGGTCATGGTGTCGCGGGTGCGGGTGATCAACAGTAGCGGGATGAGGGCGAACGGGATGCCGAAGGACAGCACGATTTGGGAGTAGATCAGTGCCTGTGTGGTGTTGACGGCCAGGCCGATGACGATCAGTGCGGGCAGCATGGTCAGGGCGCGGCGGGCAAACAGGGGGATGCGCCAGTTCATGAATCCAGCCATGACGACTTGTCCGGCGTAGGTGCCCACGCTGGAGGAGGACAGGCCGGAGGCAATCAGGGCGATCCCGAACGCCAGCGCGGCGCCGCCTCCGATGAGAGTGGCGAGGTGGTCGTGGATGGGTCCGAGGTCGCTGATGTCGGTCAGTCCGGGTTTGTGGAACAGAGCTGCGGCGATGCAGAGCATGGCGAGGTTGACCAGCCCGGCGACGCCGAGGCCGATGATGCAGTCCCATTTGTTGAACGTGAGCAGGGTGCGGCGTTCGTTCTGGTCAGCAGCGGAGACCCGGTTCTTCTGCAGCGCGGAGTGCAGGTAGACCACGTGCGGCATGACGGTCGCGCCGATGATGCCGACGGTCAGGCTCAGGGTGTCACCGCCGCCCAGGCGCGGCACCAGTCCGGCGGCGATCTTCGGGTAGTCCTGGCCCCCAATGGTGAAAAACAGGTAGATGAATCCCGCTCCGACCAGCGCCAGCAGTGCGATTATGGCGAGCTCGAAGCGGCGATAGCCACGCTGCTCAAGTGCGAGGATCACGAAGGCGACGACCGCGGTGATCAGCCCCGCTGTCAGCAGGGGCATGCCGAAGACGAGGTTGAGGCCGAGCGCGGCGCCGACGAACTCGGCCAGGTCTGTGGCCATCGCGACGACCTCGGCCTGCAGCCACAACACGATGTTCACCCGGCGGCCGTATCGCCGCCGGCACAGTTCGGGCAGGCTCTGTCCGGTGGCCAGCCCGGTCTTCGAGGTGAGGTATTGAACGAGGACGGCCATCAGGTTGGCCATCACGACGACCCATACGAGTTCGTAGCCGTGCTCGGCGCCGCCGGCGAAGTTGGTGGCGAAGTTACCGGGGTCGACGTAGGCAACCGAGGCGACGAACGCGGGACCCAACAGCGCGAGCACCATGCGGCCACGGCCGCGTGACTTCACTTCCTGCAGGGTGACCTGGCCGTGTGGTACTACCTCGGCAAGGCTCACGGCGCCACTGTGCCGGACGCCGCAGAGCTCACTGCGACAGCGACCGTGTGGCGGTGCCTATCGATCCCGGTCATCGGTCGCCGGCGGAGTGGGTAAACGGTCCTGGGACCCCGATCCTGCAGCCCTGACACGTCCAGATCGCAGTGGAGAATCCCGCGCGCCACCATGACTGTCACACTGCTAACGTAACCGTTACGGAAAACTAAATCCACATGACCGAATAATATTATTCGTATACTCGAACTCTGATCTTGTCAGTACGTGTGGGCTCGTAGATAGGTCATTACTGTTCTAAGGCCCATCGGAGAGAACGCTGGGCGCGGCCCCTTTGCTGGGCCCTTGGGTGACCTTGAAGTGACCTTGGCCGCTGGACTGGGACGCTCGGCGAAAAGACGATCACGACACGAGCCAGACCCCCACGTCGTCCAGGAGGACATCGTGATCGAGAAGCTGCAGGACTTTCCGGACAACGTGGCCGCATATGCGTGCCACGGGCATCTGACGAAGGCCGATTTCGCAGGGGTGATACCGCACATTCAAGACAAACGTGCTCGGCACAAGAAGCTGCGGGCCTACACCGAGCTCGCGCCCGATTTCGCCGGGATCGATCCCGGCGCCAGGTGGGACCATACGAAGTTCAGTTTCGGCCACCTCTTCGACTGGGAACGCAGCGCGATAGTCACTGACGTGGAATGGATAAAACACGCGGCGAAATTCTACGGCTTGTTTGGTTTCCTGCTACCCGGGGAGATCCGTGCGTTCCCCACCGCTGAAGCCGGCAAAGCACGCGAATGGATTGTTGAAAACCAGCATTAGGTGCGATAGCGCCATCCAAGAGTTCGAGCGCTGCCAAAGGGTCTTAAGGACCCGCGGCGCTAGGGCCAGTTCGCCGGCGGTGACGGATTGACCTTGTCCCCGGAACTTCGGCGGCAGCCGGCTCGGTGTCGCGCCACGGAGCCGACGACACCGCAGCGTGACACGTGCCAAGACCACATTCGTGTGCATCGAAAGAGAAGGCGTCGTCGCCAATTTCAGTGCTCGGCATCACAACCGGACATCGACAGGAGATGGAGAGTTCCCCATCTGCGAGGAATAGTCTGTGGATCGGCGGTTCCGATCAACGGCCCTGGACGGGCCGAGCCGCCTACGGGCACCCGGGGACGCATTGTCAGCCAACGGTAGGCGCGCATTATGGGACGCTGTCTCGTTCGTCGATACGCGCGCCGATCCTTCGCGCGGTACCACGGCCGTCGTTGCGCGGACCCAGCCGCATGAGCATCACGGCCGTCGCCACGCGCGCCACAGTACTCGCCACGCGACCCGGTTCGTAGCGAAGGTTCTTCCGATGACCAGCCCGGTCGCGGTCATCCGAGGATCACGCACGTGGGTTCGGTGACCGTCGGGGCTCGCCGATCACACACACGACAGGAGGCTCAAGTTCGAGCGTCTCCACCCTCGAGACCTCGTACCCCGCCTGATGCAGGGTTCGTTCGATCTCGGCGGCGGCCTGCGCCGAGGTGCGCGCGTCGGCGCCCGGGCATCGGGGTTGTGACGCGATCGCGACGATCCCCTCGGGCGCGAGGAGCGAGCGCAACTTGGTGAGCTGCTCGGCCGGTTGGGGCCAAAACCCCATCGAGTTCACGGCCAGGATCTTGTCGAATCGGTGCTCGAACTCCCACGCCGAGTCGACTGATGCTTGGCGAAGCTCGACGAGCCCACCGCGGATGGCGGCGCGGTTGCGCCGCGCGGCCTGGCGCACCATGACCGCGGAGTGGTCGAGCCCGTGCACGCGGCCCTTGACCGCTCGTCGGCTCACCTCGGCGATGCCAATCCCGGGTCCGAAACCGATCTCGAGAACCCGATCGCTGGGCCGCACGTCGAGCAGGGAGACGACCCAGTGGTTGCGTTCGACGTTGGAACGACGGTGCGCCATGATCCACCCCGCAGCCCGGCCCGCAAGGCCGTGGGGCTTGCCGGAACTGGGCGACGACCCGGGTGACGAGCGCCTGCGGTGGTGACATCGCCTATGCCCCGAGCGTCGGCCGGCGACCGCTGAACAGCCACGCGCACGACCCGAGTCGGATCCCCTCGGGCGACTCGTGGTCGCGGAGCGCCTCGGCGACCGCGTCAGCCACCGACGCCACGGTGGCCGAGTCGGCGCCGTCGAGCATCCGCCGACCTGGCCCGCTGGACATCATGAACGTCGCCGTCTCGATTGCGTCCTGACCCAAGAGAAGCTGCTCGCTGGCTGGCTCGATCACGATGTCGCCGTAGCCGGCGTCCCTCAGGAGGGCGGCAATCCGGTCTCGGTCGGCCAAGGCGAACGGGCCCGACGCGTCTGACGACTCAAGCTGCTCGAGGTGGGCGTATTGGAGGGCGGCGGCGCCCGGAACCGTGATCCAGTCGTTGCTCGCGAGATCCTGCCAGCACACCGAGACGAGCCGCCCACCCGGGCGAAGCGCTCGCCGTACGTTCCCGAAGGCCGCTATCGGATCGTCGAAGAACATCATCCCGAACCGGCTGATGACGACATCGACCGTCGACTCGTCGAATGCGTGAGTCTGCGCGTCGGCCTCCTGGAACCGGGCATTGGCGACCCCCTGCTGGGCGGCCCGCTCGCGGGCTCGCGCGATCAGGGCCCCCGACACGTCGACACCGAACGCGAAGCCCGACCCGACGGATCGAGCGGCCTCCCGCGTCGTCTGACCGCACCCGCAGCCGACATCGAGGACGACCTCGGCCTGGTCGAGCCCGACGACGTCGAGTAGACGCCGTCCGTAGGGCCGGAGCATCTCCTCGTAGCGATCCTCATATTGGAGCCAATGCTCCGCTTCCGCGCCGTTCCAGTAGGCGCGCTGTTCCTCGTTAGCGACACCCTCTGACCCAGGCGTCCCCGACGACGCCGGCACGTTCTCCAGCCTCATAGCCTCATCCCACTCTCTTATGGCGGCCCTAGACCGACCGCCGCTACTAAGAGCGAACCATCTCAAGTACGCTTGAGGTCCAGTGGAACTCGACGGCCTGCTTCCAATCGGCGAGCTCGCTCGCCGCACCAACACGACGGTGTCCGCACTCCGCTACTACGAGGAGCGCGGGCTCCTGGAGCCGGCGGGTCGGGTGTCGGGGCACCGATGCTACAGACCGGACGCGGTCGCGGTCGTCGGCGTCATCCGCCTCCTCTCCGACACCGGCTTCTCCCTCCGAGAGACCCACCAGGTCTTCCGTGCCCACGACGAAACACCGGCCGCGTGGCGCGAACTGATCGAAGGAAAGCTCGCCGAACTCGACGAGCACCGCACGAAGATCGACCTCGCCCGAACCGCGCTTGCGCACGCGCTCGCCTGCCCCCACGACGACATCGCTCGCTGCGCAAACTTCAAGCAAGTCGTCTCGAACTACCTCGAAGGTCAACCGGTCGAAGCGGCACACCACCACTAACCCGACCCGACTGCTTGCCTCTGGTGAGGTGCCCCGACTCACCGTTCGGGGCGAATCTCCTTTCTAGAGAGGCGCTTTCGGAAAAGGGAATAGTCAACACTCTCTGGACCGGCGCGTCACGCGACTTGCTGATCAGCGCCTGAATCGTCGGGTCGTTCGACGAGCGTGCCCTTCTCGAACCGAGCGCCCGCCCGGACCAGGGCGACGACGTGAGGCGCGTTGACGGCACGCCAGCGGGCTTGCGCTGACTCGATGAGCTTGAACGCCATCGCGACGCCGGCCGCTCTTGAGCCGAGCCCCTTGGTGACTCGCTGCCGAAGCCGGACGGTAGCGAAAGTCGACTCGATCGGGTTAGTGGTACGCAAGTGGATCCAGTGCGCGGCCGGGTAGTCGTAGAACGCCAGCAGCACGTCGATGCGCTCGGTGACCTTGGCAACTGCCTTGGGCCACTTGGCGCCGTAATTGACCTCGAACGCTTTGACCGCTTGCAGGGCGTGCGCCTTGTCCTCGGCGTTGTAGATCTCCGCGAGCGCCGCTTTTGCGCCTGGGTGCATCGACTTCGGCAGCGCCGCTAGAACATTGGAGCTGACATGGAACCAGCACGGCTGCTCGCGGGTGGCGGGGAACACCTCCCGCACGGCCTTCCAGAACCCCAAAGCGCCGTCGCCGCGCCCATGCCTTCACCTGTGGTGTCGCACACCGCCTGGACCCCGGCCGGTGAAGGGGGGTTAGGTCGTGGTGTGCTGGTCGGATGAGTCGCTGGGCTCGATGACCTTTGTTTCCTGACGTGCCCCGGGGGTGATCTCGATGTGGCGCGGCTTGGCCCTTGCCGCCACGGGGAGGGTTACGGTCAGCACCCCGTTGTGATAGGTGGCGGCGATGTGGTCGGCGTCGATGTCCTGACCGAGGGACAGCCGACGCATGTAACCGCCGGTGAAGCGCTCGGAGCTCAGCCACTGCACGTCGTGTTCGGTGCGTTCGCTGCGTTGTGCCGTCACGGTGAGGGTGCCGCCGTCGATGCTGACGTCCACCGAATCGGGGTCCACGCCCGGCAGGTCGGCGTGAAGCACGTAGTGATCACCGGAGCGGTAGAGGTCCATCGGCATGGCCAGTGGGACCCGGGCGGATCCGGGCGACGCACCGAGCAGCTGCGCGGCGAGTCTGTCGATGTCACGGAATGGATCGGGATGAAGCACAGCAACCACCTCCTACATGTTGGTTGCCGCACCTCGCCACCGCGACGGGTGTCGGCTGGCTGCGCTCCCTCTGGTGTAGCACTCCACCTGCGCGAGCACCAGGGGTGACTGTGCTGGGCCGCGCCGGCTGCGATTCGGGTCGTCGACGCCCTCGGTGGCCAGGCCATGCCGAGCCTTAGGCTTGGTTCGTGGCCTCGCTTGCCGACTCGTTATGGCACCGGAACCGAGTCCTGGTTGAGGCCGCGCTGGAGCACACGTTCGTCCAGGGCATCGCGTCGGGAGAGTTGGCCCGAGCTGCGTTCGCCTACTACGTGGGACAGGATGCCGCCTTCCTCGATGCGTTCTGCCGCGCCTACGCCTTGGCTCTGGCGAAGAGCCCGGACCAAGACGGGCTGGTCGCGTTCAGGGAGCTACTCGACGCCGCCGCCGAGGAGCTCCGCCTTCACCGCGGCTACGCGGACCGCTGGGACGTCGACCTTCACCAAGCGGCAGACCCCGCCACCGCGGCGTATACCAACTTCGTGTTGGCGGTCGCTGCGCTCGAGCCGGTTGGCCACATCGCGGCGGCGATGACGCCGTGCATGCGGCTTTACGCCTATCTCGGTCAGCAACTGGCCCCTCAGACAAAGCCCGAGAGTCCATATCGCGAGTGGGTGACGACGTACTCGAGCGCGCAGTTCGAGGCCCTGGCACGACGTCTAGAGGTTCTCCTCGACCGCTACGGAGGTGATCACGACCGCCTGGCCGTCCTGTATCACCAGGCGATGGAACTCGAATTGCGGTTCTTCGACGCTGCCGGCCGATGGCAGAGTCCAGACGGGATCTCTCCCGGATAGCCTTGGACGGAATCGGCGCGGAACAGTCCCGAGGTTCGCAGATTGTTCACTCGCTGGTAGCCGAAAAAGGGGCAGCGGGTGACCGACATGGACAGCTCTGACGAAGTCACCGGGGAAGCCACTTCTGCGTTTCCCCGCGCTGAGTTCCTCAACGAACCGGACGCTCTTCCAACCGTAGGACGCGACAGCACGGTCTCCGGGGTCGATAAGTTGCCGACGGGTTCTGCACTGCTGGTTGTGAAACGAGGTCCCAACGCCGGATCCCGGTTCCTGCTCGATCAGCCTGTCACGTCAGCGGGCCGACATCCCGGCAGCGACATCTTTCTTGACGATGTCACCGTGAGCCGCCGGCATGCTGAGTTCCGACGGGAGGACGACGAATTCAAGGTTGTGGACGTCGGTAGCCTCAACGGCACCTACGTCAACCGGGAGGCGGTGGAGTCGGCGGTGCTGCTCAACGGCGACGAGGTGCAGATCGGCAAGTTCCGCCTGGTGTTCTCGACCGAGCGCTAGAACGACAGCGCCCACGGGCAACCGAGGAGCCAGTGACCGCACTCGCTGCCCCAGCTCCGTCGTGGCAGGGTGCGCTTTGCGGAACGGCGCTTCAGCGTCGCCCATTGAATTCTATTGACCGGCATAGCTTCCCAAGCGGCAGCAGGTAAACAGTCACTGCGCATCTTGCTGGCGGAGTGGACGTATTCCGAATGTGCGCTATTCCTATGAGGGAGTCGATAACCAGCGTCGCTTCAATCTATCTCTGCGGCATCCAGGACAGGACCCGTGCTGTCTCAGGGGGAAGTTGGGGCTTCAGTGGGAAGCCGGGGCCTAGTGGAGCGCCGCGTCGGTGTGATTGGCGTGCTATGCGAAGACGTCGTTGAGGGTCACGGTTTGCAGGTTGCGGCTTCGGATGAGGTCGGTCAACTGCGGGTAGCAGTGGGTGACGGTGGGCAAGTTGGCGTGGATGAGGACGATCTGTTGCGGCTGAAACGACTTCCCGGCGTTAGCGACGAGGCTGGTTTCGTTCTCAGGGACTGAATCGCCGACGTCGCCGCTCCACATCGTGACCGTGGTGTACCCAAGATCGGCGGCCACCCGGTCGATGTCTGCGTTGTGAACGCCGTAGGGCGGTCGGAAGTATGGGGTGCCGTTCACACCGTAGGTGTTGGTGAGGAAATCGGCGTTGCGGCGGATCTGGTCGGCTACTGCGCTCAGCCCCATGCGGTTCAGGTAGGGGTGCGACCAGGTGTGATTGGCCATCTGAACCTGCCCAGAATCCACCAACGGCCGCAGCGCCGGCGCGTTGACCGACCACGAACTGTTGGCGCCGTTGACGAAGAAGCTCAGCCGTGTGCCGGTGTCGTGGCAGAACTGGGCGAACGCGCCCACCACTGGAACGCTCGCGCCGTCGTCGACGGTGAGCGCCATCTGATTCCCATCACCGGGCAGCCGGGTGAGCACACCGGCCGGCGCGGGCACCCGGCCCATAGGTATTTTCCATCGGACCGGGGCAGCGCGGGCCGCCGCGGCTCGGCTGGCGGCCGCCAGCACGGTGACCGCTATGGCGCACAGCATCGTGCGCCGATCCATGTACTGCATGGGGTTAATGTTACTCAGCGGCAGCACGAGGGGAAGAGTCCCTTCCTTCTGCGCCTTGAACTTTCGGCTACCGAGGGCCCGGGGGCCGCCCGGGTTAGCTACGTCGGGGAATCGGGTAGCCTCCCGCCGTTGCTGCCGCGCTCGCCGGTTCATACGCGGTGGCAGACCAGCGGGTTAACTCCCCGCCGAAACGGGGCGATTCTCTACCGAGGCGGCTCCGGCCGCCGTAGCGTGCTAAGCATCGCTAACGGAGTTGACCGACCAGATTTCGACCAGTTATACCGCGACGAGCGGCTGGTGGACGACGCAGCGGCATTGACGCCATGGGACATCGGTGGACCACGGCCCGCCGTGCAGCAGTCGGTGGCGTTCGGCGGGCTGCGGGGCGAGGTACTCGACCCGGGGACCGGCCGCGGGCATCACGCCATCCACTACGCATCGCAGGGCTACTCGGCCACCGGGATCGACAGTTCCCCGGCGGGCATCGAGCTAGCCAAGGGCAACGCGGAACGCGCCGGGGTCCGAGCGAAGCCGGTCCTCCTCGGCGGGTTCCCCACGGGTTGCCTGCCGCCCTACAGCCTCCGCCAGACAAGCCACATTGCACCGGTTGTATCCCTGTAGCAAATTACGTCCTCGCGACTACCCTTTTATGGTGAATTCAACAGGGGCCCCGAACTCATTAGTCGCGTGTTTATGCATTGTTCTGGCGCGCACTGGATTTCAGCGAATCCGAACGCCCGTCAGGCTGACACCCGCCACCCATTGCCATGCCTTGCCTGTGGGAGGACGATGAAGTAGTCCGGCGGCGCCGTCGAGACGCTGCCCCACATACAACGGAGGCAGATCATGTATGCACGAAGCACCACCATCCACGGGCAGCCCTCGTCCATTGACGCCGGTATCGCGCATATGCGCGACAGCGTGATGCCCGCGCTCGAGGGCGTTGACGGGTGCGTTGGCTTGTCCCTGTTGGTCGACCGAACGTCCGGCCGCTGCATTGTTACCACCTCCTGGGAGTCCGAGGAGGCCATGCGCGCAAGCGAGGAGTCCATTCGGCCGATTCGTGACCGGGCCGCGGAGCTTTTCGGTGGTAGCACGCAGGTCGAGCAATGGGAGATCGCTGCCATGCATCGCGAGCACCGCGCGAGTGAGGGCGCCTGTGTCCGAGCCACCTGGGTCAAGGTCGGCCCGGATCAGATCGACCGAGGCATCGATTTCTACAAGATGACTATCCTGCCCGCCCTGGAGGAGCTGGAAGGTTTCTGCAGTGGCAGCCTGCTAGTCGACCGAGCGTCCGGTCGTGGCGTGGCCTCGGCGAGATTCGACAGCGTCGCATCGATGGAGCGGAACAAGGACCAGTTGGACAGCATCAGAGCTACGGGCAGTCAGGAAGCACACGCAGAGGTGCTCGACGAGTGCGACTTCGAGTTGGCGGTAGCACACCTGCGCGTGCCCGAGATGGCCTGACCGGCTACAGGTGCCGCGACCGTCGTAAGCAGCTCGGGCATCCCGCCGACGAGGCTGCCTCCTCAGTCCGCCAGTTAACCCTGGTGCCCACCAGGATTACCACCCGCGTGGCTTGCCCTGCGGCCGCAAAAAGAAACGACCCGAACCCTAAACGTGGGTTCGGACCTATGCCTATGTCTTGAGACATCACAGGCGCGACCCTGCGCGGAAGGCGTCGCGGTCTGATGCGCTTGGAGCCGTCGCCCGGTGCTCTGATGTCCGTCCGCGGCGGCCCGGGATACGTCGCGGCACTGGTCGTTTCGCTGTTCACGCGCTCACTCTTGCGGCGTCAGATGTTCGACGGGGATTGTGACCGCCGCGGTGGCACCGCCAGATGAGCCAGCGGCTCCCCTGGATGCGGGCCATCAAAGCCCGTTTGTTGACGGAATCGGCGATCAATCTGAGACTTTGTGTCTCTGACGCGAAGATTTCCCCAGCGTCGGTGATCAACTGGCGCGGGTAAGGCTGACGTGGTAACCCATGGCCTCGAGTTGAGAGATGGCCCGCTTTTCTGCTCGTTCGGGGTGGAGTCGGTTGAAGTAGTCGGCGCCGGGATCGTCGTAGAGGCAGCCGTTGGTTCCCATGTGCCAGATTGCGATCAGCATTGAGTGCTGGATCGCGACGTTGGCCTTTTGTGGTCCGCGGCGTGCGGCGATCCGGCGGTAGCGGGCGCCGAGGTAGGTGCCTGGGTTCTGGGCGCAGGCCATCGCGGCGGCGCCAAGGGCACCTTGTAGATAGCGGTTGCCCGGGCGTGTTTGGCTGGACTTGACTTTGCCGGCGGACTCGTTGTTGCCCGGGGTGGTTCCGGCCCACGACGCCAGATGAGCTGCGGTGGGGAAGCGGGTCATGTCGGCGCCGGTCTCGGCGATGATGACGTCGGCGGTCAGGGTGCTGATGCCCGGGATGGTGCAGATCAGGTCGCGAAACCAATGAAAGGGCTTGATCGTCGCCTCGATGCGGGTGGTGATGTCAGCGATCGCAGCGGTGTGCTGGTCGATCAGGTCCAGATGAACCCGGGCCAAGAACGCATGATGGTCGGTGAACCGACCGGTCAACGCCTCGGTCAACGCCGGGATCTTGGCGCGCAGTCGGCGTTTGGCCAGATCGGCTAGTGCGGCAGGGTCGTTGTTGCCGGCGATCAACGACTCCAGCATGGCGCGCCCGGACACGCCGAGGATGTCGGAAGCGACCGCCGACAGTTTCTAGCTCCTCTGTCAAGCAGGGAGAGGCGATGGCTGGTTTTGGTCGGTGAGCATGGCTCGGTAAACGACATCGGAAAGTCGGCGTTTGAGCACGCGTAGGGCTTCCATACCGCCGTCACCGTTGGATTTGCGTCGTGCGAGCAGCTCACGAGCTGGCGGGTGCATTCGTGCTTGGGTCATGGCGATGCGATGCAAAGCGGCGTTGAGCTGACGATTTCCGGTGCGCGAGAGGCGGTGTCGTTGCTTGTTGGACGACCAGACTGGTAGCGGTGCGGTGCCGTTGAGTCGGGCGAAAGCATCCTTGGATCGAAACCGGCCCACCTGGGCGGTTTCACCGACGATCTTGGCCGCGGTCAACGCGCCGCAGCCGGCGATGGCCAAAAGCGACGGCGCGATCGTAGCGACGCGTTCGGTGATCTCTGTAGTGAGTTGGTCGATCTCAAGGGTCAACACTCGTAGGTGCTCGACTAGCCGCAGCGCCAACCGACCCACCAGGGTGCCCTGACCGCAGACCTCCAGATGGGCTGCTACTGCGTCAAAAGCGCTGGCGCGTTCCATCTTTGCCGGTGGTGTCCAACCTGGGTCGAGCTCGTGCAGGTGCCAGCGCAACCTGGAGATGATGCGAGTGCGCTCGCCAACAAGGTCCTCACGGTGATCAACCAGCAGCCGTAACTCCCGCTCGACACCATCGAGGTGGGCCACCGGTAGATCAGGCTCACGCAGCGCGGCCCGCGCGACCGCAAGGGCATCGATGGGATCAGATTTGCCGTAGGTACGTGCCGAGTCCCGAACATCGGCCATCAGCTTGGGACAGACTCGTACCACCGACTCGCCAGCAGCGATCAGGTCCCGTTCCAACCGGCGGGTCATGTGCCGGCAGTCCTCGATAGCCCAGAGCCACTCGCCATCGAGTGAGGCGGCCCACTGCAGTAACCTCAGATGATCCTGGGTTGTCGTGCCAACGGTTTTCGTTGCGCATTGACGGCCCATGTCATCGACTGCGACTGCGGTATGGCTGCGCTTGTGCGCATCGATGCCGATCACCATCATGGAATCGTGTCCCTTCATCGTTGGGTCGCACGGACCGGTCGATCGGCATATCCCAATAGGGGGCGATGCCACGCTCCTCTTAAGCCAGATCGGCCGGTCCCCTTTTAGGCGTCGGCTGGTCGCAAAACAAACTCAAGCCACGAAGGCGTAGATCCCGGCAGAGCGAACCAGCCGACTACCTACACCCTTACATTGGGATCCCGGCGTCTTCGAGAAGCTTCTCCAGCCGCTGTGCCTCGCGGGAGCGTTCCCGGGTGATCGCGGTGCGCGCCCGCGTCAGATCACGAAGCTGCCGGATTGGCTCGGGTGGCACGAACGAGGCCCGTACCAGACCGTGCGCGCCAAGTTGGGCCAGCCAGGTCGCGTCGGCGACATCGGTCTTGCGACCGGGGAGATTTTTCACGTGCCGCGCATTGACGAGCAGCACATCAAACCCCGCGTCCTCCAACAGGTAGTAGAACGGCTTCCAGTAGTCGCTGGTGGCCTCCATCACCGCACAGGTGATCTGCTCGGCGATCAGATGGTCACGCAGCGCCAGGATTTGGCTCGTCATCGAGCCCCAGGTCGTGACCGTCTCAACAGTCTTGCGCCGCCCGCGACCGGCGACCCGCACGCACACCTTGGCGTCCCTTTTCGAGATATCCAGCCCGGCACAGCGGGCATGAATGACTTCCACGGCGCTTCTCCCTTCCTCACAGCGGACGCCCGCGGTGTCCGTCGTGGGGAGGGCAGGAGATTCAAAAGTCTGACGCTCGGGCTCGATGGCACCAATCCACGGTTCCCGTGGAAGCCCCCCATCACCATGCTGAACTACAGGCTCAAGGCACTACTGAGGCAATCGGGATCGACCACGACGAACGCAATCAGTGTCCGCCCCAGCCCGCGCAACCGCCAATAGCGACCAGCGCCCAATCTTCGCGAACCACGGTGCGCTCACCGAGCAGCGCCGCGCTGCT
>CAVXAG010000009.1:0-178107 GCA_963759655.1 uncultured Actinomycetota bacterium | reverse complement strand
TGATGGGCCACAGCCTCGGCGAGTACGGGGCGCTGGTGGTCGCGGGCGCGCTGTTGTTTCGCGCCGCGCTGGAGGCAGTCAGCGCACGGGGCCGCGAGATGGCGAACCTGTCGGAGAGTGACAACGGCGCCATGGCCGCGGTCTTCGGTCCACTCGCCGACATCGAGCGGATCGTCGGCGAGACCAACGGCGATGTCGTCGTCGCGAACATCAACAGCACCGGCCAAGCCGTCATCGGGGGTGCCACCGCGGCGGTCGAACGGGCGGTCGCGGCGTTTGAGGCGGCCGGCATGAGCGCCTCCCGCATTCCGGTCAGCCACGCGTTTCACACCGCGATCGTCGCGCCGGTGAGCGAACCGCTGAAGGCTGTGTTGCGCCGGCTCGACCTGCACCGGCCGAGCCTGCCGATCGTGTCGAACGTCACCGGTGACTTCTACCCGGCCGACGCCGACGCCGACGCCATGCTCGATCTGCTGGGCCGCCAGGTGGCTTCACCGTGCGGCTGGTCGACGGGCTGCGCACGCTGCACGCGGCAGGCGCCCGAGTGTTTGTCGAGGTCGGCCCGAAGAAGGCGCTCCACGGGTTCGTCGAGGACGTGCTCGGCGACGACGTGACGGCGTTGCGCACCAATGACCCCAAGACCGGCGACGTCGCCGCGTTAACCAGGCATTGTGCGGGCTGTATGCGGCTGGCCTGGGCTACGCCGGGCCGCGCCGCCGAGGCTGCAGACACCGCCCCTGCCGCGAGTACGGAGACCTCGATGATCGACGAACAGTACGCCGAACTCGGCCGACACCTGGTCGACGTGGTCCAGCACGGGCTGTGGCCGACACGGCCGCGCGGTAGCGGCCCGGCCTCGGCGCCGGGCGTCGTGGCGCCGGTGGTGGTGACCCGCGCGCCCTCGGCCTGCCGGGCGTGGAGCGGGTGTTCGACGACGAGACATCGCCGCATCCTGGGCGTGAGCAGTTCATCGACACGATCCCGCACCGGCTCCATCGCGAGATGCTCGACCGGCATATCACCCCGTCTGGTCGAGCGCGCGTCCGGCGACCGTCGTTCGAGGCGACCGACACTGAAGCGGAAGGTCATCAAGCTCGCCGGCCGCAGCGCGCCTCTGGATGTGGTCAGCGAGTTCGGCGTCGACGCCGCCCGCGACGCCGCGCTCGACTTGACGACCCGGCTCGCGATCGGCGCGGGGTTCGACGCGCTGCGCGAGCCGGCATCCCGCTGGTGATCCACTACGAGACCACGACGCTGCACGAAGCTTCCCGACCGGTGGGGGCTGCCGGAATCGATGCGCGATGACACCGGCTCATCTTCGCGTCCGCCTTTCCCGGGCTGGACAACTTCGCCCGTGATCTCGAGAGCTACTACATCGACCGCGGCAACCGGGACAGCTGAGCGCGCTGGAGGCGGTGCGCGCGCGGATGAGCGACGACGAGCCGGCCGCGTCGGAGCTGGACCGGCGCATCCACGAGCTGTGCCACACGCTCGAGACCGACCCGTTCGTGTTCGACCGGCGCCTTCTGTTCCGGTGCCTGTCGATGGGACACTCGCAGTTCGCTGAGATCATCGGCGCGCTCGGCCGAACACCCAGGTCAACGCCGCATGTGCGAGCACCACGCAGGCGGTGACGCTGGCCCACGACTGGATCCGCGCCGGCCGCTGCCGGCGGGTGGTGGTGGTGTCCGCCGACGACGCGAGCTCCGACGCGCTGCTGCCGTGGCTCGGGTCGGGGTTCTTGGCATCCGGCGCGGCCGCCACCGACGACTTGGTCGAAGAGGCCGCCACACCTTTCGACCAGCGCCGGCACGGGATGATCCTGGGCATGGGGGCCGCGGCTCTGGTGGTGGAATCTGCCAAGTCCGCTTCCGAACGCGGGCTGCAGCCGATTTGCGAGGTCCTGGGCACGGTGACCGCGAACAGCGCGTTCCACGGCACCCGGCTCGACGTCGAGCACATTGGCGACATGATGGAGCGGCTACTGGACCAGGTCGAGGCCCGCGGGGTGGACCGCACGCCATCGCGGCAGCACGGTGTTCGTCTCGCACGAGACGTACACGCCGGCGCGCGGCGGCAGCGCGTCGGCCGAGATCCACGCGCTGCGCCAGGTGTTCGGTCCCGACGCCGACGCGGTCGTCATCACCAACACCAAGGGCTTCACCGGTCATGCGATGGGCGCTGGGATCGAGGACGTCGTCGCGATCAAGGCGCTGGAGACCGGCCTGGTGCCGCCGGTGCCGAACTACAAAGAACCCGACCCCGAACTGGGCCATCTCAACCTGTCGACGGGCGGCGGCTACCCGGTGCAGTACGCCCTGCGGCTAGGGGCGGGGTTCGGCTCGCAGATCGCGATGACGCTGATGCGCTGGACGCCGGTGCCCGACGGCCGCCACCGGCCGCCGGATGAACTCGGCTACGCCTACCGGATCGTCGACCACGCGGCGTGGCGGCGGTGGCTGTCGCAGGCCGCTGGCACCGCCGATCCGCAGCTGGAGGTTGTGCAGCACCGGCTGCGTGTGGTCGACACGGGCCCGCCTGTGAAACGGCCCCCGTCTCCGCGCCCGAGCGGGCGCCGGTTCAGCAGCCCGCGCCGGTGGCCGCCGAGACGGTGTTGGTGGGGCCACCGTCGGCGCCCGCACCGCAGCCTGCCGTCCCAGCCGGCGATGAGCTGGCAAACACGGTGGTGGGCATCGTCTCGGAGCTCACCGGCTACCCGCCCGACCTGCTCGACGTCGACCTCGACATGGAGGCCGACCTGGGCGTGGACACCGTGAAACAAGCCGAGATCTTCGCCGGCATCCGCCAGCACTACGGCGTCGCCCGCGACGACACCCTCAAGCTGCGCGACTTCCCGACACTGACCCACGTCATCGGCTGGATCCGCGACAAGACCGGCACCCCGGCGCCCACCGGGGCCGCGGCGGCACCGACCGTGGCGGCACCGACCGGAGCGCCGGCTCCGGCGGTGCCGACGTCGGCTGCTGACGAGTTGACCCAGACCGTGGTGGGCATCGTCTCGGAGCTGACCGGCTACCCGCCCGACCTGCTCGACGTCGACCTCGACATGGAGGCCGACCTGGGCGTGGACACCGTGAAACAAGCCGAGATCTTCGCCGGCATCCGCCAGCACTACGGCGTCGCCCGCGACGACACCCTCAAGCTGCGGGACTTCCCGACGCTGACCCACGTCATCGGCTGGATCCGCGATAAGGCCGTCGGCACCGCACCGGCGGAGGCGCCGGCCGACGTCCCCGCGGCAGAGGCTGCGGCCGTCCCGGCGGTGACCGAAGCGCCGGCCGCGGCCGGCGACGGGGTCACCGACACGGTGGTGGGCATCGTCTCGGAGCTGACCGGCTACCCGCCCGACCTGCTCGACGTCGACCTCGACATGGAGGCCGACCTGGGCGTGGACACCGTCAAACAAGCCGAGATCTTCGCCGGCATCCGCCAGCACTACGGCGTCGCCCGCGACGACACCCTCAAGCTGCGCGACTTCCCGACGCTGACCCACGTCATCGGCTGGATCCGCGACCGAATCGAGGCGAGCCCCCTCCCAAAAGCACCCGGTGACCCGTCCGCTGCGGCTACGGGCACAGCGGCCGCCGCGCCGACCGTCAAAGGCGACATCGCGGCGACGGACCGGATCCCCAGACGGGTGCCGATACCCGTGCTGCGACCGGAACTGTCGGCCTGCGTGCCGACCGGGGTCACGCTCGGCGCCGGCACCTGCGTGGCGGTGATGCGCGACGAGGGCGGCGTCGCCGACGCGCTGATCACGCGGCTGACCCGGCTCGGGGTCGAGGTCATCGCGCTCAGCCCCGACGAGGACGTCTCCGACATGGCAGTCGACGGCGTGTACTGGCTCGCGGCGCTCGACGACGAGGGCTCGCTGCAACAGATGGACCTCGCCGGCTGGCATGAAGCGCTGCGTCGCCGCGTCCGCAACCTCTACCTGACGATGCGGGGGGTATACGAGCGCAGCCCGTTCCTGGTGGTGGCGACCCGCCTCGGCGGATACCACGGCTACGACCCGGCAGGAGCGACCTGCCCGCTCGGCGGCGCGGTCACCGGGTTCGCCAAGGCGTACCGCCGTGAGAGGCCCGACGCGGTGGTCAAGGCCGTCGACTTTGCTGTCAGCCGAAAAACGTCGGCGCTGGCCGACGTGCTGGTCGATGAGACCTTACGCGATCCCGGCTGTGTGGAGGTCGGCTACGCCGGAGGTCGGCGATGGGGTGTCGGCCTGGCGGAGCGACCGTTCTCGGACCCGCAGAAAGACGGGCTGCCCTCAGACCCGGTGTTCGTCGTCACCGGCGCCGCCGGCAGCATCGTGTCGGCGATCACCGCCGACCTGGCCGCGGCGTGGCGCGGCACATTCCACCTGCTCGACGTCACGCCCGAGCCCGACCCGGCCCACCCCGACCTGCGCCTCTATATCGAGGACCGCGACGGCTTCAAGGCCGAACTCGCCGCCCGGATGCGGCGGCGGGGAGAACGCCCGACGCCGGTGCTGATCGAACGCGAGCTGGCACGCTTCGAGCGGATGCAGGCCGCCGCCGCTGCTGTCCAGGCCGTCGAGCAAGCGGGCGGCACGGCCCACTACAACAGCGTCGACCTCACCGACGCCGACGCGGTAGCGAAGGTGCTCAGCCAGATACAGGACACCAGCGGGCGCGTCGACGTGCTGTTGCACGGCGCTGGAGTGGAGGTCAGCCACGCCCTGCCCGACAAGGAACCCCGCGAGTTCGATCTGGTGCTCGCAGTCAAGGCGGACGGTCTGTTCAACGTGCTGCATGCCGTCGGAACGATGCCGCTCGGCACCGTCGTGGCGTTCAGCTCGGTGGCCGGGCGGTTCGGCAACGTCGGGCAGACCGACTACAGCGCCGCCAACGACCTGCAATGCAAGCTGCTCAGCAGCTTCCGCCGCACACGTCCGAACGTGCGCGTGCTCGCGATCGACTGGACCGCGTGGGGCAGTATCGGGATGGCAACCCGCGGATCGATCCAGAAGATCATGGCGGCGGCCGGGGTGGACATGCTGCCTGCCGAGGCCGGGGTGGCGTGGCTCCGGCGTGAGCTGAACACCGGCATTCCGGACCGCGAGGTCGTCGTCGCCGGGGCGCTGGGCACGATGGCCGGCGAGTTCCATGACACCGGTGGAATCGACCCAGCGTCGCTGCCGGTGAACGGACCGATGCTCGGCGAGGTCGCCCGCGCCAGCGTGCACGACGGCCTGGTGTTGCGCACCACGCTGGACCCCACTGCCCGACCCTTCCTCGATCACCACCGCATCGACGGCACCCCGGTGCTGCCGGGCGTGATGGGAATGGAGGCGTTCGCCGAGGCCGCCCGGTTACTCGCGCCCGACTGGCACGTCGCGGCTGTCGAAAACGTGGAATTCCGTGCGCCGCTCAAGTTCTACCGCGACGAGCCGCGCACGCTGACAATCACTGCGCTGCTTCGCCCAGACGGCGACGAGTTGGTCGCCGAGTGCCGCCTGTCGGCCGAGCGCAACGTGCCAGGCGCCGAACAGCCACATCAGACCGTGCACTTCACCGGCTCGGTGCGACTGACCCCCGAACCGCCGGTGGTTGACGGTGACGGCGCGGCTGCTTCCGGTGACGGCACCCCGGCGCTGACGCCGGAGCAGGTCTACCGGATGTACTTCCACGGTCCCGCCTATCAGGTCGTGAGTGCGGCGTGGCGGCACGGCGACGGCGCGGCCGCCCGGTTCGCCGCCGATCTGCCGCCGCAGGTGGATGGCCCGGTGCTTATCGGACCTCGATTGGTCGAGCTCTGCTTCCAGACCGTCGGGCTGCTCGAGGCCGGCACGGACGGGGTCTTGGCCCTGCCGCTGCACGTCGGCGCGGTGCGGCTGAACGGGCAGCCCGAGGAGCGGCCCGGCCTGGTAGCCACCGTGCGGCGTGCGGGCGGCGGCTTCACCTGCGCCGTGCACGACGGCGAGGGCAGGCCCATTCTGCAGCTGGACGGCTACCGCACGGTGCCGCTGCCGGACGCGCCGCCCGCCGACGTCGTGCGCCCGATCCAGACCGTGCTGGGCGGCTGAGGAGACGAAGCGGTATGGAAAAACAGATCCGGCGGCTGGGCATCGTGAACCGGGGCGAGCCGGCCGTGCGCGCGCTGACCGCAGTGGCCGAACTCAATCAGATCGGTAACCAGCCACCGATCCAAACCGTCGTGCTCTACACCGATCCGGACGCCGACTCCTGGTTCGTACGAGAGGCAGACGACGCGGTGCCGCTCGGGACCGCGACGTTCGTCGACCCGGCGGACGGCACGCGCCGATCGCGCTATCTCGACGAGGCGGCGGTGATAGCAGCGCTGCGTGGCGCGGACGTCGACGCGGTATGGGTCGGCTGGGGCTTTGTGGCAGAGCATGCGTCGTTCGCGCAGGCCTGCGAGGAAGCCGGCATCACCTTCGTGGGCCCGAACAGCGCCACAATCCGCCGGCTCGGTGACAAGGTGGCCGCCAAGCGGGTCGCCGAACAGGCGGACGTGCAGGTGGTGCCGTGGAGCGGCGGACCCGTCGACGACGTGACCCAGGCGACCAGCATCGCCACGCAGCTCGGTTACCCCCTGGTGGTGAAGGCGGCATCGGGCGGCGGCGGGCGTGGGATCCGGATAGTCCGCGACAACGACGAGCTGGCCGCCGCGCTGCCGTCGGCGCGGGCCGAGGCGGCGCTTGCCTTCGGCGATCCCACCGTCTTTCTCGAAAAGCTGGTGCCGGCCGCCCGGCACGTGGAGGTACAGGTCATCGCCGACGGCTACGGCACCGTGTGGGCGGTCGGCATCCGGGACTGCAGCCTGCAACGCCGGCATCAGAAGGTCCTCGAGGAGTCGGCGTCCACGATTCTCGACACCCGCCAGGAGCAGGCGATCCGCGATGCGGCCGTGCGATTGTGCGCCGCCGCTGGCTACCGCAACGCCGGCACGGTGGAGTTCTTGGTCGACCCCGACACCGGCAGCTTCCAGTTCATGGAGGTCAACACGCGGCTACAGGTGGAGCACCCGGTGACCGAGGTGACCACCGGTCTAGACCTGGTCAAGCTGCAACTGCACGTCGCGCAGGGCGGCCGGCTGACGGGCAGGCAGCCGCAGGTGTCGGGCCACGCGATCGAGGCGCGGCTGAACGCCGAGGACCCGGAGAACGGGTTCGCTTCCGCGCCCGGTCGGCTGGCCCGGCTGCGGCTGCCCGCAGGCACTGGCATCCGTGTTGATGCAGGCGTCCGCGAAGGCGACCGGATCCCCGCCGACTTCGACTCGATGATCGCCAAGATCGTGGCCTGGGGCGGCGACCGCGACGAGGCGCTTGCCCGGTTGCGTCGGGCATTGCGCGAGACAACCGCGGTGGTCGAGGGCGGCACCACGAACCGGTCGTTCCTGCTGACGCTTCTCGAGCGGCCCGAGGTGCGCGCCGGGCGCTTCGACAACCACTGGCTCGACCGGTTGACGGAGGAGGGGGCGCATGTGCCCGCCCCCGATCCGGTGGCGCTGCTGGTGGCCGCGGTGGAGTCCTACGACCTCGACGAGGCCGCCGAACAGGCGGCCTTTCACGCCCGCGCGGCCCGCGGGGGTGCCGAATCGGCGGCCGGAGTCGGGCACCGCTCCCGACTGCGCTACCGGGGCCAGCAGTACGACCTGCGTGTCTACCGCACGGGCGCCCAGGCGTACCGGGTCTCATCGGGCGTCGCCACCGCGGACGTCGCCGTGTCCTATCGCGACGGATTCGAACGTCGGGTCGTCGTGGCTGGGCGGACGCACCGCGTGGTCTGTGTCGTGGAGGGAGCCATGATCCGCGTCGACGTTGACGGCGCGGCCCACGCGGTGTTCCGCGACGACGGTGGCGTCGTGCGCTGCGGCGGACCGGCGTTCGTGCTGTCGGTCCTCGTCGAGCCCGGGGACCGGGTCGCCGAGGGCGACCCTCTCGCCGTTGTCGAGAGCATGAAGATGGAGAACACCATCACCGCACCGTTCGCCGGCACCGTGGTGTCAGTCGAAATCGCCGCGAACGTTCAGGTGGAGGCCGGCGCGCCCGTCGTCCGCATCGCAACCTCTGACACAGCTGCGGGCTATGCGGGCGGCGCAGTCGACTTCGCCGGGCTGGCCGCGGCCGAGCTGGCCGGCACCCCCCCCTGTCAGCAGGTGTACGAGGCGCTGCGCAGCTACCTGCTCGGGTATGACCTGGACCCCGGCTCGGTGCAGACCATGCTGTCCCGGCAGCGCCGCCTTAGCGAGACCGCTGCCCCGGCCGATACGGATCTGCTGCGCTGCGAGGACGACCTGCTTGATCTGTTCGCCGACGTCAGCTCGCTGTACCGGCCGCGCGGCGAGATCGACCCCGAGGATGCGCTGGTCACCGGCAGCACCCAGGAGTACCTGCTGTCCTACCTTCAGTGGCTGGACGCGGATCGGGCCGCCCTGCCGGACTCGTACCGGCGGCGGCTGGAGCAGGCGCTGCACCGCTACGGGGTGCGCGGGCTGGACCGCACTCCGGAACTGGAAGAAGCCGTGGTCTGGATGTTCCGCTCATTCCGCCGGGTCGGCGAGCTGGTGCCCGTGGTGACCGCCATCCTGGAACGTCGCCTTCGCCAACAGACCGAGCTCAGACACCTCGCCGATGACCAGATGCGGACCAGACTGGACCGCTTGGCCGCCATCCTGACCCGTCAGCGGGTGATCGCCGATCTGGCCCGCGACGTGCGTTTCCACTACTTCGACGAGCCACTGCTGGCGGTCACCGTGGCCGAGGAATACGCCAGGGTGCAGCGGGATCTCAACGCGCTCGACGACCAGCCGGACGGCCCCGAGCGTGGCGAGCTCATCGACCGCCTTGTCGGCTGTCCGCAACCGTTGCGCGCCGAGTTGCTGAGGGGGTGGCGCAGCAGCAGCGATCACGCGCTGCATCGGGCGCTGTTGGAGGTCTACACGCGCCGGTTCTACCGGATCAGGGACCTGCGCGACTTGGCGTTTTCCGAGCACGACGGGTGGCTGCTCTCTTCCGCCGACTACGACATCGAGGGTCAACCCATCCACCTTGTCTGCGCGTACGCACCGCTGGTGAAGCTGCCGGAGCTGTCGCGAGCGATCGCCGGGCATCTCGGCACGGCGGGCGGTGGGCGGCAGGTCGTGGTTGACCTGGCGCTGTGGCGCCACGGTGAGAGTGCCGACATTGACGCGGTGGTGTCCGAGGCGGAGAAGTTGCTGGCCGACTGCGACTTCGGGCGACTGCTTCGGCGGCTCGACCTGACCGTGACGACCCTGGAGGGCGAGGCACCGGAGCGGTTCCGCACCTTTCACCTGACCTACCGCCAGCGCGACGGCCAGTTCGTCGAAGACACGCTCTACCGCAATCTGCACCCCATGCTCGCCAAGCGTCTGGACTTGTGGCGGCTGTCGAACTTCACCTTGCGCCGGCTGCGCTCGGCCGAGGACGTGTATGTGTTCCACGGCGTCGCGCACGACAACCCGGCCGATCACCGGCTGTTCGCGCTCGCCGAAGTGCGCGACCTCACGCCGGTTCGGGCCGAGACCGGTGCCGTGCGCTACCCGCTGCTGGAGCTGATGGGTCTGGAGGCGCTGTCGGCGATGCGGGAGGCGCTGGCCCGTTTCGACGCCAAGGATCGGCCGGCGGCCAACCGGATCGTGCTGTATGTCCGTTCACCCTGGGATATGCCGCGTGACGCGTGGCCCGAACTGGCACGGTCGCTGGCACCGCTGGCCGTCGGCGCAGGTCTGGAGAAAGTGGTGCTGCGCGTGCGACTTCCCGACGGCGCCGACCGCGTTCTTGACGTGGAGGGCCTTGGTGGCGGTGTGACGGTGCGCGAACGGCCGCCGGGCCGGGAGCCGATCCGGTCGCTGACGCCGTACCGGCAGAAACTATTGCGCGCCAACCGTTTTGGTGTCCCCTACCCGTATGAGATCGTGCGGATGCTCACCCCGCCGCCCGAAGCTGTCGCGCGGTTCCCGCCGGGGCAGTTCATCGAGCATGACCTCGACGAGCACGGCGACCTCGTTGCGGTGTCGCGGCCGTACGGGCAGAACACCGCCAACATCGTCGTCGGGCTGCTGCGCAACGACACCGAGAAGGTGCCAGAGGGGATGATCCGGCTGGCGCTTCTCGGTGATCCGACCCGCGGGCTCGGCAACCTCGCCGAGCCGGAGTGCCGGCGGATCATCGCGGGACTGGACCTGGCAGAACGCATGCAGATACCGGTCGAATGGTTCACGCTGTCGTCAGGCGCGAAGATCGCGATGGACAGCGGCACCGAGAACATGGACTGGATCGGTGCGGTGTTGCGCCGCCTCATCGAGTTCACGCAGCGCGGCGGCGAGGTCAACATCGTGGTCACCGGCGTGAACGTCGGTGCTCAGCCGTATTGGAACGCCGAGTCGACGATGCTGATGCACACCCGCGGCATCCTGGTGATGACGCCGGCCAGCGCGATGGTGCTGACCGGCAAACAGGCCCTCGACTTCTCCGGTGGCGTGTCGGCCGAGGACAACTTCGGGATCGGCGGCTTCGACCGGATCATGGGACCCAACGGCCAGGGCCAGTATTGGGCGCCCACCCTGGCCGACGCCTGCGACATCCTGATGCGGCACTACGAGCACACCTACGTGGTGCCCGGTGAGGCGTGGCCACGTCGGCGGGCCACGACCGACCCGATCGACCGGGACGTGCGCTCTGCGCCGCATGCGCCCATCGCCGGCGCCGATATGACCACCGTCGGCGACATCTTCTCCGCCAGCCACAACGCCGAACGCAAGAAGCCGTTCGACATGCGCTCGGTGATGGCCGCTGTCGCCGACGCCGACTCCGAGCCGCTCGAGCGCTGGGGGCAATGGCGGGCCGCTGAGACCGCAATCGTGTGGGACGCGCATATCGGGAGTGTGCCGGTGTGCTTGATCGGCATCGAATCCCATACGGTGCCGCGGCGCGGATTCGTGCCGGCCGGCGGCCCGTCCTCGTGGTCCTCCGGCACGCTGTTCCCTCAGGCGTCGCGCAAGCTGGCGCGCGCGGTCAACGCCGCAAGCGGTAACCGTCCGCTGGTCGTGTTGGCGAACCTGTCCGGCTTCGACGGCTCACCGGAGTCGATGCGCCGCTGGCAATTGGAGTACGGCGCGGAGATCGGCCGCGCGGTGACCAACTTCCGCGGCCCGATCGTGTTCGTGGTGGTGTCCCGATACCACGGTGGTGCCTTCGTGGTGTTCTCCAAGACCCTCAACGAACGGCTGGAAATCGCCGCCTTGGAAGGCTCATTCGCGTCGGTGATCGGTGGCGCGCCGGCCGCGGCCACGGTGTTCGCACGTGATGTGGAGGCGCGCACGCAGCAGGATCCTCGGGTACGCGAGGCCGCCGAGCGGGTCAGGGAGGCGACCGGCCCGGACGCCAGTACGGCACGAGCGCGGCTCGGCGAAATCACCGCGGCGGTGCGGTCGGCAAAGCTCAGCGAAGTGGCCGCGGAGTTCGACGGGATCCACACCGTGCAGCGGGCATTGGCGGTGGGGTCGATCGACCGCATCATCGCTGCCGAGGCGCTGCGGCCGTATCTCGTCGACGCCCTCGACCGAGGCATGTCAGCGGTATAACGGGCGATCGAGCCAGGAGTGCCGCGGCGCCGCGGGCGCCAAGACGGCCGGATCACCGAGGGCGACCGGTGGCGAGGTGTGCACCTCGGCCGCGACGGTGAACACGAATCGGCCATCACGCCGCCACCAGCCGGGAAAAACCCGGCCCTCAACGGCGCGGACGGTCAATGCGCCCCACCCGTCGTCGCCCGGCGGGTCCAGCGCGACCTCAACGGAGCGGGTATCCCGGCGCAGTCCGGTGCGCAGCACCTTCAACGCACTTTCCTTCGCCGACCAGATCAAGTTCGCCGCCGCGTCGCGTTGCGCACCGACCGGAAAGGCGGCCACCACGCGCTGCTCGGCCGGGGTGAGGAAATCGGCGACGAAGCCAGGCGTCCGCGTCTCCACCAACTCCAGGTCGCAGCCGACCGCGGGGCCGTGGATCGGGGACGTCACGCACACCGCCCAGCCGGCCCTGTCGGAAATCGACACGCCCAAAGCCAGTCGCATGTCGTCGACGCAGACGTACGGCGCGCCGCTGGGCTCATTGCGCACCTCGATGCCGGCCAGCGCCGTCGGGTCGGTGGCGTGCCCGATCACGGACGCGACCGCGTGCTTGGTGACCAGTCGGCGCAGCAGGTACTCGGTGCGCCGCTTGGTGTACCGCAGCCCGGCCAGCGCGGCCGCCTCGCCGGGCGCCAGCCACTGTTGTCCGGGAGGTAGCGCGTCCTCGCCCAGCGCGAGCCACCGATGCCCGCCCGGATCGGCCAGGGGCTGTGGCATGGGCGCCTCCAGGGACAGTCCTTTCCGCCGAATGTACTGCGGCAACGTGAACGCTGCGGATCCTTCGCCTCAGCGAGGCCACCGCCCGAGCGGTCAAGTCGCTGACTTAGCGCGCGACCCGGACGTCACCAGAACGGGCCGGCGCGAAAGGCTTGCGGACGTGGCCGGATGTGCCCATGATCTGTGCTTTCGTTGGGTCAATCCGGGTTGGCGGCGGCTAGGTAACAGCGCTGGCCGCCGGGGCAGGCACCTCAAGCGGGTCGAGCGAGTTGCCGGGCGGGATCGACAAACAGTTCTGCACCGCCGGCAGGCCGGTGAAGCGCTGCTTGATCCAGGTGATCACGTTGCGCAGCCAGATCCCGGTGCTCGTGATGTGGCTGAGGTCCTCGTACTGCTCGTAGTGGACCTTCGTGCCCTTCGCGCAGTAGCGGCGGGCCAGCGTGCGCACGTCGCCGGCGATCATCACCCCGTCGCCGGCGCCGATGCCCGGTTTGTCCCCCGGCGTCCACTCGAGAACACCATTGGCGCCCTGGCCGATGAACAGCGGCATCGTCGGTGTCCCGCCGGCATCCATGATCAGCCTATTGGCCAGCCTGGCGTAGAGCGGCAGGCTCTCAGGCGTCGGGTAGTCGGGACCGACCAGGTCGGCCCACGTCAGACCCCCGTACTGGCCGAGGGCGTTGATGATCGATGCGGTCTGCATGTCGTGGTAGACCTTCGCGCCGTGGTCGCTGAGATAGGGCGTGAAATCGACCTCGAACGCGCGCGCAATGCCGATGAGCGCCATCGGCATGACGCCGGCCCAGAGGTAGGTGCCCTCGACGTATTGCAGGTTGTGCGCCGGGTGGACGAGCAACCCGCCCATCGCCGCGCCGATCATGCGCCGGTCGAGGTCGGGCGCGTACGCCGGGGCGAGCTCGGCGGCCCACTCGGTGGCGAGCGCACCGCCGGAGTAGCCGAGCATCGCAACCTTCGCGTTCGGCGGGAGCTCGACAGTCGATGAGTTGAACGCGGCGCGGATCGAGTCGAGCGTGTTCATTCCGTACTCGGGGCCCGCGGCGAAGTCCGCCCTCTGGCCCTCGGTGTCGGGGACGATGACCGTGTACCCGTCGGCGAGGAACAGACCGAAGACCGCCAGCTCGACGTTGGGGACGACTCCGCCGAGCGTGAGTCCGCGCGAGATCGCATACGACGGCTCGTCGTTGCGGTTGAGCGAGTCGTAGGCGGACTGATACGAGAGCACCTTCGGTTTGTTGCGCTGCGCCAGCGGCTGAATGACCGAGGTGACGTTGGCGGTCGGGGAACCGGTTTGGCTGGTCGACCGGTAGAGCAGTTGTGTGGTCTTCAGCGACGTCGGGACACCCAAAATGTGGTAAGCAATGCTGCGCGTGGCCAGCACCGTTCCCGGCGCGATGCTCTTCAGCGGCGTGTTGCCGGTGTACGAGTAGAACGGATCGTCCTTCGGCTGGGGCATGGCCACCGGTGCGTGCGGGCCACTCGGATCGGGATACCAACCAGTTCCTTGCAGTGGTGCAGTCATCACTCCCCTTTTATCCCTCGGCACCATGTTGCCCGCCAGGGAGACCCCACAACAGGGACTTTCGACCTGTACGCGGCATCACAATGCCCATCTTCAGCTGACCGCCCGCCCGTGAGGCTTGAGGTAGCGGTCGTTCAGGAAATGGCACGCTTTGGAGCCGCCGGCCGCATTCCCGCCGCTTTCTTCAGCTCGTTGTAGGCCTGCAGCGTGTTGTGCGCGAGCTTGGGTAGATCGTTAATCGCCGCGGCGTTGGCGACGAACCCGAAGTCCATGCAGTCGTAGTACGAAGTGAGCGTAGCGTTCAGCCCGATCGAGGCGGCGAGTGCGGAAACCGGATAGATGCCGACAAGGCGTGCACCGTTGAGATATCGGGGCTCCGTGGCGCCCGGAACATTGGAAACAACGAGGTTGCAAGCCGGGTGCGCGACGCGGTCCAGGTGTGTCGAGGCAGCCAGGCCCGCGAGCGCGACGAGTCCGACCGCGTAGGTCAGCGCCGCGTCGGTTGACATACCGCCCAGCTCCTTCTTGGCCGTGGTGATCGAGTCCACCACCTGCCGGACCCGGTCCGTCACGGTCGCGCCGGGCTCGCCGAGTCGCGCGAACATCGCCGATACACGCGTGCCGATCGCGGTGTCGTCTTCGGCACGCAGCGACACCGGACACATCGCGATGAACGGGTGCGCGAAGGCGCGGCCGGTCCCGCGCAGGTAGGCATGCAGCCCGGCGTCGATCACGGTGACCGCCACGTCGTTGAGGGTCGCCCCGAAGTGGCGGCCGACATCGTGCATCTCGTCGAGCGGCAGCGAGAGCGTCGCGAATCTTCGCCCAATTTTGAGCGGCTCGTTGGTCGGGGCGTGGTGCGCCGTGAACGGCACGCTGCCTTCGAGATGCGAACCCGCGAGCCCGGCGAGCGTCTTGCGCAGCGCGAGGACCGAGACCTGGTTGAGTGCCTCGGCTTGC
The DNA here is from genome assembly GCA_963759655.1 of uncultured Actinomycetota bacterium. Lineage (GTDB taxonomy): Bacteria > Actinomycetota > Actinomycetes > Mycobacteriales > Mycobacteriaceae > Mycobacterium. The sequence goes on along the minus strand of CAVXAG010000009.1, from coordinate 163,235 downwards.
GTGACCGCGGCGCGGATCGAGTCGGCGATTCTCTCGATGACTGGTGTCGGCGGGTGCGGCGGGGGTGCCGGCAGGCCGATCGCAAAGCCGGGCTTGGGGACCGTGTGCAGATCAGAGGTGCTCAGGCCTTCGTACAGGCGCTTCATGCCGGACTCGCCGTCGATGACGGAGTGATGGGTCTTTGTGTAAATCGCGAACATGCCGCCCGGCACCCCATCGATCACCCAGCAGCGAAACAGCGGCCGGTCGCGATCGAGCATCGGTTCGTGCAGGTCTGCGACGAGCCGCAGTAGGTCGTCGTAGGAGGCTCCGGCGGGGAGCGCCAGATGCTGGATGTGGTGATGCGGGTCCCAGGTCGCCGCCTCCCGGAAGTGGGGCGCGCCGCGGCCCAAGAGCTCCGGGACGTAGTTGAACGGCGGCGCTGGCGGGTATGCCCGATACGCCTCCACGATCTCACGCACGACCGGCGCGCGGCCGCCCGGCTTCTTGAACAGCAGCATCGCGCCGACGTGCGTCGTGCCGACTGGTGACTCGATTAGCAGCCATGAAAGGTCGAGCGGCGGAATCGGTTTGGTCATGGCGTGCCTCCTATCCGGCGTCCAGGCAACCGTTGACCTAGACCTTGGCGGGCCGCCGAAGAATTTGAACTGTGACAGAGATGATCTCTCCGGAGACCGTCGCCGAACAGGGCCTTAGGGCCCCGCTGTGGCAGCCGTAAGTCGTTTAGCAACCAGCTAGCGGGCAAGGCTGTCTGGCCGGGAAGTCGTACCCAACGCTGAGTCAGCTCAGCGGCTTCCGTCAGGAGTCGTACCGAGGCCACCTTCGCCGGGCGGGTACCGCACGGCCGCAGCACCGCTGACGTCAGCGTCGGAACTACGGCGGAAAACTCGCCCGACAACATGCCGCATGACTGATGCTCGCACGCTGCGTATACGCAGCTGAGCATGGTGGGTAGCACGATGACACCCCGAAGATGCCGGGCGAGCCGAAACGCGTTCAGCCGAGCAAAGACACCGATCGGAAGCCGCACCCGCGACACTGAACCAGTTGCAGCGACACGCCGATAAACCTCGCAGCCCCTTCAGTTTCACGGCGGGAACCGGCGGTCGGCGCTCTTCACACAGTTCATCGCCGAGGACGCCGTCCGTCCGCTCAATCTGACCGACAGCTGTTTGCCTAGATGCTCAAACAGTCCTAGGGAATCTTGAACGAGATAAAGCCGGCGCCAGCCCAACACCAAGCGGCCTGGCCAGGCGCCGATTTGGTCGAGAGCACAGGGCCAAGCGGCCCGGTTACATTTCGACGCCACAGCCCCTTCGGTTTCGCGAGGGGATCTCGGAGATATTCACTTCCGCCGCTCCACCCGCGACACTGAACCAGTTGCGACGGCGCGCCCCGGCCGACCTCGCAGCCCCTTCAGTTCCGACAACGAGACCGCGGGCATGACCTCGGCGAAGTGAGCACCTGTGTAACGCGCCATCAATCCAGCCTCTTGAGCCGTCTGTCCGATTCAACCAGCGATCGGGCTGAATTCCTTAACCACCCCACTCGTATGGTTCGTGAGAGCTTTGAGCAGCAAAGGATGCCCGACCAGCTCAGCACCCAGGGACCCCGACCAATATTGAACAATACGATAATTAACCAGCACCATAAAATGTTGCTGAAACCACTGCCCAAGGAGCGTAGGTTGGGTTACCCTTTGAAGCCACCGCAGCTTTCGCGGTGGAACCCGAGCGGGGGCGTGGGATGACCCACCCGCGCCCCCGACTCGCGAAGCCGTTTCACAGCCCCGAACAGCGCGATGACTGCGGCGCCCCGGGAACGCCCGGCACCGTGACTTATGAGGACATACGGCCTTAGCCCGCGCATCCTTCTTCTCCTGCAAGCAGTTTTCGCCGTGGCGGCCATCATCGCCCTGCTGGCGTTTGTTGATGTCCTGCGGCCGGGCGAGATCGCTGGCGCATCCACGACGTCTCAGACAGTCCCCGATCAACGGATTCCGCCGAGCGATGCGCCGCCTCCGACTACCCCCCGGCCCCTGCGCCCGTTGCCCAGGACGACAGCGGTGCCGATGACGTTGTGCCCGACGATGACGATGACGATGACTCTGCCGATGAGGAGCAGCAGGAAGAAGACGAGGCGCAGCAACTGCAGGACGACCAGCAAGCCGAAGACGAGTCTGTGCAAGCGGCTGAAGAAGAAGATGAGGAAGCCCAGGAGCAGGCCACTCAGGACGAGGTCCAGGCCGAGGAGTCCGACCCGCAGGTGGTGCAGGATTCGCAGCAAGCGGGGTAGTCGACGCGGGCTCAGTCCCCGGTGCGGTCAACCCGAGCGTCGAAGTCGCTGTTGGCGGGACAATCGCCGGTCATTGTGTAGTTGCCGTGTCCGGTCAGCAGCGTGATCGGATCCGCCGCGGGCTGGGGCAGCGGGAAATCCAGGCTCATTACCCGGTGCGCGCGACCACCTTTCGGGCAGTCACCGTCGGCTGATGTGGTCGTCAGGTCCCACTTGTTCTGTGCGAACAGGAAGGTCCTGGGGTCTTTGGGATTCTGCCAATAGGACAGGCAGCGGTCGCCGGTGCGAAGACAGTAAGTCTGAATGTCGAAGTTCGTTGGCGGGCTGACACCGCCGGCCGGATTTGTGTCGGTCTCTTGGTAGTTGCCGCGCAGCCCTTGGGCCGGCGACGGCACCCGGGCCGGTTGGGTTTTGGGATCGGCAACCGACACATTGGCCGCAACGTCTCCGGTGCGGGTGAACGTCACCTGCTGGTTGCGGGCGCAGCTTGTCGTCGACCGAACGATGAAGTCCCCGGTGAGCGATCCGTCGGACTGTGGCTGCAGCGACATCGTCTCCCAAAATTCGGTCGGGGCGTTCTGACACGTCCCTTGTACCGCGCTTACCCCCGTCCAGCCGCCGCTGATTTTGTCGAGCACCATTGTCGGCACCGTGGACTGAGATCCGCTGACCTTCGATGCGGTCGCCACACAGGTGTCGGCGCTGCACGCCGACTGGATCGCCCACGCCTCACGGCCGCCGGGCGCGTTGTCGTACGGCTGGCCGTTGGGCATTGTGGCCGCTGCGTACTGGACGGCGTAGGTGCCGTCCAGGGCGCCGGCCGGGACCGTGTTTTGTGGAGCGGTTTCCTTTCCGCCTCCGATCAAAACGGTGAGGATGGTGGCCGCAGCGCCGATCATCAGAATGGAAGCGACCGGGATCACGATCGACCGGCGTTGCCACCATGGCAGTCGCCCGGTTCCGGAGGGTCCATCACCGTGCTCGACGGGGCGGGCCCCCGCTGGCGCCGGCGGCGCGTAAATAGTCTCCGGTGGGCGCGCCTGAGCGGCCATCCACTGTGCGTCGGCTTCGCCCGCCTGCGTAGGCAGCAAGTTCGGCTGCATCTTCTCCGTCGCGCCCTCCTGCGCGGGCCGCCACGGCTGCCTGACATCCCCGCCCGGGCTGGCCCTCGTTGGCGCCCAGGACTCGCCAATTCCTTCGGGAATATCTTGGGGCACTAGGCGATGCGTGGGCGCCGATGGCCCGAGGAGGGCTGTGCGATCAGGATCGGGCGGTACGACCTTCGGCATCGGAGCCGTAATCGCCGATCGGGCCGCTCGCGCCAACTGGGTGGTCGTGGAGTAGCGCTGTTCGGGGTCTTTGGCCATGCCCTTGGCGATCACCGCATCCAGTTGCGGCGAGATCCCCGGTCGGCTGATCGATGGCCGCGGCGGCGGAGTCGTCAGGTGACCGGCGATCTGCTGTTCCACACTTTGGCCGGGAAACGGCCGGCTGGCGGTCAGACATTCGTACAGCACACAGGCCAGCGCATAGATGTCCGCGCGGGTATCGGCCTGGCCGGTGGTGAACCGCTCCGGGGCCATGTACGGCCACGTGCCGACCACGTTGCCGGTTCCCGTCAAGCCGGTCTCTTCGGTTCCGCGGGCGATCCCGAAGTCGATCAGATAGGCGAAATCATCCTCGGCGAGCAGGATGTTCGACGGTTTGACATCGCGGTGTACCAGCCCGACCCGGTGTGCGGCATTCAACGCGGAGGCGACCTGCTCGATGATCTTCACGCTCCGCGCGGAATCCAGTGGGCCCTTGGCCAATACATGCTCGAGGTCTTGCCCCTCGATCAGCCGCATGTCGACGTACAGCCGGCCGTCGATCTCCCCGAAGTTGTGGATCGGCACCACGTGGGGCTCGCTGAGCGCCGCCGCGGTGAAGGCTTCGCGTCGGAACCGTTGCTCGAACACCGGATCGGTAGCCAGCTGCGCAGGCAACACCTTTACCGCCACCACCCGCTGGGTGGCCGTGTCGAACGCCTTCCAGACCTCGCCCATTCCGCCGCGGCCCAATAGCTCGATCAATCGGTACTGGCCGAACGGCGTACCTTCCACTACGCCTCCCGCCAAAAACGGCAAACCAGCAGGATCACAGCCATCACCATATGCCGCAAGCCGCCGCGTCGCCGGGCGTTCGCTATTGCAAATGGCCCGCCGCCCGTCGTCTGCACTGCAGAGTCGGCTGGTGCCTGTTTTGCTGTTTCTGTGATGTTCCCGGGCGGGCGCTGCCACAATCCATGAAATGCGCAACCGCACCTGTGGGCGCCGCGGCGGTTCCAAGAATCCGCCAAGACGTCCGTTGGACGCTTGGCCCATGTCCACTCACCGCGCCATGGCCTCGGCGAAAGGGTCGCCACAATGACTGCAACGCTTCGTATCTGTCGGGGTCGGCACGTAGCGGTTGTGCTGGCCTCGGGACTTGCCATTTCGTTGACGGCGTTTAGCGGCGGCATCGGCCCGGCTCTCGCCGCACCGGTAACCACGACAACGTACGCGCCCACACCGCCGCAGACGCACGAGCAGGAACCGACGCATGAGGCGCCACCGACGCATGAGGCGCCGCCGCCACCGCCGCCACCGGCTCCAGCACCGGAACCGACGTATATGCCGCCAGCGACCCATGAGGCGCCGCCACCGGTGATAACGACAACCGCGCCACCGGTGATAACGACAACCGCGCCACCGGTGATAACGACGCCGGCCGCGCCCGCGGTGACGACGCCGGCTGCGCCAGTGACGACGCCGGCTGCGCCAGTGACGACAACGGCCGCGCCGGTCACGACTTCGGCGGCTCCGGCGGTGACGAGTACCGCCGCTCCGGTGACGACAACGGGGCGTGCCGAAATCTCTTCATCGGCGACCACCAGCGCGGCGGGACCGACCACCAGCGCGGCGGGACCGACTACCGGAGCGACGACGTCGACTGCCCCATCCGGCACCGAGACAACGCACACAACGGCCGCCGTCACGACCGCGTCATCAACCGCGGTTGTGACGGAAACAAGTGGCTCGCGCACCGCGATTACGACGTCTCCCAGCCAGTCGACGACCGTGCAGGCCGGGCAGACCACCACCCCGACGGTGACGCCCAAGCGCTTGCCGGTCGACGCGCAGAACGTCGAACTTGCCAAGCAATCGATTCCGGTCCAACAGAATCCGGATCCGGCGCCGCAGACCGAGATTCATCACCTGACGAACTTGCTCATCAACCCGACGAATCCGAACAACGGCCCTGCGCCCAACCTTGCGCTCGACAAGAAGAACGTCGTGAAGCAATTCGACCCGAAGTTGGTGTACTACGACCAGTTCTACCGACCCATAATCGCCAATCCGTACCAGCAGCCGCTGCAGATCGTCTACATCTATCAGGGCGCGCCGCGGATCCTGGTGATTCCGCCACTGGCAAGCGCTGTCACCGAGCTCGCCGCACTTGGGGCGTACAGCTTTACAGCCATGGTGCTCGATGCGGCCGGCATCCCCACCAGCGTCGCTGTGGGCGCCATGATGGGTGGCGGCTATCTTCCGGCGCCGGGGCAGCCGCCGCCGCCACCGCCGCCGCCGGTGGTGCCGTATGACAACGTCCCGGTTCAGGTCCAGTACTCGGACGCGACATATCAGCCCTTCGTGGTCAATCGCGTCATCGATGTGGGTGAAGACCCCGCTGTCGGTGAGCAGAAGGTGCTTCTCGACGGCGTCACGCCGGCCTGGGGCACCTGGACGACAAATGCGGACGGGCAACGCCAGTTCCAGATCAACAAGACCCAGCAGTTCCCCGGCATGGACGATCCGCCGGGCGAGGGACCGCTGCCGGGCGACTACCCGATGCAGTTGGCCAGCGCGAGCAAGCCGGCTTCGTCCGGCCTCAGCACCAAGGATCTCCTTCTCATTGGAGGTGCGGTGCTCGTCCTGGTGCTCGGCGTTGGCGCGATCGCCCTCAATGTGATGATGGGGCGCCGGCGTCCGCCCAGCCACTGACCCGCTAGCCGTCCGGTCCGGCCGCCAGCGTCAGCTTTGCTGTGCGCTGGTGGCCTGTCCGGTCCTGCCACACCAGGTCGACGGCATCGCCCGGGTAGTGCCGGTCCAGTACGGCCGTCAGCGTGGTCGCGTCGTTGAGGGTGACGCCGTCGAGCGAGGTGATGACGTCGCCGCGAACGAGCCCGGACTGTTCGGCGGGCGTTCCGCTCAGCACGTCGCGAACCACGACTCCGGATCCGTTCTGCTGCGCCGTGCCCACGCCGATACCCAGCATCGCCGGCGGTCCGATGTGCACTGCATCCGACGGTGTCTTCGACTGAATCTGGCTCGCTATCGCCAGCGCCTTGTTGATGGGGATCGCGAAGCCCTTGCCGCCCGGGCTGCCCAACCGGTAGTTCACCGACGCGGCCACGTTCAGGCCGATCACTTGGCCGGCGCCGTTGACCAGCGGCCCGCCCGAGTCGCCCGGCCGCAACGGCGCAGCGACCCCGATCAAACCGGTCAGCTGTTCGGAACTGCCGGTCAGGTCGTCGTCGGCGTCGATGTTCGCGCCGGTGGTTGTCACCTGGCCTTGCTCGCGACTGATCGGCTTGCCGTTGCCGTTGGCGTTGCCCAAGCTCACCACGGGCTCACCGATTCCGACCTGGCTGGAATCGCCGATCGGCGCGGTGGGCACGTCGCCGGCGCCCAGCAACTGGAGGACCGCGATGTCGTCGGTGCGGTCGAAGCCGAGAAGCTGCGCCCTGAAGTTCTGTCCGTTGCCGACACTGGTGGCGTTGATCGTGTCGGCGCCGGCGATGACGTGGTTGTTCGTCAATACGATGCCATCGGGGCTGAGCACGATGCCCGCTCCGAAGCCTAAAACGCCCTGGTATTGGACGATGGTGTTGATCTGCACCATCCCCTGTTCAGCAGCGGCCGGCGTCGGCGCGCCCGGCTGCGCCAGAGCGGTCGGTGCCGACGGCGCGACGAGCGCCAGCAACGCTGCCAGCGCGATGACGATCGTGAGCCGCCGCGCCTTTCGGGGCGGGGTTTGAGACTGTAGTTCGGCCATCTGCTGCCTTTCAGGCTGGTCGGACTGTTTTCACACCATAGTGCCCGAGTGCCCGGTAAGCAGGTCTAGTAGGTCACCGGGGTCACTCCTCGACGGTCACGCCGCCCGATTTGCGGCGCAGTCGCGTTCGACGGATCTTGCCCGACGGCCTCCGGTTGCGCAGCGCACTCTCCGCCGGTTGTTCAGCAACGGTGTCCTCGGTGGCCTGGGTCTCGTCCGTCGCCTCGTCAGCGACCGTTTCCCCGGCCTCGTCGACCTCGGCCGCCTCATCCTCGGCTGCCTCGTCCTCGTCTTCGGTGACCGCCTTGTCCTCGGCCTGGTCCTCGTCGGCCTCGTCCGCGCTCTTGCGGCGCCACCGGCGCTTGCGCTTCTTTTTCTTCAACGGCCGCGGCGGAGGCGGCGGCAGCTCGGCGATGAACGCCAGGTAGAACGAAAAGATCCCGAGCAGGCAGATCGCGGCCGCGGCGCCGTAGATGCCGAACAGCCACCAGCCCGCGTCATCAAGGCTGAACCAGATCTCGCTGATCGCGGCTCCGATGATCAGCGCCCCGCCGAGCACGTGCAGGACGATCGAGCACACCCGCAGCCGCAGCGCCAACTGCGGCGTGCCGTACTCGGGACGCCTCGTCCGCAGCAGGGTGAACACGACGGGGAGCGCGGCGACCGCGATCAGCACGCCTGCGACGATCCGCATCACCGTCCCGAGCGTGTGGGATGTCGTGCCGGACAGCTCCCACCAGCGAGGCAGGACGAAAAAGAAGTACAAGATGCCGGCAACGACGGAAACCAGCGCGTGCCAAACCACCGCGACAGTGCGGCCCATGCCCCTCCTCAGGCGCCTCTGCCGGCGCTCATCGTTCTGGCGGAGGATGCGGGATTTGAACCCGCGAGGGCTATTAACCCAACCCGCGTTCCAGGCGAGCGCCATAGGCCACTAGGCGAATCCTCCGTCGGCCATGGTAACCGACCTGTCCCGACGGCCCGGCGGTCGTCGACGCGGCTCGTACTAGACTCTCCGTGGACCCCGCGCGGCGTCTATCCTGTGAACTCCCCCAGGGCCGGAAGGCAGCAAGGGTCAATGGGCTCTGGCGGGTGCGCGGGGTCCCCTCTGCCGGGCCGGCGGTCGGCCCGCAGCCATCCACGTCGGGCTCGAGGTGAAAGGCGCATGGTTTCGTTCACTTCGCTCGGCCGTGACGAGCTGATGATCCAGCATGAGCTTCAACAGGAGAACTATGCGGCGCTGCGCGCGAAAAAGCTTGCGCTGGACCTCACCCGAGGCAAGCCCTCTGCCAAGCAGCTGAACCTGTCAAACGGGTTGCTGAGCCTGCCGGGCGAAGACTTCCGTGACGGTGAAGGCACCGACACGCGCAACTACGGCGGGCTGCACGGCCTTCCGGAGTTGCGGGCGATATTCGGTGAGCTGCTTTCCATCCCGGTGCCCAACCTGATCGCAGGCAACAACTCCAGTCTCGAGTTGATGCACGACATCGTCACGTTCTCGATGCTGCACGGCGGCGTCGACTCACCGCGGCCCTGGAGTGCGGAGGAGGCGGTCAAATTCCTGTGTCCGTCGCCCGGCTACGACAGGCACTTCGCGATCACCGAGACCCTGGGCATCGAGATGATCACCATCCCGATGCGCGAGGACGGGCCGGACATCGACATGATCGAGGAATTGGTGGCCGCCGACCCCACGATCAAAGGCATCTGGGCCGTGCCCGTGTTCTCCAATCCGACCGGTGTGACCTTTTCGTGGGAGGTGGTCCGCCGGTTGGTGCAGATGCAGACCGCGGCCGAGGACTTCCGGCTGTTCTGGGACAACGCCTATTGCGTGCACACGCTCACCCACGAGTTCGTGCGTCAGGTCGACGTGCTTGGGCTGGCGGCGGCAGCGGGCAACCCGAACCGGCCGTACGTGTTCGCGTCGACGAGCAAGATCACGTTCGCCGGGGCCGGGGTTAGTTTCTTCGGCGGGTCACTCGGCAACATCGCGTGGTATCTGCAGTACGCGGGCAAGAAGTCGATCGGCCCCGACAAGGTGAATCAGCTGCGGCACCTGCGCTTCCTCGGCGACGCGGATGGGGTGCGGTTGCACATGCAGCGGCACCAGCAGCTGCTGGCGCCCAAGTTCGCGCTTGCGCTGCACATCCTCGAAGACCGGCTCGGCGACTCCAAGATCGCGTCGTGGACCGAGCCCAAGGGCGGGTATTTCATCAGCCTGGACGTGCTGCGCGGCACCGCCCGCCGCACCATCGGGCTGGCCAAGGATGCCGGCATCGCCCTCACCGAAGCCGGCGCGGCTTTCCCGTATCGAAAAGACCCCGACGACAAGAACATTCGGCTGGCGCCGACGTTTCCGTCGATGGAGGACCTCTCGGAGGCCGTCGACGGCCTGGCCACCTGTGCGCTGTTGGCGGCCACCGAGTCGCTGCTGCTGCGGCGCTAGTCACCCCCCATCGGTAGCCTGCTGACCGTGGCCCTGTACCGCAAGTACCGTCCGGCGACTTTCGCCGAGGTGGTGGGCCAAGAGCACGTCACCGAACCGCTGTCGACGGCGCTGAAAGCCGGCCGAATCAACCACGCCTACCTGTTCTCCGGTCCGCGGGGCTGCGGTAAGACCTCGTCGGCGCGGATCCTGGCCCGCTCGCTCAACTGCGTGCAGGGTCCCACCGACATTCCGTGCGGGGTGTGCGACTCGTGCGTGGCGCTGGCGCCCAACGGGCCGGGCAGCATCGACGTGGTCGAACTCGACGCGGCCAGCCACGGCGGCGTCGACGACACCCGTGAACTGCGCGACCGCGCGTTCTATGCGCCGGCGCAGTCCCGGTATCGCATCTTCATCGTGGACGAAGCGCACATGGTCACCACCGCGGGATTCAACGCGCTGCTGAAAATCGTCGAGGAGCCACCCGAGCACCTGATCTTTGTGTTCGCCACCACTGAGCCGGACAAGGTGCTGCCGACCATCCGCTCGCGCACCCACCACTACCCGTTCCGGCTGTTGGCCCCCAGGACCATGCGGGGCTTGATCGAGCGCATCAGCTCGCAAGAGGGTGTCGAGATCGAGGACACCGTGTATCCGTTGGTGATCCGCGCGGGCGGCGGCTCACCCCGCGACACCCTGTCCGTGCTCGACCAGCTGCTGGCCGGCGCCGAAACCGGTGCAGGGGGCAGCCGCATCACCTACCCGCGGGCACTGGCGCTGCTCGGCGCCACCGACGTCGCGTTGATCGATGATGCCGTCGACGCACTGGCTGCAAACGACGCCGCCGCGTTGTTCGGCGCGGTCGAGTCGGTCGTCGACGCCGGACACGATCCGCGCCGGTTCGCCACCGACCTACTCGAGCGGTTCCGCGATCTGATCGTGTTGCAGGCCGTTCCCGACGCCGTCGCCCGCGGCGTGGTCGATGCGCCCGGCGACGTGCTGGAGCGCATGCGTGACCAGGCGGCGCGGGTCGGGGCCGCCACCCTGGCGCGCTACGCCGAGGTGGTACACGCCGGGCTCGGGGAGATGCGCGGCGCCACCGCACCACGGCTGCTGCTGGAGGTGGTGTGCGCCCGGTTGCTGCTGCCGTCCGCCAGCGACACCGAATCGGCGCTGCTGCAACGGGTTGAGCGCATCGAAACGCGGCTGGATATGTCGGTCCCGGACGACACGCCGAAGCCCACGCCGAAGCGCGAACCCAAGCGCGAACCCAAGCGCGAACCGAAGCCCGAACCGAAACCTGAACCCAAGGCCCAACCCAACCCCGAACCGAAACCCGAACCCGAACCCGGGCCGCCGCCCCCACCCCCCGTGGCGGGCGAGCTCGATGCGGCGGCCGTTCGCAGGCAGTGGTCCACCGTGCGCGACCACGTCAGCGAGCGAAGCAAGGCCATCAACGCCATGTTGAGTGACGCGATCGTGCGGACCCTCGACGGCGACACTCTGGTGCTCACTCATCCCGCGGTCACGCTGGTCAAAAGGCTTTCCGAGCAGCGCAACACGGACGTCATCCGCGAGGCGCTCCGGGACGCGCTGGGCGTGGATTGGAAGGTGCGGTGCGAAGTCGCTGCGGTCGTGGAGGACTCGCCACCGACCGCCGACACGCGCCAGGCCGAGGAGGACAGCATGATCGCCGAGGCCGAACATGATGAGCCCGCCGACGTGCCGCGCCGCGACCCCGAAGAGGCCGCGCTGGAACTCCTGCAGAACGAATTGGGCGCCCGCCGTATCGACGGCCCCTAGGGCTGCCACCAGGGGCGCAACGGCAGACCGCCGTCGCCGCCCCGCTCGTCGAGCTTTGCCGCGAGCACCTGATGGAGCTGAATCGCATTGTGCTCGAAGCCAACCCGCGAGCCGGCCATGTACAGGCCCCACACCTTCGCGACGGGAAGACCCACCTCCTCGACGGCTTCGTCCCAGTGCTCGACCAGGTTGGCGCACCAGTCGCGCAGCGTCAGTGCGTAGTGGTGGCGCAGGTTTTCCTCGTGCAGCACCTCGAGCCCGACGTTCTGGATCTCGGTGATGATCCGTCCGGAACCGGTCAGCTCCCCGTCAGGGAACACGTAGCGGTCGATGAACCCGCCGGCGTTCGCGCTCTGCCGGTTGTCGTGCCGAGTGATGCAGTGGTTGAGCAGCAGTCCGCCGGTGCGCAACTTGGATTGCAGGAAGCGGAAATACGCAGGGTAGTTCGCCACCCCGATGTGCTCGGTCAGCCCGATCGATGACACCGCGTCGAACTGCGTCTCACGAACGTCGCGGTAGTCGCGGTGCCGAACCTCGGCCAGCTCGGCCAGCCCCTCGTCGGCTATCGCCTTCTGTGCCCACTCGGCCTGGTTGGCCGACAACGTGACGCCGATCGCCTTCACGCCCTTGCGCGCCGCGTAGCGCACCATGCCGCCCCAACCGCATCCCACATCGAGCAGGCGATCGCCGGGCTGAAGGCGCAACTTCTCGAACACCAACCGGTACTTGTTGTCCTGCGCCTCCTCCAGGCTGGCGTCGCCATCGGGGTAGCAGGCGCAGGTGTACGTCATCGACGGACCGAGCACCCACTCGTAGAACTGGTTCGACACGTCGTAGTGGTGGTGAATCGCTTCGGCGTCGCGAGTCTTACTGTGCCGCAAGCCCTCAGCGACCCGCCGCCACCTGGGCAGCGCCTCCTGTGGCGGCGGGGCGATCGGCAGCAGGTGCCCGAGGCCGATCGAGCGCACGATCGCGGCCATCACGCGCGCCGGGGGCCGCCTGAACTCCAGCTTGTCGGCCAGCGCCGTCAGCAGCGCGAACGGGTCGCCGGGGTGCACACCGTGCGGCTCGAGGTCGCCGGACACGTAGGCGCGCGCGAGCCCGAGGTCGCCTGGCGCGGTGGCGAGGTATGTGGTCCCGCGCGGGGTCCGCAAGTCCAGGCCCAGCTCGGCGTCATCGGGGCCGGCGCAACTTCCGTCATACGCGGTGAATCGGAGCGGCAACCTGCCCTCGGCGAAGACCTCGAGGATCTGCGCGAGGGTCATCTTGTTTGTGGACGTGTGCTCTGAGCTCTCACGAAACGTTGTCATCGTCGTTGCACCGCCTTCGCGTAGAGGTCGAGGAAACGTGAGTCGGGGTCGTACGTCTTCTTCAGGGTCTTGTAGGTTTCGCCGCCGTACAGGTCATCGAACTCCTCGGCGGAGTAATAGGCATCGGAATACAGCGATTTGTGACCATCGAACTCACTGACCTTGGTCTCGATCAGCCGGTTCGTCTCGCCGTCGGTGGCACCCGCAGGCACCGCCGACCAGAACCCGACGTTGACGTACGTGTGCCCGGGCCGGATCGGGTACAGCGGCCATCGGTCGGTGTCACGAAGACGCAGTGGGCACAGCCAGATCGGCTCGATCGGCACGCTGTCCAGGAACCACTCGAGAAACTCGGCGCAGCGTTCGATCGGCACCTCGACGTCCTGCACCACCCGCTCCTGGCGCGGTCGGCCCGCCGCCCGAATACTGCGTTTCTCGATCCGGTCGGCGATGTTGAACCGTTGGTCAAGGGCGATGAGCTTCCAGTAGAAGCTGCTCCGCCTCAGCCGGCGCGGCCAGAACCGCCTGATCCGCGGGTTCTGCGCGCCGAAGGCCCGCGAGCACCAGAACCAGTCGGTGTCCCAGCGCCACAGGTAGTCGTGGATGGTCAACCTGTCCGACTTCACCGCTCCGCTCTTCTCGGCGGAGTGCTGAATCGAGCGGTAGTAGATCTGCCGGCCGGTGTAGTCGCTGACCGGCCCGGGTGTTGCCGTCTGCACGCCGATGCACAGGTAGCTCTCGTCGGCGCTGAACACCACGCCGTCCAGGTAGTCGACCGGGGTGCCGTCGTATCCGCGGGTGTCGATGATGCGCTCCATCGCGGTGACGAGGTCGCCGAGCGATCCGAACCGCAGGTGCCGCAGCGCCACAAAGGGTTTGACGGCTTCCAACTCAATCTTCAGGCGCACCGAATAGCCAAGCGTGCCGTAGGAATTCGGGAAACCGCGGTACAGGTCTTGGTGCTGGTCCGCCGATGCGGTGATCACCTCGCCGGTGCCGGTGAGGATGTCCATCTCCAGCACTGATTCGTGCGGCAGCCCGTTGCGGAACGACGCCGACTCGATCCCCAGCCCGGTCACCGCGCCGCCCAGCGTGATCGTCTTCAGCTGCGGCACCACCAGCGGCGACAACCCGTACGGCAGCGTTGCGCACACCAGGTCCTCGTAGGTGCACATGCCGGCGACGTCGGCGGTCCGCGCCCGCGGGTCGACCGCGATAACCTCCGTCAGGCCCGATGTGTCCAGGCCAGGGGCATCCCGCTTGGCTCGCGCGCGGAACAGGTTGGAGGTCGGCTTGGCCAGCCGGACCGTCGCCGTGCGCGGGATCGCGCGATAACTCGCGGTCAGTCGGCGAACACCCTCTTCATGCACCGATCGTGCACCGGCGTTGTTGAAGGAGGCGGGTAGTGACACTGCATATACGCTAGTCCGCGGTCGCGGCCTGTGCGACCGATCGCCACCCGCCCGCCGTCGATAAAGAGGGAGTTTTGCCTGATGGGACAGGTCAGCGCGGCCAGCAGCGTTCTGATCACTGCGGCACCTGAGGCGGTGCTCGCCGCGGTTGCCGACTACCAGACCGTTCGACCGAAGATCCTGTCGTCGCGCTACAGCGACTATCGGGTGGTGTCCGGCGGCCAGGGTCAGGGCACCGTCGCGACGTGGAAGCTGCAGGCCACCAAGTCACGCGTGCGCGACGTCGAGGCCCACGTTGACGTCGCAGGCCACACGGTGATCGAGAAGGACGCCAACTCGTCGATGGTCACGAACTGGACCGTCGCGCCCGCCGCGACCGGGTCGACCGTCACGGTGAAGACCAGCTGGCAGGGCGCAGAGGGCATCGGGGGCTTCTTCGAGAAGACGTTCGCACCGCTGGGTCTGAAGAAGATTCAGGGCGAGGTGCTGGCCAACCTCAAGACGGAACTCGAAACGCCTAGCTAGCCGGCGAAGCGGCGGCCTGCGCGTTCTGGCCCAGGAAGCCTGCGATGCCGTTGACCACCGCGGCTGCGTACTTCTGCCGGCCCTCGTCGGTGGTGATCAGCGCGTCGTCGGCGGGGTTTTTCATGTTGCCGAGTTCGACCAGGACCGCCGGGTACTGCGCCAGGTTGAGCCCCGCGAGATCTGCCCGCCCGTCGAGGCCGTCTTGACCGACGTAGTTGGACGGCGGGATGCCCGACGCCTTCAGCTGATCCCGCATGATGCGCGCGAGCTGGACCGCCGGGCCGGCCTGGGCCGGATTCAGTGGCGGCGCCGAATAGTTGACGTGGAAGCCGCGGCCGGACGGCGGACCGCCGTCGGCGTGGATGGACACGATCGCGTTCGGCGCAAGCGCGTTGGCCATCGCGGCGCGTTCGTCGACGCACGGGCCGAGTGCGTTGTCGTTGCCCCGCGACAACGCGGTCCGAACGCCCAGCTGGTTGAGCATCGACCGGATCCGCAGCACCACTTCCCACGTGAACGAGTGCTCCTGGTAGCCGTCCGGGGTGCTGGTCCCGCTCGTCTGGCATTCCTTCGTGCCGCCCCGCCCATCAGACACCTGACGGTCGATCGACGCGTCGTTGGCGCCGTTGTGGCCGGGGTCGAGGAACACGACCATTCCCGCGATGTTGACGGGTGCAGCGGGCGCGTGCGGGGCGCAGACCAGACAGGCAGCGACGATCGCCGCAGCGGCCGCCGCGGCGCCGACACGCAACCGGGTGAGGTCGTGCACTGCGTCAAAGTAGCCTGCTCACGGCTACTCTTGGGGGGTCGACTCCCAGCCGAAACGAACTCGAGACCAACAGGCAAGAGGACTGTGATGGAACCCGGAGGCCCGCCGGACATGTCCGCGCTACTGGCGCAGGCACAACAGATGCAGCAGCAGCTGATGCAAGCGCAGCAGGAGCTGGCCGCCACCGATGTGCACGGCCAGGCGGGCGGCGGTTTGGTGCAGGTCACGATGAAGGGCAGCGGCGAGGTGGTTGCGGTGTCGATCGACCCCAAAGTGGTCGATCCCGACGACGTGGAGACGCTGCAGGACCTGATCGTCGGGGCCTTGGTGGACGCGTCCAAGCAGGTGACGGACTTGGCGCAGAGCCGACTGGGCCCACTCGCCGGCGGGTTGGGGATCTGACTTGTTCGAGGGCCCCGTACAGGACCTGATCGATGAGCTGGGCAAGCTGCCGGGGATCGGCCCGAAGAGCGCTCAGCGGATCGCTTTCTACCTGCTGTCCGTCGAGCCGCCCGACATCGACCGCCTCACGGCGGTGCTCGGCAAGGTGCGCGACGGCGTTCAGTTCTGCACCGCATGCGGCAACGTGTCCGAGGGCGAGCTCTGCCGAATCTGCCTTGACTCGCGGCGCGACGCGTCCGTGGTGTGCGTCGTCGAGGAGTCGAAGGACATCCAGGCCGTCGAGCGCACCCGCGAATTCCGTGGCCGCTACCACGTGCTGGGCGGCGCCCTCGACCCGTTGTCGGGGATCGGCCCGGACCAGCTGCGAATTCGCGAGCTGCTCAACCGGATTGGCGAACAGGTCGATGGTGTGCAGATCGCCGAGGTGATCATCGCGACGGACCCGAACACCGAAGGCGAGGCGACGGCGACATACCTCATGCGGATGCTGCGCGACATCCCCGATCTCACTGTGACGCGCATCGCCTCCGGCCTGCCGATGGGCGGCGACCTGGAATTCGCCGACGAACTCACGCTCGGGCGCGCGCTGTCCGGCCGCCGCGCCATGGCCTGACCCCTACCCCGACCCCGCTCCCGACCCCGCTCCCGACCCATCCCCGCGCCGACACTGAACCAGTTGCGAAGACGCGCCGCGGAACATCGCAACCGCTTCAGTTTGGGCGATTTGTCGGTGGGCACTGTCACCGTCGACGCATGCGGGAAGTGTTCATCGGCAGTCAAGCGGTGCGCACCGGTCGGCTGACCGGCTATCAATTGCGGACCGAATTCCGGTCGATCTACCAGGACGTTTACCTACCCAAGTGCAGGGAAGTTTCGCTGCGCGACCGAATGGAAGCAGCGTGGCTGTGGTCCAGACAGCGTGCCACCATTGCGGGTTCGTCGGCCGCGGCGCTCCACGGCGCGCAATGGGTGGACGACGGCGTACCGGTCGAGCTGATCTGGCGCAACACCCATCCACCAGACGGTGTGATCGTTCGCAATGAACGGTTGCACGACGACGAAACCACCTTCGTTGCACGGTTGCCGGTGACCACCACCGCTCGCACGGCATTCGACCTCGGTCGCCACCTCCCCCGAGGTCAAGCGTTAGCTCGACTTGACTCACTGATGCGGGCGAAGCCGTTCACCAGAGACAACGTCGAGCTGATCGCCAAGCGTCACGACCGCGCCCGCGGCGTGCGCCAGCTGCGCGAATTACTCCCGCTTGTCGACGGCGGAGCCGCGTCACCGAAGGAGACCTGGCTGCGCTTGCTCCTCATCGACGCGGGCTTCCCGAAACCGACCACCCAGATTCCTGTGTGCGAACGCTGGGATCTCATCGCCCTGCTCGATATGGGCTGGAAGGATTTCAAGGTCGCGGCCGAATACGACGGCGATCAGCATCGCACCGACAGAACGCAGTACGTCAAGGACATCAGGCGCATCCCGAAGGTCCAGCAGAAGGGCTGGATCTACATCCGCGTGATCGCCGAGGACCGCGACGACGACGTCATCGACCGTGTGCACCGTGCACTTACCTCGCGCGGCTGGCAGCCCTGAAGATCAACTACCGAAAGCACCCAGCCGCTCCCGCCGCAGCAGCGCTACCTCGTCGAGGTCCAGCGGCGCCAACTCGCCGACCACCCGGGCCAGCAGCAGATCGGCCAGCGCAGGATTGCGTGCCAGGCAGGGGCCGTGCATGTACGACGCGACGATGCTGCCTTGCACGGCCCCGTCGATCCTGTCGCCGGAACGGTTGCCGAATCCCCTCAGAACCGCGCCCAGCGGCGCCGCTGATGACCCGAGAACAGTTCCGCCACGGTGGTTCTCGAATCCCGTCAACGGATCAGAAAGCCCAGAAACCGCCGGCCGCGTGACGAGCTCGCCGATCGTGCGCACCGATTGCGGTGCCGTCACCAGATCCAGCAGCCCGACACCGTCGACCCGCTCGCCAGCCGATGTTTCGTACCACTGCCCGAGTACCTGGATCGCCGCGCAGATCGCCAGCACCGGCGCCCCCCGCGACGCCGCCTCCTGCAACCCCGGATAGCGAAGAAGGTGCCTGGTGGCCAGCCGCTGCGCGTAGTCCTCCGCGCCGCCGAGGGTGTAGATGTCCAGCGAGGAAGGCACCGGGTCCGACAGCGTGATCTCGACAATCTCGGCGGAAATCCCGCGCAGCAGCAACCGCCGCCGCAGCACCACCGCGTTGCCCCCGTCGCCGTAGGTGCCCATCACATCGGGCAGCACCAGCCCGATCCGCACCGCGGAGTCAGCCACGGCGCCGCTCCACCGCGCGCTGCAGCTGCAGGAACGCGGTGTAGTTCGCGATCACCTCGACATGCCCCGGCGGGCACGACTCGATCGCCGCGACCGTGTCGTGCACCAGTGTGTGGTCCACCCCCGCGTACGTCAGCCGCACCGCGAGGTCCGTACCGCGCTCGCCGGCCGCCACCACGAAGGTGTCTTCGAAGTGTTCGAAACGCACGTCCCACAGCCACGACAGGTCCTCCCCGTCCGGCACCTGCCCGTTGACGGAGATCACCACGCCTGCGCCGTGCTTGTCGATCATCGACAGCGCCTCCTGCCAGCCTGCGGGATTCTTCGCCAGCAGCATGCGGACAGTGTGACGGCCAAGAGTCACCGTCCGGTACCGGCCGGCGACCTCGTCGACACCCGCCGCGGCCGCCACCGCCGCCGCCGGGTCGACCCCGCACGCCACGGCCGCCGCGACCGCCTGCGCCGCGTTGCCCCGGTTCACCGCACCAGGTAGCGACAGTTCCATCGGCACCGCCAAACCATCGGGACCATAGAGCATTTCGTCGTCGAACCACCACTGCGGGGTCGGCCGCTTGAAGTCTGTGCCGGTGCTGTACCAATGCGACCGGTCACGCACGATGACCTCGCCTGACCTCGGGCAGCTCACCGAATCGTTGGCCCACCCGCCGCCGGCGGCCACCCATACGACGTTCAAGCAGTCGTAGGCCGCCGACGTCATCAACACGTCGTCGCAGTTGGCGACGACCACCGCATCGGGGTGCCGGGCCAGCGCCGCACGCAGCGTCCGCTCGATCGCGTTGATCTCACCGACCCGGTCCAACTGGTCGCGGGACAGGTTCAGCAGCACGATCACCCGCGGCGACACCGCGTCGGCGACGTGCGGCAAGTGCATCTCGTCCACCTCGAGCGCGGCGACCGAAGCCGTGCGGGCCGTCGCCAGCGCAGCGATCAGCCCGGCGTCCATGTTGGCGCCCTCGGAGTTGGTCGCCACCGGGCCGAGCGAAGCGAGGGCGGCGGCCGTCATCCGGGTGGTGGTCGACTTGCCGTTGGTCCCGGTGACCAACACCGTGCGCCGGCCCTCGCCGAGCTGACGCAGCAGCGAGCGGTCCAGCGTCATCGCCACCAGGCCGCCGATCATCGCGCCGGCCCCGCGGCCGGTCACCCGCGATGCCCACCTCGCGGTCGCGCCGGCCGCGAGCGCGACACGTCCCCGGGCAGTGATCACCGGGGCAGTTTATGACGAAACGGCTATTGACCTGCGACACGAGCGCGGCGATCAGCGGTTTTGTCGGGGTTGCGTGCGATTCTGACGTACGTGACAGCCCCACCGACGGCGCCACCGGCGTTCAAGGAGACCGAGACGCCGTACGGCAGGCCGGTCGCCGAGCACGACTCCGGCTGGGTGGTGCTGGATGTCGAGACGACCGGCTTCCGCCCGGGCCACGCGCGGGTGATCAGCGTGGCCGCGCTGGCGCTCGACGCCGACGGCGCCGTCGACCGCTCGGTGGTCAGCCTGCTGAATCCCGGGGTCGACCCGGGCCCGACGCACGTGCACGGGCTGACCGCGGAAATGCTGGCCGACCAGCCGACCTTCGCCGACATCGCCGACGAGCTGATGGACGTGCTCAAAGGCCGCACGCTGGTGGCCCACAACGTGGCGTTCGACCATGCTTTTCTGGCCGCCGAGGCCGAGCTGGCCGAGGCTGAGCTGCCGATCGACACGGTGATGTGCACCGTCGAGTTGGCCAGACGCCTGTCGCTGGGCACCGAGAACCTGCGGCTGGAAACGCTGGCCGCGCACTGGCACGTCGAGCAGCTGAAACCGCACGATGCACTCGACGACGCGCTGGTGCTGTCCCGGGTGCTCACGCCCGCGCTGCAGCGGGCCCGTCAGCTCGACGTATGGCTCCCGGTGCGGCCGGCCACCCGACGGCGTTGGCCGAACGGCCGCATCACGCACGACGAGCTGCGGCCGCTGAAGACGGTGGCCGCGCGGCTGCCGTGCCGCTGGCTGAACCCGGGCCGCCACGTAAAGGGTCGTCGGCTGGTGCAGGGCATGCGCGTCGCGTTGTCCGCCGAGGTGCAGCGCACGCACGAGGAGCTGATCGAACGGATCATGCACGCCGGGCTGGCCTACGCCGACATGCTGGACCCGGAGACGTCGGTGATGATCTGCAACGACCCGGACACCGGGCACGGCAAGGGCTTCCACGCCCGCGAACTCGGGGTGCCGACGATCTCGGATGCCCAGTTCATGGCCGCGCTGGATTCGGTGCTCGGCGGCACCTCGATCGATGAGTTCGTCGACCCGACCGTCGCCGGCGAGCAGTACGCCCTGTTCTGACCCAGAAACCACCAGAAACCACCAGAAACCACCAGAAACCACCAGAAACCACCAGAAACCACCAGAAACCAATCGACATTAAGCCGGCCGCGACGTCCCCAGCGACACCCCGGGGGTGAAGGTCACCGGCAGCGTGCCCAGCCCCGTCATGCTCGGGTTGCCGAGGTATTGCTGAACACCGCCGACGTCGACCTGGTAGTCGGGAATGCGGTCGAGCACCGCCTTCACCATCACCTCGAACATCACCCGCGCGAGGTGGGATCCGATGCAGCGGTGCGGCCCGAGCCCGAACGCGAGGTGGCGGTTGGGCAACCGGTCCAGGATTACCTCGTCGGGGCGGTCGAATTCCTGCTCGTCGTGGTTGGCGGCGAGCCAGCTGATCACGACGCGGTCGTTGCGCCGCAGCCGTTGCCCGCCCAGCAGGATGTCGCGGGTCACGGTGCGGCTCAGTTGCTGATTGACCGAGAAGTACCGAAGGAACTCATCCGCGGCGGTCGGGTAGAGCTCGGGCCGGTCGATGAGCTGCTGTCGCAGCTCCGGGTGGGTGCCCAGGTGCAGCAGGCTCAGCGCCGTCTGGGACGTCGTGGTGTCGACGCCCCCGGCGATGAGGTTCCACAGAATATCGAGAAGCTGCGAATCAGACAGCCGCGTGCCGGCGAATTCGAACTGAACGAGAAAACTCGTCAAGTCGTCCCGGGGATCGGCCCGTCGCGCCGCCGCAAACTCCAGCAGGCCTTCCATCATTGCCGGCACCTCACCAACGGCACGAAGGTATTCGTCGCTGTCCTGGGAAGCGGCCATCACCGAGTGGAACAGGTTGGCGTACAGCCGCCAATTCGAACCCGGCAACCCCATCAACCTCATCGTCAGCATCGCCGGAACGGGGCTGGCGTAGTCGAGCACCAAGTCCATCCGACCGTCGCCGATCTTCTGATCGAGGAACCAGTGCACGGATTGCTCCATGAATCCCCGCATGCTGTCGACAGCGCGCGGCGAGAAGAACGGGGCGAGCGCCCGCCGTAAGGCCTGGTGGTACGGACCGTCGACCTCCCCGATGCCGAGAGCCGGCTGGCCTTCGGGGCGGGGAACACCCATTTCGCCCTGGTAGTCCACCCCGTCGGCGGCGTTCGGTTCGTACTTGTGCGCGAATGTGTCGCCGTCCCGGGCGCTCTGCGCCACCGCGTCGTAGCTGGTGACGAACCAGAACCCGCCGTAATTCTCGTTCCACGCCACCGGACACCGGCTCCGCAGCTCGGCGTTGATGGAAAGCTCGTTGAGGTTGAACTCGTCGGAATGATGATCGAAATCAACGACCACGTCGGGGCTGACGTCGGGACGTCCACTCATCGAAAAACCTTCCGACACAACGAAATCTATGAAATCTGCCCTACCAGGACCGGTGCCGTCAATAAGCTAGTCAATAAGCTATCAGCGTTAAGGGGGCAGGACCATCGACGACTGGCCGCCACGAGCGACGATCGGCGGGTCGGAGATTCCGGCCGGGCCCGATCTCGCCCGGATGCGCGCCGAGCGCTTCCAACGACTGCAGCGGCAGCTCGAGGCCCAGGGCGTCGACGGCCTGGTTCTGCTCGGCTCCAGCTCGGTGGCCTATGCCACCGGTGCCGCCGTGCCCGCCCAGGATGGGGATCATGCGGCGCTGTTCCGCCCGGTGGCGGTTGTCGTCAGCGGCGACGCGGCGCCTCACCTGTACACCCTGTACACCGACGGGGTACCGGCCGACCTCCCCGAACATCACCTGCACGGGCCGCTGTTCCCGGATCTCGACGACGGGATGGACGTGTTCGCCACCGCGCTCCGCGACCACTTCGATGCCGGTGCCCGGGTCGGGATCGACGACCAGACGCAACCGATGCTGCGCCGTCTGCAGGGCTTCGACTGGGTCGACGCCTCGGCGGTGCTGGGCGCGGCCAAGGTCACCAAGACACCCGACGAAGTGGCCTGCATCCGCAGCGCGCAGCTGATCAACGAGCTGGCGATGGTCGACGCGTTGGCTGTCCTGCGGCCGGGGATCCGGCAGACCGATCTGAGCGCAATATTCCTGCGAAGAATCTTCGAGCTCGGCGCGTCCGCGAACGGGATCGACCCGATCTGGCAGGTGATGGCGCCGACCCGTGAGCTCGGACCCTGGACCCTGCACGGAGATCTCGCCTACCCGACCGTCACCACAGATCGCTTCCTGCGGGAAGGTGACGTCATCTGGGTCGATGCCGGCATCACTTTCGAGGGATACGCGTCCGACTTCGGACGAACCTGGATCACCGGCGCCGATAACCCTAATGAGAAGCAGGACAAGCAGTTCCGTCGCTGGCGGATGGTGGTCGACGCCGCGCTGGACATTCTCAAACCCGGGGTGTCGGCAAGCCAACTCGCCCGCGCCGCCATCGAGGCCAACGACGGCGTTCGGCCGTGGATAGAACATTTCTATCTGGCTCACGGTGTTGGCACTGACAGCGCTGAAATGCCACTCATCGGAACCGATTTCGGCGAGCAGTTCGACGACCGGCTCATCATGCAACCGGGCATGGTGGTTGTCTTCGAGCCGGTCATCTGGGAGGACGGTGCGGCCGGCTATCGTTCCGAAGACATTGTGGCCGTGACCGATACGGGCTGGGTCAAGCTCAGCGGCTCCACCTACGATCCGTACGGAAAAGTATGAGCCCCGTTCCCCGCGACCGCGGCGTGTTCGTCGGAATGATGGGCCTCGAGGACGACGCCCGCGTCGACTTCGCGAGGCTGCGCGCAGACAGGCGCGCAAAAGTGTTCTCCGGCATGGAACATCACGACCTCGACGCTCTGATCCTCGGCGGTGCGGGCAATGTGCGTTACCTGACGGGTGCCCGCCAACTGGGCCGTGCCGGTGTGCTTCCGTTCGCACCGGTCGCCGTGGCGGTGCGGCAAACCGGGCGGGTGCACCTGCTGTCGACCTGGGACGAGGGAGTCCCACCGGAGATCGGCCACGACGACTTGTACGGCCTCAGTTGGAATCCCGCGAACCTGGCGGCCGCGCTGGCTGCCATTCCCGGTGTGTGTGAGTCGCGCCGGGTGGGCACTGACGGGTTGACGCCGATGTTCGGCGGTCTGCTGTCCCGGCTCGTCACCTCGGGTGAATTCGTTGACGCCGCACCGGCAATCGAAGCCGCGAGACGGATCAAGACGCCCGGCGAGATCATCTGTCTGGACGTGGCGGCGGCCATCGCCGAGGCGGCGCTGAGCGCGCTGGACGATGCGCTGGAGCCGGGTGTCACCGAGCGTGGCCTGCTCGGCGTCTACTACCAGCGGGTGGCCGGTCTGGGAGCGCCGGTGGCGCCGTCGGAAGGCGTCTGTTTCGCAACGCCCGCCGGCGGGCCGGTCAGGTTCCGCTTTCTGGCGTCCGACCGCCCCGTCAAGGACGGCGAATTGGTGGTGCTCGCGCCGGGCGCGCTGTACGCCGGATACCACGCCGGCCTGGCGCGCACCCGGGTGGCCGGCAAAACCACACTAGGCGCAGCGCAACTGAAGGCGCGGTGTGCCCGCAGCATGGACGCACTGCGGGCGGCCTGCCGCCCGGGCGCTACCGGTGCCGACCTCTATCGAGCGTGGCAGGGCGCCGGCAACCGGGACTCGCCGGTGCCGCTCGCCCACGGGCTGGGGCTGGGCGCTGAGCCGCCGCTGATCGGGCTGGGCCGCGGACGCGGCGCCCGGCTCGAGGAGGGCATGGTGCTCAGCATCCAATCCTGGGTAACCGAAAAAGACGTCGGGGGGTGCCTGGAGCGAGACACCGTGCAGATCGAAAACACCGGGGCAACGATCCTGACGCGTTACGGAAGGCTGTAATGACCAGTCACCGAACGGTTTTCAACCATGTAGGGCTGTGCGTGGCCGATCGCACGCGGTCGTGCCGCTTCTATCAGGGTCTGCTCGGGTTCGAGTTCTGGTGGGAACTCGAACCGCCCGACGACGCCACCGGCCGGCTTCTGCAGCTGGACGAGCCGATCGGACTGCACGCGACATATCTGGTTCGCGATCACCTGGTGCTCGAGCTTCTCGAGTACTCCCGACGCGAAGTCCGCCACGGGCCGGACCGGCAGATGGACCAGCCGGGCCTGACCCATCTGTCGCTGTCGGTGTCCGACCTCCCCGGGGTGCTGGCGATGGTGGCCGGCCTCGGGGGCTCGGTCCTTGAGGCGACGGTCTCGCAGCAGGCGGCGATGATCCGCGACCCGGACGGGCAACTGCTGGAACTGCTGTCCGACGACTGGCTCGCGGTCCTGCCGCCGAGAACCTAAGACCTAACGCGAAGCCCGGTTGACCGCCGACACCACGGCGCGCAACGACGCGGTGGTGATCGACGTCGCAATCCCCACGCCCCAGACCGTCCTGCCCCCGACGGACGCCTCCACGTAGGCGCCGGCCTGGGCTTCCTCACCGGAGGACATCGCGTGCTCGGAGTAGTCCAGCACGTGGACGTGGACTCCGACCGCGCCGAGTGCGTCGACGAACGCCGCCAGCGGCCCGTTGCCGGCGCCGACGATCTCGATCTCCTCGCCGTCGATCTTGACGGTGGCCTCGATCGTGTCGGTGCCGCCGTCGGTCTCGGCGGCGATGACCCGCTGGCGGATCCGCTCCAACGGGCGCACCGGTGTCAGGTACTCGTCGGCGAAGACGTCCCACATCTCCTTCGACGACACCTCGCCGCCCTCGCCTTCGGTGATCTTCTGGATCACCTGGGAGAACTCGATCTGCAGCCGCCGCGGCAGCACCAGGCCGTGGTCGGCCTTCATGATGTAGGCCACGCCGCCCTTGCCGGACTGCGAGTTCACCCGGATGACCGCCTCATATGTGCGGCCGACGTCCTTCGGGTCGATCGGCAGATACGGGACCTGCCATAGCAGGTCGTCCACATCCGCGTCCGCCTCGTCGGCTGAGATCTTCATCGCGTCCAGGCCCTTGTTGATCGCGTCCTGGTGGCTGCCGGAGAACGCCGTGTACACCAGGTCGCCGCCGTACGGGTGGCGTTCGTTGACGGGCAGCTGATTGCAGTACTCGACGGTGCGTCTTATCTCGTCGATGTTGGAGAAGTCGATCTGCGGGTCGACGCCGCGGCTGAACAGGTTCATCCCCAGCGTCACGATGCACACGTTGCCGGTGCGCTCGCCGTTGCCGAACAGGCAACCCTCGATCCGGTCCGCGCCCGCCTGGAAGCCCAATTCCGCCGCAGCGACGGCGGTTCCGCGGTCATTGTGCGGGTGCAGGCTCAGGATCACGCTGTCCCGGCGGGCTAGGTTGCGGTGCATCCATTCGATCGAGTCGGCGTAGACGTTCGGCGTGGCCATCTCGACGGTCGCCGGCAGGTTGAAGATGATCGGGTTCTGCGGTGTCGGCCCGATCACGTCGCCGACCGCGTTGCACACCTCGGCCGCGTACTCCAGTTCCGTGCCGGTATACGACTCGGGGGAGTACTCGAAACGCCATTGCGTGCCCGGGTATCGGGCGGCTTCCTCCACGCACTTGCGGGCGCCATCGGTGGCGATCGCCTTCACCGCTTCACGGCCGGCCCGGAACACCACGCGGCGCTGAAGGATCGACGTCGAGTTGTAGAAGTGCACGATGGCCCGTGGCGCACCCTCGCACGCCTCGAACGTGCGCTCGATCAACTCCGGGCGACACTGCGTCAGCACCTGGATCGTGACGTCGTCGGGAATCACGTCCCCGGCGATGATTTCGCGGACGAAGTCGAAATCCGTCTGGCTGGCCGACGGGAAGCCGACCTCGATCTCCTTGTAGCCCATCCGGACCAGCAGGTCGAACATCCGTCGCTTGCGTGCCGGGCTCATCGGATCGATCAGCGCCTGGTTGCCGTCGCGCAGGTCGACCGCGCACCACATCGGCGCGTGCGTGATGACGCGCTCGGGCCAGCTGCGGTCGGACAGTCGGATCGGCTCGACCTCGTCGGCGAACGAGCGGTAGCGGTGCATCGGCATCGCCGAGCCGCGCTGCGTGTTCCATGCCGGCTGCCCGGCGCGGGGGGCGCCGGACGGGGTGGTGATTTTGCGTTCCGACACGAAGGCGTCGGGACGAGGATCAGTGGGATTCATGGCGCGTGCTTTCCGGTTCAGTTGACACGACCGGCGCATCGCAAAACACCCGCGACGGGAAGCCGGTCTGGATCAGACCCCGCCGCGGCGTCCGAGAAGGAGCACCCGCTGCACCCACGCCACTTTACTCCATCGACGATCTCCGATGGTGCATCGGGGCTGTGCCAGACTGTGCCGGTGAGGCGGCTGGTCAGCGCGCTGACGGTGGCGCTCATCACGACGGCGGGCTGCTCGGCACCGATCGTCGGCAAGCCGGTGGTCGGGCCCAAAGACGTCGACCAGTCATATTTCTTCGCGGGCGATGTTTCGCTTTACGGCCAGCGCCTGAGCGCCGACGACATCACGATGCTGGCGTACCTGCGCGCGCTGCGCCGCGTCGATGTCTGCGGCCTGCTCACCAGCGACGCGTTGCCAAAAGTCGGCGAAACCGTGACAGTGGGAACGCTTTTCGGATTTGACGAGTGCGATGCCGAGGTGAAGGTCAGCGGCGACAGCAATCGGCGGTTCGTCTCGGTCGAAGTGGGCATGGCGCCCGCGCCCGACGGGCCGCCGTCATACCGGGTCGGCGATATCCCCGTCTACCGCAGCGGTTTCGGCTCCTGTGACCTGTCGATGCCGCTGTCGTTGAGCCGGCTGCCCGGCGCGCAGCCGCTGACCGCGTCGTCGCAGCCGTTCGTCAAGGTGGGCGTGATCGGGCCGACGGACTGCGACCTGATCGCCCGGATCGCCGGCGCGCTCGCCGCCCGGCTGGCTGTCGCCCCGCTGCCGCCCCGCGACGCCGCGGCGATGTACTGGTCGCGGCTGGCCGAACGCGACCCGTGCCAGGTGCTGTCGGTGCTGCCCGATGCCGTCGACCGTTGGGACGTGCCGGCGTCGCAGCCGTATCGATGCCGGTTCACCGTCACCCACGGCGGCCGCGCCCTTGACTTCCAGGTCAGGCTGGAGCCGCAGCTCGTCGACGCCGCGACCGGGGGACATCAGCGGCTCGACCAGCAGGGGGTGGAGGTCTACCTCGATCCGGTGTTGTGCTCGGCGGTCGCATTCGTCGACGAAAAGATGCAGCGCAAGGTGATCGGTCTGGGGTATGCCGACCCCGCCGATGTACAGATCCGGCCCGCGGTGGTGGTCGACGCCGACCAGCGTGACTGCGATGCGGTGGCCGACGTCGCGACCAGGGCCGCGCGGCTCTACGGCTGAAACGGCCGAAACGGCCTGCCCCAGCTGCCGGCGAACGCGATCTCTTCGAGCGCAAGCCGCTGGCGTCCGATCGCGTCCCGTTCCAGGACCTCGGGCGGCGCGCTGCCGTAGTCGCCGAGCGAGCCGACGGCGACGACTGCCAGCGGGCGCACCCCTTCGGGGATCGCGAACTCGGCGCGCGCGGTGTCGGGAAGGAACCCGGCCATCGGGTGGGCGATCAGCCCGCGCGACACCGCCTCGATGGTCAGCTGCGCGATCGCGGCACCGACGTCGACGGCGGCATAGACGGCCGTCCGTTCGTCGGTTCCCTCGTCGGCGCTCACCAGCACCAACGCTCCGGCGGCCCGGGCGTAGCGGTTGCCCTTCTTCAGGGCCGCGCAGATTTTGTCGAACGTCTCGTCTCCCCGCAGCCCGACGATGAAGCGCACCGGCTGGCGGTGCCCCCAGGTGGCCGCCCACCGCGCCGCCTCGAGCAGGGCGGTGATCTGTTCGCCGGTCACCTCGGCGGCCGGGTCGAACATCCTGGGGCTCCACCGCGCGGCGATATCGGGATGGATCGGCACCCGGGTGTCGGCGATGCGGTCGGCGTGTGGGCCCGGCACGGTGTCCACGCTAACCGCCCGGACGAACGCGCGAGCAAAATGAAGTGCGCCGACCGCTTATCCTTGGTGGGATTCAACCTCACCACGCCGGAAGGGTGATCGTGGCGCTCGTCGTGCAGAAATACGGCGGATCGTCGGTGGCCGACGCTGACCGCATCCGCCGCGTCGCCGAGCGCATCGTCGAGACGAAGAAAAGGGGCAACGACGTCGTGGTCGTCGTGTCGGCGATGGGCGACACCACCGACGATCTTCTCGATCTGGCCAGGCAGGTGTGCCCGTCGCCGCCGCCGAGGGAAATGGACATGCTGCTCACCGCGGGGGAGCGGATCAGCAATGCGCTGGTTGCGATGGCCATCGACTCGCTCGGCGCGCACGCCCGTTCGTTCACCGGGTCGCAGGCCGGGGTGATCACCACGAGCAGCCACGGCAACGCGAAGATCATCGATGTCACTCCGGGCCGGCTGCGCTCGGCCCTCGACGAGGGCTTGATCGTGCTCGTCGCCGGCTTCCAGGGCGTCAGCCAGGACAGCAGGGACGTCACCACGCTCGGCCGCGGCGGATCCGACACCACCGCCGTCGCGCTGGCCGCCGCGCTCAAGGCCGATGTCTGCGAGATCTACACCGATGTCGACGGAGTCTTCACCGCCGACCCGCGCATCGTGCCGAATGCGCGCCGGCTCGACAAGATCAGCTTCGAGGAGATGCTCGAGCTCGCCGCGTGCGGCGCCAAGGTGCTGATGCTGCGTTGCGTGGAATACGCCCGCCGCTACGACGTTCCGATACACGTCAGGTCGTCGTACTCGGACAACCCCGGCACGCTGGTGGCCGGATCGATGGAGGACAACCCCGTGGAAGACGCCATTCTGACCGGAGTCGCGCACGATCGCAGTGAGGCCAAGGTGACCATCGTCGGCATCCCGGACGCTCCGGGCTATGCCGCCAAGGTGTTTCGCCTGGTGGCCGACACGGACGTGAACATCGACATGGTGTTGCAGAACGTCTCGAAGGTCGAAGACGGCAAGACCGACATCACGTTCACGTGCTCGCGCGAGTGCGGCCCCCGCGCGGTGGAGGAACTCACTGCGAGGCAGGCCGAGATCGGTTTCACCAGGGTGCTTTACGACGATCACATCGGCAAGGTGTCACTGGTCGGTGCCGGCATGAAAAGCCACCCCGGTGTCACCGCCACGTTCTGCGAGGCGCTGGCCGGGGTGGGGGTGAACATCGACCTGATCTCGACGTCGGAGATCCGAATCTCGGTGTTGATCAAGGACACTGAGCTCGACAAGGCTGTCGCTGCGCTGCACGAGGCGTTCAGGCTCGGCGGCGACGAGGTCGCGACCGTCTACGCGGGGACGGGACGCTAGATGGTGGCGATCGGTGTGGTCGGCGCGACCGGGCAGGTCGGCCAGGTGATGCGCGCGCTGCTCGACGAGCGCGACTTCCCCGCGACGACGGTGCGGTTCTTTGCCTCTGCCCGCTCGGCGGGGCGCAAGCTGGCATTCCGCGGCCAGGAGATCGAGGTCGAGGACGCCGCGACCGCCGACCCGAGCGGCCTGGACATCGCGGTGTTCTCCGCCGGCGCGACGATGTCGCGGGTGCAGGCGCCGCGGTTCGCCGCGGCCGGGGTCACCGTGATCGACAACTCGTCGGCCTGGCGCAACGATCCCGACGTGCCTCTGGTGGTCTCCGAGGTCAACTTTGACCGGGATGTGCGCGGCCGCCGCCTGGTCAAGGGAATCATCGCCAACCCGAACTGCACCACGATGGTCGCGATGCCCGTGCTCAAGGTGTTGCACGACGAGGCGCAGCTGCTGCGGATGGTCGCCTCGACGTACCAGGCGGTGTCCGGCACTGGCCTGGCCGGTGTGGACGAGCTGGCGTCGCAAACCCGCGCGGTGATCGACGACGCCGAGCAGCTGACCCGTGACGGCGCCGCCGTGGATTTCCCCGCGCCCGAAAAGTATCCCGCCCCAATTGCTTTCAACGTGCTGCCGCTGGCGGGCTCAATGGTCGACGACGAGTCCGGCGAAACCGACGAGGACCAGAAGCTTCGTAACGAGAGCCGTAAGATCCTCGGCATCCCGGAGTTGGCCGTCAGCGGCACGTGCGTGCGGGTGCCGGTGTTCACCGGCCACTCGCTGTCGATCAACGCGGAGTTCGCCAGGCCGCTGTCGCCGGTGCGCGCGGCAAAGCTGCTCGCCGGCGCGCGCGGGGTCAGGCTTGTCGACGTGCCGACACCGTTGGCGGCCGCGGGCATCGACGACTCGCTGGTCGGCCGGATCCGGCAGGACCCCGGCGTCCCGGACGGCCGCGGCCTGGCGTTGTTCGTGTCGGGCGACAATCTGCGCAAGGGCGCCGCCCTGAACACCATCCAGATCGCGGAGCTGCTCGCGGCGGATCTGTAGGCAGCATCTCGGCGCGATGATGCTGCCCCCGTTACGCTGTCCCGCGATGGGTGCGCGCCGCGGGACGATCGGGGTGGCGCTGCTGGCCACCACGACAATTGCGACGGTCGCGACCATCGCCCCGGCCGTCGCCGACCCGCCCGCTCCCCAGCCCCAACCCGTTCTGGCCCCGTTAGCGCCCGGTCAAGTGATCCGGATCGGGCCGGCGGCCGGCACCGGCACCCCCACCGGCGATTACGGGATCGGTGCCACCGACTTGTGCGAGTTCATGGAGTTTCCGAGCGGGATTCTGCAGGTCTGCGGCGACAGCTTCGTCGGCCAGGGCGTCGGGTACGGAGGCTGGTTCGCGCCGATCGCGCTGCATGTTCAGACCAACACGATCGATGACCCCGGGGGTGTGAGCTACGACAGGGTGATCGGCAACGACAGACCGCTTCTCGCCGATGCGACGCCGGCGGGAGATTCTCAATTGCCCGCCGGTGTCGTGCAGATCAACAGGCAGAACTACCTTCTCGTCACCACCGTGCACAACCTGGTGCCGCAGAACTCGCGTTTGGTGACGGCGAACCCGGCACAGCCGGGGTGGCCGACGGTGCCGGGTTCGGTGCGCGACGCGTCGTACCAGGGCGGCGGGCAATCACAGGTCAGCGGTTACTACGACCCGATCCCCACCCCGGATTCCCCGTCGGGGTGGGTGTACATCGCCGCCAACAACTTCGACCGCAGCCGGCCGGTGACGCTGTACCGCGCGAAACCGCAGAGCTTCACCGACCGGTCCAGCTGGCAGGGCTGGTCGGGGCTGCCGGCGCCGCGGGGCGGCTGGAACAAACCGCCGACGCCGCTCTGGGCCGACAACGTGGGGGAGATGAGCATGAAGCAGATCGACGGCAAGGCGGTGTTGTCTTACCTGAACGTGACGACCGGAGACATGGAGGTGAGGGTCGCCGACGGCCCGACCGGTCTGGGCACCGCCCCCGTCACCAGCGTCGTCAAGCCCGTTGATTGGCCCGACCCGCCGGAGAGCCTGCCACCCGACGACAACCGGTTGTCACAGGCCTACGGCGGCTACCTCTCGCCGGGATCGACGCTCGACGAGCTGCGCATCTTCGTCAGTCAGTGGCACAACGTCGACCCGCGCTCCCAGTCCCCGTACCGCGTCATCCAGTTCGCGGTGAACCCGTTCAAGCCCTGATCGGCGGCTATTCCCGCGCTGGGCGCTACGCCGCGACTTTACATACGGCCGGGTCGGCGCGGGCGTAATCTGCGCCGTTGCCGGCGTCGTGCTCGGCGTAATAGCCCTCAACCAGATCAACCGGACGCCACGACGCGGTCACGGCCTAGCCGTCGCAGGTATCGCAGTCGGCGGCTTCGTCTTGGGGAATTGTGCTGTTTGCCTTTCGCCTCACCTTCTAAGCCTGGAGACAGCGTTTTCACCCTTGATCGACGATTGCAGGTTCTGGCGAACAGTCAGCGCGGCGGCTGAAACGTCCCGGGCTGAAAGGCCGATTGCTGCTAGCGGAGCAGCGGGTTATCTGGGGGATGGTGAGCCTTGGCTTGCTGGCAGTCCCGTGGACTTTGCGGTTGGCTTCGAAAAGCACGGCGGCCCAATAGCCGCCGCACCGCAGCGCACATCCAGATAGGGGAGACGCACGACCGTTTTCAACGGCCTACCCGCCCATGTCCTGCTGGTCCATTTCCTGGTGGTCCTTGTGCCGCTGACTGCCCTGCTGGAGATCGCGTGCGCTCTGTGGCCAGCCGTGCGGCGTGGGCAGATTGTGTGGCTCACGCTGATCCTCGCCATCGTGACCATGGTGTTGACGCCGATCACCACTAATGCCGGTGAGTGGCTTTACGATCTCAGGCGTCACCCCGACCCCATATTGCAACAGCACGCCCAGCGAGGCGGCTGGATGATCTACTTCTGCGCCGCACTGCTTGTAGTCGCGGTCGCGCTCGCAGTGCTGCACCTAGCCGAACGCCGATCCGAAAAGCGCCTGTTACCGACCAACGTCGTCATCGCGATTGTGGCTCTCGCCGTTGGAATTGCGTCGATTATCCAGCTCTATCGCGTCGGTGATACCGGTGCCCAATCGGTGTGGGGTGACGAGATCGCGCACTTGAAACAGGCCACTGAAAAGTAAGGATTACCGGGCGGGCTAACCGCCGTCTAAGGTGTTCAAGCGAGTCGAAAGCCCCTCTGCCCCAGCGGATGCGCGCTAGCGGACCCGGTGCGTGAGCGGGTGAAGCCACACCACGATGACACCGGCAAGTCCCTCCACTGCACTGCGGAGTGCCCAGCCCGTCGGCGCAATCGACCCAACTAATAATCCGTGCCACAGCCTGATCGCGCCCCCTGTCAGCATCCACGCCAGGCTTACCCACGCCTGCCAGCGCGCCCACCGAGCCGCCCGGTGCCATTCTGCATCAGGTACGACTGTCGGCGGGAAAGGTGGATTCGCACCGCCCGTGCCGCGAGAAACCTCGGCACCATCGGCCGATGATCGGCCGTAGTTGGGACACAACGCCACGGCGTTGCCCGTCGCCGCCAGCACCTCCTCCGCGCAGCTGAGCAGATCGGCCAATGGCGGCTGGGTTAGCCGAAACACCGAGGCCCGGCCTAACGGGTCAGACGCCACCAGGCCGCACTCACGCAGGCACGCCAGATGTTTGGACACCGTCGGCGCACAGCAGAATTGCCAACCGGGTGGAATCACCAAGGGACCGGAACAACGCCGCCGGGGCAAGCTCGACGCGCTCCACTTCACCAAAGGCCGCCGGTATTCCCATCCGGCGATGGTATAGGCAGACAGCGAAATGAGGACCATCGACCCTATGAGCTTCGCGAGCGGTGAGCGCATCGTTGATCCAACGGATCGACTTGTCGAGAGGAACATCAGCGATGTGCGGGTGGAACGGCAACGGCTGGATGATGAACGGCGGTTACGGCAGCGGCTGGGGCTGGCTCGGCTGGATAATCACCGCAGTCGTGCTGGTGTTGGTGTTCGCGGCGCTGATCACGGTAGTCGTCTCCGCGATCCGGTATCTCAGCGGCGATCACCGTGGGGCGGGAATTCCCCAGCCGGCCCGGGGCGCGGAAGACATGCTGGCCGAGCGCTTCGCCCGCGGCGAGATTGACGAAGACGAGTTCCGGCAGCGCATGACGGCGCTGCACGAACACCGTTGACGCTCATGCGCTCACACCGTCTCTGGCTCGTCACGGGCATCGCTGTCGCGTCTCTGGTGCTCGGAATTGGGGCTACGGCAGCCTTATACGCTGCCGGGCCATTCAACCGCCACGGTCCGGTCGCGGCCAACAATCCGTATGTGAATAGTCAGCCTGCATGGGGACCAGAAATGATGGGTCCGGCACGCTACCCCGTTACCCCACCGTCCTGTGCCGCCCCGGCGTTGCCCGGCACGGTGGTTGATGTCACCCTCACCGATATGGGCGGCATGATGGGACCGGGCTGGAACGGCTCAACTAGCCAGGGGCGGAACGGCTACCAATGGCCGCATATGGGAATGATGGGCGTGCAGCGCATCTACGTAAACCCAGCCACCGTTCCGGCGGGTCAGGTGTCATTCCGGGCGCTCAACACAGGCTCGTTGAATCACGAACTCGTCGT
The DNA here is from genome assembly GCA_963759655.1 of uncultured Actinomycetota bacterium. GTDB lineage: Bacteria > Actinomycetota > Actinomycetes > Mycobacteriales > Mycobacteriaceae > Mycobacterium. The sequence goes on along the minus strand of CAVXAG010000009.1, from coordinate 128,630 downwards.
GCTGCCCCTCGCGCGGGGTCAGTTTCCCGGCCAGCGGGCTATCGGCCCCGACGGCAAAGTCGATGAGACTGGCAGCGTAGGTGAGTCGTCACGGACGTGCGGCGCCGACAAAGGCGACGAGCAGTCCGGCAACCCCGGCATCAGCCCCGGGACTACTGGCTGGACCACCATCACCCTGCCGCCGGGACGCTACGAACTGATCTGCGACATCGCCGGCCACTACGGAACCGGCATGTATGCCGAATTTGATGCGGTCGCAAACCATTAACGATGGCACCACGACCCCCTGCACGGTTCAGAGAGAAATGAGAGCGATGAGCACCGCGTTGTCATTGTCGGCTGCACTGCACGCCAATCTGAAGAAACGCTGGTACGCATGCGAAAGCACTGGTAGAACAGGGATTTGGTGTACCCACGGAAATCGACGTGAAGGCGATGTTGAAAGCGAAGCTCGGTGCGGAGATGAAAGATTACCTGATACTGGGTGTGTGAAATCCGCCGCTGGCGCACCAGGCGCTCACCATCGATCCTCAGATCGGGCTGCTGCTGCCTTGCAACGTCGCGGTGCGCGCGGACCCTGCCACCGAAGGAATCATCATTGTCGAGGCGATCAACCCGCAAATGTTAGTCGACCTGGTCTCACGTCTAACATCGTCGGAATCGGGCCCGTCCGCAATCCGTCCGCAGTAGCTTCGATCACCGTCTTCGCTCCCGAACGTTTCCAACGCTCTCGCCTGCTGTTTTCAGCGTGGCAAGCAGAGCAAACTCCCAGAACGCGGTTCGCGGTGAACCCGTTCAAGCCCTAGCCGACCGACTCAACGCCCTCCAATCACCTCTCGCGTCCCTGGCCTCGGTTCGACGCCGCTCTTCTCACGCCCGCCACTGCCGCCGCGGACCTCGGCGGCCTTATCGGTGACCACGCGGTTGCACTCGTTCCCGCGAGTTGAGCCGTCCGCTGTGTAATGTCTGGATGGTGCACCCAGCAATGTGTCTGCCGTGCACAACGACCGAAGGTTTGGGACCGTTTTTGAGGGGAATCCTTAGCACATGAATACCGACAAGCAACCAAGACCGTGGCTTCACCTGTGCGCGAGCGTGCTGGCGGGTGGCGGCCTAGCCTTATCCGCTCTCGGACTGGCCTCGGGCACCGCCCAGGCAACGCCTATTCCGGCACCCACGTATCACCATCACTGGTGCCCGGGAGACTACTGGGACCCGTCCTGGGGCCCGTACGGGAACTGGAATGCCTGCCGTGACTGGGACGACAACTTCGGGCCTGCCGGTTGGCAAGGCGGCCCCCCGCCGTGGGCTGCGCCGCCGCCGCCGCCGCCGTTCTGGGCGCCATGGGCTCAGGTCACGTGGAACGCCGACGCCAACGGTTGGGGGTTCTGGAACGCCGGAGTCTGGGTCCCGCTCTAACAGATAAACCGTCTGAAAGCAGGTCGTGCAGCGCCGCTGCACGACCTGCTTTTATGTCAGTCGCCGGTGCGCTCGAACTTAACGTCGAGGTCGGCGCTGCTTGCACAGAGGCCTGTGCCCGTCGCGTCGTCGTGCCCGTTCCCGGTCAGCAAGGTGACGGGATCTTGCGGGGGCGCCGGAACCGGGAAGTCCGTCTTGCGGCTGACATGACTGGTCTTGTCTTGTCCGCAGGTAGCGTCGATTTCCATGGTCCACGTCCACGTTCCGTCACCGAACATCAACGGAATCCCGCCCTTGGGGTTGGTGGAGTAGAAGAAACTCGAACACCGGTCCCCGGTCCGGACGCAGTCCGTCCGAACGGCAAGCTCCAACGGCCCGACCGACCCTCCGGTGGAGAATTTCAGCGTGTACATGTAGCGGCCCCGCAGCGCTTCGGCGGGGGACACCACCCGCGGCGGTTGACTCGCGGGGTCGGGCAGGCTCGCGACGTCGACGTCTCCGGTGCGGATGAAGGTCACGTCCCGCCTGCTGCTGCAACTGTTGGCGTTGGTCTCGGTGTAATCGCCGGTGAACGTGCCGTCGGGTTTGGCGTCCAACCGGAAGATCTGGAACACCTCCGGCGCAAGTACTTGCGCGCATTTCTTGAGCCCGGGTGACGCCATCGAATTCGGCGCGACCCCGACAGCCAGCCATTGCCCGCCGACCTGGTCGAAGATCAGCGGCGGCTGGATCGCGGGTCCCTCCTTGGCGTCGGCGGTGGCCACGCAGCCTGTGTCGCCGCACGCCGAGCGCATGTCGTAGGTACCCGTTACCGGCGTGTCGTCTAGGGGTGTCCCGTCCAGATCGAACTGCGGGCCGAACACGGCGCGAAACACGCCCGTCAAGGGCCCCGTGTTCCCAGCCGCGCTGCTCGAGCCCGGGCCCGAGTTCGGGTTGACCGGTTTCCAGTGCCCGATCGTGCCACCCGTCAACAGGTAGGCTGCGCCGCCGATGTTGGCGGCGGCCACCACCCCGATCGCTGCCGCAATGACTGCGCGCCTTCCGCGCTTGTTCATCTGAGATCGCCCCTCCCGATCATCCAGGCTCCGGTGTGCGCACATCAGAGTCGCTTGCTGGGCGACTCTGTCGGCACGGCCGTTGCCATCTCCCCGCTGGCCGAATAGCACCCGTCAGGATCCTTCGCCACAGCCGTGCTACGGACCGCAGACGGCAACTTCGACGGTGTGCGCCGGCGGCACGATTTCACGACAGTCAATTACCCACGCTCCCTGCTGCGATCGGTGACGTAATCGAATCACCCTACGACCACTCCGCAACGAGGTACCTCTGGTTAACACGTGTGTCATTCACAGGAAACTCATGGTGTATTCGCCGCCATTCCCGTAGTCGCCTCGGCATCATCAGAAGATGACCACAGCCGAGCACCCAACCACACCCACGCTCACCGCCGAGCCTCCCCCGCCGGTCAGCCGCCACGTTTCCGACGACCGCGGACCGAGCCGGGTCTTTCAGGTGTTGGCGTGGGTCGGCATCGTCGCCGGCGTGGTGTTCGTCGTCGCGACGGTGTTCTTCTCGGGGTTCTTCCTCGGCAGACACTCCGGCACGCCGGGCTATGGACACTTCGGAAGCCATCACGGCAGGGGCGTCCACATGTTCCACCGCGTGGGCCCGCCGATGGGTCCGATGGCACGGTGGCCGATGAGCCCGGTAAGCCCGGTGAGCCCTGGCTCGCCGAGCACTCCGCCGCCGACGACGGCGCCCGCTCCGGCCCCGCACCCGTAGACCGACACTCGACGGCCGGCCCGTCGGAGGCGCTCGGGCGTCTTGCCCTCTGCGAACGGGCTGGCATGATCATGCCCATGAGCATCGACGTCGTTTACACCGCAGAATCAACCGCGACGGGCGGTGGCCGTGACGGCCACGTGAAGTCGACGGACGGCAAGATCGACCTTGACACCCGCCCACCCACCCAGATGGGTGGCAGCGGTGAGGGTGTGAACCCCGAGCTGCTGTTCTCCGCCGGTTACGCGGGATGTTTTCTCAGCGCACTGCGGTTGGTGGCGCGCAGCGAGAAGATCGACCTCGACGACGCCAGCGGCATCACCGCGCAGATCGGTTTCGGCAAGGACTCCGCGGGCGGCTTCGGCCTGACCGCCAACCTGATCGGGTACCTGCCCGGCCTCGAGCAGGGGGTGGCCGACGACCTGATGGCGAAGGCACACCACGTCTGCCCGTACTCCAAGGCCACCCGCGGCAACATCGACGTCGAACTGTCGGCGAAGGTCTAGCTGTGCGCCTCGCCGCCGCAGCGATGGGCGTCGGTTTGGCGATCGGTCTCGCGGTGCCGGCACATGCCGGGCCGTCGGGGCCCGGCGTCGTGAACTACGCGGTACTCGGCAAGGGATCGGTCGGCAACATCGTCGGCGCGACGCTGCGGTGGGAGAACTTCTTCACCGCGCCCTTCCAGGGGTACTGGGTGGATGTCGCGGAGTGCAACAACTGGGCCGACATCGGCTTGCCCGAGGTGTACGACGACCCCGACCTCGCGTCGTTCAACGGCGCGGAGACCAAGGAGTCGCCGACCGACGAGACGCACTTCGTCAAGCAGGCCGTCGGCGTCTTCGCCACGAACGACGCGGCCGACCGGGCCTTCCACCGCGTGGTCGACCGCACGGTCGGATGTGGGGGGCAGACCACCGGCATGCATTTCTCCGACGGCACGAATCAGGTGTGGTCTTTCTCGAACGGGCTGCTCAATGGCACCGAAGCCGAATGGGTGAAGCAGGAGGGCGGCACCGACCGCCGCTGCTTCACGCAGACCCGCCGGACGGAGAACGTGCTGCTGCAGGCGAAGGTCTGCCAGTCCGGCAACGGCGGTCCCGCGGTGAACGTGCTGGTCGGCGCGATACAGAACTCGCTCGGTCAGTAGCCCGCCATTAGCTCGTCACGGGGCTGTCACGCGAAAAGACCGGCACTTGTCGGTCCCCTCTGCAAGATGGAGGGATGGTCGATGTGATGTTCGGGGTTGCGTCAGAGGTGGATCACCCTCAACCGGGGTATGAGGATGGGATGCCACTATCCTCGCTGGCGGCGGCGGCTGACCACATCACGGCGAGTTGCCTCGCCGATACTCCGGTCGGGCTGGTGGGGCTTGAGCTTGAGGCGCACTGCTTCGACGTGGCCCACCCCGCCCGTCGGCCCGGCTGGCAGGAACTCTGCGACGTCATCGAGTCCGCCTCCGGCCTCCCGTGCGGCAGCCGGATCACGGTCGAGCCGGGGGGCGCGGTCGAGCTGTCCACTCCCCCGGTGCGCGGTGTCGTCGCGGCCATCGACGTGCTGACGGCGGACCGCGCGGCGCTGCGCACCGTGTTCGCCAGGGCCGGGTTGGGCCTGGTGCTGCTCGGTGCCGATCCGTTACGGCCGCCCCACCGCGTCAATCCCGGCGCCCGGTATCAGGCGATGGAGCAGTATTTCACCGCCGCGGACACCGCCGCGGCGGGCGCCGCGATGATGACGTCGACGGCGTCGGTTCAGGTGAACGTCGACGCGGGCCCGGCCGACGGTTGGGCGGATCGGGTGCGGCTCGCGCATGCGCTCGGCCCGACGATGATCGCGATCGCGGCCAATTCGCCGCTGCTGGCCGGTGCGTTCTCGGGGTGGCGCAGTTCGCGTCAGCGGGTGTGGAGCCAGCTGGACACCGCCCGGTGCGGCCCGATTCTCGGCGCCGACGGCGACGACCCGGCCAGCGACTGGGCCCGCTACGCGCTGCGGGCGCCGGTGATGCTTGTGCACAGCCCGGCCGCCCGGCCCGTCTCCGACCACGTCGCCTTCGCCGACTGGGTCGACGGCCAGGCCGAGCTCGCCGGACGCCGGCCCACCGCAGCCGACCTGGACTATCACCTGACCACGCTGTTTCCGCCGGTGCGGCCGCGGCGGTGGCTGGAGATCCGCTACCTCGACAGCGTCCCCGACACCCTGTGGCCCGCTCTGGTGTTCACGCTGGTCACGTTGCTCGACGACCCGGCCGCCGCCGAGGTGGCGGCCGACGCCACCGAACCGGTAGCCACGGCATGGGACATCGCCGCGCGCGTCGGCCTCGCCGACCGGCGGCTGCACGCCAGCGCCAGCCGGTGCGTGCAGGCCGCCGCCGAGCGGGTTTCCCCCGGGTTGCAGGACTCGATGCAGCGCCTGATCCGTATCGTCGAGGCAGCCAGCAGCCCGGGCGAGGAATTCGCACAGCGCGTCATCCGTTCCGGGGTGACACGGGCGGTGAACCAACTGGCCAGGGGCGAAGGGTGACTGAACGCGACAGGCTGGCCCGCGACCTGACTGCCGCGCGCGAGCGGACGCTGGCATTGGTCGACTTCGACGATGACGAGCTGCGCAGGCAGTACCACCCGCTGATGAGCCCGCTGGTGTGGGATCTCGCGCACATCGGTCAGCAGGAGGAGCTGTGGCTGCTTCGAGACGGCGACCCAGACCGTCCCAGCATGTTGGGCGCGCACGTCGAGTCGCTCTACGACGCGTTCGTCCACTCCCGCGCCAGCCGGGTCGATCTGCCGCTGATGTCGCCGCTCGAAGCTCGGACGTACTGCCGCACGGTACGCGACAAGGCGCTGGACGCGCTCGACGCGCTGCCCGACCGTGACCACCGCGACCACCGCGACCGCCCGACGTTCCCGTTCGCGCTCATCGTCAGCCACGAGCACCAGCACGACGAAACCATGCTGCAGGCACTGAACCTGCGGACGGGGGAGCCGCTGTTGGGGCCGGGCGCGCCGCTGCCCGCCGGCCGCCCCGGTGTGGCCGGCACATCGGTGCTGGTGCCCGGCGGTCCGTTCACGCTCGGCGTGGACGCCGCCACCGAGCCGCATTCGCTCGACAACGAGCGTCCGGCGCATGTCGTCGACGTGCCGGCGTTTCTCATCGGCCGGGTACCGGTCACCGGCGCCGAGTGGCAGGCCTTCATCGACGACGGCGGCTATCGCGATCGGTACTGGTGGTCCGAACGGGGCTGGGAGTATCGCGAACGCACCGGTCTCGACGCGCCGCAGTTCTGGAACGGTGACGGCACCCGCACCAGGTTCGGTCGCGTCGAGGTCGTTCCGCCCGACGAGCCCGTGCAGCACGTGACATATTTCGAAGCGCGGGCGTATGCGGAATGGGCGGGGGCACGCCTGCCTACCGAGATCGAGTGGGAGAAGGCTTGTGCGTGGGATCCGCACGCGCAGCGCCGCCGCCGCTTCCCATGGGGTGACGCGGAGCCGACAAGCCGGCTCGTCAACCTCGGTGGTGACGCGCTGCGCCCGGCGCCGGTCGGTGCGTATCCGGCGGGCGCGTCGGCGTACGGCGCGGAGCAGATGCTGGGCGACGTGTGGGAGTGGACATCGTCACGGCTTCGGCCGTGGCCCGGGTTCGCGCCGATGATCTACGAGCGCTATTCGCAACCCTTCTTCGACGGGGATTACCGGGTGCTGCGAGGCGGGTCGTGGGCGGCGGCACGTGAGATCCTGCGGCCGAGCTTCCGCAACTGGGATCACCCGATCCGCCGCCAGATCTTCTCGGGCGTGCGGCTGGCCTGGTCTGTGGACACGGACGGAGCCGGCGACTGATGTGCCGCCATCTCGGCTGGTTGGGTGATCCGCGCTCGCTGGCGTCGCTGATGCTCGACCCGCCGTATGGTCTGCGGGTGCAGTCGTATTCGCCGCGGCGCCAGAAGCACGGCCTGATCAACGCCGACGGGTGGGGCGCCGGATTCTTCGACACCGCCGACACCGCCGACGACACGGTCCGCCGCTGGCGCAGTGCGTCGCCACTGTGGAGCGACGCGTCGTTCGCGTCCATCGCACCGATGCTGCGCAGCGGCTGCGTGGTCGCCGCGGTGCGCTCGGCCACCGCCGGCATGCCGATTGAGGCATCGGCCTGTGCGCCGTTCACCGACGGCCGATGGCTGTTGTCCCACAACGGGGTTGTCGACCGCGCGGTGCTGCCGCCGTCGCGGGTCGCCGAATCGGTGGTCGACAGCGCGCTGCTGGCGGCGCTGATCTTCGAGCGCGGGCCCCACGCGCTGGCGGACACCGTCACCGAGGTGGCGGCCGCGGACCCGAATGCGCGACTGAACATCCTGATCGCCGATGGTTCTCGCCTGCTGGCCACCACCTGGGGTGACACGTTGTCGGTGCTGCGCGCCGATGGCGGCGTGGTGCTGGCAAGTGAGCCCTTCGACGACGACCGCGCATGGCAGGACGTGCCAGACCGTCATCTGGTCGAGGTGACCGGCGACGTCGTGACGATGACCCCGTTGAGAGGATCCTGATGAGCGTGCTGTTGGCGAACCACCTGCAGGCCGACTCGGCCAACCGCGCGTTGCGCAACGACGTGCAAAACGGTCTTGCTCAGATGCCGAAATCGTTGCCGCCCAAATGGTTCTACGACGAGGTCGGCAGCGATCTTTTCGATCAGATCACAAGGCTGCCGGAGTATTACCCCACCCGCACCGAGGCGGCCATCCTGCGCGCCACGGCGGCGGCGATCGCCGCGGCGTCGGGTGCCGACACATTGGTCGAACTGGGCAGCGGCACGTCGGAGAAGACGCGGATGTTGCTCGACGCTTTGCACAGCCGCGGCGCGCTGCGGCGGTTCATCCCGTTCGATGTGGATGCCGGCGTGCTGCAGACGGCCGGCGGGGCGATCCTCGAAGAGTATCCGGGCATCGAGGTCGATGCCGTGTGTGGCGACTTCGAAGAGCACTTAGCCGAGATCCCTGACGGCGGAACGCGGTTGATCGCCTTCCTGGGCTCGACCATCGGCAACCTGACTCCCGGTCCCCGCGCGCAGTTCCTGGCCACGCTGGCCGATGTGATGCGGCCCGGCGACAGCCTGCTGCTGGGCACCGACCTGGTGAAGGACGCCGAGCGGCTGGTGAGCGCCTACGACGACAGCGCAGGCGTCACCGCGGCGTTCAACCGCAATGTGCTCGCCGTGGTGAACCGGGAGCTCGACGCCGATTTCGACCTGACTGCGTTCGCGCACGTCGCGCGCTGGAACACGCAAGAAGAGCGAATCGAGATGTGGTTGCGGTCCAGTCGGTCTCAGCGGGTGCACGTCGCCGCGCTCGACCTCGCCGTCGACTTCGGCGCGGACGAGGAGATGCTGACCGAGGTTTCCTGCAAGTTCCGCCGCGAGAAGGTGGCCGGCGAACTTGCTGCGGCCGAACTGACGTTGACGAAGTGGTGGACCGATCCGGACGGCGACTTCGGGTTGTCACTTGCGGTGAAATGACCGACGGCGGGCGGGCAGACACGCAGCGCCAATGGCGCGACGCCCGGCCCGCGGTCAAGGGGCTGCATCTCGACAGCGCTGCCTGCTCGCGGCAGAGCTTCGCGGTGATCGACGCCGCGGCCCTGCACGCCCGTCGGGAGGCCGAGGTCGGCGGCTACGTCGCAGAGAAGGCCGCCGAACCCGTGTTGGCAGCCGGCCGCGCGGCCGTCGGCGAGCTGACGGCAATGACCGGCGACGACGTCGTGTTCACCACCGGAGCGACCCGCGCGCTCGACCTGCTGCTAGGCTCGTGGCCCGACGATCGTCGGGTAATCGCGTGCGTGCCGGGCGAATTCGGGCCGAACCTCGCTGTGATGGTCGCGAACGGCTTCGAGATCGTGCTGCTGCCGGTGGACTCGCTGGGCCGCGTCGTGCTTGAGGACCTTGCGACAAAGTTGGCCGCCGATGCGCCCTCGCTCGTCCATCTGACGGTGGTGCCCAGCCACCGTGGCATCGTGCAACCGGTGCGTGACATCACACGCACGTGCCACGAGTACGGCGTCCCGCTGGTCCTCGACGCGGCTCAGGGCCTGGGCCACATCGACTGCGCGGTACCAGCCGACGCCGTGTATGCCACGTCGCGTAAGTGGCTGGCCGGACCGCGAGGCGTCGGGGTGCTCGCGGTGCGCCCGGATCGCGCCGCGAGCCTGCGGCCGAGGCTGCCGCCGCGGCACTGGGCGACCGACATCCCGGTGCTGCGCCGGCTGGAGCTGGGGGAAGCGAATATCGCGGCCCGCGTGGGTTTTTCAGTGGCCGTCGGGGAGTATTTGGCGTACGGCCCCGCCACCCTGCGCGCCCGCCTGGCAGACGCCGGTCGGCTGACCCGAACAGCGCTCAGCGACCTGCCCGGCTGGCGGGTCGTCGAGCCGGCGGATTGCCCGACCGCGATCACCACGTTGGCGCCCACCGGCGGCGCCGACGTCGAGCGGGTCCGCACCGAGCTGATCGCCCAACATGCGATCGTCACGACCGTTGCCGGCCCCGACCGCGCCCCTTTCGAGCTGGCCACCCCGGTGTTGCGGGTGTCGCCGCATGTGGACGTCACGGCGGACGAACTGACGACGTTCGCCCGTGCGCTCAGCTCCCTTTAGCCCGACAGCTCCCACGTGTGCACGGGCTCGTTGCTGTGCATCAAAAGCGTGTAGCGCCGCAGCATCTCGGCCAGCGCCCGGGGGCGGGTGAGTCCGTTTGACTGCAGCGCGGCGACGGTCCGCACCTGCCAGGCCGCCCCGTTGATGCCCGTCTTGACGCGGCCCTCGATCACCCCGAGGTAGCGGTCACGAACGGCCGCCGACACTTCCCACCGGCGCAGGCCCTCGTCGGCCAGTGGTAGCAGCCGGCGCAGCACGAGTTCGTCGGCGGCAAGAGTGCCCATGCCGGGCCAATACAGCCGTGCCGCCATGCCGTTGCGCGCCGCGTTCTGGAAGTTTGTCTGTGCCGCCGCGAAACTCATCTGCGTCCACAGCGGGCGGTCATCCTCGGACAGCGCGCGCAGCGCGCCGTAGTAGAACGCCGCGTTCGCCATCATGTCCACCACGGTCGGTCCTGCCGGCAGCACGCGGTTCTCCACCCGCAGGTGTGGCCGGCCGTCGACGACGTCGTAGACCGGGCGGTTCCACCGGTAGATCGTGCCGTTGTGCAGCCGCAGCTCCGGCAGCCTCGGTGCCCGCCCGGCCGCCAGCTCGGCCACCGGGTCCTCGTCGGACAGCTCGGGCAGCAGCGAACTGAAGTAGCGGACGTTCTCCTCGAACAGGTCGAAGATCGACGTGATCCAGCGCTCCCCGAACCACACTCGCGGCCGGACTCCCTGCGCTCTGAGCTCGTCCGGGCGGGTGTCGGTGGCCTGCGCGAACAGCTCGATGCGCGTCTCTGCCCACAGCTGGTGGCCGAGGAAGTAGGGCGAGTTGGCGCCCAGCGCCACTTGCGGCCCGGCGAGCACCTGCGCCGCGTTCCAGTTGTCGGCGAATTGGGCGGGGGACACCTGCAGATGCAGTTGCATGCTGGTGCACGCGGATTCCGGTGCGATGGAGGCGGTCTGCAGGCGAAGCCGCTCGGCACCGGAGATGTCGATCACGATGTCCTCGCCGCGGGCGACGAAGATCGAGTCGTTGAGCGCGCGATAACGGACGGATTCGCTCATCCAGTCGCCCGTCAGGTGCTCCGGCATCAGTGTCGGCAGGATCCCGATCATCACGATGTGGGCGCCGTGCTGATTGGCCTTGGCCTCGGCGGCGTTCAGGCCGGCGCGGACGTCGCTTTCGAGTTCCAGCGCAGCATTGCCGGGCAATCGACGTGGTGGCACGTTGAACTCGATGTTGTATGCGCCGAGTTCGGTTTGAAAGGCGGGGTCGGCGATCGCGGCCAGCACCTCACGGTTGGCCATCGCCGGCTGATACCCCGAGTCGACGAGGTTGCACTCGATCTCCATCCCGGTGAGCGGCCGCTCGAAGTCGAAGCTGGACCGCGCCAGCATCGTCTCGAACACCTCCAGCGACAGCTGCACCTTGCGCCGGTAGTCCCGGCGCTGGTCGCCGCTGAACGCGGTGGCCTTTACTTCCTCGCCCACATCGCCCCACGCCGGCTGGCGACCAGCACCTGCGGCCCGCACCGGCGGCCGCGCAGCTCCACCGTGATGTCGCCACCGGCATGCTGGGCCAGTGCCTGCAACGCCGACGCGCTGTACGCGCGCAGCGAGCTGATGAACCCGTCGTATACGACCGGGATCGCAAGGAACGGCACAAAAGTCGCCAACTGCGCCATGTGCAGCACTGACGGCAACCGCGCCACGTCGATGATCAGCAGCTTGTCGGCCACCCGGGTGCCTTCGGCGATCACCGCGCAGGCCTGCGGCGGCGACAGGCGATGGAATGTCAGTGCCGACACCGCGAGGTCGAAATACCGGTCGGGGCAGTCGATTTCGGTGGCATCGACGGCTTCGACGGCAGCGCGCGGATGGCTGCCGAGCTCGGCCGCGATGTTCACCACCGACGTCGGGTCGATGTCGGTGACGGTGACCCGGGCGGTGGGGTGCTGTTCGAGGAGCTTGCGGGACAGCCCGCCGTGGCCTGCGCCGAGTTCGAGGATCCGGGGGTCCGGCACGTCGGCGATCTCCTCGAGCGCGATATACGCGAACCGCTCGTGGTTCTTGAACACCGTGAACACATCGCCGGTCCACTCGAGTGAACGGCGCTTGGTCCGTTCGTCCACGTCGCTACCGAAGACCCCGTCGAAGTATTCGGCGCAGCCCGTTTCCAGGCGGCGGTCCAGCCACGATGCGTCGGGCCCGCCCCGCGGCATCGCGTCGATGTCGCCGACCGGTGTCTGAACACTTCCCATCGTTGCCATCATTGACCATTGCACCCGTTCGAATCGACCCGCCGTACGACAGGAGCATCCCGTTGGCCGACTTCGTCGCCTCCATCGACCAGGGCACCACCAGTACCCGCTGTATGATCTTCGACCACTCCGGTTCGGAGGTGGGCCGCCATCAGCTGGAACACGAGCAGATCCTGCCGAAGGCCGGCTGGGTGGAGCACAACCCGGTCGAGATCGCCGACCGCACGATGTCGGTGCTGATGTCCGCGCTGAACCGCACCGACCTCAGCGCCACTGACCTGGCCGCCCTGGGCGTCACGAACCAGCGCGAGACGACGGTGGTGTGGAACCGCAAGACCGGTCGGCCCTACTACAACGCGATCGTCTGGCAGGACACCCGCACCGACAAGATCGCCTCGGCGCTTGACCGGGACGGCCGCGGCGACGTGATCCGCCGCAAGGCCGGGCTGCCGCCGGCGACCTACTTCTCGGCCGCGAAGCTGCAGTGGATCCTGGAGAACGTCGACGGCGTCCGCGCGGCCGCGCAGAGCGGTGACGCGGTGTTCGGCACCGCCGACAGCTGGGTGGTGTGGAATCTGACCGGCGGCCCGGACGGCGGGGTGCACATCACCGACGTCACCAACGCCAGCCGCACGATGCTGATGGACCTGGAAACCCTCGACTGGGACGACGAGCTGTTGTCGTTCTTCGGGGTTCCGCGCGAAATGCTGCCCGAGATCAGGCCGTCGTCGTCGCCGCAGCCGTACGGGCTGACACGTGGGGCGCTGCACAGCGAGGTGCCGATCACGGGTGTCCTCGGCGATCAGCAGGCGGCGATGGTGGGCCAGGTCTGCCTGGAGCCGGGGCAGGCGAAGAACACCTACGGCACCGGCAACTTCCTTCTTCTTAACACCGGCGAGGACATCGTCCGCTCCCGCAACGGACTGCTCACCACGGTGTGCTACCGGTTTGGTGACGCGAAACCGGTGTACGCCCTTGAGGGTTCGATCGCGGTGACCGGATCGGCGGTGCAGTGGCTGCGCGACCAGCTGGGCATCATCAGCGGCGCCGCGCAAAGTGAGGCACTGGCCCGTGAGGTCGACGACAACGGCGGTGTCTACTTCGTGCCGGCGTTCTCCGGGCTGTTCGCGCCGTACTGGCGGTCCGATGCGCGCGGCGCGATCGTCGGGCTGTCCCGGTACAACACGAACGCGCATCTGGCCCGGGCCACGCTGGAAGCGGTCTGCTATCAGAGCCGCGACGTGGTCGACGCGATGGAGGCCGACTCCGGTGTCCATCTCGAGGTGCTCAAGGTCGACGGCGGTATCACGGCCAACGACCTGTGCATGCAGATTCAGGCGGACGTGCTCGGTGTCGACGTGGTCCGGCCGGTGGTTGCGGAAACGACCGCGCTGGGTGCGGCTTACGCGGCCGGGCTGGCGGTCGGCTTCTGGTCGGATCCTTCTGACCTGCAGGCGAATTGGCAGGAAGACAAGCGCTGGTCGCCCAGTTGGAGCGCCGACGAGCGCGAGGCGGGGTATGCGGGCTGGAAGAAGGCGGTGCAGCGGACCCTGGACTGGGTGTAGGTGTGGTCAGGCCGCTTGGGCACTCAGCTCGGCGATCGTGTCGTCGTCGAGCTCGATATCGGCGACAGCCATGTTCTCCTCGAGGTGACCCACCGACGAAGTGCCGGGAATGAGCAGCACGTTGGGCGACACCGCCAACGTCCACGCCAGCGCGATCTGCGCAGGCGTGCGACTCAGGCGTTCGGCGACGCGCAGCACGACGGGGTTGCCCAGCACCGGGTTGTCCGCGGCGAAGCCCGAGCCCAGCGGGAAGAACGGCACGAACGCGATGCCACCTTCGCGGCACGCGTCGAGCATCGGCTGCGACGTCCGGTCGACCAGGTTGAACGCGTTTTGCACGCAGACGATCTCGGTGCGATCCAACGCGATCTGCAGGTGTTCGAGGCCGATGTTGCTCAGGCCGACGCCCCCGATCAGGCCTTGATCGCGAGCGTCGATCATGGCGGCCAGCTGCCGGTCGAACAGTTCCCGGTTCAGCCGGGCGGGTTGATTCGGCTCCGCCTCGTGGTCCATCACCCGCAGGTTGACCGCGGCCAGTTGGTCGACGCCCAGCGTTGCGAGGTTGACCTCGATGTCGCGGCGCAGCTCGTCGGGCTCGCGCGCGGGCAGCCAGCCGCCTTGATCGTCGCGGCGGCCGCCCACCTTGCTGACGAGTGCGAGGTCGTCCGGGTAGGGATGGAGCGCCTCGCGGATGAGTTCGTTGGCCACGTCGGGTCCGTAGAACTGCGCGGTGTCGATGTGGTCGACGCCGAGTTCGACGGCCCGGCGCAGCACGGCGATTGCCTCATCGTGGTCGCGGGGCGGGCCGAAGACTCCGGGTCCGGGAAGCTGCATCGCACCGAAACCGATGCGGAGAACCGTGAAGTGGCCAAGTGGAAAGCGCTGCACGGCCTCAACACTACGGCCGTGCAGCGCCTTGGTGGACAGCGCCTACTCGGCCTCGCCAAGCACGCCGTAGATGTCACGGCGCGCGTTGTTCACGATGTCGAGAATGCGCTTCTGCTGTTCGGGTGTGGCGGCGTGCGCCCCTTGGAACACCGCAGCGGCGAACTGGCCGAAGCCTGCGCGCAGGCTGACCTCATTGGGGTCGGCGCCTTCCGTTATCTCTTCCCACGGCGGGGTGTGCGCCTCAGCGGTGGCTTCCCTGCCGCTCTCGGTGAGCTCGAAAAGCCGCTTGCTGCCTTCGGATTCGGTACCCACGATGAGTCCCTCGTCGACCAGCAACTGCAGCGTCGGATACACCGAGCCGGGGCTCGGCCGCCACAGCCCGTTGCTGCGTGCGGCGATCTCCTGGATCATCTCGTAGCCGTGCATTGGCCGCTCGGCCAGCAGCGCCAGGATGGCGGCGCGGACGTCACCGCGCCGGCCACGACCGCGGCCGCGATGGCCGCCGCGTCCTCGGCGCGCCCCGCCGGGACCGAACCCGGGACCGAACCCGGGGCCGAACCCGAAACCCGGACCGCCTGGGCCGAAGCCGGGGCCGAACCCGGGGCCGAAGCCGCCGCCGTGGCCGCGGACCTGGCCCCTCAGGGCCCCCCGCATTTCGCGGCGGGCATCTCGGCGCGCCTGGTGCATCGCGCGGCGGCTGTCCGGGTCGAACCCGCCGAAGCCGAACCCGCCGAAGCCGAATCCTGGGGTGTCTGGGCCCTCTTCTGGGCCCTCGAATGGTTGAGTCATGTACGTCTCATTTCTGGTCTGGTCGCAAACGCCGGTTGCGTTGGCGATAGCGTAACGATATATCGGAATCTATCGCGATGCAACCTTTAGTCCCCGCGCTTGTTGAGTTCGTCGAGCACCCAACCTGCCCAGTCCGCCTCCATCTGGGTAAGTCGCAGCCCGTTCTCCAGTGCCGCACGTGCGAAAAATGCCTCGTCATCGGCCGGCCAGTCGTGGCTGTCCCGGATCTGGACGTACCGCTGATGCTCGCTGTCGGCGGACCCGCGCAACGCCGTCAGGTACCGGCGCGCCGCCTCGGTCGGCAGCTGGTCGAGCAGGAAGACCCGAAGCAGCGCGGCACTGCGGAACGCCGGGTCTTCCTGCGGCGATGCCATCCAGCGCCGCAACTCGGCGCGCCCGGCCTCGGTGATCGCGTACTCCTTGCGGCCCCGCGGGCCGAGCTCGGCCACCTCGATCAGGCCGCCGTCGGCAAGCTTGTTCAGCTCCCCGTACAGCTGGCTCTGTGTCGCGGGCCAGACGTTGGCCATCGACGCCTCGAAGACTCTGAGCAGGTCGTACCCGCTGGCCGGGCGCCGCGAAAGCAGCCCGAGTGCGGCGTGTCGCAAACTCACGAATAAATCCTACCCTCCTGTCTTGACATGTCACTATCGGAGTGTCAATATCGACATGTCATAACAGGAATATCTGCAACGACCTTCAGGAGACTTCGCGATGACCGTAACGACCGACACCGTCATCCCCTTCATGCAGGGCAACTACGCACCGGTCGCCGACGAACTGACGGCGTTCGACCTTGCCGTCGAGGGTGCGATCCCCGACGACCTCAATGGCTGGTACCTGCGCAACGGCCCGAACCCGCGCGAGGCCACCGGCCACTGGTTCGCCGGCGACGGCATGGTGCATGGCGTGCGGCTGGAGAACGGCCGCGCGGCGTGGTACCGCAATCGCTGGGTGCGCACCGACAGCTTCGACAAGCCGTTCGGCCTGTACAACAAGGACCTCACCCGAAACCTGCACGCCAGCGTTGCCAACACGCACGTCATCCGCCATGCCGGCAAGACGCTCGCGCTGGTGGAGACGTCGCTGCCCTACCGGATCACCAATGAGCTTGAGACGCTGGGCGCCTACGACTTCAACGGCAAGCTGGCCGATTCGATGACGGCCCATCCGAAGATCTGCCCGACGACGTCCGAGCTGCACTTCTTCGGATACGGCAGCCTGACCGCCCCGTACGTGACGTATCACCGCGCCGACGCGTCCGGCGACCTCACGATCAACCGCGCGATCGACGTCGGGGCCCACACGATGATGCACGACTTCGCCCTCACGGCAAGCCATGTGATCTTCATGGATCTGCCGGTCGTGTTCAATGTCGACGTGGCGCTTCGCGGCGAACGCGACATGCCCTATCGCTGGGACGACAGCTACGGCGCGCGCTTCGGGGTGCTGGACCGCGACGACCCGTTCGGCGCCATTCGCTGGTTCGAGATCGACCCGTGTTATGTCTTCCACGTCGCCAACGCTTACGACGACGGGAATTCGATAGTGCTGCAGGCGGTCCGGTATCCCGAGCTGTGGCGCCACCACAGTGGCTTCGAGGTGGACGGGGTGATGTGGCGCTGGACCATCGATCTGACCACCGGCACGGTGACCGAACGTCAACTCGACGACCGCCCAGTGGAGTTCCCACGCATCGACGACCGGTTTGCGGGCCTGCCCGCCCGGTACGGCATTGCGGTCGGCGACGGCAGCCTGCTCCAATACGACCTGGAAACCGGTGCGGCGCAGCAGCATCAGTTTCAGGGCAAGCCGGGTGAGGCGGTGTTCGTACCGGCGGGCGCGACGCTCGACGAGCGCGCGGGTTGGTACCTGACCTACGTGTACGACCCGGCGCGCGACGGTAGCGATCTGGTCATCCTCGACGCCTCGGACATCACGGCTGAACCGGTTGCCCGCGTGCGGCTTCCACAGCGGGTGCCGCACGGCTTCCACGGCAACTGGCTCACCGACTGAGGCTAACCGGGTGGCGCGAACCCGCCCGTCCCGGGCTGACCCTGCGGTGGTCCGGCCGGTGGCGCCGTGGCCGGTGCGACGGGTGCCGGTGCGACGGGTGCCGGCGCGGGACTCAACCGCATCAGCTCGCGGCGATGCCGCTCGGCCAGCACGGCCGCGAGCAGGTACGGCGCCGGCACGCCCGGCGGTGGCGGCGGCGAGATCTGCGCTGCCACATCGGAGGTGATCCGGTACGCCATCTGCTCGCGCACCTGGGGATGCAGTTGTGTTGCGCGGGACAGGAATTGGCGGGCCAGTTGCGCAGTCTCCGGCCTCAGGCCGGACAGCTGAAGCGTCGATGCCCACGTCGCCAGTGCCGGCGGCATCACCGGCGGCGGCTCCAGCTTCGGCCCGCGTTCGCTGATCACCACCGTGCCGGCGAACACGTCGCCGATCCGTTTGCCCTTCGACGACAGCAGGCTGCAGATCACCGCAGGCCCGCCGGCGAGCGCCCAGATCTCCACCAGCGCGGCCAACGCCCGGAACAGGGCCTGCCGGAACCGTTCCGGGCCGCCGTCGTCGGAAACCACCCGCAGGCCCATGGCCATCTTGCCCAGCGACCGGCCGCGGGTCGCGGTCTCGAAGATCACCGGGTAACCCACCAGCGCCAGCACCGTGAAGATGACCAC
Source organism: uncultured Actinomycetota bacterium (assembly GCA_963759655.1). Taxonomy (GTDB): domain Bacteria; phylum Actinomycetota; class Actinomycetes; order Mycobacteriales; family Mycobacteriaceae; genus Mycobacterium. The sequence continues at coordinate 110,632 of CAVXAG010000009.1, read as the reverse complement.
GAATGCGCCGACCAGCGCGTCGTCGAATGCCTGCATCGTGGCCATTGCCAGGATCAGGCCGAGGATGTAGAGCGAGAAGATCACGGTGAGGTCGATCACCGCACCGACGGCCCGCACCGGCAGCTGCGCTATGGAAACCTCGACGACGACCGCGTCGCCGGTCACCACGTCCGCCATAACGCCGAAGGCTACCGGGCCTACACTCGCCGGAATGGACGTCGACGCGTTCGTGCTGGCGCACCGCGCCACCTGGGACCGCCTCGATCGCCTGGTAAAGCGTCGGCGTCGGCTGTCGGGTGCGGAGATCGACGAGCTGGTCGAGCTGTACCAGAGGGTGTCGACTCACCTGTCGATGGTTCGTTCGGTGTCATCCGACTCGGTTCTGGTCGGCCGACTGTCCAGCCTGGTGGCGCGGGCCCGTTCGGCGGTGACGGGCGCGCACGCGCCGCTGTGGAGCGAATTCGCCCGATTCTGGACGGTGGCTTTCCCGGTGGTGGCGTACCGGGCCTGGCGGTGGTGGCTCGGCACCGCCCTGGCGTTCTTCGCTGTCGCCGTCCTGATGGGGTTCTGGGTCGCCGGCAGTCCCGAGGTGCAGGCGGCGATCGGCACCCCGCAGGAGATCGACGAGCTCATCAACCACGACTTCGCCTCGTACTACAGCGCGCACCCTGCGGCCTCGTTTGCGCTGCAGGTGTGGACGAACAACTCCTGGGTGGCGGCCCAGTGCATCGGGTACGCGGTCGTGTTGGGACTGCCGATTCCGTTTGTGCTGTTCGATAACGCCGCCAATGTCGGTGTGATCGGCGGGCTGATGTTCAACGCCGGCAAGGGGGACATCTTCCTGGGCCTGCTCGTCCCGCACGGCCTGCTGGAGTTGACCGCGGTGTTCCTCGCGGGGGCCGTCGGCATGCGGCTCGGCTGGTCGGTGATCTCGCCGGGCAACCGGCCGCGCGCCCAGGTGCTCGCCGAGCAGGGCCGTGCCGTGGTCTCGGTCGCAGTGGGATTGGTTGCGGTGCTGCTTGTTTCGGGCCTGATCGAGTCGATGGTCACCCCGTCGCCGCTGCCGACGTTCGTGCGCATCGCGATCGGCGTGCTCGCCGAGGTCACATTCCTGGCCTACGTCATCCACTTCGGCCGCCGGGCCGCCAGGGCCGGTGAGTCGGGTGACCTGCAGGACGCACCCGACGTCGATCTGGTGGCGTAATAACTCTGCGCCGACAGCGAACCAGTTGCGACCAGTTGCGACGACGCGCCGCGAAGTATTGCAGCCGCTTCAGTTTCGGCGATTTGTTGATGTGCTCTTCGTCACGTCAACGTACTGCGCGAGCAACTCGGGCAATCATTCGCACCTCCCGCTTGTTGTCCACCATGAGACCGCGTGAGGGGTAGACATGACGACGACACGGATGATTGCAAGCGGCGCGGCGGTGCTGCTGACGCTCATGTTCATCGGTGATGCTCTCGTCGCCGCGATTGTGATCGGCCTGGCCGGGCTCAGCTTGTTCCTGCTGGAGCGCGGCACTCGGCTGCGATAAGACGACTGCGACTGATCGCGAACTACAGCTTGCCCGCCGCCTTCATCGCCAGGTACCGGTCGGCAAGTGCAGGCGCCAGTTCCTCGGGGGGCGCGTCCACCACGTCGACACCGGTTCGCCGCAGCCGCGACGCGATCGCGCGCCGGTCGTTACGGGCTCTTTCCGCGGCGGCCGCGTCATACACCTGCGCGGCGTCGCTGCGTCCGGCCGCAAGCTCCTCGACCCGCGGATCGCTTACCGCTGCGACGATCACCTGGTGCTTGGCCGAAAGTTGTGGCAGCACCGGCAGCAATCCCTCGTCCAGCGCCGACGCATTCAGGTCGGTGAGCAGCACCACCAGCGCGCGGCGCCGGGTGCGGCGCTGGATCGCGGCGACCATCGCGGTGGCATCGGACTCGATGAGCGCGGGCTGCAGCGGCGCCATCGCGTCGACCAGCTGCGCCAGCACCTCCGTCCGCGACGCGTTGTAGACCTGGGCGCGCACCGCCCGGTCGTGGGCGAGGAAGTCGACATGGTCGCCCGCCCGCGACGCCAGCGCCGCGAGCAACAGCGCTGCGTCCATCGACCAGTCCAGCCGCGGCCACCCGCGGGGGTCACCGGCGGTCGGGTCCACCCCGACACGACCGGCCGACGTCCGCCCGGTGTCGAGCACCAGTACGACCCGGCGGTCGCGTTCGGGCCGCCAGGTCCGCACCACCACGTCGGCCCGGCGCGCGCTGGCCCGCCAGTCGATCGATCGCACGTCGTCGCCGATCACGTATTCGCGCAGCGAGTCGAATTCGGTGCCCTGCCCACGGATCAGAACCGGTAGCAGCCCGTCGATCTGGCGCAGTTTCGCCAGCCGCGACGGCAGGTGCTTGCGGGACAGGAACGGCGGCAGGATCCGCACCTGCCACGGCACCCGGTGCGAGCCCTGCCGCCCCGCCAGCCGAAGCGGTCCGATGGAACGCACGGTCACCACCGCCGCGTTCTGGTCGCCGCGGCGCGTCGGGCGCAGCCGGGTCGAAAGCGATTCCCGTTGTCCCGCGCCGATGTCGACGTTGCTCGCGCGCGGTTCCGCTCGGGCGCTGGGCGGCCACGCATCACGGATCTGGCCTCTGAACCGCCGCCGGCCCGTGTTGGTCACCGTCAAAACCACCTCGGCGGACTGTCCGAGCCGCGCGGCGGTATCGCCGGCGCGCCCGAACTCACACGCGCGCGGGCTGGCGGCCAACGCGATGTCCGCCCCGGCCAAGAACAGCACAGCGAACAGCGCCGCCCAGAAAAGCGTTGCGGGCCACGGAGATAGCGCCACCGGCAGCACGCACAGCAGCGCCAGCAACGCGGTGCGGCCGGTGACGATCACTAGCGCGGCACCGGGACCGACGACAGGATGCCGTCCAGCACGCCGTCGGCCGTGGCGCCCTCCAACTCGGCCTCCGGCCGCAGCCCCACCCGATGGCGCAGCACCGGCCGGGCCATCGCCTTCACGTCGTCGGGCGTCACGTAGCTGCGACCCGACAGCCACGCCCAGGACCGGGCGGTCGCCAGCAACGCCGTCGCGCCGCGGGGCGAAACCCCCAGCTGCAGCGACGGCGAGTTCCGGGTGGCGCGCACGATGTCGACGATGTAGCCGAGCACCTCGTCGGCCACCAGCACTCCGCCCACCGCGTCTCGGGCCGCCTTGAGGTCGTCGGCGGTCGCGACGGGCTGCACGGCCGAGAGGTCGCGCGGGTCGAAGCCGCGCGCGTGCCTGTCGAGGATCTGGATCTCCTGATCCCGGGGTGGCAGCGTCACGTTGAGTTTGAGCAGGAAGCGGTCCAGCTGCGCCTCGGGCAGCTGGTAGGTGCCCTCATACTCGATCGGGTTCTGGGTGGCGGCCACGATGAACGGGTCCGGCAGCGGGCGCGCCTCGCCCTCGACGCTGACCTGCCGCTCTTCCATCGCCTCCAGCAGCGCGGCCTGTGTCTTCGGCGGCGTGCGGTTGATCTCGTCGGCCAGCAGCAGGTTCGTGAACACCGGTCCGGCCCGGAACTCGAACACCGCGGTGCGCGTGTCGTACACCAGCGACCCGGTCACGTCGCCGGGCATCAGGTCGGGCGTGAACTGCACCCGCTTGAAGTCGAGCTGCAGCGCCGCGGCCATCGCCCGCACCAGCAGTGTCTTGGCCACCCCCGGCACTCCCTCGAGCAGTACGTGGCCGCGGCACAGCAGCGCGATCACCAACCCGCTGACGACGGCGTCCTGGCCAACGACGGCCTTGGCGATCTCGGTCCGCAGCGCCATCAACTTGGCACGGGCGTCTTGCGAGGTCTGGTCTTCACCGGCCTGCTGTGTCACGAGTGGGCGACCTGCCTTTCGATATCGTCGAGTTCGCGGGAGAGGTTTACCAGGTCTTCATCGGACGACGGTGGTGGTCCGAAGAGTAAGTGGTGCAGCGCTTCTGGGCTCTTGTTGCAGCGCGCGGACACCGCTGCGATCACCGCGGGCGGTCCGGCGTTGGCGGCCAGGCCGAGGCGCGGCAGCATGCGTTGCAGCATGGCCGTGCGCAATGCGTCGGCGGCCCGGTCGCGGGCGCGGTGCGAACGGTATAACCGGCCTCGGCCTTCGACGGTTTCCGAGGCCCGCACCACCACCGGCAGCTTCTCGGCCACCAGCGGCCCCAGCCGCCTGCCGCGCCACAGCGCCGCGAGCAGCACCACGATGGCCAGCTGCCAGAAGATCCAGTTGACCTTGTCCGGAATCAGATCGAATATGTCCGAGCTGCTGGTCTTTTCGCCCTCTGCGTGTTGCGGTGCGTACCAGATCAGGCGCGGGCGGGTGCCTGCGAGGTTCATCGCCAGCGCGGCGTTGCCCTGTTTCAGCAGTTCGGAGTTCATCATGAAATCGGCGCTGCCGACGACGGTCACGGTGCGACCGCCGGCCCGGTAGCGCACCACCGCGCCGTCGTAGCACTTCGTCAAGGGGTCATCGCCTGCGGCCTCGTAGGTGTCGCTGACGCCGAACTGCACCTCACCGGCCCGGGTCGCCTCCGGCAGGTCGCAGTTCGGTTTCCCGCCCATCGTCGAGTCACGACCGATACGGATCTCGGGGGCAAGGCTTTTCCGCGTGGTCGATACCGGTTCGACCAGCAGCCGATCGCCGGGGACGGCCGCCAGCCGTGTCATCAGGTCGTCGTCGACCAGCAGGTAGGTTTCGGCGACCAGCAGCAGCGAGTCCGGCCGTGCCGCGCGTTCGACGTCGGCCACGGTGTTCGCGACGACCACGTCCACCCCGCGGTCGCGCAGCAGCGTCACCAGGGCGTGCGTGCCGTCCGGGCTTGTCGATTCGGCATCCATCCGTCCGCCGGCCCGCGGCGCGGTCAGGTAGGTGCTGACCGCGGCGATAGCGACGACCGCGACGAGCGCCAACAGCACCCAGCGCCACGTCCGCCACCGCTGGACCGCCGTCGGCGGCGCGAGACCGGTCATTGCAGGTGTGTCCACGACTCGGTGCCGCCCTGCGATCCGCCGTCGGCCGAGCCGGCGAACCGCCGGGACCGGATCTGCTCGTCCAATTCGGCGATGTTGCGATACGCCGACTCGGTGCCGGGTCGCTCACCGTAGGTGACATCGTTGAAAGATGTGGCGGCATCCGCCAATGTGCCGGTGAGCTCGGGCAGCAACGTGGCGGCGTCGCGGGCCAGCTCATTGGCGGTGCGCCCCGGCTCGGCGTTCAAGGCGCCGTTCTCCTCGAGCTGGCGTGCCACCGCGCGCAGTCGATGACGAATCGCAGCCGCCCAATTACTCTCAGCCGCAAAGCGTTCCGCGGTGGCTCGATGCTCGGCTGCGCTCAACTCGGCGAAGCCGAACAGCGCCGAATCCCCCTTGCGATTCGTTCTCATGGTGCGCAGGGCGATGCGGACCGCGACGACGATCGCCACCGCGAGAAGTGTGAGCAGCACCGCGATGGTGAACCACCCGCCGGGAACGTTGGAGCCGTGCTCGAGGAGCCGATAGATGAGGTCGTTGATCCAATCGCTGAGGCGTTCGGTGAGGTTCTGTTTCGGGTAGATCGGCTTGGCAAGTTCGCGTTGCGCCGCATCATGCGCGGTGTCGCGGTCGATGAGTACGGTCGCCATGGGTCAGGGGTGCCGGACCAGCCAGAGATGGTCGGCCGAGTCCGGCGAGTCGGCTGCTGCGGGGGACGTCCCTGTCTGCAGCACCAGGTCGAAGGCTTCGGCGCGGATTCGGCGATCGGTGTAGAGCAGCACGACGATCCCAGCGGTGAACGGCGCCGTGATGATCTGGCCGATCGCCCCGCCGACGGACAGCAGCAGCGGCGAAACCAGCGATCCGCCCGTCGAGACGGCGCCCAGGCCGAGGACCTCGCCGACGATCGTGAACGGCGCCGACACCGCGCCGGCCACCATCTGCGCCACCAGCACGCCCAGCGCGCGGATGCCGAAGACCCGCCAGAACGATCCGCGGATGAGGGCGAACGACCGGCCGATCGCGGCGAACACGGGCAGGCGCTCGAGCACGATCAGCACCGGAGCGAAACTGAGCACCGTCCACAGGTAGACGAACGCGGCTATCACCACGACCGCGACGCCGAACCCGACGAGCACGCCCAGAATCGCGGAGATCGCGGCCGCGACGGCGATGACCACGACCGTGCCGGCGAGCAGCAACATCGCCCCCACCGCCTCGAGCAGGGTCAGCCCGAGCAGCGCCGGCAGCCGGCCGCGCACCCGGACCCAGGTTTCGCGGATGGTGATGGTCGCGCCGAACACCGCCCGCCCGACGACCACGGTCAGCATGCCGCTCAGCACCACACTGGACAGGCCACTGGTCAACCCCGCGGCGACCACCGAGCCGAACACGCTGACAAGCTCGGCGGCCGACGTGTCCCCGGCGCGGGAGATGTCGGTCTGCCCGTACAGGATCAGCGGCACCCCTGCCACCAGCAGCAGCAGGATGATCTGGGTGATGACGACGACGATGGTCGTGAGTCCCAGCGTTGCCCGCGGATTGACTCGGATATAGGCGAAGGCCGCGTTGAAGATGTCGGTGAGCCCCAGTGGCCTCAGCGGAATGACGCCCGGCTTCAATGCGGTTGGTGGGCCAACGGGCGGGCCGTACCCCGGTGGTGGCCCGTTGGTCATGCCGACCATCCTGGCCACCGGCATGGCAATCCGCAACGAGCTGGGTCGCTGGCGTAGCGTCTGGCCGTATGGCGGAATTGAAGGCCCGGCTGCAGTCAGATCTCACGGCGTCGATGAAGGCCCGGGATCAGCTGCGCACGGCAACACTGCGGCTGGTGCTGACCGCGATCCGCAACGAGGAGCTCTCTGGCAAGCAGTCGCGGGAGCTGACCGATGACGAGGTGCTCAAGGTGCTGGCCAAGGAGTCCAAGAAACGCTTGGAAGCGGCCGAGATCTACACCCAGAACGGCCGCGGCGAGCTGGCCGCCGAGGAGCACGCCGAAGCGCGCGTCATCGACGAGTACCTGCCGACCCCGCTCACCGAAGCCGAGCTGGCCGACGTCGCCGACACCGCGATCGCCCAGGTCGCCGAGGAGATCGGCGAACGGCCGTCGATCAGGCAGATGGGCCAGGTGATGAAGGCGGCCAACCTGATCGCGGCGGGCAAAGCCGACGGGGCTCGCCTCGCGGCCGCCGTCAAAGAGCGGTTGTAGCGCGAGCGCTTGATATATACCCCATGGGGGTATAGAACGGTAGGCGTGGGCGCCATCGGGCGGGCCTTGGCGCTCGCGGGATCCATGACATGGGAGATCCTGTGGGCCTTGATCCTTGGGTTCGCATTGTCGGCGGTGGTGCAGGCGGTGGTGCGCAGGTCGGCGATCGTCGGTCTCCTCGGCGATGACCGGCCTCGCACGCTCGCGGTCGCCGCCGGACTGGGCGCCGCGTCGTCCTCGTGCTCGTATGCCGCGGTTGCGTTGGCGCGCTCGCTGTTTCGCAAGGGCGCGAACTTCACCGCGGCGATGGCATTCGAGATCGCCTCGACCAACCTCGTCGTCGAACTCGGCGTGATCCTGGCGCTGCTGATGGGCTGGCAGTTCACCGCTGCGGAGTTCGTCGGGGGGCCGATCATGATCGTGGTCCTCGCGGTGTTGTTCCGGCTGTTCGTCCGGGCCCGGGTCATCGAGGCCGCCCGTGAACAGGCCGACCGCGGGCTTGCCGGGTCGATGGAAGGCCATGCCGCGATGGACATGTCGGTGCAAGGGCAGGGCTCGTTTTGGCGTCGGCTGTTCTCCGGACGGGGATTCACGGCCGTGTCGCACCTGTTCGTGATGGAGTGGGCGGCGATACTGCGCGACCTGGTCATCGGCTTGCTGATCGCCGGCGCGGTCGCGGCCTGGGTACCGGAATCGTTCTGGCATCACTTCTTCATCACCGATCACCCGGTGCTTTCGGTGGTGTGGGGCCCCATCGTGGGGCCGATCGTGTCGATGGTGTCGTTCGTGTGCTCGATCGGCAACGTGCCGTTGGCCGCGGTGCTGTGGAACGGCGGCATCAGTTTCGGCGGGGTGATCGCGTTCATCTTCGCCGACCTGCTGATCCTGCCGATCCTCAACATCTACCGGAAGTACTACGGGATGCGGATGATGTTGATCCTGCTGGGCACGTTCTATGTCGCCATGGTGTCGGCCGGCTACCTCGTCGAATTGCTCTTCGGCGCCGCGGGTCTCATTCCGACTCACCGAAACGCGGTCGTGATGCAGGCAGGCATCTCATGGAACTACACCACGTGGCTGAACATCGTGTTCATCGTCGTCGCGGTGGCGCTTGTCGCCCGGTTCGTGGCCACCGGCGGCCTCCCGATGCTGCAGATGATGGGCGGCTCGCCTGACACCGGGAATGACCACCATCACTGAGTGACGGGACGCCGTCGGGGATTACCGCTGGCCCGAGTAGGGCACCGCGTCGATGACGCCGCCGGCGTTGACCGGGGGCCCGAGCAGCACGGTTGAGGTACCGGCGGACGGGTTGTAGTCGACCAGCGACTGGCCGCCTCCGCACCCTGCCTTGGCTTGGAGGTCGAGATCGGCTCCGTTGGCGCCGACCACGATGATGGTGGCGCCATGCACATTGGGGACCGACACCGGTGATGTCGTGCCGTCGGCGTTGAGCTTGGCCAGGAAGATGACGCCGCATGCGCCGAGGGCCTGCACGTAGGTGCCTGCCGGCAGCTGCCATCCGGTGGTGTCGCCGTAGTCGGGGCCCTTCTGCCCGTTGTTGGGCGCGGTGAGAGCGGTCGGTGTTCCGCCGTCGATGGGGACCAGCCACAGCTGTGACGCCGGCGAGTCACCGCAGCGGGCGAGCACGACCGTCGAGCCGCTGTCCCACCACCGCGTCGGTGCGCAGTCCTTCTGACCCGCGACCGGCAGCGCCTTGCCGGGCACCCCGTCGTTGCCCATCAGGGCGAGGCCGGTGTCCGTCCCCAGCACCAGCTGGGTGCCGTCGGGTGTGGACAGATACCCCCCGAAGTCATGCGCGACCGGGTACGTCAGCTGGTGGTTGCCGGCCAGGTCGACCCGCTCGAGCGAGCCGGGCTGGGTGGTGTAGCCGGGCGTCTCCAGCAGCACCGCCTTGCCTTCGGGGCGGGTGTATCGGGGGTTGCCAAGGGTGCCGTTGACGGTGAACGAGGTCTGCGTGCCACTGTGCAGGTCGACCTCGGTGATTACCGTCGACGATCCGGGCCCGCTGGATGTGAACAGGGCATGGCTCCCGTCGCCCGACCAGTCGACCAGGTCGGGGTTTGATCCGTCGCCCGGCGCCGGGAAGGTGGTGATCGGGTATCTCCCACCCGCCGGGTCGACCAGGTACAGCGTCGTGGCCGCGGTCTGATACGAAGGCTCGCCCGGCGGCGGTGTCACGCCCGGACGCTGGCCCGATACCGGGCTCCACGTGGCGAGCACCCAGCCAGGACCTACCTGCGACCACGGGACGGCCCCGAGCGGGGCCTCGACACCTTGCGCCGCCGGGGGGTCGGCGTGCGCGGTTGCCGGGACGGCGATGGCGGCCGCGGCGATCGCCGTTGCGATCAGCGCGTGCGACATTCTGTTCATGCCGCAAAGACTGCGGCAGACGCCTTGGAGGATTCTTGCGGTGACTTCGCTAACGACCTACCCGCCGGCCCAGTATGGTCCGTAAACGCCGAAGGGCCCTGGATAGGGCGCGGGGATACCGGCGTTGATCTCTGCGTCGCCGTTCTTCACGCACTTGGTGGAGCTCACCGATGAGGTGCACGCCTGATTGTCTTGTGGACCTGGAGCGGGCGCCATCACCGTGACCGTTACCGTGGTCGGCGTCGGCGGGGCTGGTCGGGTATCGGCGCCGGCCACCGGCGCGGCGGCAAGTGCGGCGGTGGCGGCACAGGTTCCTAGTACCCCACTGAGGTAGGTCAATCCGCTTCGCATTGTGAGACCTCGGGTTTCGGTCCGATGGTGGGCGTGGAATTAGCGGGAACCGCCGCCGAACGCGCCGCCGTAGGGCCCACCGGATTGCTGGCCCGCCGAAGACCACTGGGGCAGGGTGTTGGACCGGGCGAGCGAGTCGTTGACTTCGACATCGCCTTGTCGTTGACACTTGGTTGCCGATGAGCTGACGGTGGTGCAGAACTCGCTGTTGTCTGCCGCGGCGATCGGCGCGGTGGCGATGACGACGGCGGTGACGCTCATTGCGGACGCCGCGATGAGGCGCTGGAGGCTGGTTCGCACGGTTGGCCCTTTCCTTGAGTATTCGCTGGACACCCTCAGCTCAACTGCCGCACCGCCTTCCGTGTGACTTCCCGTCCCGGCAACTTGCTGACGGCCAGTCCAGGCAGGTCAGCTGGCCCGATGGGCATCCGCATAGGGCAGCCTAGCCTACCAAATAGGAGCCCACGCCACAACGTTCAGAAAATTGAAAAATGCTACAACTAATATGCGTTGGCCCGGCTCGGCCGACGCAATCACGACCCTGACTGTCTGGCCCCGGTCTGGCCTTCTGGGCGCTTCACGATGACGATGCGGCCGGGAACGGTGGGAATTTGTTCGAAGATTGACACCGGCACACCCAACACCGCTGACAACACGTCGTTGGGTATGGCGGTGAGAGACTGACCAATGCCGATGTCGTCCTTCGGTTCCGCGGCGTCAGAGTTGAATACGATGAGCGCCACCAATTCCTCAGTGGCGCTGGCGTTCTCGAAGTAGTGGTAGTGGCCCTGCGGCGCGAAGATGACGTCGCCTTTGCCGGCTTCGAAGACGTCCTGGGTGCCGTTGGGTCCGACGAACACCCATCGGCTCAAGCCGGCCAGGATCACGTTGACTTCCCACGCGCTGGGATGCCAGTGCGGTTCTCGAATGCCGCCGACAGCCAGCCGCGCCAGATAGACGGCGCCCTTCTGGCCGACCAGAATGGGCCAGTTCTCGCTGTTGGCGCCTTGCAGGCTGCCGCCGGGGAAGACGTTGCCTCCCCAGTCGGCCAGGTGAAACAGGTGCGGGTGATCGGGGTCGGTGCCTCCGGCCGTCTGTTCGCCACGACCGACCGGCGTGGTCTGCTCGCTGGGCCAGGCCGCAGCGCCGATCCCCGGGCCCTCCGGCATGGGCTGCGGGGGCGGGGTGTCTGAGCCGGGCGGATTCGGTGACGGCACCGTGCGGTCGTCGACCGACGGCTGTGCCGCGCCATCGGCTGGATTGCTCGGTTTGGTCATCACGATTCCTTTCCCTCCGCCGCCGTCTTTGGCCGGCAGCACCCCCGCGCCGTCCAAATTACTGTGGCGGCGGCTCCCGATAAAGGGGACTCATCAGATGCGTTGTGCACCGGCTGCCCGAAGGTCGGCAATGCTGGCAAAGCCGTCCACGGCCATCAGTAAGTCCAGTTCTGCGAGCACCGCACGCAATTGCGACACCAGCCCGTCGACACCGCCGATAGCCAGGGCGTAGAGGTAGGTACGGCCCAGCCCAACGGCGGTGGCACCCAACGCCAACGCCTTCGCGACGTCGGAACCGCTGCGCACGCCCGAATCGAAGAGCACCGGCATGCCGTCAGCCGCCTTGACAACGGCCGGCAGAGCTTCAAGTGAAGGAAGCCCGCCGTTGGCCTGGCGGCCGCCGTGGTTGGAGCAGTAGATGCCGTCGATGCCGTAGTCGCGGGCTTTGCGGGCATCGTCGGGGTGTTGAATTCCCTTGATCAGCATCGGCAACTTTGTCAATGACCGCAGCCAGCCCAGGTCCTCCCACCGTACTGGATGGCCGAAGACCTTCGCCCACTCCAGGGCCGCCGCCTGGGGATCATCCTGCGGCGACTTGGACAGCCGCGCCAAGAAGACATCGTCGGTGAAGTAGTTCTGCAGGCAGTAGCCGCGCAGTTGGGGAAAATTGGCCATGTTCAGATCGTGCGGTCGCCACCCGGTGATCCAGGTATCCAAGGTAACCGCGACCGCCTTGTAACCGGACTGTTCGGCACGGTGCAAGAAGCTGGCGGCAAGCTCCTTATCGTTGGAAGTGTAGAGCTGAAACAGATTCGGGGTCTCACCGGCGTGCGGGACGACATCTTCCATCCGGTCCTGCGTCAAGGTCGACGCCACCATCGGGACACCGGTCTGTGCGGAGGCTTGAGCCACCTGGATGTCTCCATGCAAGTCCTGGGAGCACACGCCGACGACTCCGACCGGTGGCATGAACAGTGGGCTGGGTAGCTGCATGTCGAACAGTGACACCGACAGGTCTCGTTCGGTCGGGGCCACCAGCATGCGAGGCACGATCCCGTAGCGAGAGAAGGCTTCGACGTTGGCGCGCTGGGTGTTTCCATCGCCTGCGCCGTACGCGACGTAGGAGTACACCCACGACGGCAGCACCTCGACCGCCGCACGCTCCAGCGAGGCATAATCGATCGGAAATCTGGGCAGTTGCCCGTGCAGGCCGGCTCCATAGATTTCCATCTGGTAGTCGCCGTAGTGGTCTCCCGGCATGCTGCCCTCCCTTACTCGCCGCCGACGGTGGTCGGCACGAACCAATCTGCTGCCATGACGCTCCCACCGCAAAGGCGCTGATCCGATATTCCACACGACAACGTGGACGGGTATTCGTTGTCGTTCGGCACACTCGCGCGACCCGTCCCGAGTGAACACGTTGACCACTGGCGCATCGCAGATTCGAGTGCTACGTACATGACACTGCGACCGCCATGATGACTTCAATGATGTCTACCCAAAGGTGACCATCGCTGGGCGTCTCTACATGGCCGACGCATCCCGCGCCTGGGGCGGCGAGCGCGACCCCGAGGCCGAGACCGCGCGAGCTCTGATCGAGCAAGAGCAGGCGAACCGGTGTTACCGTACGTGCAGGGAGCCCTTCGACTCATGCGCCAGCTCGCCGACGTCTCACGATGCCTGTCGCTGACGGATTCAGGAGAGCCGAGACCGATGTCCCATCACTTCGACACCCCGACGGGTCGCGAAGACCCCCGTCTGAATCTCTGCGATTTCTATCTTTTCGCCGGCGACCCCGGAAAGACCGTGATGGCGATGACGGTCAACCCGGCGGCCACCGCGGAGACGTCTGCCCCTTTTCGCGATGAGGCTCTCTACGTGTTTCGCTTCGACACAGACAGTGACGCCCGTGAAGAGGTGTCCTTCAAACTCAAGTTCGCTGAGGTGGTGCACAGCGCGGCCCCCGCGGGCGGACACGCACAGACCTTCGAGCTGCGCCTCGCCACCGGCGCCGACGCAGCTCAGGGTGGATCTGGCGAGTTGATCGCGTCGGGAACGACCGGCGTCACAGTCGCCGGCGAGAGCGGGGTGCGCGTCTTCGCCGGAGTGGTGAATGATGTGTTCGGCGCTAATGCGGGCCTCAATGACTTCAGGGATGCCTCCGCGGCCGGCGTCTACAAACCCGAGGCTTTCGCCAATCACGTCAACGTCTTCCGGGATCGGACCGTCGCCGGCATCGTCGTCGAGGCGCCCAACGAGTTGATCAGCAGCACGACCAGCGTGCAGGCCTGGGCCACGGTGTCGCTGTGCGGCCACGCGCCTGAGCAGCAGGTGGCCCGCTGGGGCCTGCCGATGTTCACCCACCTCCACCTCAACGACGACGAGTTGAGCGAGGCGTTCAACTCGACCGCCCCGTCCGGGGACAATTCGCGGTTCGTCGCGCGCACCATCGACACCGTCACCAAATACGTCACACTCGCCGGCACTTCCGCTGATCCGGCCGCCTACGCGCGCCGCGTGGCCGACCTGTTCGGATCGATGACCCTGCCCTACGAGCTGGGCACGCCCGCATCCTTCGACTACACCGGAATGAACGGGCGCGGGCTGATGGACAACGTGCTGGACAATGTGCTGTCGGTGTTGACCAACTCCCCGCTGGGCGCCGGTGTCGCGCCCGACCCAGCGCGGATCACGGCCGAATTTCCTTACTTCAGCCGTCCGTGACACCGCTGAGCTGCTCCCAGAAGACCTCATCCAGGAACGTTTGAAGCGCCTCGAGGGTCACCGGTGACCCTTTCCGGATGGAATCCGACGTGCTGCACGCCCCGACTTCCGTCGTAAAACTTTAGATCTGAGGCGAACTCGCTGCAGCAGACCGCTTGGCTGGCGAAGTAGTCCTCTTAACTGCTAGTTCTTGGTCGGGGTGGCGGGATTCGAACCCACGGCCTCTTCGTCCCGAACGCTGATTCGACGTACCAGGACTGGTCGGCCAGTGCCATTGAGCTGCATCGATGTGATCGTCAGTGATGTCGAGTGCCCCGTCGTATTGCTCAGTCGGCTGCCTCCTTGCTGCCAATCGACCTTGTGATCCGTAGGCACGCGCGGATTGCGTGACTAGGCACGATAGGACTTCAATCGTCGTGCAGGCGGAGGCGTCGAGAAGCCCGACTGTCGTCATCGTTGTCGGGCGGAATCTAGCGGTCGATGCAACACGGGTGGTCAATGACTCTGTGCGAGCAGCTTATCGAGGCGTTCGGCCGGTGTTTGCCAGTCCAGTGTTTTGCGGGGTCGGGTGTTGAGTGCGGTCGCGACGGCGGCGAGATCGCTGGCGGTGTGTACCGACAGGTCGGTGCCCTTGGGAAAGTACTGGCGCAGCAGGCCGTTGGTGTTCTCATTCGATCCACGCTGCCAGGGTGAGTGCGGATCGCAGAAGTAGACCGCGATGTCGGTGGCGAAGCTGAATTCGCGGTGGCGGGCCATCTCCTTACCCTGATCCCAGGTCAGTGAGCGTCGCAGCTGCGTGGGCAGTGTGCCTAGGGTGCTGATCAGCGTGTCATGCACAGCGGAGGCGGTGCCGCCGTCGGGCAGGTGCAGCAGCATCACGTAACGGGTCGAGCGTTCAACGAGGGTGCCGATCACCGAATGATGGCTGGCGCCGACGATGAGATCGCCCTCCCAGTGTCCGGGTACGGCCCGGTCGGCGACTTCGGCGGGGCGCTCGCTGATCATGACCATCCCGGGAATCGTGCCGGTCGGTAACGCGGTTGAGCCGCGCCGTGGCCGGCGCATGGCCCGGCCGGTGCGCAGGGCGCGGTGCAGTTCACGGCGCAATCCGCCGCGTCCTTGCACGTAGATCGCCTGATAGATGGTCTCGGGCACCAGATGCCTCTCCGGCTGGCCCGGGAAGCGGCGGCGCAGCTCGTGGCAGATCTGCTCGGGACTCCACCACCGGTCCAGCAGCTGTTGCACCATTGTGCGCAGTTTGACATCGGCAGCCAACTTGCCCGGTCGTGGTCGCGGACGGCGGCCCAGGGCGCGTCGGTGCGCGGTGAATGGCCGGTAGGAGCCGGTGGCAGGATCGGCGTTGCGGCGAAGTTCCCGGCTGATGGTGGACGGGTCGCGGCCCAGCTTGCGGGCGATCGTCCGTACCGACGAGCCCAGACGATGCAGGTCGGCGATGCGGACGCGTTCATCCTCGGACAAGAACCTCGCCGACACTGTGGGCGGCGGTGCGGTGATGGGCCGGTAGTAGTACTCGCGGCCCTTGTCGCGGAGACGACGCCCGTGTCGCCAGTGCTGACCGGTCGAACGGTGAATCCCGACCAGCCGACACGCCTCGGAATTGGTCAGCCCCTGTTTCATGAGGCGAAAGTAGTGCTCGCGCTGGGCCGTCAACGGTTTGCCAGGCCCGGGCTTTTGGCGTTGATGCGAATCTGTCACCTGCAACTCCTGAAAGATCAGGTGTTGCAACCACCGCTAGAACCCAGGTCGTCAGAACTGTCGTCAGCTCACGGCCGAAACAGCGGGACTCCCACCGCTTCCTCATATCCGGCCCCCACGAGCGCCCAGAAGCGCGTGGTGTTTAGTTGACCTTTCTTGAGTCACGCCAGTTTATTCGAGTCATGTCCGTTCTCGATATGACTAGGCACCGTCGGCGACGCAGCGAAACCCGATGTGGGTGGTCGCGCTGTCCTGGGACTGCGGCGAGCGGGCGGCGGGACGGTAACGGTGGCAGTACTCCGGCGCGCACAGGTGCGACCCGCCCTTGAGGGTTTGGTCAACGGTCGGGTCAGCCCGTTCAATGCGGGACGGCGTGCAGCAGCCCTCGGGGGGCCGATCGAGCCGATGGTGCGCGGAAAACTCCGTCGTCGTCCATTCCCACACGTTGCCGATCATGTCGAACAGGTCGAACCCGTTGGCCGGGAAGGTGCCGACCGGCGAGGTGCCCGTCCAACCCAACGCGCCGTCGTTGCGATAGGGAAACCGGCCCTGCCACGTGTTGGCCATCAACTGGTCGTCAACCCTGACCTGGTCGCCCCAGGAATAGGTGGTGGCGCTTCCGGCCCGAGCAGCATATTCCCACTCCGCCTCGGTCGGCAACCGCCGGCCCGCCCATCGGGCGTACGCCGCCGCGTCGGGATGGGCCACCTGCACGACCGGGTGGTCGAGCCGGTCGTCGATGGAGCTGTCCGGGCCGAACGGATGCCGCCAGCACGCGCCCGGCGACCAGTGCCACCACCGCCGCCAGTCGCGGAGGTCGACCGCGCCGGTGGTGGGCCGGAATACCAGCGCCCCGGGCACCAGGTCACACGGCGCGACCTGCGGATACAGCACCGGGTCCAGCTGCTGTTCGGCTGTGGTGACATAGCCGGTGGCGGCGGCGAATTCGGCGAACTGGGCGTTGGTGACAGGATGCCGTTCTATCCCGAAGGCGCCGACGGTGGCGGTATGTATCGGCGCCTCTTCGGGATAGAAGCTCGTCGAACCCATCCGGAACGACCCTCCCGGCAGCCGGGCGAGATCGGTCAGCATCCCTCAGCTTACAACTGGCGCTGGCCCAGCTGTAGCGATGGTTAGGCCGAACAACGCGTGGATGTGGGTCACGCCAATAGCAGGAACGTGGTGATGACGGTGAGGACCACAAGCGATATCCCGACCATGTTTACCTCGCGGCGGGGCGTGATTCGTTGGGGGAGCGGCCGGCGGCCAAGCGTGCGCTGTCGACCCATACCGATCAGATGGGTGGATATCGCGACGGTCACAGCAAGGCCAACTGGAACAAGCCGCAGCGATCCGCTATAGCTGTGAAGATCCTTCAGCATCAAGAGCGCGCCGTTGGCCAGCACCGCGACCGAGGTCCGAGTCCAGGACAGCGCGGTCCGTTCAGCCTGTAGCCCGTCGTCGGATGGCCTGCCTGGCGCGAGCTCGGTCATCCGGTTACCGCCCGGGCGGCCACCAGCCCCAGAACCAGCATGCCCACCGCGATGAGACCGACGCCGAGGTAGGTGGGTGTTCGCCAGCGGGGCAAGGGCATTCCGTGGCGAATGGCGTGGTCGACCTGCTTCCATCGGTGCAATCCTGCGGTGGCGGTATACGTTGCCAGCAACCCCAGCACTCCGCCGAGGACGTGCCGGGCCCCAGGGATTCCCAGCTCGGGGACAAGCTGTACCACGCCAACCGCTGCCGCTAACAGACCGAGAGCGGTGCGCGCCCAGGCGAGGAAGGTCCGCTCGTTGGCCAGGGTGAAGCGGTAGTCGGGCTCGCGCTCCGACGCACTGCGGCTGCGCTCCCTGGTCGTGTTTGAGTCGTCACTCACCACCAGATACCCCGGCTTTCATCGCCACTGAGCCCTTGGCACGCGCTTTCACGCCCATACCCCGAACAGCTTTGCCAAGCACGCGCTGCTTCGCTAGGGGCGGTCTGGTGGCGTAACTTGTCGGTCACTGAGCGCAACCTCGACCGCAACAGTATCGGCGTAGACCCATCTGCAACATAGCTACCGCAGAGGTGAGGGTAATACCGTGACTACGCAGCAACTCGGGGAACTACAGCCGGTAATACTAATTCGCAATGCAGCGGATGTCGATCGGCTCGTCGACGGAAGCATCGTCGATGAAGTCCATGACCCTATCGCACAACGCCGAGCCCGCCGGAAGACACTTCTGATAATGGTCATTGCTCTGGGCGGTGTGTTCGTAGACGCCTACGACTTCAGCAGCCTCGGTATCGGCACCGTTCAACTGCGGCATGAATTTCAGCTTTCCGCAACACAGGTAGGTTTACTATCGGCGACGATGGCAGTGAGCGCCCTGTTCGGTGCACTATTCGGCGGTTACTTGGTGGATAAGTTCGGCCGAAAAGAGATGTTCTTACTCGATCTCTGGTTCTTTGTGATCGCGGCTATCGGTGCCGCGCTGGCTCCCAACTTGTGGGTCTTAATCGGTTTTCGCCTATTAATGGGCCTGGGCGTCGGACTGGACTTCCCGGTGGCCCTGAGCTTCGTGGTCGAGTATTGCGACCGTGCCCGTCGGGGCCTGTTCGTCAATAGCAGCTATGTCAACTGGTACCTGGCGGCACTCGTGGGCTTCGGCGCCAGCTATATCGGCTACGTGCTTGGCGCGGGAACTAATCTGTGGCGGGTAGCCGTCGGATTCGGGGCCGTCCCAGCATTGATACTCATCATTCTGCGGTACAAGTACATGCTCGAAAGTCCGCTGTGGATAGCCCACCAGGGTGATTTGAAGTCGGCTGCCGAAATCCTGAGGCGAACCCGAAATCTCAACGTCGAAGTAGCCCCCGAAGTCGAATCAGCACCAGCAACCCGCTTGTCCTCGTCCCTAATCCGTAACGTTCGGGTCCTTTTCTCCGGCCATTACCGGCCGCGTGCTATTCTGTCGGCGATTATCGGCTGCTTTCAAAGCATCGAGTACTATGCCGTCATCTTCTACTTGCCCGTGATTTCCGGGTTCATTCTTGGTAAGGGCCTTCTTGATGCCATTCTCGGTGGAGTGATATTCAACCTCGTGGGATTGGCCGGATCTATTTTCCAGGCCCGGGTGTGCGATCGCACGGGCATACGGCCTCTCACCATATGGGGAGCGGGCCTGACCACCGTGGCGTTGATCGGCGTTGCGGCCGGTCACGCGGTCGGAAGCACCATCCTCATAGCAATCATGCTCGCAGCGTTTATGTTGGGCCACACGATTGGGCCCGGCCCACAGTGCATGGCGTACGCCGCCTTGTCGTTCCCAACCCCCATCAGAGGCACGGCGGTCGGCTGGGCCCAAGGCATGCTGCGGGTGGGCAGTATCCTGGGTTTCCTCTTCTTCCCGATGATGTTGGCCGCGTTCGGCTTCACCGCGACGTTCGCACTTCTGGCCGCAGCGCCGCTTATCATCGCAATCGCGGCCCTAATAATTCGGTGGGAACCGATCGGCGTCGACATCGAGGCCGAGCCGCTCCCCGCCGGGGTCTAGCCGTCGGAGGAGCCCGGCGTGGTGCAGTGCAACAGTGTTGTGGCGGCACACAGGATGGGGGGTGAGCGCTGGCGGCGAGACGACCTGCCGGAGGCGTGGCTTCGAGGGCGAAGGACCGAGGACGGTGCTGCAGGCTTAGCCTCGATCCATGGACTGACTGATTCTGTGTGGGCTGGTTTGTTCTGATCGGGATGTTCTGGCTGTGGGCAGTAGATAGCTGCTGGTCTGCCCAGCATTTCCTGTCGCGTTCCGGTCGGGCCTTGCGGCGGTGGTCAGGCGGGGGTGGCTGCTGGCGGTGGGTGTCGGAGTCGGTTGTAGCTGATAGTGTTGTGCCACAGTGCTTTCCATGCGCTGGCCCATGGCCAGTGTGAGGGCAGGTGTAGGACCGGCCGGCGTTGGGGGCGGGCCAGGCGGGCAGGGATGTTGACGATGCGCCGCCGTAAGGTCGCTCCGCGGGCGACGGCGTTGGCGCCGCCGGCGAGCACACCTGCGGCGCGCAGCAGGTTGTGCGCCAGCGCTGCGCACAGGATCCAGGCGCAGTTCGCGCCGAAGCGTCCGGAGGGCATATGGGCCAGCGGTCCGTCGATCAGGTCGGCGAACACGGTTTCAATGACGGCGTGGCGGCGGTGGGCGATATCGGCGGCGGGTGCGGGGTCGTCAGTGTCGGTGAAGAACGGGTGATACCGCCAGACCGGGAACAGCGCGTCGGGAAACCGGGCGTCGGTGACGCGGCGCACGATCAACCGTGCGGTCACCGCATGGGCGGTGGAACCGAAGGCGGTGTAGCTGGTTTCGGCGACTTCGGCAGCAGAGATCCATTCCCCGGTGTCGGGATCACGCATCGCACCCGGGTAGGACACCGGGGTCCAGGCGTCCTCGGCGATGGCGGTGATCGCGGCGGCCACGGTACGGTTCTTGGTCACGGCCAGCGAGAACCGTGCACCGGCTCGGCGGCACGCCGCCACGACGACGCCGGTGCCGTAGGCCGAGTCGCCGCGGACCACGATCTGCCCGCACCCCCCGGCGGCCCGCGCAGTGCTCACCGCTTGGGCGATCATCCGGGCTGCTCCTTTGCCGGAGTTGGCCCGCCCAGCGCGCAGCCGCGCCCCGGTGATCACCGGGGCACCCGCCTCGGTGCTGACCGTGGTCACCAGCGGTGAGAGTCCCTTGCGCAGGATCTGCTTTCCGGCGATCTTGGTGTGTCCGTAGGAGGCGCCTTGTTTGGCGTGTCCGTAGACCGGGCGCAGCAGCGAATCGATATCGACGTATGCCCGCTCGTCGGCGCCGGGCAGCAGATCGACACGCCCGCACAGGCTGGCCAGGTGATGGCGCAGGACCGATTCGAGTTGTCGTGCGTGTCCGAAACTGAACTCACGCAACAGGGTTCCGATCGTCGACGGCGCGTACACCGCGTCGAACAGGGTCTTCATCCCGCCGCACCGCACCAGGTCGACGTCATCGATGCTGTCAGCGCCGGCGCACATCGCGGCGATCAGCGTGGCCAGCTTCGGGGCCGGGTTGGCCGACCCGGATTTGATCCTGGGCTCGGCGATGGTGATCTTGTCGGCCAGCAGCGCTGGCAAGCCGGTCTGGCTGGCCAGGCTCAACACCGGCACCAGACCGGCACACGACACGAGATGGTCATCATCAAACACCGCTGATTCCGCAGCGAACCTATGCGACACTTGCACCGGAAGTGCCTTTCCGAACTCGGGCCGATTGTTGCGTAGACAACACCAATCATCCCAGCTCAGAGGGCACTTTCCTCATATCAACACCCCGAACCCCCGCAATTTAATCGGTGGATCGAGGCTTAGGGCGAGTCGAGAACGATCCGGGCGGCCTTTGCCGCGGTGGATCGGAACGTGCGGCGTTCGATGCGGACACCGTCCACGATCTTCTCCACCGGCTTGTCCACGACCGTAACGCAAACTCCGACCGCTCCGTTTTGGACCGCACCGGGTTTCCTCATAGGCGGCTCGTCGTCAAGCAGGCGCGTAACCATCCGGCGCCGCAGCCTTGGGGCTCCCCTCCCACCCGGCTGCCTCGATCGGCCACCTGTTTCGCGGTTACTAGGCCCGCCGAGACTTCATCGACCAAGACTCGGCGAAGGCCAGGCGACTGTTGAGTCGCGACCCCGGAACCGGGTTCAAACCGCGGCCTCGGTGGATCAGGCGGTGGTAGCGGGTGCAGCAATCCCACGGGCGGGTGTGGCCTGCCTGCCTGGCAGCGTCGCGATCTCGGGCGTCGGGTTGCCCCGTCTGGGCGACTCACCGCTGATCGCCGGTCCCGGTGGTCGCTGCTGCGTCGGTGGCCACCGACCACTGGTGAGGCTGTCCTCGCCGCGCCGGCATCTCTCCGAGACCCAAAAAACACTACCGGACGGCCTTGTCTGCGCCGTTACGACGACCGCTACCACGGTGGTAATTACCCGCGTTGGTGGCGGAATACGTGACATTACGCCATCGTAACTTCCCTGGCCTGGGAGTTGATGGGAATGCTGGTGGCGTAACATGACGATTACCACCGGTGATTTCAGGGCTGGCACAGTGGGTGTCATGCCGTCCCGTCCCCGCATTGCCCCGCGTGCGTTCCCACGCGCGCCGATCAGGCATTACGCTGGCAGGCGCGCTGATGCCGCTCGCTGGGTTCGGGATGTGCTGCGCAGCCAGATCATGGACGGTGCGTTCGGCGGATTGGCGGCCCCTAGGCCCCTGTTACCTGCGGAGTCGTCTCTGGCCGCGGAGTTGGGCGTCAGCCGCAACGCGATACGACAAGCGCTGGATCTTCTGCGCGCCGAAGGCTTGGTCACACGCGTACAAGGCGTAGGCACCGTCGTTACCGGAGCCAAGCTGCGGCAGCACCTGGACCGATTGGAGGGGCTGGCGGAGTCGCTGGCGGGCCACCAGCTGCCCGTCGACAATCGCGTCTTGTCCGTGCGTGAATCAACGGCCACCCTGTTTGTGGCCGGAAAGCTCAGGGTGGGCGAAGACAGTCCGATCCTGTTTGTCGAGCGATTGCGCTTGGTGGGCGGGCAACCCCTGTCCCTCGACACCACTTCCCTGCGCCCCGAGGCGATTCCGCTGCTTCTGGGCGCCGACCTCGACCGCACAGATGTCTTTTCGCTCATTGAAAGTGAACTCGGCCTCAAGTTGGGTTGGGCCGAGATCACCGTGGAGTCAGTATCGGCCGACAGCGCCGCCGCGAAGCTGCTCCATGTCCGTCCCGGTGCACCGCTCCTGCTCTTGCACCGCTTGACCTTTCTCGAGGACGGCACCCCGTTTGACCTGGAGTCCATACGGTACCGCGGCGACCGAGTGTGCCTCGTCACCACGACGTCGCGATCCAGACCAGCAGACCACCCATGATTTTCTATGCGAGCGCCCGAACCAAAGTCAGCTTTCCACCTTTCCGCATCAACCCCAACCCAATTGACCCGACTGCGAGGTACTCACATGTCTGATCGACCCAATATCGTTTTCTTCCACGTTGATAACCTAGGTTTGGGCGAACTGGGCTGTTTCGGCGGCGGAATTTTGCGCGGCGCGGACACCGCACGCATCGACCAGTTCGCCGCCGAAGGACTGAAGCTGTCCCACTATGTTGTGGAACCTCAGTGCACGCCAACCCGTTCGGCCCTCATGACGGGCCGTTATCCCATTCGTTCCGGGAACCACACCATCGCACTTGGCGGCAACGACGGCGGCCTTGTTGCCTGGGAGCGCACCATGGGCGATATTCTATCGGAGGCCGGATATGCTACCGCCTGCTTCGGCAAATGGCATATCGGAGCCGAAGACGGTCGCTGGCCAACCGACCACGGATTCGACGAGTGGTACGGCCCGGCCCGCACCTACGATGAATGCCTGTGGCCGGATGACCCGTGGTATGACGGTGAGCGCGACGGCTACTCCTACATGTACGAGGGCACCCGAGAAGACGGCGTACGGCTCACCGACCAACAGCTGACGGTGAAACTCAAAGGCCAGGTCGATGCCGAATACGACAAGCGAGCCCGCGCGTTCATGAAACGCAGTGTTGACGCGGATAAACCGTTCTATCTGTATCACAACCACTCCCTGCTGCATTTCCCCATGGTTCCCCGCGAGGAGTTCAGGGGATTAAGCACCAATAGCGAGTGGGGTGACTGCCTGTTAATGCTCGACCACGACTTCGGCAGGATCCTGGACACGCTGACGGAGTTGGGCATCGCCGATAACACAATCGTCGTCTTCGCGGGTGACAATGGCCCGGAGGATCACCTGTTAGGGCGCGGCACAGCCGGCTTCTTCGACGGGTCGTATTTTAGCTCCGCCGAGGGCGGAATTCGGACACCATGCCTTATCCGGTGGCCGGGCGAAGTTCCAGTTCGTGAAAGCAACGAAATGGTCCACGTCACCGACATGTTCCCCACATTGTTGCGCTGGGCCGGCTGCCAAACGCCCACCGATCGAATCATCGACGGGATTGACCAGCGCCCGTTTTTCGAAGGTGGCGACAAGTCGGATCGAGAGGGATGCATGGTCTGGTTGAACGAAGAGTTACATGCTGTCAAGTGGTCACAATTCAAAGTGAACTTCAAACGCCAGCAACACTTTCACGATCCCGAGATGCCCCTCGGCTTCGCTCGAATTATCAACTTGCTAGAGGACCCGAAGGAACGCGAGGCTGTCAATCAGACCCATGTCCGATGGTGGGTGATGCAGCACGCTCGGCGTCTTATACGACAGTTCGAGGAAAGCATCGAGAAAGAAGAACTCATCCCTGCCGGAGCCCCCGTCGACTTCGTACCCCGCCGGCAAAACGATGCAACATAGCGAGCCGCCCCGCGAGATCATGGACGCGAGTGACTCCACCGCAGAGACCTGCCTACCCGGCTCGCGGCTTCATCTGGTGTCTGCGTTGCTGAAAAGCCGGGCTGACGCAGACGATCCCATCGGTGCTCGGGGCGAAACTTGTGGAAGTGCGGACCGAATGTCACCGCCGCCTCGGTGAGATCGACACGGCGGTGATACGGATGCTCCGGGCGGTCACCCAGGTCGTGCGCCCAGCGCCAGTGGCTGGCGAGCTGCGGTTCTGCTCGCGGTGTTCGGGACCATGCCCGACTGACCGGCGCACACGGGCACGCCGACATCCTGCGCGAGCTCATCGATGGCGTCACCGGCCGCTAGCCGTTCTGACCTGAACCACAACTTGGCGGACATACCCGACTCGCCGCACGCACCCCAGGCCCGCACTCCCCGCGGTCGCGGCCGGCCGGGTGTCAGGGGTTGCCGAGTCCGAAGCTTCTACTGTCGCTACACGAGCGTTGCCCGAACTCCGGTTTGCGGGTGCGTGTTGAAGCGGCTGAGCAACGCTGGGAGCAGCGTCAGTTCCGAGCCTCAAGCATCGAGCGTGAAATGTGCCGGAACGGCTCGTTCGCTTGCGCGCTCAACTGGACGCGGCGATCCTGTTCCTCGATCGCTGCGCACGAGTCGCACGCCGCTGACCTTAGGGTGGTCGTGTGCGGGAGAGATTCCAGCAGGATCTCCGCAGTCTGGCGGCCAGCATCGCCGAGATGTGCGAGCAGGCGGGACTGGCGGTGGACCGCGCGACGCAGGCGCTGCTGCAGGCCGACCTGGAGCTGGCCGAACAGGTAATCACCGAGCTGCGGGAAATCGCCCCAGCAGTTGCCGGCATTGAGGACGACGCATTCCGCCTGCTGGTCTTACAGGCGCCCAAGGCTGGGGATCTGCGCGCCATTGTCAGCTCGCTCAAGAACGTCGCCGATGTTCAACGGATGCATGCGCTCGCTCTGCATGTCGCCAAGATGGCGAGGCAACGACACCCGTCTCACGCCGTGCCGGAGGATGTCAACGGCTACTTCGCTGAAATGGGGCGCATCGCCGTCGACCTTGGTAACGATGCCAGAGACGTTGTGCTCTCCGGAGATCCGTCCAAGGCGGCACAACTCGATGATGACGACGATTCCATGGACGACTTTCATCGCCATCTGTTCACGATACTGATGGGCCAAGATTGGGAGCACGGCGTCGCCGCCGCGGTCGACGTGACACTGCTGGGACGCTACTACGAACGTTTCGCAGACCACGCCGTCGAAATCGCGCGCCGAGTGATATTCCAAGCCACTGGCCACCAAGGTTGAGCGCCGAGACGGAGCGAGGAACGTGGCGTCGTCTCTGAGTTCCATCTCAGGGGCGGAGGGTGAGCCGACTGCCGTGTATTTGCCAGGATCGGCAAAGGCGGCGCGTGATGGCTCTAGGGCCTTCCGAAACGGCGTCGCCGCGATCCGCGGAAGGTGTGGCGCCCACCTCCGGGCGACACCAGCCGGGGATTTCTCGGAGCGGTGATGATTGTTCTCGCCAGCTGGTGACGGTGGCGCACCGGGGATTTCGTGCCGCAGCTTGATCACAGTATTGTAATTCCTCACCGATTGGGTGTTGCGACTGTGTTTTTGCTGGTCGAAGATGTTCTCGGGTTTTTTTGGGGCGGTGAACGGGAGCGGCTACGCGGACGGAGCCGCCCCACCTTTGCATGAGCATCGAGAATTTTCGTCATTTGCGGGTAGCGGCGAGGCACGGTTGACGATGAGATAGGGCGGCGCCGGGATGTGCCGGTGCTGCTGTGCAAGCGGCGCTGTCTGGGCGGCGCTGTCTGGGCGGCGCTGAGCGACGTTCGTGCCGGCGCCGATGCGTCGTTTCCGGGGTTTGTGCAGCTCGAGGTCGGGTGTGCGCGTTTCCGATGTCACCTGCTGTCACCCGATGTCACTAGCGGTGTAGGCGCGGCGGGAGGTGTGCTGATGGTGGAACCGATCGGCGCGATCTGCAGCTAGGCCGGGCCAAGGGTGACGCACCCGTGTCACCCGGGTGTCATCTAGGCAGGGCGGTGCTGTCGCGCCGCCCTGGGTTCCAGGGCCATCACCCGCACCTGAGGCGATGGCCGGGAAGGAGCCCGTGATGACGGCGACAGCGGTCCCCCGATCACCCTCAACGGATGCTGACTCGGGAAACGTCGCTGAGATGTCCCGAATGTCTCAAGGGTTGTCCGAAATGTCCGCACAGATGTCCAAGATGTCCGCGAAACGTCGTAGCGATGTCCACGATGTCCTCGTTCACTGGAAGCCACAGACAGCACGGGAGGTGCACGGCCAATGAGCACACCGGTGAGCAGACGGGGTGCCGGCGCTGCGATGTTCGCGCTGCCCGGTGTTTCCGACGGGATGGATCGTGGCCGCGTGGTGGATCAGATGCTGCGCCGCGCATCGTCTGTGGGGTTCGATGACTGGTGGCGGCGCGCAGCGAACGCCGGGTTCTGCGCGGCGCCGATCCAGCTGGCCGGCACCGATCGGTTCGGGCGTGAATGCAGCGTGTGGGTGCGCTGCAACAATCGGCGCGCGGCGGTGTGTGCGTCGTGTTCAGATCTGTATGCGCGCGACACCTGGCAGCTTGTCCACGCCGGCTTGCACGGCGGACACCACGACATGTCGTCCACCATCGGCGAGCACCCGCAGGTGTTCGTCACGTTGACCGCACCGGGGTTCGGGCCCGTGCACACCACAGGCAGTGACAGAAACGGTCAGCACGGTCGCCGGTGTCACGATCGCGGCCGTGGCGGCTACCGGCGGTGTCGGCATGGGAAACCGTTGTGGTGTGCCACCATCCACGGCGACGATGATGCGCGGGTGGGTCAACCGTTATGCGATGACTGCTACGACTACACCGGGCACGTCCTGTTCGCCTGGCACGCCCCCGAACTGTGGCGGCGTTTCACCATCACCTTGCGCCGCCTGCTGGACAGCCATTTGCGGGGCATCGGTGACCCCGCCGGCAGTGTTGGCATCAACTACGTGAAAGTCACCGAGATGCAACGCCGCGCCATCCCGCACTTTCACGCCGTCATCCGCCTGGACGGCCCACCGGTGCCCGGAGAGCCACCCAGGCCGCCGGTCTCCTCGATCACCGCCACCGACTTGGCCGTCATGGTTCAGCGGGCCGTCCGCGCCGTCACGCTCACGGTCACCGATCCTGAGCGCCCCGGCGGCGATGGTCGCGCGATACGGTTCGGCAGCCAAACCGACACCCAGCCACTGCAGCCGGCCACCGACACCGGGCCCGGCGAGGCGCCCCGCTCCTCGGGCCGGTCGGTGGCCACCTACTTGGCCAAATACGTGACGAAATCGGTGGCCGAATTCGGTGTCGGCATCCGACGCATGTCCCCGTTAGCCGTAACCGAACTCGACGTCACCGCCCATGTCCGGGCCATCCTGACCACCATCACCGCTATGGCCGCCCACCGCGCCTACCACGGGATGGACCGCTGGCTACACACCCTGGGGTATCGCGGGCACATCAGCACCAAATCCCGGCTGTTCTCCACCACCATGGGCGCCCTGCGGGCATACCGAGCCGCCTGGACCCGCCAACACGCCGAGCACGCCGCGAAACCCACCGACGCGGACCGTTGTTGGGCGACACCCGCCCGTGACCCGGTCGAATGGGAATTCGACCGGGTCGGGCTGTGCAATCTCGGCGAGCGTGCACTGATCATGGCGGCGGCACAGCGGATGATCGAACACCGCCACACCGTCCGCGATAACCTGCGCGCACACGATCCACCCGCTCACCGGGACCAGACGACAGGAACACCCACTTACCTACGAAACACGATGCAGCGCATCGTGAAACGTCCGACAGGCGCGTGCGGTCATGGCTGGTCTGGTCGCATCGAATACGACTGCTCCTTCGTCGCCGCAGCAGCGACCACCGCGTGAACAGCAAACAACGGCAGTTCGGGCATCGTAGGAATCGAGGGAGAACCGATGGAAGCAAGAGCGGGAGTGCCAGCGGGTCGGGCGACCTACACGGTAGACGAGGTTGCGGTGTTGCTCGACCTGTCGCGAGGTAATGCCTATCGCTACGTGCGCGCGGGGGTGATTCCGGCAAAGCGGGTCGGTCGGCGATGGCTGGTGCCGCGGAAGGCCTTCCACGCATGGCTGGAGTCGTGCGCGGCCGAGGCGGTCTGATCATGGGATTTGTCAGAGTGACTGATTCTGGCGGATGGAAGGCGTTCTGGCGCGATCCATCTGGGGCCCAGCGATCGAAGACCTTCCGCACCAAGAAGGAAGCCACACACTTTCTCAGCCAAGTCCAGGTGTCGATTTCGTCGGGTGCTTATGTCTCGCCGCACGCTAGCCGTACGTTGTTCGGTGATCACGCCCGCTTGTGGATGAAATCGTGGAACACCGAACGGACCACTGCCGCGCGCGATTCGTCGATCATGCGGACCCACGTCTTGGCGCAGTGGGAAATGTGGCAGCTCGGGAAGATTGATCATCTCTCCGTGCAGACGTGGGTGAGTTCTTTGTCCGAGAAGCGGTCTCGCGCCACGGTGGCCGAATGCAAGCGGCTGATGTCGGGCGTTATGCGGTCAGCGGTCAAAAATCGATTGATCGGCATCGACCCGACACTGGGCGTTAGGGTTCCGGGTCGGCGGGTGCGAGATACAGATGAGCGGATTGTCACTCGCGAAGACGTGCGGCAGCGGCTTGTGCCGGCGGTGGAAGCAACCCGATACCGGATTCTCGTGGCAACGGCGGCGTTTACCGGCCTGCGTTGGGGCGAGGCGGTAGGGCTTTGTCGTGATGCGGTCGACCTCGATGGGCGCATAGCGAGAGTGATCCGCACGGTAACTGAAGTGGCAGGACAAACCGAATTCAAACGGTTTCCGAAATCGCGTGCGGGGCGTCGGGCCGTTCCTTTGCCGGACTGGTTGGTCGATGATCTGCGGAAGTATATGGAGCTGTACCCGCCTGACGGGCCGCAAGGGATGATCTTCACGAACGCGGCAGGTGGCGCACTACGGCGGACATCGTTCCGGTCGCGTGTGTGGCGTCCGGCCCTAGTGCGGGCGGGGTTACTTGGGCAGGTGCGTGAGGTCGACGGCAAATTCGAGGCAGCGTGGTCGAACGAGCTGGGTCGCACCATGGTCGAAAACTTTCGTAGAGAGTCTGACGCTGTTCAGCACGTCGCGAGGAACCAACACGGAGGGCTAAGGTTCCACGACCTCAGACACTCGTACGGAACGTGGCTGGCCGACGACGGCATCGTTCCGAACAAGCTAGCGAAGGTCATGGGGCACGAGGACATCGCCACAACAATGCAGTTGTACGTTCGTCGAACCGAGGACCATGACGCGATCCGTGACCTGCTCGACGGGTGACGCCGATTTATCGGAATGCTGCCTCTCCGCTGCCTAATGGGATCGGAGAGCGCGGCGATCAATCAGAGAAGCACCGCCGCCACTGACCTTCGGTGCAGGTCAGGAGCATTTTGTCATCTCGATCAACCGGTCGGGGTGGCGGGATTTGAACCCACGGCCTCTTCGTCCCGAACGAAGCGCGCTACCAAGCTGCGCCACACCCCGTTGAAGCCTGGCCAGCGTATCGCACCCGGCCAAGCGCTGGCCAAACGCGTTGTTCGGCCTCACCTGCGGGCGCCCGCGAGATGTTGGTCACCGCGCCGGGCGGGATGAATCGGATTGTCGGTGCTGTTGTGCAGACTAGGCAGCAGAGGCAAAGGAGTGGCCGATCATGACGAGTTTGGGAGCCACCATCTATGGCGGGTTTTTCGGTTTGGCCGCATTGTGGCTGTTCCTGACGGCTGACCGCGCCGAGGCCGCGCAGGACACCGGTCAGCCGAACGAACCCGTTCGCTCGAACTCGATCAGCACGGCCGACGCGCTGGTGGGATCGAGCTCGCGCTCTGCGAGCCAGTCGTCGGAGAAGTAGGTCTCCGCATAGCGGTCACCGCTGTCGGCGATCAGCGTGACCACTGAACCGCTGCGGCCGTGCGTGACCATCTCCGCGAGCACGCAGTAAGCGCCCCACAGATTGGTGCCGGTCGACGGTCCCACCCGACGGCCCAGCACCCTACTGGCGTGCCGAGCGGCCGCGATCGACGCGGAGTCCGGGACCGAGATCATCCGGTCCACCACATCGGGCAGAAACGACGGTTCCACCCGCGGTCTGCCGATGCCTTCGATCCGCGACGACATCCCGGTCGTCACATCGCTGTCGGCGGCCGCATACGACGGAAAGAAGGCGGAGTTCTCCGGGTCCACCACACACAACCGGGTGCTGTAGCGCCGGTAGCGGATGTAGCGCCCGATCGTCGCGCTGGTGCCACCCGTCCCCGCGCCGACCACCACCCACTCGGGGATCGGGTGGTGCTCGAGTGAGAGCTGCGTGAATATCGATTCGGCGATGTTGTTGTTGCCGCGCCAATCGGTCGCCCGCTCGGCGTTGGTGAACTGGTCGAGGTAATGCCCGCCGGTCTCCCGCGCCAGCCGTTCGGCTTCGGCGTATACCTCACCGGACTGTTCGACGAAATGGCAGCGGCCGCCCTGCGCCTCGATCAGTGCGATCTTGGCAGCGGTCGTCGACGCCGGCATCACCGCGATGAACGGCAGCCCCAACAATTGCGCGAAGTACGCCTCCGACACCGCCGTCGAACCCGACGACGCTTCGACCACCGTGGTGTCCTCGGTGATCCAGCCGTTGCACAGTGCGTACAGGAAAAGCGAGCGCGCGAGCCGATGCTTGAGGCTGCCGGTGATGTGCGTGCTCTCGTCCTTGAGGTACAGCTCTACATCGACGTCCGGCGACCATGCCGACGGCAACGGGTAGCGCAGCAGATGGGTGTCCGCGCTGCGCCGTGAGTCGGCTTCGATGAGTCGGACCGCGTTGTCCACCCAAGCCCGCGGCCGGTCGCGGGCCGCCGACCTGGTCACTGCAGCGCGGCGCTCGGATGCTCGCGTTGTGACTCCTCGGTTACCGCCGGGCCGCCGGTCGGTGTGGCCACCAACGTCAGCAGCGTGGCCTCGGGCCGGCAGCAGAACCGAACCGGATGGAACGGCGAGGTGCCGATCCCCGCCGACACATGCAGCTGCATAGTCGCACCCCACCTCGACCTGCCCTTGGCCCTCGACCGATCGAGACCGCAGTTGGTGAGCAGCGCGCCGTAGTACGGCAAGCACAGCTGACCGCCGTGGGTATGGCCGGCGAGCACCAGCTGGTAACCGTCGGCGGCGAACCGGTCGAGCACCCGCGGCTCCGGCGAATGGGTCAGCCCCAGCCGAAGGTCGGCGGCGGGGTTGGCCGGTCCCGCGATGATGTCGTACCGGTCACGGTCGATGTGCGGGTCGTCGACGCCCGCGGCCGCGACGGTCACTCCCGCGACTTCCAGCTCCCGGCGGGTGTGGGTCATGTCCAGCCAGCCGCGTTCGGTGAACGCCGCGCGCAGGTCCTGCCACGGCAAGGGTTTTCCGTGGATGCGGTGCCCCGGATCGACCACGTAGTTCATCGGGTTCTTCAGCCGCGGCCCGAAGTAGTCATTGCTGCCGAACACGAACAATCCGGGCACGCTGAGCAGCTCGCCGAGGGTCTGCACCACCGCCGGGACCGCCCGCGGGTGCGACAGGTTGTCGCCGGTGTTGACCACCAGGTCCGGACCCCATAGCGCGAGTTCACGCAGCCACGCCTGCTTGTGGCGCTGGCTCGGGCGCATGTGGATGTCGCTGATCTGGAGCACGCGCAGCGGCGACGAGCCCGGCGCCAGCACTGGCATCGTCACCTCGCGGACCACAAACGCGTTGCGTTCGATGATCGAGGCGTAGCCGAGCCAGCTGAGCACCGAGCCGCCGGCTATCGCGGCAGCTGTCTTCAGCATGGGCGAGTGGGCCATAGGGGCAGCGTACCGATGATGGCAGCGATGGCGCGCTACTCGCCGAGTGTGAACTGGACGACGCCTTCGCGGCGTGTCGCGTCGCTGGCTTCACTGTCGCCGAAACTCGCGACCCGCAGCCGCCGAAACTCGCGACCCGCAGCCGCCGAAACTCGCGACCCGCAGCCGCCGAAACTCGCGACCCGCAGCGCGCCGAAACTCGCGACGAAACAGCCAACCACACACCCTACGGCGGCGGGTTAACTATCGGCGGCGGCGGCCCCAGCACCGGCACCGTGATCGGCGGCAGCCCCGGTATCTCCACCACCGTGGAGCCGATCACCGGCAGCTGCGGCGGCGAGCCCGGCGGCAGTGCCGGCGGCGGCGGCGGAATGCCGTTGCTGGTGTTGATCGTGATCACCGCGCCGGGGACGGTCGAGCCGGTCGGCGTGCTGCCGACGACGGTCCCAGGCGGCGACGTGCTGTCGACCGGCGTGGGCTGGTCGGCCACCCCGAACCCGGCCTCTCGAAGCCGCTGTTTGGCGGTGTCAAAGGTCAGCCCCGACACGCTGGGAACCTTGGACCCCGGCCCGCCGTCGACGTACCGGGGATCGGTCGGCGGCAGCTTCACGTCGCCGAAGTCGTTGGCGATCGGCTTCATCGCATCGAACCAGGTGCGGGCGGGCTCGTTGCCGCCGTACAGGTTCCCGGACCCGCACTGCCGCAGCGGGTACGAGCACAGGTCGCCGGGGGTGGTCGAGTCGTCGAACACGTAGACGGCCCCGGCGTAGTTGTTGGTGAACCCGACGAACCCGGCAGACCGGTGTGCCTCGGTGGTTCCGGTCTTGCCGGACATCGGCAGGCTCCACCCCGAGGAACCGGCCGATCCCGCCGCGGTTCCGCTGACGGTGTCCTTGCTCATCGCGTTGGCGAGGGTGTCGGCCAGCCCCTCGGGCACCACCTGCTCGCAGCTCTCCGTGGTGACCGGCACCTCGTTGCCCTTGCGGTCGAAGATCTTGTCGATCGGGTTGGGCGGGCACCACACTCCGCCCGATGCCAGCGTCGCCGCGACGTTGGACAGCTCCAGCGGGTTGAGCTCGATCGGCCCGAGCGTGAACGAGCCGAGGTTCTGCCGCTTGACGAAGTCGGCCAGGCTCTCGTTGCTTTCCGGGTCGTAGGCGCGCGCGGTGCCGGGTTGCGCGTAGGACCGCATGCCGAGTTTGACCGCCATGTCCACCGCCCGTGTCACCCCGACCAACTGGATCAGCCGGGCGAAAGCGGTGTTCGGCGAGGTGGCGAGCGCCTCGGTCACGCTCATCGCGCCGCGGTAGGAGCCGTCGTTGAGCACGCACCAGGTCTCCTTCGGACACCCCTTCGCCCCGCCCGTGCCCATGCCCTTGGCCTCGAACCGTCCGGGCACCTCGAGCTGGGCGTTGATGCCCATCCCCATGTCCAGTGCTGCGGCGGTGGTGAAGATCTTGAAGATCGACCCGGCACCGTCGCCGATGAGCGAGAACGGCTGCGGTTGCATCGTTTCGCCGGCTTCCATATTCAGCCCGTAGGTCCGGTTGCTGGCCATCGCCAGTACCTGGTGAGAGTCCTTCCCGGGCTTGATCACGCTCATCACGTCCGCGACGCCGTCGAGTGTGGGGCTCGCGATCCCGTCGATGGAGTGCTTGACCGAATCCTGCACCTGCGGGTCCAGCGTGGTGCGGATCAGGTAGCCGTCGCGGGCCACCTGTTCTTTGCTGATGCCGGCGCGCGCCAGGTAGTCCAGCACGTAGTCGCAGAAGAACGCGCGGTTGCCGGCCGCGATGCAACCCCGGGGCAGCGCCTGGGGCTGCGCCAAAACTCCCAACGGTTGCGTTTTGGCGGCGCGCAGTGCGTCCGCCTGGTCCGGAAGGTTCTGGATCATGGTGTCCAGCACCACATTCCGACGCTGGAGGGCACCATCGGGGTTGGTATAGGGGTCCAGCGCTGTGGTCGACTGCACCATGCCTGCGAGCAGCGCGGCCTGCTGCCAGTTCAGCTGTGATGCGTCGATGCCGAAGTAGGTTTGGGCGGCGTCTTGAACACCGAACGCCCCGTTGCCGAACGACACCAGGTTCAGGTAGCGGGTGAGGATCTCCGGCTTGGAGAACGTCTTGTCAAGCGTGAGGGCCATCCGGATCTCCCGCAGCTTGCGCGCCGGGGTGGTGGCAACGGCGGCCCGCCGTTCCGCGTCGGTCTGCGCGGTGACCAGCAGCTGGTAGTTCTTCACGTACTGCTGCTCGATCGTCGAGCCGCCCCGGGTGTCGGTGTCGCCGGACGCGTAGCCGGCCAGACCGGTCAGCGTGCCCTGCCAGTCGACACCGTTGTGCTCGGCGAACCGCTTGTCCTCGATGGACACGATCGCCAGCTTCATCGTGTCGGCGATCTGGTCGCTGTTCACCTCGAACCGGCGCTGGGTGTACAGCCATGCGATCGGGTTGCCCGCCGCGTCGACCATCGTCGAGACCTGTGGGACGTCGCCCTCCACCAGTTGCGCCGAGCCGTTGGCCACCACGTCGGACGCGCGGTTGGACATCAAACCGAACCCGCCGGCGAACGGGAACATCAGTGCCGCCGCCAGCACCGCGGCGAACAGACAGCACCACGCCAGCTTGACGATCGTGACCCCGGCCGGCGGGCGCTGCGACATGCGTACAGACTACTGACCTCGAAACGGCCGCATTCGGTACCGGATCGCGGGGCCAGACCGTCACCGCAGCCGTGTTTGCGCTGCATAATTGGCATGCGCGTCAACGAGGAACCCTCAAACAGGCTTGCGCAAACAAAGGCGGAGGGTGGTGCACGACACTCTGACGGCACGGTCGTCCCAAAAAAAGCGGTACCAAAGTGTTGCGCAAACGATACCTGACCACCTAGTTTGTACTCACAGTGCGATATAGGTAACAAGAACCTGCACAGTGTGGCGTAGATCGCATTACGGGATCGGCGCCGGGGCGCTCGCCAATGTGGCGGCCGGAAGGAAGGGGAACGCTGGTGTCAGGTATTCGTCCCGCCCCACGGAGGACAACGTCAAGCTTGGCGCAGAAGGGCCCTGCGGCGGACGCCCGCATCGCGTGGGTATCCCAGGCCCGCTGTCGTGCCGCGGATCCCGACGAGCTCTTCGTCCGCGGGGCCGCGCAGCGCAAGGCGGCCGTGATCTGCCGGCACTGTCCGGTGATGGCGGAGTGCGGCGCCGACGCGCTGGATAACCGGGTCGAGTTCGGTGTCTGGGGTGGGATGACCGAGCGGCAGCGGCGCGCATTGCTCAAGCAGCACCCCGAAGTAGTTTCCTGGGCAGATTTCTTCGCCGCCCAGCGCAAACACCGCAGCGCCGTCTGACGGCAAGGATTAATACACCTAGGCAGCGTTCGCTGCGGTGAGTTGATCGGCGATCGCCCGCAGCGCCTCCAGGTCTGAGACGTCGAACGGCAACGACGGCACCCCGACGATCGGCACGGTCGGGTTGGCGCCGGTGAACCGCGACAGTAACCGCACCTCGCGCTTGGCGGTGTGCGCGCGGTCGGCATGGATCCGCAGCACCGCGGCGGCCAGCGAATCGGGATCGCCGGCCTCCAGTTCCTCTGCGGCGTCGGTCGCGCGCTCGACGTGCAGATCGGACAGCGTCGGATGGGTGCGGTTGAGGATCATCCCCGCCAGCGGCATCGCCTCTTTTGAGAGCCGGTCGACGAAGAACGAGGCCTCGCGCAGCGCGTCCGGTTCGGCCGCCGACACCACGACGAACTGGGTGCCGCGGCGCTTGAGCAGCGCGTACGTCCGGTCGGCCTTTTCCCGGAATCCGCCGAACGTCGAGTCCAGCGACTGAACGAACGCCGACGCGTCGGACAGCATCTGTGAGCCGAGCACCGTCGACAGCGCCCGCATCGCCAACCCGACCGCTCCGGTGACCAGCCGCCCGATACCACGGCCCGGCGCCAGCAGCAGGCGCCATAACCGGCCATCCATGAAGCTGCCCAGGCGCTTTGGCGCATCGAGGAAGTCCAGCGCATTGCGCGACGGCGGCGTGTCCACCACCACCAGGTCCCACTTGTCCTGAGAGACAAGCTGTCCCAGCTTCTCCATCGCCATGTACTCCTGAGTGCCTGCCAGCGAAGTCGCAACGGTCTGATAGAACTGGTTCTCCAGAATCGCTTGTGCCCGTCCGGGTCCGGAGTACTCCACCACCATCTCGTCGAATGTGCGGCGCATGTCGAGCATCATCGCGTGCAGCTCGCCCTTGACCTCCGGCCCCAGCGGCACCCGCTGGGGCGAGTTGCCGAGGTCGGCGACGCCGAGCGCCTGCGCCAGCCGCCGGGCCGGGTCGATCGTCAACACCACGACGGTGCGCCCGTATTCGGCCGCCCGCAGTGCCATCGCCGCCGCGGTGGTGGTCTTGCCGACGCCGCCGGCGCCGCAGCAGACGACGACGCGGTTGGTCATGTCCGCGAGGATCGAGCCCATGTCGAGGACCGGCGGCCGCGCCTGATGTCGCCGCCCTTGCGGCTCCGGTGTGCTCATCGAACCCCTTGTCTGCCAAGCTCTTCGGCCAACGTGTACAGGCTGCCGAGGTCGACGCCGTCGGCCAGTTGGGGCAGTTCGAGGCGCGGCACGCTGATTTCGTCAAGCTGTTCGGCGGCTTCCGCGCGGGCCTTCAGCCGGGTGGCGTGCTGGATGGTCTCGGTGAGCAGGCCGGCGAAGTTGGCGTTGTCGAGCTTGATCCCGGCCTTCGCAAGGCCGGCCCGCACCGCGTCGGCGTCCACGTCGCCCTCGGCGGCCTTCGCGAGGTCGTCGGGCGCCAGGTAGACGGGCAGCGTCCGGTTCACGATCACGCTTCCGACCGGCAGGTCCATCTTGTGCAGCTCGTCGATCGCCTCGACGGTCTCCTGCATCGGTAACGCCTCCAGCAGCGTCACCAGGTGGATCGCCGTCCGCTCGGAGTGCAGCAACTTCACCACCCCGTCGGCCTGTGAATGCACCGGACCGCCCTTGGCGAGGTCCGACACCGCCTTCGTGACGTCGAGGAAGCGCGCGATCCGCCCGGTCGGCGGGGAGTCCACCACCACCTCGTCGTAGGCCGGCAGCCGCGCCTTGTCGGCGCGCGCCACGGTCTCTTTGATCTTGCCCGTCAGCAGCACGTCCCGGAGCCCGGGCGCGATCGTCGTCGCGAACTCGACCGCGCCGATGCGTCGCATCGCTCTGCCGGCCAGCCCGAGGTTGTAGAACATGTCCAGGTACTCCAGGAACGCGGCCTCGATGTCGATGGCCAGCGCGTTGACCTGCCCGCCGCCCTCGGCGGTTGCGATCTTGACTTCCTGGTACGGCAGCGGCGGCACGTCGAAGAGCTGCGCGATGCCCTGCCGGCCCTCGACCTCGACCAGCAGCACGCTGCGCCCGCCGGCGGCCAGCGCCAGCGCCAGCGCCGCCGCGATCGTCGATTTTCCGGTCCCGCCCTTGCCGGTGACGAAATGCAGGCGGGCGTCCCGGAGTCGCGCGGGCCAGCCGACCTCGGGCCCAGCCTCGCGTGTGGTTGCCACCCATGCATGCTAACCACCAGCGTTCTTCGGACCAGCCACGGTTAGGGTTAGCTCTATGAGCGATCCGACCCGCTGGGAGTACGCAACCGTCCCGCTGTTGACCCACGCGACCAAGCAGATCCTGGATCAGTGGGGCGAAGACGGCTGGGAGCTGGTGGCGGTGCTTCCCGGGCCGACCGGTGAGCAGCATGTGGCATATCTGAAACGGCCCAAGTGACGCGACCTCAGATACCGTCCGCCCGCCTCGACGAGCTCGGCATCGAGTTGCCTACGGCGGCAACGGCTCTGGGCGCCTACGTTCCCGCGGTCCGCACCGGCAATCTGGTCTACACCGCCGGCCAACTGCCGTTGGCCGATGGCAACCTGATCCGCAGCGGAAAGGTCGGCGGCGACGTCAGTCCGGACGACGGCAAAAGCCTGGCCCGCATCTGTGCGCTGAACGCGCTGGCCGCCGTGCACGCCCTGGTCGGTATCGACGCGATCACCCGCGTCGTCAAGGTGGTGGGGTATGTCGCGTCAGCGCCGGGGTTCACCGGCCAGCCCGGCGTGCTCAACGGCGCGTCGGAACTGCTGGCTGAGGTGTTCGGCGAAGCGGGAGCCCATGCCCGGTCGGCGGTCGGCGTGGCCGAGTTGCCGCTCGACGCGCCGGTGGAGGTCGAACTCATCGTCGAGATCCAGTGACGCACGACCCGCTCGACTCGCCCGACCCGCTGGACCATCCGGCGTACGGGCTGTTGCGCCCCGTGACGGCAACGGCGTCGGTGTTGTTGTGCGACAACCCGGGCTTGATGACGCTGGACGGCACCAATACCTGGGTGCTGCGCGGTCCCGGCAGCGACGAGATCGTGGTCGTCGATCCCGGCCCGGACGACGACGAACACGTCGCCAAAGTCGCGGAACTGGGCACGGTTTCGCTGGTGCTGATCAGCCACCGGCACGAGGACCACACCGGTGGCATCGACAAGATCGTCGACCTCACCGGCGCACCGGTGCGCGCCGTCGGAAGCGGTTTCCTGCGCGGCCTGGGTCCTCCGCTGACCGACGGCGAGGTGATCGACGCGGCCGGCGTGCGCATCCGGGTGATGGCGACGCCCGGGCACACGGCGGACTCGCTGTCGTTCGTCCTGGACGACGCGGTGCTGACCGCCGACACGGTGCTGGGCCGCGGCACCACGGTGATCGACAGCACCGACGGTAGCCTCGGCGACTACCTCGAATCCCTCAAGCGGCTGCGCGGGCTCGGCAGCCGCGCGGTGCTGCCGGGCCACGGTCCGGACCTGACGGACCTGGCCGCGGTCGCCGACATGTATCTGGCACACCGCGAAGAACGGCTGAACCAGGTGCGGGACGCGCTTGCGGTGCTCGGCGACGGCGCGTCCGCTCGCCAGATCGTCGAGCACGTCTACAGCGACGTCGACGAGGCGCTGTGGGACGCCGC
Organism: uncultured Actinomycetota bacterium; assembly: GCA_963759655.1. Classification (GTDB taxonomy): domain Bacteria; phylum Actinomycetota; class Actinomycetes; order Mycobacteriales; family Mycobacteriaceae; genus Mycobacterium. The sequence continues at coordinate 71,723 of CAVXAG010000009.1, read as the reverse complement.
AGAGTCGAGCGTCCAAGCCCAACTCGCCTACCTGCGCCCCGCCTGACGCCGAAACGCCTGACGTCGAAGATTCAACGGGCCCGCCTGGCCAGCCGCTCGGAGTCGGAGATCAGCACGCTCTTGCCCTCCAGCCGGATCCAGCCACGGTGGGCGAAATCGGCGAGCGCCTTGTTCACCGTCTCCCGCGACGCGCCGACGAGCTGCGCGATCTCTTCCTGCGTCAGGTCGTGGGTCACCCGCAGCGCGCCGCCCTCCTGGGTCCCGAACCGCTGCGCCAACTGCAGCAGCTGCTTGGCCACCCGGCCCGGCACGTCGGTGAAGATCAGGTCGGCGAGGTTGTTGTTGGTGCGTCGCAGCCGGCGGGCCAGCACCCGCAGTAACTGCTCGGCGATCTCCGGCCGATCCGAGATCCAGGCACGCAGTGCGTCACGGTCCATCGACACCGCGCGCACCTCGGTGATCGTCGTCGCGCTCGAGGTCCGCGGCCCCGGGTCGAAGATGGAGAGCTCGCCGAACATGTCGGACGGGCCCATGATCGTCAGCAGATTCTCGCGGCCGTCGGGCGACCGGCGGCCGATCTTGACCTTGCCGTTGATGATGATGTAGAGGCGGTCACCGGGTTCGCCTTCGGCGAAGACAGTATGCCCGCGCGGGAAGTCGACCGGCTGTAGTTGTTTGGTCAGCGCAGCTACAGCGGTGGGCTCGACACCCTGGAAGATTCCGGCCCTGGCCAGGATCTCGTCCACGTTGCCCTCTTAACCTCTCGGGTGATATCACAGGCGAAAACGACCACTGGATGCCCAGCGAATCAATCCAGCGGCCGGTATATTTCTCGACCCCTCGACGCTACACAGAATCCGCGTGGCGAGTCTGTCGAAATTGCGGATTGGCCACTGCATGGACCCCTCGGATGTGCGCCCGCGAATGGCTCGGCACCACTGCCGGCGCCTGAAGGCCCCGCATCCGGCGCCGCCGGAGGCAGTCCAGTGCCTCCGGCATGCCGTCCCGGGCCAGTGTCCTCATGTCGGCGGGTTGGGCCTCCGCCAGAAACTCGGCCACGTCGGCCGCCCCGACGGCCCCCCGGTCCAAGGAGCTCTCGAGGCGCTCCAGCCCGAAGGTCGCCAACATCAGCAACCCCGGGATGAACGCGACGAACAGCCAGGACACACGCAGAAGTAAACACGCCGAAGGTCTCAGCGCGATTACGAAATCCCACCGGTCAGTACGCTTGCAGGGTGACTGCGAGCAGGCCGACCGCGCCCGCGGCCCGGCGCTGGGCCACCGAGACGCGTGTCGGCCTGGTGCGACGGGCCCGGCGGATGAATCGCGCGCTGGCACAAGCCTTTCCGCACGTCTACTGCGAACTGGACTTCACAAGTCCGCTGGAGCTCACCGTCGCCACCATCTTGTCGGCGCAAAGCACCGACAAGCGGGTGAACCTCACGACGCCCGCGTTGTTCGCGCGCTACCGCTCCGCCCGCGATTACGCCGGCGCCGACCGCACCGAACTCGAGGAGCTGATCCGCCCCACCGGTTTCTACCGCAACAAGGCCACCTCGTTGATCAAACTCGGCCAGGCGCTCGAGGAGCGGTTCGACGGCGAGGTTCCCGCCACGATGGCGGAACTGGTCACGCTGCCCGGTGTCGGCCGCAAGACCGCCAACGTGATCCTGGGCAACGCGTTCGGAGTCCCCGGCATCACCGTCGACACGCATTTCGGCAGGCTGGTGCGTCGCTGGGGGTGGACCGACGAGACCGATCCGGTCAAGGTCGAGAGGATCGTGGGCGAGCTGATCGAGCGCAGCGAATGGACGCTGCTCAGCCACCGCGTCATCTTCCACGGCCGGCGGGTGTGCCACGCGAGACGGCCGGCCTGTGGAGTGTGCGTGCTGGCCAGGGACTGCCCATCGTTCGGTCTGGGACCCACCGAACCCGAAGTCGCCGCCGCGCTGGTGAAGGGGCCGGAGACCGAACACTTGCTGGCACTGGCCGGGCTGTAAAACCGCGGTTGCGATGAGCAGGTCAACCCGGTGGACCATCGCAGTGCTGGTCGTGGTCGCGGCGATCGTCGTCGCATTGCTGGTCGAGCTGCGCCGGCCCGCATCCAGGACCGCGCCCGAGAACCCGGGTGTCGCGTCCCCGCTGTCCGGCGGCGAGGACCTCTCGGTACTGCGCCACATGGCCGACCTGCCGCCGTGTCCGCCGCCCAACACCGGCCCGGCGCCGCAGGCACTTCGCGGTGTGTCGGTGGCGTGCCTGGCCGACGGCACCCCCGTGGACCCTGCCAGGGTTGTCGCCGGCCGCGACGTGTTACTGAATCTCTGGGCCTACTGGTGCGCGCCGTGCGCACGGGAGCTGCCGGCGATGGCGGAGTATCAGCGGCGGGTTGCAAACGAGTTGATGGTGATCACGGTGCATCAGGACAACGACGGGGCGGCCGCGTTGTCGCGGCTCGCGGAATGGGGTGTCCGGCTGCCGACTTGGCAGGACGGTGATCGGCGGGTGGCGGCGGCATTGGGCGTGCCGAACGTCATGCCTGCGTCGGTGCTGCTGCGCGCGGACGGTAGCGTTGCCGCCATCCTGCCGCGGGCATTCGATAGCGCCGACGAGATCGCCGCCGCGGTCGACCAGACGATGGGAGCGTCGCGGTGAAGTCAGCGGGTTCCACGGGCGTGCTGACCCCGCATGCCGCGCCGGCCTGGCTAAAACCTCTGGTCGACAACGTCGGCTGCGTCCCCGCCGCGTACCGTCGGCGCGTCCCGGCCGACGTGCTGGCGATGGTGACCGCGGCTCGCACCAAGGCGGCCCTCTCCGGCGCGGGACGTGATGCCGCGGTTCTGGTGCTCTTCTCGGGGCCGGAAGCCGACCCGGAAGCCGGCCCGGAAAACACCGGCGTGCCTGGCGATGCTGACCTCCTGTTGACCGTGCGCGCCTCCACCCTGCGTCACCACGCGGGTCAGGCCGCGTTCCCGGGCGGGGCGACCGATCCCGGTGACGCCGGCCCGGTCGACACCGCGATTCGGGAAGCGCGCGAGGAGACCGGCATCGACGCCATCCGGCTACGACCGCTGGCCACCCTGGAGAAGATGTTCATCGCGCCGTCCGGCTTTCATGTCGTGCCGGTGCTCGCATACTCGCCGGATCCCGGCCCGGTCGCCGTCGTGGACGAGGCCGAGACGGCGGTCGTGGCACGAGTTCCATTGCGCGCCTTCGTCAATCCGGAGAATCGGTTGATGGTGTACCGGCGCACGTTCAGCAGCCGGTTTGCGGGGCCGGCGTTCCTGCTCAACGAGATGCTGGTGTGGGGCTTCACCGGCCAGGTGATTTCGGCGTTGCTCGACTGCGCGGGCTGGGCGGTGCCGTGGGACAGCGACGACGTCCGCGAACTCGACGACGCGATGGCGTTGGTTGAGGGACGACGATGACGGCCTCGCAGTGGTTCGACCTGGCCGTCATCGTGGTGGCGTTCGTTGCCGCGGTGTCCGGCTGGCGGTCGGGCGCTGTCGGGTCGCTGATGTCGTTCGTCGGGGTGGTTCTCGGCGCCGTCGCGGGCGTGCTGTTGGCCCCTCACATCGTCAATCAGATCGCCGGGGCCCGCACCAAGTTGTTCATCGCGCTGTTCTTGATCCTCGGCTTGGTGGTGGTCGGCGAGGTCGCGGGCGTGGTGCTGGGCCGCGCGGTGCGCGGCGCGATCCGCAACCCCGCTCTTCGCGCCGTCGACTCGGGGATCGGTGTGGTGCTGCAGGTGTTCGCGGTGCTGGTGGCCGCCTGGCTGTTGGCGTCGCCGCTGCGGGCGTCGGACCAGCAGACACTGGCCCAGGCCTTCGAGGGGTCGATGATCCGTAAAGAGGTCGACCGGGTCGCGCCCAGCTGGCTGAAGAGCGTGCCGAACCGGTTGTCGGCGTTGCTGAACACGTCCGGCATCACCGACGTATGGCAGCCGTTCGGTCACACCCCGATCGTCCCGGTGGATGCGCCGGACGCGAACTTGGCGGGCAGCGCAGTGGTCGCTCAGGTGCTGCCGAGTGTGGTCAAGATTCGTGGGCTGGCCAACAGCTGCCAGAAGGTGCTCGAGGGCAGCGGCTTTGTGGTCTCGCCGAATCGGGTGATGTCGAACGCTCACGTCGTCGCCGGCGCCAACAGTATCACCGTGGATTCCGGCGGGACTACCTATGACGCGCAAGTGGTTTCGTATGATCCCGACGCCGATATCTCGATCCTGGACGTCCCGAACTTGTCGGCGCCGGCGCTGAACTTCGCTGACGGCGAGGGGAAGAGCGGCACCGATGCGCTGGTGCTGGGTTACCCGGGCGGCGGGCCGTTTGTGGCCACTCCGGCCCGGATCCGCGACATCATCCAGCTCAACGGCCCGGACATCTATCGCACCACCACCGTGAAGCGCGAGGTGTATACGATCAGGGGAACTGTGCGGCAAGGTGATTCGGGCGGTCCGCTGATCGATCTTAGCGGTAACGTTCTCGGCGTGGTGTTCGGTGCAGCGGTCGACGACCCCGACACCGGTTTCGTGCTGACCGCGAGTGAGGTGTCCCGCCAGATGGCAAAGGTCGGCGCCACCGATCCGGTGGCCACCGGCTCGTGTATCAGCTGACTGGCGCCTCGTAGACATGCGCGAGGAAACGCATCAACTGCTCGTTGACCACGCCCGGCGCCTCTTCGTGGCTGAAATGCCCTGCGTCTGAGATGGATACGAAACGGCCTTGTGGCGCGTAACGTTCCGTCCGGTGCACTGCGTCGGCGAGCACGTACGGGTCGGCGTCGCCCCGAAGGTGTAGCAGCGGCACGCCGAGCTGCTTGTTCATCGCCCGCATGAAGCGGTGCCCTTCGCTGCGCAGTTGGCTTCGGACCGCCCAGCGCTGGTACTCCAGTGCGCAGTGCGCGGTGCCGGGAATGCAGAATGCCCGCCGCATATGCCGGATGGTTACCGAAAAGTCTTCGCTCTGAAGCCATTTGGGACCTGACCGGGCACGCACGATCGTTTCCAGCGCTTCGGAGTCGCGCCGCGTCAGCCGGCGTTCGGGCCACATCGGAATCTGATAGCTCAGCAGCGACGGCAGCAGTGCGCGGCCCTGGTCGCGGCGGGTGAGCGCCGACGCCCGCAGCGCGCCGGGGTGCGGTGAGCTGACCGCGGCGATCGCGCGCACCAGCCGCGGGTGCAGCACAGACGTCGCCCAGCACACCAACCCGCCGTCGGCGTGCCCCACCAGCGTGGCAGAGGAATGTCCCAGCGCTCGGATCAGCCCGGCGGTGTCACCGGCCAGCGTCCACCCGTCGTAGCCGCGCGGCGGCTTGTCGGTGCCGCCGTACCCGCGCAGGTCGACGGCGACGACCCGGGCACCGGTCAGGCCCGTCAGCTGATGCCGCCACGACCACCAGAACGAACCGAACCCGTGCAGCAGCACCACCAGTGGCATTGCCGTTGGCGGCGTGCCGGTATTTCCCGGCGGTTCGGCTTCGACGACGTGAAACCGGATCCCGTTGGCGTGCACCTCCGTATGCCGCCACGGTCCGTCGATACGGACAACCGACGGCGCGGGCGGCGCCATTTACCAGCCCGACGGGTCAGCCTGGCCGCCGGGCCCCCGGCCGGCCGGCCGGCCGGCGGTCAGCACCTCGCGGGTTTGCTTGACCGATTCGATGGTTTGGCGCGGTCCACGGATTCGCCTCACCTTGAGGTAGCCCAACAGTGCGAGCACCGCCGTGGCAGCCACCATGATGCCGAACACGATCAGGTAGGCGGCCCACCTGTACAGCCAGATGTCGAGCACTTCGGCGACGAAGAAAAAGAAGAAGAACGTCGAGTAGAACAGCACAACCAGCGCGGCGATGAAGAACACGCTGCCGGTCAGCCCCTTCTTCACGTCTCGCGTGATCTCGGCGCGGGCGAGCTCGACCTCCGCGCGCACCAGGGTCGACACCTGCGCCGTGGCCTCTTTGACGAGGTCGCCGATCGACGGGTCGGTGGGCAGGGCGTTCGGATCCATCAGCGGGATCGACGTGATGGTGTTCGGTACTCCATTTCTGCGATCACCGTTGCTCACGGACTTTCCTTCCGTCCTGACTGGCTCGTCGATGGGTATGTTGCCACGCGCGGGCATGCAACTCACCCGGCGCGACGCGAATCTGATACGCAAGTTACTGATGTGGTTTGGGTAAGATGCGATTCTCGCCCACAGGAGCTCGTCTTGAGATTCGCGCACGGTCTGCGGCTGATCGCGGCGGTCGTTGCGCTGCTTTCGCTTCCCGGGCTTTCCGGGCCGCCCGCCGCGACCGCGGCGGACATGGTGGTGCTCGGCGGCGGCGCCGGCATCGTCGTCAGTGGTCAGACGCTGTGCACGCTGACCGCGATCGGCAACGACAACCAGGGCAACCTTGTCGGATTCACGTCCGCGCACTGCGGTGCACTCGGCGCGCAGGTGTCCGCCGAACAGGCCCAGGGCGCGGGCCCGCTCGGCGTGATGGTCGCAGGCAACGATGCCCTGGACTATGCCGTCATAAAGTTCGACCGGGCCAAGGTGACGCCGGTGAGCACCTACAACGGTTTTCCGATCAGCGGCCTCGCGTCCGATCCCGCATTCGGTCAGATCGCCTGCAAGCTGGGCCGCACCACCGGCTACTCATGCGGGGTGACGTGGGGGCCCGGCGAACAGCCGGGCACCATCCTCAGCCAGATCTGTGGCCGGCCGGGCGATTCGGGTGCCCCCGTCACGGTCGACAATCAACTCGTCGGCATGATCCACGGCGCGTTCAGCGATGATCTGCCGACCTGCGTCGTCAAGTACATCCCGCTGCACACTCCGGCGGTGGCGGAGTCGATCGGCACGATCCTGGGCGACCTCAACGCCAAGGGCCATCCCGGCGCGGGCTTCGCCCCGGTTCCCTAGCTCTCCGCCTTGCTGGCCCGGATCGCCTCGAACACACCGGGATCCAACAGCGTCGAGGTGTCCCCGAGTTCGCGGCCCTCGGCGACGTCGCGCAGCAGCCGGCGCATGATCTTGCCGCTCCGGGTCTTCGGCAGTTCCGGCACGACGTGGATCTCCCGCGGCTTGGCGATCGGCGAGATCTCCGTGGCCACCTCGGCGCGCAATTCCTCGGCCATGTGCTCATGCGACCTGCCGGCGGCGCTGGACTCCAGGATCACGAACGCGCAGATCGCCTGGCCGGTGTGGGCGTCTGTCGCGCCCACCACGGCCGCTTCCGCCACGTGGGCGTGACCGACCAACGCCGACTCCACTTCCGCGGTGGAAATCCGGTGCCCGGAGACGTTCATCACGTCGTCGACGCGTCCCAGCATCCACATGTCGCCGGCGGCGTCGTATCGGGCACCGTCGCCGGCGAAGTACCAACCGTGCTCGGCGAACCGGGACCAGTACGTGTCCTTGTAGCGCTCCGGATCGCCCCAGATGCCGCGCAGCATGCCGGGCCACGGCTGATCCAGCACCAGGTAGCCGGCCTCGTCGGCGCCCGGCCGTAGCTGGTTCCCGTCGTCGTCGACGATCTTGGCGGAGATGCCGGGCAGCGGCGCCATCGCCGAACCCGGTTTCGCCGCGGTGATGCCCGGCAGCGGCGAGATCATCGCTGAGCCGGTCTCGGTCTGCCACCAGGTGTCGACGATCGGCGTGCGATCCCCGCCGAACGCCGACCGGTACCAGCGCCAGGCCTCCGGGTTGATCGGCTCGCCGACCGAACCCAGCAACCGCAGACTGGTCAGGTCGTGGGCATCGGGGATCTCGCGGCCCCACTTCATGAAGGTGCGGACGACCGTCGGCGCCGTGTAATAGATGGTGACACCGTACTTTTCGATCACCTCGAAATGCCGGTGTTCATTCGGCGATGCCGGCGTGCCCTCGTAGACCACTTGGGTGATGCCGTTGGACAGTGGGCCGTACACGATGTACGTGTGCCCGGTGACCCAGCCGATGTCGGCGGTGCACCAGTACACGTCGGTCTCCGGCTTGACGTCGAACACGTTGTGATGTGTGTACGAGGCCTGGGTCAGGTACCCGCCGGTGGTGTGCATGATGCCCTTGGGCTTGCCGGTGGTGCCGGACGTGTAGAGCAGAAACAGCGGATGCTCGGAGTCGAACGCCTCCGGTGTGTGCTCGGGCGAGGCGGGCTCGACGGTGTCGTGCCACCACAGGTCGCGACCCGGCGTCCACGGCACGTCGATGCCGGTGCGCCGCACCACCAGGACGTGCTGCACGCAGTCCTGGCCGTTGACCGCCTCGTCGGCCCCTTCTTTCAGCGACACCGCGCTGCCGCGGCGATATTGCCCGTCGGTGGTGATCAGCAGCTTGGCCTGGGCGTCTTCGATGCGGGCGCGCAGCGCGGCCGCCGAAAACCCGGCGAACACGACGCTGTGCATCACCCCGAGCCGCGCGCAGGCCAGCATCGCGACGATCGCTTCGGGCACCATCGGCATGTAGATCGCGACCCGGTCGCCGGCTTTCACGCCGAGGTCGGTCAGCGCGTTGGCCGCCTTCGACACCTCGGCTCTCAGCTCCGAGTACGTCAGCGTGCGGCTGTCGCCGACGGGTTCGCCTTCCCAGTGGATCGCGACCCGGTCGCCGTTGCCGGCCTCGACATGGCGGTCCACACAGTTGTGGGCCACGTTCAGTTTGCCGCCGACGAACCATTTCGCGACCGGCGCGCGCGACCAGTCGAGCACGTCGGTGAACGGTGTCTGCCAGGACAGCCGGTTCGCCTGCTCGGCCCAGAACCCCAACCTGTCGGCCTCGGCCGCCTGGTACAGGTCGGCGGTGGCATTGGCCTGCTTCGCGAATTCCACCGGGGGCGGGTACGTCGACGGGGCGGACGGAGCATCAGCGGTCATGGTCGTGAGAATAGTCACCGCGGTTTGTAACGTGGCTGCGGTGAACGATCCGCTCGCTCCGCTCGCCGAGCTGCCGGGGGTGGCCGACGCGAGCGAGCGCGTCCGCGAGGCCCTCGGCAAGGCCCACCGGCACCGGGTCAACCTACGCGGCTGGCCCGCGACCGCGGCGCAGGCCGCCGTGCGGGCGGCCTCCGCCTCGTCGGCGCTCGACCGTGGTGCGCCGCGATTCCCGGCGGACGGCCTGGTCAGCGGCCCGATCCTGGCCGGCGCGCTGCGCGTCGCCGAGGCGCTGGACGGCGGTCAGACCGCGCTGATCGGCGTGTGGCAGCGCGCCCCCCTGCAGGCACTCGCCCGCCTGCACGCGCTCGCGGCCGCCGATCTCGTCGAGCCGGACGCGCTGGGCCGTCCTCGCGTCCAGGACGACGTGGCGAACCGGCTGGACCGGCTGGCCGGCCTGCTGACGGGCGGCAGCGCCGCGCCGGCGCCGGTGCTGGCGGCGGTCGCGCACGGCGAGATGCTGACGCTGGCGCCGTTCGGCAGCGCGGACGGCGTGGTGGCCAGGGCGGTGTCGCGGCTGGTGACCCAGGCGAGCGGCCTGGACCCGCACGGTCTGGGCGTGCCCGAGGTCTACTGGATGCGCCATGCCGGCGAGTACCGCGCGGCCGCTTCGCAATTCGCCACCGGCACGGCTGACGGGCTGCGGCAGTGGCTGCTGCTGAGCTGCCGCGCGCTGGAACAAGGCGCTCGCGAAGCACTGTCGATCGCCGACTCGGCCGCCAAGCACGCATGAAGCGGGCGGCGTTCCGAATCGCTTCGGCTCGCCGCCCGCTAGCGCGGACCTCCGGTTACCAGGCGTGCAGCGGGGGTTGCGTGGGTGGCCTCGGCGTCCTTGCGATGCGCTCCGACTGCTGCCCCACCCAAGGGGCTGTCGATGTCGTCCGCTTTTCGTAATTACGCAGGCCCGCAACACTTCTGCCTCTATGCGGCATGCTCCGCGTGGGTGCCGGGATCCGCGCTGGGCAGTCCGGTTCGGGAGGTCGAACCTTCTCTTCCGACTCGACCTTGGCCGCACCGGGCTTCCGTGGTTCCTTTGTACTCCGTGACGGTGGTCACTTCAAGGGTTCAGTCCCGTGACAGCACAGTCCCGTGACAGCACAGTCCCGTCACAGCACAGTCCCGTCACAGCACAAAGCGCCGCAGCAGCGAATACGTCAGCGCACCTGCCGCCAACGCGCTGACCCCGACCGCCGCGGTAGTCGCGAGCGCCGCCGTTGACGGCGCCATGATCCGGTCGCGAAGCGACACCGGCCTGGAGAACGTCACCATCGGCCAGCCGCGTGCTGCCGCTTCCTTGCGCAGCGCTCGGTCCGGGTTCACCACCGTTGGGTGGCCGACGGTTTCCAGCATCGGCAGGTCGGTGATCGAGTCGGAGTAGGCGTAGCAGTGCTCGAGCAGATATCCCTCGCGGGCCGCGAGCTCCTGGATGGCCTGCGCCTTTCCGTCGCCGTAGCAGTAGAACGCGACATCTCCGGTGTATTTGCCGTCCTCGGCGACCATTCTGGTGGCCATCGCGTGGGTGGCGCCCAAGGCGCGGGCGATCGGCGCCACGATCTCCTCGCCGGATGCCGAGACCACCACCACGTCGCGGCCGCACAGCTTGTGGTCGGCGATCAGATCGGCGGCTTCGGCAAACACCAACGGGTCGACGATGTCATGCAACGTCTCCGCCACAATCGATTTGACTTGCTCGACATCCCAGCCGGTGCACATGTTGGTCAGATAGGACCGCATCCGGTCCATCTGGTCGTGATCGGCGCCGGACATCAGGAAGAGAAATTGCGCGTAACTGGACTTGAGAACTGCCCGCCGATTGATCAGACCTTGATCGAAGAAAGGTTTGCTGAATGCCAGCGTGCTGGACTTCGCAATGACCGTTTTGTCCAGGTCGAAAAATGCCGCCGTCTTGGTCCGGCCGCCCCAGGCGCCCGCGGCGGGCGGTGTGTACTGCGTCCTCAGCGGGGCGGCGGCCTGGTCGGAGACAGTCACGCGATTCAGCATAGGGAATCCGACCCGGCCCCGCGGAACGGTTCGGCACTCCGTCCCTGAGATTTGGCAGATCAAGCCACCTGTCGGTGGCTGCAATTCCGTGCTGGCTCAGGTGTTATCGATGGCAAACAGCTCTTGCGCCGGTGTCGCCTTCGATGTGTATAGTGAGCATTACTCGGCTTATGCCGGGTGTGCATCAGTCCGACCCCCCGGGACTGATACACGACGACCCTCGCCTCCTCCCCCCCTGGCGGGGGTCGTCCCTTTTGTGCCGCAATTCTGGCCGTTTCGCTCGTCATGCGTCGGTCATTTGTTGTCTGGCAGTTGCGGAACCACGTTTCCGCACCCCGGTAGTACGCCGGTTGCTTTCAGCCCCGATGTGGTCCGCGGATCGTCGGATCAACACCGGCGCAGCGTTCCGTCCCGACCGCAAGCCGGCCTGCTGGGCCCACTCCATTCTGATTCTGGCTAATCATCGAGGGCGCCGCGTGCAACGGCGGTCGTCGTCAGCACTCGCGAGCGGTCAGTTCGGCGACAACCAGCCGGAGCACGCGCACGGCTGCGCGTTTGTCCAGCGGTTCATTCCCGTTGCCGCACTTCGGCGACTGCACGCACGAGGGGCAACCGTGCGGGCATTCGCAGGCCTCGATCGCATCGGCGGTCGCCGACAGCCAGGTGGCGGCCCGGCGGAAGCCCCGTTCGGCGAACCCCGCGCCGCCCGGGTAGCCGTCGTACACGAACACGGTGGGCAATCCGGTGTCAGGTCCGATCGCCATCGACAGGCCGCCGATGTCACCCCGGTCGCAGCTGGCGACCAGCGGTAACAGCCCTATCGCCGCGTGCTCGGCGGCATGCAGCGCGCCGGGCACCGCAGCCCAGTCGATGCCGTTGTGCTGCAGGGCTTCTGGCGTGACCGTGTACATCGCCGCCACCGTGTCCAATGTGCGGGCGGGCATGTCGAGCTCGACGAAGTCGATCACCTCGCCCGCCGGCGTGCGCCGCAGGTAACCGATCACCTGGCTGGTCACCGCGACCGGCACCAGCCCGAGCGTGACATCGCCGAATCCCGACCGCTCACCCGGGCCCGTCACGGTGATGTCGGTGATCTCGCGCGCGTAGGTGGCGTAACCGGGATCCTTGGCCGCCACGAACGCCACGCCGTCGTCGAAGTCGAGCGAATCGACGACGTAGGTCTCGCCCTGATGCAGATACACCGCGCCCGGATGCACCGACAGCGCCGCCCTGCCGGCCTCGACGCCGCCGAGCAGCCGGCCCGTCTCCGCCTCCAGAATCGCGATCTGATCGCCGCTCGAGCCGCGGATGTTCACCGCCGGATGCGGATCGACGCCGGGCGCGGCGAAGTAGCCGCTGCCGCGACGGCGCAGCAATCCGTCGTCGACCAACGCCTCCGCGACCTCCACAGCTCCCCATCTGCGCAGTTCGGCATCGGTCAACGGCAGTTCTGTGGCCGCGCAGAGCAGTTGAGGACCGAGAACATACGGGTTCGACGGGTCGATGACCACCATCTCGATCGGCTTGTCCAGTAACGCCTCCGGATGATGAACAAGGTAGGTGTCCAACGGATCGTCGCGGGCGATCAGCACGACCAACGCGCTTTGTCCCCGCCGTCCCGACCGGCCCGCCTGCTGCCAGAACGACGTGACGCTGCCCGGAAACCCGGCCAGCACCACCGCGTCCAGCCCGGCGATGTCCACCCCGAGTTCCAGCGCATTGGTGGTCGCCAACCCCACCAGCTCACCGCTGGCCAGCGCCCGCTCGAGCGCCCGGCGATCCTCGGCGAGGTATCCCGCGCGGTACGACGCCACCCGGTCGGCGAGCTCCGGGGCCGTGTCGGCCAGCCGCGCCCGCGCACCCAGCGCGGTCAGCTCCGCGCCCCGCCGGGACCGCACGAACGTCAGCGTCCGCGCCCCTTCGACCACCAGATCGGCCATCACCCGCGCCGCCTCAGCACCCGCGGAGCGGCGCACCGGCGCGCCGTGCTCGCCGGTCACATCGGCGCGCAACGCGGGTTCCCACAGCGCGACGGTCCGCGCACCGTGCGGCGACTGGTCGTCGGTCACCTCTTCGACCGTCTGCCCGATCAACTCTGAGGCCGTCAGACCCGGCGATGCGGTTGTGGCGCTGGCGAAGACCACCGTCGGCGTGGCGGTGTACCGCTCACACAACCGCAGCAGGCGTCTCAGCACCATCGCCACGTTGGAGCCGAAAATGCCACGGTAGTAATGGCATTCGTCGACGACGATGAATTCCAGGTTGCGCAGGAACACTGCCCAGCGGGCATGGTTGCGCAGCATCGACAGGTGAATCATGTCCGGGTTGGAGAACACCCATCGTGATTGCTCACGCGCGAACCGCCGGACCTCGGCGGGGCTGTCGCCGTCGTAGGACGCCGGCGCGACGTCGGCGAGCGCCGACACCGCCTCGGTCGCCGACACCGCGGAACGCAACTGATCGTGGCCGAGCGCCTTGGTCGGCGACAGGTACAGCGCTCGGCTGCGCCGGTTCGTGGCCAGCGCGCACAGAATCGGCAACTGGTAGCACAGCGACTTGCCGGACGCGGTGCCGGTGCTGATCACCACGTGCCGGCCCTCGTGCGCCAACGTGGCCGCCCGCACCTGGTGTGACCATGGTGCCGTCACGCCGCGACCGACGAACGCCTCGATCACGTCCCGGTCGGCCCAGCTTGGCCATCCGGCCGTGGTGCCGTGGTTCGCGGGCAGCTCGGCGACGTGGCGCAGCGGCTGTTCGTCAGGGTCGGTGCCGGCCAGCGCGCTGGCGAGCAACTCGCGCCCGAAACCGGCCATCGCATCCTCCCCTGGAGATTATGACGCTCGCTCACCGGCGCCACCGTCGAGTGAATTGTTCCCGCCCAGACTGTCGCTATCGCGTGGAACATGATTGACTAACCTCGGTCGCAGCTTCTGTGTTCGTGTCAAATGCACTCGCAGGATCGACGTTGCGGTCGCGGTTCCTGCGAGGATGACCAGCCGGATGAGATCCGGGGATACCACGAAGGATTTGCGGTCGGAACAGGCCCGGTGTACCGAAAGACGGTGTACCGCACCCTGTAACAGTGAAGGAAGTAAGCGAGAGATGCCACAGGGAACTGTGAAGTGGTTCAACGCGGAGAAAGGCTTCGGTTTTATTGCGCCGGAGGACGGCTCCGCTGATGTCTTTGTCCACTACACGGAGATTCAGGGCAGTGGTTTCCGTACGCTCGAGGAAAACCAGCGGGTTGAGTTCGAGGTCGGGCAGAGCCCCAAGGGGCCGCAAGCCACTGGCGTGCGTTCCATCTGAGTAACCGAACCTGACGGAACCCCCGCAACCGCATTGTCGCGACGGCGGGGGTTTTCGTTTAGCCATCAGCGACTGGCCGTCAGCGACACATGAGCGACCCGCCCGCGACACGCCACTGTGGCTCGCGCGACACCCACGCTCGTGCCGGTCGTGCTGGGCTTACTGTCGTTGGCGTGAGCCAGCTGTCCTTCTTCTCGGCCGAGTCGGTGCCGCCCGCGGTGACCGACTTGACCGGCGTGCTGGCCGGCAGCGGGCAGGTGCTGCTCGTGGGCGGCGCGGCGCGGCTGTCGGTGGTGGTCGACCGGCCGTGGCGGGCCGCGGCGATCGCCGAGATGATGGCCGAGGCCGGGCTCGACCCGGAGATATCCCGCACCGACGAGGACACGCCGCTGGTTCGCACCGCGGCGGACGCCCGGCTGGTCGGGATCGCCGCTGATTGGACGCGTGGCGCGGTGAAGACCGTGCCCCCGCAGTGGCTGCCCGGACCCCGCGAGCTGCGGGCCTGGGCACTGGCCGCAGGCATGCCCGAGGCGGACCGCTACCTGCTGGGTTTGGACCCGCACGCGCCGGACACCCATTCGCCGCTCGCCTCGGCGCTGATGCGGGTCGGCATCGCACCCACACTGATCGGCACCCGCGGGGCGCATCCGGCACTGCGGATCAGCGGCCGCCGGCGGCTATCGCGCCTGGTAGAGAACGTGGGGGAACCTCCCGACGATGCGGAGGCGTTGTCGCACTGGCCACACCTTTAGGGCGGTCTCACCGGGGAGTCGGTTTGCGTCAGCAGGCGTGGGGTGCAATCTTGTCAGGTGCTGAGAGCGCGGGCACTGTACCGCCCGCCCGCTGATCGGCAGGGAGAAGTGGAGCGTAAGCGCAGTTGGCTGACAAGAATGTGCGACGGCTCGTCATTGTCGAGTCGCCCACCAAGGCGCGCAAACTAGCCGGCTACCTGGGCTCCAACTACATCGTCGAATCCTCCCGGGGCCACATCCGCGACCTGCCCAGAGCGGCCGCTGACGTGCCGGCCAAGTTCAAGTCCGAGCCGTGGGCCCGGCTGGGCGTCAATGTCGACGCGGACTTCGAGCCGCTCTACATCATCAGCCCGGACAAGAAGAGCACGGTCACCGAGCTGAAAGGTCTGCTCAAGGACGTCGACGAGCTGTATCTGGCCACGGACGGCGACCGCGAGGGCGAGGCCATCGCCTGGCACCTGTTGGAGACCCTGAAGCCGCGTATCCCGGTCAAGCGGATGGTGTTCCACGAGATCACCGAGCCGGCGATCCGGGCCGCCGCGGAACACCCCCGCGACCTGGACATCGACCTGGTTGATGCGCAGGAGACGCGCCGCATCCTGGACCGGCTGTACGGCTACGAGGTCAGCCCGGTGCTGTGGAAGAAGGTGGCGCCCAAACTGTCGGCCGGCCGTGTGCAGTCGGTGGCCACCCGGATCATCGTCCAGCGTGAGCGCGACCGGATGGCGTTCCGCAGCGCCGGCTACTGGGATGTCGTCGCCGAACTCGACGCCGGCGCAGAGGCGAAACCGCAGACGTTCACCGCGCGGCTGGTCGGTGTCGACGACCGCCGGGTTGCCACCGGCCGCGACTTCGATTCACTCGGCCAGCTCAAGAACGCCGACGGCGTGCTCGTCCTCGACGAGGACGGTGCCACCACGCTGGCCCGCGGACTGCGCGGCGCTGAACTCACCGTGGCGTCGGTGGAGCAGAAGCCCTACACCCGCAAGCCGTATGCGCCGTTCATGACCTCGACGCTGCAGCAGGAGGCGGGCCGCAAGCTGCGGTTCTCCTCGGAGCGCACGATGAGCGTCGCGCAGCGGCTCTATGAGAACGGCTACATCACCTACATGCGTACCGACTCGACAACCCTGTCGCAGTCGGCGATCGACGCCGCCCGCAGGCAGGCGCGCGAGCTGTACGGCGAGGAGTACGTCCATCCCACGCCGCGGCAGTACACCCGCAAGGTAAAAAACGCGCAGGAGGCGCACGAGGCGATCCGGCCGGCCGGTGAATCGTTTGTGACGCCGGGCCAGTTGCACTCCGCCCTCGACAATGACGAGTTCCGGCTCTACGAGCTTATTTGGCAACGGACCGTGGCCTCGCAGATGGCCGATGCGCGCGGCACGACGCTGAGCTTGCGCATCACCGGAATGGCGGACGGTGGGCAACGCGTCACCTTCTCGGCAAGCGGCCGCACGATCACCTTCCCGGGCTTCCTGTCGGCCTACGTCGAGAGCCTCGACGACCTGGCCGGGGGTGAGGCCGACGACGCCGAAAGCAGGCTGCCGCAGCTCAGCCAGGACCAGCGCGTCACGGCGACCGACCTGACCGCCGACGGGCACACCACCAGCCCGCCGCCGCGCTACACCGAGGCCTCCCTGATCAAGTCACTCGAAGACCTCGGCATCGGCCGGCCGTCGACCTACTCGTCGATCATCAAGACCATCCAGGACCGCGGCTACGTGCACAAGAAGGGCAGCGCGCTGGTGCCGTCCTGGGTCGCGTTCGCGGTGACCGGCCTGCTGGAGCAGCACTTCGGCAGGCTGGTGGACTACGGCTTCACGGCGGCGATGGAAGACGAGCTCGACGAGATCGCCAACGGGCAAGAGCAGCGGACGGTTTGGCTGACCAACTTCTACTTCGGCGGCGAGCACGGCGTCCCGGAATCCATTGCGCGGGCGGGCGGGCTGAAGAAACTGGTCGGGGTCAACCTCGAGGGCATCGACGCGCGCGAGGTCAATTCGATCGCGTTGTTCGAGGACGACCAGGGCCGGACCATCAACGTGCGGGTCGGCAAGAACGGGCCGTACCTGGAACGCACGGTGGTCTCCGACGACGGTGAGCCGACGCCGCAGCGAGCGAATCTCTCCGATGCGATCACGCCCGACGAGCTGACGCTGGAGATGGCCGAGAAGCTTTTCGCCACCCCGCAAGAGGGTCGGTCGCTTGGCGTCGACCCCGAGACCGGGCACGAGATCGTGGCCAAGGACGGCCGTTTCGGTCCGTACGTCACCGAGGTGCTGCCCCACTCACCCGACAACGGTGACGGCGACGGTGCGGCCAAGAAACCCATGAAGCCCACCGGTCCCAAGCCGCGCACCGGGTCGCTGCTGCAGTCGATGGATCTGGAGACCGTCAATCTCGAGGACGCGCTGCGGCTGTTGTCGCTGCCCCGGGTGGTTGGCGTCGACCCGGCGACCAGCGAGGAGATCACCGCTCAGAACGGCCGGTACGGGCCATACCTCAAGCGCGGCACCGACTCTCGGTCGCTGACCACCGAAGAGCAGATGTTCACGATCACCCTCGACGAGGCGCTGAAGATCTACTCCGAGCCCAAACGCCGTGGCCGCCAGGCAGCCTCCTTGCCGCCCCTGCGGGAACTGGGCACCGATCCGGCGACCGGCAAGCCGATGGTGATCAAGGACGGACGGTTCGGGCCGTACGTCACCGACGGAGAGACCAACGCGAGCCTGCGCAAGGGCGACGACGTGGTGAGCCTCACCGATGAGCGGGCGGCCGAGCTGCTCGCCGATCGTCGTGCCCGCGGGCCCGTGAAGAAGCGGACCGCCAGAAAGACGCCGCGCAAGGCCGCCGCCAAGAAGACCTAGCCTTCCGCGCTTCTGGGCGCCAGTTGCAGCCTCGGTGCAGTCAGGTCAGACTTCGGACGTCACCGACACCTTCAGCGGCCGCGCGAGCTGAGTGGGTGCGGTCCGACCCCGCAGTTCGACGATTTCGCCGACGTCCCAGCACAGCGCCTCGGCGTCCAGCGCGCCGCTGACCGCGATCGCCGACGCCAGGACCTGGCCTTCTTCGACCTTAGCCAGCTCGGTCAGCCGTGCCGCCTCGTTGACGGGGTCGCCGATCACGGTGTACTCGAACCGCGCCTTCGCGCCGATGTGCCCGGCGATCGCGCGACCGGCCGAGACGCCGATGCCGAATTCGTTCGCACCCAGTTCCTCGATCAGGTCGTCATGCAGCTCGCGTGCGGCTGCCAGCGCGGCGCCCGACGCGTCGGGATGCTCGAGCGGCGCGCCGAAGATCGCGAGCGCGGCGTCACCCTGGAATTTGTTGACGAAACCGCCGTGCCTGTTGATCGTTTCGACAACGATTCGGAAGAACTCGTTGAGCAGGACGACGACCTCCGCGGGTGGTCGGGTGGCGGCGAGCTGGGTGGAGCCGACCAGGTCCACGAACAGCACGGCGACGTCGCGTTCCTGTCCGCCCAGTTCGGGACGGCTCTCCAATGCGCGTCGGGCAACGTCCTCGCCGACGTAACGACCGAACAGGTCGCGCAGCCGCTGCCGCTCGGCCAGATCGTGCACCATGTTGTTGAAGCCGGCCTGCAGCAGGCCGAGCTCGCTGGCGTCGTAGATCTGCACGTGGGCGTTGTAGTTGCCGCGCTGCACCTCACCGAGCGCCCAGCGCAGTTGGCGCAGCGGGTCGGCGATCGACATCGCGGTGAGCACCGTTCCGACCAGCCCGATCAGCAGTGCCGCGATGGCCAGCATCAGGATCGGCCCGAACAGCTGATCGGCCGATGCGTGCAGGATCGACAGCTTCGCGGCGGCGATCGCCACCACGATCGTCAAGATGGGCACCCCGGTGGACAGCACCCAGGTCAGCACGGTCCGCAAGATCACTCCGGGCGCGTGGATCTGCTCGGGCACGCCCTGGCGTAGCGCCGCGATCGCGACCGGCCGCAGCACCCGCTCGGCTTGCAGGTAGCCGACGATCGACGTTGCTGTCGCGCCCAGCGCGGTGGCCACGGCGACCACCGGCGCCGAGTGGCTCGCGACGGGCCAGATCGCGATGATGAAGATCGTCCCGCCGACGCCCCAGTTGATCGAGCTGATGACGGAGCGGTAGAAGGGCATCCGCAACGCGCGCGTGCGCGCCAGTTCGGTGGCGACCGGGTCGGTATCGGTGGACCTGCCGTCGCGATCACGCCGCTGCCACCGGAACACCGGCAGCAAAAGCCGCAGGCTTATCAGCGATCCGAAGGTGAAGGCCACCAAAAGCACTCCGGCGAACAATGCCAAGTTCGCCTCCGGCAGGTCCTGAATCACCACCCGGTCTTCGGGAGGCAGGCCGAAGCGCAGGAATCCGAGCACGAACAGTGCGCCGATGATGTCGGCCTGCAGCATGCCGAGCACGAAAACCGGCCAGGGGGTGCGCACCACCCATCGGACGAATGCCCTGATTCGCCCGATTGTCCTGGCCCTGCTCTCCACGAAACCACCGTATCGGTCTCCTGTGACGCCGAATAGCTCTTCCTGTGCCCCCGTGTCGGTGCCGAGCACTACTGTTGCCACTGATGAGCGGTGTTTTTGCGCGTCTGGTGGGCCAGGGGGCAGTGGAAGCGGAGCTGACCGCGGCCGCGCGGGCGGCCCGCGGTGATTCCGCTCACAATGCGTCCGAAACGTCGGCGATGACACACGCGTGGTTGATCACCGGGCCGCCGGGATCCGGGCGGTCAGTCGCGGCGGTGAGCTTTGCCGCGGCGCTGCAGTGCACCGCGGACGGTGAGCCGGGCTGCGGGCGGTGCAGGGCGTGCGTGACGACGATCGCAGGCACGCACGCCGATGTCCGCAGGATCATCCCCGAGGGGTTGAGCATCGGCGTCGACGAGATGCGCACCATCGTGCAGATCGCGTCGCGACGGCCAGGCTCCGGGCGCTGGCAGGTGGTGGTCATCGAGGATGCCGACCGCCTCACCGAGGGCGCGGCGAACGCGCTGCTCAAGATCGTCGAGGAGCCGCCGCCGTCGACGGTTTTTCTGCTGTGCGCGCCGTCGGTCGACCCGGAGGACATCGCGATCACGTTGCGGTCGCGCTGCCGGCACGTCGCGCTGGTGACGCCGACGGTCGACGCGATCGCGCGGGTGCTGGTCGCCACCGATGGCCTGTCCACCGAAGAGGCGCAGTGGGCGGCGTCCGTCAGCGGCGGGCATGTGGGTCGCGCGCGGCGGCTGGCGACCGATCCGGCCGCCCGCGAGCGTCGTCAGCACGCGCTGGGCCTGGTCCGGGATGCGGTCATGCCGGTCCGGGCCTACGCCGCCGCGGAGGAGATGGTGGCCACCGCCGACACCGAAGCCAAGCTGTTGACCGCCGACCGGGACGCGACCGAGGCCGAGGAGCTGAAGACGGCGCTGGGCGCAGGCGGCACCGGGAAGGGCACCGCGGCCACCCTGCGGGGCGCGACGGGCGCGATCAGGGACCTTGAGCGGCGGCAGAAGTCGCGATTGACCCGCGCCTCCCGCGACGAGTTGGACCGTGCGCTGATCGATCTGGCGAACTACTTCCGTGATGCACTGCTGGTGGCGTCGGGTGCCGGCGGGGTGCGGGCCAATCACCCCGACATGGCCGAGCGCGTGCAGGCGCTGGCCGATCATGCGCCGCCGGCGCGCTTGCTGGCGTGCATCGAGGCGGTGCTCGGTTGCCGGGACGCGTTGGCGACGAACGTCAAGCCGAAGTTCGCGGTCGACGGCCTGGTGGCGGCGGTCGGCCAAGCGCTCCGCGACTGATTTTTCCGGCTCGCGCGGCTGCCGTAGACTCGCCGGGCACGCCACCTTAGCTCAGTCGGCAGAGCGGCTCACTCGTAATGAGCAGGTCAACGGTTCGATTCCGTTAGGTGGCTCCGGTTCTCCCCGTTATCGGGGCGCGAGGAAGCCGATGGGCCCCGAAGCGATGCACAGCGACATGGCGGCGGTGTTTGCCCGCACGGTGACGGCGTCGCCGGCACCGGGCAGTCGGACGAACACCCGGTTCAGTCCCGGCCGAACGGGAACCTTGACCTCGGGTCCCTCCGACAGCGACATCGTCATCGAGCCCTCGGTGTTGGCGAGGTAGTTGACTTCCGCGGTCCAGTCCGCGGGCAGAACGGGGCCGTCCAGGGGCATCCGGGCCGGCGTGTTGGTCTGGACGAAGTAACCGCACCCTGCGGTCGGACCGGGCGTGACGGTGCGCACCCATGTCACCTTGGCGTCGACGAGTCGGCCCTTCGCGTCCAGCATCCTGAGCTGGGTTGTCGCAGAGGCGAATTCAGGGCGTTGGGGCAGCAGCGCGAACATGTGGCTGGCCAGATTCTCCGGGAACGCGACGCGTTGAAGGACCAGCGGGTCGACCTCCTGGTCCAGCAGCGGCGCGTCCGAGGCGGTGTGTCCCTGCGCGAGAGTGCGTTCGGCGTTCTGAAGGTAGGGCTGGGCCGGGTTGTCGCGCCAGCTGGTCGTGAAGGTGGCGGTGGAATACAGACTCGAGGCCACGAACGCCACTGCGAGGGCGGTGGTCACTGCGGTGCGAGCCCACGACGCGTCGAGCCACCGTGACGTGTCGCGATTGGGGGCGCGAAATGCGACCGCGGCGCACAGCGCCAGCACGACCACCAGGTCGGGGAAGTAGCGAAGGGTTTGCGCGAGTTCGAGCACGGTGAAGCGAGACGATCGCATCAGATAGATCGGCACTTGGCAGGCAACGGCGTAGCCGGCCGCGACGATCCACACCGCGACGATGCGCTTCTTGCGGATCAGCGAGACCGCCAGCGTTGCCGCGAGCGCGACCCAGCCGATCGCCATCACGAGCGGCGGCGGTGTGGCCCACGGCGAAGCCGGTGCCCAGCGGTCCCAGGCCCAGGGTCCGCCGACCAGGCCCGGCACGATGCCGTGAGTGATGGAGCGACGCAACAGGTTCCAGGTCATCAGGAGGTCAGAACTCCATCGCTGTTGGTCTACGACGACGAGATAAAGGCCGATCCATCCGGCGGTGACGACCAAACTGCTCGTCCATAACCGTATTCCGCGTTGCCACACCGTCCGCAGCGGTGAACTGTCGCCGGCGACATGCGCCAGCAAGGCGGCAACCGCGAACGCGACGAACGGGATGACTGCGGCCTTCTCGAAGAACAACAGGCCGACGACGTAAGCGAGCAGCGCGGTGACGGCGTAGCGCTGGTTGCCGGTGCGGACGAGCAGGATCGCGTCGGCGCACGCCCAGGACATCGCGGCCAGCATCGGAAGGGAGTTCAGCGCGGCGGCCCACCATGCGTAGCCGGGGATGGACAGCGGTGTGAAGAGCGCGAACGTCAGCGGGATGAGAAGTACCGGCCGCCAGCCGAGGATGACGTGCAGCGCACGCAGCAGCGCGAGCGAGGCGAGAAGTTGCAGGACGACGAGGCTGATCGCCGGGCCGACCCAGTTCAGCGGGGCGAGGCGGGTGATGGCGCCGGCGAGCAGGAACGCCGCAGGCATCACATGGCCGTCGTGGTCGTCGAATAGGTATGGCGCCGAGAAGATGTTCTGCGTGCCGGCGCGGCCGGTGAGGATGAGGTCGTCCCAGTAGAAGTAGCCGCGGAACGCCAAAACGGCCCGGACTGCCAGTGCCACGACGATCAGGATCCCGGCGACCAACCCAACCCGGGGAATGCGGGCCGTGCGGGCTGCCATGTGTCCTTTCGTCTGTTCGGCGGTTCTCCAAAACTGTACGAGGCTGGTCCAAAGCCTCGGCCCAGCGCCCGTCGGTATGGTGAACCGGTGCGCGCACTGGTCACCGGAGGTGCCGGATTCATCGGGTCGACGCTGGTCGACCGGCTGCTTGCCGACGGACACGAGGTCGTCGGGCTCGACGACCTGAGTTCGGGCCGCCCGGCCAACATCGAAGACGCCGGGCAGAGTCCGAACTTCACCTTCGTCGAAGCCGACATCGTCACCGCTGACCTCGACGGTCTGCTTGCCACCCACCAGCCCGAGGTCGTCTTCCACCTCGCCGCCCAGATCGACGTGCGCAACTCGGTGGCCGATCCTTCCCACGACGCCGAGGTCAACGTGGTCGGCACCGTTCGGCTCGCCGATGCCGCACGCAAAGCCAAGGTGCGCAAGGTCGTTCACACCTCGTCGGGCGGCTCGATCTATGGCACGCCGCACGACTACCCGACCAACGAGTCGGTCGCCACCGACCCGGCGTCCCCGTACGCCGCAGGCAAGGTCGCCGGCGAGATCTACCTGAACACCTTCCGCCACCTCTACGACCTCGACTGCTCGCACATCGCGCCCGCGAACGTCTACGGCCCGCGCCAGGACCCGCACGGCGAGGCCGGGGTGGTGGCGATCTTTGCTCAGGCCCTGCTGTCCGGACAGCCGACCAGGATCTTCGGCGACGGCTCCAACACCCGCGACTACGTCTACGTTGACGACGTCGTCGACGCGTTTGTCCGCGCCGCCGGACCGAAGGGCGGCGGGCAGCGCTTTAATATCGGTACCGGCGTGGAAACCTCGGACCGGCAACTACATTCAGCCGTCGCCGGGGCCGTCGGCGCGCCAGACGATCCGGAGTTCGCTCCGCCCCGCCTCGGCGACTTGAGACGGTCGTGCCTGGACGTCCGGCTCGCCGAGATGGTCCTCGGCTGGCGCCCGAAAGTCAGACTCGACGACGGCGTTCGCCGCACCGTCGAGTACTTCCGGCAGACGCAGCGCGCTTAGTTCTCCGGCCGTTGTGCGCCTTCCAGCGCGATCGCCCGGGCGAGCCTCGCATAGCGCAACTCAACGTCTTTGAAATGCAAGTACGTGTTCAGCGTTGTGTACGCGAACGCGACGATGAGCAGGTACAGCATCAAGTCGGTGCCGCGGCCCACCCCCAGCCAGTGCGCAAGCACCGTGGTGTCGTCGGGCCGCAGCACCGCATAGATGCCCGCCATCACGAACACCACGTAGCCGACTTTCACCCAGGCCCTCGCCTGCATCGAACCCCGCGACCGCAACAGAAAGGCCAGCAGCGAAACCACCGCGGCGATCACCAGGACCTGTATCCAGTTCATCGGGATCTCCTTCCCCTCAGAAACCCGTCGAAGACGATGTTGACGCCGTTCAGCAGCGGCTGACCCTTCGACTTGGAGTACTCGGTGTACAAGATCTCGACGGGCTCTTCGGTTACCCGCCAATTGTTTTCGTCGACCAGCGCGATGATCTCACTGGCGTGGCCCATCCCGCTCATCGCGATGTCGAGTCCCGCGGCCACCTTCCGGTTGAATACTCGCAGCCCGTTGTGCGCATCGGAAAGGTTGAGCCGTCGGCTGCGGGGGCTGAGCCAGACCGCCGTGCGCAACACGATTCGCTTCAGCACCGGCACCTCGCTGTGCACCCCCTGATCGGCGAACCGGGTTCCGATCACGATGTCGGTGTCCTCCGCGGTGAGCTTGTCGATCATCCGGATGACGTCTTTGACGCGATGCTGTCCGTCGGCGTCGAACGTCACGAACGTCTCGGCGCCCGGTTGGCTGCGGGCGTACTCGATGCCGGTCTGAATCGCCGCGCCCTGGCCGAGGTTCACCGGGTGCCGCACCAGGTGCGCGCCCGCGCGAAGCGCGACGGCTCCGGTGTCGTCCTGACTGCCGTCATCCACGCACACGACATGGTCGAAAACCGACCGCAGGTCGGCGATCACTTCACCGATGACGGCGGCTTCGTTGTAGGCGGGGACGACGATCCAGACGTCCGGGTAGCGGGTGTCGATTTCCCAAAAATACACGTCAGGGGGTTTCAGGCAGTGCCGCCGGGCCGGTCTGCCTGACCATTCGCAACGCCGCCAGGTGGACGGCGATGCCGACCAGCGGCCCGCACAACAGCGCCACCACCGTCCGGGTTTCCAGCTGCAGAGGCAATAACAGCAGCAACGTCGACACCACGGTCGCCCCGATCCAGCCGACCGAGTAGGCCCGGTGCATCGCCGCCGCGACCGTCGCCGCGCCGGTCAGCGTCAGCAGCGCGATCGACACCGCGGCAGCGGTCAGCCAGGCCAGCAGCGCCCCGCCGGCGCGGTAGTCGGCGCCGAACCCGACCCGCAACAGCCACGGCCCGGCCAGCCCTGCCGCTGCCACCCCGACCGCGCCGAGGCCGAGCACCACCGCGGCCGGCCCGGCCAGCGCACGCATTCGCTCGGTGCTCTGGTCGACGAAGTGGGCGATCAGGTTGCCCTGCATTGCGGTCAGCGGCACCAGCAGCGGCGCCCGCGTCAGTGTCACCGCCAGGATCACCACGCCGCCCGTCGATCCCAGGTCGCCCGATGTCGCTTTCAGCAGCACCGGGAAACCCATCACCAGGACGGCGCTGGCCCCGGCGGCGGCGACCGCATGCGCGGCACCGCGCAGAAATGTCGGGGTGTCGCCGTAGGCGACCAGCTGCGCGGCCGCCCGCGCCGCCGGGGACGCCACCAACATGACCAGCCATGCCACCGCACCGCACACCGTCGCCCACAGGTAACCCACCAGGCCCCAGCTCATCGCGAACGTCGCGGCCGCCACCGTGAGCCGCATACCGGCGTCGGTCACCATCAACGAGCCGTACTGCGTCCACCGCCCGGCGCCGGCCAGCATGCCCAGCAGCGTCGCGTGCATGCAGAACCCGGCCAGGCCCACGCTCAGCAGCACCACGCTGGTCCACCGCGCCTCGACGAACACATGTCCCGCCCACAGCGGCGCGCTGCCCGCTATCACCACGCCGGCCACCACACCGATCACCGCCGCCACCCGAAGCGGATGCGTCTGCGGCCCCGCCGAAGCCGCCACCTGGCCCGCGGAGCGGACCTCCCGCGTCGTCTCCTGCAGCAGGCCGTTCGCTGCGCCGGTCACCAGGCCGAACGCGCCCCAGAACACCCCGAACACCGAGAACCCCGCCGGGTCCAGATCGCGTGCCGCGAGATACAACACGAGGTAGCCGCACAGTGCGGTCGCTACGGTGGCGACACCGACCCGCGCGACGCTGCCGCGGGTGACGGGCCCGGTCGGGATTCCGGCGTCGGTCACGTCTGCTCCAGGACGGACGCCCGTCGGCGGCGGACGCGATACGCCGCATACCCGGCGATGATCACCGCCGCTGCGCCGATCACGAACCACTTGTAGCGCCCGAAGCCGGCGTAGACCTCGCTGATGTTCTCGCCGGCGAAGTATCCGAGCAGCGACCACCAACACACCCACAGCACCGCGCCCAGCGCGTTGAACCCGAGGAATCTCAGCCAGTGCATGCCGACGGTGCCTGCCAGGATGCCATTGACCTGGCGCAGGCCCTCGACGAACCGGGCGACCACCACGATCTTGCCGCCGTGCCGGTTGAAGTAGTGCTCGGCATGATCGAGTCGGTCCGGGGTGAGGAAGATGTAGCGCCCGAACCGTTCCAGGAGCCGGCGGCCGCCGAAATGTCCGACGGCGAAGCCGATGTTGTCGCCGATGATCGCTCCGAGCGCAGCGACGACGATGACCAGCGCGATGTTCATCTGGCCCGCGCCGGCGAAGATGGCCGCCGCGATTAAGATGACCTCGCCCGGCACCGGCACGCCGAAGTCTTCGAGCAGCACAAAGCCGCCCACCGCCAGATACCCGTAGTGCTCGAGCAGCGGCTGCACACCGCCGAACACCCCGGGCAACTGGCCGTGGCTCATGAACAGCGACCATAGGGGATTCCCCGCCGCTTCCGACCGTCACGGTGGCAACTTCACCCTGCGCGATCACCCGCGTGAGAGACTGAAGGCGGAGGGGAGTATTCCCCAGCCGCGGTGTCGTCATCACGTCGACCGTCATCGGACGACCGGCCCGCGGGCCGCCCCCGCGGCGGAAGAGACCTCCGGCGTTTTGCGACGACCGGAGGCTCCGATGAACGTCTCCCAACTCGAGTGGCTCGTCACTCTCGGCGTGACGACCTCGGTCCTGCTGTTCGATGTGGCCTACGTCGGCCGCCGCGCGCACCAACCGAGCATCCGGGAATGTGCGGTCTACCTGGCGATTTACCTCGGCCTGGCGGTGGCTTTCGGCGGCTGGGTGTGGTTGCAGCACGGCAGCCAGTTCGGGCTCGAGTTCTTCGCGGGCTGGCTCACCGAATACAGCCTGTCGGTGGACAACCTGTTTCTGTTCATGATCATCATGGCCAGCTTCAACGTGCCGAAGGACTACCAGCAGCGGGCCCTTCTCGTCGGCATCGTGCTGGCCCTGGTGTTCCGCGGCATCTTCATCGCCGTCGGCGCGGTGGCGATAGCAGAGTTTTCCTGGGTCTTCTACATCTTCGGGCTTTTCCTGATCTACACCGGCCTTCACCTGGCCCGCGACCACGACCACGACGGCGACCGCGACGACCGCGACAACCGGGTGGTCCGCTTCGCCCGCAGCCACCTGGCCGCGACAGACCGCTGGGCAGGCCTCAAGCTGTACGTCAAGGACGGCTCGAAGCGGCTGATGACGCCG
The DNA here is from genome assembly GCA_963759655.1 of uncultured Actinomycetota bacterium. Lineage (GTDB taxonomy): Bacteria > Actinomycetota > Actinomycetes > Mycobacteriales > Mycobacteriaceae > Mycobacterium. The sequence continues at coordinate 44,279 of CAVXAG010000009.1, read as the reverse complement.
ATGTTCCTTGTCGTCGTGGCGCTCGCGACCACCGACATCGTCTTCGCGTTCGACTCCATTCCCGCCATCTACGGCCTGACCAGTGAGCCGTATCTGGTGTTCACCGCGAACGTGTTCGCGTTGATGGGCCTGCGCCAGCTGTACTTCCTGCTGGGTGGTCTGCTGAAGCGGCTCGTCTACCTGTCGCAGGGTCTCGCGGTGATCCTGTGCTTCATCGGGGTGAAGCTACTGCTGCACGCGCTCCACCAGAACAAGCTGCCGTTCATCAACGGGGGCTTGGCCGTCGACGTGCCGGAGATACCGACGCTGGCCAGCCTCGGCGTGATCGTGGTGGTGCTCATCGTCACGACGGTCGCCAGCCTGATGAAGACGCGCCCGGCTGCCCGCCGCCGACACTGACACCGCTGTCACGACACGCCGGCAACGATCGCAGCCGCTTAAGTTTCGACGGCGGCCTCAGCCGAGTGCCTGATAGAACAGCTTGGTATACCTCAGGGTGCGCTTGGTCCCGGTCGTGCCGGGCCCCATCTTGTTCATGACGTACGCGAACGTCGTCCCACGGTCGGGGTTCATGATGACCGCCGAACCGCCCCAGCCGCCCCAGAAGCAGATCCTCCCCTCGGGGATCATCGGAAAGCTCGTCGGTTCCGGCAGACCGAAACCGATGCCCATCCGCAGCGGAGCCACCAGTATTTCGTCGATGCCGTTCGACTGTTCGCAAAAGATCAGGTCAATGGTCTCCGGCCTCAGCAGGTGCACGCCATTTGCCTTCCCGCCCAGCGAGATCGGGGACAGGGCACGCACCAGCGACCGCGCGTTGCCGTGGCCGTTCGCCGCGCCGATGTCCGCGTGCCGCCACGCCGCCGTGTGGGCGATCTCAGCGCCCACCATCGGCGGGGCACTGAACGTCTTGAAGATCGGGCTGTCCTTGGGCAGTCCATCGAGCGGAATGTCCAACGGTGGCGGCGGGATCACGTCCGCGATGCGGCCCTCGTCCCCGTCACGGGCGCCAATCTGGAGGTCGGCGTCCAATGGCACCGCAATCTCCTCACGGACAAAGTCTTTCAGCGTTTTTCCGCTGACCCGGCGGACGATCTCGCCGACCAGGTGCCCGTAGTTCAGCAGGTGATAGCCCGACGCGGAGCCCGGCGGCCACCACGGTGCCTGCCGGGCCAGCTGAGATGTCGCCTTCTGCCAGTCGTACACGTCCTCGACCGTGAACGGCGCGTCCCAGCCGGACACGCCGGATGTGAAGCTCAGGATGTGCCGAACCTCGATGTCCTGCTTGCCGTTCGCACCGAACTCCGGCCAGTACTCGGCGACCGGGGCGTAGACGTCGAGCAGGCCGCGGCTGGCGAGCACCAGCGCCGCCAACGAGGACACCGGCTTGCTGGACGACCACAGGTTGACGATGGTGTCTTGACCCCAGTCGCGGGACTTGGCCGCGTCGGCGTGACCGCCCCAGATGTCGACGACCATGTCGCCGTCGATGTCGACGGCGATGGCCGCACCCAGTTCCTCGCCGCTGCTGATTTCTTCAGCCAGTGCCGTCCGTAGCGTGTCGAACCGCGGATCGCAGTGCCCGTGAATGACCTCGCTCACCCGACCATCATGCGCCGCCGGCTACCGCCGGCGACTACCCCCGCCGGGCTACCCCCGCCGGCTACCGCCGCCGCGCTACCAGTTCTGGTATCCGCCCTCGGGTCCGAGCATCCGCTCCAGCCGGGTGCGGTTGATCTTGGCCAGCTCGTTGCGGACCACCTTGCGCTCGGTTTCGGTGTCGTGATGCAGGCGATCGGTGATGGCCGCCAGCATGCCTTCGGCGTCGGTGCCGCAGACGAACATCACGAAGCTGAACCCGAAGCGCTCGGCGTACCGCTGCGCAGCGGTGTCCAGCGCGACCATCACCTCGGGTCGCGGATCCCACACCGAGCACTGCTCCGCTGCCGATTTCGTGCTTCGCGGCCGCCGGCCGATGTGCGGGTAGGCCTGCAAGATGGTGTCCACCGACGACTCGGACAACGCGAACAGCAGCGCGTCGGCGCGACGGAACAGCTGGTCGTGGCTCCGATAGGGACGGCCGGCGGCGAGGTCGCCGGCCAGCACGACGCTGTTGCAGCATTCGTAGAGGGCGTGCACCGCCTTCTGCCTCGGCAGGTCGTTGAAGGCGTCTAGCCCCAGACCTTGATGCAGCAGCACTTTCTGGCCCTCCCATGGTGGTCTAACCGCCATGATCGGGCGCGCAGACCCGGCTTTCTATCCCGGACGACAAATTTGACGCGCCTGTAACAAGCCGTAACGCGCTGGTTTCAGGCGATCAGTGCCCGCCGAACCGCTCCACCGACCGTTGCACCTCGGCCTCGGCTTCCGCGCGGCCGACCCAGTCGGCCGCCTTGACGTATTTGCCCGGCTCCAGGTCCTTGTAGTGCTCGAAGAAGTGCTTGATCGCCTCGAGTTCGTAGGACGGCACGTCGCCGATGTCCTTGATGTGGTCCCACCGGACGTCGCCGGCCGGTACGCAGAGCACTTTGTCGTCGCCGCCTGCCTCGTCGGTCATCTGGAACATGCCCACCGGCCGCGCCTTGACGATCACGCCGGGGAACACCGACTGCGGCAGCAGCACCAACGCATCGAGCGGGTCGCCGTCCGCGCCGAGGGTGTCCTCGATGAACCCGTAGTCGGTGGGATAGGCCATCGAGGTGTACAGGTAGCGGTCCAGCCGGACCCGGCCGGTTTCATGGTCCACCTCGTACTTGTTGCGCTGGCCCTTCGGGATCTCAATGGTCACGTCGAATTGCACCCGCCGGACTCCTTCACTTCTGACCGTTTGAGCGTGAGAGTTGGAGCGTCGGGGCTTAACCATAGTGGAGCGCTACCCTGCACTACATGCGTCCGGCGCGGTGGCGGCGCTCCACCCATCTCCTGGTTGGCATGGTCGTGCTGGCGGCGGTCGTGCTGGTGGTTGCCGTTGCCGCGGTGCTGGCCAACGGCGGCGCGGCCCGCAGTGCCCGTGCGGTGGCGGCCCCGCCGCCACCGCAGACCGTCAAGCCCGGGGTCGTGCCGGTGGCCGACACCGCGGCCAGGCCCAGTCTTGCCGGAATGGCCGCCGCGTTGCGACAGCCGCTGGCCAATCCGGACCTCGGCGCGCTGACCGGGCGGGTCACCGATGCACTGACCAATAGCCAGCTGTGGGAGCAGGGATCGCTGCTGCCGATGTTGCCCGCGTCCACCAACAAGGTGCTGACCGCGGGCGCTGCGCTGCTGACGCTGAACAGCGACGCCCGCCAGACCACCACCGTGGTCGCGCCCGACCAGAGCCGCCAGCCTGGTGTCGTCGTGCTGGTGGGCGGGGGCGATCCCACCCTGTCCTCGGCGCCGCCCGGTCAGGACACGTTGTACCGCAACGCCGCCCGCATCTCCGACCTGGCGCAGCAGGTGCGGGGCAGCGGCATCAAGGTGACGGCGATCCAGGTCGACGCCGGCGCTTTCACCGGGCCGACGCTGGCCCCCGGCTGGGACCCGGCCGACATCCTGGGCGGCGACGTCGCGCCGATGGAGGCGGTGATGGTCGACGCCGGGCGCGTCCAACCGCTCACGCCCGAGTCGGTGCGGTCCGGCACGCCCGCACTCGACGCGGGTCAGGCCCTCGCGCTGGCTCTCAACGTCGACCCGAAGGCCGTCACCATGGCCGGCGCTCCGATCCAAGGCCGGCAGATCGCATCCGTGCAATCGGCACCGCTGATCGATCGGTTGAACGAGATGATGAACCACTCCGACAACGTGATGGCCGAGTGCATCGCCCGCGAGGTCGCCGTCGCGATGGGAAAGCCTGCTAGCTTCGCCGGAGCGGTGGACGCGGTCACCTCCCGGCTCTCGGCGGCGGGCGCCGACATGACGGGAGCGCGGTTGATGGATTCCAGCGGGCTGTCGGTGGACGACCGGCTCACCGCGAAGACGCTGGACGACGTGATCGGCATGGCCGCGGGCACCTCACAGCCGGCGATGCGGCCGTTGCTGGATTTGCTGCCGATCGCCGGCGGCAGCGGCACGCTGTCCAACCGGTTCATCGACGATCAAACCGCCGATGCGGCCGGCTGGCTGCGGGCCAAGACCGGCTCACTGACGGCGATCAACACCCTCGCCGGCATCGTCACCGACGTCAGCGGCCGGGTGCTGACGTTCTCGCTGATGTCCAACAACGCGGGGCCGACCGGACGCACCGCGATCGACGCCCTCGCCGCCACGCTGCGATCGTGCGGGTGTGCCTGATGACGTCGACGGCAAAGGGGCTCACCGTCGGGCGCGCGGTGGACTGGGACTTCGCGGCCACCGCGGGTGCCCGGCTCGCCCGTCCCGGCCCGCCGTCCAGTGACTACACCCAGCACCAGATCATCGCCGAGCTCGCTGAATCGTCGCGCCGCGCAGAGGTCCCGGTTCGCGATGTCACCGGGCTTGCACCCGGCGGGCAGGTGCCGGACGCGCTGATCGTGGACCGGCCGCACTGGGTACGACTCGCCGCGGATTCGATGCGCGTGATGACGGGCGGCACCGACAAACCGATCGGATTTCTGCGCGGCCGGATCACCGGCGCACAGACCGGTGCGGTGCTGGCTTTCGTCGCGTCGGGAATTCTCGGCCAGTACGACCCATTCGCGGGCGGTGGTGGAAAGCTCCTGCTCATCTACCCGAACATCATCGCTGTCGAACGCCAACTCCGTTTGCTGCCAAGAGATTTCAGGCTGTGGGTGTGCCTGCACGAGGTGACGCACCGGGTGCAGTTTACGGCGAATCCGTGGCTGGCCGAGTACATGTCGTCGGCGCTGGGCGTCATCACCGAGGAGGCCGGCGAGGACTTCGGACTCGTGCTGGGCCGCCTGGTCGGCTATGTCCGCGAGCGCCGCGACGGCATTCCCGCCGAACCCAACTCAAACGGGATCATCGGCCTGCTGCGGGTACTGCAGTCGGAGCCGCAGCGCCAGGCCCTGGACAACCTGCTGGTGCTCGGCACGCTGCTCGAGGGGCACGCCGACCACGTGATGGACGCCGTCGGACCCGCGGTGGTTCCGACCGTGGCGACGATCCGTCGGCGCTTCGACGAACGGCGGCAGACACGTCAGCCACCGTTGCAGCGGCTGATCCGCGCGCTGTTGGGCTTTGACGCGAAGATCAGCCAGTACACCCGCGGCAAGGCATTCGTCGACGAGGTGGTGTCGCGTGTCGGCATGGCGCGGTTCAACGCCATCTGGTCGGGTGCGGACACCTTGCCGCTGCCCGACGAAATCGACAAGCCGGCGCGATGGATCGAACGGGTTCTGTAGCCGCGTTACGGACCGCCGTATCGACGTTCGCGCTGCGCTACCAGATCGACGGAGAACATTGGTGTGTGGCGCTTTCCGGCGGCCCCGACTCGTTAGCACTGACCGCTGTGGCCGCCGGCCTGCGGCCGACCACCGCGCTGATCGTCGACCACGGACTGCAGCCTGATTCCGGGAAGGTCGCCGATCGAGCCTCCTCCCAGGCCCTGGAACTCGGGTGCGCGCACGCACGGGTCCTGCCCGTGCTGGTGGGACGGCACGGTGGCCCGGAGGCCGCGGCGCGGTCCGCCCGGTATGAGGCGCTGCTCGAGGCCGGCGGCGGTGCGCCGGTGCTGCTCGGACACACCCTCGACGACCAGGCCGAGACCGTGCTGCTGGGCCTGGGCCGCGGCTCGGGCGCCCGCTCGCTTGCCGGCATGCGGCCGCATCAGCCGCCGTGGTGCCGGCCCCTGCTGGGGGTGCGCCGGGCGGTCACACACGCGGCCTGCGACGAACTCGGGCTGACACCGGCCGATGACCCGCACAACTCCGACCCGGTCTACACGCGAGCGCGGCTGCGCAGCGAAGCGCTTCCGCTGCTCGAGGATGTGCTCGGCGGCGGGGTCGCCGAGGCGCTGGCCCGCACCGCGGCGGCGCTGCGCGAGGACTGCGATGCCCTGGACGACCTCGCGGCCGCCCAACTCGACGACGCAACCGACGCAACTGACCGACTCGACACAGCCCGCCTGACCGGATTGCCGGATGCGCTGCGCCGCAGAGTGATTCGCGGCTGGCTGTTGGCGGGCGGCGGGACAAACCTCACCGACAACCAGATTCGCCGTGTCGACGATCTGGTGATGAACTGGCACGGCCAGGGCGGCGTGGCCGTCGGGTCTTCGCTGCGCAGGCAGCGGCTGATCGCGGCCCGCACCGACGGCACTCTGCGGCTGCACTGCGAACCGGTCTGACGATCGCGTTGGTCTGCTGTCTGCCGGCATGGCACGCTGTGTGCGTGGCAGGGCAGGCGGCAGCCGAGATGTACCCCGGCGACATCAAGTCTGTGCTGGTCACCGAGAGCCAGATCCAGAACCGCACGCTCGAGCTGGGCGCCGCGATCGGTGACCGTTACCGCGGCCTGATCGGAACCGACTGCGACGATTTGCTGCTGGTCACCGTGCTCAAGGGGGCGGTCATGTTCGTCACCGACCTGGCCCGCGCGATCCCGCTGCCGACCCAGCTGGAGTTCATGGCCGTCAGCTCGTACGGGTCATCGACGTCGTCGTCGGGCGTGGTGCGCATTCTCAAGGACCTGGATCGCGACATCCACGACCGCGATGTGCTGATCGTCGAGGACATCATCGACTCCGGGCTGACGCTGTCCTGGCTGCTGCGCAACCTCGCCGCCCGCCGCCCGCGGTCGTTGCGGGTGTGCACCCTGCTACGCAAGCCCGACGCGGCCCGCTCCAACGTCGAGATCGACTTCGTCGGCTTCGACATCCCCAACGAGTTCGTGGTCGGCTACGGGCTGGACTACGCCGAGCGCTACCGCGACCTGCCCTACATCGGCACGCTGGATCCGCGGGTTTACGAACAGGATTCACCGTAGTTCGAAATCACCGCAGCTCGAATATCACCGTCACCGAGAAGCTGACGGTCTGCTGGCCCGGCTCCAGCGGAACCCCTGCGGCAGTGTCGCGCGGCATCGGCGCGATGGGCGGCGACGTGTTCCCGCCCGTCTCCGAGATCGAGATGACGTTGCCCAGGTCGAGGCCCGACAGTTGCGCGTACTGCTCGGCGCGGGCCTTGGCGTCATCGAACGCCCGCGCCCGCGCGTCCTTCACCAGCTGCGAATCGTCGTCGATGGAGTAGTCGACCGAGTTGATCCGGGTGGCGTTGCCGCCGCTGGTGACGATCAGCGCAAGTGTCTGCGACGCCGAGCCGAGGTTGCGGATCTTCACGGCCAGCGAGTTGCTCGCGTGGTAGCCGGTGATCGCCGCCGAGTCGGCGCCGTATTGCGGCTGCAGGTTCACCGACGAGGTGCTGATGTCCTTGCGGTCGACTTTCGCGTTGTTCACCAGCGCATCGATGACGGCCCGGGTGCGTTCGCTGGACTGGTTCATCGCGGCAGTGACGTCGGGCGCGGTGGCGTCGATCGACACATTGGCGGTCAGCGTGTCCGGCGTGCCCTGCACCTGCCCGGCGCCAACGACGGTGACCTGTCTGATGTCCGGGCCGGCGCGCAGGGCCGAAGGGCCCGACTGATCGTCGCACGCCGACACACTGCCGATGGCCAGCGCGCCGACGCCGACCAGGATTACCTTGCGCAGCAACATCACCGGAGCACCGACGCTCACGGCGTGACCAGGATCTTGCAGTGCTCGCCGGGGCTGGCCAGATCGTTGAACGCCGCCCCGACGCCCTCCAGCCCGACTTCGCCGGTGATCAGCGGGGCCACGTTGATTTCGCCCTCCGCGATCGCGCGCAGCGATTCGGTGAACTCGGCCGGGTCGTAGGCCAGCACGAACTGGATGTTGATCTCTTTGGCGATGGCGAAGAACGGATGCACGGTGTCAGGTTGCATGCAGACCCCGGCGACGACCACCCGGCTGCCGCGGGGCGCCCGGCGCAACACATCGTCGACGATTCCCGCAACGCCGACCGCCTCGAACACCACCGCGGGGGTGATGGTGTCGAACGGCGATCCGCCGGCCGGATCGATGATCTGATGGGCACCCATCGTGACGGCCAACTCCCGGCGTTTTGGTGAGAAGTCCGACGCGACGATATTTTCAACGCCGCGGTGGGCAAGCGCTGCGATGATCGCCATTCCGATCGGCCCACACCCGAGCACCAGTGCCGTTTCACCGCGCTGGATGTCGGACTTGTTGACCGCGTGCAGGCCGACGGCCATCGGCTCGGTCAGCGCCGCGTGCCGCGCATCCAGCCCGTTGGGAACCTTGAGCAACAGCGGCGCCGACAACAACATTCGCTCCGCGTAGCCGCCGAGCACGGTGTTCGAATAGACGATCGTGTCGAACCCTTTCCCGGACACCAGCACCGGGATCGACGTGACGACGGTCCCCGCCGGCGGCGCATCGGTGCCGGGCCCGGCCTGCAGCACTTCCGCACTGAATTCGTGCCCCATGAACACGTCGTTCGACAGGTCGACGATCCCGCCCTGTGTCGGCATGCCCTCGATCCGATCCATCAGCGACAGAACCTCGTCGCCGTGCTTGGCGAAATGCAGGTCGGAGCCACAGATTCCGCACGCGCGGACGTCGACCAAAACCTGCCCCGGGCCCACCACAGGGTCGTCGACGTCGTCGCGGTACACCATCTGGCCACCCCGGAGAACAGCCGCCCGCATCAGGTCTTCTCGAGTTTGATCTCGTCGGTGTGCTCACCGATCGCCTTGAAGATGGCCTCGCCCGCGCGGCCGAGCAGTTCGGAGCGCTTGCCCCGTGCCCACTCGTGCGACGCCCGCGGCGCCGCCAGTTGTTCCTTGAAATGCGGAATCACCTTGCGGGCGAACAGCTCGTACGAGTGGTAGGTGGCCTCGGGCCGCGCCCAGTCGTGACCGAGCATCAGAAACGTCCCGAAGCCGCCGGAGCGGTCGAGCAGGTCCTGAACGTATTCGATCGCGTCGTCGGGTGTGCCGATGCAGCAATTGCCCGTGGCCGCATAGACTTCGACGAACTCTCGCGGTGACTGGGTGCCCTCGACCTTTTCCGCCAGCGGCACGAAGCCTGCCGCACCGAAGTAGTTCGCGAAGTCCTGCAGCCCGTAGGTACAGTCATCGACCGCCTCGTCGCGAGAATCGGCGAGGTGGATGATGCCCAGCACCCGCCAGCCCCGTCGGTCCGGCTCGTCGTGGCCGGACTTCTTCGCCTGCTCGACGACCACCTCCCAGGTGTTCTCCAGCGCCGCATAGCCGCCCGGCACGGACATCGACAGCGACAGCAGCGAGGTGTCGAGCTGGCCCGCGAGCCGCGGCCCGGACGGGGAGATCATTGCCGCAGTGGAGATTTCGGGATACGGCCAGGTGTACGGGCGGATGTGCAGCTGGGCATCGTTCAGCGTGAACCAGTCCGAGTGCCTGCTGATCCGTTCGGTGGGCGCGGCGCGGAACAGTGCGAGAATCGCCTCCAGCGACTCCTGCATCATCCGCCGTTGGTCGACCGGATCGATGCCCATCATGTAGGCGTCAGAGGGCAGTGCGCCGGGTCCGGTGCCGAATATCGTTCGGCCGCGCGTCAGGTGATCGAGCAGCACCCACCGGTCGGCCACCATCAGCGGGTGGTGATAGGGCAGCGACACCACCCCGGTGCCGAGCTTGATGTGTTTGGTGCGCTCGGCGGCCGCGGCGATGAACACCTCGGGACATGCGATGAGTTCGTAACCGCCGGAATGATGTTCGCCGAACCACGCCTCGTCGTAGCCGAGCCGGTCCAGCGCGACGACGCGCTCCAGGTCGTACTCCAGTGCGATGGTGGGGGATTGGCCGACCGGGTGAAACGGTGTGATGAAGACGCCGAAGTCCAACGGAGCACCCATCACGGCTCCAATCGCGACAGAAACGTCGACAGAGCCTCGTTGACCTCACCGGGCCGCTCCTGCTGGATCCAGTGCCCCGCGCCTTCGATCACCAGCTCCTGATAGTCGCCCTTGGCCACCTCGGTGGCGCGGTCGGAGCGGGTGAAGTGCCGGACCGGATCCGCGGAGCCCGTGATGAACAACGACGGCACCGTGATGGCCGCAGCAGGTGTGGCGGCGGTCAGTTCCCAGTTGCGGTCGAAGTTGCGATACCAGTTCAGCCCGCCGGTGAAACCGGTGCGGGAGAACTCGTCGACGTAGTGATCGAACTCGTCTGAGCTGATCCAGTCCGCGAGCGCGGTCGGATCGGGCAGCCGCTCCACCCAGCCTTGCGGCCCGGGCGCGAGCATCCGTGCCATCGCGTCGGTGTCGTCGGGTCGGCGCGGACCGCCGAAGACCCGCCGCATGGTTTCTCGGGTGTCGCGGCTCAGGTCGGTGTCGGCGACCCCGGGTTCCTGGAAGTACAGGATGTAGAAGAAGTTCTCGCCGAACAGCTCGCGCCAGATCGTTGTCGGCGGTGCGTGCGGGCGGGGCACCGCGGGCACGCTCATCCCGACCACGCCGCTGACGCGTTCGGGGTGCAGAAGGGGAAAGGTCCACGCCACCATCGCGCCCCAGTCGTGGCCGACGATCACCGCGCGCTCGGCGCCGGCATCGTCGAGCACGCCGGCGATGTCGTCGCACAGCGCGACGATGTTGTAGTCCTCGATGGCGGCGGGCTTGGATGACCCGCCGTACCCGCGCTGGTCGGGGGCAAGCACCCGGTAGCCGGCCTCGGCCAGCACCGGGATCTGGTGCCGCCACGAGTACGCCAGTTCCGGAAAGCCGTGTGCCAGGACCACCACGGGGGCGCCGTGCTCGCCTGCCTCGACGACCCTCAGCCGCACTCCGTTCGTATCAACTAACCGCTCGGTTGATGTGACCACACTCTCACTCAAGCACACGTCCGGGAACTGTCGATCGTTGGCGTAGCGGTAGCCTGAACTATCTTCCCGACCACATTGGAAGGACCTGGCCGACGGCGGCCGATGTTGGATGAACCGCAAAAACGTGATCCGCACGCTCATGGTGACAGCCGCCGTGCTGGTGCTTGGCTGGTCGTTCTTCTATTTCAGTGACGACACTCGCGGTTTCAAGCCTGTCGACACGTCGGTGGCGGTGGCGCAGATCAGCTCCGACAACGTCAAGAACGCCCAGATCGACGACCGCGAACAGCAACTGCGCCTGACGCTGAAGAACGGCAGCGAGGCGACCGGCGGCAGCGACAAGATCATCACGAAGTTCCCCACCGGCTACGCCGTGCCGCTGTTCGATCAGCTCAACACCAAGAACGCGTCGGTCAACACCGTGGTGAATCAGGGCAGCATGCTGGGTTCGCTGCTGATCTACTTGCTGCCGCTGTTGCTGCTCGTCGGGTTGTTCGTGATGTTCTCCCGCATGCAGGGCGGCAGCCGGATGGGCTTCGGGTTCGGCAAGTCGCGCGCCAAGCTGTTGAACAAGGACATGCCCAAGACCACGTTCGCCGACGTGGCCGGTGTCGATGAGGCGGTCGAAGAGCTCTACGAGATCAAGGACTTCTTGGCGAACCCAACGCGCTACCAGGCGCTGGGCGCCAAGATCCCGAAGGGCGTGCTGCTTTACGGGCCACCGGGTACCGGCAAGACGCTGCTCGCCCGTGCCGTCGCAGGCGAGGCGGGTGTGCCGTTCTTCACGATCTCGGGTTCCGACTTCGTCGAGATGTTCGTTGGCGTCGGCGCATCGCGGGTGCGTGACCTGTTCGACCAGGCCAAGCAGAACAGCCCGTGCATCATCTTCGTCGACGAGATCGACGCCGTCGGGCGCCAGCGCGGCGCCGGTCTCGGCGGCGGGCACGACGAGCGGGAGCAGACGCTCAACCAATTGCTGGTTGAGATGGATGGTTTCGGCGACCGCGCCGGCGTCATCCTGATCGCCGCCACCAACCGGCCGGACATCCTCGACCCGGCGCTGCTTCGGCCCGGCCGCTTCGACCGCCAGATCCCGGTGAGCAACCCGGATCTCAACGGCCGCAAGGCGATTCTGCGAGTGCACTCGGACGGCAAGCCGATGGCCATCGATGCCGACCTCGACGGGCTGGCCAAACGGACCGTGGGCATGTCCGGCGCCGACTTGGCTAACGTCATCAACGAGGCCGCGCTGCTGACCGCCCGCGAGAACGGCACCGTCATCACCGGCGCCGCGCTGGAGGAGGCGGTGGACCGGGTGATCGGCGGACCGCGTCGCAAGGGCCGGGTGATCAGCGAGCTGGAAAAGAAGATCACCGCCTACCACGAAGGCGGTCATACGTTGGCGGCCTGGGCGATGCCCGACATCGAGCCGATATACAAGGTGACGATCCTGGCCCGCGGCCGTACCGGCGGCCACGCCGTTTCCGTTCCCGAGGACGATAAGGGCTTGATGACCCGCTCGGAGATGATTTCCCGGCTGGTGTTCGCGATGGGTGGCCGGGCGGCCGAGGAGTTGGTGTTCCGCGAGCCGACCACCGGCGCGGTCTCCGACATCGACCAGGCCACCAAGATCGCCCGCGCCATGGTCACCGAGTACGGGATGAGCTCCAAGCTGGGCGCCGTCAAGTACGGCACCGAGCACGGCGACCCCTTCCTGGGCCGCACGATGGGAACTCAGTCCGATTACTCCCATGAGGTCGCGCGCGACATCGACGACGAGACTCGCAAGCTCATCGAGGCCGCCCACACCGAGGCGTGGGAGATCCTGACCGAGTATCGCGACGTGCTCGACACGTTGGCCGGTGAACTGCTGGAGAAGGAGACGCTGCACCGCGCGGACCTGCAGGCCATCTTCGCCGACGTGGTGAAGCGGCCGCGCCTTACGGTCTTCGACGATTTCGGCGGGCGCATCCCGTCGGACAAGCCCCCGATCAAGACGCCGGGCGAATTGGCGATCGAGCGCGGCGAGCCGTGGCCGCCGCCGGTCCCCGAACCCGCCTTCAGGAAGGCCATCACCGACGCGAGCGAGCAAGCCGGCGGCAACGGCAATGGGGCCAACGGGCTGCCGGTCACCCATCCGCACCCCGTTTCGGCTGCCACCCAGCCCGACTACGGTGCGCCGGCCGGGTGGCGCGCGCCGGGCTGGCCGCCGAACCAGCAAGCCGATGTGCCTGAGGGCCAGCCACCGTCGGACGGCGACGAACCCGGCCGTGCCGCACCGTCCGACCAGGGCTGACTACTAACGGAGGCGTCCATGGCCCAGCCGAATTCGCGTGTCCCCACAATCGCCCCGCCCGTCTTCGACCGGGAGCGGGCCGAGGCCGCGGTCCGCGAGTTGCTGTTCGCGATTGGTGAAGACCCCGACCGCCACGGCCTGCAGGAGACCCCCGCACGGGTGGCGCGGGCCTACCACGAGATGTTCGCGGGTCTCTACACCGATCCCGACTCCGTCCTGGACACCACCTTCGACGAGCAGCACGACGAGCTGATCCTGATCAAGGAGATCCCGTTGTACTCGACCTGCGAACACCACCTGGTCTCATTTCATGGCGTCGCGCACGTCGGCTACATCCCCGGGACCGACGGCCGGATCACCGGGTTGTCCAAGATCGCAAGGGTTGTCGACTTGTACGCCAAGCGCCCCCAGGTGCAGGAGCGGCTGACCGGGCAGATCGCCAACGCGTTGATGCTCAAGCTCAACCCGCGCGGGGTGATCGTGGTCGTGGAGGCCGAGCACCTGTGCATGGCGATGCGCGGAGTGCGCAAACCGGGAGCCGTGACCACCACCTCTGCTGTGCGCGGGCAGTTCAAGCGCGACGCTGCGTCGCGGGCCGAGGCGCTGGACCTGATCTTGCGCAGGTGAGCTCGCCCGGCCTTCGGTTCCGTTCAGGAACGCGCGTGCAGGTGATGGGAGTCGTCAACGTCACCGACGATTCCTTCTCCGACGGGGGCTTGTTCCTCGATCGCGATCGCGCCGTCGAACACGGGCTCGCGCTGGCCGCCGAGGGGGCCGCGATCGTCGATGTGGGCGGCGAGTCGACGCGACCCGGCGCCACCCGGGTGGATCCGCGGGTCGAGATGGACCGCGTGATTCCGGTCATCAAAGATCTTGCGGCAGTAGGGATCACGGTGAGCATCGACACCGTGCGAGCCGAGGTCGCTGCGGCCGCGGTTGGCAACGGCGCGCGCATCGTCAACGACGTCTCCGGCGGCCGGGCCGACCCGAAGATGGCGTCCGTGGTGGCCGACGCCGGTGTGCCGTGGATCTTGATGCACTGGCGATCGGTGACGGCGCAGCGGTCCCACGCTGTTCCCGGGTACCGCGACGTCGTCGCCGACGTCAAGGCCGAGCTGCTCGGCAGCGTCGACGCCGCCACCTCGGCAGGGGTGGATGCGACGCGGTTGATCATCGACCCCGGGCTGGGTTTCGCCAAGAACGCACAACACAATTGGGCGCTGCTGCGCGCGCTGCCCGAGTTTGTCGCCACCGGGATTCCGGTACTTCTCGGCGCCTCGCGCAAGCGGTTCCTGGGATCGTTGCTCGCCGGCGAAGGCGGGGTGCGCGAGCCGGCCGGCCGGGAGACGGCGACCGCGGTGATCTCCGCGCTCGCTGCGTTGCACGGGGTGTGGGGTGTGCGGGTGCACGATGTGCGGGCGACCGTCGACGCCCTCAAGGTTCTCGAAGCCTGGACGGCCGGATCCGATGACTGACCGCATCGAGTTGCGCGGCCTGACCGTTCGCGGTCATCACGGGGTGTTCTCCCACGAGCGAACCGACGGTCAGGATTTCGTCGTCGACGTCACCGTGTGGATCGATCTCGACCGGGCCGCCGCCGGCGACGACCTGACCGACACGCTGGATTACGGCGCGCTTGCCGCGCGGGTGACCGCCATCGTGGCCGGGCCGGCCAGGAATCTGATCGAAACGGTGGCCGCGGAGATCGCCGACGACGTGATGGGCGACCAGCGGGTTCACGCCGTCGAGGTCGTCGTCCACAAGCCGCAGGCGCCGATCCCGTTGGCGTTCGACGACGTCGCGGTCACCATCCGTCGCTCCCGGCATGTGGGCCGCCCGGTTCAGGAGTCGCCGTGACGCGCGTGGTGCTGTCCATCGGGTCGAATCTCGGCGACCGGCTGGCCCGGCTGCAGTCGGTGGTCGACGGGCTCGGCGCGTCGGTGCTCGCCGCCTCGCCCGTGTATGAGACGGTGCCGTGGGGCCCGGTGCAGCAGGGGCCGTTTCTCAACGCGGTGCTCATCGCCGACGATCCGGAGTTGGACGGGCACGGTTGGCTGCGCCGTGGCCAGCAGCTGGAGCACGCCGCCGAACGTGTGCGGGGGCGCCGCTGGGGGCCGCGCACCCTCGACGTGGATCTGGTGAGCTGTTCGGCCGGCGGAACCGAAATCGTGGTGCGCGAGGACGATCTGACGTTGCCGCACCCGCGGGCGCATCTGCGTGCGTTCGTACTGGTGCCATGGCTTGATGTCGACCCGGCGTCCACGCTGACCGTGGCCGGGATGTCCACCCCGGTGACCCGGCTGCTGGACGGAATCGAGCCCGCCGCCCGCCTCGGCGTGACGCCGACGGACCTGGCCCTGCGGGCAGGGGCGTGAGATGGGGCCGACTCGGAAGCGCGACCTGACGGCCACGGCGGTCCTGGTCGCGGTGACCGGTTACCTGCTGACGGTGACCGGCTACCCGAAGTGGTTCCCGCCCATCACCGTCTGGACCGGGATCTCGTTGCTGGCCGTCGCGGCCGTCGAGGCCGCGTGGGGACGGTACGTGCGCTCGAAGATCAGCGCCAGCGAGATCGGCGAGGGCAGCGACCGGCTGCATCCGCTCGCGGTGGCCCGCACGGTGCTGATCGCGAAGGCGTCGGCATGGGTGGGTGCGCTGGTGCTGGGGTGGTGGTTGGGGGTGCTGGCGTACCTGCTGCCCAACCGCGGTTGGTTACGGGTGGCCGGCCAGGACACCCCCGGCGCGGCCGTCGCCGCGATCAGCGCGCTGGCGCTGATCGTCGCGGCCCTGTGGCTACAGCATTGCTGCGAAAAACCGGAGGAACCACCTGATCCCAGGGGTGCAACAGGTGACTAGAATCGCCGGATTGCCTCGACACGCGACGTGACCTCCCCAGGTAAAGTCGGCCCATGACCGATCTGAGCCGCGGCGCCCGGTCTCGGCGCAGCGGTCGCAGGCCGGGTTGGCTGCTACTGACGGTGTTGCTGGTCCTGGCCATTGCGGCCAGTTCTGCGCTGGTGTTCACACAGCGGGTCGAGCTTTTGAAGCTTGCTGTCATCCTGTCGTTGTGGGCGGCCGCCGCGGCGGCGTTCGTGTCGGTAATCTACCGCAGACAAAGCGATATCGATCGGGCCAAGGCGCGCGATCTGAAATTGGTCTACGACTTGCAACTGGATCGCGAGATATCCGCTCGGCGTGAATACGAGCTGGAGGTGGAGTCGCAGCTGCGTCGCGAGCTGGCCATCGAAGTGCGGGGTCAGGCCGCCGACGAGGTGGCCTCGCTGCGGGCCGAGCTGGCCGCACTGCGCAACAACCTCGAGATCCTGTTCGACGCGGACCTCAGTCACCGGCCGGCGATCGAGCCGGAGCGGACGACGGTCCGGGCCTACAGCGACTGGCAGCGTGACGGCCCGATCGCCGAGCCGGGCCCGCGTCCGCCGCGGTTCGTCGCCTCCACGCCGCGCCTGGACGCCGACGACGGCAGCGAGAACGCGATCATCGACGTCCCGGAGGAGCCGCCGGTACCCGTCGAGGAGGTACGCCCGGCACCCGAGCCGCGGCACTCCTTCGACTTCGAACCCCGGCCTGAGCCTGCCCCGGCCAGCAACTGGCAGGACTCCCCCGCACCCGGACGGTATTACGGGCCCGAGCCCGCCGCCGGCCCGTACCCGGCGCCCGATCCGTTTTGGCTGCCCCCACCACCCCCCGAACCGCAGCCGGCCGAACCTGGCGGCCGCCACGGCGTGCACCCCCCCGGGCCGGGGGACTGGCAGTGGTCGACTCCCGTCGAACCCGGCGACATCTGGGCGTCGACTAACGGCACCACCACCCCGGCCCCCGAGCCGATGCCCGCGCAGCCGGTCCCCGAAGAACCTCCGCCGGGTCGCGGACGTCATTCGAACCCGGCCGAGCCGTACTCGGTGCCCAACGCCGAGGGGCCGTCGGCGCGGCATTCGACCGGCAACAACCACCTCCCGCCGCCCGCGGCGGGTGACGGGCCGCAGCGGCCCGGCCAGCACGGCGAGGGTCACGGCCAGTCGGTCTCGGAGCTGCTTGCGCGGCTGCAGGCCGGCGCTGGGCCCACCGGGGGCGGCCGTCGCCGGCGTCGCGACGGCTGAGGTACCCTTTGTTTGACCGTCCGGTACCCGCCTGGCAGGACCGGAACGATTTTCGACAGACTTTGCGAGGTCCTCTGCGATGGAGCAGTCCGCTGCGCGCGCGTGGGGCCCCCCCGACGGACTGCGCCCGGCCCGGCTTTCGGTTGGGGTGATCTCCGCCGGCAGGGTCGGCGCCGCGCTGGGTTGTGCGCTGGAGCGGGCAGGCCATGTCGTCGTCGCGTGCAGCGCGGTGTCGCATGCGTCGCGCGAGCGGGCCCGTCGTCGACTGCCCGACACCGCGATTCTCCCCGTCCACGAGGTCGCCGCGCGTGCGGAGCTGGTGCTGCTCGCGGTGCCCGACGCCGAGCTTGCCAGTGTGGTGTCGGGGCTGGCCGCGACCCAGGCTGTCCGGCCTGCAACGATCGTCGTGCACACCTCGGGCGCCAACGGAATCGGCGTGCTGGCGCCGCTGACCGAGCAGGGCTGCCTCCCGCTGGCCATTCATCCCGCGATGACGTTCACCGGGTCCGACGAGGACATCGAACGGCTGCGGGACAGCTGCTTCGGCATCACCGCGGCCGACGACGTGGGCTACGCGATCGGCCAGTCGCTGGTCCTCGAGATGGGCGGCGAGCCGTTCCGCGTGCGTGAGGACGCGCGAACGCTGTACCACTCCGCCCTGGCGCATGCCGGCAATCACATCGTCACCGTCGTCGCCGACGCGGTGGAAGCATTGCGCGCGGCCCTGAGCGGCACGGAATTGCTGGGCCAGCAACTCGTCGACGACGCTCCCGGCGGCATCGCGGAGCGGGTGATCGGCCCGCTCACCCGGGCGGCGGTCGAGAACACGCTGCAGCGCGGTCAGGCGGCGCTGACCGGCCCAGTCGCCAGAGGCGACGCCGGGGTCGTCGCGGCCCATCTGCGGGCGCTGGCCGACGTCGACCCGGAACTCGCGCAGGCGTACCGGACAAACTCGCTGCGTACCGCACAGCGCGCTCACGCACCAGCGGAAGTGTTTGCCGCACTGGAAGCGTCGCGATGAGCACCAAGACGGATAGGGAGTTCCATCCCGGACAGCTGAACGTCTACCAGACGCCGAAGGCCGTCGGCGATGTGACGCGCGCGCTGCGCCACACCGGCCGTCGGGTGATGCTGGTGCCGACGATGGGCGCCTTGCACGACGGCCACCTCGCGTTGGTGCGGGCCGCCAAGCGGGTGCAGGGGTCGGTGGTCGTGGTGTCGATCTTCGTGAACCCGCTGCAGTTCGGCGCGGGCGAGGACCTGGACTCCTACCCCCGCACGATGGACGCCGATCTGGAGCTGCTCCGTGGCGAGGGCGTTCCGGTGGTGTTCGCGCCGAGGGTCGCGGCCATGTACCCCGACGGCCCGCGCACGTCGATCCAGCCCGGGCCGCTGGGTGATGAGCTCGAAGGTGCTTCCAGGCCATTACATTTCGCCGGGATGCTCACCGTGGTCGCAAAGCTGCTGCAGATTGTCAGGCCGGACCGTGCGTTCTTCGGTGAGAAGGACTATCAACAGCTGGTGCTGATTCGGCAGATGGTCGCGGACCTCAACGTCGACGTTCGGGTGGTCGGCGTGCCGATCGTGCGGGAAGCCGACGGGCTGGCGCTGTCATCGCGCAACCGCTACTTGAAGCCGGCCGAACGCGAGCAGGCCGGGGCACTTTCCGCCGCGCTGCTGGCCGGGACGTACGCCGCGCCGGGGGGCGTGGAAGCCGTTCTGGACGCCGCCCGCGCGGTGCTCGACGAGGTGCCCGCGATCAAGGTCCACTACCTTCAGGTCCGCGGTCCCGCACTGGAACCCGCCCCCGGCAACGGGCCGGGGCGTCTGCTGGTGGCCGCCCGCCTCGGCGCCACCAGGCTCATCGACAATATCGCGATAGATATCGCCGGCACCGACGGGTTTTCGCCCAACGGGCCGGACGACCATCACGAATTACCGTGGAGGAACTGATGTTACGCACAATGTTGAAATCGAAGATCCATCGGGCAACCGTCACCGAGGCGGACTTGCACTACGTCGGATCGGTCACCATCGACGCCGACCTGATGGACGCCGCCGACCTTCTCGAGGGCGAGCAGGTGACCATCGTCGACGTGACCAACGGTTCCCGCCTCGTCACGTATGCGATCACCGGGCGGCGGGGAAGTGGCGTGATCGGGATCAACGGTGCCGCCGCCCATCTCGTCCACCCGGGCGACATCGTGATCCTCATCGCTTACGGGACGATGGCAGATGCCGAGTCCCGCGAGTACCGGCCCCGGGTCGTTTTCGTCGACGCCGACAACAGGCAGGTGGACATCGGCAACGACCCGGCCTACGTGCCGGATCAGTACGACCTCGTGTCACCGCGTTAAATGCTCCTCGCTATCGACGTCCGTAACACGCACACCGTCGTCGGCTTGATCGCCGGCTCGGACGCGCACGCAAAGGTCGCGCATCACTGGCGAATCCGGACGGAAGCCGAAGTCACCTCCGACGAGCTGGCGTTGACGATCGACGGGCTGATCGGTGACGACTCTGAGCGCCTCACCGGTGCCGCCGCGTTGTCGACCGTGCCGTCGGTGTTGCACGAGGTCCGCGAGATGCTGGACCAGTACTGGCCGGCGGTGCCGCATGTGCTGATCGAGCCCGGCGTGCGGACCGGCATCCCCCTGCTGGTCGACAACCCGAAGGAGGTCGGTGCCGACCGCATCGTGAACTGCCTGGCGGCCTACCACAAGTACGGCGGCGCGGCGATCGTCGTCGACTTCGGCTCGTCCATCTGCGTGGACGTGGTGTCGGCGAAGGGTGAGTTTCTCGGCGGTGCGATCGCGCCCGGTGTTCAGATCTCCTCGGATGCCGCCGCCGCACGGTCCGCGGCGCTGCGCCGTGTCGAGCTGACCCGCCCCCGGTCGGTGATCGGCAAGAACACGGTCGAATGCATGCAGGCCGGGGCGGTGTTTGGGTTCGCCGGACTGGTCGACGGGTTGGTTCAGCGGATCCGCGACGATATCGACGGCTTCGCGGGCGACGACGTCACCATCGTCGCCACCGGGCACACCGCCCCCCTGCTGTTGCCTGATCTGCACACCGTGCAGAACTACGACCGGCACCTGACCCTGGACGGTCTTCGCCTCATCTTCGAGCGCAACCGGGACAGCCAACGGGGCAGGCTCAAACAGGCCCGCTGAACCCGACGTCCCCGGCCGGCCGGGTCCGGTCATTAAGCTGGCACGTCGTGGATTCAGAAGACCCGCGCGAGCCCGATCGCGAGCCGGACACCCCTGAGCAGTTCCGGATCCGGCAGGGCAAGCGCGCGCGCCTGCTCGACGAGGGCGCGCAGCCCTACCCGGTGGCGGTGCCGGTCACTCACACCCTCAAGCAGATCCGCGAGACGTATCCCGACCTGCCGGCCGACGTCGCCACCGACGCCTTTCTCGGGGTTGCGGGCCGCGTCGTGTTCGCCCGCAACTCGGGCAAGCTCTGCTTTGCCACGCTGCAGGAAGGGGATGGCACGCAACTGCAGGTGATGATCAGCCTGGCGCGCGTCGGGCAGGACGCCCTGGACCGATGGAAGTCCGACGTCGACCTCGGCGACATCGTCTTCGTGCACGGTGAAGTGATCAGCTCCCGGCGCGGGGAACTTTCCGTGCTGGCCGACTCCTGGCAAATGGCGGCCAAGGCATTGCGCCCGCTGCCGGTGGCCCACAAGGAGATGAGCGAAGAGTCGCGGGTTCGCCGGCGTTACGTCGACCTGATCATGCGCGCCGAGTCGCGGGAGGTGGCGCGCCAGCGCGTCGCCATGGTCCGTGCCCTGCGAAATGCGCTGCACCGGCGTGACTTCCTCGAGGTGGAGACGCCGATGTTGCAGACGTTGGCCGGGGGTGCCGCCGCGCGTCCGTTTGTCACCCACTCCAACGCGTTGGACTCCGATCTGTACCTGCGGATCGCCCCCGAGTTGTTCCTGAAGCGCTGCGTGGTCGGGGGGTTCGACAGGGTCTTCGAGCTCAGCCGCGTTTTCCGAAACGAGGGAGCCGATTCAACACATTCGCCGGAATTCTCGATGCTCGAGACTTACCAGGCCTATGGCACCTACGACGATTCAGCCGAGATGATCCGTGAAGTAATTTCTGAAGTCGCCGACGAGGTGTTCGGCACTCGCCTGTTGACCCTCGCCGACGGGACTCGCTATGACATCGGCGGAGAATGGGCGTCGGTGCAAATGTACCCGTCGTTGTCGGAAGCGTTGGGAGAGCAGATTACTCCCGATACATCGGTGCGCCATCTACGGGACATCGCCGCCCGCCTCGGCATCGAGGTCCCAACCGATCGCCCCTTCGGGCACGGCAAGCTTGTGGAAGAATTGTGGGAACATTCCGTTGGAAAGCACCTGAATGCGCCGACGTTCGTCCGGGATTTTCCGGTGGAAACCACGCCGCTGACGCGTCAGCACCGCAGCATCCCGGGGGTGACGGAGAAGTGGGACCTGTATGTCCGCGGATTCGAGTTGGCCACGGGCTATTCGGAATTGGTGGATCCGGTTATCCAGCGGGAGCGATTCGAAGCCCAGGCCCGGGACGCCGCCGCGGGTGACGACGAGGCAATGGCCCTCGACGAGGATTTCCTCGCCGCGATGGAGTATGCGATGCCACCGACGACGGGTGTGGGAATGGGGATCGACCGCCTGATGATGGCATTGACGGGACTCGGAATTAGGGAGACTGTATTGTTCCCGATTGTTCGTCGACAGACCTACTGAGTTTGTGTCAGTGCGCGACTTCGCGTTGGCTCTGCGCGACTTTTTATGGCAGATTAGTATCTCGGCATCGACTCCCGCGTCACCGACGCGAGGCCGCACCGTTCAGAAGGAGCCCTGTACTAAATGGCCAAGAAAGTGACTGTGACGCTGGTCGATGATTTCGACGGCGGTGGCGCGGCTGACGAGACCGTAGAATTTGGCCTCGACGGTGTGAGCTACGAGATAGATCTGTCGTCGAAGAATGCCAAGAAGCTTCGCGACGATCTGAAGGTATGGGTGGAAAAGGGCCGCCGGGTCGGTGGTCGGCGGCGCGGCCGGTCGGCGGGTCCGGGCCGGCGCGCGTCGATCGACCGCGAGCAGAGCGCGGCCATCAGGGAATGGGCCCGCCGAAACGGTCACAACGTGTCAACCAGAGGCCGGATCCCGGCCGACGTGATCGACGCTTTCCACGCCGCCACCTGAGTCTCCGGGTGTTTCGCTAGCGGCGAACCGCCCAGCCCAGCGCGGGGAAACGAATCAGCCCCCGGCGGCGTTACACCAGTGAGGCGCCGGCCCGGCCGCTGCGGTCCTGAGGCAACCGAGGCAGCGGGCCACTAGAGTGGATGGCGGGTACCCGGGTTCAACGAGTCGATCCGCGGTACTCACCGTGAGGGAGAGCAGGTAACCACCGATGTTCGAACGATTTACCGACCGCGCACGTCGCGTTGTCGTCCTGGCCCAAGAAGAGGCCAGGATGCTCAACCACAACTACATCGGGACCGAGCACATCCTTCTTGGGCTTATCCACGAGGGCGAGGGTGTTGCCGCCAAGTCGCTGGAGTCGCTGGGCATCTCGTTGGAGGGTGTCCGCAGCCAGGTGGAGGAGATCATCGGCCAGGGCCAGCAGGCGCCGTCAGGTCACATCCCGTTCACTCCGCGCGCGAAGAAGGTGCTGGAGCTTTCGCTGCGCGAGGCGCTGCAGCTCGGCCATAACTACATCGGCACCGAGCACATTCTGCTCGGCCTGATTCGTGAGGGTGAGGGCGTGGCCGCCCAGGTGTTGGTCAAGCTCGGCGCCGAACTGACGCGGGTCCGTCAGCAAGTGATTCAGCTGTTGTCGGGCTACCAGGGCAAGGAGACTGCGGAGGCCGGCACCGGCGGGCGCGGCGGCGAGTCCGGCAACCCGTCCACGTCGCTGGTGCTCGACCAGTTCGGCCGCAACCTGACCGCTGCCGCGATGGAAGGCAAGCTCGATCCCGTCATCGGCCGCGAGAAGGAAATCGAGCGGGTGATGCAGGTGCTGTCGCGTCGCACCAAGAACAACCCGGTGCTGATCGGCGAGCCCGGCGTCGGCAAGACAGCCGTCGTCGAAGGGCTGGCGCAAGCCATCGTGCACGGCGAGGTGCCCGAGACGCTGAAGGACAAGCAGCTCTACACGCTGGACCTCGGGTCGCTGGTGGCCGGCAGCCGCTACCGCGGGGACTTCGAGGAACGCCTGAAGAAGGTGCTCAAGGAGATCAACACCCGCGGCGACATCATCCTGTTCATCGACGAGTTGCACACGCTGGTCGGTGCGGGTGCCGCCGAGGGTGCCATCGACGCCGCCTCGATATTGAAGCCGAAGCTGGCCCGCGGCGAGCTGCAGACCGTGGGCGCGACCACCCTCGACGAGTACCGCAAGTACATCGAGAAGGATGCCGCGCTGGAGCGACGCTTCCAGCCGGTCCAGGTCAGCGAGCCGACGGTGGAACACACCATCGAGATCCTCAAGGGTCTGCGCGACCGCTACGAGGCCCACCACCGGGTGTCGATCACCGACAGCGCGATAGTGGCCGCCGCGACGCTGGCCGACCGCTACATCAACGACCGGTTCCTCCCGGACAAGGCCATCGACCTGATCGACGAAGCCGGCGCCCGGATGCGGATCCGCCGGATGACCGCGCCGCCGGACCTGCGCGAGTTCGACGAGAAGATCGCCGAGGCACGCCGCGAGAAGGAGTCCGCGATCGACGCGCAGGACTTCGAGAAGGCGGCCAGCCTGCGGGATCGCGAGAAGAACCTGGTCGCGCAACGTGCGGAGCGCGAGAAGCAGTGGCGCTCAGGTGATCTCGATGTCGTTGCCGAGGTCGACGACGAGCAGATCGCCGAGGTGCTGGGCAACTGGACCGGCATCCCGGTGTTCAAGCTGACCGAGGCCGAGACCACCCGGCTGCTGCGCATGGAAGACGAGGTGCACAAGCGGATCATCGGCCAGGAGGACGCCGTCAAGGCGGTCAGCAAGGCGATCCGGCGCACGCGTGCCGGGCTGAAGGACCCGAAGCGTCCGTCCGGCTCGTTCATCTTCGCCGGGCCGTCCGGTGTCGGTAAGACCGAGCTGTCCAAGGCGCTGGCGAACTTCCTGTTCGGCGACGACGACGCGCTGATCCAGATCGACATGGGCGAGTTCCACGACCGGTTCACCGCATCGAGGCTGTTCGGCGCCCCTCCGGGCTACGTCGGCTACGAGGAGGGCGGCCAGCTCACCGAGAAGGTGCGGCGCAAGCCGTTCTCGGTGGTGCTGTTCGACGAGATCGAGAAGGCCCACCAGGAGATCTACAACAGCCTGTTGCAGGTGCTGGAGGACGGCCGCCTCACCGACGGCCAGGGCCGCACGGTCGACTTCAAGAACACCGTTCTGATCTTCACGTCCAACCTGGGCACGGCCGACATCTCCAAGGCGGTCGGGCTGGGCTTCACCCAGGGCGGCGGCGAGAACGACTACGAGCGGATGAAGCAGAAGGTCAACGACGAGCTCAAGAAGCACTTCCGGCCGGAGTTCCTCAACCGCATCGACGACATCATCGTGTTCCACCAGCTGACTCGTGACGAGATCATCCGGATGGTGGACTTGATGGCGACCCGGGTAGAGAAGCAGCTCAAGAGCAAGGACATGGCGCTGGAGCTGACCGACAAGGCCAAGGCGCTGCTGGCCAAGCGCGGGTTTGATCCCGTGCTGGGCGCGCGGCCGCTGCGGCGGACGATCCAGCGCGAGATCGAGGACGCGTTGTCCGAGAAGATCCTGTTCGAGGAGGTCGGTCCCGGCCAGCTCGTCACGGTCGACGTCGATAACTGGGACGGCGAGAGCGCCGGCGAGGACGCGGTGTTCACGTTCGTCGGCTCCCCCAAGCCGGCCAAGATCGAGGAGCCGGATCTGGCCAAGGCCGGAGCCGCCGGCACCCCAACCGCGGCCGCGGCCGAATAACCCCAACCGATCGAAACGGGCGGTACCTTCACGGTTACCGCCCGTTTCTGGCCGGAGGCCGGGGGCTGGAGGCGGAAGGCCGCCGACATCCAGCCTGGGCTGCCCCCATCGTCAGAAAGGTTCCCCGTGCTGATCGCCACCACCAACGACATCCCCGGTAGGGAATCCAACGAGTCTGCGGGGAGGTGTTCGGCCTGACCGTCCGATCGCGCAACGCGTTCTTTCAGATCGGCGCCGGCTTCAAGCCGACCGACGCCGCAAAGTACACCACGTCGCAGCCGGCTCAACCGCAGCCCTCCGGCGCCTGAGAGGCGCACCGACTTGGCTGGGATCGCGTGAGTGAGGTCGTCCGGCTGACGCTGGTGTCGCACGCGATGACCGACGCGATGGCGGCCGGACGGTTTCCTACCGACGAACCCCTCAATGCTGTTGGCCGGCGCCAGCTTTCTTTTGCCATCGACTTCGGAACACGGGAATTCACCTCGCTGTCGGGTCCTGAGCAACGGTGTCTGCAGACCGCCGAGATGCTCGGGCTGCACGCCGCGATCGAACCGCGCGTCGCCGATCTGGACTGCGGCCGGTGGCGCGGCGGCGTGCTCGGGGGTGTGCTTGCAGCAGACCTCGCGGTGTGGCTCACCGATCCGACCAGTGCGCCGCACGGCGGGGAATCGGTCGTCGAACTGATCGACCGGGTTGCCGGCTGGCTCGAGTCGTTGACCGCCGGCCCGTCCCGCACCGTCGCGGTGACCCACCCGGCGGTCGTGCGGGCCGCGATTCTGGTGGCCCTCGATGCGCCGCCAAAGTCGTTCTGGCGCATCGATATCGCGCCAGCCAGTCGAACCGAGATGCACTATCGCGGCCACGCCTGGACCCTCAGGTCCACCGGCTAGCCGGGTAGGACGTGGCCGGCCTTCATCGCGCCCGATTCCATGCGACTCAATTGATCTCTGCTCGCGCCTAGGCCGGCCGGCCGAGCATTGCGAACACCTGTCTCGCGATCGATATCAGCCAGGCCCCGGCGCTCGGGCCGTGAAACCGCGGCCAGGTCAGCTGGAAGCTGACCACCCATGCCTGGCCGCTGCGGTCCACGGCATACCAGCTGAAGGTCAAGTCTCCGGGCAGGTTCCCGGCCTTGGCGCCGATGTACGGCCATTGCTGCCGATCAAGGTCGATGCCGGGGATCGCCGACACGATCTGACGTACCGGGGCGGCGGCACCCACCGCGGCCGACTGCAGCGCCGCGTGCACCCGGCAGATGTCTTCCGCGCTGCCGTACCACTCGGCGCCGTAGGCTGACGCGGGAGTGTGGGTGCGCGCCGGGTCCGGTTCGTAGGGCCGGGAATTGGTCTGTTCCAGCAACTGTGCCCGGGCCTGTGGCTGGCCCGTCCCCACCGCGTTCTTCCATTGCTGGCGCAGGTCCGGCTCACCCCAGCCGACGGAGAACAGCTCGTGCATCGTCGGGAACGGGGTCATGCTCGACGGGTCGTGGTGGCCGGCCTCGACCAGTGCCCGTTCGACGGCGGTGGTGCCCACCTTTTCGATCAGCAGGTCGGTGGCCATGTTGTCGCTGTTGGCGATCATCTTCTCCGCTGCGGTGCGCACCGACACCTTGGCGCCGGCAGGCAGCTTCTCCAGCCCGGAGGAGCCGACGGCCTTGGCCTGCCCCGTGATGGTGAGCGAATCGTCCCACGAGACCGCGCCGGCTTTCACCGCGTCGGCCACCGCGTACAGCACGTAAAGCTTGAAAATCGATGCAAGCGGCAAGGATTGGGCGGTGTTGGTGCCTACGACCCGGTCGCACCGGCCGGCGTCGACCTTGGCGACCTGGTAGGAGTACCGTGCGCCGGACTTGGCCAGTTCGGCGTCCACGTCCGCCCATGAGGCGATCTTGGGCGCTGCCAGCTTGGCCTCGAACCGGTTGACCATGCCGTTGTCGTCGGTGTGAATCTCGATGTCCTGCCCGGCCCCGAATGAGTTGACCAGATGCAGCATGGCGCGCCCGGCGTAGTATTCGATGCCCGAGACTGTGAACGGCCTTTCCCACCAAAGGTTTTCCATGGTGTCGCGGACGCTGTTCACCATTTCCGGCGCGGCCAGGGTCCCAACACCGTTGGGGCCGATCGGCCAATCCGAGTTCAGCATGTCCACGGTCTGCTGGGCACGCAGGCCCGGCGGAGTGATCTTGCTGATTTTCACGCCCGTGTCGGCGGTGACCGACGACGCGGACGGCGTCGAGCAGCTGCAAACCAGGACGCTCACCACCGCGACAGCGGCCAGCGACGCCGCGGCGCGACGACGCGCCCGGCTTGCGCTACGCCTTCGCGCCAGTCCCCGCAACGTCCAACACAACCTCGAATTCCAGCAACGACGCTCCGGTCGCCACCGGATTCGCTCGGTGTCCCGCGTGCGCCTCGATGGCCGGACCGGTCGCCCACGCCTGGAACGCCTCTTCGGACTCCCATTGCGTCACCACGAAGTACCGGTTCTCGCCTTTGACGGGTCGCAACAGCTGAAAGCCGAGGAATCCCGGCGAGTTGTCGACAGCGTGTGCTCGGTGGGCGAATCGTTTTTCCAGTTCGGGCCCCGCGTCCGGCGGCACCTCGATTGCGTTGATTTTCACCACGGCCATAGGGCTCAGGCTACCGTGCGGCATGAGCGGCGATCTGCTGACCGACTGCGGCGGCCGCGGCCGGCCCCTGGTGATGGTCCACGGCTTGATGGGTCGCGGCAGCACGTGGCGGCGATCTCTGCCATGGCTCACCGAACTGGGCCGGGTCTACACCTACGACGCCCCATGGCATCGCGGCCGGGATGTCGCGGATCCACATCCGATCAGCACCGAGCGGTTCGTCGCCGACCTCGGTGACGCGGTCGCCTCACTTGACGGCCCGGTAGTCGTGATCGGCCACTCGATGGGTGGTCTGCACGGCTGGTGCCTGGCCGCCGACAGACCAGAGCTGGTCAGCGCGCTCGTCGTCGAGGACATGGCGCCGGACTTCCGGGGCCGCACCACCGGCCCGTGGGAGCCGTGGCTGCATGCGCTGCCGGTCGAATTCGGCACCGCGGCCGACGTGCTCGAGGAGTTCGGGCCGGTCGCGGGTCAGTACTTCCTCGATGCGTTCGACCGCACCGCGACCGGTTGGCGGCTGCACGGCCACGTCGAGCGGTGGATCGCGATCGCGGCCGAGTGGGGGACGCGGGATTACTGGGCACCGTGGCGCGCGGTTCGGGTGCCCACGCTGCTGGTCGAGGCCGCGAACTCGATCACCCCGCCGGGCCAGATGTTGCGGATGCACGAAACAGGTGGCCGGACGAGCTATCTGCGTGTTCCCGGGGCAGGCCACCTCGTCCACGACGAGGCGACCGACACCTATCGTGCCGCCGTCACGGCGTTCTTATCGACGCTCGCCGAGCGCGCCTGACCTCGGCCACGTGGGCTGGCGTTCGAAGCGGGTCCGGATCGCGTCGAGCTCGTGCTGCATCCTCAGGGCGTCGGAACTGTCGCCGAGCCCCTATCCAGTCGACAGTGGCAGGACCGACCCAATACGATAAAATACTGCCATGCTCAGATCGATAGCCGTTTTGGCGTTGGACCGCCTCGCAATGTTCGAGTTCGGCGTCCTCTGCGAGGTGTTCGGCATCGACCGCGAGTCCGAGGGCGTCCCGAAGTTCGACTTCCGGGTCTGCGGTGTGCAGGCCGGTCGTGCCATCCGAGCGCCAGTCGGTGTCCAGGTGATTCCGGAGCACGGCCTCGACGGGCTCGCGGGCGCGGATCTGGTTGCGGTGTCCGCCGCGCAAGCCGCGGACGGACCCCACCCCTACTCGCTGGAAGCGCTGGCGGCCCTTCGGGCAGCGGCCAGGGCCGGCTCGACGATCCTGACCGTCTGCACCGGAGCGTTCATTGCGGGTGCCGCGGGCCTGCTCGACGGCAGGCACTGCACCACTCACTGGGCGCACGCTGACGAACTGGCGCGGATGTATCCCACCGCCCGGGTCGACCGCGATGTGCTGTTCGTCGACGACGGCAATCTGATCACCAGCGCGGGCACCGCGGCGGGCATCGACGCATGCCTGCACCTGGTGCGCCGCGAGTTGGGCAGCAAGGTCACGAACGCCATCGCGCGCCGGATGGTGGTGCCCCCCCAGCGTGACGGCGGCCAACGGCAGTTCATCATCCAGCCGGTGCCGACGCATTGCTCGCCGGGCTTTGCGCCACAACTCGACTGGATTCTCGCGAATCTTCCCCAGCCGCACTCGGTGGCCTCGATGGCGCGCCACGCGAACATGTCGGAGCGCACCTTCGCGCGAAAGTTCGTCGAGGAGACCGGGACGACGCCGATGCAGTGGGTGGCCGACCAGCGTGTGCTGTTCGCGAGGCAGCTGCTCGAGGAGACCAACCTCGACGTCGACCGCATCGCTGACCGCTCCGGGTTCGGCACCGCGACGCTGTTGCGCCATCACTTCCGCCGCCTCGTCGGCCTCACGCCGTCGGATTACCGGCGCCGGTTCGCCTGCCCTGACATGTTTCAGGACCCGGCCTCGCCGGCGAGTGCGTAGCGGCCGTCTGACGTCTGCTCCACCAGCCCGTCTGCCAGCAGTGAGGCCAGCGCGCGGTCACGCTGATCGGTGTCGGTCAGCCAGGCCACCTCGAGTAGCCGGCGTGACACCGGAACATCGTTGGCGCGCAACACATCCAATAGCCTGCCGCGCACCTGCCGGTCGGTGCCCGCGTAGGTCTGGGCGCGCCGGGCAGGCTTCTCCGAGGGTGGGTACCCGGCGGCCCGCCAGGCGCACGCGCGCAGCGGGCACACGCCGCAGCGGGGCGACCGGGCGGTGCACACCGTTGCGCCCAGCTCCATCAGCGCCACCGAAAAGCGGTCCGCGGAGCCATCTTCGGGCAGCAGCGCGGCGACATCCGTGAGGTCGCGAGAGCTCGCAGGCGCTTCGGCGACCCCGCGGATCGCTCGCGCGACGACCCTGCGCACGTTCGTGTCGACGACCGGCACCCGGTGCCCGTAAGCGAAGCAGGCCACCGCACGCGCGGTGTATTCGCCGACGCCCGGCAGGCCGAGCAATGTCCCGACGTCGTCGGGGACGACGTCGTCGTGGTCACGGGCGATCACGGTGGCGCATTCGTGTAACCGCTTCGCGCGGCGCGGGTAACCCAGCTTGCCCCAGGCGCGCAGCACGTCGGCAACGCCGGCGGCAGCGGTCGCCGACGGGGTCGGCCACCGGCGCACCCACTCCTGCCAGACGGGCTGAACACGCGACACCGGGGTCTGCTGCAACATGAACTCGCTGACCAGGATCTGCCATGCGCTGACACCGGGGCGACGCCAGGGCAGGTCCCGCCCCGCCACCTGGTACCAGTCGACCAGCTCGGAGCGCTCGATGCACAATGTCACGTATGCCGAACGCGAACCCCGCGAACCCGGGGAACCCCGCGAAGGCATGGAAGGCACTGAAAGAGGGTAACGAGCGGTTCGTCGCCGGCCGCCCTGCGCACCCGGGCCAGAGCGCCCAGCACCGCGTCGGGCTGACCGGCGGTCAGCAGCCCAACGCCGTGGTGTTCGGCTGCGCCGACAGCAGGGTGGCCGCGGAGATCATCTTCGACCAGGGTTTGGGCGACATGTTCGTGGTGCGCATCGCGGGTCACGTCATCGATTCGGCCGTGCTCGGCTCCATCGAATACGCGGTGACGGTGCTCGGCGTGCCCCTGATCGTGGTGCTCGGCCATGACAGCTGCGGGGCGGTCCAGGCCACGCTGACAGCTCTCGACGACGGGGTGATACCCGGCGGATACGTCCGTGACCTGGTGGAACGTGTCGCGCCGTCGGTGCTTACCGGCCGACGCGCGGGGCTGACGCAGGTCGACGAGTTCGAGGCGCACCACGTCCGCGAGACCGCCGCCCAGTTATCGTCGCGATCGACGGCCATCCTCGAAAAGATCACGACCGGAGATCTGGCAATCGTCGGCGCGACCTACCGGCTCGCCGACGGACGGGTGCTGCTGCGCGAAACGGTCGGCGACGTGACCGAATAGCTGACCCGGCGACACGCCGGGCGACGTCGGACGCCTCGCGGTGACCTGGGCTTACCGTGACAACGTGCTGGATCTTGAACCGCATGGCCCCCTGCCGACCCAGATTTACTGGCGACGCCGCGGTCTGGCGTTGGCCGTCGCGGTTGTCGTGATCGGCATCGTCGTCGCTGTCGCCGTCACCGTGCTGACCGGCAATGCCGGCTCCGGCAACAAGAACTCCGCCAAGCCGGCGAACACCCCCGCCGCGGCCGCGGACCTGAATCCGCAGCCGGAGGTGAAATCGCCCATCACGCCGCTGCCGCCGCCGCCCGTCCAAACCCCAACGGCCACCGCGGCTGTCGTGCCTCCGCCGGTGCTCAAGGACGGCGACGACTGCCCGGATTCCACGCTGGCCGTTAAGGGCATCACCAGCCAGCCGCAGTTCGTCGCCGGTGACCAGCCGAAGTTCACGATGGTGGTGACCAACATCGGCCTGGTGGCCTGCCAGCGCGACGTCGGCGCCGCCGTGCTCGCCGCCTACGTGTATTCGCTGGACAACCAGCGGTTGTGGTCCAACCTCGACTGCGCGCCATCCAACGAATCCCTCGTCAAGAAGTTCAGCCCCGGCGAGCAGGTGACCACGGAGGTCACCTGGACCGGAATGGGTTCAGCACCGCAGTGCCCACTGCCCCGCCAGCCGATCGGGCCCGGTACCTACAACCTGGTCGTGCAGCTGGGCAACCTTCGTTCCGCGGCGGTGCCGTTCATCCTGGCCCCCGCGCCTGGCCCGAACGAGCCGCCGGCACCCGGTCAGCCCGCACCCCCCGAACCGCCGCCCCCCGCCTAGGCCCTGCGCGGCGTCGGTCAGGCGAGCCGGTCGGCGATCGTCGACTCGGCCAGTTGCGATAGACCCTCGCGGATGTGCCGGGCCCACATCGCGCCGATGCCGTCGACCTTCTGCAGATCGCCGGCGCTGGCCGCCAGTAACCCCTGCAGTGACCCGAACGAGCGCACCAGCAGGTCGATGTGCGCGAATTGCAACCGCGGTATGCCGGCCATCGCCCGGTATCCCCGCGAGCTCATGGCCGAGTCCTGCGCCTCGGCGGTGGACGGATAACCGAAAACCTTTGACAGCGCGGTCAAGTCGAGCAGCTCAGTGTCCGACAGCTGGTCCAGCTCGTCGAGTGTGGATGCCACCTGGCTGCCGGTGGGTGGATCGGGGTGGGCGTGGTAGTCGCGCACGATCAGCTCGCGCGCCAGGTCGTTGCCGCCCACCAGCTCCTCGAGCTGCAGCTTGAGCTGGCGACCGTCGGTGCCGAGTTCCACCACGTGCTCGTCGATTTCGAGGCTGATCCGGCGCACCATCTCCAGCCGCTGCACGACGGTCATCACATCGCGCAGCGTGACGAAGTCCTCGATCTCGGCGGCCGACAGCTGACGGCTCACCTCGTCGAGCCGGGACTTGTAGCGCTCGAGCGTCGCGACCGCCTGATTGGCTCGGGACAGGATCGTCGCCGAGTCGGCCATCACGTGGCGCTCGCCCGCCACGTACACTGTCACGATGCTCATCGAATGGCTCACCGACACAACGGGATAGCCGGTCTGGATCGCCGTGCGTTCGGCGGACCGGTGGCGGGTGCCGGACTCGTCGGTGGGGATTGACGGATCGGGCACCAGTTGCACGTTGGCCCGCACGATGCGGCCGCCGTCAGTGGACAGCACCAGCGCGCCGTCCATTTTCGACAACTCGCGCAGCCGGGTCGGCGCGAACCGCACGTCGAGCGAGAAACCGCCGTCGCATATCGACTCGACGCGCTCGTCGTAGCCGAGCACGATCAGCGCGCCGGTACGACCGCGCAGAATGCGTTCCAGCCCGTCCCGCAGTGGCGTGCCGGGCGCCAGCCGCCGCAGCGTCTCCCGCAGCGCCGGATGCACTAGGGGCGCCTTGGTGTTCTGGCTGCGGTCTGGGGACGTCATGGGTCGCCCGACGGGTCCCCGGCAAGCTCCAACGGACGCAGCGTGGTGGCGCGCGTCGGTTTCACGGCAATCTCGCGCAGTAGATCGAGTGCCTCGTTGATGGTTTTGGCCTGCATCGCGTAGATCCCCTTCGGCACGGTGTATACCCCATCGGGCACCAATGCCGTGGTGAATCCGAGCCGAGCGGCCTCGGTCAATCTGCGCTCCATCCCGCTGACCTGGCGCAAATCGCCCGCGAGACCGATCTCGCCGATCACGACGGTGGTGGTCGGCAGGGGCAGCCCCGCCCAGGCCGACGCCATCGCCACCGCCACCGCAAGGTCGGCGGACGGGTCCGTCAGGCGCATACCGCCCACCGTGGACAGATAGATGTCGTAGCGCCGCACCGGCGCGCTCGTGCGCTTGGTCAGCACCGCGGCGATCAGCGCCGCCCGGGCGTGGTCGATGCCGCTGACCGCGTGCCGCGGCACGGAACTGTAGGAATCGATCAGCAGCGCCTGCACCTCGCCGATCAGCGGGCGCTTGCCGTCGAGCTTGACGGTCACCGCCGTTCCGCACACCGGCCGCGGCCGGTGGTCGAGGAACAGGCCCGACGGATCGGAGATGCACCTGATCCCGCGCTCGTGCAGCTGGAAGCAGCCGACTTCGTCGGCCGCGCCGAACCGGTTCTTCACGCCGCGCACCATCCGCAGCGCCGACTGCCGGTCGCCCTCGAAGTGCAACACGGCGTCCACCAGGTGCTCCAGCGTGCGCGGGCCCGCGATGGCGCCGTCCTTGGTGACGTGACCGACCAGGATGATCGCCACCCCGCGGCGCTTTGCCGCCGTGGTCAGGGCCGTGGTGACGGCGCGCACCTGCGTGACGCCGCCGGTCACGCCGTCGGCGTCGGCCCGCGACAGCGTCTGCACCGAGTCCACCACCACCAGGGTGGGCTTGACCGCGTCGATGTGCGCCAGCACGTTGTCCAGGTCGGAATCGGCGACCATGTACAGCTGGTCGTGGCTGGATCCGGTGCGCTCGGCGCGCATCCGGACCTGCCCGGCCGACTCCTCACCCGACACGTACAGCGCACGGCGGCCGGTGCGGGCCCAGTGATGCGCGACCTTCAGCAGAAGTGTCGACTTGCCGACCCCGGGCTCGCCCGCCAGCAGCGTCACCGAACCGGGCACCACCCCGCCGCCCAGCACCCGATCGAGCTCGTCGACACCGGTGGGCTCGTGGCGCGTGGTGTCGGGCGCAATCGAACTGATAGGCACCGCAGCCGAATTAGGCACGCCCGTCCGCGCAGCGCGGCCGCCGACCACCGTGATCACCGGCGCCTCGTCGACGGTGCCCCAGGTGCCGCACTCAGGACACCGGCCCACCCATTTGGCCATCGCGTGCCGGCACTCCGAGCAGCGGTACTGGGCGCGCGCCTTGGTCACGCCGCGAACGGTATCGGGCGGGTCCGACAGATCGCTAGTCGCCGGCGGTGACCGGAACGCCGATGGCCGCCTCGCCGGCGCGCTCGAAATTGAAGACGAAATTGTAGGTCAACGCGCTGGCCAGCGGCTTGGTGAGTGTCACGGTGGCGCTGGCTGCTCCGATAGTCGACAGCGCCTGCGTCGCCCCGGCTCCGGCGGCCTCCGGCATGCCGACGACGAGCGAGCTGGCCGCGGGTATCTGCGGGCTGGCGGGGCGCAGCGTCACCGCGCCGATGTCGGAGGTGATTCCGACCAGCCGGTCGCTGTCGGATGTGGCCTGGTTGGCGGCGACGAACAGCAGGTCCACACTCTGGCCCGGCTGCAGAGCGGCACCGGTCACCTGCGCGTGGATGCGGACATCGCGCAGCGCGATGGTCCCGACCCCGCCACTGGCGCCGTTGACGGCGGGTTCCTGGCTGGCGGTCTGGGACTGCTGGCCCGCGCCGCAGCCGGTCAACATCGCCGCGATGATGGCGCACGCGACGAGGCCGCCGCCGAATGCCGGTGCGCGTGTGGGGAAGAGGTTCACTGAAGTCTCCTGCTCGGCGTCGAATGGGCCGGAACTCCTGCCCGCCAGCGTTCGACTATGCACAGTAGTAGCTCAGCCCGAAACAGCGAAGCGGCCAACGGATATTTCGCTGCACCCGCCGCAGGCGGGGCGGCCGACCAGCTACCTGCGGCGCCGCCGACCGCGTCAATCCGAACGGGTCGCGATGCATGGAAACGCCGCGCTGTCAACCCCCAATGTTCATCCACTGTGCCCCTGACCTGCATCGTTGTTAAACGTGTCGAAAAGCTCCGTGTTAACATGGAAGGGTGAAAGGGGCCCGAATCAGATGATTTTTAAGGTCGGAGACACCGTTGTCTATCCACACCACGGTGCTGCGTTGATCGAGGCGATCGAAACCCGGACCATCAAAGGCGAGCAGAAGGAGTATCTCGTCTTGAAGGTTGCCCAGGGTGACCTCACAGTTCGAGTGCCCGCGGATAATGCCGAGTACGTGGGTGTGCGTGACGTGGTCGGCCAGGAAGGCCTGGACAAGGTCTTCCAGGTACTGCGCGCGCCGCATACCGAAGAGCCCACCAACTGGTCTCGCCGCTACAAGGCCAATCTCGAGAAGCTGGCCTCGGGCGACGTGAACAAGGTCGCCGAGGTCGTGCGCGACCTGTGGCGTCGCGACCAGGAGCGGGGTTTGTCGGCCGGCGAGAAGCGGATGCTGGCCAAGGCGCGTCAGATCCTGGTTGGTGAGCTCGCGCTTGCCGAGAACACGGACGACGAAAAGGCGGAGACCATCCTCGACGAGGTTTTGGCCGCCGCCTCCTGATTGTCACCGCCTCCTGATTGATGAACACGGTCGCGGTCATCCCGGCCGCGGGTTCGGGTGAGCGGCTGGGGGCCGGCCGGCCGAAGGCCTTCGTCGAGCTGGGCGGACGAACCCTGCTGGAGCGAACCCTCGCAGGTCTGCGCGACTCCGGCGCCGTCGACGCGGTGGTGGTCGCCGTGCCGGCTGACCGCACCGACGAGGCGAAGCTGATCCTCGGTGGCGATGCGACCGTGCTGGCGGGCGGGTCCAGCCGCACCGAGTCGGTGCGCCGCGCCCTGACCGCCGTCGGCACGCCGGAGCTGCTGCTGATCCACGATGCTGCCCGCCCGCTGACGCCACCCGCCCTGATCGCCCGCGTGGTGGCCGCCCTGCGCGAGGGGCACCAGGCTGTCGTGCCCGCTCTGCCGGTCGCCGACACCATCAAGGTCGTCGACGCGAATTCAGTGGTGATCGCGACGCCCGGCCGGGCGGGCTTGCGGGCGGTGCAGACGCCGCAGGGTTTCCACACCGAGCTGCTGTTGCGCGCCTATCAGCGGCCCGAAAAGCCTTCCGAAAAGCCTTCCGAATCAGAGGATGTCACCGACGATGCGGCGATGGTCGAGAAGCTGGGGGCGCAGGTGTTCGTCGTCGACGGCGACCCGATGGCGTTCAAGATCACCACTGCGCTGGACCTGGTGCTGGCCGAGGCGGTGGTGAATCGGTGAGCGACCTGCGGGTTGGCCTCGGTACCGACGTTCATCCCATCGAGCCCGGGCGACCATGCTGGCTGTTGGGGCTGTTGTTTGCCGACGCCGACGGCTGCCGCGGCCATTCCGACGGCGATGTCGCAGTCCATGCGCTGTGCGACGCGCTGCTGTCGGCGGCCGGGCTCGGCGACATTGGCCTTGTGTTCGGCGTCGACGACCCCCGCTGGGCCGGCGTGACCGGATCCACCATGCTCAGCCACGTCCGCGACCTCCTGAAAGCGCAGGGCTTCCGCGTCGTCAACGCTGTGGTCCAGGTGATCGGCAACGAGCCGAAGATCGCGCCGCACCGCGATCAGGCCGAGCACCTGCTGTCCGTTCTTCTCGACGCGCCGGTTTCGGTGTCCGGGACAACGACCGACGGCCTCGGCCTGACCGGGCGTGGTGAGGGACTGGCGGCCATCGCCACCGCGTTGGTGGTTGTCGGCGAATAGGCCGGTAAGCTGGCCCGTCGTGACCGATCGCGCGCTACGGCTGTACGACACCTATGCCGGTGCCGTGCGCGATTTCGTGCCGCTGCGCGACGGCCACGTCTCGATCTACCTCTGCGGAGCCACCGTGCAGGGCCTTCCGCACATCGGCCACGTGCGCAGCGCCGTCGCATTCGACGTGCTGCGGCGGTGGCTGATGGCGCGCGGCCTCGATGTCGCGTTCATCCGCAACGTCACCGACATCGACGACAAGATCCTCACCAAGGCCGCCGACGCGTCGCGCCCGTGGTGGGAGTGGGCCGCCACGCACGAGCGGGCGTTCACCGCCGCGTACGACGCGCTGGGCGTGCTGCCGCCGTCATCGGAGCCGCGGGCCACCGGCCACATCACCCAGATCGTCGAGCTGATCGAGCGCCTGATGGACACCGGCTACGCCTATACCGGTGCCGGCGATGTGTATTTCGACGTTGCGAGCTTCGCCGACTACGGCAGGCTGTCCGGTCACAAGATCGAAGACGTCCACCAGGGCGAGGGCGCCGGCGTGGGCAAGCGCGACCAACGCGACTTCACGCTGTGGAAGGGCGCGAAACCCGGCGAGCCGTCGTGGCCGACCCCGTGGGGACGCGGGCGCCCCGGCTGGCATTCCGAATGCGTGGCCATGGCACACGAGTACCTCGGCTCAGAATTCGACATCCATGCCGGTGGAATGGATCTGGTGTTCCCACACCACGAGAACGAGATCGCGCAGGCGCGCGCCGCCGGCGACGGGTTCGCCCGATACTGGCTGCACAATGGCTGGGTCACCATGGGCGGCGAGAAGATGAGCAAGTCGCTGGGCAACGTGCTGTCCGTTCCGGCTGTGCTGCAACGGGTTCGGCCGGTCGAGCTGCGATATTACCTCGGCAGCGCGCACTACCGGTCGATGCTCGAATTCTCTGAGACCGCACTGCAGGACGCCGTCAAGGCCTACACGGGCATCGAGGACTTCCTGCTCCGGGTGCGCACCCGGGTCGGCGCCGTCGTTCCCGACCGCTGGACGCCGCGGTTCGCGGCCGCTCTCGACGACGACCTCTCGGTGCCGATCGCGCTGGCCGAGATTCACAGTGCGCGCGCCGACGGTAACCGGGCGCTGGAATCGGGCGACCACGAATCCGCACTGGCCCGCGCCGGCGAAATCCGGTCGATGATGGCGGTTTTGGGTGTCGACCCGCTCGACGAGCGGTGGGAGACCCGCGATGAGACGTCTGCGGCGCTTGCCGCGGTGGACGTGCTGGTGCACGCGGAAGTCGAACGACGCGAGGCGGCCCGCGCACTGCGTGACTGGGCCCTGGCAGATGAGATCCGCGACCGGCTGAAGAAGGCCGGCATCGAGGTGACCGATACCGCCGACGGACCGCAGTGGTCGCTGACCGATGGCGGCGGGAAGTAGATGGCCGGCAATTCCCGGCGTCGCGGCGCGGTGCGTAAGGCCGGCACCAAGAAAGGTGCCACCGTCGGCTCGGGCGGCAACCGCCGCCGTGGTGTCGAGGGCCGTGGCGCCACCCCGCCCGCCCACCTGCGGCCTTATCACCCGGCCGCGAAACGCGCTGCCGCCACGAAGAAATCGCGCCCGCCTGCGAAAAAGACCGACGAGACCGAGATTGTCCTCGGACGTAACCCGGTGGTCGAATGTCTGCGCGCGGGTGTTCCTGCAACGGCGCTCTACGTTGCGCTGGGTATCGACGCGGACGAGCGGGTGACCGAATCCGTCCGGCGGGCGGCCGATTCCGGTGTCCCCATTCTCGAGGTGCCCCGTACCGACCTCGACCGGATCAGCGCCAACGGACTGCACCAGGGGATCGCGCTGCAGGTGCCGCCGTATCAGTACGCTCATCCCGACGATCTGCTCGCCGCGGTGCGCCACGAGTCCTCGCCGGCGCTGCTGGTGGCGCTCGACAACATCTCAGACCCCCGCAACCTCGGCGCGATCGTCCGGTCGGTGGCGGCCTTCGGCGGGCACGGCGTGCTGATACCGCAGCGGCGAAGCGCCGCGGTGACCGCGGTCGCGTGGCGGACCAGCGCCGGGGCGGCCGCCCGCGTTCCGGTGGCTCGCGCTACGAACCTGAATCGAACCCTGCGGGATTGGGCCGCCGCCGGTCTGCAGGTGA
This sequence comes from uncultured Actinomycetota bacterium, assembly GCA_963759655.1. Lineage (GTDB taxonomy): Bacteria > Actinomycetota > Actinomycetes > Mycobacteriales > Mycobacteriaceae > Mycobacterium. Next base: position 4,983 of record CAVXAG010000009.1, on the reverse strand, counting down.
TAGGACTGGACGCCGACGGGGACACCGAGATCGACGACTTGGACGCCACCGGCGACGTGGTGATCGTGGTCGGCTCGGAGGGCAAGGGCCTGTCGCGGTTGGTGCGCGAAAACTGCGATGCGGTGGTGTCCATCCCGATGGCCGGTCCGACCGAATCGTTGAACGCCGCGGTCGCCGCCGGCGTGGTGCTCGCCGACGTTGCCCGGCAGCGCAGCCGCTGAAGCGCTGCCAGTCGGAGCAGTAAACCGATCAGGTGCCGATCAGCCGCAGGCTCGCCCACAGCGCGATTACCGCAACGACCAGGGTGACCGGCACAGTGCAGAGGCCGAGGCGGGTGAACCTGCCTGCGCTGTCGTCGGCATCGTTTTCGTGCAACACATTTCGCCACAGCAAGTTCGCCAGCGAACCGATGTACGTCAGGTTGGAGCCGACGTTCACTCCGATCAGCACGGCGAGCACCGCAGCCGGCCCGCCCGGGGTGACCAGCGGCAGCAGCAGGAGCACGGCCGGCAGGTTGTTCACGATGTTGGCCAGCACGGCGGCGGTTGCCGCCAGTGCGAGCAGTGCAAGCAGCCCGTCGCCGGTGGGAACCAGATCCCTTGTCGCCGTGCCCAACCCGTTCACCATCGCTGCCCGCACCACCACGCCCAACGCCAACACGAACGCGAGGAACGGCACGTTCACCGCCCGCACGATTCCGCCGAGCGTGTCCCGCCGCCGCACCAGGCCGTGCACCGCCAGCACCGCCGCGCCGGCCCACGCCGCCCATGCCGGGGAGACGCCGATCGGCGATGAGATGGCGAACCCGGCCAGCGTCAGCCCCAGCACGGCGAAGGCGAACACCGGCCGGGGTGGCCGAGCGGGCGCGTCGTCGGTGTCCGCGGAGGCCGACAAATCCGGGGCGAAGAACCAGCGGAACACCGCGTACTCGGCGGCGATCGCGATCAGCCACGGCGCCGACATCAACGCCGCGAAGCGGGTGAACGACAGCCCGGTACCGGCGAATGCCAGCAGGTTGGTCAGGTTCGACATCGGCAGCAGCAGCGACGCGGTATTGGCCAGGTGCGCGCTGGCGTAGGTGTGCGGCGTGGCCGGCAGCCGAAGTGCGCGCGCGGTCGCCAGCACGACGGGAGTCAGCAGCACGACGGTGGCGTCGAGGGACAGGATCGCCGTGGTGACCGAGGCGACGACGAACACGTGCCGCAGCAGCCGCGTCGGCCGGCCCGCGCTGCCGCGCGCCATCAGGGCGCCCGCCGCTTGAAACACTCCCTCGTCGTCGCACAGCTGTGCCAGCAGCAGTACGGCCGCGAGGAAGCCGACCACGGGTAGCAACCGGGTCACCTCGTCGGCCGCATCATGCAACCCAAGGGCGCCGATCCCGATCAACAGCGTCGCCGCGGGCACGGCCGCGACGGCCTCGGTCCAGCCTCGCGGCCGCAACACCGCGAAGACGAGCACGACGGCAAGCACCGCCAACGATGCGATCAGCAAGATGTCAGATCAGTGATAAGCCTCAGGCCCAAGGGTTTTCGAGCTCCCAGACCGTGGGCATGTGCAACGCGATGTCGTCTTCGGCGGCCAGCCGGCCCAGCACCCGCATCGATACGCCCAAGTCGTCGGCGGCGTACGGCAGCGCCTGCAGCGGCTCTGTCAACGGCCGGAAGAAGTCGTCCCAGTGGATCAGCACCACCCGCCGCGCACCGACCGGCCGCACCACGTCGTTCCAGTAGTCGACGATGTACTCCTCGGACTGCACGCCGAGTTGCCCGGCACCGAGATACACCACATCCGCCTGCTGTCCGTTCAGCGCACCGGGGACGTAGCCCGCGCTGCCCTGGATCAGCAGCCGGCGATCGGTCGGCCGGTGCTGGATCAGGACCGACCACGCCTCGCCGCACTTGTACGCCGCCACCCTCGTCGGCGGGGTGACCGGCCCCGTGATCACCCCCGGAAAGCGGTCGGGCGGCGAGTGTTTGGACTCGATCAACGTGACCTGGTACGCGCCGAGGGTCATCGGCATGCCCGGCTTTGCGACGACGATGCGGTCCTCCGGCAGCTGATGCCCGCGACCGATGTTGGCGGCCGATTCGCCGCCGACCAGTGTGGCTTCGGTGCGGGCGGCCACCACCGCGGAATCCAGCGCGTGGTCGTAGTGGGTGTGCACCGGGATCACGGCGTCCAGTGCCCGCACCCGGGCGCGTTCCAGGCAGCCGATGATTCGCTCCAACGACGGCTCTATCCGCTTCAGCGCCACCTCGGCCAGGCTCGGACGCGAGAAGAAGCCGTCGGTCATCAGCGCCGACTTCCCGTCGCTGATCAGCAGCGTGGCCACGCCCATCCAGGTGACCGTGAGCGGCGCGCCGGCGTCGGCGGATGGCACGTCGAACCGCTTGGCGAAGTCCTTCAGGGCGGGGCGACCGAGCTTGAGGCGCATCTGCTCAGCCCGCCGGCTCCAGCATCGTCCGCCATCCGTCGTCTCCCGCAGCGGGCGAATCCTTCACGCTGTAGCGCGACCCGTCGGGCGCCACCACCTCACCGCTCTGCGGGTTGTAGATGGCCACCGGCCCCGACGGAGTGTAGTTGCACGGGTTGGGCTGTTGGCCGCTGCAGGTCACCGTACCCTGCCCCGGCGCCGACAACGGATCGCTGACCGGCGGCGGCGAACCCGACGGCGGCAGCAGGTTGGCCGGCAACGGGTTCATCCCGTTGTCGATGCTGGGCGCCGGGACCACATAGCCGGGCTTGACCGGCTGATCACAGCGCGCGCCGGGCGCCGGACAGGTCAGCACCTGGTCGGGGTCCCCGTACCACGGGTTGGTGCCCAACGGCACATACGGCTCATTGCTGCGGCACTCCCGCGGAGTGGCCGCCCGCTTGCCCGGCACATCGGCGCACGGATAGTTGCGCGCGCCGCGCACCACGTTGCCCTGAAAGTCCTTCGGGATCTTGCAGTAGGTGCCCGACGGCAACGGCGCCGCCGTGGTGTCCGCCGGAGCCCGCCACTCCGACGCCGGCAGGAACCCCGTCAAACACGGCGGCGCCACATTGAGGTCGGTCCCGGCCCCCGGCGGGACGGCTAAGGATGTCACCACGCCCGCGCCGATCCCGGCGAAGATCGGGCCGAGCGCGAAGTGCAGCAGGGCCTCACCGGGGAAGATCGAACCGGCCTCCAGCTGCGACCCCTCCTCCGGGAAATACACCAGCGCCTGCTCGACGCCCTTGTGGTAGCGCTTGAGCATGTCGATGACGATCTCGAGGTTGGCCAGCGTCTGGGGCAGCGAGTCCTGCACCCCGCTGAACACCGAGTTGAGCTGATCGGCGGTCGGCGCGGCCTGCTCGATCCCGCTGCGCAGCGCCGCGTCCTGCTCGGCGGCCTGAGCGCCGATCACGTTCAGGTTGGCCGCCCACCGCCCGATCGCATCCCCGGAGTTGGCCTGCGAATCCAGGATCGGCGCCGAATGCGCCACGATGTCGTTGACCGGACCCAGATTGTCCCGGAAATCACTGGCGATCGCGGTGGTCGAATCCACCAACCGCTGCAGCGCCGGCCCCAACCCGCCCACCGACTGCGCCGCCTCCGTCAACAACGAGTCGATCTTGTCCTTGGGCAGCACCTCCAACCCCCGGTTGGCCGCATCCAGCGCCGGACCCACCTCGTCGGGCACCGTACCGGTGGTGATCGTCTGCCCATCGGACAGATACTGGTCCCCGTTGCCGGTGGCCTCCAGATCCAGGTACTGCTCACCGACCGCCGACACCGAATGCACGTTCGCCGACGCGTTCACCGGAATCTTGAACCGGTCACCGATGCTCATCGTGGCCCGCGCACCCCGCTCGGTGGGCTGCACATCGGTGACCTTGCCGATCTGGATCCCGCGATAGGTCACGTTCGCCGTCGAGTACAACCCGCCCGAGGCCGGCAGATCCGCGTACAGCCTGTACTGCCCGATACCGGCCACCGTCGGAAGCTGCAGGTAGTAGACACCCAGCACGCTCAGCCCAACCAGCATCAGCGCAAGAAAAATCGCGAGTTGGATGCGGATTACCGGAGTGAGTACCGGGTCAGTCGGATCCAGCCACCGCATCGGTTCCTCCTCGCCTCACGGTACAGTGCCACCCCGCAGCACCCCGCAACGAATAACCTATCGCGGTCGTCAATCTGCCGCCTTGCATTCCGGCTGAAACGATCTCAGCTCGATGCCGTCGGCGATCAGTCGCTGCCGCACCGCGGTCGCGATCTGCACCGCACCCGGCGAATCGCCGTGCACGCACACCGATTCCACGGTCACTGTTATCACCGAACCGTCGATGGCGGTGACTTCACCACTGGCCACCATCGTTGCCACCCGCTGCGCCACCGTGTCCGGATCGTGGATCACCCCACCCGGCTCGCGACGCGACACCAGTTGGCCGTCGGGCCGGTATGCCCGGTCTGCGAACGCCTCAGCAACGCAACGCAAACCCAACTCGCGTGCGGCGTCGAACATCGCCGATCCGTACAGGCCCAGCACCGGCAGTGCCACATCCACTGAATGCACCGCCTCGGCGACCGCGCGTGCCTGCAAGGCGTTCGTGACGACCGTGTTGTACAGCGCGCCGTGGGGTTTGACATACGACACCGCCGAACCAGCCGCGTGCGCGAGAGCCTGCAGAGCACCGATTTGATAGATCACGTCGGCGGTGAGATCTTCCGCACTGACATCGATGTAGCGGCGCCCGAAGCCGGCGAGGTCGCGATACCCCACCTGCGCGCCGATTCGGACACCCTCGGTGGCGGCGGCACGGCACGTGCGCGCGAGCCCGGCCGGATCACCGGCGTGGAAACCACAGGCGATGTTGGCGCTGGTGACCAGCCGCAGCATCTCCTGGTCGTCACCGAGCCGCCACACCCCGAAGCCCTCCCCGAGGTCGGCGTTCAGGTCGATCCTGCGCTGAGCCGCTGACACGAAAGCCAGCCTAGGCGGGCCGCTCCGGCGACACGAT
>CAVXAG010000008.1:0-13840 GCA_963759655.1 uncultured Actinomycetota bacterium | reverse complement strand
CGAAGACGGCGATTAATCCACCGCGCACTATCAAAACTCAAGGTTTGGAGAATCCTTAAGATGCCGTGGCCGAGGCCCTTCGCTGCTTAGGTCTCAGATAGGTTACGAAACGGCATACGGGTTGTCCAACAAGACAGCAAATTTAAGAGGCAATCTTAGAAGTTGCGTGTTACCGGCGAATTGCCGATCGTGCGCTCAGGCGACCCCGGGATCCTCGCGGCGATGGATCGGAACCAGGCGCAGCCGTGGCGCCAGGCCCGCATCGGCAAGCGCTTCCAGTGCCGCGCGCTCGTCGTCGCGCAACGAATCCGGCACGCCGATCAAAACACTGACCACACAGTCCTTGCAGGCCGCGCCCCGCACCGCGCAGTCGTCGCAGTCGATGATCACCTTGTAGACCGTCCTCTCGGTTGTCCTACTCGCGACGCTAGCGGCACCCACCGACAAAACACCGGGCCGATGGTCGCTGGCGCGAACCGCAGCAAATCTGTCGGTGCTACTGCCTACCGTCAGCCCATGGCGCAACTCAGCTTCGCCGACGTGGACGCGGCCGCGGAGCCGACGCTGCACGACACCACCTTCGTGGTCGTCGATCTGGAGACCACTGGCGGCAGGGCCACCGCGACCTCCGGCCAGTGCGACGCGATCACCGAAATCGGCGCGGTCAAGGTGCGCGGCGGTGTGGTGCTTGCAGAGTTCGCCACGCTGGTCGATCCGGGCCGCGATATTCCGCCGCAGATCGTGCAGCTAACCGGCATCACCGCGGCGATGGTGTGCGACGCGCCGAAAATCGACGCAGTACTGCCGATGTTCCTGGAGTTTGCCCGCGGTGCCGTGCTTGTCGCCCACAACGCCGGCTTCGACATCGGCTTTCTCAAGTCGGCGGCGCGGCATTGCGACATCGTCTGGCCGCGGCCGCCGGTGCTGTGCACGGTGCGACTGGCCCGCCGTGTGCTCAGCCGCGAGGAAGCGCCCAGCGTGCGGCTGGCCGCGCTCGCGAAGCTGTTCGCGGTGGCCACGCAGCCCACCCACCGCGCGCTCGACGACGCCAGGGCCACCGTCGAGGTCCTGCACACGCTGATCGAGCGGGTGGGCAACCAGGGTGTGCACACGTATTCCGATCTGCGCGCATATCTACCGAATGTGACTGCGACACAACGCCGTAAGCGGGTGTTGGCAGTGGGTCTGCCACACCGGCCGGGCGTGTATCTGTTCCGCGGCCCGTCCGGCGAGGTGCTCTACGTCGGGACGGCGGTCGACCTGCGCCGCCGGGTCGGTCAGTACTTCACCGGGGGCGATACCCGCGCCCGGATCACCGAGATGGTGACGCTGGCGGCCGCGGTCGATTTCGTGGAGTGTGCACACGCGCTGGAAGCCGGTGTCCGTGAGCTGAGGCTGCTGGCGGCACACGCGCCGCCGTACAACCGGCGGTCGCGCTTCCCGCACCGCTGGTGGTGGCTGGTACTCACCGATGAGGCTTTCCCCCGATTCGCGGTGGTCCGGACGCCGCGACAGGCCCGCGCGATCGGCCCGTTCCGGTCTCGTGCCCATGCCGTCGACACCGCGGCGCTGCTCGCGCGTCTGACCGGGCTGCGCACGTGCACGACGCGGCTCGGCCGCTCGGCCCGGCACGGGCCAGCGTGCCCCGAGCGGGAACTGGCGCCGTGCCCGGCCGCCCGCGGCGTCTCCGCGATCGACTATGCCGACGCGCCACGGCGGGCGGCCGCGCTCATCGACGGTGTTGACAACGCCGCGCTGGCGGCGGCGGTCACCAGGATCGAGGGCCTCGCGGCGCGCGGCCACTATGAGTCCGCGGCGCGGCTGCGGGACCACCTGGCCTACGCGATCGACGGGCTGTGGCGCGGCCAGCGACTGCGGCCACTGGCCGAACTGGGCGAGCTGGTCGCCGCGGCGCCCGACGGCAGCGGCGGCTGGCACATCACGGTGGTCCGGCGCGGTCAGCTGGCCGGGGCGGTCGCGGCACCGCGGGGTGTCCCGCCGATGCCTCTGATCGACGTTGCGTGCGCGGGGGCACAGACCGTGCTGGCCGCCGATGCCCCGCTGGGCGGCGCGCTGGTCGAGGAGACCGCGCTGATCGCGCGGTGGCTCGAGGCGCCCGGCGTTCGGATCGTGCGGGCCGAGGCCGGCTACGCGATGCCGGTCGGCTCCGCGGGGCCGTGGGCCGGCTGGGCGTCGGCGGCGCGTTCGGCGAAACTGGCGGCGGAGCAGGATCTCCGGTCACACCTTCTGTGTGAACCGCACCCAACGCGCGAGCAGTTTTTCGGCCGTTCCGGAGTCGATCGCCGTGGCGGCGCGCTGCAGCGCCGACTCCCAGGCGCTACGCCAGTCGACGTCGCCGGCTAGCCCGGCATGAGCCACGATCGCACCCGCCGCGTTGAGCAGCACCGCATCCCGCACCGCACCCGGTGCGCCGCCAAGCACCTTCCTGGCGACCTCGGCGTTCACGTCGGCGTCCCCGCCGCGCAACTGGTCCGGATCGGCCCGCGCCAGCCCGAACTCGGCGGGGTCGAAGCTCAGCCGCTGCACCGCGCCTGCACGTACCCGCCAGATCGAGCTCGTCGTGGTGGTAGTCAGTTCGTCCAGGCCGTCGTCGCCGCGCACCACCAGCACGCTTGAGCCGCGTTCGGCGAACACGCCGGCCACGACCTCAGCGACTTCCCCGAACGCGCAACCCACCAGCCCCGCCCTGGGCATCGCCGGATTGGTAAGTGGCCCAAGCAGATTGAAGACCGTCGGCACGCCGATCTCGCGGCGGGCCACTGACGTGTGCCGATAGGACGGGTGAAACAGCGGCGCGAAGCAAAAGCCGATGCCCACCTCCGACACGCTGCGGGCGACGTCATCGGGCGCCAAATCGATGCGCACGCCGAGCGCTTCGAGCACGTCGGCGCCGCCGCTGCGGGACGATGCGGCACGATTGCCATGCTTGACGACCGGGATCCCGTTGGCGGCCACCACAATTGCCGCCATCGTCGACAGGTTGACCGAGTTCGACCCGTCGCCGCCCGTCCCGACGACATCGACCGTGTCGGTGCCGATCTCGGCGGTCGGCACCCGACGGGCGTGGGCGAGCATCGTGTCCGCGAGTTCGCGGACCTCCGCGGACGTGGGCCCCTTCATCTTCATCGCCACACCGAACGCGGCGATCTGAGCCGGGGTCGCCGCGCCCGTCATCACCTGCTCCATCGCCCACGCGGCCTCGCCGGAGGCCAGCTCACGCCCGGAGGTCAGCGTCGCGAGCACCCTCGACCATGACAACGGGGACGGCTGGGCCACGCGCAGATGTTCCCACGCACCGGGAACCCGCAAGACGAGGGGGCAGCAGTGTGACCAATTGATTGCGACCAAATGTGTCCCCCGGCTGGAATTCGACAACTACAAAGCGTCATACTTCTGGTGTGACGAGCGCCGTAGGGACCTCGGGAACCGCGATCACGTCGCGAGTACATTCCCTCAACCGCCCCAACATGGTCAGTGTCGGCACCATCGTCTGGCTGTCCAGCGAACTCATGTTCTTTGCTGGGCTGTTCGCGATGTACTTCACCGCGCGGGCGCAGGCCGCCGGGAACTGGCCGCCGCCGCCGACCGAATTGAACCTGTACCAGGCGGTTCCGGTGACGCTGGTGCTGATCGCGTCGTCGTTCACCTGTCAGATGGGCGTGTTCGCGGCCGAACGCGGCGACGTGTTCGGCCTGCGCCGCTGGTACTTTCTCACGTTCCTGATGGGTGCCTTCTTCGTCGCGGGCCAGGGCTACGAGTACATCCACCTGGTCTCGCACGGCACCACGATCCCGGGCAGCGCCTACGGCTCGGTGTTCTACCTGGCCACCGGCTTCCACGGTCTGCACGTCATCGGCGGTCTCGTCGCGTTCGTCTACCTGCTCGCGCGCACCACGATGAGCAAGTTCACCCCCGCGCAGGCCACCGCGGCGATCGTTGTCTCGTACTACTGGCACTTCGTCGACATCGTCTGGATCGCGCTGTTCGCCACCATCTACTTCGTCCGATGACCGCAGGGCCGGCAAGGTGAAGGGAGCTCGGGAGTTGTTGAAGGCAGCGATGAGCCGCTTGCGCGAAGAGCAGAAGCAGCGATGAGCCGCTTGCGCGAAGAGCAAAATGCGCCGTCGCGCTGGACAAGCCGGTCCCGCCGCCGGCTGCGGCGACGCCTGTCGGCCGGCCTGCTGCTGCTGGCGGGGCTGCTTGTGGCCGGTGGGCTGGCCGCCACGCTGACGCCCAAGCCCCAGGTCGCCGTCGCCGACGAATCGGGGCTGGCGTTGGTGCGCAGCGGCAAGCAGATCTTCGAGACGTCCTGCGTGTCATGCCACGGCGCAAACCTGCAGGGTGTCACCGACCGCGGCCCAAGCCTGGTCGGCGTCGGTGAGGCAGCGGTCTACTTCCAGGTGGACACAGGTCGGATGCCCGCTCAGAGCCAGGGCGCCCAGGCGCCGCAGAAACCGCCGAACTTCGACGAAAATCAGATCGAAGCCTTGATGGCGTTTGTGCAGGCCAACGGTGGCGGGCCGACCGTGCCGCGGGACGCCGACGGACAAATCGCCCAGCAGTCGCTGATCGGCGACGACGTAGCGCGCGGCGGCGACCTCTTCCGGTTGAACTGCGCGTCCTGCCACAACTTCACCGGCAAGGGCGGCGCGCTGTCGTCGGGCAAGTACGCGCCGGACCTGGACACAGCCAACCCGGCGCAGATCTACGCGGCGATGCTGTCCGGTCCGCAGAACATGCCCAAGTTCTCCGACCGACAACTCACCCCGGACGAGAAAAAGGACATCGTCGCCTACATCAAGATGGCCACCGACACCAAGAACCCGGGGGGCTACGGCCTGGGCGGGTTCGGGCCCACGTCCGAGGCGTGGGCGATGTGGCTGATCGGAATTGTCGCCGTCATCGGCGTGACCCTGTGGATTGGATCCCGCGCATGACCGCCGAGTCGCCGAAGGTGCCCGACGACAGGGAACTGGCCGAGATGTCGCGCGACGAGCTGGTGAAGCTCGGCACCGCGCTCGACGGCGTCGAGGTGATCTACCGCGAGCCGCGCTGGCCGGTGGCGGGCACCCGTGCGGAGAAGCGGGCCGAGCGGCAGGTGGCGTCCTGGCTGCTGCTGGGCGGGTTCTCCGGGTTGGCGCTGCTGCTGATCTTCTTGTTCTGGCCGTGGCAGTGGAAGCCCGAAGGCGCACCCGGCAACCTGTGGTACACGCTCGCCACCCCGCTGTACGGGCTGACGTTCGGGCTGTCGATCCTGTCGATCGGGATCGGCGCAGTGCTGTTCCAGAAGAAATTCATCCCCGAAGAGATCTCCATCCAGGACCGCCACGACGGGCAGTCGTCGGAGGTGGACCGCAAGACGATCGTCGCCGAGCTGTCCGACACTCTGGACACCTCGACGTTGCCGCGACGCAAGCTGATCATGACGTCGATGGGCGTGGCCCTCGGCACGTTCGGCCTCGGCACGCTGGTGGCGTTCATCGGCGGCCTGATCAAGAACCCGTGGAAACCCGTTGTGCAGACCTCGGAGGGCCCGACCGCGGTGCTGTGGACGTCGGGCTGGACCCCGAGGTTCAAGGGCGAGACGATCTTTCTGACCCGCTCCACCGGAAGGAGCGGCGACACTCCGAACGTGCTGCTCAAGATCCGGCCGGAAGACCTCGACGCGGGCGGCATGGAAACGGTATTCCCGTGGCGCGAATCCGACGGGGACGGGGCCACAACCGAGTCCCACGAGAATATCTCCAAGATCATGATGGGCGTTCGCAACCCGCTCATGTTGATCCGCATCAAGCCCAACGACAGGTCCAAGGTGGTCAAACGCCAAGGGCAGGAAAGCTTTAACTACGGCGACCTGTTCGCGTTCACCAAGGTCTGCTCGCACCTGGGCTGTCCGGCGTCGCTGTACGAGCAGCAGACTTATCGCATCCTGTGCCCGTGCCACCAGTCGCAGTTCGACCTGCTCCATTTCGCAAGGCCGATCTTCGGCCCGGCGGCACGGGCGTTGGCGCAGTTGCCGATTACGATTGACAAGGACGGGTACCTGGTCGCCAACGGCAACTTCATCGAGCCCGTCGGGCCGGCATTCTGGGAACGGAAGACGACATGAGTCCCAAACTAAGTCCTCCCAAACTGAGCGACATCGCGGCCGAACAGGCCGAGGCGATGGACCAGCGCTACCACCTCGCCTCGGGGATGAAGCGCCAGATCAACAAGGTCTTCCCGAGTCACTGGTCGTTTTTGCTCGGCGAGATCGCGCTGTATTCCTTCATCATCCTGTTACTCACCGGCGTATACCTCACGCTGTTCTTCGACCCGTCGATGCAGGAAGTCATCTATCACGGTGTCTATCAACCGCTTAACGGTGTGGAGATGTCGCGGGCGTACGAGACAGCGCTGAACATCAGCTTCGAGGTGCGCGGCGGGCTGTTCGTCCGGCAGATCCACCACTGGGCGGCATTGATGTTCTCCGCGGCGATCATGGTCCACCTGGCCAGGATCTTCTTCACCGGCGCCTTCCGCAAGCCCCGCGAAGCGAACTGGGTGATTGGCTCACTCTTGTTGATCCTGTCGATGTTCGAGGGCTACTTCGGCTACTCGCTGCCCGACGACCTGCTGTCGGGGATCGGGCTGCGGGCCGCACTGTCGTCAATCTCATTGGGAATGCCCGTGATTGGCACCTGGTTGCACTGGGCGCTGTTCGGCGGCGACTTCCCCGGCGAAATTCTGATCCCGCGGCTGTACGTCATACACGTGTTGCTCTTCCCGGCGATCATCTTGGCGCTCATCGGCGTTCACCTGGCATTGGTTTGGTACCAGAAGCACACGCAGTTCCCCGGCCCCGGCCGCACCGAGCACAACGTCGTGGGCGTGCGGATCCTGCCGGTGTTCGCGGTCAAGTCCGGAGCGTTCTTCGCGATGACCGCCGGCATCCTCGGGCTGATGGGCGGACTGCTGCAGATCAACCCGATCTGGCAGCTCGGTCCGTACAAGCCGTCTCAGGTGTCCGCCGGGTCGCAGCCCGACTTCTACATGATGTGGACCGAGGGTCTGGCGCGTATCTTCCCGTCCTGGGAGATCTACATCAGCCACTACACCATCCCCGCACCGGTCTGGGTGGCATTGATCATGGGGCTGGTGTTCATGCTGCTGCCCGTCTGGCCGTTCATCGAATCGAGGGTGACCGGCGACAAAGCGCACCACAACCTGCTGCAGCGGCCGCGCGATGTGCCCGTGCGCACAGCCATCGGTGCGATGGCGATCGCGTTCTACATGGTGCTGACCTTCAGCGCGATGAACGACATCATCGCGCTGAGGTTCCCCATCTCGCTGAACGCGACCACCTGGATCGGCCGCATCGGCATGGTGGTGCTGCCGCCGATCGTCTACTTCATCGCGTACCGGTGGGCTATCGGCTTGCAGCGCAGCGACCGTGCGGTGCTCGAGCACGGCGTCGAGACCGGCATCATCAAGAGGCTGCCGCAGGGCGCATACATCGAACTGCACCAGCCGCTCGGACCGGTCGACGAACACGGCCACCCGATCCCACTCGAGTACCAGGGTGCGCCGGTGCCAAAGCGGATGAACAAGCTGGGCTATGGCGGGGCTCCGGGCGAGGGCTCGTTGCTGTTCGCCGACCCACCCGCCGAGCAGGAGGCGCTCACCGAGGTCGCGCACGCTCAGGAGCAGCGTGCGATCACCGCGCTGCGTGAGCGGCAGGACAGCGGCAACGGTTCCGGTGACGGCAACGGCAACGGCCAACCCTCAGATACCGGCGGGAACGGGCACCACTAGACCTGGGCGTGCAGCTGGCGCAGCTGCCGGAACGGGATGAGCGGCATCAACACCGTGATGATCCCGGCGACGACCAGCGCGGCCGTTGCGGCGCCGTCGTCCTTGACACCCATGAAATAGGTGGCCGTCGCCACGGCCAACGTCGCCGCACCCATCGCGGTGGCCATCGACGCAGTGAAGCGCACCCACATCTGGTCGACCATCTCTTCCGGCATCCCGCGCGCGTAGGGCGACCGCACCGGCGGGCGCCGGGCGCCGGGACGCCTGGGGTCCACGGGGGTGACGACGGAGCCGAACACGCGCAGTTTCTCGGTGGATGCCTCGACGGCAGGGCGCCGCGAGGTGACAACCGGCTGTCGCCTCGGGGGTGGCGGCTGCTGGGCGACGCGGCGGGCACGCAGGAGCAGTGGAATCGACCCAAGGATGACCGCCGCTGAGATGCCGATCACCACGTAGAGCCCCCACGGCGTCCCGGAGTCGGACGGCGCGTCTCCGGCCAGACCGGAGCCCAGTTGGACCAGCGCGACGATCGCAGCAACGCTCACCCCGATCACGACGAGCCAGACTAGCGCGCACGCCGCCAGCAAGACGCGGTTGAGGTTCTCTGACCGTTCCATCAGCAGCTGGTCACCGGTGAATTGTCCGACCGCTGGGAGAGCACCGTTCCGTCGCTGGCGGTGATCGAGCAGTTCAGCCTGCTCAGCCCCAGTAAGCTCGACGCCTGCACCGACCCGACATCAGAATTCGAGATCGGGGTCACCGTGAAGGTCCACGGGATGTACACGTTGCGCTGCATGCGGCTGCGTCCGGCCGCGTCGGTGAACGTGATACTGATGACGTCCAGCGGGGCTTTGGTCCCTGTCACCGAGTAGGTGACCTGCCTCGGGCCCGCCGGTGTGGTCGAGGTCGGCGGCGGGGGCGCTGCGCTCGTCTGGGCGGGCGCCGAGCTGGGTGCGGGCGCCGGCGCAGGCGGGGGCGCCTCGCTGGTGGGCGGCGGAGGCGGAGACGACGTGACCGTGACCGTCTCGGTCGGCGGCGGGGACGGCGGAACCTCGGACGTCGGCGGCGGTGGCGATGGCGTGGTGATCTCGTCCTGCCACGGCGGCGGTTTGGCGGTCGTGCTGGTGGGGGCGGCCTGGTGGCTGGTGAGACTGGGGAACACCAGCAGTGACACGGAGGCCACCAGCGCGACGGCGGCCAGGATCGCGGCCACCCCGACCACCCATGGCCACCGTGGGGTCGGGGCCTGATCGCCGAGCTCGGCCTCATAGGCGTCGTAGTCGTAGAGCGCGGGGTCAGCAGCCACATACGGGCCGCTGGTGAACTGCTCCGACTCAGGGGCCGAGTACGCCTGTGAGAATCCTGTGTCGGTCGTCATATCCCGGGTGTGCTCGTCGTCGACAGCACCGCCGCCCGGTTGCTCCCCGAAAGTCTCAGGCCCTGGGGGATTCGGCCCGCTCATCTCTGCATTTCCTTCTCAACTACCGCTTTACAGGTGTGCGGGCCGTCGTGATTGGCCCTCGGCAACATTACCGAACGGTCCGGATCGCGCGAATCCACCGGCGGCGTCCAGCCACCAACTGACTGCCTGATTGTGACCTTCGGAGCTGGAGGACGCTAGTGCTTCTCAGGCCCGATGTAATACTCGAAAACCAACCCAGCCGCGCCGCTGAGCACGAAAACCGCACCCGTGGCGATCAACCAGGGTAACCACAGTGCGACGCCCACCGCGGCGACCGATGTGGCCAGTGCGATCAGGACCGGCCACCAGCTGTGTGGCGCATAGAAGCCCAACTCCCCCGCGCCGTCGGCGATCTCGGCGTCCTCGTAGTCCTCGGGCCGGGTATCGAGACGGCGTGCGACGAACCGGAAGAACGTCGCGATGATCAGCGTCAGCCCGGTGGTCATCACCATCGCGGTGACGCCGGCCCACTCGATCCCGCCGGGGAAGAAGTAGGCGGTCAGGAACGCGTAGACCACCGTAGCGAGCGCGAAGAACGCGAACAGGATCTCGAACAGCCGGGCTTCGATATGCATGGCGTGTCCTTACTTCTGGGCGGCCATCGACTGTTCGCCGCGGCGGGTGTCAAACGGCACGGTCGTGACGGCTGCGGGCGGCAGACCGATGATCTGCAGGGCTTCGGCGTTGGTCTTGCCGGCCATGCGAGCGTCGAGGTAGGCCTTGAAGTCGTTGGGCTCAACCACCCGGACCTCGAAGTTCATCATCGAGTGGTAGGTGCCGCAGAGCTCGGCGCACCGGCCGACGAATGCTCCCGTCTTCTCGATCTCAGTGACCTGGAACTTGTTGTCCGAGTGGTTGGCCTGCGGGTTGGGCATCACGTCGCGCTTGAACAGGAAATCGACCACCCAGAACGAGTGCACGACGTCCGCGGAGGCCAGCTGGAACTCGATGCGCTTGTGTGCGGGCAGCACAAGCACAGGAATCTCGTTGCTGGTGCCGATCGTTTCGACCTTGTCGAAGTTGAGGTAGGTGCGGTCCTCGGGGTTGAGCCCGTGGATCGCGCCGACCAGCTCCTCACCGTGGCTGCCCTTGCCCTCCGGCTTTGATGCCTCGACCAGCTTGCGCTCGTTGTCGACGAGGTTGACGTTGTACGTGCCGTCCCTGAAGTTCACACTCTGGTAGCCGAACTTCCAGTTCCACTGGAACGCGGTCACGTCGACGACGACCTCGGGGTTGGGATCCTTGTGCAGTACGCGTTCCTGCACAACGATGGTGAAGTAGAACAGCACCGCAATGATCAGGAATGGGACGACGGTCAGCACCAACTCGAGGGGCATGTTGTAGCCGAACTGGCGCGGCAGCTCGGTGTCGGTCTTCTTGTGCCGATGAAACGCCGACGCCCAGAACATGAAACCCCAGACGAGAACGCCGATCACCATCGCGGCGATCAGGCAACCGATCCACAGCTTGAGATTGTCACGACCTTCCGGCGTGATCGGATCAGGCCAACCCAACTTCGCCGCCTCATACCAACTGCATCCGTTGAGAGTGATCGCCAGCACACCCAGCGTGGCAGTTAAGCCGAGCAGCCGCAGCCGTCTCACGTCGGCGCCTCCTGTCGTCGGGAGAACTGGGAGAAGTCGAATACTACGCAGCGTAGACCACCCGAAGCTTGCGGCATACTTGGCCCGATGTGTGGACTGCTGGCCCTCGTGCGCGACCCGGCGGCCGCAGTCACCGCCGAGACGGTTGACGCGGTGGCCGAATCGTCGCACCTGATGCGCCACCGCGGTCCCGACGACCCGGGTACCTGGTTTGACGACGCGGTCGTGTTCGGCTTCAACCGGTTGTCGATCATCGACATCGAGCACTCGCATCAGCCGCTGCGGTGGGGACCTCCGGACGCGCCGGGGCGGTACACGCTCGTGTTCAACGGTGAGATCTACAACTACCTGGAGTTGCGGGCCGAGCTCGCGGCCGAGCATGGTGCGGCGTTCGCCACGGACGGCGACGGCGAGGCGATCATCGCGGCCTATCACTACTGGGGCGCCGAGGCGCTCAGCAGGTTGCGGGGGATGTTCGCGTTCGCGCTGTGGGACACCGAGCGGCACGAGCTGTTCTGCGCCCGCGACCCGTTCGGCATCAAGCCGCTGTTCATGGCGACCGGGCCCGGCGGAACCGCAGTGGCCAGCGAAAAGAAGTGCCTGCTGGACCTGGCGGGGACCCTCGGCATCGACCTCGGCATCGACGAGCGGGCGGTGCAGCACTACACAGTGCTGCAGTACGTGCCTGAGCCCGAGACCCTGCACCGCGGTATCCGTCGGCTGGAGTCGGGCTGCTACGCCGTGATCCGGCCCGGTCAAGCGCCGGAGATCAGCCGCTATTTCCGCCCCCGGTTCGCCGCCGTGCCGTTCGTCAACGGAAGCGAACAGGCCCGCTACGACGAGATCACCGCCGTCCTCGAGGACTCGGTGGCCAAGCACATGCGCGCCGACGTCACAGTGGGCGCTTTTCTGTCCGGCGGTATCGACTCGACGGCCATCGCGGCACTGGCGATCCGGCACAATCCGCGGCTTATCACGTTCACGACCGGGTTTGAGCGCGAAGGGTTTTCGGAGGTCGACGTCGCGGTCGCCTCGGCCGAGGCGATCGGCGCCCGGCACGTGTCGAAGGTGGTCAGCCCTGCGGAGTTCGTCGAGGCGCTGCCCGAGATCGTCTGGTACCTTGACGAACCGGTGGCCGATCCGGCGCTGGTGCCGTTGTTCTTCATTGCCCGCGAGGCGCGCAAGCATGTCAAGGTGGTGCTGTCCGGGGAGGGTGCCGACGAGCTGTTCGGCGGATACGCGATCTATCGGGAACCGTTGTCACTGAAGCCTTTCGAGTATCTGCCGGACCGGCTGCGCCGGTCTATGCGCAAGGTGTCGGCCCCGCTGCCCGAGGGGATGCGGGGAAAGAGCCTGCTGCACCGCGGGTCGCAGACGCTCGAAGAGCGCTACTACGGCAACGCGCGCAGCTTCAGCGATCCGCAGTTGCAAGCCGTGCTGAAAATCTTCCGCCCGGAGTGGACCCACACCGACGTCACCGCGACGATCTACGAGCAGTCGCGAGACTGGGATCCGGTGGCCCGCATGCAGCACGTCGACCTGTTCACGTGGCTGCGCGGCGACATCTTGGTGAAGGCCGACAAGATGACGATGGCCAATTCGCTGGAGTTGCGGGTGCCGTTTCTGGATCCGGAGGTGTTCGCCGTGGCGTCACGCCTGCCGCTGGACGAAAAGATCACACGTGCCACCACCAAGTACGCGCTGCGCCGGGCGCTCGAGCCGATCGTGCCGTCGCACGTGCTGAACCGGCCGAAGCTGGGCTTCCCCGTTCCGATCCGGCACTGGCTGCAGGCCGGCGAGTTGCTCGATTGGGCACACGACATGCTGGCGACGTCGCAGGCCGACGAACTGATCGACATCCCCGCCGTGCGCCGCATGCTCGACGAGCACCTCGCAGGCACCAGCGATCACAGCCGCCGGCTCTGGACGGTCCTGATCTTCATGCTGTGGCACGCGATCTTCGTCGAGCACCGCGTGGTGCCGCGGATCGATGAGCCGCAGTACCCCGTCCAGCTGTGAGGTTCGGCGAATCAGCCCAGGGCCGTGCCGATTTCGTCTGACACCTCTTGGCCGTACGCGTCGGCGAGGCGCGACAGCGCGATGCCGCGGTCCCACTTCCACTGCTGAGTGCCGTTGGTCTCCAGCACGAACACCGCGACCAGCGAGCCGAGCTGGGCCGAGCGCTCCAAGTCCAGGCCCGCGCTGCGGCCGGTGAGGAAACCAGCGCGGAACGCGTCGCCGACACCGGTCGGGTCGACCTTGCTTGTCTCGGGCACCACCCCGACATGGATGGCGGTGCCGTCAGGACTGACCATGTCAACGCCCTTGGCGCCCAACGTCGTGACTCGCAGTCCCACCTGGCTGAGCACGTCGGCATCGGTCCAGCCGGTCTTCTGCAGCAGCAGGTCCCATTCGTAGTCGTTGGTGAACAAGTAGGAGGCACCGTCGATCAGCGCACGGATCTCCTCCCCGGACAGCCGTGCCAGCTGCTGCGACGGGTCGGCCGCGAACGCCAATCCCAGCCTGCGGCACTCGTCGGTGTGCAGAAACATCGTGTCGGGATCGTTCGCGCCGACGATCACCAGTTCCGGTGTGCCGATAGACGATACGACCTTCTCCAGCGATATGTTGCGGGCCTGCGACATTGCGCCCGGATAGAACGACGCGATCTGGGCCATCTCCATATCCGTCGTGCACACGAACCTCGCGGTGTGCGCGGTCTCGGAGATCAGCACGTGATCGCAGTTCACGCCGTGTGCCTGCAGCCACTCGCGGTAGTCGGTGAAATCCATTCCCGCAGCACCGATCAATACGGCATCGCCGCCGAGCGCGCCGATCGCGTAGGCCATGTTCCCGGCCACGCCGCCGCGGTGCACCACCAGATCGTCGACGAGGAAGCTCAGGGATACCTTCTCGAGGTGATCGGTCAGGAGTTGTTCGGAGAACCGGCCGGGGAATC
>CAVXAG010000007.1:0-14160 GCA_963759655.1 uncultured Actinomycetota bacterium | reverse complement strand
GACCTGGGATGACCGCCCGTAGTTGTCGCACTGCCTCCCCCGATGTCTCACCAGGCATGTGACAACGTCGTGACAACTTTTGGTTCCGAGAGCTCTGGACGTCATGTGCCGAGACCGTTTGCCGGCTGTTCGCGTCCATCCGCAACGCCACGGGCGCCTACGACGGCGTCATCACCAGGTTCGCCCAATGCGAGAAGGTGCTACGCGCCGCCGGGATCACACCGGCCACCATCACCCGCACTCTTTTGAACCAGCTACGCCGCTGAACACCCGTTTCGGCTCATTCACGCCCCCGCGCCGACACTGATTTAGCTGGCTACCCGGTGGCCGCTGACCCGTCGCGGACAGCGGCCTTGGCCACGAGTTCGGGTTAAGGCGAACCTGCCTTCCCATCCCCTGTCGACATGCTCAAAGCATCGGACATGTCGGCGGTCGAGAACCTCACACACAGGACCATCCCGCTGCCACGTCGCGCTAACTCAGCCGAGAGAGGTCGCGATATCGCCTGTTTCACGCCCGCTTGGGCACGGTGTACCGCACAGACCGCGATTCGACGAAGTGAGCACATCATGACCCGCATCCTTGACCACACCGGACACATCCGTGCAGCCGACGGCTCGGTCCTACGGCTAGACGTCGAAATGGGTACCTACGTAGCGCGCTACTACCGGCCAGACCTGAGCGTTAGAGCAAGGGTCTGCGGATCCCTGGCCGAAGTTCAAACAGCCATGAAGGGATGGAGATTCGTTGCCTAGCAGCACCAGCTCGTCGAGACCGGTTTGGTCACGATCCGCCCGGCAGTCCTAACCATCCCAAGGAGATCGTTCAACCATGGATATCATCGCTTCACAGCCGGCCAGCGCTGCTCCGCCAACCGGAGGAACAGCCGTCAAGAGCATTAGTCCCGGGCTCCGCTGTTATTCTAAAAACGCTGCATCCCAGCACAATAACGTTGCTGATCCACCGGCGCGCGAGAAGGCCGCGCGGTTCGAACGCGAAGTCATGCCCCATCGCGAGCCGCTCTACCGGCACGCGTTGCGTATGTGCCGCAACCATGCCGACGCCGAGGATCTGGTGCAGGACACCATGGTCAAGGCATACAGCAATTTTGATTCCTTCCTGCCAGGTAGCAACTTCAAGGCGTGGCTCAACCGAATCCAGACGAACACGTACATCAACACCTACCGCCGACGGGGACGCAGACCGGTTCAGTACTCGACGGACACGATCACCGACCAGGAGTTGGCGGCCCAGGCACAACGCACATCGACGCAACACGTTTCGGCCGAAGATCAGGCTCTGGCAGCATTGCCCGACACCGAGGTCATGGCGGCGATGCAGTCCTTGCCCGAGCAATTCCGCGCAGTGGTGTACTACGCCGATGTCGAGGGGTTCCGTTATCGCGAGATCGCCGACATCATGGGTACCCCACACGGAACTGTAACCTCACGACTCCACCGCGGACGACAACACCTCCGCAGGCTACTTGCCGACGCGGCGCACCCAGGGCGCCGCAGAAGCGGTCCGCCAGTGCGTGATTCGGCTCGATGCACGTCGATTAGGTGACGAGGTAGCACAATGTTTCAACCTCGCCAAGCTCAAGAGAGCGCTGTCATTGATAATCGATGGGCGCTTCAGACCGATCGCCCAGTGGCCCGCGGCGTTTACCATCGCCTGCTCGGCGATGCCATTTTCACCATGCTGCTTGCAGCGCTCGCGGTAGTGGAAATCTGGTACATGCTCCCCTAGCGCTCAAGTGGTTGGGAATCGTTGGCCCAAAGACCGCTCGATGCCTCGGATAAAGTACGGATCATCAGTTCAGCAGCCAGCACGACAACGCTGCACAACAAGATTCCGCTACTCTGCGACACTGCGAACAGCCAGGACCGGCACAGTGCGCGACTGAGGATGCGCACGAAAGGTGACGACATGTCATGTCGCACACGTTGTCGGCGCGTCTCCCCGCGGCAGCATGTGAGACCGGTGAATGGCAGCACGAGATGCGAGGACGCTTACCTGCCTAGCATTTGAGGCTGCCATCCCGCGATCCGCTGAGAGTGCGTTTTGCCCGGTCAATGAGGCGCCGGTCTGGGTCGCGCAGCGGTAGCATGGCCGTCTGACAGGAGTGGCAATGTCGGCACCGTCGGTTGAGCGACCCCGGGTGATACGGCGCAAGATCACCGTTCCGGATACTCCGGTGGGTGTGGTGCCGCGGGAGCGCCTGGATGGGCTGCTTTGCCAGCTCGTGGATGCCCACCGGGTCGTGGCGGTCACGGCCACCGCCGGGGCCGGCAAATCGATGGCTGTGGCCCATGCCAGCCACAGGTTCAATAGGCCGGTGGCCTGGCTGAGCGTCGACGCCACCGACACCGCCCCGGGACGGCTGGTGACCTACCTGGAGGAGGCGCTCGCGCAGCAGCTGCCCGCGGTGCGGGGAATAGCCACCGGGGCGCTGACCGCCGGCATCCCCCACGCCGAGGCCGCGGGCCTGCTTGTCGACGCGGCCGCCGGCGCCGAGGTCGTGTTTGTTCTTGATGACCTGGAGCGGCTGCACGGATCGCGGCCAGCGTGGGAGGTGATCGGCTCGGTCGTGCGCTACGGCGCCCCGAGCATGCGGCTCGTTCTGATCAGCCGCCGCGCATTCGCTGCCTCGGTGCTGTCGCCCGCGCTGGGCGCCGAGCTGGCACGAGTCGGCGACGCGGATCTGGCGTTCACTGTGGAGGAGGCGCGCATCGCCCTGCAGGGATTGGGCCGCTCGGGGACCGACGTGTCGGCGGCGGTGGCCGCGACGGGTGGCTGGGTGATCGGGGTGCTTTTTGATGCGTGGCGCTCGGCGGATCACGTGGTCGGCACCGGCGGCGGGGCTGATGGCCTGGGAGGCTATCTGAGTGCACAAATCCTTGATCAGCTCGACCCGGACGACCGCGAGTTTCTGATCAGCACCTCGGTGCTGCAGGAGGTGGGCGTCGACTCGGCGGTGGCGTTGGGCATCGACGACGCCGCGGGGCGGCTGGCGTCGCTGCAGTCAGCGGCCATCCCGGCGCAGTGGTCACAGAGTTCGCTGGCGATGCGCTGCCATTCGCGGTTTCGGGAGTATCTGCGCGGGCTGCTGGATCAGCGCGGGAACACGGCGGTGCGCGAGCTGCGCGCGGCACACGGGCGGCTGCTGGCGGCCAACGGTTTTCATGAAGAGGCGGTCGAGGAGCTGCTGAGCGCCGGTGCGCTCAGCGACGCATACACGTCAGCCAAGCGGGCGATTTTCGGTGTCATCGGGCGCTTGGACTTCGTCGTCGCTGATCGCTGGATCCAGGCGTTATCGCCTGTTGTGCCCGTCGGCGATGTCGGGTTCGCCGAAGCTCAGCTGATGCTTGCGATCGCGCGCGACAATCATCAACACGGCGCCCGCATCGCCGACGAGCTGGCCGCGCTTGGGCTGCGCGATCAGCTCGTTGCAACATCCGAACGCGCGGCCGCGCTGATGGCATGGTGCTACATGCTTGCCGGGCGCATCGATGAGGTGCACGCCGTACTCGACGCGGCGCCTGCCGGCCCCAACGTCAACGTCGTGCGTTACTCCCTCGCCCTGGTTGAACCCGGCAGCGGTCCTCCCCGACCCGAGCCCACCGGCGGCCTATTCGACGGCATGCTCTACGGGATTGACTATTTTCGTGGCCGGCTACGCGAGCTGACTGAGGATCTGCCGTCGCCATGGACGAGAACGGCCATGGACACGGGCCGCATCGGTGCGCTGCGCGCCATCGGACACACCGCAGAAGCGCTGCAGCAGTATAAAACGGCAGGGCGTGGAGGCTTTTTTGGCGGCATCGTGAACTCCATCGTTGGCCCGGATGTGCTGCTCGACGCCGGACGAGTGGAGGAGGCGCGCGCCGCGCTGGCCCGCGGCGGCGAATTCATCCAGGCGAACGGGTCGCCGATTCTGACCGGGTTGCACCACATTGTCGCGGCGAAGCTGGCGCTGCGCGGTGACCGCGACGCACGAGCGGCGACTGCCTTGCTGGAGCGGGTCGATCGCAGTCCCGCCGCCAGCGGGTCACTGGTGCGTGAGCTGGCCCAGACCTGGCGGGGGTTGGCGGCGCTCATCGAGGATGACCAAGACACCGCGGTGTCGTCGCTGCGCGCTGCGGTGAGGAGCATGTGCGCCGGTGGGCGCATCTTGGAGCTGCCGACGGCGGCGGTGTATCTGGCCGAGGCCGAGTGGCGCGCCGACAACCAGGACGCCGCCGACCGCGCAGCCGACATCGCCCTGGACGCCGCTCGTCAACAGGGATCCAACCATGTGCTGCTGCAGGCATTGGCCGACTTCCCGGCGGTGGTGGCGCGGCGTATCGACGCCGAGCCGCACGCTGATTCGGCGTGGCACGGCATCGGGCGCGCCTTGGCTGCCCACGGGGTGCCGGTCGGAACGCGGATCCCCACCGCCGTCGAGCTGGTCGAGTTCGGGGGCACCGCGGTCATTCTCAACGGCACCGAGGCGCGCCCGAACCTGGCGAAATGCTATGAGCTGCTGGGTTTTCTGGCCGCCCGCAGCGGCGCCCCGGCCAGCCGCGAAGAGCTGCTCAACGCCCTGTTTGACGCCCGTGCCGACGAGTCGGCGCGCTCCTATCTGCGCAAGACGGTCATTGGGGTGCGCCGGCTGCTGCCCCCCGACTCGGTCTGCGTGGGCGACGACGGCCGGGTCGGGCTCAGCCCCGATGTCGTGCTGGCCAGCGAATCGGTACGCCTAGAACACGAGCTGGCCGCCGCAAGTCGGCTGCAGGGCAGCGATCTTGTCACCGCCACCGAAGAGGCGCTCGCACCGCTGGCGCGCGGCGAATACTTTCCCGGCGTCCGTTCGGCCTGGGTGGACGACCGCCGACAGCAGCTTGCCGAGGCGGCGACCTCCGCTCGCGCCGCTGCCGCCGACGCCGCCTACTCCGCGGACCAATACCCCAACGCCCAAGGCTTGGCCGAGGCCGTACTGGCCGCCGACCCCCTCCGCGAGGGGACCTGGCGCACCCTCATGCGCATCCGCAGCGCCGTGGGCGACTACGACGGCGTCATCACCACTTTCGCCCAATGCGAGAAGGTGCTACGCGCCGCCGGGATCACACCCGCTCCCAGCACCCGCGCTCTGTTGAACCAGCTGCGCCGCTGACACCCATTTCGGCTCATTCACGCCCGCGCGTGTACACCAAGCGCGCCAGCGCGCGATCGACTCGTGATTGACGCCCACCTGCTGCTATTCGCAGGTTGCGGCCATGTTCGGCTGGTTCTTTCTTCCGGGGCGATGGCCGAGCATGTCGAGGCTTGTTCAGTGATCGGCGGGACCCCCGGCGCGGCGCAATTCCCGGCGATCGAATCGCCCACGTGCGGATGCTTCGCGGCGGCGCACTTCACGAGCATGCGAACGCCCCGCGCTCAATTGGTGCAGTTGCTTACCTCGGCTACGACCTGCCGCCCGAAACTGCTGGCTAGCGACGCTTTCAATACGACGCCGCCACCGGCACGGTGAGCCAGACCCGACGCGATATCGGTTCTTTCCCGCACGGCTCGGCAGCATCTGCGGTGAGCCATTTGAAGGCGAGATTGGCAGCGACCACACCAATGGGGTCACCAGTGCCACTGCTCGCCAACACCACTCAAAGGCGGCGGCGAGGAGTCGCCGTGAAACAGAAGGGAAGCAACACCATGGCATACCAGACCGTGAACCCATCCGACAACCAGGTAGTGGCCACGTTTGACGATCTGACCGACCAACAGGTCACGCAGCTTCTGGGGCAGGCGCAGAGCACGTTCGAGTCTTGGAGCCAAACGTCATTCGCGGAGCGCGCCGCGGTGTGCCGGCGTGCCGCAGCGATCCTCACCGAAACGCCCGATGTGTTCGCGCGGCTGCTCACGCTGGAGATGGGCAAGCTGTACGCCGAGAGTTTGGGCGAGGTGCAGCTAACCGCGGAGATCTTCGAGTACTACGCCGAGAACGCCGAGGCTTTCCTGGCCCCCGAGCGCCTTGACACCGCCAGCTCCGATGACGACGCCATGCTGGTCAGCGCACCGCTGGGCGTGATCCTGGGGATCCAGCCCTGGAACTTCCCCTACTACCAGCTGGCGCGGGTCGCGGCGCCCAACCTGATGGCCGGCAACGTGGTGATGGTCAAACACGCCTCCAACGTGCCGCAGGCCGCCGCGGCCTTCGAGCAGCTGCTGCTGGAAGCTGGTGCACCGCAAGGCGCTTACACCAACCTGTATGCCACCAAGGATCAGATCAACATTCTGATCGACGACCCGCGGGTGCGTGGGGTGGCGCTGACCGGCAGCGAGGGAGCCGGAGCGGTCGTCGCCGCCCGCGCGGGCAAGAACCTCAAGAAGTCCACCATGGAGCTCGGTGGTTCGGATGCGTTCATCGCGTTAGCCGACTGCGATCTGGACAGGACAGTGCAGTGGGCGGTGCACGGCAGGATTTTCAACGGCGGGCAGTGCTGTGTGGCCTCCAAGCGGATCGTCGTTGTCGACGAGATCGCCGATGAGTTCCTCGACCGATTCCAGGTCGTCCTGTCGGAGCTCAAGGCCGGCGATCCATTCGACGCGTCAACGACGCTGCCCCCGATGTCGAGTCAGAGTGCCGCCGACGATCTGAACGCCCAGATCAACGCCGCCGTGGAAGCCGGCGCAAAGGCGATCCCCTGCGGTGAGCCGGTGCCCACCACCGGTGCGTTCGTGCAGCCCACGATCCTGACCGACATCACTTCCGACAATCCGGCCTACTACCAGGAGTTCTTCGGGCCGGTGGCGCTGTTTTTCCGGGTCAAAGACGAGGACGAAGCCGTGGGGCTGGCCAACGATTCCCGCTTCGGGCTGGGCGGGTCGGTGTTTACCGGCGACGTCGCGCGCGGGGTCGAGGTGGCCAAGCGCATCGACACCGGCATGGTGAACATCAACCACCCCGCACGGCTCAAGGCCGACTTGCCGTTCGGCGGCGTCAAGATCTCGGGCTACGGCAACGAACTCGCCCACCTCGGCATTCAGGAGTTCGTGAACAAGAAGCTCATCAACGTCGTCCCGATCGACGCACCGGCCTGATCGATCCCTGACCAGAGAAGAAGGAACAGAAACCATGGCTGACTTCACTGTCGGAAAGTACCTGGCGGCGCGGCTTGAGCAGATTGGACTCAAGCACTACTTCATGGTCCCCGGGGACTACAACCTCGTCCTGCTCGACGAGCTGCTGACGAACGAGAACCTGCAGCAGATCGGTTGCTGCAACGAGCTCAACGCCGCCTACGCGGCGGAGGGCTACGCCCGGGCCAACGGGGCCGGCGCCGTGTTCACCACCTACAATGTGGGCGCGTACTCCGCGCTCAACGGGGTGGCCGGCGCCTACGCGGAACGCTTGCCGGTGATCTTCGTGTCGTCGGGTCCCAATACCAACGACCCCGTCGCGAATCACATCATGCACCACACGATGGGCACGCACGACTTCTCCGACCAGTACGAGGTATGTCGGCAGGTGACGTGTGAAGCGGTGCGCATCCTGCACGCCGACAACGCGCCGACCCTGATCGATCAGGCGATCAGCACCGCCCTGCGCGAGCGCAAGCCGGTCTACATCGAGATCGCCTGCAACCTGTCGGCCGCCCCGTGCCCCGAGCCGGCGCCGATCGACACGTTGCTGGCTTCCACGATGCTGTCTTTCCAGCCCACCAACCCGCGGGCATTGACCGCCGCGGTCGACCGGGCCGGCCAACTTCTGGAGAACGCGAAGAAGCCGATCCTGCTCGCCGGGGCGCACCTGCGCTCCTACGGCGCCATCGACGCCTTCCGGGAACTGGCCGAAGCGCTTAGCTGCGCGGTGGCGGTCATGCCCAACGCCAAGGGCTTCTTCCCCGAAGACCACCCGCAATACGCGGGCATCTACTGGGGCGAGGTGAGCACCCCTGGGTGCCAGGCCATCGTCGACTGGGCTGATCTGGTCATGGCCGCAGGGCCGGTGTTCTCCGACTACACCACGGTCGGCTGGACCGCGCAGCCACCCCAGCAGAAGCTGATCAGCGCTGAGCCGCAAGTCGTGCGGTTCGCCGGCGCCGAATACACCGGTGTCGCGCTGGCCGACTTCCTGTCCGATCTGGCGAAGAAGGTCCAAGCCAACGACGCCACCCTTCGGCAATACCATCGCCTGAGGGGAGCAGCGCCCACACCGGCACCGGCCGCCGAGGTCGACGCGGAGACCCCGCTGAGCCGCGCGGAGCTGTGGCGGCAGATCGAGGCCGACCTCGACGCCAAGACCACACTGATGGTGGAAACCGGCATCTCCTGGTGGGACGGCATGTACACCCGGCTCCCAGGCGGCGCACGGTTCGAGATCGAGATGCAGTGGGGCTCCATCGGCTGGGCCGTCCCCGCTGCGTTCGGCTACTCGGTGGGCCTGGAAGCCGACCGGCGCCTGGTCGCGGCGATCGGCGACGGATCCTTCCAGCTGACCGCCCAGGAAGTGTCCAACATGATCCGCCATCGCCAAGAGATCCTGATCTTCCTGGTCAACAACCGGGGATATGTGATCGAGTCGGCCATCCATGACGGCCCGTACAACTACTACAAGAACTGGGACTACGCCGGGCTTATCGACGTGTTCAACGCCGAGGACGGCCACGGCCTTGGGCTGACGGCCACCACGCCGGCCGAACTGGCGGACGCGATCGCCAAAGCCCGCGCCCACAAGGGCGGCCCGGTCCTCATCGAATGTCAAGTACCCAACGAGGACGCCAGCCCCGAGGTCATCTCCTGGGGATCCAAAGTCGCCCGCGTCAATGCCCGCCCACCCCAAAACATCTAGAAGGAGAAAGAACTAATGACCGACCAACTCATAGGCGCCCACAATGCGCACAATGAACTGCACAGCGAGCAGGGCGCCCGCCCAGGCGAACACCCGGGGCGCTCGGCCAACCCGATCATCAAAGTCCACGACGTTCTCTGGCTGGAGTTCGAGAAGCCGGACCTGGTCAAGGCCGAAGCGTTCGCCCACTCCTTTGGTTTCGCCACGGTGCTGCGCACCAGCGATGAGCTGCACCTGCGGGGCAGCGATGCCGGCGCGCCCTGTGTGCTGATCCGCCGAGGCCAGCGCGAGAAGTTTCTCGGGCCGGCGTTCGTGGTCGCCGAGCAGTCGGATCTTCTGCGGCTGGCTGACGCGACGGGGACCAGCGTTCGCCCGCTGCCTGAGTCGCTTGGCGGGGTGACCGTTGATCTGGTCGACCCGAGCGGGCTGCCGGTGCGCGTGGTGTCGGGCACCCACCGGCTCGAGGCACTGCCCACCGCGCAGACGCCGCACGTGTTCAACTTCGGCCACAAGAAGGTCCGGACCAACGCGATGCAGCGCCCGCCGCGGGTGCCCACCAATGTGCAGCGGCTCGGACACATCGTGGTGCAGACGCCGAAGTACATCGAGGCGCTGAACTGGTACCTCGACACGTTCGGCTTGATCGTCAGCGACTTCTCCTACTACCCCGGCCAGCGCGAGCGCGGGCCGATCTTGAGCTTCATCCGCTGCGATCGCGGCTCCGTTCCCGCCGATCACCACACCCTGGCGATGGCGCTGGGTCCGGTCAAGCGCTATATGCACTCCGCCTACGAGGTCGCAGACCTCGACGCGCTGGCCGCCGGCGGCGAATACCTTCGCGAACAAGGGTATTTCCGCTCGTGGGGCATCGGCCGCCACATCGAAGGCAGCCAGATCTTCGACTACTGGCGTGACCCGGACGGTTTCCTGGTCGAGCACTATGCCGATGGCGACATGTTCGACAACACCCTGGAGCCCGGTTGGGCCGCGATGCATGCCTCCGGCCTGTATCAGTGGGGACCGCCGCCGAGCAAGGACTTCCTGGGCGTTGGATCGCCGCGCGAAACCGCGTCCGAGCTTGCCTTGATGGTCGATGCGCTGCGTCACGACAACGAATTCGATTTGTCAGCGCTGCGCGGGCTGTTCGCAGTAGCCAATTCCTAACAACACCAACAGAAAGAAAGAAGGACCTGTTATGACCATCTCGATCCTGCGCACCGCCGAGGGGTGGTGGGTGCAGACCGCCTCGGGTGCGGCTCGCGTCGATACCGACGCGACCACCACACGTGAGTTGCTGGCCGACCGTTCGGCCATCGACGCCGCTGCCAAGAGCACCGACACCGTGCCGGTGGGCAGCCTTGCGCTGCTGTCCCCGATCACGACGCCGGCCCGGGTGGTGGCTCAGGCCACCAACTTCGCGTCGCATGTCAAAGACGTCGGCCGCGACCCCGCCAAGACGCCCCTGACCTTCTTCCGCAAGGCGTCCGGGTCGGTCACCGGGCCGTTCGGTGACGTCGTCAAGCCGGAGCACGTGAAGCTGCTTGACTACGAGGTGGAGGTCGGTCTGGTCTTCGGCCGGGAGCTGCCCGTGGGCACCGAGGTCACCGCCGCTAACCTGGCCGAGTTCGTGGTCGGCTTGGTGCTCACCAACGACATCTCGGCGCGCGATGTGCAGCTGCCCAAGCAGCAGTTCTTCGAGTCGAAGTCCTATCCCACCTTCACCCCGGTCGGGCCGGCGCTGGTGCTGGTCGACGCCGAGGAACTCAAGCGTTTCGGTGAATTGCGGTTGCGGCTGTCGGTCAACGGCGAGGTTCGCCAGAACATGGTGGTCGAGGGCGACATCCTCTTCCCGCCGGTGCAGGCGCTGCAGGCGCTGTCGAAGTTCCAGAAGCTCGATGCCGGCGACATCCTGCTGACCGGCACCCCGGTGGGCACCGCACTGACCCTGCACGGCGTCGCACCGAAGGGTGACATCGACCTGGGCGCGTTCTTGGCTGCGCAGTTCGAGAAGAACCCCGCGTACCTGCACGACGGTGACGTGATCGAAGCCACCGTGGCCACCGACGACGGCGCGATCGACCTCGGCGTCCAGCGCAATGTGGTGGTGTACAAATGAGCGCCCGGACGAACGGAACGTCGTCGCTGCCGGAGTTCGTGCCCGTGGTGATCGTCGGTGCCGGCCCAGCCGGCATCGCCGCCGCCACGCTGCTAGGGCAGTACGGCGTCGAAACCCTGGTGCTGGACCGCCATGAGACCGTTTACCCGCTGCCGCGGGCGGTGCACGCCGACGACGAGGTGTACCGCATCTTGGCCCGGCTGGGCATCGGCGAGGAGTTCGCCGCCCACCGCCGGCCCGCGCTGGGTCTTCGGCTGATCGACCCGAACATGCGCGTCTCGCCGAAATCCCGCGCAGCACCGAGCCCAGCGCCAACGGCTTCCCGCAGATGAACATGTTCGACCAGCCGGAGCTGGAAGCGATGCTGCGGGCTAACGTCAAGCGCTACCCGAAGGTCACCGTCCACGGCAACGTGGAGGTCACCTCGGTCACCCAAACCCAGTCAGGTCGGGTGCGGGTGAGCTTCCTGGATCGGGTGCGCGGCGGCGAGCAGAGCGTTCACGCCAGCTACGTGCTGGGATGCGACGGCGCCAACAGCCCCACCCGCGCGGCCATCGGGGCGCACATGTACGGGCTGCCGTTCACCCAGGACTGGCTGGTCGTCGACGTCAACACCGACGCCGAACTCGACCAGTGGGAGGGCTGCCACCAGCTGTGCAACCCCGAGCGTGGCGGCACCTACATGCGGATCGGAGAAACCCGCTACCGCTGGGAATTCCAGTTGGTTGACGGCGAGACGGTAGCCGACTACCAGAGCCTGGCCGCCGTGGAGCCGCTGGTCAGGCCCTGGCTGGGCGACACACCGGCCGACGCGTTGGAACTGGTGCGGGTGACCGCCTACACGTTCCGCGCGCAAGTGGCCAGCCGCTGGCGCGACCGCAATGTGTTCCTCCTCGGTGACGCCGCGCACCTGACCCCGCCGTTCGTCGGCCAGGGCATGGCTGCGGGCTTGCGCGACGCGCTGAATCTGACCTGGAAACTGGTCGGCGTGCTCGACGGCACCCTGCCCGAAAGCGTGCTGGACACCTACGAGCAGGAACGCAAGCTCCACGCGGCAGCCATGATTTTGATGGCCGTGTCGGTGGGAGCGGCCATGACCGGCGGCGGACGAGCCGGCGATCTGATCCGCCACGTGCTGTTCCCGCGCATGCAGAACCTGCGTCTGCCGGGCACCCGGGTCAGTGCCGCCGACGGCGTCGCCCCGGGTCTGCGCAGTTCCGAACTGGTGATCAAATCCCGCAGGCCTGGCGGGCTGGCTGGAACACTCTGCCCCAACCCGGTGCTCAACGAGGGCCTCCGGTTGGATGAGGTCGTCGGGAACCGGTTCGCGCTGATCACCTCGTCGTCGCTCACCGATGTGCAGCGAAATGAGCTCAGCAGCCGGGGAGCCGCCGTCGTGCTCGCCGCCCCCGGCAGCGAACTTGACGGCTGGCTGCGCAAAGGCCGGGCCAGTGCCGCGATTGTGCGGCCCGACCGCGCGGTCATGCAAGCCGGTCGCAGCGTCGAAGCGATCTGCCGAGCTATGCCGGTGTTTCACGGAGTCGAGAGCGCCAGTGATCATGTCGGCCACCGATCGATGTGACTCGACGTGACGAAAACCGAACCTACCTAGAACAGGAGCACTATCCAATGACCGATCACACCGACGCCTTGGGCGGGCGCCTGCCCCTGGCAGATCCCACCGATCTCGTTGGGGCGCAACGAGAACTCTTCGACAAGATGACGAGCACCGTGGTTCCGTGGGCCGACGACACTGGTTTCCGCAGCACCACCGACGACGGCCGATTCATCGGCCCGTTCAACCCCGCGCTACTCAACCCGGCCATGACGTCTCTGTCTGCCGAACTGGTATTGGGCGAGTGGGAGCATACGTCGTTAACCGCGCGGGTCCGTGAAGTGGTGATCCTCGCGGTGGGCGCCGTCTGGCAGTCCGAGTATGAGCTGTACGCCCATTCGGCCGCAGCCCGCAAAGCCGGCATCCCTGACGACGCCGTCCGGGTGCTGGCAACCGGTGGAATACCAGATGACCTCGGTAAGGACGAGAAGATCGCTGCGGAGCTGACGCGGCAGCTTTCCACCACTCACCGTGTCGACGAGACGCTCTACCGGCAGGCCGAAAACTGCTTTGGAACAAAGGGATTGACCGATATCGCCATCCTGGTCGGCATCTACCACACGGTGTGCACAACGCTCAACCTGTTCGAGATACCCGCACCACATTAGCGGCACCAGTAGGGCCTTCAAGAGGCGGCAGGAGGTCGGCCAATTATTGCCCAGACAAGAAGTCGTAGGAATTGGAGGCTGAGTTGTGTGGCGGATACGAGTGAAAGCTTCTCAGATGCGTTGGTATAGCGACGATGCCTAGTTTCCTGAGGGCGCTGATTGTGTTCGCTCTCCTTTGCGGTAGCGCGGCGGTGGGCTCCTTGTTGAAGTCTCAGTTGCTAGAACGTTATGCGCAGACGGGCCCGCTCGAGTCTATGAGTCTGATCATTTCGTTCCTTGTTACGATAACGGCCATCGTGGTCGGTTTGCTAATAAACGCAACGAAGAGCTTTATCGACGCCACCCAGGAGCATTGGGCTATATTCGCTGGACAGCTGATTCGACTCGACCAATCTATGCGCAATTACGGCTCAGAATCTGAACAGATGCGTAGACAACTCCAAAGTTTCACCGCCGCCGCCATTGTCAATTTTTGGCAAGCGGACGACATCCCGACCGGCGTGAACTACTCAGATGTGCGCAAATTGTCGAAGGATGAAGCAAAGCACGTGCTGAGTGACCTCGTGAACTGCATCGAGCTTGGGATCATCCGATTGAAATCGCCCGATCCATTGCATGAACGATTAGCAGCTGACTGCTTCGACCAATATAAAGAGTTCGCCAGGGCCCGATGGTCGCTCCTCTTGGCCCCTCAAAACTCGCTACCTGCGCCGTTCCTCAGAATGCTGGTCGGCTGGATTATGATCATATTTGTATGTTTGGGCCTTCGCGCGCCAGCCAATCCCTTGGTGATAATTGTAATTACGTTATCAGCGACTACTTTGAGCAGCATGATGTTTGCTATCATCGACATCGTTGACCCATATAAAGGCCTGTACAATATCTCCAGCAAGAACATGCACTATGCCCTAGACGCAATGCTTAGGCACAATGCCATGAAGAGGCTCGCCCACTCATCTGACGCCGCTGGCGAGCAGGTGCTGACCTTGACCGA
>CAVXAG010000006.1:0-108027 GCA_963759655.1 uncultured Actinomycetota bacterium | reverse complement strand
CAATCAACGCAGGTCAGGTGAGCTGTTAGCGTTGCGGCATGCACGAATGGGACACCTTCGCGGTTGTCGTCGGAGGCTCCGCTGGTGCGCTCGTCGGCCTGCTGTTCGTCGCAATATCCATCCATGCCGGGCGGATCGCCGAATCGGCAGACCTCCGGGGTAGGGCCGCCCAGACACTGGTGATCTTCGCCGCGCTTCTGCTGGTAGGGCTGCTGCGGTCGATTCCGGTCCAACCTGAGTGGGTGCTCGGCATCGAGCTTGTCATCCTGGCGGTGTTCGTGGCTTTCGCGCTGATAGCCCTTGATCATCTTGCACAACAAAGCGATTCGCCGCGCCCGGTGGCTCGCACGCTTCAGGCGATCAACCCGTCGACGCTCACCGCAGGCGGTGTGGCGGTCGCCGGGGTGCTGATGTTGTGCGGTGTCTCGTGGGCGGACTTCGTACTGGTGCCCGTCGTCTGCGCGGCGACGATCGGAGGACTGGCGAGCGCCTGGTTGCTGTTGATCAAGCTCAGCGACTGACGTCTTCGCCGCTCAAGCCCCGCCGCCAGCGACTGTGCGGTTTCTCACGCGACACGCCGTGGCGGCGTAACAAACCGCACAGTCGTCACCTCGACGTCGTTGCCCCCGAAAGCGCTCGACTGCATAATCGCCCGGTGACCCCCGCCGGTGGCCTGATCGAGGGCATCACGCGGGACTTGCACGCAGCAGTTCGCCGACGCCGCGAAGACCGCCGGGGTGCCGATCACGTTCGTGATCCGGCCCGAGGGTGCACACACCTGGGGACTGTTCGAATCTGAGATGCAAGAGTCCTGGAACACCACTATCGGTCCCGCCCTGGGAGCGAGGTAACGGTCAGCAAGACAAGGCAATCGCCTGGAGGGCGCTTGTTCGCGGCGAACTTTAATGTCCGTACCAGGCTTTGAGCAGGGTCGTCGGGTAGATCGTAAGGTGCCATGAGCGACACAGCGTCGACAGTCCCTGCGGCCACCGCGACGGTCGGCGGAAAGGGGCTGCGGTCAGGTGTTCTCGGCCTGACCGGAAGCGTGGTCATCGCGGCCTCGTCTGTCGCCCCGGCGTACAGCCTGGCCGCCGCGCTGGCGGGGATGGTGGCGGCGGTCGGGACCAAAACACCTGCGCTGTTCGTCATTGGATTCATACCGATGATGCTGACGGCGTTCGCATTTCGCGAACTCGCCGATGAAACGCCCGACTGCGGGACAACCTTCACGTGGACCACCCGCGCGTTCGGACCGTGGATCGGGTGGCTGGCGGGATGGGCATCGGTGATCGCCGCCATCGTGGCGGTCGGCAACGGAGCGCAGATCGCGGCCATCTATCTGCTTGACGCGGTGCACCTGACCACAGCCGCGAAGTCGATCACGGCCCAGATCGCGGTGGGGGGTCTGGGAGTCGTCGTCTTGGTAGTGCTGTGCATTCGGGGTATCGACGTCACCGCACGAACGCAGGCCGTGTTGCTGACGTTGCAGTTCGCCATGTTGGGCCTTGTCAGCGTCGTCGCGCTGGGGAAGGTGTTCAGCCATCACGCCGGCCCCCAGGCGGTGACGCCCGAATGGAGTTGGCTGGTTCCAACCGGGCTGTCCGCCTCCGCAATCGCCCACGGAGCCATCCTGTGTGTCTTCGTTTACTGGGGGTGGGACGCCTGCCTGTCGGTGTCCGAGGAGACCAAGGATCCGCACCGGAACCCCGGTAAGGCGGCCGTGCTGACCACCGTCCTGGTGCTCGGCACCTATGTACTGGTGAGCGTTGCAATTCAGGCGTTCGCCGGGTTCGGCACGACCGGAATCGGCCTGAACAATCCGCAGAACGCCAGCGACACGCTCAGCATCCTGGGCGACCCGGTGGTTGGCAGCGGATTGGCGGTGGTGCTGCTCCTTGCGATCAGCTCGTCGTCGCTGGCGTCGGTGCTGACATGCTTGGCGCCCACCGCCCGCAACATGCTCGCCATGGCGTTCTACCGTGCCCTGCCGCAACGGCTCGCCACTGTGCATGAGCGATACCGAACGCCATGGGTGGGCACGCTGGTGATTGGTATCGGCGGGTTCGGCATCTACCTGGTGATGATGCTGGTCAGCCAGAACTCGCTGGCGGACATGGTGGCCTCGCTTGGCTTGGCAACCGCCTTCTACTACGCGGTCACCGCGTACGCCTGTGTCTGGACCTATCGGCGCACACTGGTGCGGTCGGCGCGCAACTTCTGGCTCCGCGGGGCGTTTCCGTTGCTGGGCGCGGTGGCGATGACGTGGGCGTTCACCCAGAGCGCCATCGACATGTATGCGCCCGACTATGGCAAGACACACTTCGGCCCGGTTGGCGGTGTGTTCATCCTCGGCATAGGTCTTCTCGTGCTCGGAATACCGGTCGCGGCGTTCAGCGCCGCGGCCGGCGGTCGCGAATTCTTCCGCGGTGAGACCCTGAACGCGGGCACCGATGTGCTAGCGCGCGAGCGGCCGCAGTGATGGGCGGCAAAGATGCTCAGTAGCCGCTGAGCAGCCGGCGGAGCTTGCCGAGGGTGTCGGGTCCGGCCCGGCTACAGATGCGGGACGGGTCGGCTGGGCGGCGTCCCCACAGCAGCAGAACTCTTGCGGCAGCATCGGTTTCCAGCGTTGCCTCACCGTCTGGGCTGGTCAGCTCGATGGTGGTGCGGGCAGCGTCGGCGGTGAGCTCAACGTCCTCGTACCCGTCGACGCGCAGCCGAGCCATGAAGGGCGGGTCGGCACCGAGTTTTTTGACCCCACGACTGAGCAGTGGAGTTCCGACCGCGTACACGCTGTGTTCGGTCATCCACGGCTCGGCAAGCCGGGCCTGTGCGGCGACGTCGTCGCCGGTGATGTCCCAACCGTGCAGCACCAGTTCTTCGCGCATGTGCTCAGCGAACCGTGGGACCGTCATGGTCCGCCCGGTCCACGCCACCTCCGTGTCGGCCGGCACCGCTTCGGCGGCCTCGGCGACCTCGCCGAGCGCCGCCATCCGGTCGGTCAACGCCGACCACAGTTCGTTGTCGGGGAGGGCACGAAGTGGTGCTTCGCGCTCCTCGAAGCCGCGGGTGGAGACCGGATCGCCGGCAAGGTGCGCACCCAGTACCCGGGCCAGCTCTTCGGCGTTGCCGCTCTGGTGAACGACGATGTCTCGCACGGTCCACGCCTCACACCAGGTGCCGGTGTCAGGGCGGCGCTGCCGGACCGCCTCAGCGAACGGCTCCCACTCGGGAAATCGGTCCCCATCCACGATGCGGGTCATCTCCACTCCCTTCGTCGCGAGTCAAGGCACCGACGGTCGTCTGTGCGTACGGATAGCCGACTTGGGACTGATCAAAACACCGGTATGACTGGGACACGAAATATTTTGTGCACCAAGCCTTGTCGCTTGGTCGTTTAGACCAGGTTCACGCCGCGGGGGTAGCCGCGCCGGACGGTGCGGTCGAGAATGCCCAGGGTGGCGCGCAGATATTTTTCCGACATGATCGGGAAGATGCCGGCCTCACGCCACTGTGGGTGGATGTCGGTCCAGTCGTAGAACGACGTCACGATGGTGCCAGTGCCGTCTTCGGTCGGCTCGAGCCGGTAGCCGTACACATGACCGATCTGCGGGCGGAGCTGGCCGAGCACAGTCCACGAGATCAGCCGGTCGGGCTCGAAGTTGCGGATCTCGACCGTGACGTCGTACCTACCGAGTTCGGGAAAGTCGTTGAGCGACTCGCGATCCATGTGCACGACGAAGCTCTGGCCGACGGCCTTCACCGGCTCGCCCTCGGCGTCTTGAAGCATGCCGGACGAGTCGATCGCGACGTGTCCTTGCGGGTCGCAGAGGACCGCGAATATCTCGGAGGGTGGCGCGGCAATGACGCGTTGGACATCGATGCGATCGGTCATGCACCGATATTGTCACGGCGCCCGAGCGGCGGTGTTCAGAATTGGCGACGCTGCCCCGATTGAGGTCGACAGTCCGTCCTGCGGAGCGTCCCGAAGGCGGCCTCCGGCCGGCTGGCGCCTGAGCCTTCAGCGGCGAAAGGCCATTCGGTGAGCGACAATCCAAACATCCTGATCATCTGCCCGCAGCGCTGCTCGCCGACCGGGTGATCGTGCTCGGCCACAATCCCGGCCGCATCCGCGCGGAGCTGCCGATAGACCTGCAACGGCCCCGGGACCGCCGCGCCGCGGGCTTTGAGACGCTGGTGGACAAGCTCTATGACCTGCTCACCGGCGGGGAGCCGGGCGTCACGGTGCCCGCGCCTGCCGAGGCCACGCCCACCAACCGGCCGCTGCCGCGGGCGACCGTCGGTGGTCTGGCCGGTCTGGTCGAGATCGTCTACGCCCGGGGCGGACGCGCGGATTTGCCGGCCGTCGCGTTCGACCTGAGTTTCGAGATCGATGACCTGCTGCCGCTGGTGGACGCGGCCACAATGCTCGGGTTCGTCACCGTCTCCGGCGGTGACATCGAATTGACCTCGGTGGGAACGGAATTCACCACTGCTGACATCCAGGTCAGCAAGCAGATCTTCGCCCGCCAGGCCCGGGAGCGGGCGCCCCTGGTACGGGCGATCTGCAAGGCGCTGGGTGCCAGCGCCGACGGCAACCTGCGGGCCAGCTTCTTCTTGGACTTGTTGCAGCGCAGCTTCGGGCCCGAAGACGCCCAGCAGCAGCTCAATACAGCGATCGGCTGGGGCCGCTACGGTGAGCTGTTCCATTACGACGCCGCGACCGACCTCATCACCGCCGATGCCGACGCGGGGGTGTTCGCGGGATCCCGGTGAACAGCGGGCGGTCACCGGTCCTGGGCATGCCGGGCGAGAAAATCGACCACCGCTGCGGCGAAGACGTCGTTGCGGTCACCGGCGACCATATGCCCGGCACCGCCGACATCGACGAAGTCGATCTCCGGGAACCGGGACAGAAATTCATCGGCTCGTTCCTTGGTGACGAGATCGCTCATCTGGCCTCGGACAAGAAGCATGGGCACGTTGGTGCGGAGAATCGCGTCAATCGCCGCGTAAAGGCGATCGGTCTCGATCACTTCGGTGGGCGGAAGTGCCGCGGTGCCATCGATGAACTTCGGATCCCAATGCCAATACCAGCGACCATCGCGGCGGCGCAGATTCACGCGCAGCCCGTCCAGATCGGATGGTCGCGGCCGATGCGGGTTGTACTCCTGGATCATGTCGGCGACCTCCTCGAGTGAGTCAAATCCTGACGTCACGCGATCGGTCATGAAGCTGTGCACCCGAGTCGCCCCGGAAGGGTCCATGTTGGGCACGATGTCCACCAGAACGACGGCGCGCACCGTGGCCGGCGAAAGCAGCTCCCCGGCAAGAAGCATGGCCGTGAATCCACCGAGGGAGGCGCCCACCAATACCGGTCGCGGCGGAAGGTGGCGCAACACCTCTCGTATGTCACCGGCGAAGCTGGTGACGCGGTAATCGCCCTCTTGGGACCAATCCGACTCGCCGTGGCCACGCAGATCGACCGTGATCGCTTGCCACCCACGTTCGGCCACCGCCGCGGCGGCCCGGCTCCAAGAGCGGCGCGTTTGGCCGCCGCCATGCATGAACACCACGGCCGGCGCCTGTGGGTCGCCGAGTCGGTCAGCCACGATGCGCACGCCGCCCGCGCCGTAGCTGCTGAACGCCTCAGGTACCGGACTCACCGGGGACAACCTAGCGCTTTGCGCTATGGGTAGAAATACTGAGTGGAGTGACCGCGATGATGTCGAGATGGGTCGGGCTCGCAGTGTTGCCGCACGGCGGCGGTGCGGTTGCCATTGTCATCGCCAGCATCGTGGTGGCGATCATCGCTGCGACAGTCGCGGTGGAGCGTCGCAGCAACGTCGCGGTGTGGATGGTCGGTGCGTTTGTCATTACGTTCGCGGTGGCCAGCGTCGTGCTGTATCTGGCGACCGGGTGAGCGGTCGCAACGCGGTTGGTCAGCCCGCCGGCAGCATCACCCGCGCCGCGGCGCGTGAGGACCCGGGTTCCATGAGCACCAGCGGGTCCGCAGGTCGTCCGACAACACGCTCACGGCGGCGGCATCAGCCGCCCGGGAACATCCACGGTGGCATCCCGCCCTCGTGACGACCCGGCAGATAGCCAGGTCCCGATGGCCATTGCCGCTGCAGCCCCCACCGGTCGGGTGCCCGATAAGACGGGGCCGGGCCAAGCGACAAGACTCCCGGGATGATGGGGATCCCCGGTTGCTGGCCGTAAGCCGGTCCGGGTGCGTAGGCCGGCGCGGGCTCGTACCCGGGCCCCGGCCCGTACGCCGGTGGATAGCCGTTCGGTGGATAGCCGGTCGGTGGATAGCCGGTCGGTCGGGATAACCCGTCTGCGGGTTATCGGGCACGGCGGCAACAGGCGGTGCGGGCGCTGCGTCGGCGGGCGGGGGTGCTGCTGGAGCGGGCGGGGCTGCCTCTGGAGCGGGGGCCGGCACCACAGCGTGTCTGGGAGCCGGTTCCTGGGCCACGATGGGCGGGGCCACGTTGGCCGCGGGCGGGACCGCGGCAGGCGGGGGCGGCACCGCTGGCAGGGCGGCCGCGGGCGGTGGTACGGGCGGCTTGGCCGACGGTGGGACCAGCGCCTGTTCCGGCGCCGCAACAGGCGGCGGCGCAGCACCGAATTCAGGGCCGGGGAGGGTGTCGGCCGTCGGGCGGATGCTCACGGCCAGCGTGATGACCAGGCTGACGACGCCGACCGTGAAGATCGCTGCCATCGCGCTGCCGACCAGCACGAACGGCTTGCCTGTATGCCGGCCGTACGGTGAAACCTGGGCGTAGGCAACGTCATCGACTCCGGCCGCGGTCGCGCTCAGGGCATCGGTGTCTTGCGAATAGGCCAGCGCCGTGGTCGCCGACTCAAGCCCGCTGAGGTCCGCCGCGGTCGGCGGGTCAAGTCCGCCGACGCCCGCCGCGGCCAGGGCGGCACCGCGAGCCAGCGCTATATCCGCGTCGGCCGGTGCGCTGACCGGTATCGACAGCACCTCGTTTGCGTGCTGGATCACTGCCGTCAGGTCGCGACCCCAGCCGACCACGAACATCCCGTCGGGCGACGACGGGTGGCCCTTGAGCGCACTGAGCATGTCGGTGAGCACGGGCGCTTCGTCGGTGTCGGTGAAGGGCTGGCTCTCTACCTTGATGATGGCGGCGTCGGCCATGTCGACGACTGCCACCGTCGCGTTGTCGGGCTCCACCAGCAGCAACGCCGGTTTGTGGTATCCGGACAGGGTGCCCGCGGCCTGCGCGAGCGCCCCGGCGGCATGCAGCTGCGAGATGAATGTGACGCCGTCAATTCGTCTATCGGCCAGGGCCTGCCGCAGCCTGGCCGCTTCGGCATGGTCGCTCCACGCCACGCCGGTCGACACCAACCGGTGACCGCCGGCGACGGCACCCTCCCGGGTACCCATGATCGCCGCGAGGACGTGGTCGGTGGCGCTCGACGTGGGTGTCCCCTCCGCGGAGCCGATCGCGAAGGTGTCGTGCTCCACCGTGGCGCCGTCGGCCGTTTCGCCATCGACGACCACCATGTGGACGGTCGTTGGTGTCATCGATACACCAAGAACGATGTCCATTTCCCCTCCAACACCGTTGCCGCAGCTGTCAGGCACCCGGGCGCCCGACCGACCGCGCACAGTCAACGCTACTCGTCGTTCGTGAATCGGGCTGCGCGATCAGAAAACTCTGACCGGACTTTCAGCTCCGACATTCCATCCATACCACATGCCGGCCTCGCGGCGAGTTGATGATGTCGATCAGTGAATCAGTAAGGGGAAGAACGGCACCAAGAAATCGCCAAGTCCCTCATTGGAGTCTGGTGCCAAGCCGGAGAACCGGCCCGTCAACCTCATAGAAAAAAGTGGTCACGCCAGTGACCGAACAACTTGTGCTTCCCCTGCACATGGGCGGAGGTCGTCTTCAGCACCGCCGCAGCGGTGGCGTTGTTCGCGACCCCGGTGACCGCTGAACGCCCCAGGCCTCGGCACCATCCGAAGCGGTTGCCCTACCTGCGCGACGCCCGGATGGAACGCGAGATGCACAGACTATGACCGCCGGAGGCGATCGCGTCTCTAGGGTGGCGGGGTGGCCGACCACATGTTCAGCCCGGCTGAGCGCGCTGCTGTCTACCGTGCGATCCACGAGCGAAGGGATATGCGTCGCTTCCTGGGCGGCAGTGAGATCGCACCGGACGTGTTAGCGCGCCTGTTGCAGGCCGCGCATGCCGCTCCGAGCGTGGGTCTCATGCAGCCGTGGCGATTCATCCGCATCACCGACCACACGCTGCGGTGCCGCATCCACGCGCTGGTCGACGAAGAACGGCGCAGAACTGCCGATGCCCTCGGAGAGCGGGCCCGAGAGTTCCTCGCGCTGAAGGTTGAGGGCATTCTCGACTGCGCCGAACTTCTTGTGGTGGCGTTGTCGAACGGGCGAGACCGCCACGTCTTCGGGCGACGGACCATGCCGCAGATGGACCTCGCCTCGGTGTCTTGCGCGATCCAGAATGTCTGGCTCGCCGCGCGCGCCGAAGGGGTGGGGATGGGCTGGGTTTCGCTTTTCGATCCTGCTCGGCTGGCCAGGCTCCTGACCATTCCGGCCGATGCAGAGCCGGTTGCCATCCTGTGCCTGGGCCCGGTTCCCGACTTTCCGGATCGGCCGTCGTTGGAGCTAGACCGGTGGACGGTCGGGAGGCCGCTGGCGGAGTTCGTCTCAGAGAACGAGTGGCAGTTTCCCGAGTCGGCGGCAGGAACGCTGGGGTAGCGTGCGTCCGACAGCCAATGTCGGGACAGGAGGGGAGGCGTCGAAGTGACCACTTCCACGCCAGCCAGCGCCTCGCCGGTACCTGAGTCGATTGGGTACACGCTGAAGCGGTTGATCCTCGGCAAACCGATGATCACCGAGCAACTCAAGACCGAGCGGCTATCCAACCCGGTGGCGTTGGGGGTGCTCTCGCCGGACGCGATCTCCTCCAGCGCCTACGGCACCGAAGAGATTCTGATCGAACTGCTGCCATTCGCCGGACTGGCCGCGTTCACCCTGCTGCTGCCCCTCACCGGGGTGATCCTGTTCATCCTGGTCCTGGTGGCGGCCTCCTACCGCGAGGTCGTGATGGCCTACACCCGCGCCGGCGGGTCCTACATCGTGGCGCGGGACAACTTCGGGCCCCGCGTCGCGCAGGTCGCCGCGGCGGCGCTGCTGATCGACTACGTGGTGACCGTGGCGGTGCAGGCGGCGGCGGGCACGGTCGCGGTCGTCTCGGCGGTGCCGGTGCTGGGCCCCTACAGCCTGGAGATCACCGTCGCCGTCGTCGTCGTCATGTGTTTCGCGAACCTGCGCGGGCTGCGCGAGGCCGGGCGGTCGTTCGCGGTGCCGACGTACTTCTTCGTCGTCATGATGACGGGGATGATCCTCACCGGCGTTGTCCGCGAAATCTTTTGGGGTTTACCGGACTACGACCCGCTGCACATGGACGGGGTGGTGGAGATCCACCAGGGCGGCGGGCTGGTGATGGGCGCGTCGATTCTGGTGCTGCTGCGCGCCTTCGCCAACGGCGGCTCCTCGCTGACCGGCGTGGAGGCGATCTCCAACACGGTCAGCTTTTTCCGTAAACCCCAGGGCCCCAACGCCCGTAAGGTTCTGACCGCGATGGCCTGCATCTTGGGCTTCCTGGTGGCGGGGGTGTCCTACCTGGCCTACGCCACCCACGCCACGCCGTACGCGGCCGGGTATCCCTCGGTGCTTTCGGAGGTCGGCCGCGCCGTGTTCGGCGTCGGGGCGATCGGGCACATCCTGTATGTGCTGCTGCAGATCTCCACCGCCGCAATCCTGTTCACCGGTGCCAACACCAGCTTCAACGGATTCCCGGCATTGGCCAGTTTCGTCGCCGAGGACCGGTTCCTGCCGCGGCAGTTGATGAAGCGCGGCCAACGGCTGGTGTTCTCCAACGGCATCCTGGTGCTGACCGTGCTGTCGGTGGTGCTGCTGATCGCGACCGGCGGCACGGTGAACGCGTTGGTCCCGTTCTATGCGATCGGGGTGTTCACCGGCTTCGCGATGGCCGGCTACGGCATGACCAAACGCCACCTGGTGCAAAAAGAGCCGGGGTGGCGGCCCAAGCTGGCGATCAACCTGTCGGCGGCGGTGATCTCGACGGTGGTGGTGGGCATCTTCGCGGTCGCCAAGTTCACCGAGGGCGCGTGGCTCGTGGTGATCGTGTTCCCGCTGCTGGTGGGGCTGCTGACTCGGCTGAACCGTGAGTACCGCGCCGAGGCGGCGATCCTCGAACAGTTCCGCACCGACCGGCCCGACATGGTGCGCTACGCCCGTCACCTGGTGTTTGTGTTGGTCAATTCCGTTGATCTCGCCGTGCTGGAGGCGTTGCGCTACGGGCGGGGGCTGCGCGCCGACGAGCTGATCGCCATTCACTTCGTGATCGA
The DNA here is from genome assembly GCA_963759655.1 of uncultured Actinomycetota bacterium. GTDB lineage: Bacteria > Actinomycetota > Actinomycetes > Mycobacteriales > Mycobacteriaceae > Mycobacterium. Next base: position 97,592 of record CAVXAG010000006.1, on the reverse strand, counting down.
CTCCGCGCACGCCGAGGCGCTGCGGAAGCGTTGGGAATACTACGAATTGGATACGCCGCTGCGTCTGATCGACTGCCCGGACCGTCGGCTGATCCGCGCCGCCCAGGAGCTCGTCGGGTCGGCGGTAAAGCAGTACAAGAACTCCAACGTCACCGTGTTGCTGCCGCGGCGCAGCTACGCTCCGCTGCTCGGGCGGCTGTTGCACGACCGCACCGCCGACAAGATCTCCCGGGCGATCAGTCAGGTGCCCGACGCGGCGGCCACGATCGTGCCCTATGACGTGCAGTCGAGGATTCGCGAGGCGTTTCCGGATCTGTTCGAGGAGCGCTTTGCCCGCGGCGCGGAGAAGATCCGCGATCGCATCGCCGCGGGGGAGCACAAGCTCGTCGAGCGCTATGAGAACCCGCATCCACCGGCCACGGTGGTACCGATCGACGGCCTGATTCCCGGACATCGCGGGACAGTGCAGGGGCGCGTCAAACAGCTCGACGACGTCACCAGGAACGGGCGCACCAGACGCGTCATCACGCTCGGCGATGACAGCGGTGAGCTGCGAGTCGACTTCCGTCGCGGCGGCGCCGACATCGCGCCCGGCCAGCTGCTGCAGATCACCGGGAAGGCGCGCCGATCGGGCAACGGGCCGGTCCACATGGCCGATCCGTCGTACACGGTGGTCGAAAAACCGCAGGCGACGACGTCCGCGGGTACCTGAGGGTGGGGCCGTTGCGGCGGCGGCGTCAGATGCGCGTCGCGGTGACGTAGCCGAACGACTGATAGGCCTGCACGTCCGTGTCGTCGTCGATGTCCAGCGACACCCCGTTGGCGGCGTAGAGCTCCGTCATCGGGATCACCTTTGTCGCCCAGCCGCGGCCGCCGAGGTATTCGGGAACGTCGTTGCGTTCACCGGGATACCACAGGTCGGTCATGTCGAGGTCGAAGCCGTGCTCGCGCCAGTGGTCGATGGCCTGCTGCGTGCGGTCCTGCATCCGCTGCGCCTGCGCACCGTCGCCACCGTCGCCACCGTCCATGTTCTCGGTTGCCAGGCGGCTGCCCGCGGCGCTGAGCGCGGTGATTTCGTCCAGCAGCCGGTCCTGGGCGTCCGGCGGCAGGAACGGCAGCAGACCTTCGGCGCTCCACACCGTCGGCCGGTCCGGGTCAAAGCCTGCGCGCTGCAGTGCCGTGGGCCAGTCATGTCGCAAATCCACGGCGACGGTGTGGCGATGGGCGGTCGGCGCGACACCCAGCTCGCGCATCGTTTGGGTTTTGAAGTCGATGACTTGCGGTTGGTCGATCTCGAAGACCGCGGTGTCGGGTGGCCAGGGCAGCCGGTAGGCCCGCGCGTCCAGCCCGGCGGCCAGAATCACCGCCTGCCGGGCCCCGGCGCGCGCCGTTTTGAGGAAGAAGTCGTCGAAGAAGCGGGTGCGCACCGCCATCATGTCGGTCATCCGCTGCATTCCGAACGCGCCGTCGGCGTCGACCTCGTCGGGGTTCAGCTCGCCGTCGACGAGTCGGGTGAAGAAGGGCACCCCGACCGCACGTACCAGGGGAGCAGCATACGGATCGTCGATCAGGGCGTTGGGGCGTTGGGTGGCCAGCGCCCGCCCCACCGCGACGCCGGTCGCGGTGGCGCCCACGCCGTGGGCGAGGTCCCAGGTGTCGTTTTCTGTGCGTGGCATGTCGTTCTCGACCTAACGTTTAGTTGGGTTAACCAAATCAACGTTACTCGCGGTGTGCCACCACTAAGGTTTGTTGCCGTTGAGGTTGGCGCGCACGCCTTCCTCGATCTTCTTGCCGAGATCGGGGTCGATACTCTTCCAATACTCGAACACCCGCGACAGCACCGGCTCCCGCACGCCTTTGGACACATGGCCAATTACGTTGTGAGCCAAGCGCTCCCGAGCTTCGTCATCGAGCACCTCACGGACCAGGGTGCCGGCCTGTCCCCAGTCGTCGTCGTCCTTGCGCAGCGTGTAGGAAGCGCGGACCATGTCGCCGTCCGACGACCAGTGCACCTCGGCTGCCTGCGCCGGGTCGGCCACCGGGCCACCCATGCTGTTGGGTGCGTACACCGGATCGGTCGCGTTGCGGATCCGCATCACGCCGTCCTTGGAGTAGCTGTGCACCTCGACCCTCGGTGTGTTCACCGGGATCTGCTTGTAGTTGACCCCCAGCCGGGCGCGGTGCGCGTCTGAGTACGAGAACCCACGGGCAAGCAGCATCTTGTCGGGGCTCAAACCCGTACCGGGCACGACGTTGTTGGGCTCGAATGCGGCCTGCTCGATCTCCGCGTGGTAGTCGGTGACGTTGCGATCCAGCGTCAGCCTGCCGACCTCGTGCAAGGGGTAGTCAGCGTGCGGCCACACCTTGGTCAGGTCGAACGGGTTGAACCGGTACGTCTTGGCGTCCTCGAATGGCATGACCTGCACGTGCAGGGTCCAGCTCGGGTAATCCCCGCGCTCGATTGCCTGGTACAGGTCGCGCTGGTGAGCGTCGCCGTCCTCGCCGGCCAGCTGATCACCCTCCTGCTGGGTGAGGAAGTCGACGCCCTGGTCGGTCTTGAAGTGGTATTTCACCCAGAACAGCTCACCATTCGCGTTGAGCCAGCTGTAGGTGTGGCTCGAGTAGCCGTTCATCTGGCGCCAGCTCCGCGGGATGCCCCGGTCGCCCATCAGCCACGTCACTTGGTGCGCCGACTCCGGTGACAGGGTCCAGAAGTCCCACTGCATATGGTTGTCGCGCAGGTTGCTGGCCTGCATGCGCTTCTGCGAACGGATGAAGTGCTGAAACTTCAGCGGATCGCGGATGAAGAACACCGGCGTGTTGTTGCCGACCATGTCGAAGTTGCCCTCAGACGTGTAAAACTTCAGCGCGAAACCACGCGGGTCGCGCCAGGTGTCTGGGCTGCCACGCTCGCCAGCGACGGTCGAGAAACGGATGACCGTGTCGGTCCTGGTGCCCGGTTGGAACACGGCTGCGCGGGTGAACTTGCTGACGTCCTTGGTCACCTGGAAATGACCGAACGCGCCACCGCCCTTCGCGTGCGGTTGGCGTTCCGGGATCCGCTCGCGGTTGAAGTTGGCCATCTGCTCGATCAGATAGTGATCCTGCAGCAGAATCGGGCCGTTGGGGCCGACGGTCAGCGACTTGTCATCGCTTGGCGCCGGGGCGCCGGCATCCGTCGTCGTTGCCCGCGGTTGCGTGTCACCCATCTTCGCTCCTCCTCCTCATTGCGACATGTTCGAGTACCCTGCGCCCTGCGTTCGTAATCAGCAGCCAAAGGGCGGCTTCGGCGACGCAAATGAGTGGCGAATCACGTTGAACTACATACCCTGCGGCGGATATCCGTTCGTCGGGACGTGACAACGCGGTGTTTGATGCCTGCACACGCGGGTATTCGACTAATTCAGCCTGCTGTCGTCAAGAAGGAGGTGGGCCTCCATGGTGTCAACCGGTAGTAATCACGGACCCACGACCACCCAGACACCAACCCCGGCACGCACCGAGGGCGATCGTCGCCCGCACGGCGGGGGCATTCGGCCATGGGTGAACTGGACACTGGCGTTGTTGACCGCACCGGCTTCGGTTGTCGTTGTGCTTTTCGGGCTGGGTGCGCTGATGAGCTATGCGGCGTGCACCGACCGGGCGTGTCGGAATTGGGGGGTCGGCGGTATTTGGCTTGAAGTCTTGTGGTTTGGCTCCCCGGTGGTGGCCGCGGTGATCATCGTTGTGTCGTTCTTCACGGCCAAACGCCGGTACGGACTCATCGTGCCGCTCTGCGGCTGGGCGCTACTGGCCGCCAACCTGGGTCTGCTCACGCTGTTCGGGCAGCCCTGACGACCCCGGACTGGAGGTAGCCGCCAATGCCGAATCCCTCGATCAAGAACGAGAAGATGTATTGGGGCTGTCTGGCTATTCGGGGCTGCCGAAAGCCGGGCTTATCTCCAAGAGCCGCAACTCGTAAGGATTATTCTCGAGCCTGAGGCGTCAACGGGGACGTCACCTCGGAGTCCTCATCCCACAGGAGCAATTGACGAACCGCGGGACGTGTTCCGTAGGGCCGCAACATCTGGCTGGCGGGACGTGGGCGCACTGTTTGCGGCCACCAGAACCATCGCCCGAGAAGCGCTGCGATGGACGGCGTCATGAACGAGCGCACGATCAGCGTGTCGAACAGCAGACCGAGGGCGATCGTTGTCCCGATCTGACCGAGAATCCGCAAATCGGCGAATACGAACGAAGCCATGGTGAACGCGAACACCAAACCGGCAGCGGTCACCACCGCGCCGGTGCCGGCCATGGCGCGGATGATGCCCGTATTCAACCCTGCGCCGATCTCCTCTTTGAACCGGGAGATCAGCAGCAAGTTGTAGTCCGATCCCACCGCCAGCAGCAGGATGACGGCCAGCGGCAGCACGACCCAGTACAGCTGGATTCCCAGGATGTCCTGCCAGACCAGCACCGACAGGCCGAATGAAGCACCCAACGACAGCGCCACCGTGCCGACAATGACCATCGCGGCCGCCAGGCTTCGGGTGATGATCAACATGATGAGCAGAATCAGGCTGAGCGCGGCGATTGCAACGATCATCAGGTCGTATTTGGTGCTGTCCTGGATGTCCTTGTAGGCCGCCGCGGTGCCGCCGAGGTAGAGGTTGGCGCCCGCCAGCGGGGTGCCCTTGACGGCCTCTTCCGCTGCGCGCTTGATCGCGTCGATGTGCGAGATGCCTGCAGGCGTGGCGGGATCGACGTCGTGGGTGATGATCATGCGGGCGGCCTTGCCGTCGGGCGACATGAACAGCTTCAGGCCCCGCAGGAATTCGGAGTTGGAAAACGCCTCCGGTGGCAGGTAGAAGGAGTCGTCGTTTTTGGCGGCGTCGTACGCCTGTCCCAGGGCGGTCGCGTTTTCCAATGCTTCTGCCGTCTGGTTGTCGATCCCCGACGTGGTGGCGTAGTTCGTCATCGTCAGGTCCCGATTGGTCTGCTGGATGTCAATCTGGGGCGGGATCAGCGCCAGCAGTTTCGGCTGAACCGCATTCAACTTATCCAAACTCGTTGTGACGTTGCCCAACTGATCGGTGAGCGCGTCGATCCCATCGAGGGCATCGAATAGGGATCGCAGCGCGAAGCAGATCGGAATGTCGAAGCAGTGCGGCTCCCAGTAGAAGTAATTTCGCAGCGGCCTGAAGAAGTCGTCGAAATTCGCGATCTTATCGCGCAGCTCATTCGTGATGGCGACGGTCTGGTGAAACGCCTGGGTCTGCTCGTCGGTGGCGGCGTTGGCCTGCTGCTGCAGAGCATATTGCTGGCGCAGAATGCCGATCGTCTTGTCAATCTCGGCGACCTGTTTGAGCAAGTCTTTCGCGCGGTCCTGCTGGTATTGCAGGTTCTCGATCTGGCCGAAGTTTCCCGCGCTGATCTGAAACGGTATCGAGGTGTGGTCCAACGGGGTTCCCAGGGGCCTGGTAATGGATTGGACCTGGGCGATACCGGGAGTGTGGAAGACAGCCTTGGCCACTCTCTCCAACAGGATCATGTCGGCCGGATTCCGCAGATCATGATCGGCCTCGATCATCAGCAGTTCGGGATTCAGCCGGGCCTTCGAAAAATGCCGCTCGGCGGCCGCGTAGCCGACGTTGGACGGGGCACTGCCAGGCATGTAGGGGCCGGGGTCGTAACTGGTCTTGTACCCAGGCAGGGTGAGTATTCCGATCAGGGCGATCGCGACCGTCACCACGAGAATGGGTCCGGGCCAGCGCACGATCGCGGTGCCGATCCGTCGCCAGCCAAATGTTCTGGCCCGGTGCTTGGGGTCGAATAGACCGACATGACTACCCAGGGTCAGCACGGCGGGGGCCAGGGTGAGCGCAGCCGTCAGCGCCACCAGAATGCCCAGCGCGGCCGGAATGCCCAGGCTCTGAAAATACGCGGTCCGGGTAAAGGCTAGGCAGGCCACCGCGCCCGCAACGGTCAGCCCAGATCCCAAGACAACGTGCGCGGTCCCGTGAAACATGGTGTAGAAGGCCGACTCGCGTTCCTGGCCGATGCGACGCTCCTCTTGGTAACGGCCCAGCACAAATATCGCGTAATCCGTTCCGGCGGCGATGACCAGTAGCGTGAGCAGATTCGTCGAGTACGTCGAAAGCCCGATGAGCCCGGAGTTTGCCAGGAAGGAAATGATTCCGCGGGCCGCGGCCAACTCGATGAGGACCGTGATAAGCACCAGAATCGTGGTGACCAGCGAGCGATACACAAATAGCAACATCACCGCAATCACCAGGACCGTGACAAGGGTGACCTTCGCGGTACCTTTGCTGCCTACTTCGAATTGATCGGCGACCTGGGCCGCCGCGCCGCTGACATAGGCCTTAACCCCGGGCGGCGCCGGCGTGTGGTCCACGATGTCGCGGACCGCGTCGACCGACTCCAGGGACAACGCCTCGCCTTGATTACCGGCGAGAAACACCTGAACGTAGGCCGCCTTGGCGTCGGTGCTCTGCGAGCCCGCCGCCGTCAACGGGTCCCCCCAGAAGTCGTCGATGTGCTCTACGTGTTTGGTGTCCTGGGAGAGCTTCTTGATGATGGTGTCGTAAAACTGGTGCGCGTCGGGACCGAGCGGCTTGTCGCCTTCCAGCACAATCATCGCCGCACTGTCGGAGTCGAATTCGTGGAACACTTTTCCGATGTGTTTGAACGCCTTCAGCGACGGCGCGTCCGGGGAGCTCAGCGCCACGTTGTGCTCTTTGCCCACCACCTCCAATGGCGGTACGAGAACATTGGAGAGCACGGCGACGGCCAGCCAGAACAGCACGATCGGCACCGACAGCCAGCGGATCGTCCGCGCGATAGTGTGCGGAAACGATCGGCGTGGGACGTGATGGTTGCTCATCCGGACTTGTCCAGGCAGTAGGCGTAGGCGTTCATTGTGGTTACCGTTCTCTCATCTTTGACTGCGCCGTCAATGCTGATCCGGCAGCCGATGGAATCGCTGTTGCCCTGTGCCATAACGTTAATGAAGATCGCGGGCTCGGTCGTGGTGGTGTCGTACGACCAAGGGAGGGGCACGTCGTCAACGTGCTGCGGTTGCGCATTGACATCCAGATAATTGATCGTCGCCACGGACCCCGGTGTGCCGAAAACGTCAACGACCACGTGCTTGGGGTTGAAAGGAACGATCTCATTGGAAAAGGCACTGGCAGTCGAAGTGCTGTAGTGCGAACCGAAGATGCCGTGCAGCCGATAGACGGCGAAGCCTGCGGTCGCCACCACCGCGACGGCGACCAGCAGGATCCACCCCCGTCTGACCAGTCTGCTGATCGGAATCCTATTCACCCGTTAGCCTTTCGATAACCGGCGACACGATTGCTTCCGCTAGATCAACCTTCCTGCGCAAACAGCGGGGATCGACTGCAATGAACAGTACGGTACGGGACCGGACACTATCAAGGGCCGGCGTGGTGCGCATCGGCGGGGTGGTGGCCTTCGGACTCTCAGCCGGTGGGTCGGGTGAGGCTGGGGATGATCACGTCGTCGACGAGGGCCCGCACGGTGGAACGGGTGGGGGGCCGGCTGGGCATGATGGTGCGGAATATCAGGTAGCCGGGCAGCAAGTCCCAGAGTTCGCTGATGATGGCGGCATCGTCGATCTCCCCGCGGTCGACGGCCTGCCGCAGGATGTGGCGGATCAAGGCTTTCCGCTGGTCGATGAACTGCACCTGAAATGCGTCGTTGAGCGCGGGGTTGCGCGACACCTCGACCAGCACTGCCCGGATGGTGCCGGCGTGCTCGTCGGCCTGCCGGCATATCAGCTCACCCATCTGCAACAAATCGCCGCGTAGCGTGCCGGTATCGGGTGGGACCGCGGCCTGGCGCAGGCCCTCGATGAAGGCGGCCAACACCAATTCGGCTTTCGTCGGCCAGCGCCGGTACACCGTGGCCTTGCTGGCGCGGGCGGTGGTCGCGACCGAGTCCAACGTCAACCGGTCATACCCGTGTTCCTGCAGCAGCCGCAATGTCACCGCAAGCAACTCGGTCTCCCGCGGCGACCATGGTGAGCACTTCGCGGCGCGATCGGCAGTCCGGGTCACAGCGCCCACGATAGAACCGCTGCCGTAGTACCGTCCAGTACCGTACTGAGCGCGTCGTGCGGGGGCACTGTCATGGACGACGTTGTCTCCGTGTGAGTCCGGTTGGCCACAGGGCCATCCGGTCGAGGAGTCCGTCACGCAGGACGAGGGTGTGGAACAACACCGCGCACATGTGGGCGGTGAATGTCACGAACAACAGCAACGCCAGCACGCTGTGGGATTGCCTCAACGCGGCGTAGAGCGTGATGTCGTGGGGCGCAATGCCGGGCAGGTGGACCGGTCCGTAGAGGGTGATCGGGTATCGCGCGGCTGACAGCATCGCCCAGCCGACCAACGGCTGCAATAACAGCAGCGCGTACAGCAGGTACTCCGACCAGCTGGCGATGCGGCGTTCGGTGCGGCTCATCGTTGCCAGGAACGGCGGCGGGCGATGGGTCAGCCGATTCGCGAGTCGGACCACCGCGAAGGCGAGGATCGCCACACCGAGCGGGCGGTGGATGGCCAACAGCAGCGGGTAATAACTCAGCGACGCCACCATCGTCACACCGATGAGCAGTTGGGCGATGACCATCGCCGCCATCGACCAGTGCAACAGCCGGGAGAACCGGGTGAAGCGCGTGGCGGGCGCCGACGTCTTATTGCTCACCGAGCACCGTCGTGACATCAACTGCGCTGGGCCGCTTGGGTTCTGCGGCCCGGCGGGTGAACGATCGCGCATAAACCGCCGACCGGGCGCTGAGCAGCGGATCGTCTGACGCGGCGATGCCGTCCGGCAGCACGAGTGGGTCGAAATTGATATCGCGCGCATTGCCGGGGTCCTCGGTCTGCACCGCGTCGATGGTCACCGTCCCGGTGTCGATGGAGCGCCGGGAATTGGGCCAGGGTCGGGTGGCATCGTTGGTCGGGTCGCCGCGCTCGCCGATCGTCAGGATCAGCCGCCAGGTCAACGGCCCGCGCGCGACCGCCTCGATCAGCGCGTCGAACAGGTAGTCGTGGGTGCCGGGGTGCGCGGGGATCAACGGAATAGCGCTCGGCTGCGGGACGACGGTCCAGCGCACCGGGACGGTGACACCGGCGGCGTTGGTGACCAGAAACGCGTTGAGGCCGTGGAAGGTGCTGTCCGCAAACGCGGCGGCGGGTGGCGATTGCTTGATGATCTTCATCGCGGCCGCGGTCTCGGGGTGCCGGGCGAGGAACGCTGCCATGGTGTCCGGGTTCGGTTGGCCGGTGGCGGGCAGCGGCTTGCTGGCGAGTAACCGCTCGTAGAAGCCCTGCGGCGTGTTGTCGGTGAAAACCGGGAGATTGACCATCGCGGTGCGCCACTGCTGACCGTCGGGCAGCAAGAAGGCCAGTGCCAGGCCGCGCACCGTGTCGGGCTTGTCGACTTGGTCGGGCAGCCCACCGGACAGCGAAAACCTGCCGATGACCGGCACGGTCCCGGATGCGAACACCGCCGACCTGCAGACCTCGGCCCCGGCCCCGTTGCCAGCGAACGTTCCGGTCGCGCTGAGGCCCTTGGCGTGGTTACGGCGAAATCCGTCGTGCCGCCCGTAGACCTGCTCGAATCGGTCGGCGAATCGCGATGGCGTCAGCTTGTCCGGTGTCAGCCAGCCGCCCGTATACGCGAACACGCCGACGTCCACCGCCGCGACGCCGCCGACCGCTGCCATCCCGATCAGCGCACCCCTGCGGGTCAACGTGGCCCGGTTCAGCCACCGGTCCGGCTCGCCCTCGCCAGAGTGCCCGTTCGGGTTATCGGAATCCTCGCCAGCCCCCACGCCGACCTACCTTCTGAGCCTTCTCGCTTCCTCGAGGGCTGTCCTCGCGACAAGGCTATCCAACGCGGCGATCATGGCCGCAAGGCCGGTGTGTGTCGTGCATCCTCAGGAACCGCACAGCATCCCGCTCACGACATCACGACGACCGCGCTGTTACCCTGCGGAGGCTGCCGGTTGCCAGGTCGCGGGGAGGCGGCCGCCGGGCAGCATAAGCAGTAGCCCGAACGAAACAGCAACGAAATAGCCGACTCTGTACGAAAAGAGCGTTGTGCACAGCGGAGAAATCAAGGCCCTCACAGGACTTCGGATCATCGCCGCCTTATGGGTTGTGCTGTTTCACTTTCGGCCGTTCCTGCACGACGCCGCGCCGCGGTTCGGCGACGCACTGGCACCGGTTCTGAACTGCGGCGCGCAGGGCGTTGACCTCTTCTTCATTCTCAGCGGGTTCGTGCTGACCTGGAACTACCTCGATCGGATGGGGCCGTCACTGTCGGGACGCGCCGCCCTGCGCTTTCTGTGGCTTCGGCTGGCCAGAGTGTGGCCGGTCTACCTCGTCACACTGCACCTGGCCGTCCTGTGGGTGATCTTCACATTGCACGTTGGTCACGTGCCATCGCCGGACGTGAGCCAGATCACCGCGATCAGCTACGTGCGCCAGATTCTGCTCGTGCAGCTCTGGTTCCAGCCCTACTTCGACGGGTCGAGCTGGGACGGGCCGGCCTGGTCGATCAGCGCGGAGTGGCTGGCGTACCTGCTGTTCGCGCTGCTCGTGGTCGTCATCTTCCGGGTCGCCCATGCGACAAGGGCACGAACCCTGATGGGGCTGGCGCTGGTCTGCTCGCTGCCGCCTATCGTGCTGTTGCTGGTGAGCGGCCATTTCTACACGCCGTGGAGCTGGTTGCCGCGGATCGTGATGCAGTTCACCGCCGGGGCGCTGGTCGCTGCCGCGGTCCGTCGGTTGCGGCTGACCGACCGGGCTCGCCGGGGCACCGGGTATCTTTCCGTGCTGCTGACCGCAACCATCGTCGGCGTCGTCTACCTGTTCGCCGCGCATCCGGTGCCCGGGATGGTCGACAGTGGCGGGCTGGTCGATGTGCTGTTCGTGCCGCTGGTGGCGACGTTGGCGGTCGGTGCGGGCAGCCTGCCGTGGCTGTTGTCGACCGGGCCGCTGGTGTTCGGCGGGCGGATCTCGTTCTGCCTGTACATGGTCCACGAGTTGGTGCACACGGCGTGGGATTGGGTCGCGGCGCAGTTTGAGCTCACGTTGGCGGGCTACGTGGGGAAGTTGGTCGTCATCGGGCTGCTCGTCCTCGCGATCGGCGCGGCTGTGGTGCTGTTCTATGTCGTTGAAGAGCCTGCGCGGCGGTGGATGCGCCGGATGGTTGATGTCGGCACGTCCAAGACGGACGGCCAGATCGATCCGGGTGCCGAGCCGGTGCAGGGCAAGCTGCGATCAATCGACGGTGCCGCGGAAGACCGCCCGAAGCCGGCTGCCGCCCGCGCGGTGTGACAGCCTGTCGAGCGGCAGTTTCGTTAGTTTGCTCATACGATTCCGCTTACATCAGTGCGGCATACGACGATGTCGTCGGCAGGGGAGGTGGCAGTGAGGGGTCTGACGACGTTCGTCGTTTCGCTAGCAGTCGTATTCGGCGTGTTCAGCGAACACCCGGCACCGGCAGGGGTCTACGACCTACTCAGCCGGGGTTCCGCGCTCAACCACGTCGCGGTGATCGGCGACTCCTATACCACCGGCACCGATGAGGGCGGACTGGGACCCATGGCATGGACCGCTCGCACCTGGCTGGCGCTCGACCACCAAGGGATGTACATCGCACCCGATGTGGCATCCGAGGGCAGAGCGGGTTATGGCGTGCGCGGCGACCACGGCAGCGTCTTCGCGAATCTGACGGCTCGGGCGGTTCGCCCCGACGATGCGTTGGTGGTTTTCTTCGGTTCCCGCAATGACCAAGGCGTCGATCCAGCGGTGCTGGCCGACATGGCCAGCGAGGCCTTTGATCTGGCACGCCGCACCGCGGCGTCGGCGAGGATGCTGGTGATCGGGCCGCCATGGCCAACCGCCGATGTGCCGCCGGCCGTTCTGCAGGTTCGCGACATTGTCAGCGCTCAGGCCCGGGCCGCGGGTGCAACGTTCGTCGACCCGATTGCCGATCGTTGGTTCGTCGGCAGGCCCGACCTCATCGGTGCGGATGGTGTGCACCCCAACGACGCGGGGCATGCCTACATTGCGGACATGATTGCGCCGCTCATCGGCGCACAGTTGACGAGGCGGCCCTGAGGCGGTTTGAGCCGATTCGGCTGATGCACATCACGTCACCAATGCATCCGCTTCTATCGCGGCGTCGGGAGAGCCTCGGTGTCGGCGTCGGCGTCGGTGCCGGCGTCGGTGCCGGCGGTCGGCGGTCGGGTTCGGGGCAGGTAATTGTCGCCGCGGGGATGGACAACTTGCGGCCACCAGAACCACCGCCCCAGCAGCGTGGCGATCGACGGCATCAACAGCGAGCGCACGATCAGGGTGTCGAGCAACAGCCCGATAGCGATGGTGGAACCCATCTGGGCGAGCACGCGCAGATTGCTGCCCAGCATGGAGGCCATGGTGAATGCGAACACCAGGCCGGCGGCGGTCACCACGCCACCCGAGCCCGCCATGGCCCGCAGGTATCCGGTTTTCAGTCCGGCGTGGATCTCCTCCTTGAACCGGGAGACCAGCAACAGGTTGTAGTCGGATCCGACGGCCAACAGGATGATGACGGCCATCAACATCACCAACCAGTGGACTCTGATGCCCAAAAGGTCCTGCCAGATGAGCACCGAGAGGCCGAAGGATGCCGCGATAGAGCTCGCCGCCGTGCCGACGATCACCAGCGCGGCAACCAGACTTCGCGTGATGATCAGCATGATCATGAAGATCAGCGTGAGCGCGGATATGACCGCGATCATCAGGTCATACTTGGCGCCGTCGGCCATGTCTTTGTAGGTCGCAGCCGTGCCGCCCAGATACACCTTGGCGTCCGACAGGGAGGATTGTTTCAGGCCCTCCTGGGCGGCCGTTCGTTCCGCATTGACACGCCCGATTCCTTCCGGGGTCATCGGATCCCCCTGGTGGGTGATGAAAAAGCGCGCCGACTTGCCGTCGGGTGACAGGAACATCTTCAAGCCGCGCTCAAACTCAGGGTTTTGGAACGCTTCCGGTGGCAGGTAGAAGAGGTCACCGTTCTTGGCGGTGTCGAAACTTTGCCCCATGACGATCGCGGTGTCATTCAGCGCCGCCATCTGCGCCTGCAACGCGTTCATGGTCGAGTACGTCGACAGCATCAACCCGCGGGTGGTCCTCATGACGTCGATCACCGGCGGCAGCAGCGCCGACAGTTCCGGCAGCAGCGCATCCAGTTGCTGAGTGTCCTTGTCCAGCGAGTGGAACTTGTCAGTGAGCTCGTCTATGCCGTCCAGGGAGTCAAAGATCGACCGCGTTGAGTAGCACAGCGGAATGTCGAAGCAGTGCGGTTCCCAGTAGAGATAGTTGCGGATTGGCCGGAAGAAGTCATCGAAATCCGCGATGTGGTCCCGCAATTCGTCGGTGATGGCTGTCAGCTCGTCGGTGTTCTCTCTCAGGTCGTGGGTAGTGGCGTCCATCTTCAGCATCAGGCCGTACATCTTCTCCATGTTGTCGGCCATGAAGCCCATATCGTCGGCCATCTTGAGCATATTGGCGATAGTTATTTGCTGGAACGGATATTGCTGCATGGTGGTCTGACCAGACATGCTGCTTTGGAACGGTATCGAGCTGTGCTGGATCGGAATTCCCAGCGGTCTCGTGATGTCCTGGACCATCGCGATACCCGGGATGTTGAGGACGTTTCTGGCCACCCGGTCCAAAACAAGCATGTCGGCGGGATTGCGCATGTCATGGTCAGCGTCGACCATCAGGATGTCCGGATTCATCCGGGCCTGCGAGAAATGCCGGTCAGAAGCCGCGTAGCCCAGATTGGCCGGAGCATTGCCGGGCATGTAATACCGATCGTTGTAATACGGCGTGTATCCGGGCACGGCGACCACACCGATCAAGACCGCCACCGCGCTGGCGGCCAGGATCGGCGCGGGCCAGCGGACCACCGCGGTGCCCACCCGCCGCCATAGCCGACCCCGGGCTCGTTTCTTTTCGAAGCGCCCTGCAAGGCCGCCCAGGAAAAGTACCGCCGGCCCCAGCGTGACCGCCGACGCTATGACGACCAGCATCCCGATGGCCACCGGTAGGCCCATGGTGGAAAAGTAGGGCAGCCGCGCGAAGCTCAGGCAATACGTTGCCCCGGCGATGGTCAGCCCTGATCCCACAACCACCGGAGTGACGGAACGAAACGTGGTGTAATAGGCCGTTTCCCGATCCTCACCGGCCAACCGGGCCTCGCTGTAGCGGCCGAACATGAATATGCCGTAGTCGGTGGCAGCCGCGATGCCGAGCATCGTGAGAATATTGGCAGCGAACGTGGTGAGCCCAAAGGCGTTGGAATTGGCCATAACCGCGACAACGCCGCGCGCGCAACCCAGCCCGACAAAGGTCAAGAACAGCTGAACCAGTGTGGTGACAATCGAGCGGTAGACGATCAGCAACATGACCGCGATCGCCACGAGAGTGAACAGCGTGACCTTCGCAAGGCTGGCGTTGCCGATGACGTGCAGGTCATCGGTGAGCGCCGCCGGACCGGTGACATAGGCCTTCACCCCAGGCGGTGGTTGGGTGTGGTCCACCACTTTGCGGACAGCGTCCACGGACTGGTTGGCTGTGGTCGTTCCTTGGTCACCGGTGAGATACACCATCACGTAGGCGGCTTTGGCGTCGGCGCTTTGGGCTCCGGCCGCCGTTAGCGGATCCCCCCAGAAGTCCTGAATGTGCTGGATATGCTTGGGATCCTGCTCCAATTGCGTAATTATGCTGTCGTAGTAGTGGTGCGCGTCGTCGCCGAGTTTTTCCTGGCCTTCCAGGACGATCATCACCGTACTGTTGGAATTGAACTCGTTGAAGTTGTGACCCATCAGCTTCATCGCGACCATAGACGGGGCGTCATTGGGGGCCATCGGTGCCGAGTGTGCCTCCCCGACCACTTCCAAGCGCGGGACCAGCACGTTCACTGC
The DNA here is from genome assembly GCA_963759655.1 of uncultured Actinomycetota bacterium. GTDB lineage: Bacteria > Actinomycetota > Actinomycetes > Mycobacteriales > Mycobacteriaceae > Mycobacterium. The sequence continues at coordinate 82,582 of CAVXAG010000006.1, read as the reverse complement.
GACGGTGACGATGATCCAGAACAGAATGATCGGCACCGCCAACAAGCGGATGGCATGCGGCAGGAAGGGCCGATTGGCATGTGGCGCAGCGTGTTTAGTGCTGGTTTCGGTCATGCGGACTTTACCAGGCAATAGGTCTGCGGCTTCACGCCATCAGTATTTCTCTCGTCCCGTACCAGCCCGTCCACGGTGATACGACAGCCGATTTCGTCACCGTCGCCCTGCACAATGATGTTGCCGCTGACCGCGGGCAGCGTCGTTGATATCGTGATGGACCACGGCAGGGGCGCATCAAGCTCGTGGATGTTGGCATCGGCGTCGAAATAGTCGATCTTGGCGGTGGACCCGGTCGCGCCAAACACGTCATACACCAAGATCTTCGGGTGGAACTGCACAATCTCTATGCCGGCGCCGGCATCAGCGTTGAGGTCCTGGGACGCAAACATTTTGTGCAGCCGCGAAACCACCAATCCCGAAACGGCCAGCACGACCACGAGGAGCAGAGGTATCCACAGTCGTTTGACGATGCGGGTCACTGGAATCGTCTTCACCTAACCGCCTTCCGCGAGCCGAGCGGTCGCGTGCCGATCGTGTGCGACTAGTCGGGCAGCCGATGTGCTGTGGGGCGTCCTGGTCTGGCCGGCGCCTTCTTCGGCCAGCGAATCCGCGTTCTCGACAAGTCGGTGCAGGATCGGCAACGCGACCTGCGCGGAAAGCCACAAAGCGAATTCGTGCTCCGAGGGCAGCGTCGCGAGCAACACGGCCAGGCGTTCGCGACGGGTTCGCCTGCGGTCATCGAGTAGCGCCTGACCCGCCTGCGTGATGGCAACGAGTGCGACGCGGCCGTCGTCCGGGTCGGCGAGCCTCATCACCAGGCCCTGGCGCTCCAACCTTTGGATCAGCTGAGTCATCGACGGCTGGCTGACACCTTCCTTGGCAGCCAGCGAGGTGAGCCGGGCCGGGCCTTCTCGGCTCACTCTGTTCAACAGGAACGCGGCGGATGGGGTCAGGCCCGCCCGATCGCTGAGAAACCGCGCGGTCAAGTCCATCGCCTGATCGAGGGTTTCGCCGATTGAATCACTGCCGCGGCCATCGTGTGGTGGCTGCTCCACCAAAGGTTTATATCATCGTGACTATATAGACGCAATAATAAAACCGGGCGCCGCGCTTGCGCGCCGCGCTTGTCGTTACGCCTGGGTCGGGTGTCTGGCCCACCATGCTCGACAACATTTCCGCGATCGCCCTGTAACCGGCGGGTAGGGAGGATTTCATGGCTGGCTCGATCGGGCTGCCGGTCATCGACACCATGATCGGTTTTCCGCGCGCGGACTTCACCCAGTACGACTTCATCAAGAAGCAGACAAAAGATGCCGATTCGCGGGAAAACATGGAATTCCCAGTGGAGTACATGTTCAAGCAGGTGCCAAAGGACCTGCCGACGAACGACCCGGTTGCGGTGACGTTGCACGAGATGGATCGCTTCGGGATCGAGAAGGGCCTGATCGTGGTTTCCGACGAGAACTCACGCCGGGCGCTCAAGCACCATCCCGACAGGTTTGTGCCGTCCGGGGCGATCGCTGATCCCAACGACGTCGTCGGGTCGGTGCGTGCGATCCGAAGCGAGCACGAGGAGTTTGGGATCCATGCGACGTCGGTGTTCCCGTCCGGGACGTTCCCGCAGGTGCCGATCGATGACCCCAAGATGTACCCGATCTACTCGACGTGCGTGGAACTGGGTATCCCGGTCTTCGTCTGTGCGGGGGTGCCGGGTCCGAGGGTGCCGTTCGCGCCGCAGGATGTCGCCCGGATCGACGTTGTCATGTTTGATTTCCCGGAACTGGTGTTCGTCACTCGCCATGGCTGCGAGCCGTGGGAACAGCTGGCAGTGAAGCTGATGCTCAAATGGCCCAACCTGTACTACTCGACGTCGGCGTTCGCTCCGAAGTACTACCCGAAGGCCATCGTCGATTACGCGAACACCCGCGGAGCCGACAAAGTGCTGTACGCCGGCTACTTCCCGATGGGCTTGTCGCTGGAGCGGATTTTCCGTGAGCTGCCGGACGTTGGATTTAAAGATGATGTGTGGCCGAAGTTCTTGTACGGCAACGCTGCCCGCATTCTCCGGTTGGAGGACGGCAGGTAACCAGCACACGCGACGACGGGCACCTGCGCGACCTCGCGCTGCTGCGCAGCGTTCGAGACCGGATGGACCGGGAGTACGCGCAGCCGCTGGACGTCGGGGCTCTGGCCCGCGGCGTGAACATGTCGGCCGGGCATCTCAGCCGCCAGTTCCGGCTGGCGTACGGCGAGTCGCCGTACAGCTACCTGATGACGCGGCGCATCGAGCGTGCGATGGCGCTGCTGCGCCGTGGTGACCTCAGCGTCACCGAGGTCTGTTTAGCGGTTGGCTGCGCGTCGCTGGGTACCTTCAGCACTCGCTTCACCGAACTGGTCGGGATGCCGCCGGTCACCTACCGGCGCCAGGCGGTGGACGCGACAGCGGGGATTCCGCCGTGGGTGGCGAAACAGGTGAGCAGACCGATCAGGAATCGAGAAGCACGGATCACACAACCGCACATAGCGTGAGCGCCATCGACATCACCATTCACTCGAGCTTTCTCCCGCACGATGACCCGGACGCCGCCCTGATTTTCTATCGCGACATCCTCGGCTTCGAGGTGCGCCTCGACGTCGGACGGGACAAAATGCGCTGGATCACGGTCGGCCCGCCCAACCAGCCCGATACGTCGGTCGTGTTGTACCCGCCGGCCGCCACCCCCGGCCTCACCGACGATGAGCGCCGCGTCATCGCCGAGATGATGGCCAAGGGCACCTACGGCACGCTCGTACGGGGTTCGCGACTGCGCCCTCCGCGATCCTGCCGGCAACATGATCCGCATCCAGGAGCTGCGCTGACAGGACGTCGGCATCGAGCTGCCGAAGCGTCGGCTGACGGCCAGGTTCGGCCGGATCTTGTCGGTGCCTGGCCGACTTCGATGAGGTAGCCAAGCGACAGCGGCCGGATGCCGGGTGTTCGTGTCGATGTCACGGGTGGCTAACTGCGCGTGCCGCATGCTGTGCCCGATACCGATGGAAGGGACAGCCATGAGCATCGCGCCGGTGACACCCGCGGCATGGACCGAGCCACGCCGGGATAAGCCGATAGACGTCACGTTTGCCGGCCGTTTCGGATTCGGGATCGACCGCTGGGCATACTTGCCGTTCGAGGTACCCGTCGGTGTGGAGCGGCTCAGAGTTGCCACTTCACACGACTATTTTGCACTGTGCGGGGTGGCCCGAAATGTGTTGGATCTAGGCATTTTTGGTCCGGCCGGACACTGCCTGGGTAATGCCGCGGGGTTTCGCGGCTGGTCGGGCGGAGCCCGCGACCGCTTTGTGATCTCCGCGACCGGTGCCACGCCGGGCTATCTGGCGGGCCCTATCGATCCCGGCGTGTGGGCCCTTGCTCTCGGTCCGGTGGTACTCAATCCGTGGGGCATGGCCTGGCAGGCGCAGGTCACCATGGAGCGCGGCACCGCGACCGCGCCGGCCGGCAAACTCATCGAGATGCCGACGGCGCCGGCGGCCCGCGGCCCGGGCTGGTACCGCGGCGACCTGCATCTGCACACTGTGCACTCCGACGGAGTGCACCAGCCGAGCGGATTGGTCTCGGCCGCGCACGCCGGTGGCCTGGACTTCATCGTCTCCACTGACCACAACACCAGTGCTGCAAACCGGGCATGGCCCGCGTGCCGCACCGACGCTCTCCTGGTAATTCCAGGAGAGGAGGTCACCACTAGGCACGGGCACTGGCTCGCCGTCGGCCTGCCATCGCACGGCTGGGTCGACTGGCGATACGGGCCACGCGACGGCGCTTTCCCGCGCTTCGCCGGCGAGGTCCGCGCGGGCGGAGGCATCGTGGTGGCCGCTCATCCCGCCGTGCCGCTGCCAGGATCGGCCTGGGAGTTTGGATTTGCGCACGTGGACGCCCTTGAGGTTTGGAATGGTCGGTGGAACCTCGACGATGAACTCTCGCTACGTATCTGGCAGCGGCTGCTTCGGCGGGGGCGACGCGTCGCGGCAGTCGGCGGCAGCGACTCCCACGGCCCGCACCAGCCGGTCGGCTTGCCCCAGACCGTCGTTTACGCCGAGGATCTCGCGGTACCTTCGCTCGTGGAGGGTTTGCGCCGCGGCCGCTGCTATATCGCCCAATCACGTTCTGTCGCGCTTCAGTTCACCGCGTTGTGCCTGACTGGCGACAGTGTGGACGTCGCCGGTCCGGGTCAGACTCTGCGGGTGCCGCGACAAACGCCGGTGACGGTGAGCGCCCAAATCAGCGGGCCGCCAGGCGCCAGCGCCACCTTGATCACCGCCACGGGCTGTGTTGGGCGGGGGGTGGTCGGTAAGTCAGACCCGGCTCGGTTACGATGGGAAATCGATGGCGCGGCAGCACGTTTCGCTCGCCTGGAGGTGCGTGAAGCGGCGCGGGGGCGACCTGGAGCCATGGTGGCATTAACCAACCCCGTGTGGCTAACCGCCAGGTAATTCACCGGCCCTCGCGGGGATCACTGGGGCACGTGTGGTCACTTTGTTGTCCTGATGCACTTAGCTGTCGTGCGGATCGGTCGTCGGCGGGGAAGCCGTTGACATGAGCGTCTGTGCGTTGTCGTTGCGAATCCTTGGAACGCGTTTCGGCATCGCCGTTCGCGGGTACGACCGCGAACGGCTCATCGGGGCGGCGGAGGGTGCGCGACGTGGAGACTGTGCTCGGCGTTTCGATCACGCGGATCGCTGCGGGATTGGTCCTGCTCGAAGGCCGCATCCCCGATGTCGTCACGGTGGACCGCGACGCGGTCGACCTCTCCGGAGCCGACGCGTCCATGACCGATGTGATGGCCGCGGTGCTCGGCATTCAGGGCAGCGTCAGCGCGGAGGGTCACCGGCTGCGCGCCGTCGGCGTCACGTGGAGTGCAGGTAGCGAGCTGAAGGCCCGCGAACTGGTGACGACGCTGACCGAGTTCGGGCTGACAAACATCGTGACGGTTCGGCCAGCGGAGGCGGCAAACAAGGCGGACGTCGCGGCGCCCGACGGTGAAGTGCCGCTCGCCCGCGGCGCCGCGTTGGCCCTCGCGGGCCCCCCGACCGCGAAGACTGAGGACGATGAAAACCCGCGGCGTGAGCGCCGCCGGCCGGCTCCGAGCAGCATCGCCGCCGCGACCATTCTCTGTGGCGGGACACTCGGGGTGCTGGCGGCGACGTGGAGCCTCGCGGCGCCGCGGCATACCGACACCGACGTCACTCCGCCTGCGCCCCAGCAATCCGCCCCACCTGCACTCCAAGTGCCCCCAGCCGCGGTCACCCCCGAAGCACCCGCAACTCCCACCGGCGCGCCGCAGGGCGCCGCACCGGTGAACACACCGATAGCGCCGGCTCCCGCCGCTTCCCGCCAGCTCGTTCCCCTCGGGGTGCAACACCTCCCGCACGGGCAGGCCAACCCGTCGGCGGCCCCGCCCGCCGACGGGCAAGCACCCGCCGCGGACGGTGCGCCGTCCGGTCCAGAACCGGGTCCCGACGTCCAGGGCCCACCACCGGGAGACCCGACCGCGCCCTGATCGCTGCTGGCAGTTAGCTGGCAGGTTTGCTGGCGCGGGCACACCCGGGCGTCGAGGAGACACACAATATGGCTCACGTGATGTCTTTACGTGATGTCTCCGACCAAGCTGACCGAAAGAATCATCCAGCATGCAGTGGCAGCGACACTGGCACAAACACCCCGCAGTTCGCACGGGGGACCAACTCACTGTGGGCGAACGCGCGGCTGATGACATGCGCAACAGCATGGGTGACATGCGCAACAGCATGGGCTCATGGCCGTTCGTGTTCGGCTTCCTCGCGATCATGGCAGTGTGGGCAGTCGTCAACAGCGTGTTCTACCTCGGCGGCTCCGCCGACGGCGCGCACGGGTCCGACCCCTACCCCTACATCCTGCTCAACCTGATGCTCTCGATGGTCGCCGGCCTGCAAGGCGCGATCCTGAAGATCGCCGCCAAACGCTCCGATCAAATCAGCTCCGAGGTCGCCATGCACACCTACGACAACACCAACCAGTTCACTAAGCTTCTGCAAAAAGTGGACGACCTCACCCGAGAGATCCACCGACATATCTGCGTGCCAGGTCCGCCGGAGCCCGCCGCATCGGTTGGATAGTCGGTCTGCGGCCGCCGATCACTCAGCCGTAACCCCCCGCCCTATCTAGCAGCATGAACAAGTTCGCCATCCGCACAGCTGTCACCGGGATCGTCTTTGCCGCCGCGATTGGGTGGTGCGCTGCCGCCCAGGCGGCCCCCACAGGCGATGAATCGGCCGCCGATACCATCAAAAGCCTGCAGGGCCTGGGCTACAACGTGCAAATCAACGGGAGTCAGACTGCTCCGTTGTCGCAATGCCTAGTGACCGACGTGCACGGCCTGCCCAATTCCAAGGCCGTCGCGACAGGGTTCACGACCGTCTACATCGACATCGAGTGCCCATCGTCGAACAACTAAGCTTCTGCCACACCCTGGATCACTCGGAGCCGTCCGTCGGTGAGGGCAATGGTGAGGTTGTTGGCTTTCTCCGCGAAGTCGGGGACGAAGGCGTGCAGTCCGAGTGGGCTCGGAGGCAGTGTCAGGATCGCCTGCATCGTCGCGCTCGCCTGTTCGGTGCGATCATTCCAGTGCCCGATCGTGAACCCCGACGACTCGACGGTAGCGCGCAATTGGTCGGATGTGGCGAGGTGACTGAGCCCGGGTTCGTCAGCCCACGGCAGCGGGAAGTCGAGTTCGCCACCTTCACCACTGATGATGTCCCACATGGCGAGCCGGCCTCCGCTTACCAGTACGCGGCGTGCTTCCCGGTAAAGGCGCGCCTTGTCGGCCACGTTCATCTGGACGTGTTGGCTGAACACGACCCCGAAAGTTGCGTCGGGGAAGGGCAGTTCGGTGACGTCGGCCCGATGAACAGAGATCCGCTTGTCCAGTCCGACAAGGTGATTGAGCCAACGGGCCGTAGCGCAGTACTCCTCGGTCAGATCGACCGCTGTCACTCGGCAACCGCGCCGGTCGGCGACGTAGCGCGCAGTACCGCCGATCCCGCTGCCCGCGTCGAGCACCTCGTGCTCACGTCTGATGCCCACAAGGTCCACCAGTTCGCTTGTGGCAATGCGACCCATCGTGTGGAAGTCCTCGAGCAGCCCAAGGTCGGCGGGTTGAAGATGATCCAGGTCCTTTCCGGCAGCAATGAGGGCCTGCTCGATGTTCTGCCGGGACAGGCCCGTCGCGTACTGGGCGTGGAGTTGGCTGGTTTTCATGTCTGCTCCTTCGGAAGTGTCAGATCTTTTCGAGCTCAACGGGAACCGGCACGCCGAGTAGCCGCAGCAGGGCCGCGAGCTTCGTGTCCAGAAGCGATCCGACCTCGGTGATGCGCGTGTCGCCGAAGCTGGCGAATCTGCTCGACGGTTGATCGATGCTCAGGTGGACGCCGCCGGTGGTGTCTTCATAGATCGCGGTGCGCAGCGGGGCGTAGAGCATCACGCCGGGATCGTGGCGGAACATCGTCTCCACGATCACGTTGTTGCCCACCATGTAGGTGATCGCGCGGGTCCGATGACCTGCCAGGGCCATCATCGGCGTCGGGTCGAACGTCCAGAAGTTGACGAACGAGTTCGGCGCATGCTCGGCGGTGTACTGCCGCACGCGCGACAGGTCACCTGATTCGATCAGATCGGTCAGCTCCGCAAAATCGATGGTCGGCACCAAGGATTCGAACCGCTGGCTGAGGTCGTCGAATGTGCCGTCGGCGTCGATGACGAAGCGGTTGACGAGGTGAGGAATGGTCTTGGTCATTTTCATGCTCCTACAGGTGTTACCACGAGGGTGGCCTGCGTGGTCGCCACGAGTTTGCGCAACGACAGCAGGTGCAGTGCCACCGCGAGCGGCACCACGGCGGTGGGGATGAGGACAAGCGGAAGCAGCGCGATCTGCTCGGTGGACGGCGTCAGCGACAGCAGGTGAGCGACTCCGGGCGCCGCGGAGACACCGATGCCAAGCGCGACAACGAGATCGACGAGGCCGAGGATGTTGAACCACACCGTGCGGCGGCCGACGACGCCGCGCCGAAGGCTGCGCGCGACGACTATCGCCTCGACGCCGATCGCGACGTCGCCCAGCCCGGCGGGCAGGGCGAACACGGCCGGCAGCTTGCCGAGCGCCATGACGATCAGGAAGGTCACGCCGACCACCCGAAAGATCTGGGGCACCGTCAGCCGCCACAACGCTTCCGGTTGGGCCAGGATGCGCGACACCACCGGGATTCGGGTAGCCGCCAGCACCGCTGCGATCGACAAGGTCATCACTATCGGGAGCCACGGCTGCGCCTTACCCGGCGCGAACCGATACACGTCGGCGTAGGCAAGTAACGCACTTGCCAAAACCCAAGTCGCCCAGGCGGTCGCGGCCCCAGCTGCGACCGTGGTGGCGGTTCGGCGGCCAACGCCGGCGCCAAGGGCGCCACGCCACAGCATGACGCAAATGGTTGTGGTGGTACCGACCAATCCGACCAGCATGATCGGCCATACATACATCGGCAGTGTGCTCATGAACTTCTCCGCTCCGGTGTTTTGTGAAACACTTTGTATGTTTCCGAACATCGTGTTCAATTGAAGCGGCCAGACGGAAATTCCGTCAACAACCAACGGAGGCGAGATGTCCAGAACCGAACACGATCGACAAGCTGTTCGGAAATCAGGGGATCCGGGCGCGGCGGCTCCGGATCGGCGGGTCAGGCGCACCCGCACGCTGCTCCACGACGCCTTTCTCGCGCTGGTCATCGAGCAGGGCTACGAGAAGACCACGATCCAGCACATCCTGGATCGCGCCGACGTCGGCCGGTCCACCTTCTACGTCCATTTCCGCGACAAGGAAGCGCTGCTGACCACGAGTTTCGACGGGATGCGCGATCAGCTCGAGCACGACCTCGGCGCCATTGACGCCACCAGCCAAATCGACGTCACCCTGCCGGCCACACTGCTGTTCGAGCACGCGTATCGAAATCAGCGGGTGTACCGCGCGCTGTGTGGACGCCAGGGCGGGGCATTGGTCCAGCGCTATCTGCGCCGACTCATCGGCGACCTATTGCGAAAGCATCTGCGGCCGCAGTTCACCCGGGCCGGCACCGGCGTGCCCGCCGAGGTTGCCGCCGAGTTCTACACCTCGGCGGCGTTGGGCCTGCTGGTGTGGTGGATCGACCACGAATTCTGCAACGGACCGGCGTGGTTGACCGCGGCATACCGAAAACTGGCAGCACCCGGCGGTCCACCCGTCAGCCCTGACAGAGAGATTTCACAGTGAGCAACCGAACCCGGGCACCGCTATCACCGTGTACATAGTGAAATGGCCGCCGCATGCGCCGGGAAGCGCGCAAGGAGGAATCATCGTGGCGCCCCTGAATCTGTCGTGGAGCAAATGGTTACTGATGGGTCTGCTGGCCGCCTTGGTGTTCGTCGGCGCGAGCGCGCCGGTCGCTCGCGCCGACGACCGCCTGCAATTCAGCGGAACCACGTTGTCGGGTGCCCCGTTCAACGGCGCGAGCCTGGTCGGTAAGCCAGTGATGATGTTCTTCTGGGCGTCGTGGTGCCCGTTCAGCAATGCCGGGGCGCCGGCCGTCAGCCAGATCGCCGCCGCCAATCCCAAGGTCACCTTTGTCGGCGTGGCGGGCCGCTCCGATGTCGGCTCGATGCAGGCCTTCGTGTCGAAGTACAACATGAACTTCACCAACCTCAACGATGCCGACGGTTCGCTGTGGGCCCGGTTCAATGTGCCCTGGCAGCCCGCCTACCTGTTCTACCGCCCCGACGGCTCGTCCACTTTCGTCAACAACCCGACGCAGGCCATGTCTCAGCAGGAGCTGTCCGACCGGGTCGTCGCGCTGATCACGTAGCGCGGTCGACATGCAACAAGGGCTGGTGGGATTGGCTTTCACCGGCGGACTGGTAGCCGCGCTCAACCCGTGTGGCTTCGCGCTGCTGCCGGCCTACCTGACCCTGGTCGTGCGCGGCGAGGGCACCGGCCCGTTGGCCGCGGTCGGCCGGGCGCTGGCGGCCACCGCGGCGATGGCCCTGGGCTTCCTGGCGGTGTTCAGCAGCTTCGGGTTGCTCGCCGTCTCGCTGGCCTCGACGGTGCAACGTTACGTCCCATATGTCACGGTGGTGATCGGGATTGTTCTTATCGCCCTTGGTGTCTGGCTGCTCGCGGGCCGTAACCTTGCGGTCCTCGTCCCGTTCGCCGGCAGCTCGCGATGGGCGCCCACGGCGCGGATCGGCTCAATGTTCGCCTACGGGGTGGGCTATGCGCTCGCGTCACTGTCCTGCACCGTCGGCCCGTTCCTGGCGGTCACCGGCGTCAGCTTGCGCAGCGGCCACTTCCTCGACGGCCTGTGGGTCTACGTGGCCTATGGCGCCGGGATGGCCATGGTCGCGGGGGTGCTGGCGATCGCTATCGCGGTCACGCGCTCGACGGTGGTCGACCGGATGCGGCGAATTGTGCCGTACGTCAACAGGATCAGCGGGGGAGTGCTGGTGCTGGTCGGCGTGTACGTCGGCTACTACGGTATCTACGAGGTGCGCCTGTTCGGCGGCAGCGGTAGTCCCAACAATCGGGTCATCGCCACCGCCGGCCGGGTCCAGGGCGCCCTGGCGGCGTGGGTGTACCAGCACGGTGCCTGGCCGTGGGTGCTGGCCGTCGCCGCGCTGGTCTCGCTCGCCGCGTTAGGGGCGGTCCGGCGTCGTTGTCGCGAGCACCGGCGCGCGCGATTTCATGTTCGCCCCCCGGAGACGTCACGAGAGGCGGCCGCCCCGGCCGCGGTGCGGCCGCAGCAGCAAGTCGAGAAGTGCTAGTTCCGGGGCAGTGCCGCAACCAAAGCGTGGACCTGTGCGTGCGTGAGCGTGGTGATGCTTCCGTCAGGTAGTCCGAGGATGCGGTCGATGGCAAGCCCGTGGAGCCGGAATCTGGTTGTCAGAACGTCGATCGCCTGGTCTCGCGCGGACGGGTCGGCAGCGCGTGACACGTCCAGAATGTTCGAGTTCGTGCGGGCGGCGAGACCATAAATCATGTCGGCGACGCCTTCGGGATCGAACGTGTCGAAGATGCCGTCGGCGACGCCGTCCGATATCAATCGCGTCAGCAGGGGCCGGAAGAGTTCTTGCTCGAAGGCGACGATTCGTTCGTACAGGTGAGCATTGTCGGGGCGCAGCAACGCAACCATCGCGGCCAGTTGCTCCGGTCCGCCCATTTCCATGTTGACGTCGAAACCGGCCTGCAACACCGTGTTGAGCCTGTCCAACGGGTTGCCTGCGCACTGCGCCACGGCCACTTCGATGACGGCGAATGCTTCGCGGGCGCTGCGCTCGGCCAAGGAGGCGATCAGCGCGTCTTTGGACGGGAACCAATGGTAGAAGGCGCCTTTGGAGACCCCGGCGTCGGCGATCAGATCGTTCAGGCTGACATTGTCGTATCCGTGCCTTAGAAATAGCTCCGATGCCCGATCGAGCAGCTCCGCTCTGCGGATGTCGGGATGCTTAATTACCCGCGGCATGCGGATCATGGGTTGGCGCGCCGGGTTGCGGCTTCCAGCCGACGTACGTCAGGTAGAGCCCGGCCGAGGCGAGGCAGATGAACAGCACCCATATCACCGCGGTCGCCCCCGAGCTGTAGACGGCATTGCCTGCCGCGTCGTAGGCGCTGGGAACGGTCAGCAGAAGCACTCCACGGATCGCAAGAAACCAGCCCACGACAGACACGATGATCGCCGCAGGGCTGCGCCAGTACTGGTGAAACGCGATGATAACCAGGCCGAACATCAGAAGGATGGCGCCGAACAGCCACGGCCACATGGGGTTGGCCTTGAATTCGGTAAACAGTTCTTTCATGTACGAGCCGCGCACCGCAACTGTGGTCGGGACAATTGTGAAGAACGGGCCCAATGTGCGGGCGAACATGCGGGTGCGGATCTGCGACTGCTCTGATGTGCTCATTGCTCCATCTCCATCTCCATCTCCATCGTCTCGGAACAATGTATACCGACCATCGGTCGGTATACAAGACCGATGGTCGGTATAGCCTGAGGGTCAGTCGGCGGCTGTGCGCCAACCGGCCCAGATGGAGTCGGAGAGCGTCCAGAATGACAGGCCGGCGGAGGCGTGACTCGCAGTGCTGGCGCTAAATGCCGTGTGACGGTTGTCATTACGGCACCCCTTTAGATGGTCTGACGGCGCTGGGTCCGATCCGCCATCCCGCCGGCCGATGGCGGCCATCAGCGGATCCGATGGCCGAGTGCGAGCACGCCCCAGGGAGGGGCGCCACGGAGACGGAGCGGGCGATACGCCGTCAGGCGTCGCGGTAGGCCTCCAGCAGCCGAAGCCAGACTTCGGTGATTGTCGGGAAGCAGGGCACGGCGTGCCAGAGCCGCTCAATCGGAACCTGGGCCGCCACGGCGATCGTTGCGGAGTGCAGTAGCTCGGAAACACCCGGACCGACGAAGGTGACACCGAGCAGGTAGTCCCGGTCGAGGTCGACCACCATGCGGGCGCGGCCGGTGTAGCCGTCGGCGTGCAGCTTCGCGCCCATTACGACCTCGCCGATTTCGACGTCGACCACCCGCACCCGATGCCCGGCTTCCTCGGCCTGTTGAGCTGTCAACCCGACGGCGGCAGCCTCGGGGTCGGTGAAAAAGACTTGGGGCACCGCGTAGTGATCGGCGGTGGCCGCGTAGGTTCCCCACGGCGTAACGTCTACCGGCTTGCCGGCGGCCCGCGCGGCGATCGCCGCGCCGGCGATGCGTGCCTGGTACTTGCCCTCATGGGTCAGCAACGCCCGGTGGTTCGCATCGCCCATCGCGTACAGCCAGCCGTCCTCGACGGCCGGCACCCGGCACGTGTCGTCGACCTGCAGCCACGACCCCGGCGTCAGACCCACGGTGTCCAGCCCCATGTCGTCGGTCAGGGGCTTGCGGCCGGTGGCAAACATGACCTCGTCGACCTGCAGCTCACTGCCGTCATCCAGGGACAGCGTGACCGGTCCCGCGCCACCCGGGCGGCTCAACTTGGTGACCGAGACACCCATTCGCACATCGACACCCGACTCGGCCAGTCCGCGGCCAACCAGTTCACCGGCGAACGGCTCCATCCGCGGCAGCAGCCCCGAGCGCCTGGCGAGCAGGGTGACCGCGGACCCCAAACCTTGCCAAGCGGTGGCCATCTCGACGGCCACCCCGCCCCCTCCGACGACGGCGAGCCGGTCGGGTACTTCGCTGCTGTCGGTGCCCCTGCGATTGGTCCAAGGCCCGACTTCGTCGATACCCGGAATGTCGGGTAACACCGCGCCGCTACCGATGCAGATGGCCACGGCGTGCCGCGCGGTCAGCGTGACGACGTGGCCGTCCGGGGTTTCGACGGCCACTCGCCGGGCACCGTCCAGCCGGGCGTGGCCGCGAACCAAATCGGCACCGATCCCGGCCACCCACGCGGCCTGACCGTCATCGTCCCAATTCGCCACGTAGCGGTCACGCCGGCCAAACACACCTCCGACGTCGAGCGGACCGGTGACCGCCGCACGGGCGCCGTCGATGCGCCGGGCGTCGGACACCGCGAGGACCGGCCGCAAAAGTGCCTTGCTGGGAACGCATCCCCAATACGAGCACTCGCCGCCCACCAGCTCACGCTCCACGACAGCGACGCTGAGTCCAGCGGCACGGGCGCGATCGGCGACGGTCTGACCGACCGGACCGGCCCCGACGACGACCACGTCGTAAAGGCGCTCCTCACTCGTCAATGCCGACCCAGCTCCCGTTGCCGCTTCTGTTGTCACTGTATTTCCTTCATTTCGGTTGCCGGACTGGGTTTATGGGGCGATCGCCAATTGTCCGCCAGTGGCCTGCAGGATCGCTCCGTTCACATAACTGGCGGCGGGAGAGGCCAAAAACGTTACCGCGCTGGCGATCTCATCCGCCGTCGCGGCGCGACCGAGCGCGGTGAGCGCGCCCAGGCCGTCGGTGAGGCCTGGGGTCACCGCAGTTCCAGGAGTTTCGGTGGGCCCCGCCTCCACGGCATTCACCCGCACACCGGAGCGGCCGAACTCGTCGGCCCAGACACGCGTCAGCAATTCGATCGCGGCCTTGGTGGCGCCGTATATGCCGCCGGTGCGGGCCGGGATGGTGGCCGCTACGGTGCTGAGGTTCACGACCGCGCCGGTACCCCGCTCGGCCATCCCCGGCACCAGCTGCTGCACCAGGATGAAGGGTGCGCGCACGTTGATGTTCACGTGCTCGTCGAAGATCGCGTCGTCGGTGTCTGCGGTCGCGACGAATTCATAGACGCCGGCATTGTTGATCAGGATGTCCACCGGACCCGCCTCGGCGGCGAGCCGGCGCACATCGTCGGGGTCGGCGAGGTCGGCCGCGACGAAACGTGCCTTACCGCCGTCATTTTGGATCTCCTGCACCACCTTGGCGCCCCGTTCGGCGCTTCGTCCGTGCACCACCACCTTCGCGCCGAGCCGGGCGAGCTGCACGGCGACCGCGCGGCCGATTCCAGAGGTGGCTCCGGTCACCAGTGCGGTCGAGCCTTCAAGGTTTGCTGCCATCGGATCTGCCTCCTTGACCAAAATTGAATACGTCACGGTGCAGTGAGCACCGGCGGACGCCTATCTAATTCCAACCTTGCGGACGGCGCTGTGTACATAGCTTATGAGCGCTATTAGCAGTTCGTATACATCGAGGCGGGCAGCCGATGCCGGGGTTATAGGGTGGCTTCGGTTATGGAGTTGCGAGAACTCAGCGCCTTTGTCGCAGTCGTCGAGGAAGGTGGCATGTCGGCGGCATCGCGTCGACTGCATGTGAGTCAGTCGGCGTTGTCGCAGACGGTCGGCGCGCTGGAGCGTGAGCTCGGGGTCAAGCTGCTGGAGCGCGCCAGCACCGGCGTACGGCCGACCGAGGCGGGCGCCACCTTGCTGGCCGAGGCGCGGGGGGTGCTGGCGCGTTACAACGAGGCGCTGCGGGCGATGGCCGACCACACCACCGATGCCGGCGCAGTGATCAGGTTGGGTGTGCCGCTGGAGTTGGCTCCCGACGTGCTACCGCCGGCGCTGGCCAAATTCGCCGCCGACTGCCCGAACACCCGGATCGTTCCACGGCATCTGTCGACGACCGCGCAGTTCGCGGCACTGCGCAGCGACGAACTTGACGTCGGGCTGGTGCGCGAACACCCGCGCGGACCGGAATTCGACGCGATGCTGGTGCGCCGGGAAGTCCTTGGCGTGCTGCTGCAGTCGGAACTGGCCGCCCGGCTGGTCGGCCCGGCCGGCGTCGCGCTGGACGATCTGGGTGAACTGCAGTGGGTGGGCTTTCCGCGCTCGGCCAGCCCGGCCTGGTATGACGAGCTGACCGGAATCCTGCGCAGTCACGGCGTCGAGTCCGACACCCCGGCAGCTGCCGATGAGGAACTCATCGCCGCGGTCAAGTTCACCGCGGTGAGTGGCGGGCAGGCGTTCGCGCTGTGGCCGGAGCACGGCCTGCAGCCGCTGCCCGACAACGTTGTCTGGGCTCCGTTGATCGGCCAGCCGCTGGTGCGCCGCACCTGGGTGGTGTGGCCTGCCAATTCGCGCCGCCGCGACATCGGCCACCTGGTCGCGGCGTTCGAGCTGCCGGAGCCGACCTGATCGGCGTTGGTTATGGGCGCGATCAATCTCGATGACCGTCGATCGGCGGTGAAGCCCGGCGCTCGCGTGCGGCCAACACCGCATTACGGATGTGATTGGGGACTGCGAGGCCGATCGCCATGCCGGCGACCACCACCGTCGCGACCGCCGCGTCCGACACCGTGGCGGTGAGCAGCGGCGGCGACGCACCGCCGGCCAGTTGCACCAGACCCGCGAGCGCCCGGAACATGTACATACCCGGCACCAACGCGACAACGGCGGCAAACCCGATGGCGGTGAACGGTATTCGCAGCCGGTAGGCGATCGGGGCCAGGGCGGCGCCGACGACCAAACACGCGATGAAGGCGGCGGTGGCCAGGCTGGCGTGCCAGACCGTGATCGACCACCAGTGCGCCGCGTGTGCGACCATTCCCGCCGCGACGGACCAGCCGATCATCCGGTACGGCATCGAGAAGTAGACGGGGTAGGAAGCGGCGGCCACGCCGGCGGCCAGCACGTCGGCGAGAAAGGCGACGCGGACGTCAGCCGAGGACAGCGCGAGCGTTTGACCGCCGAGGCGCAGCCCGAGGACGAGTCCTGCCGCGATCGCCACGACCAGCAGCGTCGCATAGCCGAGGCGGGCCAGGCCCAGCGCAATTCTGGAGGCCAGCAGGTCCATCGCTCCATTGAGGACGTGCGGCCCGGGCACCAGAACCATCGCCGGGCACACGGCCGCCACCCCGGCAGCTTCACCAAGGCCGAGGCGACCGGCGATCGCGCCGCCCAATCCGGCCACGATCGCGGCGGTGAACACCTGGGCCAGCGCGCCGATTCCGAGCCGGCCGAGCAGACGGCGGAACGCACCGCCGATCGCCGCGCTCACCGCAACCAGCGCGATGGTGCGAAGATCGCTGGCGCCGAACACGACTGAGAGGGCGGCGGCCCCGGTGGCGCAGGCGACCATGAACACGACAGCCGACGAACTGCCCTGGCCGGCGGCGTCGGCCAGGGCGCCCCGGATGACCCGCCGATCCAGCGGACCGTCTTCGGCGCCGTTGATCACGCGCATCGCCGCCGACACCCGCCGCATGTTCACTGCGACGGGACGTGCGGCGCGCACGCGCACCGGCGGGTCCGGCCCGTCACCGATCGCCAATATGGAGGCCCACGACGGGATCAGGGTGCAACTGCTGCCGAGGCCGCGGTTGAGACGGTGCGCGGCGATCAGGGTCATGTCGGTTGACTGCCCGTTGTCGTGGAGGAGCACTGCGGCGCTGAGCACCGTATCGAGGTCATCGACGTCGGCGGCGTCGTCAGCCATCAAACGCCCGGCATCAGTCGAGGACCCGTCGTGCGACGTTGGTGCTGACGAGGTCCAGCAGTTCGTCACCGCGGCCGGCCAGGATGGTACGGATTGCGTACAGCGAGAACCCTTTTGCCTGCTCGGCGGTGATGGTCGGCGGGATCGACATCTCCTGACGCGCGGTGAGGACGTCGACGACCGCAGGCCCGTCGTGCGCGAACGCGTCGGTCAGCGCCGCGTGCAGGTCATCGGGCTCTTCGACACGGCGCGCGAAGAGCCCGATGGCGCCGGCCGCCGCGGCGAAGTCGACGGAGTCCAAGTCGGTGCCGAAGTTCACGATGCCCGCGGCCTTCATCTCCAACTCGACGAAAGCCAGCGATGCGTTGTTGAAGACGATCACCTTCACCGGCAGCCGATTCTGCTTGAGCGTGATCAGTTCGCCGAACAGCATGGTGAGTCCGCCGTCACCCGCCAGCGCAACAACCTGACGGCCGCGGTCGACGCTCTGTGCGCCGATCGCGTGCGACAGGGCTCCGGCCATGCTGCCGTGGGTGGCTGACCCGATAAGGCGGCGCCGGCCATTCATCGCCAGGTACCGGGCGGCCCAGATGGTGGGTGTGCCGACGTCGTACGTGAACACCGTGTCTTCGGTGGCCAGTTGACTGGCAAGCCGCGCAACGTATTCGGGCCGGATCGGGGTACGGTCGCGGTCGTTGATCGCCAGGTCGTCGAGGGACTTGCGGGTCTTGCGGTAGTGCTTGAGCGCGCGATCCACGTGGTCGCGCTGCGATGACTGGTTGAGTAGCGGGCGCAACGCGGTGATGGTGTCGGTCACGGTGCCCACCAAGGGAAGATCAACGTGGACGCGCCTGCCGATGTGGCTGCCGTCAATGTCGACCTGAATGATCGTGGCGTCCTCGGGGTAGAACTGCCGGTAAGGGAAGTCGGTGCCCAGCATCAGCAGCACGTCGGCCTCCTTGATCGCTTTGTAGCCGGAGGCGAAGCCGAGCAGCCCGGTCATGCCGACGTCGTAGGGGTTGTCGTATTCCATGTACTCCTTGCCGCGCAGCGCGTGCACGATCGGTGCCTGCAGCGTCGCGGCCAGCGCAACCACGTCGTCGTGGGCTCCGGCGCAGCCCGCGCCGGCCAGGATGGTGATATGTGCCGAGCGGTTGAGGATGTCGGCGGCCCGGTGCAACGACTCGTCGTCGGGGCGCAGCAGTGAGCGGGTGGGCAGCACTGGCGCGATCGTCCAGTCCGGGTTGTTCAGCGGGCTGAGAAACACTTCACCCGGTACCACGACGACCGCGACGCCGCGCTGTTCAATCGCGGTCCGGATGGCCATTTCCAGGATGCGGGGCGCCATTTCGGGCTTGCTGACAAGTTCGCAGTACATGCTGCACTCGCGGAACAGCTCCTGGGGGTGGGTCTCCTGGAAGTACTGCGAACCGACCTCGTCGAGCGGGATGTGCGCCGCGATCGCCAGGACTGGAACCCGGGTGCGCTGCGCGTCGAACAGCCCGTTGATCAGGTGCAGATTGCCTGGACCGGCGCTGCCGGCGCATACCGCGAGCTCGCCGGTCAACGCGGCGTCGGCGGTGGCGGCGAATGCCGCGGCTTCCTCGTGCCGCACGTGTTCCCAACTGATTTCCCCGGAGCGGCGGATCGCGTCAGTGAAACCGTTGAGGCTGTCGCCGGGTATGCCATGTACCCGGCGTACACCACTGGCATGTAGTGCGGCGATCATGTGCTGCGCGACGGTGGCCATTTTTCGTCTCCTTGATCGTCTCGAGTTCTTTACGCGCCCGCGACTCCATGACCGATCATATTGGCAGGCTTGACGATTGAGTCGAATTGCTCGGCGGTGACCTTGCCGGAGGCCAGCGCCGCCTCGCGCAGCGTGGTGTTGTCGGCGACCGCGGCTTCGGCGATGTGCGCGGCGTTCTGGTAGCCGATCACCGGGCTGAGCGCGGTCACCAGCATGGCGCTGTTGTCGACGTAGCTGGTGATGCGTTCGGTGTTGAGCGAGGTGCCCTTCACCGAGAACTCGAGGAATTTCGCGCAGCCATCGCCCAGGATGCGCGCCGAGTGCGACACGTTGTTGATGATGACCGGGCGCATCGCGTTGAGTTCGAAATTGCCCTGCGATCCGGCCAGCGCGACGGCGGTGTCATTGCCGATCACCTGGATGGCGATCATCACCAATGCTTCGCATTGGGTGGGGTTCACCTTGCCCGGCATGATCGAGGAACCGGGTTCGTTGGCCGGCAGCACCAGTTCCGCCAGCCCGCAGCGCGGTCCGGAGGCAAGCCACCGCATGTCGTTGGCGATCTTCATCAGCGCGACGGCCAGCCCGCGCAGCGCGGCGTGCGCACGCACCATCGGGTCCAGCGACCCCAGCGCGGCGAACTTGTTGGGCGCGGTGACGTAGGCCATGCCGGTGAGTTCGGCCAGGGCGCCGGCCACCTCGCGACTGAACCCGGTGGGGGCGTTGAGGCCAGTGCCCACCGCGGTGCCGCCAACGGCCAACTCCAACAAGCCGTCCCGGGCGTGCCCGAGTTCATCCGCGCATGCCTGAAGTTGCGCGGCCCAGCCCGACCATTCCTGCCCGACGCTCAGCGGCACCGCGTCTTCCAGGTGCGTGCGGCCGATCTTGACGACGTCCATCCATTGAGCGGACTTGGCGGCGATCTCGTCGTGCAGCGCTTTCACCGACGGCAGCAGGCGGTCGTCGATCTCGGTGACCGCGGCGATGTGCATTGCGGTGGGGAAGGTGTCGTTGCTGCTTTGGCCCATGTTGACGTGGTCGTTCGGGCCGACGGGATTCTGGCTGCCGAGCTCGCCGCCGAGCAGCTGGATGGCGCGGTTGGACAGCACCTCGTTGACGTTCATGTTGCTCTGCGTGCCCGAACCGGTCTGCCACACGAACAGTGGGAACTGATCGTCGAGCTTGCCCGCGATGGCTTCCTCGGCGGCCTGAATGATGACCCTGGCCCGCCACGGCTCCAGGCGCCCGGCATGTTCGTTCACCAGTGCACAGGCCTTTTTGATCAGGCCGTAGGCCCGGTACACCTCGATAGGCATGTGGTCGTTGCCGATGGAGAAGTGCTGCAAGGAGCGCTGCGTCTGGGCGCCCCAGTACCGGTCGGCCGGTACCTCGACCGTTCCCAGGCTGTCGAATTCTGTTCGCGTTCCGTGCGCATCGATTCCGATCGGACGGTCGGTGTAGGAAGGCGCGTTATCGGACTGGGCGGGCATGGCTGACCTCCTATCGGCGCACTCAACCCGGGACTGCGGGGTACTCGGGTGACCAGCGCACCTGCGCGATGCGCTCGGACAGTTCCTCGTCGGTGCGTTTCGGGGCGACGCCGTCCGCGACGGCCTGAATGCCGACCGCGTGGGCGATGCGCACGGCCACATCGGGGACGTTCGACCAGGCGGGCAGCAGTGGCTGGTCGGGGTCGGCCAGGGCGGGTGAGGCCTCGCCCAGGGTGGCGGCCGCGACCCGCATCATCTCGTCGGTGACCCGGGTGGCCTGCGCCGCGGTAACGGCCAGCCCCATCGCCGGGAAGATGTAAACGTTGTTGCACTGGGCGACGGGCCGTTCCACGCCGTTGCGGCGCAGCGGGGGAAATGGTGAGCCGGTGGCGATCAGCGCACGCCCGTTGGTCCATTGGTCCAGCTCGGACGGATGTGCCTCGGCGCGGCTTGTCGGGTTGGACAGCGGGAAAATGATCGGCCGGTCGGTCTTGCCCGCGAGCTCGCGCACGATCTTCTCGGTGAAGGCACCGGCTGCGGTGGACAGCCCGAGCAGGACGCCGACCTCGACATGGTGCACGACATCGGCCAGCTGGGGGAGCCCGGACACGCCCCAGTCCGCGACGCGGTCGGCGCGCTGGGCGAACTGCCGCTGCTCCGCGGACAGATCGGTGCGGTCGTCGGTGAGTAGTCCCCGCACGTCGACGACCCAGATCCGGGCGAACGCGTCCTGTTCGGACAGTCCCTCCGACATCATTTCGCGACGGATCATGTCAAGGACGCCGATGCCGGCCGAGCCGGCGCCGAGCATCACGACCTGCTGCTGGGACAGCGGCTGGCCGGCTACCTTCGCGGCGCCGTGCAGCGCGCCGAGCGTGACGGCCGCGGTGCCCTGAATGTCGTCGTTGAAGGTGAGCATCTTGTCGCGGTAACGGGCCAGGATCGGCAGGGCGTGCACAGTGGCGAAGTCCTCCCACTGCAGCAGCACATCGGGAAGTTCTTCGTGCACCCTGGCGACGAACTCGTCGATGAACGCGTAGTAATCGTCGTCGTCGATCCGCCGGTGGCGCCAGCCGAGGTATTCCGGGTCATCGAGGAGTTCGGCGTTGTCGGTGCCCACGTCGAGCACGATCGGAAGGGTGCGGGCCGGGTTGATCCCGCCGATCAGCGTGTACAGCGAGAGCTTGCCGATCGGGATGCCCATCCCGCCGATGCCCTGGTCGCCCAGGCCGAGGATGCGCTGTCCGTCGGTCACCACAATGACGTCGACATCGTGCTCGGGGCGGTTGCGCAGCATCTCGCCGATCAGATCCCGGTCCGGGTAGGACACGAACAGTCCGCGCGGCCGCCGGTAGATCTCGCTGAACCGCTGGCAGGCCTCACCGACGGTCGGTGTGTAGACGATCGGCAATGTGTCGGGGATGTGGTCGCGCAGGACCCGGTAGAACAGGGTCTCGTTGCGATCCTGCAACGAGCGCAGGTAGATGTGCTTGTCGAGATCCTCAGGGCGAGCAGAGAACTCGTGCCAGATATGCTCTGCTTGCTGATCGATGGTCTTCTCCGCGGTCGGCAGCAGCCCGAGAAGGCCGAGCCTGCGGCGCTCGGCGTGGGTGAAGGCGGTGCCCTTGGTGGTCAACGCGTCGAACAGCTTGGCTTGTCCCGTTTTCTCATCGGACATCGCGGCAATCCCTTCGGTGTTCACGGTGCCAATCGCATTGTTGTCTGTTCAGGTCCGGATGGGTATGGGCAGCCGGCGAACTTGCGTGGTTCACTTGCCGGCAGCGTGCCGATAGGCTGAGACGTGGCAGGACAGGGACATCGCAGGATAGTGAGGACGCCATGAGGTCACGTCTTCGAGCTCGGCACGTCGCCGCTGCCGCCGGGATTGTCGCCGTCATCGCGATGGGCGGCATCGGGACTGCCTGCAGCAGCAAGACCGGCACACCGCCCGCCACGGTGTCCACCGTCACGGTGACCGCAACGACGACGGCTTCCAGCAAAACTTCGACCTCGGGCCTACCGACGTCGAGCGTGATCAACTCCTGGTCGAGCGTGATCAGTTCATGGATCAGCTCGGTCACCTCAGAAATCGAGGCGCCGACGACGACCGGTCACGGCTGATAACGCCGGGCCCGCCGCCTCCGGCACTCATGTCACGTGGATGTCGCTGAGGTCGATCGACACCATGAGCTCGTCGGCCATCGGCTCGCCATCGGCATCGCCGCGGTAAGCCCTGCGTTTGGAGGGCAGCTTGATTCCGTCGGCCTGCACGATGTCGTTGACGTACTGGATTGCGGCGAATCCGCCTGCCACGTCAACACGGTAATCGTGCCGGCACAACAGGTAGTCACTGTTGAAATAGAACTCCTGAACGCGACTGTGGCTTGCCAGGGTGTCAGGGAAGTGCGCCTGCAATCCGGCCCACTGCTCGCCGTCCTCGTCGACGGGATCGATCTCGGCGACCGTGAAGCCGGGCATCGTCAACAGGAATGGCGTGGTCAGGTAGGTCCACAGCGCGTAGCCGTTAAAATAGGCGCGCTGCAACGGATCCCACGGGGTCTCCAATACGTGTCCGGTGAACGAGGCTCGCGGGTTGGTGCGTTCGGCGACAACCTGGCCATCAAGTTTTTCGATGGCGATGCGTTCGGGGGTGAAGTCGGATCTCTGGTCCGGCGCGCCAAAGGGCCGCACCGATGCCCATTCGCGGTGCAGCGCAACGGCCATGCGCCGTGGCTCGGGATCTTGGGGCTGGCCCTTGATCTGCCACAGCTTGCCGCCGCTGACGATGGTGGCCTCGAGCATGCTGCAGCTCTGCCACCGCGGCAACCCGCCGTGGGCATCGAGCACCTTGTCAAGCAACCTGTTCATCATCCGGGCGCCTTCCAACAGTGACCGCAGCCCAAGGCCGCACAGCATCAGTATGTCGGTGATGTTGCCTAAGGTGTGCTCGGAGTCGGTACAGCCACGAGGAGGCGGGATGCGGATTGTCCTGCTGGTGTTCTTTGCCGGGTTCTTGTTCACCGCTTTCGTCATCACGCCCGGGTCCAATTACTCGTTGGCTGCGCTCGGCGGATTGATTGCCGTCGTGCTGGTGTTCGCCCTCCGCACTGTGCTGTCGGTGGTGGAGGTCAGACTTGCCGAGTCCGACCGGCGTCGGCGAGACGTCTTGTATCTACGCCTGGGCATGCGTTCGCTGGACCTGATGTCGGGCCGGGAATTCGAGAAGTATGTCGCCGCGCGCGTGCGGCAGATGGGGTGGGACGTGTCAGCGACTCCCGCGACGAGAGATTTCGGCGTCGACCTGATTGCGGAGAGGGGCAGCGAATGCGTTGCAATCCAGTGCAAACGCCACGCGCGGCCAGTCGGTGTCTCAGCGGTTCAGCAAGTGGTCGCCGGTGCACTTCACCATCGGTGTAGCGCGAGTGCGGTGGTCAGCAATCAAGAGTTCACCACGGCCGCCAGGGAACTGGCGAGCACCCACGGATGTCACCTCGTTGGCCGCTCGAAGCTGCGGACATGGAAGTTGTAGTCGGGCAAGGTGTAGCGTCATTCCGGCCATGGCTCAGTACACGCTCGGTCAGCACGGGGCCGAAGAGTTCGAGCGGGCCCGGCTGGCGCTGCTGGAGGAGATTTGTGATCCGCTCACGATCCGGCAGTTCGATGCGATCGGGGTTGGCGCGGGCTGGCGTTGCCTGGACATGGGCGCCGGGGCCGGCTCGGCGACGCGGCTGCTTGCGGCGCGGGTAGGCGATGCCGGCTCGGTCGTCTCGCTCGACCTCGATGTGCGGCTGCTGGAACCGCTGGCCAGTGATCGCATCGAGGTCCGCCGACACGATCTGCTGAGCGACCCGCTTCCCGACGCGGCGTTCGACCTCGTCCATGCCCGCAATCTCCTGATGCACCTGCCCTCGCGGCTGGACGCGCTCCGTGGTCTGCTCGCGGCAGTTCGACCGGGGGGCTGGCTCGCGACGCAAGAGCCCGACTTCACCGCCGTGGCCGTCACGCCGCCGAATGCGGCATTTCACCGGGCCTGGACGGCGTTCTGCGACGCGGCGGTCGCCGGTGGTTGGGATCCCGGCTACGGCAGACGCCTGGCCGGCGACCTGGGAGCGCTTGACCTCGAAGATCTTCACAGTGAAGTCACCACGCCGTTCGTGCCCGGCGGCGCTCTCGGTGCGCGGTTGTTCGCGGGTTCGCTCGTGCGGTTCGAAGAACGGATGCTCGCGCTGGGCGCCCATGCCGAGGATCTCGCGGAAAGTCAACGGCTACTGCGAGATCCGACCATCACCTTCCGGGTGCCGAGCATCACGGTCGCCTCCGGCCGCCGCCCAATGTGAAAATTCGGCGATCCGGCCCGGCGTGTCGTCACGCAGGTTGCACATTCGCGAGCGACGTTCACCGTTTGGCGCGCACCCACTGGATGGAGCCGAAGTTCGTCGTCCGCACGCTGGTGAAGCCGTGGTCTTCCAGGATGTCGCCGAGGTCGTCTTCGCCGAACACGTGGGCGCCGGCGGTCGGCAGCATCCGCCAAAATCGGGTGGCCGGCCCGGCGGTGGGCACCATGACGGCCAGCCGTCCGCCGGGTCGCAGCACCCGGCCCATCTCGGTGAGCGCCGCAGTTGGGTCGGGTACGAGCTGCAACGCGGCGATCGACACCACCGCATCGACGGTCTCGTCGCGAAGCGGGAGCCGTTGAGCATCCGCGAGGATGAAGCCCGTTTGTGCGTCTTGGGTGCGCACCGCGCGCGCCAGCATCGGCTTGGAGATGTCGACGCCCAATGCCAGTCCATCGGGGCCTGCCGCGTGCGCCAGCGAGGCGGTGATGCTGCCCGGGCCACACCCGACGTCCAGCGCGACGCCGCCCCTCGGGATCGCCAGCCACTCGACCGGGTGCCGCATCGCGACGATCAGCCTGCGCGACAGTGCTTGGGTTTTGTCGTAGAACAACGACCCCAGAGGCGAGGCCCATGCCGCCTGAATCCGGCCGGTGTTCTTGGGCACGCCCACCTCCCCGGCCGGTAGATTGCCGAGCAGGTCGAGATAACCGTTGCGGACGTCCGGATTCGCCGGTGGATCCGAAAACAGCTCGAGCGCCCTGTGCAGCGCGGGAGGCAGTTCGGTATCGAGATCGGTCATCGCACTCCTTTAACTGAATACCAAGCGGTTTCGAGCGTACGCCGCGTTCCCGGGCTGCCTCGCCGGCCATTTTGTCGGCGAATACCATGACTGCGCTCGTCGTCCGCCGGAAGGATGGAACCATGCCCGGAATTCACCACTCAGCGATAGTCACCGCGGACGTGGAACGCTCGGTGCGGTTCTGGCGGGACGGGCTGGGTTTCACCGAGCTGTTCGATCACACCTTCACCGGCGACTGGCCGAGCCTGTTCGGCGCCCCGACCGACCGGTTGCGGTCGATCTTTCTCGGCGACCCGAGCACACCTGACACCGGAATCGTCGAGCTGGTGGTTTTCGACGGTGCCCGGGCTGCGCCACCCGCATCCAACGGTCCGGCGATGGGCTTCTTCCTGCTGTCGTTGCAATGTGACGTCGACGCGACGCTGCAGGGGTTGGCGCAGCTCGGCTTCGACGACGGCGTCCGGCGGATCTCGATGCCGGCACCGGGCGGAAAGACCGTTGACATGGCCGTGATCACCGCACCCGATGGTGTTCGCGTCGAACTGGTCGGGTCGCCCGCATGACCGCGATTGTCACCGGCGGTGGGTCCGGAATCGGAAGCGCAGTCGTCGACCGGCTGCGCAAAGCCGGCGAGGACGTGGTGGTGTGGGATGTCGAAGGCGGTGATATCGACTGCGACATCAGCGATCCCGACGCGGTGTCGGCGGCCATCGCCAGGACCCTCGCCGACCACGGCGCGCCTGACCGTCTGGTCGCGAGCGCCGGCGTCGGGGCATCGGGGCTGCTGTTGGATGCGACACCCGACGACTGGCGACACGTCATCGACACCAACCTGACGGGGACGTGGCTGACGATGCGGGCCGTCGCGCGCGCCATGATCGAGGCCAGCACCGGTGGGTCGATCGTGGCGGTGTCCAGCATCAGCGGAACGGTCGCCGACCGCGACATGGGCGCCTACTGCGTGTCGAAGGCCGGTGTCGACATGCTGGTGCGCGTCGCGGCCGCCGAGTGGGGTGCGCACGGGATCCGGGTGAACGCCGTGGGCCCCGGGGTGACCCGCACCCCGATGCTGGCCGAAGCAGAACAACTTCCAGGGTGGGTCGCGGCTCTGGCCGAACGGACCGCGCTGGGTCGGCTCGGGCAAGCCGAGGACATCGCCGAGGTGATCATCGCGGTGCTGGAAATGTCTTGGGTCACTGGGCAAACCGTCTTCGCGGACGGCGGTCTTGCGCTGCACAGCCCCATCGACGCGTACGGGCAGTTGCAGCGGCTGATGGCGCGGAAAACGTAGGTGGACCGTGCCAGTCAGCCGCCGACGTACAGGCCTCGCCCGGTGACCAGCGGCAGGTCCAACGTCGTCCTGATCCCGGGTTCGGCGGCCACGACGGCCGGGATCGCGTTCACGATCCGGCCGGCTGCGGCAAGGATCGCGGCATAGTTGTGGTCGCCGTTTCGGCTGGTGGGGCAGATGTCGACGGTGTACGACGGCTCTCCGGTGATCTCGACCCGGTACGACCCGCCCGGTTGCGCGGGCTGAGCCCAGTCCGGTCGCAGGTCTGCACGCAGGCGGGTGATGTGTTCGATCACGATCGCGGGGCGGCCACCGCTGATACCGCGGATCTCGAACTGCAGGGCGGCAAGCCCGCCCTTGGGGATGTGTCCCGCCGCGATGTCGAATGCCTCCGGTGCCGGCTCGCGCTGATAGGACTCGGTGATCGTCTCGAGCTCGATGCCCAGGCCCGCCGCGAGCTGACGGATGGCCGCCCCCCACGCGATGCCGAGCAGGCCCGGCTGCAGCAGCATCGGAACTTCGTCGAGCGGCATGCCGAATCCCATCACGTCGAACATGACGGTGGACCCGTCGTAGGTGGCGTAGTCGGCGATCTCCATGCATCGGACCTGCTCGATGCGCCGGCACGTTCCGGCCAGGGCGAACGGGATCAAGTCGTTGGTGAAGCCGGGGTCGACGCCGTTGATGAAAATGCTCGAGTTACCCTGCCGCGCAGCGTCTTCCACGCGCGCGATGTACTTGTCGGGCATCACGCCCCACGGGTACATCAGCAACCCGGGAGCGGAACCGACAACATTGATCCCGGAAGCGAGGATGCGCATGCAATCGCCCATGGCTTCGGGCAGCCGAGTGTCACCCATCGCGCAGTACACGACGCAGTCGGGCCTGGTGGCGAGCACGGCGTCGAGGTCGCCGACGGCGGCGACGCCGGTCGACACGTCGACCCCGGCGAGTGTGCCTGCGTCTTTACCCACCTTCGCCGGGGATGACACGCACAGCCCGGTGAGTTCGAACGCTGGATTGCCGACGAGCTCGGCCAGCGCCAGACGGCCGACGTTGCCGGTGCCGACATGCGCGACGCGGATGACCATCGATGTACTCCTAAACGTTGGTTGCCTCGAGGTAGGCGACGATCGCGTTGGTCAGTCCACGGCGGGCCGCATCGAGATCAGAGTAGGTGCCCAACTGTCGCTCCGAGGTGATACCCCGCATGGCGCCCGGGATGAACGCGGCCACTTCACGTATCCGTTCGGGATCGACATCGACGTCGGCAAACGCCTTCTGACAGGCCTCGATCCAGCTCCGTCCCCACGACTGCAGCTCGGCCGCCGCGCGTGGATACAGTCGTTCGAGTTCGGCGCTTTCGCGCGGCAGCGCCATCCTGAGCGTTTCGATGGCACGGGAATCGGCGGTTGTCAGCCCGTCGAACAGGGTGTCGATGATGGTGGCGACCCGCTCGCGCAGCGGGGTGTCCTCGCCCAGCCGCGACGGCAGTTCGCCGCGTCGTTCGGCGGTACGGCGCAACACGGCCGCCCACAACCCGTCGACGTCGCCGAATTGGTATTTCACCGCGCCCCACGTCGCACCGATCTCCTTGGCGATGCGGTTGGCCGACGCGGCGCCGGCATCACCGGACGCCAGCGACCGCAGCGCGGCCTCCAGCATGCTTTCGCGGGTGGCCTGGCCACGCCGGTTGGTACGCCGTCCGGTTGTCAGGAGGTCGGCCATGCCCGGATCGTAGCCGTCATCCCTTGACTTTCAAAGAGCCTTCTGTGATTCTCGGATCGAGCGCAGGATCGAAAGGACAACTGATGGCCAAGCCGGCGCTGTCGATGAAGCCGACGGGATGGTTCCAGGTGGCGTGGTCGTCGCAGATCGGTGTCGGCGACGTGCATCGGATGACGTACTTCGGCCGCGAGATGGTCGCCTGGCGTGCGCAATCGGGTCGGCTGACCGTGATGGACGCCTACTGCGAGCACCTGGGCGCTCATCTTGGCCACGGCGGTCACGTCGAGGGCGAGGTCATCCAGTGCCCATTCCACGGCTGGCAGTGGAATCACGAGGGCCGCAACGTCTGCATCCCGTACCAGGATCGTCCCAACCGGGGCCGGCGCATCCGCACCTATCCGGTGGTGGAACGCAACGAGTCCGTTTACATCTGGCACGACATCGAGGGCCGGGAACCCCATTTCGACGTGCCCGACGTCTTTGCCAGCTTCTCGGACGGCAGAAGCGCCGCGGACTACTACCCGCAGATGACCCTGTATCGGGACAGCCTGGAACTGCATCCGCAGTACGTCCTCGAGAACGGGGTGGACTCCGCGCATTTCAAGTTCGTGCACAACACGCCGATCGTGCCGGTGTTCACCCGGCACGATTTCGACGACCCGGTGTCCTACGTCGACTTCACCATCACGTTCGAGGGCGACGAGGGCCAGTCGATCGAGGACGTCAAGAGCGGAGTCGAAGCGATCAACGGCGGGCTGGGCGTGGCGGTGACGAAGAGCTGGGGCATGGTGGACAACCGGACGATCTCCGCGATCACGCCTGTCGACGAGCGCACCTCCGACGTCCGTTTCATGGTGTACATCGGCCGAACAGGCGACGATTCGGCGAAGGCGGCGGGCAAGGCGCGCGCGTTCGGGCAAGGGGTCATCGACCAGTTCTTGGCCGATGTGCACATCTGGTCGCACCAGCGCTACTCGGATCCCCCCGCACTGACGACAGACGAGAACAAGGGTTTCACCGCGCTGCGAAAGTGGGCGAACCAGTTCTATCCGGAGCCGACACTCGAAAGGCCGAACTGATGAGCGCAGCCGCCAGCCAGCCGATCCGGGTCTTCCAGGTGGCGACGGGAAACGTCGGGTCGGAGATGATCAAACGGCTGCAGACCCACCGCGACCTGAAGCTGATCGGGTTGCACTGCTACACACCGGAGAAGATCGGCAAGGATGCCGGCGAGATCGCCGGCATCGGCCCGATCGGCGTGAAGGCCACCGGTACCGTCGAGGAGATCATCGCCGCCAGGCCGGATGTGCTGACCTTCCACGGCGTGTTCCCCGACGAGGAGCTCTACGTCCAGGTGCTCGAAGCGGGCATCAACATCGTCACCACCGCCGACTGGATTACCGGTTGGCACCGCGACAAGAACCACCCGCACGCCTCGGGCAAGCCGGTCACGCGGCTCCTGCAAGAGGCTTGTGAAAAGGGCGGGGTGAGCTTCTACGGCACCGGAATGAACCCGGGCCTCAATCAGATTCTCGCCGTGGTGTGTTCCGCCGACGTCGCCGAGATCGAGAACGTCACCGCCATCGAGTCGGTCGACGTGTCGTGTCACCACTCCAAGGACACCTGGATCGAGGTCGGCTACGGGCTGCCCGTCGACGATCCGAGTATCCCCGCCAAGTTGGAGAAGTACACCCGCGTCTTCGCCGACAGCGTGCTGATGATGGCCGACTGCTTCGACCTGAAACTCGACGAGGTCACGTTCAGCTACGACCTGGGCGCCTGCACAAAAGATGTCGACCTGGGCTGGTACCAGCTGCCCAAAGGGTCGCTGGGCGGGAACTACATCAAGTATCAGGGCATGGTGGACGGCACTCCGCGGGTCGAGACGCATCTGGAATGGCAGATGACCCCGCACACGAACCCGAGCTGGGATATCAAGGGTTGCTACATCACCCAGATCAAGGGTGACCCGTGCATCTACAACAAGCACATGGTGTTCCCGAAACCCGGTGTCGACCTGTCCAACCCGGACAATTTCGCGTCGATCGGGATGACCGTCACGGGGATGCCTGCGCTCAATGCGATCACGTCCGTGGTGGCCGCGCCGCCCGGACTGCTCACCAGTGCCGGGCTGCCACTGCGCGGATTCGCCGGGCGTTTCACGCGGTAGCGAATCGAGCGCTCACCTCGACCGGCCCGCACGGTCGTTGGCGAACCCGCGCACCACGTGGGATCGGACAAACTCAGCCACGACCTCGTCGTCATCCATGTCCAATGTCGACGACGGCGTGCTGAAGAGCGAGAACAGCATGCGGGCGAACCACTCTCCGGCGGCCGGAACGTCGAGGTCTTTGCGTACCTCGCCGGTGAGTTTCGCCGCGGCGAGGTAGGGCGCGAGGAACTCACCGCATTCGTGCAGCAGGACCGCGGCGTTCTTGGTCAGCAGCAGGCTGGCTTCGTCTGCATCGAAGTACTTTTCGGGCTCGACGAATCGGCGGGCTCTGGTCACGAACACCGCCGCATGAGTGAATTTCTCTTCGAGCGAGTCGCCCCGACTCATCGCCTTGGCCATCTCGCGGTAGAACCGCTGAGAGGAGTGCTCCGCGCAGGCCTCAACGATCGCGGACTTGTCGCGGAAGTACTCGTACACCGTGCTTCGCGACACTGCGGCCGCCCGCGAGATGTCGACGATCGTCGTTTTCGCCTGCCCTTGGTCACGGAAGCACGCAAAGGCCGCCTCGATGATCGCTTCCCGGGTGTCTATCGCGATCGCCTGCGTGGTCATAGCGGCGTGAGGATGAGCGCGCTGGTGGGGACCCCGGTGCCGGACGTAACGAGCACGTGCTCAACGTTTTCGACTTGGTTGCACGACGTTCCACGCACTTGACGGACTCCTTCGGTGATGCCGTTCATTCCGTGGATGTAGGCCTCGCCCAGCAGTCCGCCGTTGGTGTTGATCGGCAGTGTCCCGCCGAGCGAGAGGTTCTCGATGGTGGCGAAGTCGCTGGCCTCGCCGCGACCGCAGAAGCCCAGCTCTTCAAGTTGCACGAACACGAACGGCGTGAAGTGATCGTACAGGAACGCGGTCTGGATGTCGGCGGGTTTCAGTCCGGAGTCGCGCCAGAGCTTTTCGGCGACCACGCCCATCTCGGGCAGCCCGGTGATGTCATTGCGGTAGTAGCTGGTCATCACCTCGCCGTCGAATGCCGCACCCTGCACCGCGGCTCTGATCACCGCGGGCGGTCGGGGGAGGTTGCGCGCGCGCTCGACGCTGGTGATGACGAACGCGACGCCGCCATCGCTTTCCTGGCAGCAATCGAGAAGCCGCAGTACCGGTTCGATGACCCACCGGGAGTTCTGGTGATCCTCGAGAGTGATGGGACGCTGGTAGAACCACGCGTCGGGATTGCGCGCCCCGTGGGCGCGATCCACCACCGATATCCTCCCGAAGTCTTCGTTGGTCACCCCGTAGGTCGACATGTAGCGCTGGGCGTGCAGTGCGACCCACGCTGCGGGCGTCGACAACCCGAACGGGGCGTACGGCGCAAGCCACAGCGGCGTCTCGCCGGATGAGCGGGCCGTCGATCCGCCGAACCGGAACCCTGACCGTTCGTTGAACGCGCGGTAGCACACAACAGCGGTGGCGGTGCCCGTTGCCACCGCCATCGCCGCCTGGACCACCGTTCCCGCCGCTGCTCCACCGCCGTGCGGCACGCGGGTGAAGAACGTCAGGTCGCCGATGCCGACGCTGCGCGCGACCTC
Organism: uncultured Actinomycetota bacterium; assembly: GCA_963759655.1. Classification (GTDB taxonomy): domain Bacteria; phylum Actinomycetota; class Actinomycetes; order Mycobacteriales; family Mycobacteriaceae; genus Mycobacterium. The sequence goes on along the minus strand of CAVXAG010000006.1, from coordinate 50,379 downwards.
GATCTCCTCGCTCGCGTCCATTGTGAAGGTCACCATGCCGTCGATGTCCAGAGGTCGCAGGCCGGCGTCGTCGATCGCGGCCTTGACTGCCTCGCAGGCCAGTTGGAGCTCGCTGCGGCCGGACTCCTTCGAGAACTCGGTCTGGCCGATGCCGGCGATGGCAGCCTTCCCGCCCAGCGAGCTCACGTGCCGGCCCGCGGATCGAGAAGGCTGAGCGTCGCGGTGCCCGACACGTGCTCGCCGAGACTGTTGGTGGCGGTGAATGCGATCTCGACGAAGCCCTCGCCGTCGTCACCCGCGGACTTGCCGGTGACACTGCCGGTGAAGCGAAGCGGGTCATCGGGAAACGCGGGCACACCCAACCGGATCGACAACTTCGTCACCATTGCTTCCGGGCCGGCCCAGTCGGTGAGGAATCGCACGCACAGCCCGTTGGTGGTCAGGATGTTCATGAACAGGTTGGGCGAGCCTTGCCGGTTGGCGAAGTCGCGATCGTGGTGCACCGGCATGAAGTCACGTGATGCGATCGCGCCTGCGACGATCACGGTTGTGGTGACGGGGATCTCGAGTGGGGTCACCTCGTCGCCGACGTTGATGTCGCGCCAGGCCAGGGTCGTGGTGCGGTAGGTCGTGGCGGTCATCGCTCTCCTTTTTCTGCGTACGCGGCGCCGAGCCGGGCCAACTGCTGAGCGGCCGAACCGAGCGCGAGCTCGTTGTGCTTGGCCCACAGGAAGTAACGGAACAGGGGATAGGTGGTGTCGATTCCGATTCCGCCGTGGACTTGCTGGGCGGTCGCGGCGACTCGTGCACCGGCTTCGGCCGCCCAGAATTTCGCGATGCCGGCCTCCCGCGCGGCGGGCCGGTTCTGGGCGAGAAGCCAGGCGGCCTGCCACATCGTCCACCGGATCGCCTCGACGTCGATGAACGCGTCGGCCATCCGTTGCTGCACGGCCTGGAAGCTGCCGATGGGCCGGCCGAACTGCTCGCGTTCGGTTGTGTAGGCGGCGGCGATCCGCAGCGCGCGCTCGGTGACCCCGAGTTGGGTCGCGCACAGCCCGACGAGCGCGCGGGCGTGCAGCGAACGGATCATCTCGGTGCCGTCGCCGGCAAGCCGGTCGTCGCCGGAAGCGCTTGCACCGTCGAGGAACACATCGGCATGGGGCTGACCGTCGGTGGTCCCCGCCGGTCGCACCTCAACGCCGGGTGCATTCAGGTCGATGACGAACAGCCCGATGCCGCCATCGTCGACGGCCGCGGGGATGAGCATCGCGTGGGCGACCTGCGCCGCGGGAACCAGATCCTTGCTCCCGTCGATGCGCCAGGTGTCGCGATCACGGCGCGCGGTTGTCGCGGGCTCGGTCGGGTCGGACCGGCCGGGTTCGGCCAACGCGGCGGTGAGCAGCCGGTTGCCGTTGACGACATCAGGCAGATGACGCTGGCGCTGACGTGCGCTGCCGTACCGGGCGATCGGATCGGCCCCGAGGACAAGGGTGGCGTAGACCGGCACCGGCGCGACGCTCCACCCCACTTCTGCGAGCAGCAATGCCAATTCGAGGAAGCCATGACCGCTGCCTCCGACGGCCTCCGGCAACGCAATTCCGAGGAGGTCGGCCGTCGCCAGCTCCCTCCACAGCGCCGGGTCGTAGCGCACGTCGCCGGCCTCCAGTTCGGTGAGACGCTCGGGTGTGACGCGGTGCTCGAAGAGCTGGCGCGCGACCTTGGCGATCGTGTCTTGTTCCTCGGTGAAGGTGAAGTCCATTGTCTTCGCAGGCCTCACTTAACGGACGGGCCGGAACTGGTGCAGCACCAGGTCGTTATCGAAGGTTCGGTAAAACACTTCAACGGTCATGCCGATCTCGACATCGCCGGGCGCGATGTCGCACAGGTTCGACACCAGGCGAACCCCTTCGTCGAGTTCGATCAGCGCGACGATGTACGGGTACTCCATGAACGGCATCGGCGGGTGCTGCGGCATCACGTAGCTGTACACGGTGCCGCGGCCCGAGGACTCGACGGTGTCCCAGTCGAGCGACGTGCACGCCGGACACATCGGGCGGGGCGGCTGCCGCAGCGCCTGACACTCTGTGCACCGCTGGATCAACAGCTTGTGGTCGCGCAGCCCGGTCCAGAAGAACTCGGTGTCCGGGCTGACTGCCGGTGCGAGTCTGGTGGCCATCAGCGGTCCGTGCCTGTCTGGTCGGCAGGGGCCTGCGCCCTGAATCGGAAGACCCGGAAGCGCTGGCGGCCAAGCACTTCGCCGTGCTGGTCGGTGTAGGTGGACACCCATGTGATGAAGTAGCCGGTGCCCAGCGCGGTCTTCTTCTCGTCGGAGATGTCCTCGATGACCGCCGTCGACGAGATGAGGTCGCCGAGGCGGGGATAACGTTCGATCTCGAACTCCGAGTTGGTGGCCACGATGCCGGTGAAACCTGCTTCCTCGATGAACGCCATCGGGTTCTTCGTCATTTCAATCGGAACGCCGCCGCGTTCGGCGATCCCGGCCAGCTTGGGGGCGGGCATCGTCCACGCCTGCAGCATGACCGGCGGCGACACGATGCCGCCGAACCGCGACTTGGCCGCGAACTCGGGGTCGAGGTAGACCGGGTTCATGTCGTCGAGTGCATGCGCCCAGTGCCGAATCATGGGCTGGTTGACCGGATCCGGCGCGACAGAGGGCTTGCCGGAGCCGCCGGTGGGCTTGCCGACGAGTTCGTCGAGCCTATTGCGAAACTCGGTTCTGTCGTCTGTGGTGTTATTGCTCACTTGTCAACTTTCTCCTAGGTGGCAGCGGCGCGGAGGTCGCGGGGTGCGCGCGGCATGAGAAGTCCCGCCATCGCGATGATGTCGCGCTGTAGTTCGTTGGCGCCGCCGCCGAAAGTGTTGATCACCGCGAGCCGGTACGCCGATTCCAGAGCACCGCGCAGCGGTGCGTCGTCGCCCTTTCGGGTGCCGCCGCGGTCGAGCACCTCGAGCAGTTCGCGGGCCACCTGCTGCGTCAGCTCGGTGCCGAACACCTTCACCGCCGACGCCTCGCCCATCCCGAGGGCACCCTTGGTCATCGCGGCGTTGATCCGCAGGTTCATGATCTTGTACGCCGCAACCTGCGCCTCGACCCGGGCCAGCGCCAGCTGCACCCAGGGCTGGTCGATGACGCGGCCGCCGTCGAGTTCGGTTGTCCTCGCCCACTTCAGGGTCTTCTCAAACAACGGCTCGAGCGCACCCATGTTGCCAAGTGCGGCGCGCTCGAAGTTCAGTTGCGTGGTGATCAGGTGCCAGCCCTCGTTCTCGCCCGCGACGATCGAGCCGGCGGGCACGCGTACGTCGTCGTAGAACGTGTAGAACGTCGAGATGCCCGGCATGGTGTGCAGCGGTTTCCAGGAGAAACCAGGCGAGGACGTCGGCACGATGAAAATCGAGATGCCGCGGTGTTTTTTGACGGTGGGGTCGGTACGGACCGCGAGCCAGATGTAGTCGGCGTGCGCCGCACCGCTGGTGAACATCTTCTGGCCGTTGATGATGTAGTCCGCGTTTTCGCCCGGGCCGTCACGCACCGCGCTGGTCGTCAGTGAGGCCAGATCGCTTCCCGCTGATGGCTCGGAATAGCCGATGGCGAATTCGACCGTGCCGTCCAGGATCCCCGGCAGGAAGGTCTTCTTCTGCTCGTCGGTACCGTAACGCGCGAGTGTCGGCCCGACGGTGTTCAGCGTGACGAGTGGGATAGGCGCGTTCACCCGTTGCGCCTCCTCGAAGAAGATGAACTGCTCGATGGCCGAGAAGCCCTGTCCGCCATACTCCTTCGGCCAGCCAACACCCAGCAGGTTGGCTGCGCCGAGAGCTTGCACACAGTCCTTGACGGCCGGGCCACCCTCCATCCGGTCGGCGACCGCCTTGATGCGCTCAGGCGTCATCACCGCCTCGAGCGAGGCGCGGATCTGCGCGCGCAACTCTTTCTGCTCCGGCGTGAAATCCAAATACATTGCTCAGCGCCCCGTTCCGAGTCGCACGGGCATTCGCTTGACGCCGGGGACCATGGTCGCCCGCATCCGGTCGACACCACCGGTGAGTTCGAGCTTGGCATAGCGGCCCAGCAGCACCTCGAACAAGACGCACGCCTCCAGGCGGGCCAGTTGCGAGCCGATGCAGGAATGCTCACCACAACCGAACGCGATGTGCGGATTCGGGCTGCGGGTGACCTTGAATTCCTCGGCGTCGCTGCCGAATATCTCCTCGTCGCGGTTGGCCGACCCGTAGAGCATGACGACAGTGTCGCCTTCTCTGATGAGCTGGCCGCGGATCTCGACGTCGGCCGTCGCGATGCGGGCCATGTGGGTCACCGGGCTGGTCCAGCGCAGCATCTCCTCCACCGCGCCGGGGATCAACGAGGGGTCGTCCACGAGCTTGCCGCATTCGTCGGGGTGCGCGATCAGGGCCAACGTACCCAACGCGATGAGGTTGCGGGTGGTCTCATTGCCGGCCACAAGCAGCAGGAACGCGAAGTTGAGCAGGTCCGCGTCGGTGAGTTTTTCGCCGTCGACCTCGGCGTCGGCCAGGGCCGACAGCATGTCGTCGCGGGCGTGCTCGCGGCGCGCCGCGATGAGTTGCAGGAAGTACTCGTAAAGTTCGCCGATCGCCTCGAACGAATCGAGCTCGATTTCGGGATCGGCGGTCCCGGTGCACGCGTCGGACCATCTCCGAAACCGCTCCCAGTCCTCGGCGGGCGCGCCGAGCAGCTCGGCGATCATCCGAGTGGGTAGCGGCGCGGCGATCCCCTCGGCGAATTCGAAGGTGTGACCGGGTTGGACATCGTCCAACAGCCGGTACACGATCGCGCGGATCTTCGGTTCCAGGATCGACACCCGCCTTCTGGTGAACGCGGTGTTGATGAGCTTGCGGAGCTGACGGTGGCGGGGCGGGTCGGTGAAGATCAGGTTGCCCTCCTGCACCGGGTTCGCGAACTCCGGGTCGGGGATCGTGATGCCCTTGGTCGAGGTGAACAGGGCGGGATTGCCGGACACGTAGCGAATGTCCTCGTATTTCAGCAATGCCCAGAACTTGGTCACGTCGTTGAAGCAGACCGGCGCCGTCGCGCGCAGCTCCCGGTAGGCCGGGTAGGGGTCGCCAACGAAGAAGTCGGGGGAATGCAGAGGGATCGTTGTGCGCAAGTCGGCCTCCCTCGACGCGATCAGATCGGACATATTTGTACAATATGTTCGATGACCACTCTGTCTAATGGATGACAACCATGCTGTCAAGAGCGGGTGATGTGGTTGATTATCAATCAAGTTGGGCATCGCCGATTGACGTGGAGAGTCCGACAGGTGTACACCATGTGTTGATCAGCTGACTTCGGTGAGGAAACGATATGGCCGACGCGCGTCCACTCCTCGACACGTATTCGCTCTACATCGACGGTCGGTGGGTCGACCCGGAAAGCGGCCGCTACGACGACATCTCCCCGTCCACCGAGGCGACGATCGCCGATGCGCCCGACGCGAGCCTCGTCGAGGTCGACGCGGCCATCGCGGCCGCGCGGCGCGCTTTCGATTCCGGGCCGTGGGCCACCGCCGGGCCCGAGGAGCGAGCGCGGTGCCTCAACCAGTTGGGGACTGCGCTGCTGGCGCACGCCGACGAGTTCTTTGCGCTGTCCCAGGTCGAATGGGGCTGCGTTGGCAACGAACGACTGATCCAGATCGACGGCCCGGCGTTCATGGCGCTTCGCGCCGCCGAGCTCGCGGCGCAGCTGACCGACGAGCCGCTCAACGCGTTCGGGGCCGCCGGAACCACGCTGCTTCGCCACGAGCCGGTGGGCGTGGTGTCGATCCTGACGCCGTGGAACTTTCCGCACAGCCTCAACGTGATGAAGGTGAGCAATGCGCTGGCGGGGGGCAACACCGTCGTGCTCAAGCCGTCGCCGCTGACACCGTTGGCCGGCCTCGCGCTGGCACGAATCATTCACGAGCACACCGATATTCCGCCCGGCGTTGTCAACGTCGTCACGCCCAGCGGCATCGAGGCGAGCAAGCTGCTGACCACCGACGCGCGAATCGACATGGTCAGCTTCACCGGAAGCTCGACGGTCGGACGCGAGGTGATGTCTGCCGCCGGTGGCACGATGAAGCGAATTCTGCTGGAGTGCGGGGGGAAGTCGGCGGGAATCTTCCTCGACGACGTGGAACTGACCGACGAACTGCTGGAACGGATGCTGTTCGACGGTTGCGCGATGCACGCGGGGCAGGCATGCATCCTGCAAAGCCGGCTCCTTGTCCCGGAGGGGATCCACGACGAGGTGGTCGATCGGCTCGCCGAGCTGGCGGGGCACGCAAAGGTGGGCGACCCAACGGATCCCGATGTGCAGATGGGCCCACTCATCAGCCGCGCCCAGCTGGACCGGGTGGAAGCCCATGTCGCGGCCGCGCTGAGCGACGGGGCCACGCTGGCGGCCGGTGGCCGGCGTCCCGCCGGCCTGGACACGGGCTTCTACTTCGAACCCACGATCCTGACAGGCGTCACGCCCGACGCGAGGATCGCCCAGGAGGAGGTGTTCGGACCGGTGTTGTCGGTTCTTCGCTACCGCGATGACGACGACGCGATCGCGATAGCGAACAACTCGCAGTACGGGCTCTCCGGCGCGGTATGGGGCGGCGATGTCGACCGCGCTGTCGCCGTCGCACGCCGCGTGCGCACCGGCCAGATCGCGGTAAACGGTTGCATCCCGGGCGATGCGCCGTTCGGCGGATTCAAGCAGAGCGGGTTGGGCCGGGAGGGCGGCGGGCTTGGTGGCCTGCACCGCTACATGGAGCCGAAGGCCATCGGAATCCCGGCGTGATGGGGCCGCTCGAAGGACTGCGCGTCGTCGAGATCGCCGGCGACATCGCCGGCCCGTACTGCACGAAGCTGCTCGTCGACATCGGCGCGGAGGTCACCAAGATCGAGCCTCCGCCGGGGGATCCGTTGCGCCGCTGGGGACCCTTTCCCGGTGGCGTCCCAGACCCGAACCGGTCCGGTTTGTTCGAGTACCTCAACGCCGGGAAGCGCGGGGCCACACTTGATCTCACGAATAACGGTGATCTTTCGAGCGCGCGCGGGCTGATCGCGCACGCGCACCTGCTGGTTGAGGCGGTTGGACCCGGGCCCCTGGGCCGGGTGGGCCTGGACGTACCTGCGCTGGAGGCGTTGCGCCCGGGGCTGGTCGTCGTGCGCATTTCCGACTTCGGGCAGCACGGACCTCGGTGCGACCGCGACGCCACGCCGCTGATCATGCAGGCGGCATCGGGTTGGATTTCGAGGAGGGATCCCGATCGACCGCCGGTACAGGCCGGCGCCCGGATTTCGGAGTACGTCGCGGGTGGCTACGCGGCGCTCGGTGCGCTCACCGCGCTACGAACCCGGTCAGCCGACCCGGGTCTCGTCGAGGTGGACGTGTCGGTGCTCGAATCGCTGCTGTCGACGCTGCCGTACCCGATGCTGATGGCCGAGCGAATGCGAAGCCTCGGTCTGCCCGCCAACACCCGGGCCGCCCCGATGATGGGCATCGTGCGCGCGGCAGATGGGTGGCTCGGCATCAACTGCCTGACCGGACAGCACTGGCTCGATGTGTGCGCGATGCTGGGTCTGCCCGAATACCGCGAGCAACAGCTCGCGATCATGCGGGGCGGTCCCGAGCGTGCCGAGTTCTTCGCCAAGGCCCAACCTTGGCTCTCCGAGAGAACCGTCGCCGAGATCGTGGAACTGAGCCAGGCGATGCGGATCCCCGCCACCGGGGTCAACGACGGCGCCACCGTGCTCGAGTGCCCGCAATACCGCGATCGCGGGTTCTTCGTGGCCGGTGGCGGCGACGACTGGTCATTTCGCCGCCCCGGGGCGCCATTTCGGCTGTCGAAGACACCGGTGTCACCCCCGCGGCCCGCACCGCGCCTCGGCACGCCTGCCGAGATTGACGGGGAACCATCTGATCGCCGGCCGGTCGGCACGGCCGCAGATCCCGCCGCGCCGTTCGCAGGCATCAAGGTTCTCGACCTCACCACGTTCTGGGCGGGTGCGTACCTGACCTGTTACCTGGGCGCTTTCGGCGCCGACGTCGTCAAGGTCGAATCGATCCAACGACCCGACGGCCATCGCTACTCGGGTGCCTGGGCCCATGAGGGCGACAGATGGTATGAGCGCAGCGGTATGTGGCAGGGCACCAATCTCAACAAGCGCGACATCACCCTGGACCTCACCTCCGAGCGGGGCCGAGAACTGGCACGCCGGCTTGCCTGCGAGGCGGACGTCGTCGTGGAGAACTTCTCGCCGCGGGTGATCGAGCAGTTCGGGTTGGACTACGAGTCGCTCGTGCAACTGAAGCCCGACGTGATCCTGGTTCGGATGCCCGGATTCGGCCTGCGGGGGCCGTGGCGCGACTACGTCGGCTGGGCGTTCAACTTCGAGCAGACATCGGGGATGGCCGCCGCGACCGGGTACGCCGACGGCCCGCCGTGCAACCTGCAGGGTCCCGCGGATCCCATCGTCGGGGTGCACGCCGGCGTGGCTCTGCTGGCTGCGCTCGAGCACCGGCGCCGGACCGGCGAAGGCCAACTCGTCGAGGTCGCACAGATCGAGGTCGCGGCATGCCTGACCGCTGAGCTGGTGATCGAGTACTCGATGAACGGGAAAGTTCTGCCGCGCGAAGGCAATCGCCGTCGTGGCTGGGTGCAGGGCGTGTACCCGACCGGCACGGACGACGTGTGGGTGGCGCTGTGCGTGCGCGACGACACCGACTGGGCGCACCTGGCCGACGCGATGGCTTGCCCCGAGCTGTGCGGCGATCCGCGATTCGCGTCGGCTCACCACCGCGAACTCGCACACGACGAGTTCGACGCCCTGGTCGCCGACTGGACCCGGACCCGGACCGCCGCTGAAATCGTTGAAACCCTCGGTGCACGGCGCGTTCCGGTCGAGCGACTGCTCACGCCGGAGCGGATGTACGACATCGCTGACCTCGACGAGCGGGGATACTACGACGAGCTCGAGCACCCGATCACCGGGTCGCACCGCTATCCGGGGTGGCCGCTGCGGCTGGCGCCCGGACCCAGCCGTCACCATCGGTTCGTTCCGCCGACACTCGGCCAGCACAACGAGGAGATCCTGCGCAGCCTAGGGCTCGACAGCGCCGAGCTCGCGGACCTGCGCGAGCAACGCGTGATCGGCCAAGCCGCGCTCAACGGGTAGCGGTCGCGCACTCCAGCAGCTCTTTGAGCGCGGTGTCGAAACCGTCGGCCAGGTCGGTGAGGTCGGGCAGTAAGTGCGGACAGGAGATGATGCCGATGCCGAGTTCGTCGTTCAACGACATGACCGTGATGTTCAGACCCGAGCCGGCCAAGATCGGACCCAGCGGATACATCGCTTCCACTTCGCACCCCAGGAAGTACAGCTGGGTCTGCGGGCCCGGCACGTTGGAGAGGATCAGGTTGAACGGGGGGCTGTCCGGCCGAGGGATCAGCGGCAGGAGTTTCATCGCCACGCCGAACATCCTCTGCCCAGCGAATTGAGTCCAGTCCTGCAGCAGGTTCGGACCCATGGCCGCAACGTGGTCCTTTGCCGCGGAGTTTCCCTCGGCGATCAGCAGCAGCCGGTCGGCCGGATCGCTGATATGCGTTTCAAGGCGGCAGAACATCCACGTCGTCTGGTTGTGTCCGTGTCGATCCGACTTGTCGCGCACCGAAACCGGCACGGTCGCCACCAGCGGGGCTTCGGGCAGCTCCTGGCGGTCGAGTAAGAACCGCCTCAGTACGGCGGAGCACAAGGCCACCACGACGTCGTTGACGGTCACCCCGAACCGGTTCTTGATCGTCTTGATGTCCTGCAGGTCAAGCTGGGTGAAAGCGACATTGCGCGCGCGGCTGAACGCGGCGTTGAAGGTGGTCGGCGGCGCGGCAAACGGCGCGGCCATCGTGAGCCCCCGGCGGGCGCGGAAAAGCGTCTGCAGCAGCGTCGACAGTGTCGCGGGCACCACGGTGGCCAGGCGCCACGGGCGCAACGCGAACCCCATCAGCCCCGAGGCCGCGATGGCCAGCGGGTGGGCGGTGCCGGCACCCCCGACCGGGTCCGGTGGCGGCGCGTCGGGCTTGTCGCTGCACAGCTGCGCCATCAGGGAGGCGCCGGCCACCCCGTCCACCACCGCGTGATGGGCTTTCAGCAGCACCGCCTGCGCATTGCCGTCGGCGATGTCTTCGATCACCCACATCTCCCACAACGGGTGGTCGCGATCCAACGGCAGGGACGCGATATCGCCGCAGACCTCGGCGAACTCGTGTCGTCCGCCCGGCGTCGGCAGACCGACGCGGTGCAGATGACGGTCGAGTTGAAAGTCGTCGTCATCGGACCAGACCGGGTGACCCAGATTCAGCTGGCTATCGGCGAGCTTCAGACGAAACTCGGGCACCGCGTCGACGTGCAGCATCATCGCGTCTCGGAGCCGGTCAAACGTGTAACCACCAGGCATCGTCGAGGTGTCCAGCTCCATGACGCAGCACACGTTCAACGGCTGCGTCGGGGTCTCGGCATACAGGAAGAATGCGTCCAGTCCGCTTAGCCGCTCCACGCCGGCCCGCTTGTTCTGAGATAGTTGATGTAGCAAGAGTTTACGCGCCGCTACTGGTGACCGCTGTCATCAAACCGGCTCAGGTGACTGTCAGCTCGAGACGTTCAAGGCGACGGACAAGGATGCTCGGCAGCCACAATCCGACATCGGCTGCTTCGATCCACGACGTGCGGTCGAGCAGCATACCCAGGACGATCTGCGCCTCGAGTCGCGCGAGTGCGGCGCCCACACAGAAATGTACGCCCTTGCCGAAGGTGAGGTGGCCCTTGCCCGTTGGTCGATCGAGCCGGAATTCGTCAGCCGCCTCGAACTGGACGGGATCGCGGTTGGCTGCCCCCCATAACAGCAACAGACGCGAACCGGCGGCCAGGTCTGTGCCGCCAAGCGTGGTGTCGGTGACAACGTGCCGGTAGTGGCCGCGGAACGGCGGTTCGTACCGCAACGTCTCCTCGATGAATGCACCCAGCAGCGCTGGATCCTCGCGCAGCCGTTGTTGGATATCGCGGCGATCGGCCAGGATCCAGGCCGAGCTGCCCAGCAACGAGGCGGTCGACTCGCCGCCGGCGCTGAAAAGGATGATCATCATCATCTGCGCGGTGAGTTCGTCGAATCCGCCCGCAGCGCACGCGGTTGCAAGCCCGCCCAGCAGGTCATCCTTTGGATCGGCAGCGGCCGGCCCGAAACGATCGCGGATGTAGTTGCCCAGCTCCATGGCGGCGAGGCCGGATGCGGCGAGCTGGTCCTGATCGACCAACCCGTCAAGTAGCTGGGTGCTCGCGCACCCCCATTTCACGAGTTGGTCGACGTCGTCGTCGGGCACGCCGATCAGGCGCGCGACGATCATCATGGGCAGCCGGTTGGCCAGTGCGCCCATCCATTCGATGCGTCCGTTGTGCATGCCGTTCGTCCAGAGCCGGTCAAAGGTTTCGGCGATGAACGACGCCATCGCGCGGATCCGCCTGGCCGACAGCTGGGGTATCAACAACTTGCGATGCAATGCGTGGGCCGGGTCGTCCGCGGTGGCGAGCACCTGGGTGGGCCCGCCGAGCCCGTCCATCTGAAACGGTGTGATGCCGCTGTCGGCCGAATAGGTCATGGTTGCGGTCAGGTTCGACGAGAAATCCTCGGGGCGGTTGATCACCTCGTTGATCGCGTCCCAGCTGCACACTGCGTAGAACTCGGAGTCCCCGATCCGGTGGACTGGCCCGTCGGCGCGCAGGCGGTCGTACAGCGGGTACGGATGCTGGATGGATTCGGCGCCGAAGAACTCGATCGGATCGTGAAGAACCGTCATTCCTCCAGGCTGACGACCCGAAACCACGAGCGTCAATGGCCCGGAGCAGAGTCGAGACCCCGGTCGTGTGGTAACCGCGTTCGGTCGTCTCACGCCGCGTGCAGGACCTGGCGAAAGGGTGAGATAGCTGATTAATTCTGTCTCAGCATGAGATTATCTGATTATTGTGCCCAGCGATGATTGGCTTGTCGGCGGCGATCGCCGCGCGCTCGCCGCCGAGCGAATCCTTGCGGCAGCCACCGATCTGATGTCACGTGTCGGGCCTGACGCGTTCAACATCGACGCGCTGGCCGCCCGGGTGCACTGTTCACGGGCCACCATCTATCGGCACGTCGGCGGCAAAGCCGACATTCTCGAGGCGGTGACGGCTCGTCTGGCCGGCCGCATCGTCGACCACGTGCGTCGAACCGTCGATGGCCTGGACGGCCCAGATCGGGTCCTGACCGCGATCACGGTGGCAGTCGAACAGATCCGATCTGACCCGGCGCGCGGACTGCTGCTCGACTCGGTTCGGGGCGCCCGCGGAAACTCCTGGCTGACCGCCTCCTCGACCACGGCCGGCTTCGCCACCGAACTCACCGGCCTGGCCGACGACGATCCACGGGCCGGGCAGTGGATAGTCCGCTTGGTGTTGTCGATGGTGTTTTGGCCCGGCGCCGACGCCCGCGCCGAGCTGCAAATGCTCGAGCGATTCGTTGCCCCCGCGTTCGCGAAGCGAGGTTAGAGCCGGTGGAAACCGCACGACGGGCAGATCTGTATGGTGATGCTCCCGACTCAGTCGTCCGATTGGTCGTCCGATGAGGAGCAGCCCGTTGACCCTCAACACCATTGCGCTCGAGCTCGTGCCGCCGAACGTGGAGCGCGGTCCGCAGCAGGCGTTGGAGGACGCGCGCAAATTGCGGGAGTTGTCCGCCCAATCCGGCATCGAGGGCCGGATCGGGCACGTAATGATTCCCGGGATGATCGCCGAGGACGACGACCGGCCCGTCGAGATGAAGCCGAAGCTGGACGTGCTGGAGTTCTGGTCGCTGATCAAACCGCAGCTGCCCGGGGTGAAGGGACTGTGCACCCAGGTCACCGCCTTCATGGATGAGCCGTCGCTGCGCCGCCGGCTGACCGAGTTGGGCGCCGCCGGTTTCGAGGGCATCGTTTTCGTCGGGGTGCCGCGCACCATGACTGACGGCGAGGGCTCCGGCGTCGCGCCGACCGACGCCCTGTCGATCTATGACCAATTGGTCGACAACCGGGGCGTGATCCTGATCCCGACCCGCGACGGTGAACAGGGCCGGTTCAATTTCAAATGCGAGCAGGGTGCGACGTTCGGGATGACCCAGCTGTTGTACTCCGACGCGATTGCGGGGTTCCTCACCGAGTTCGCGAGGAGCACCGACCACCGGCCCGAGATTCTGCTGTCGTTCGGCTTCGTACCGAAGGTCGAGAATCAGGTGGGTCTGATCGACTGGCTGATCCAGGACCCGGGAAACCCCGCCGTCGCTGACGAGCAGGCGTTCGTCAAGAAGCTGGCCGGCGGCGAACCTGCGCACAAGCGCCGGCTCATGGTCGACCTGTACAAGCGGGTGATGGACGGTGTCGCCGACCTCGGCTTTCCGCTGAGCCTCCATTTCGAGGCGACCTATGGCGTTTCCGCGGCGGCCTTCGACACGTTTGCGGAAATGCTCGCGTACTGGTCGCCGGCACGCTCATTCACACCCTAAATCGGGTGCATGGCTGAGATGCGTAGTACAGTCAGCTAACGAACCTGAAGTGGCCAGAGGGACCGCCCACCGGGCCGAAAGTAAGCCGAAAGTAATTGGGGGAGTGCACATGGCATCTGTCGGAGCGGCTCGCAGCCTCGCGGTGGCCGGAGTGGCCCTCGCCCTCAGTGCGGGTTCGGGCATCGCGTCGGCCCCGCAGGCCGCAGCCGACAACCCGACCTGCGTCACCAGCAAAACACAGGAAACCCCGGTTATCTGCGCGCCGGTCTCCCCGATCGGTCCGAATACCGCCCCCGTCGGCGTCGGCCTACCGAGCGAGCAGGACCTGACCTCGGAAAACGAGGGCAGACACCACTAGCCCTCGGCCGGGGAGTCACTGCTCAGGGGTCACGGATCAGATGACGCGCAGCACCGCGCCGATCGCCAACCCGAGCACCAGCAGCGCGCCCGCCTGGCGCACATGCAGCCACGCCAGCGCGGCATACCAGAGCGGCCAGACCGGAAACTTCGCCGGCGGCTCATCGGGTGGCGGCTTGCGGAAATACGGCCACACCTTGACCAGCCGCGGCAGCGCCAAAACGACGATCAACGCCGGCCACGGCATCGCACCGACAGCGACCGCGACGGCCACCAACAGGTAGAAGCCGACCATCATCGCGAGCGTGACGGCGCGGGCCCGTCGTTGGCCCAGGATCACCGGCACGGTGCGGATCCCGAGCGGCGCGTCGTAGGGAATCTTGTCAATGTGCTTGCCCATCAACACCGTCGTGCACAGCAGCCCGTACGGCAAGGAGGCCACCAGCAGGTCCCACCCCACCGCTCCGACCGCGGAGTAGTAGGTGCCGCACACCATCAACGGACCCCACACGACGAAGACGTCGGGTTCGCCGAGGCCGCGTTTCTTCAGCCGCAGTGGCGGTGCGGTGTAGGCGACGCTGAGCAGGAACCCGGCCAGCGCGAACGCGAGCACCGGCCATCCGCGAGCCAGCGTCAGCACGATGAGGATGGCCAAGTCGGCGAGGTTGACCGCGAGGATCGCCGTCACCAGGGTGCGCCGGCTGACAAGGCCAGACAGCACCGGGTGCGGGGCATACAACGCCCTGGGGTAGCTGTCGCTGTCGGTGCCGACCTGCGTGTCGAACAGGTCGTTCATCAGATTGTTGGCGACGTGCGCCAGCACAATGCCAACGATCGCCAACACCAGCCAGCGCCAGTCCAGCCCGGGCCGTCCGACCGCCAGCAGTCCTGCCAGCAGCCCGGCGAACAACGACATCGGCAGCACCGCGGCGCGGGTAATCACGATCCAGCGGGTGACGGCGTCGTTCGGACCGTCCGCCGGCGGGTTGGTGGTGTTCAGCGCGTACAGCCACGATCTGAGCCGCGACCGCGATCTCACCTCGGCCATGATCACAGCTTATGCCCGCGGGCTCAGCGCTCCAGCGCGGGCAGCGCTTTGACGATTCGGCCGCGCATCAGCTCTGGGCTGAGGCCCTTGATCCGGTCGATCCACCGAATACTCGCAGGCACGTACCAGTGCAGCCGCGTCCGGTGTTGGTACGCCCGCCACGCGGCATCGGCCACCGACGAGGCAGGCATCAGGCGGAACATGCCTTTCTTCGGTGCGCGAGCGCGGATCTCCGCCATCGGGATCGTCTCACCGCCGCGCCCGGAATGATCCGGCGTCGTGGTGAGTATCGCGGTCTCGATGAGCCCGGGCAGCACATCGGCAACGCGCACCCCGTGTCTGCGCCACTCGACGCTGAGCGCCTCGGTGAGTCCCTTGACCGCGTGCTTGGTCGCCGAGTACACGGCAAGCTGCGGCATGCCGTAGGTGGCCGACGACGAGGAGGTGGAGAACATCAGGCTGCCCGGTGACTTCTTCAGGTACGGCAACGACAGATAGGCGCCGGTGAGGACCGCTTTGAAGTTGACGTCGACGATGCCCATCGCATCGTCATATGGCACGTCCTCGAACCAGCCCGAGTGTCCGATCCCGGCGTTGTTCCACATCATGTCGAGTCCGCCGCCGGGGTTCCCCGCGCAGAAGTCGGCCAGTGCACTGTGAAACGCCGCCTTGTCCGTGACGTCGACGGCCCGCGTCCACAACCCGTCTGTGCCGATATCGCTGGTCAGCGCGGCGAGCCCGTCGTCGTTGCGGTCGATTGCGCCGACGCGCCAGCCGTTGCCACGAAAGAGCCTGGCACCCTCGCGGCCCATGCCGCTTGCTGCTCCGGTGATAAATATCGACTTCGCCGCCATCGCGCCCTCCAAACTCGCAGGCGTTCAGGGTAGATGTGGTGGTGGACCGGTTGTTGGAGAGTTGTTGGAAAGGGGGCAGTTTTGACGAGACCGAACGCAGCCAAGCGGGCGGACCTGGTGTTGTCGGGCGGCGGCGTCAAGGGCATCGGCCTGGTCGGCGCCGTCGTCGCGCTGATGGAGGCGGGCTACACCGCGCAACGCGTCTCGGGCACATCCGCGGGGTCGATCGTCGGCGCGATCATCGCGGCCGCAGGTCAACAGATGACGCCGGCGGATTTCAAGGAACTCGCGCTGAGCTTGAAGTACAAACAGTTTCTCGACCCGGGTCCGATCGAAAGCGTGCCGCTGGTCGGTCCGTCGATTGCGCTGCTGCGCGGAACCGGCATCTACCGAGGCGATCATGTCCACGACTGGGTCCGCAGCCGGTTGAAACGCCTCGGGGTCAGCACATTCGGCGATCTCGCCTACGATGATCCCAACCTGCCACCGGAGCAGCGCTACCGGCTGGTGGTGACGGCCGCCGATGTGACGACGGGTCAGCTCGTGCGGCTGCCCTGGGACTATCGCAGGGTCTACGGCGTGGATCCCGACGACCAGATGGTCGCCGACGCGGTGCGGGCCTCGATGTCGATTCCGTTCTTCTTCCGTCCCGCCACCTTGACCAGCACGGCGGGCCTGACCTCCACGCTCGTCGACGGCGGGATTCTGTCCAATTTCCCGATCGATTCACTGGACCGCACGGACGGCAAGAAGCCGCGGTGGCCGACTTTCGGCGTCACGTTGCTGCCGAACCTTCCCGCGGGCAACGACGACGTGATCCCGGCGCTGAGAGCGCTGAACCTGCTCGGCTCCACGAGGCTGTTGGAAGAGGTGATCACCACGATGGTGGTCGGACGGGACCAGGCCTACCTCAGCCAGCCGTGGGTCAGCGCGCGCACCATCCGAGTGGACTCAACGGCCGTCGGTTTCCTCGATTTCGACATCTCCAACAAACAGGTCGAGGAGCTGTACAACAAGGGCCACGCTGCTGCTGAGGAGTTCCTCTCCACCTGGGAGTGGCGGGCCTACGTGACCGAGTTCCGCTGATGCGGCGCGCTGCGACATGGACTTCCCCTCTGCGACCGTGGCGCCAATCGGCTACCCGGGGTGACCGCAGTCAAAACGCGTAGGTATTTCAGGTATTTCACAGGAGAGAACCGATGACCGAATTCGACGCACGAGAGCAGTTCGCCCAGGCGCAGGTGGTGTGCCTGTCGACCGTGTCAGCCGGTGGCGCGCCGCACCTGGTTCCGGTGGTGTTCGCGATCAGCCATGACGTCGTGTACACGGCCGTCGACACCAAGAGAAAGACAACCCGCCGGCTCCGGCGGCTGCAGAACATCGAGGAGAACCCACACGTCAGCCTGCTTGTCGATCACTACGACAACGACTGGGACCAGCTCTGGTGGGTGCGGGCCGACGGGACGGCCGAAATCCACGACCGGGGCGAGCAGATGGCCACCGGGTTCGACTTGCTGCGACGTAAATATCCACAGTATCAACGGGTTTCACTGACCGGGCCGGTGATCGCCATCGCCGTGAGCCGGTGGGCTTCATGGCACGCTTGATGGGGCTATCCTGGACCGACGAGGCCTTGGATGGACCGTGAAGAGTTGTTCGCCTCGATCGTGGCGGCATGCCCCGGTCGCGATGACCTCGTGTATGTAGAGCGCCAGGGCGACCGATACCAATGGCGCCTGATGCCGGAGGGCAACGCGATCGTCGACATGCCGGAGTCCGGTGGACCCGACGTGTGGATGTCGTTCTCTGCGGCGTGGCCGGTCGAAGATCCCGCTCGGATGCGAGCGTTCTTCGATGACCTGCTCGCCGAGTTGGAGTCGATGGCCGACACGGCCGATCGGTGTCGCTGGCCCGTCGACGAACCCTGGCCGCACTTCCACTGACCGTGAACTACCGAATCACGGCAAACGAGCGAGCCAGCTTCAAACGCTGCCGTCGGCAGTGGGATTTCGCCTCACCGCACCGGCGCGACCTCGAACCGATTGCGCCCGTCGAACCGTCCGTTGCCGTGGCGGTGACCGAAGCCCTGGCGGTCTACTACTACCCGGGCACCTGGGACTGGCCGCACGAGCTGACCCAGTCTCTGGTGCACAAGGCGCTGGAACGGTCGCTGAACGACGGCGCGGCACCCGGCGCGCTGGAGACAGCCACCACGATTGTCGACTGCTATGACGCGTGGGCCAGCACGATCGACGACTTCGCGCCCATCCGAATCGAGCACGAGGTGAGCGGCCTGGTGCCTGACCCCGGAGATCCCGAGCGGGGGCTTTGCACGACCGACGGGATGCCCGTCATCTACGGCGCGCGCGTCGAGCTTCTCGGGATTGACGCGGCCGACGAGTACTGGGTGCTGCGGCACCAGGTCGTCGACGACTGGCAGGATATCGACACGCTGCTGCGCGATGAGGAAGCGGTCGCTGCGTGCTGGGCCTGGGAGCAGGACTACATGGGCATGGACATCGCGGGCACCATCCACAACGAGATCCGCGCCGGCGGCCCGCTCGATCTGCCCGGCGGAGGCACAGCCGACGGTTCGAATCGGGTGGGCCAGAACGAGCCGAGCGGTGGGGGCCGATCGATCCCGCAGCACAGGCGGATCTACGTGCGAGCGTCAGAGACCCACAGCGACGAGCGGATCGAACAACGCACAGCCGGGTTGTTGCGGCGAACCCGCATCCGCCGCGGCCGCGACGAGATCGCTTCGGTCGGTACGCAACTGGCCGTCGAGGCACTCGAGATGCTCAGGGGGCCGGCCATCTACCCGACGCCCGCCGCGCACTGCCGATCCTGCGAGTTCAGCGCTCCCTGCCTGGCAATGATGGAGGCGCGGGAAGCAGAACCGCTGCTGACCAACGATTTTCATCGGCACCCCGGCGAGTTGGAACGCAAACCGCGCCTTGGCCAGGCGACGTGGGGCTTCGGCAGGGGAGCGGCCCCGCCCAAGTGGTAAGCCTCAGTGGTGGGCGTCAGTGGTGAGTGGTCGGTGTGAGCAGATGCTGCAGTTGTTCGAGTGCCTGACGTGCGTATCCGCGCCACATCCGGCCGAACACCGGCAACGCCAGGGCGGTGAGGCGCGATCGCGGATGAATCGTCCAGCGCCAGGTGACCGTGGTGCCGCCACCCGCGGGCGCGAACAGCCACTCACCGGCGACACTGCTCACCAACGGCGACAGCGGGCCCTTGATCTGCGACAGCAGGTAGCCGAACGCGTGCGGCGGATCGACGTGGGTGAGTTCCTCGCGCATGCTGCCGCCGCCGGTCAGCTTCACGGTGCGCGTCTGGCCCACGGCGTGCCAGTCGCCGGTCTGGTCGAGCACCTCATTGATCGGCGGGATAGGTCCATACCAGCGCCGGAACAACGTCGGCAGCGGCATCGGCAGCGTGCCATCGAACGCCTGCTGCACATCGATCGGGATCTCGCGAGACTGCTCGAAAGTCCGCGGCTGCGCCATGCTGCCGATCGTACTGTGGCGGTCTGGAAGAAGGCGGTCCGGATGAACGGCGCGATTCGTAACGGCCGACGGCGGCGAGCACCGCCGCCGCCAGCGCCCAGCCGAGCAGGATGTCGATGAAGTAGTGCTCCGCGGAATACACCAGCGTGAACGCCATCATCAGCACGTACGCGGCCAGCAGGGGCCGCCATCGGCGCCTCACCCGCCGCCACAGGAACGCCGCGACCATCGCGGCGAGCGCAGCATGAAGGGACGGGATGGCCGCGACCATGTTCACGCTGACCTGTCCCGAGTTGACCAGATCCCGAGCCACATGCAGATGCATCGTCTCCCAGCCGCGGGTGGAGATCCGCTCCACGAACTCGTTGGCACCGGGTCTGGCGTTTTGCATCGACCCGAGCAGACCGCCGTCGGGCACTCCCTGCGGAGTGCCGAACATGCAGGTCGGGTTCGACGGTCCGGCCGCGATGTCGGTTGACGTACAACGGGCCGCCGCCCACGGCGGCGCGGCGGGCAACACGATGTAGATCGCCAGGGCGGCGAATGACAGCGCGACGAATCGCCGGACGAACGCCTTCCAGTCATCGCGGGAGCGCAGCCAGAGCACCCCGGCCACCACGTACGGCAGGACGAAGAACGACATGTAGACGGTGCTGATCACGACTTCCCACCACGGCGGGCCTGCGAGCTTCAGTCGCTCCTGCAGCCACACGGTCGGCACGTTGCCGAAAAACAACCAGCGGTCCACGCCAACCTGCCACTGCCACAGGGTGGGCGTGCCGACCAGGGTCGCGGCGCCGCGGCTGACGTCGTACACCAGCAGCACCACCGCGAACGGCAGCCAGTCGCGAACCACCATCAGCATTTTCCGACGGCCGATGCTGGCCGCCACCAGGCCGGTGGCGATGTACAGAAGGATCAGTTCGCGGTTGAACGCGACGCCGGCCGTCAGCGTGCGGAACACGATGACGAACGCCCACGTCGCCACTGCCGCGCGGCGGATCAGCGTGAGTCTGCGCCGCCGGATCTGCGTCGCGTCGGTTGGCGGTTCCGGCAGCTCGCGCTGTCGATGCAGCAGGTCGGGCACCCGCGCCACTGGGGCGGTTGCTTCCTGCAGGTCAACAGTCACCACCCGAGCCTTTCAGCCAGAATCCAACCGGCGGCCGACTACATGCTTTGCCGGCCACCCGTTCACGAAGTCTAGGTACTCGGAAACGTCGCGATCGTCGCTGACAGAAAACGACTTGATAACCCGCAGGACAACTCAAGCCGCGCCGTGATCAGCTAACAGGGCCGCCGCTCAGTTCGCAACCGGCGGGGGCGGCCCTTGTCCGGGCAGCGGTATCCGGGGAACACCCGGCGTGCCAACCTGTCCGGCCAGCCACGGCAGCGACTTCGCGAACGTCTCGGTGGCGAATGGCCAGTCATGCTTGCCCGGTGTCGACACCACCGTGCAGTTGATGCCGTTGGCTTTGCCGAGGGCGCACAGCGTGTGCGCGGCTTCCGTTTGGTCACCCGGGTTGCCTGTGGCGTCGCGTCCACCGATGCCGACCGCGTCGCTGCTGACGTTGACGTTGTGTTTCTGGGGCATCGGGGTGCTGGAGATAGCGAACCAGCCCGAGACCTCGGTGTAGGGGCCATGTTTGGTGATGACGGTGCTCGGGTCGAACGCGGCCCAGGCATTCGCGTCGCCGCGGAACAACCGCGCGATGGTCTGTTCCTTGGTGCCCGCCACCGGCCCCAGGTCGCCGGCGATGTCGACGAATGAGCTGAACAGCTCCGGATGCATCACGGTGAGGTCCACCGCGCAGGTGCCGCCCATCGACCAGCCGACGATGCCCCAGTTTGCGCTGTCGGCGCTCACCCCGTACTGCGAGATCATAAACGGGACAACGTCTTTGGTCAGATGGTCCGCGACGTTGCCGCGGCTGCCGTTGACGCATTCGGTGTCGTTGTTGAACGAACCTCCCACGTCGACGAACACCAGCACGGGTGCGTTGCCGCCGTGCGCGCGGGCGAAGTCGTCCATCGTCTTCGCGGCATTGCCGATGCGCAGCCAGTCGGCAGGCGTGTTGAACTCGCCGGCGATCATCATCACGGTGGGCAATTTCGGCGGCGGGTCAGTGGCGAACCACGCCGGCGGCAAGTACACCAGCTCGGTGCGGTGCTTGAAGTGAGAGGCGTCGCTGGGGATAGTCACAGGCACGACGGTCCCGTGGGTCGGCACGGTGTGGTTCTGCTGCATCGCGGTAACGGTCGGCTGGTTGGTTTCGTCCGGCAACGGCCCTGCCGTCAGTTGGTTCCAGGCGGTTTGCACCGTCGGGAAATAGCCGACCCATTGATTCAGCGCCACCCCTGCGCTGAGCACACACAGTGGCACCGCGACGAATGCCGCCACCCGTCGCCACCATCGCGCGCTGCTCCAGCCGAAAAGCACGACCGCGACGGCCAGGCCCGAGAGCCCCACCCATATCCACAGCGCCCGGGGGGCGGGGTCGTCCGCCATCCCTTCCAGGTCGACATACCAGTGCGCCCAGGCGGCGGCGGCGATGCCCACGAGCAGCGCCACCGGCATCCACACGAATCGCCACCGGCGCGATCGCCAGCCGATCGCCAGCAGCAGGACGGTGACGGCTACCGCCTCGATCAGCCCGGGCACCCAGCCGTGCAGGAGTGAAACCCCGTGACGGTAGGGTGCGACGGGCGCAGGGGGTGCGTCAGCGAGCAAAGTCGCAGCGATCGTCCACGTCGGCGTCACGCCACCATGCTGGAACACCTTCCTGGGCGTAAGCTGTGAGCACGGCTACGGCCAGGTCACAACGCAGGCCGGCCCGGGCGGCTAGCAGCAGCGCGCGCCGGGGTTCTTCTCGGTGACCGCGTGACGCATCTTCCAATACTCGCGTTCGGTCGGAACCGGCTCGCCGGGATGAGCGCGACGACGGTGCCCGACGTATCGCTGGTAGTGCGTGTCACCCATCAACGTGCCCCAGTACCAGCGGATTTGGCGGGCGATTTGGCCAGCGCGTCCCATTCCCGTTGCACCTCCCGTTCTTTCGCCGTAGGAACCAGCCCCGAGGGGGCGAACAGTCGCGACGGCACCGGTTCGTCTTCCGTCAACGGGGTGCCGCCGCCGCGAACCACCCGCAGCGCCATGATCAGGCCGGTAACGAAGACGATGCCGACCAGCACCGCGAACACGATCGACAGCGTGCCCTGGATGAAAGTGTTGCGAATCACGTCGTGGACCTGATCGACGTTCTTCGCGGTGCTGCACCTCGTCTTCCCGGCAGCCAGGGCCTGTTGGCATTGAAGATGCAGTGTCCAGTAGCCGACGGCGGGATCCGCGGAGAAGATCTTCTGCCACGACGCCGTCAGCGTCACCGTGAGATCCCACAGCAGTGGAACGCCCGGTATCCAGAGCCACTTCAGATAGCCCTTCTTGACCACGACCACCGAGACGAGGGTCAAAGCGACCGCGGCCAGCAACTGGTTGGCGATGCCGAACAACGGGAACAGCGTGTTGATGCCGCCGAGGGGATCGGTAACGCCCATCAGCAGCACGCTGCCCCACAGTGCGACCACGACAAAGCTGCACGCCCAGGCGCCCGGCCGCCAGCTGGGGTTGCGGAACTTGTGCATCGGGCCGCCGAGGTTGCCCAGCGCGTCGGACAGCATGAACCGCGCAACACGGGTGCCGGCGTCCACCGTGGTCAGAATGAACAGCGCTTCGAACATGATCGCGAAGTGATACCAGAACGCCCGCAGCGCGGGGCCGCCGAACGCGCGGTGCAGCACGTCCGACATCCCGATCGCCAGCGTCGGGGCACCGCCGGTGCGGGAGACTATCGACTTCTCACCGACGGCGGCCGCGGCCTCTTTGACCTGTCCCGCGGTGATCGGAGATCCGCCGAGCGGGAGCGTGTTCACGTAGGCCGCCGCGGACTCCGCGGTGGCGCCGGTCTTTCCTACCGGGGCGTTCAGCACGAAATACAGGTGCGGGTTCAGGATGGCGGCGGTGACCAGTGCCATGATCGCGACGAACGATTCGGTGAGCATGCCGCCGTAGCCGATCAACCGCATCTGGCCTTCCTTTTCCAGCATTTTCGGGGTGGTGCCGGAGGAGATCAACGAGTGGAAGCCGGAAAGCGCGCCGCAGGCGATCGTGATGAACAGGAACGGGAACAGTGCCCCCGCGAACACCGGCCCAGTGCCGTTGTGCGCGAACGGCGAGACGGCGGGCGCCTGGACGACGGGCCGGGCGATCAGGATGCCCACCGCGAGAAGCGCTATGGTGCCCACCTTCATGAAGGTGGAGAGGTAATCCCGCGGAGCGAGCAGGAGCCACACCGGCAGCACCGATGCGGCGAATCCATAGATGACGATGCACCACGACAATGCGACTTGGGACAGCCCGAACCAGTGTTGGCCCCAAGAGGTTTCGGCCACCCAGTTGCCCGCGACCACGGCCAGCAGCAGGAGCACCACGCCGATCAGGGAGACTTCGGAGATGCGGCCCGGGCGAAGGAAGCGCAGATAGGTGCCCATGAAGATCGCGATCGGGATCGTCATCGCGATCGAGAACACCCCCCACGGGCTCGACGCCAGCGCGTTGACGACCACGAGGGCCAGCACCGCGAGCAGGATCACCATGATCACGAAGACCGCGACGATCGCCGATGCTCCGCCGACTGCGCCGATCTCATCGCGCACCATCTGACCGAGCGAGCGGCCCCGGCGGCGGGTGGACACCCACAGCACCAGGTAGTCCTGCACGCAGCCCGCGAACACCGCGCCGATGATGATCCAGATCGCGCCGGGCAGATATCCCATCTGTATTGCCAGCACGGGGCCCACCAGCGGGCCGGCCCCGGCGATCGCGGCGAAGTGGTGGCCGAACAGCACCCTTCGGTCCGTGGGCAGGTAGTCGGTGCCGTTTTCGAAGACCTCGGCCGGGGTTGCCTCGTCGTCGCGGGGCCGCACGATCTCCATCTCGATCAGCCGTGCATAGAACCGGTACCCGATGATGTACGTGCAGATCGCCGCGACCACGAACCACATCGCGTTGACGGTCTCGCCCCTGAGGAAAGCGATGATCGCCCACGCCACGGCGCAGAGCAGCGCGACGACGCCGAAAATGATCTTGTGGCGGGTGGTGATCGGCGAGCGGTCGATGACCACGACCGGGGGCAGCTCGGGATCGGTACGGATGTACGTGACGTCTCCGTCGATCTGTTCGAGGGGACTGGAGGGTGCGGCGGTCGGGGATGCCATGACCTGATCTTTCACCGGCAACACCGGCCAGGGAAGCACTTTGCGCTAGTCACGCTCGTAGAGTCGCCGCACCATCTCGATGGTGTCGGCCTCAGCGGGGCTCTTGTCCTCGCGGTAGCGCAGCACCCGCGCGAACCGCAGCGCCATGCCGCCGGGGTAGCGGGTCGAGCCCTGCACACCGTCGAACGCGATCTCGACCACCTGCTCGGGCCGCAGCCGCACCAGGTATCCGTCGGTGGGGCCGTCGGCGAGCTCGGTGAATCGTTGCGTCTGCCATTCGAGCATCGCGTCGGTCATCCCCTTGAAGGTCTTGCCGAGCATCACGAATTCGCCGGTGCCGGGGTCGCGGGCCCCGAGGTGGATGTTGGACAGCTTGCCGGTGCGCCGCCCCGAGCCCCACTCGACCGCCAGCACCACAAGGTCGAGGGTGTGCACGGGCTTAACCTTCAACCACCCGGCGCCTCTGCGACCGGCTTCGTACGGCGCGGTCAGCGATTTCGCCATCACGCCCTCGTGGCCGGCCGCCAGCGTCGCGTCGAGGAACCGTCCGGCTGCGCCGGCGTCCGCGGTGATCAACCGGTGGACCCGGTGCGCGGCCGGAACGATGGCATCCAGCGCCGCGAGCCGCTCGGACGCGGGCAGATCCAGGAGATCTTCGCCATCACGGTGCAACAGGTCGAAAAAGAACAGCGAAAGCTGCTGTGCGCCAACCGCGGCCGTTACATCGACCGAGCGGCCGAACCGGGACGCGGTGACCTGGAAGCGGTGTGGTCGACCGTCAGGGCGCAGCGCGATGACCTCGCCGTCCGCGATCAATGATGTGACCGGCAGCTTGAGCGTGGCGTCGACGACCTCAGGCAGCCTGGCGGTGACGTCGTCGAGGCTACGGGTGTAGAGCGCAACGTCGTCGCCGTCGCGGTGGATCTGCAGCCGTGCGCCGTCCAGCTTCGCTTCGAAAATCGCTGTCCCGCTGAGGCGTTCGAGTGCATCCTCGACGTCGGTGGCGGTTTGCGCCAGCATCGGGCCGACTGGGCGCCCTACTCGGAGGGTGAACTCACCGAGCGCCCCGGGCCCTCCGGTCAAGGCCGCCGCCGCCACCGCAGGCAGGTCACCCGCGAGCATCGCGGCACGCCGCAGCTGTCCCTGCGGAAGACCGGCGGCCCGGGCGACGGCGTCGGCCGTCACCCCGGACAGCGCGCCCTGGCGCAGTTCCCCTTGCAGAAGACGTCGCAGGAACGTCTGCTCGGCGGCGGTCGCGGCGGAGAACAGCCCTGCCAGAAGCCCGGCCCGCCGATTCTGGGATCCCTTCCCGGCGACCGCGCCGATCTCGGTGAACGCCGCGTCGACGCGCGCCACGGTGAGAGTCGGCTGATCCGCCGGTGGCGGCACGGTGCGCAGCGCGGCCCAGCCGACACCGATCTGCCGCTGAGGCAGTTCGCCGGACAGCCAGGAGACGACGACCGCGACCTGGTGTGCATCGCCGGCCGCGGCAGTGGCCAGCAGGGCTGCGATCCGGGAGACCTTCGCCAGCCGCGACGACTGCGCGCCGACCTGGATCGAGGCGGTGGCGACGTCGGCGAGCAGCACGTCTTGTCACGCGGCCGTGAACACGACGGTGTGCCAACCGCTGGCGCCGTCCGGCATTACCCCCGCCTGATCGGATGTTTGCACCGCGCCGGTGTTGTCGGTGGCGCGGACGCTCATGGTGTGCGATCCGGTGCTGGCCGTCCAGCGGTAGCTCCACAGTCGCCAGGTGTCGTTGGAGTAGTTGGCGCCCAGGTCGGCGGGCTGCCACGGCCCGTCGTCGATGCGGATCTCCACGGCACGCAC
Source organism: uncultured Actinomycetota bacterium (assembly GCA_963759655.1). Lineage (GTDB taxonomy): Bacteria > Actinomycetota > Actinomycetes > Mycobacteriales > Mycobacteriaceae > Mycobacterium. The sequence goes on along the minus strand of CAVXAG010000006.1, from coordinate 23,919 downwards.
GCCGCGGTTCTGGGCCCACGCGACACCGCCGAACGTCACCGCGCCCACGGGCACGCGATCACCGCTGCGCGGCACGTCAATCCGCGACTCGGTCTTGATCGGTCCGCGTGCCGACCAGCCCAGCCCGGTCCAGTACGCCTGAGCGCGGTCGAAACGCGTCAACTCCAGATCGGTGACCCACTTGGTCGCCGACACATACCCGTACAGGCCGGGCACCACGAGCCGTGCCGGATAGCCGTGCTCCACCGGCAGCGGCTCGCCGTTCATCGCGATCGCCAGCAGCGAGTCGCGGCTGTCAGTCAGCGCCTGCACCGGGGTGCCGGCGGTGAACCCGTCCACCGATGTCGACAGCACCATGTCGGCGTCGGGGTGAATTCCTGCGCGGGCGAGCAGATCTCGCACCCGGTAGCCGCGCCACACGGCGTTTGAGATCAGGTCGCCGCCGACCGGATTGGAGACGCAGGTCAGCGTTACCGCCTTCTCCACGACGGCGAACCCCTGGAGATCGCCGAAGCTGTAGGTGATCTCACGGTCCACCATGCCGTGAACCTTCAGCCGCCAGTCGTCGTGGCTGACCTGCGGCACAAGCAACGCGGTGTCGATCCGGTAGAAGTCGCGGTTGCTGGTGATGAAGCTCGGCAGCGCGACACCTTTCGGCTGGACGTCGGCGGGGATCGGCGGTGGGGGGGTCAGCGCGGGCGGCAACACGGTGGCGTTGCGTTCACCCGACACCGAGTGCAGCCGACGGCTCGCGATCCCGCCGATCACGCCGCCGAGGACCCCGGCAATCAACAACACGAACGCGGCCAGCGAAAGTCGGCGGGACCGATCCGGTGCATCGGGCTCATCGGGTGCATCGGGTTCATCGGGGCCCTCTTGCACATCGATGGTTTTCGCAGTGAGAACCCGCAACACCACGATCCCGAACGCGGTTCCTGCGACGGTGGGGATGACGTCGAGCAGTTCACCGCCCGGTCGGGACAGAATCGCCGCAGACCCGGCGATGCCGGCCGCGGCGATCAGCGCGCTGCCGATTGGTCTTCGCCGCGTCTCCCACTGTCCCGCGGCCGCGGCCAGAGCGGCGATGACGGCCAGCATCGTGATCGACAGAAACAGCTTGTCAGCGGTGCCGAAGGTCTGGATGGCCCACTCTTTGACAGGGCCCGGAGTGAGGTCGATGACAGCCGACCCGATCGCGTTCAGGGCATCGGCGCCGCTGCCGAACGGCGCGGCGATCAGCTCCGCGAGCCCGACGGCGACAGCGGCCGCCGCCAGACCGCTCAGCGTCCGGCTCGGCATGCCGCCAAGATACCCGCGACCTCGCGCGCAGGATTTCACTCGATCGATCGCGTGCAATGCTGGTTGGGTGCCGCGATTCGCACCGCTGCCGGGCTGGGATCCCTTTCGCTCTCGCGAGCGACTGACCGCCCTGTGGTCCTCGGCCGCGCTGCCCACCGTGTCCACCGGTGCCGCGCTCGCGTACCGGACACTGTTCCAAACACTGCGCCGACTCGTCGTCGGCCGCGATCTGACCGTGCGAACCAACGGCAGCGACCTGACCCTGACCGTGACGGAGTTCGACTTCCGGGTCGAATTGTGGGGGCTGACGATGGGCCAGGTCGGCGACGTGCTGCTGGTCGCCGAGAACGTCGATTGGCGTGAATACCGGTTCGACCAGGCGATGGCGGTGGCGAGCAACGTTCACTTCCGGCCCGGTACGACATCCGAGGTGGTGGCGGCACCGGTCGAGTTGTCGTTGAAGCTGCCTGCCGACGTGCTCGAGGAGCTCGTTGCACAAGCGTCGCCGCAGTTCACCGCCGAGATCGGCGACGACGCAGTGGTGCGGCTGCGGTGGGCCCGGCGACCGGGGTGGGGTCACCTGGAGGTCGACATCCGCATCGTCGGTACGGCTCTGTGGCTGCAGCCGCGGGCGCTGGTGGTGGGTGGCCGGCGGATGGGGCTGCCGGCACGGCTGCCGATCTACCCGGTGGAGCTGCCGGATCTTCCGCGTGGACTGCTGATCACCAAGGCCGACGTGCGGCCGGGTGCGGTGCTGTTGTACGGGCTGTTGCCCGAGTGGAACATGGACCTGCCGCTGAGCCGGCTGGAAGACATCGTCGCTCAACTCAGCGCCCGTACCGGGATACTGAACCTCGCGCGCTCGGCCGGGCTGGTATGACGCCTGCGGTCGGCCGTCACGCGGGCCGCGGCACGGCGGCCGCGCTGGACTGCCCGAGCCACCTGGGCACCGCGCGTCGCACCTCCGACGGCCCGTCGATCTTCACCGATCCGTCGACCAGGGTCCGTTTCCATGACACGTCGCCGCGCCAAATCTGGGTCAGCGTCAGCAGATCCGTCGACACCACCGCAGCGACGTCGTAGCCCGGGTCGAAGTCGCAGATGTCGGCCTTCCCGTCGGCGACCATCAGCCACCATGACGACGTCTTCGCGGGCACGCCGGACAGCCGGAAGGCCAGCACCGTGCGTGCGCGTGGCCAGTCGTCGACCGCGACATTGCGGTGAATGTCCCACATCAGAAGGTGCGGGTCGAGGTCGTTGTCGCCCAGCTCGCCGATCCAGCGCACCCCCCACACGCTCAGCGCTTGGACGACCTCGTTGAGCTCGCGGCCGGACTCGGTCAGCGTGTATGACGTGCGGCCGTCGACCTCGGTACGCTGCACGACGCCCGCGCGGGTCAGCGTCTGCAGCCGCTTGGACAGCAGCGTCGGCGACATCTTCGGCAGCCCTCTGCGCAGGTCGTTGAAATGTCGGCCGCCCAAAAGCAATTCACGCACCACAAGCATCGTCCAGCGTTCGTCGAGCAGCTCCATTGCCTTGGCCACCGGACAGAACTGTCCATACGACGACATCAGCGGCCTCCTTCCCTGTCAGGGACAGTACAGATGTTGAAGCGCCGGGAGTACAGATCTGGTACTAGATGGCGGATACCGCGCGACGGACGATGTCCGCAGTATCACTGCTCGAGCCAGGAGAACCAGATGAGCACCCAGACCCAGACCGTCGATCCCGGGTTGGCGGCCAAGCATCGCGCGATGTGGGCATCCGGCGACTACCCGACCATCGTCGCCGACGTGGTGGCCCCGCTCGGTCCGCTGCTCATCGAGGCGACCGGAATCTGCGCCGGCGATCGTGTACTCGATGTGGCGGCGGGCACGGGCAGCGTTGCCATTCCGGCCGCGCAGACGGGAGCGTCCGTCGTGGCCAGCGACCTGACCCCCGAGCTGCTCGTCACAGGTCAGGCAATCGCGGCCGAGCGCGGCGTGAGCTTGGAGTGGCAGGAGGCAAACGCCGAGGAAATGCCGTTCGCCGACAACGAATTCGACGCGGTGCTGTCCAGCATCGGTGTGATGTTCGCGCCGCATCACCAGCTCGCGGCCGACGAACTGGTCCGGGTCTGCAAGCCGGCCGGCCGCATCGGTGTGATCAGCTGGACGCCCGAGGGGTTCATCGGCCAGATGTTCGCCACCATGAAGCCCTACGTCCCCGCCCCGCCGCCCGGCGTCCAGCCGCCGCCGCTGTGGGGCAACGAGAACCACATTCACGCATTGCTGGGTGATCGGGTGGAGAAGTTCACCGCCCGCCGCGGTGTGCTGGCCGTTGGTCATTTCGGTGCCGGTGCCGGTGCCGCGTTCCGCGACTACTTCAAGGTCAACTACGGGCCCACGATCACGGCGTACCGCAACATCGAGGGCGACCCCGAGCGCGTTGCCGCCCTGGATGCGGCACTGGCGGAACTGGGTGATCGGTTTTTGGCAGGCTCGTCGACCATGCCTTGGGAGTACCTGCTGGTCACGGCGCGAAAACGCTGACGCATCCGGAGCCCGGTGCGGCGGGGGCTAGATTGCACGCCATGGCGAATCTCTTGCTCAACCCGAATGTCTATGACCCGCCGCAGTTCGATCTGGCGACGCGGCGTCAACTGCGGGCCGTGATCGACTGGTTCGAAGACCGCGGCAAGGAGAAGTTGCTGACCGACGATCTCGACGCGGTATGGGTGTCCGACTTCCTGGATTTCATCAAGCGGGAGCGAATCTTCGCGACCTTCCTCACGCCATCGGAATATGGCGGCGGCGACGAGAACAAGCGTTGGGACACCTCACGCAACGCCGCGCTGAGCGAGATCTTCGGGTTCTACGGGCTGTCGTACTGGTACGCGGAGCAGGTCACCATCCTGGGCCTCGGCCCGATCTGGCAGAGCGACAACATCAAGGCCAAGGAGCGCGCGGCCGGGCAGCTCGAAGCGGGCGGGGTGATGGCGTTCGGGCTCTCCGAGCGCGAGCACGGCGCCGACATCTACAACACCGACATGATCTTGACGCCCGCAGACGAGCACGACGACGAGGGCGTCGTCTTTCGGGCGTCGGGGGAGAAGTACTACATCGGCAACGGCAACGTGGCGGGCATGGTGTCGGTGTTCTCGCGCCGGGCCGACGTCGAGGGCGCCGACGGTTATGTCTGGTTCGTCGCCGACAGCGGTCACCAGAACTACCACCTGATCGACAACGTCGTGCACGGCCAGATGTACGTGAGCAACTTCCGGCTCGACGATTACCCGGTGCACGAAGAGGACATCCTGTGTACCGGACCCGACGCGTTCTCGGCCGCACTCAACACCGTCAACGTCGGCAAGTTCAACTTGTGCAGCGGCTCGATCGGGATGTGCGAGCACGCGTTCTACGAGGCGATCACCCACGCGAACAATCGCATTCTGTACGGCAACCCCGTCACCGACTTCCCGCACGTGCGCGCGAGCTTCGTCGAGGCCTACGCCCGACTGATCGCGATGAAGCTGTTCAGCGACCGCGCGATCGACTATTTTCGCAGCGCCAGCCGAGATGACCGCAGGTACCTGTTGTTCAACCCGGTGACCAAGTCCAAGGTCACCTCCGAGGGCGAAACGGTGGTCACACTGCTACGGGATGTGCTCGCGGCCAAGGGCTTCGAGAAGAACACCTACTTCTGCGAGGTCGCGAAGCTGATCGGTGCGTTGCCGCGACTGGAGGGCACCGTGCACGTCAACGTCGCACAGATCCTGAAATTCATGCCAAACTACATGTTCAACCCGGCCGGCTACCCCGAGATCGGGACCCGCAACGATCCGGCCGACGACGCGTTCTTCTGGGCGCAGGGCCCGGCCCGGGGGGCATCCAAGGTGCAGTTCGCGGACTGGAGCCCGGTCTACGAGAAATCCCTCGGCATACCCAATGTCGCGCGCTTCTATGAGCAGGCCGGGGCGCTGAAGGAGCTGCTGGTCACGGCTGCGCCGGACGACGAGCAAATGCGTGATCTCGATTTCCTGCTGGTCGTCGGCCACCTGTTCTCGCTTGTCGTCTACGGTCAGCTGATTCTCGAGCAGGCCGAATTGATGGACCTGGACCGTGATCTGGTGGACCAGATCTTCGACTTCCAGATACGTGATTTCTCGGCGCATGCTGTGGCGTTGCACGGCAAGCCGAGTTCTTCGGCGGAACAACAGGAATGGGCGCTGTCAGCGGTGCGCAAGCCGGTCACGGATACACAGCGCTTCGACCGGGTCTGGGAGCACGTGAAGGCCTACGACGGCGCCTACGAGATGCGTCCGTAGCGGGTTACTTGCCGGTGGTGTGGACGACCCCGCCCCACGCCGACTGAGCGCCGGAGTCGCCGATCCGGTAGACCGTGATGATGGTCGAAACCCCGACGGCCAGCGCAATAATCGCGACGACCAGATGCGCGCCGATTCGGCGTGTCTCCGACCGGCCTTCACTCACGTGAAGGAAAGCCAGCAGCAGGGCGACCACCACCAGGGCGGCCGAGAAGTAGATCATCCAACCGCCGCGGTCGGCATGAGTGCGCAGGATGTCGGAGGGGTGGGGCTGCTGGTCGTAGAACCACTCGCCGGCCTCGGTGGTCAGCGGCGTCAGCGCGACCGTGACGAAGGCCAAGATGAGGACCAACCACACCAGGCGGCGGCGCGCCGCCGGGATCAGGCCGCACACGATTTCCAACAGGGCGGTCAGCGGGGCCAGCACCACGATCGCGTGGACGAGCAGGACATGGGCCGGAAGACCGTTGATGACGTGCACGTGCCCATGGTGAGGCGGCGACTGTGCGCTTTGTTACGCGACACGCCGATAAGGCGTGCGAAAGCGCACACTCGCGCTAGCGCTGGCCGAGCAGTTGCGCCGTCTCCCGGTGCAGCCTGCCGAAGTTGTAGTACGCCGCGCAGGCGCCTTCGGGGGAGACCATGCAGGTGCCTATCGGTGTCTCGGGCGTGCACGCGGTTCCGAACACCTTGCACTCCCAGGGCTTGATGACGCCCTTGAGCACCTCGCCGCACTGGCATGCCTTGGGGTCGGCGACCCGCACGCCGGGCATCTGGAACTTCAACTCCGCGTCGAACTCGGCGTAGTCGCGGTGAACCTTCAGTGCGCTCTGCGAAATGAACCCCAGCCCACGCCATTCGAAGTGCGGCCGCAGTTCGAACGTCTCGGACAACAGCTTCAGCGCCTGGGTGTTGCCTTCGGGCCGCACCACCCGCGTGTACTGGTTTTCGATCTCGCAGCGGCCGTCGCGGATCTGCTGCAGCAGCATGTGCACCGACGCGAGGATGTCCAGCGGCTCGAAACCCGCCACCACCATTGGTTTTCCGTACACCTCGGACACGAACCGGTACGGCCGCGTTCCGACGACAGTGGACACGTGGCCGGGCCCGAGGAACCCCGACAGCCGAAGGTCGGGCGATTCGAGGATCGCCTTGATCGGCGGAACGATCGTGACGTGGTTGCAGTACACGCTGAAGTTCTTGACCCCGAGCGCGCGCGCCCGCACCAGCGTCACCGCGGTGGACGGCGCGGTCGTTTCGAAGCCGACAGCGAAGAACACAACGTGGTTGTCGGGGTTGTCGATTGCGACCTTGAGCGCGTCGAGCGGGGAGTACACGAACCGGACGTCCGCTCCGCGCGCCTTCGCCTCGATGAGGTTGCCCCTGGAGCCGGGCACCCGCATCATGTCGCCGAAGGTCGTGAAGATGACGCCCGGCTGCTCGGCGAGCCACATCGCGTCGTCCACCCGGCCCATCGGGATCACGCACACCGGGCAGCCCGGCCCGTGCACCAGCTCAACAGTTTCCGGCAGCAGATGCTCGATGCCGTGTCGGTAGATGGTGTGGGTGTGCCCGCCGCACACCTCCATGAACTTGAACTCGCCACCGGCCGCGAGTTCGGTGATTGATTTCACCAGAGCCCGCGCTGCCGCCGGGTCCCGAAATTCGTCGACGAACTTCATGCTGGTAATCCTCTTCTGACTCAGGCGATCTCGGACGAATTAAAGGCTTCGATCTCGTTGGCGTAGTCGGCACCCATCTTCTGCACCTGATCCAACGTCATTGCGGCCTCGCGCTCGTCGATCTTTGCCATCGCAAAACCGACGTGCACGAGCACCCAGTCACCGACCTTCAGGTTGTCGTCGGTCAACAGCCGCACACTGATGTTTCGGCGCACGCCGTTGACGTCGACCTTGGCCAGGGACTGTTCAGCGTCGACGATGTCGACCACCTGACCTGGTATCCCAAGACACATTGGCCTTCTCCTTTCCCATCCCTCAAAGCTTCATCAGCAGATCCGCGGCAGTGGGTCGCCGACGAGCATGTCGACGATCCGGCTACCGCCGAACGAAGTCCTCAGTGCCACAATGCCGTGCGGCTCAGGCACGATCTCGCCGACGACCGTCGCGTCGGCTCCCTGCGGATGCGCACGCAGCGCTTCGACGGCCGCGTCCGCGTCATCGGGCGGCACGATCGCGACGAACTTGCCCTCGTTCGCGACGTAGAGCGGGTCGATGCCCAGCATGTCACACGCGCCGAGGACTTGTGGCTGGATCGGAAGGCTCGCCTCGTCCAGGATCAACGCGAACGGCGAGTCTTTGACGAGCTCGTTAGCCACCGTGCCGACGCCGCCGCGCGTCGCGTCGCGCATCCACCGCGTCGACGGCGCTGCCTTCAGCAAGATCTCGACCAGTTCATGCACCGGAGCGGTGTCAGAGGCGATGTCGGCGTCGATGGCCAAGTCGCCGCGGGCCAGCATGACCGCCATGCCGTGCTCACCGATCGTTCCGGACAGCACCACCCGGTCGCCGGGTTGCACGAGGTCGCGTCCCAGCCGCCTGCCCTCCGGAATCGTGCCGATGCCGGCGGTGGAGATGTAGACGCCGTCGGCTGCGCCCTTGCCGACGACTTTGGTATCACCGGTGACGATCTGCACGCCCGCTCGCGCCGCCGCTTCGCTCATGTCCGCGACGATTTCGCGGAGCTCGGAGATCGGAAAACCTTCCTCGATGACAAAGGCCGCGGACAACCATCGCGGGCGTGCGCCCGACACCGCGAGGTCGTTGATGGTTCCGTGCACCGCGACGTGGCCTATCGAACCGCCCGGGAAGCGCCGCGGCGAAACCACAAACGAGTCAGTGGAGAACGCGAGCCGGTCACCCGAGTCGGTGCGCAGCGCCGCGGCGTCGCCGAGCTGTTCGAGTTCGTCGTTGCGGAACGCCTCGAGGAACACCGCGTCGACAAGCGCCGCCGACGACTTGCCGCCGGCGCCGTGTGCGAGCGTCACCACATCGTCGAGCAGGCGCGGGCGGCGCTGCCGGAACTTGTCGATCCGTTCCAGCACGCGGTCTTCGCGCTCGGCGGGGCTCATTGCCTTGGTCATAGGGTGGGTACTCCGTTACGGGGGCGGGCCATGTGCTGTTGAGCTACCGACCACAGCCGGTAGCCGAGCATCGCGTGGCTTTCCTGGATGCGGTGGATGCTCTGCGAATGCACGGTGAAGCAGAAGTCGAGGTCCTCGGCAACCGCCATCCGGCCGCCGTCATGGCCGGCGAACCCGATGGTCAGCAGGCCCCGCTGGTTCGCCTCGGTGATCGCCGACATCAGGTCCTCGGAGTTGCCCGACGTCGACAGCGCGACCGCGACATCGCGGTCGCGGGCATGGGCGATGATCTGCCGCTTGAAGATCAGCTCGAACCCGACGTCGTTGCCCAGTGCGGTCACCACCGCCTCGTCGGCGGCCAGCGACCATGCGGCGACCGGACGACCGCGCGCGGGCCGGCTGAAGAGTGAGGCCAGGGTCGCGGCGTCGGTGGAACTGCCGCCGTTGCCGAAGGTGTAGAGCCGGCCGCCACGCAGGAACCGGTCGGCCATCGCCGTTGCGGCTGCGGTCAACGCGTCGTCGTACTCGTCCAGCGACGCCCGTTGCAGGCTCGCGCTCTCGGCGGCCTTGCCACGGGCCGATGCGGCCAGGTCGTCGAGCAGGCTGGTCGCGTCGGTCTCCTCGGAGTCGATGAACGGGTACAGGAAGCTGGTGCGCTCGGGGCTTGATGTCGCCGGCCCTGGGGCATCGTGAGTGGTCACCGGGTCACCTCCTGCCCGGGCTCCAACCGGGTGATGGCGGCGCCGGCGTGTATCAGTACCAGGTCGTTCGGGGCCACGCCCGGGCCGATCAACGTGACGTCCACCCACTCTTCACCGTTGGCCGTGCGGACCAGGGCCTGACCGGTCGCGTCTGCCGGCTCGAGCAGAACCTCGGCCAGCCGGCCCTCGTCGCTGCAGGTCACGCACACTTCCTCGGTACATTCGCCGGCCGCGGCCTTCAACAATCCCGGGTGCTCGAAGCAGACGTGGGTGAGTTCCCACAGCAGGTGATACATCAGCACGAATGTTCCGGTGGCCGGCACCATCGGGTCGTCCGAGTCGATCCACAGGATGTGGTTGGCCGCGCCGGCCGCAGGCCTCGGCCCCGATCCGATCCATAGCGTCAGCACACCCCAGGCCTGCGCGCGGCGCATCGCGTCGACGACGGCAGGTTCATCTGCTGAGGCGACCGCCAGAAGCAGGTCGCCGGGCTGGCTGGCCACCCGCGCCTGCGCCACCGGGTCCGGGTCGACCAGCGCTACCGACGGCAGGGCCCGTTTACCCATGATCACCGGATGGACGAACTCGACGGCGACATGATGGGCGTGCGGCTCCCACTGGGGTGAAATCACCCAGAGGGTGGCGCCGTCGTGGAATTTGCGGGCCAGGTCCAGCGCGGCGGCCGCCAAGTCCGCGGACAAATCCGTGTCGACGAACGACCCGCCCGGTTGTGCGGTAATCGTCATCCTCGATCTCCCGTCGGGGCCGCCTGCTCTTCGCGGCGCGTGGTGGCATTGACTACATCGAGCGTGGCCTGTGTCGCTGCCGCCAGCGCCGCGGCTTCGTCGTCGGTGAGGGTTCCGCACACCCAATCCCAGTGCGCGGAGACGGTCGCGCCCGGCTCCGGCGCGGGCGCCAGCGACACGCCCTGCTTGCTCCACCGCACCTGCTCGGTCCGAGTGTCGCCGAGCGTCAGCCTGCCCTGGTCGAACTGCAGCGGACGTGACGCGACCGTGGCCTGCTCGCCGGCGACCGATTCGACGGTTCCCCACCGGATGCGGCAGTCCTGCATCACGCGCACCGCGGTCGTCGGGTCGCGACGCAGGAAACGGACCCACGGGTAGACCACGAAGACGTGAAAGCTGTGGTGCGCCAGCACCCCTGTCGAGGTGGCCAACTCATCGAGCAGCCCGGTGACTTGACCCTTGAATGCGGTCCGGAGCCGAGCGAGGAGCTGGTCGGGATCGACCTTGTCGAGCGACGGCCCGCCCACCCAGTAACTGCGCACGACGTCCTCGTCGAGGGGATCGGCGCGACCGACCGCGTCGGCGATCGCGGCGAGGTACGGCCACGCGCCATCGAATTCCTCGGCGTGCGAGGCGAGCCGGGTCGGGTCATGGCCGAGCTGAACGGCGTTGTCCGTCGGCCCGCAGTAGCCGAGCTCGTTCGGCGGATAGGCATACTGGGCGAACAACGCCTGGCCGGTCATCCGGAATTACCCACTAACAGCTGGCCCAGCGCGATACCGCCATCGTTGGGTGGCACGCGTCGATGGGTGATAACCTCAAATCCCTTGTTCCGCAATCCTTTCAGTGCGAGCCGGAGCAGTAGCGCATTTTGGAAGACCCCGCCGGACAATGCGACGGTCTGAGATGCGTCCCGTTGCGCTTCGGCGATGTCGACAATCAGGCCGGCGACTGCATGGTGGAACCTTGCCCCGATCAAACCTGCGGGCACATCGGCACGCCGGTCGCGGACCACCGCCCGGAGGACGGGCACGGGGTCGATCAGTGCCGTCGGCCCCCGATGGTCGATGCCGAAGGCGTAAGCGGTGGCGCCGCAATCGACGCCACGCGAGAGGCCTTCGAACTCGATTGCCGCCTGCGCTTCGTACGCGACCACCTGCCGGACGCCGGCGAGTGCGGATACCGCATCGAACAGCCGGCCCATGCTGGAGGTCGGCACACACCCGAGGCCGGTTTCAAGCTGGTGGGCAAGCACTTTGCTTTCTTCAGGCGGGCACGCCGCCACCGGCGGCAGGTCGGGATCCCAGGCGATGCCTGCGGCCCACAGATGGGCAAGCGCCATCCGGTAGGGGCGCAGGACGCTGACGTCGCCGCCCGCGAGCGGCACGTACTTCAACTGCGCGAGCCGTTGGTAGCCCTTGTAGTTCGCGAGCAGGACCTCTCCGCCCCACACCGCGGCGTCCGAGCCGTAGCCCGTCCCGTCGAAGGCGAACCCGGTCACCTGCTCGGACCCGTCGTACCCGTGTTCGGCCATCACCGCGGCGATGTGGGCGTGATGGTGCTGCACCGTGCGGACCGGGCGGCCGTCGGCGTTGCGATGTGCCCAGTGCGTGGACCGGTACAGCGGATGCGCGTCGGCCACCAGCACTTCCGGATCGACACCGGTCAATGCGCGCAGGTGTCGCTGCGCGGAGTCGAACGCCGCCAGCGTGGCGAGGTCATCCATGTCACCGATGTGCTGGCTGAGCCAGGCGTAGCGGCCGTCGGCGACCGCCATGGTGTTCTTCAAGTCCGCGCCGACCGCCAATGTCGGCGGCAGCCGAACCGGCAGCGCCACCGGGAGCGGGGCATAGCCGCGGGACCGGCGGATCGGCAGCTCGGCGCCCTCGACGACGCGAATCACGGAGTCGTCGCACGGAACAAGGATCGCCCGGTCATGCATCAACCAGCCGTCAGCGAGGTCGGCCAGGCGCGTCAGGGCGTCATCGTCGTCATAACAGATCGGTTCTCCGCCAAGGTTTCCCGATGTCATCACCAGCACGTCGGGACCCGGCTCGTCGCCGGGCAGCCCGAACAGCAGAACATGCAGCGGCGCGTAGGCCACCATGACGCCGAGGTCGGGGTTGCACGGCGCCACGGAATCGGCGACGCCGGAATCGGGTAGCCGGGGCAGCAGAACGATCGGCCGCTGCGGTCCTGTCAGGAGTCGCTGCGCGGGCTCGTCGACGTCCGCGATGCTCCGGGCCGTCGGCAGATCGGGCACCATCACCGCAAACGGCTTGTCACCACGGCGCTTCCGCCGCCGCAACTCTGCGACCGCGGCGGCGTTGCGCGCGTCGCAGGCCAGGTGGTAGCCGCCGACGCCCTTGACAGCAAGCACGCCGCCGCGGCGCAGAAGCGCGCGGGCGGCCGAAAGCCCGTCCTCACGGTGGGCGACGTCGTGGCCCGGGGTCAGGTAGCGCAGCTGCGGCCCGCAGGACGGACAGCACACCGGCTGGGCGTGGAAGCGCCGATCGGCGGGATCGGCGTACTCCCGCGCGCACTCGGCGCACATCTCGAACGCGGCCATCGTGGTGGTCGCGCGGTCATAGGGGAGCGAGCCGATGATCGTGAACCGGGGGCCGCAGTTGGTGCAGTTGACGAACGGGTGCCGGTACCGGCGGTTGGCTGGATCGCGAAGTTCGGCCGCGCATTCGGCACACATCGCGACGTCGGGGGAGACAAGCGTCCGGCCGGTGCCGGATCGCGATGTGTCGGCGATCGTGAAAGCAGTACCGCCAACAACTGGAATCTCTTCTGTGACAATCGATTCGATGATAGCCAACGGTGGCGGACCGTCGCGCAACCGGTGTAGAAAGTCGTCGATGCAGCTGGCATCGCCTTCGACCTCGATGATTGCGCCCGAGCTATCATTGCGCACGCAGCCCGACAGTCCGAGCACGGCCGCGGCGGTGTACACGAAGGGCCGGAAGCCGACTCCCTGAACGACCCCACGGACACAGACGCGCAGCCGTCGCCGGTCGGTCACGACGACGCCTCCAGCGGATCTTCGCGTGCGCCGCGGCCCATCAGCTCGAGGCCGGCCAGCGCGGCGTCAGCGCCTGCACGGTCGGTTTTTTCGACAACGAAGCCCATGTGAATGATCACCCAGTCGCCCGGATCGAACGTTTCCTCGGGCAGCATGCCGATATTGACCTTGCGGTGCTCGCCGGCCACGTCGACGAGCGCAAGCTGTCCCCCGTAGCCCTCCAGCATGCCGACGACCTGCCCCGGAATTCCCAAGCACATGTCTCAGTTCCCTCCCATCGGCGCCCGGGCCGACAGCGTTGACACCACATCGGCGACCGCGTCCACTGCGTCATCGACCGCGGCTTCGACCGAGGGTGACAGGCCCAAGCGTTCGTCGACGTTCTCGGCCTCGCACCCCACCACCACGGTGTACGGCGGCTCTCCCCCCAGCGCGGCCAGGCTCGCGAACACGGCGGCCGGATCCATGCTGTGCGCATCCAAAACCGGTGTCGACGACATGGTTTCGTGGTCGGCCTCGAACACGTGCACGGTCCCCGGCGATCCCTGACTGGGCACGGCATCGACAAGCACCAGGGCATCCCACTCGTCGAGCAGGTCGTAGGCCAGGTGCATGCCGCGGATGCCGTAGTCGACGACGTGCGCATCCATGCCGGCGAGCCGTTTCCACCCGCGCTTCACCACCTCGGGGCCGAAGCCGTCGTCACCGAGGAAGATGTTGCCGATACCGGCTATCAGAATCCGGGACGTGCTATCACCCCCGTCTCATCTACATCTTGCGGATCTTCATGTACCGGGCCGCATCTGGTAGGGAAGCGACGCCGACGACGACGCCTGCCAGCACGACGCATGCCACGGCTGCTACTGCCACCCATCCCACTATGTCCATTTCGAACTCCTTTCGGTAAGTGGTTCAACTTCATCGGGAGCGAAGTACAGGTAACGGCCGTACCACTCGTGCAGGTCGGCGGCCGGATCATCTTCGACGACGACAGCGACGTGCTGGTTGCCGTCGACGTCCTCGTGCACCGCGGTGACTCGCGCGGTCTTTCCGCTGTAGAAGAGGTCCTGCGCATCGGCGCGGCGAGACGGGCGAAGCCGGACGTAGCTGCCGCGGGTCACCCGAACGCCATTGACGAGCACGGCATCGATCTCGGGCTGGACCGCATTGTCCGCCAACGGGTCCCACCAGTCCACGCCGTCCGGAATGTCGGGAATGAGGGGCGGTTGATCTGAGGTCGCATGCGGGTTTCGCAGCACGCCGTGCAGATTCAGCATCGCCTCGGGCGACATCGAGTCGCAGCGGTCGATGATCTGGGCGGCCAGCGGATCCGTCGCCCGCGCCTGCGCCTTCTCCTCGTCCGTCATGGTCATCACGCGCAGCGTCAGGATCTCGTCGATCTCCGTGGAGTCGAACAGCGCACCCTCACTTTGTTCGGCGATCTCCGGGTGGTCGTAGAGGATGATCGGCGAGATGAGTACCAGATCGTTCTCGCCCGGCGGGCCCGCCAGCACAGGGAAGCAGCGGTGCCGCTGGCAGCGGGCAACGGCGTCGACGGCCAGCGGCGGCGGATCCAGCAGGGAGATGAACTCACCCTCGTTGGCCTCGGCGATGAGGTGGGTGCCGATGAACGACGTGGCGATCGCGACGTCCTTATCGCCCGGCGGCATACCGGTGTTGCGCACGTCGAGGCTGATCCGGGTCAGACCATCGTCAGTCTGTGCTGCGAGCGTGAGTTCGCCGACGAGTTCGCGGCGGGTGCGGACCAGGCGGCCGCCATCCAGCGGTTCGATGTCGACGCCGCCGGGGACAGTCAGCGGAATCGTCTGGCCGGCCGCGAGATCGGCTATCGCGAATGGGCCGAACGATAGCTCGCACTCCACTGCCTCGTCCCAGGTGAGCCAAGTCTGAGTGCCGGCGGTCAACTCATCGACCGGCTCGAACAGGCCGTCCCCGGTGTCCCGCTCGGCGGCGCGTCGCTGCAAGTGGAGAAACCGCACCACCACCGAGAGCGACGCGGTGTCCGGGCCCAGCAAGACCTGTGCCGACATCGTGGCGTCCTCGCCGATACCGCGTTCCTCGGCACGCGGAGGGCCCAGCACGCCGAACTGCCAGCGCGTCTGATTCTTTCGCGAGTTCGCCCGGTACGGGTAGAGCAGATAGCCCTCGTACAGCACCGCGTCGGCGATCGTGCGGACGCGATCCCAGCCGCCGCTCATGACACTTCCTCGTGGGATTTGTTCATGGGCGCGTTCAGCAATGATGTGATCGCGTCATCGACCCCGAGCATGCCGTGTTCCGACTTGTAAGCGGCGAGAGCTTCCACGGTGTCACGGCCGAGCCGCACCCAGCCGCTGTTGGGGTAGTGCTGGTCCATCAGATCGCGCCAGACCGACACCGGCAGGTCGTAGTGGTCCTCACGGTCCCAGGGCACTTGTTGCACCGCGAAGCCGTGCTCTCCGTGGGTGAAAACTGTTCCGCTGAAAAGAAATTGCAGTGGGATCGTGCCGTCGCGCAGCGCATGCATGTACTTCGCCGCGGTGACCTCGAAGTCGTACGTGCATTCCAGCGGCAGCTCGACCTGGGTGCCGCCGGTGAATCCCTGCACCATCGCCGCGCAGTGCAGCCAGACGAACGTGCGTTGGGTGGTGCTCCACCGTTCGCGGGGGCCGAAAAGATCGAGCAGACCGGCGGCTTCCTCGTCGGAGTAGCGGCGCCGCAACGGGTCCATGCGCACCTGGCAGCGCAATGCGATCGCATGCACCGGGTCATCGCCGATTGCGGCCACTCCCACCCTCGCGGTCAGCACCGGCGTGACCGCATACGGCTCAGGGGACACGTCGACAACCGCGAAGGTCACCTCGGTCATGACGAGACGACCTTGCTGCGCGCTTTGACCTGGTCGAAGAACTCGGTGATGAAATCGCGGACCTGCTGGCCGCCGTCGAATCCGTGCCAGAACATCCGCAGTCTGCCGACGAATTCGTAGCAGGCGTCGATCGGCACCAGATAGCATTCCGGGGCGGCTGCTTCTTCGTCAGGCACTCGCACCATCAGCGCCTCGGTGTCTTGGGCGAGCATGTCAACCCGAGTATCCGCATCACGAATGTTCTTCCAAGAAGCGAGATCCAGCTCGGATTCGGTCGCGCCGGCGGGCCCCGGGTAAAACGCGACGGTGCGGCCCAGCGCGCTGTTCCGGAAGAAGAACGCCAGGCCGACCGGGATCTGCAGCGCCTCCCATTCGCGCCGGTCGAGCGCGAAATCAGGGAAGGTCAGGTACCGGTCCGGAATCGCGCGGTAGCGCAGGTCTGCGTTGGCGTCGCTGAACAGCAGGTAGCATCCGCGGCAGACGCACATCAGCTGCCGCCCTTCGACGTTCACAACATGCTGGTGTTCGTCGGCGATCGGCTCCGAGCACATTTCGCACCGCTCGCCTGCGGGCTGGGGAGCGGGGCGGCTAGCCCGGATGCGGGCCAGCACATCGTAGGCACCGCCGGTCACGAGACTCCTTGGGCGGCAAGCGCCATCGACAGCACTCCCTCGCGCTCAAGCAACGGGACGGGCTCCAGGTGCGCCTCGCTGTCGATTGCCCCGTCGACGCAGCGTCCGGCATGTACGACGTCGAAGTGGGCTCGGCAGTGTGGGCATCGCAGCACGGGCTGGTTGGATGCCATGACCTTGTGCAGCGCCGCCCCGGCCAGGGACTCGCCGCAGCTGCCGCAGCGGTCCCGGTAGGCGAAGAGGTCCTCGCCGACCCGGCACGCCACAACCGTGATGCCGTCGACGCTGAAACCGCCTACCTCCCCGGGCGCCAGGCCGGCCACGTCCGGCACCTGATGCCAGACCGGTTTGCTGTGCCCGCTGGTGTGAAGGCGGTTCATCAGAGACTCGGGCGGGATCACCGATGCCACCTTCGGCTGCTCGGCGGTGACCACCTCGATCGACTCGACCTCGGGTGCGGCCGCCCGGATCGCGTCCTCGACGGCGAGTTCGAGCGTCACCGCCGACGACGGGCAGCTTTTGCAGCTCCCGGAGAACTGCAGCCGCACGATGTCGCCTCCGGGACCTTCGGCGACCTCGATCAGGTGGACGTCGCCGCCGTGTGACCCCAGATAGGGCCGGACGCTTTCCAGCGCGTCGGACACCCGGCGCTCGATTCCGTGCGGGTGCAGGTTGTGCACCATCAGCAGGCTCGCGACGAGCTGGTCGTCGGCGAAGGCCTCCGCCAATTCAGGATTGGCGGAGACCGCGAGCCCCATCATCCGTTCGAGTCCGGCTCCGTAGAGGTCGGTGAGCTCACGGACCAGTTGCTCGGCGCGCTCATGCGCCACGGCACCACTAGCCGCGCTGGCGTCGAGCAAGGTCTGGATCCGATCGCCTGCCGTGCGCCACTGCGCTTCTTGTTCAACCCCTTCGGACTCTAGGCGATCGGCCATATGTCAATCCCCGGTCACGGATTGGGTTGGCGAGTGCAATCTTTCGATTGTCTTGCCCTTACCCAGATACATGTGAACACCGCAGGGCAGGCACGGATCGAAGCTGCGCACCGTACGCATGATGTCGATGCCCTTGAAATTCTCCCTGGTGTTCTCTTCGAAGATCGGCTGGCCTTGTACCGCATCCTCGTACGGGCCGGGAGTGCCGTAGCTGTCCCGCGGGTTCGCGTTCCACGGCGTCGGCGGGTAGGGGTGGTAGTTCGCGATCTTTCCGTCGCGGATCACCATATGGTGGCTCAGCACGCCGCGGACCGCCTCGGTGAAGCCACACCCGATGCCCTCGTCGGGCACCTCGAACTTCTCCCACGTCTTGGTGCGGCCGGCCCGGATCTCCTCGAGCGCCTTCTCGGCGAAGTGCAGCGCGCACGCCGCCGCGTAGGCCTGGAAGTACGTCCGTGCGCGGTCGCGCTCGATCGTGTTGCTGCCGTACTGCGGGATCTTCCACTCGAAGGAAACCGGGCCCTTCAGCACGGTCTTCGGCAGGTTGATCTGCACGCTGTGGCCGGTGGCCTTCACGTAACCGATATCCACCAGGCCGGCCAGCGCCGTCGACCACAACCGGGCCAGCGGTCCGCCACCGGTGTCCAACGACAGGTGGTCCTTACCGTCGAACCAGCGCGGCGACATTACCCAGCTGTACTTGTCGTCGAAGTCGCGCTTCTGCGGACGCGGGTTGGTGTGCTGGTTCCACGGGTGGCGCCGATCCACCGGATTGCCCAGCGGGTCGTTCTTGACGAACATCTCCTGGTCGGTCCAGTCGTCGTAGTAGCTGTGGCCCAACAGGATTCGGATGCCGAGGTTGATGTCGACCAGTGAGTGGGTGTGGAGTTTTCCGTCGATGACCACCCCAGGGGTCACGAACATCGCGTTGCCCCACTTCTCCATGTCCTTGTACGCGAAGTTGCATACCTCGGGATCCTGGAACGAGCCCCAGCAACCCAGAAGGGTGCGACGCAGGCCGACCTTCTCATAACCCGGCAGCGCCTCGTAGAAGAAGTCGAACAGGTCGTCGTGCATCGGCACGACCCGCTTCATGAACTCGACATAGCGCATCAGCCGCGTCATGTAGTCGGTCATCAGCTGGATCGTTGCGGTGGTGCCGATGCCGCCCGGGTACAGCGTGGACGGGTGGACGTGACGTCCCTCCATCAGGCAGAACATCTCGCGGGTCCACCGGCTGACCTGCAGGGCCTCCCGGTAGAACTCGCCGGTGAACGGGTTGAGCGCCCGCATGATGTCGGCGATCGTGCGGTACCCGTGCGCCCCGGCGTTGGGCGACTGGGTGTTCTCGGCCTTGGCCAGCACACCGGGATTGGTTTCCGACACCATCTTCTCGCAGAAGTCGACCCCCACCAGGTTCTCCTGGAAGATGTTGTGGTCGAACATGTACTCGGCGGCCTCACCGAGGTTGATCAGCCACTCACCGAGATGGGGCGGCTTGACCCCGTACGCCATGTTCTGGCAGTAGCAGGAGCAGGTGGCGTGGTTGTCACCGCAGATACCGCAGATGCGACTGGTGATGAAGTGCGCGTCGCGTGGATCCTTGCCTTTCATGAAGATCGAGTAGCCACGGAAGATCGACGACGTGGAGTGGCATTCCACCACTTCCTTGTTCTCCCAGTCGATCTTGGTGTAGATGCCGAGGCTGCCCACGATCCTGGTGATGGGATCCCATGCCATCTCCACCAGTTGGCCGGGGTCGCGCTTGGACTGTGTCGGCTCGGGTATGACCGTTGTCATCGGAATTCTCTCTTCGTTGGATGCTCGTTAGCTCAAGGCTTTACGTCGGTGGTTTCCGCTACGGGGACGACAGGCAGGAAACAACCCGCACCTACCAGGTGCGGGTTGCTCCGGTTTCCAGTTTTGTGCCGGGATGCCGCCACTTCGGCTCCTTGTCCACGGAGCGCTCGGTGATGTGGCGCAGGCTGCGGATGACTCCGCCGTACATTCTCGACCCCGTCGTGGACACCTTGCCGCCCGGCGGTTCGTCCATGAACGGCATGAACTTGTCCGGGAAGCCGGGCATCGTGCAGCCGATACAGATGCCGCCGACGTTGGGGCAGCCTCCGATGCCGTTGATCCAGCCACGCTTGGGTACATTGCACTTGACGACCGGGCCCCAACAGCCAAGCTTCACAATGCATTTCGGTGACCCGTACTCGGTGGCGAAGTCACCCTGCTCGTAATAGCCGGCCCGGTCGCACCCCTCGTGCACAGTGTTGCCGAACAGCCACGTGGGCCGCAGCGCTTCGTCGAGCGGGATCATCGGGGCCTGTCCGGTGGCCATGTAGAGCAGGTAGGTCAAGGTCTCGGACAGGTTGTCCGGGTGGATCGGGCAACCAGGCACGCACACGATCGGGATGCCGGCCTTGCTCTTCCAGTCCCAGCCGAGATAGTCGGGCACGCCCATCGCGCCGGTCGGGTTGCCGGCCATCGCGTGGATCCCGCCGTAGGTTGCGCAAGTGCCGACGGCCACCACCGCGGTGGCTTTCGGCGCCAGCCGGTCGAGCCATTCGCTCGTCGTCATCGGCTGGCCGGTGGCGGGATTGTTGCCGAACCCGCACCAGTAGCCTTCGTCGTGAAGCTGCTCGTTGGGGATGGATCCCTCGACCACGAGCACGAATGGTTCCAGTTCACCGCGGTCGGCTTTGAAGAACCATTCGAGGAAGTCGTCGGCGCCCCCGGTTGGTCCACACTCAAAATCGATCAGTGGCCAATGGACGGCGATTTTAGGTAGTCCAGGAAGCGCACCGAGAGCAATTTCCTCGATGCTGGGTTGTGTGGCGGCAGTCAACGCCACGGAATCGCCATCACAACTCAAACCAGCGTTGATCCACAGAACATGGATCAAGGTTTCTTCTGCTTGGACTGCTGCTTCAGTTGGCATAGTCACAGCTTTCCGGGGCCGGGCTGGGACCCCTCCGTCGCAAGATTCGACGTGGCGCCGACTTCTTCAGCGCTGTGTCTGGGTCTACTCCGGGCACATGGTCTTGTCAATGGCCAGTTGGGGGATTTAGTGGGGTAATTCCTTTGCGCGCGCGTCAATCCAGTCGTACCACGGACCGATTCCGGCACCCGTCGTCGCCGACGCCGGAATGATCTCCACATTGGGGTTGATTGACCGCGCGTAGGACGCGCACGCATCAAGATCAAAATCCACGTAAGGCAGTAAGTCGGTCTTATTAATAATGATTAGTCCCGCGGCGGCGAACATGTGCGGATACTTCAGCGGCTTGTCGGCACCCTCGGTCACCGAGATCACCACCACCTTGGTTTGCTCGCCAAGGTCGAACAGGGCCGGGCAGACCAGGTTGCCGACGTTCTCGATGAACACCAGCGAGTCGGGCTCGGGCTGCAGAGTTTCCAGGGCGCGGTGGGTCATCGCGGCGTCGAGGTGACAACCCGCTCCGGTGTTCACCTGCACCACCCGGCAGCCGGTCGCGCGGATGCGCTCGGCGTCAAGCAACGTCTCCTGGTCTCCCTCGATGACCGAGATCGCTCGTTTTGTGCCCAACTCGCGGATCGTTCGCTCCAGCAGGGTGGTCTTGCCCGCGCCAGGCGAGCTGGTGACGTTGAAGGCCAGAATGTTGCGCTGTGCCAACCACTTCCGGTTCGCATCGGCCAGCTCGTCGTTTTTCGCCAGTACCTTCTGCTCGAGCGAGATGGTCTCGGTCGCCGGCACGTGTTCGTGGTGGTGGTCATGGTCGTGGTGGTGGTCGTGGTCGTGATCGTGATCGTGATCGTGGTCATGGTCATGGTGGTGGTCGTGGTGGTCGTCACCGGCGAGCGTGATCACCACGCCGTCGTTGCCGCATCCACAGGTGGCGCACATGTCAACTCACTTCCATCGAAAGAATCTTCAGGTCCCGGCCCGCGAGCACCTCGACGTCGGCACTGCCGCACCGGCACAGCAGGATCAGGTCGGACATCGCAAACTCATCGCCGCATGTTCGGCACCGCGCCGAACCCGGCTGGATGTCCAGATCCAGGCTTGCCCCGTCGGCGACGGTGCCTTCGGTGGCCAGCTCGAAGCAGAACTCCATCGCATCGGGAACAACGCCACACAACGCGCCGACTTGGACCCGGACGCAGTGCACGCGCCGACCGGCGGCGTGTTCGCACACCGCATCGACCACGCTCTGGGTGATCGCCATCTCGTGCATGTCTGCCCTCTCCGGGTGCCCCCACGATAGGACGGTGCCCTCTCGGGCACAACGAGGGTTTGCTCTTCGCTGTTTGTTTGCTCTTCGCGCGAGCGCTCATCGCGATCTTCTACCATCGTCCGGTGGATGAGACGACGCTGACCGACGACGACGTGGCGACGTTGCAAAACTGGATTCGCCAGCAAGAGATCGGCTCAGAGGTCACCGACGTCAGGCCGTTGGCGGGTGGCACGCAGAACATCGTGGTCGGAATGCGCGTCGACGGCCGCCCGATGGTGATGCGCAGGCCGCCTGCCCACCCGCGCCCGACCAGCGACAAGACGATGCAGCGGGAGATCGCGGCGCTTCGCACGATGGCGGGCTCGGGCGTGCCACATCCCGAATTCATCTGCGGTTGTGAGGATCTCGATGTGCTCGGGGTGGTCTTCTATCTGATGGCCTACGTCGACGGATTCAACCCGGGCACCGAGGTAGCGCAGGCGTACGTGGACAAGCCCGAGTTTCGCCATGACGTCGGAATCGACTACGCGGTGAGCCTGGCCAAGCTCGGCCAGGTGCCGTGGGAGGGCAGTCCGCTTGCCGCTCTCAAGAGGCCAGGATCCTTTCTGGCACGCCAGGTTCCGCAGTTTCACGGCTTTGTCGAGGCGTATCGCCAGCAGGACGACTATGCGCATGACTCGCTACCGGGAGTTGATCGGCTCGCCGACTGGCTGGAGGAGAATCGCCCACCGGACTCTGCGCCGGGAATCATGCACGGGGATGCGCACCTCAACAACGTGCTGCTGTCGCGCGACCGGCCCGAGGTGGCCGCGTTCGTCGACTGGGAGATGTGCACCGTCGGCGACCCGCTGGTGGACCTGGGGTGGATGCTGGTGTGTTGGCCCAGTGGTGACGATCCGCTCGCCAGTGGTCAGGCGCTGGCGGCGCTCGGCGGGTTGGCGACCCGGCGGGAACTGCTCGACGCCTACCTGTCGGCGGGCGGTCGCCAGACCGTCCAGTTGAGCTGGTACCTCGCGCTGGCGTGCTTCAAGCTCGGCACCGTGATCGAAGGCACCTGGGCACGCTATCTCGCCGGCAAGGCCACTCGTGAGGCCGGTGAGTACCTGCACGGATCGGCGATCCGGCTGATTGAGCTGGGCGCCGAAATCGCCGATGGCAGGAACATTCTCGACGACGTTCCCGACGCGCGTTAGTGGCACGCGAACCGCAGAGGACCCCGTCGCGAAATACATTTCCCGTCAACCTGTGTCGAAGCGGGGCCATCCGACGTGGCGGGTGCTGCCTAATATGCTGTCATGGTTTGGCTGAGTGAGTGGTGGCGCAGCGAGGTGGTCGACGGTTACAAGGGGCCGCTTCTGCTCAGCTTCGTCGCGTTCGTGGTGACGTTCGTGACCACCCGAACGATCACGCGCCTCATTCGGGCGGGCAAAGGTCCCTTCCACAACGTCAGTAGTGGCGGCGTGCACATGCATCACTCAACGCCGGGAGTGCTGCTGCTCATTTTGGGTGGTCTCATGGCGGTCGGCTCGCCGCCGCTCTCGGTGTGGACATACATCGCCGGCGTGCTGGTGGGGATCGGCGCTTCGCTGGTGCTCGACGAGTTCGCGATGATCTTCCGGCTGCAGGACGTGTACTGGTCGCAGGAGGGCGAGCTGTCAGTGAACATCGTCACCCTGGCGGCTGCCTGCATCGGCCTCGCGGCGGTCGGGGTGTCCCCGGTCAAACTGGACGATCTGCCCGGCCCCGTCGCCGCCGTACGGATCGGCGCCGTCGTGGTGTTGCTGTTGCACTTCGTTGTTGTCGCCCTCACGGCGCTGAAGGGCAAGTACCCCACGGCATTGATCGGCCTGTTCATCTCCCCCGTCGGCTGGCTGGCCGCCGTGCGGCTCGCGCGCCCGACATCGCCGTGGGCGCGCTGGCGCTACGGTCCGAAGAAACTCGCGCAGGCCCAACGGCGCGCCGCCACGTTCGACGATCGGTGGGCCCCTGTTCGGCGGCACTGGGACGACTTCATCGGCGGCACACCAACGCCGGCCGGCGAACAGACCGGTGCGCAGGGACCCGGCGGACACTAGCA
>CAVXAG010000005.1:0-13722 GCA_963759655.1 uncultured Actinomycetota bacterium | reverse complement strand
CCGACAGCGGATCGGGTGCCGATTCGTGCAGCACGAGGGTCGTTTGACCCTCGGCCAAATGGGTGAGTTCCGATGTTGACACCGGGCCTGTCACGGATGGGATGTGCGCTCTGCGCGACTGCCGCGCCGCCGAACGTGCGACAGCCTGCCATCGCCGCAGCCCTTTGCCGGTTTTGGGGCCATCCCACCGGGCCACACAGCGGCTGGCCTGCCAGGCGACGAACGCGTCGGCGCCCGCCTCGGTGGCGGATTCGATCGCCAGCTCCGACCGGTCCGACTTCGGCAGCGCCTGCACGACTGTCACGGGCGGCGTTGCGGGCGGGACGCGCCAGCGGCTCAGCACCCGGGCGTGCAGCGCGCCGCGATCGACGTCGGTGACCTCGCACTGCGCCAGCTCACCTGCCCCGTCGCCGAGCATCAGCTGCTCGTTAGGCCGGATCCGGCGCACCGTGGCCGCGTGAAACCCCTCGTCCCCGGAGACCGTCGCGACTTCGCCCACCGCGGGCAGGGCGTCGACGTAGAACAGCGCGGCGCTCATCGACGAGCGGTCAGCGACCGGTGAACGTTTCCCGCAGGCGGCTGAACAACCCGCCACCGGCGGCGGAGTGGGTCGACTTCACTTCCGCCTCGTCGGCGCCCCGGCGCTTTTTGAGTTCCCGCAGCAGGTCGGCGTCGTGGTGGTCCAGCCGGGTGGGCACCATCACCTCGACGTGGGCGTGCAGGTTGCCGCGCACGCCGCTGCGCAGGTGCGGCATGCCGTGGCCGCGCAGCGTGACGACCGAACCGGGCTGAGTGCCACCGGGAATCGTGATCTCGGTTGACCCGTCGAGGATTGCATCGATGGTCACGTCGGTGCCGAGCGCGGCATCGACCATCGGTACCGCGACAGTGCAGTGCAGGTCGTCGCCGTCGCGCACAAAGATATCGTGCTGCTGCTCGTGAACCTCCACGTACAGATCACCGGCGGGCCCGCCGCCGGGACCGACCTCGCCTTGGGCGGCCAACCGCACCCGCATCCCGTCGCCGACGCCTGCGGGAATCTTGACGCTGATCTCGCGGCGCGCCCGCACCCGGCCGTCGCCGCCGCACCGGAAGCAGGGGTCCGGGATGACTTCGCCGACACCGCGGCAGGTGGGGCACGGCCGTGACGTCATCACCTGGCCCAGCAGCGAGCGCTGGACGCTCTGGACCTCGCCTCGGCCGCCGCAGGTATCGCATGCGACGGGGCCGCTGTTGTTGTTCGTGCCTTTGCCTTGGCACTTGTCGCACAGCACGGCGGTGTCGACGGTGACCTGTTTGGTCACACCGGTAGCGCAGTCCTCGAGGTCCAGCCGCAGGCGCAGCAGCGAATCGGCGCCCGGCCGCACCCGCCCGATCGGTCCGCGTGAGGTCGATCCCCCGCCGAAGAACGCTTCGAACACATCGCCCAGCCCGCCGAACCCGGTGGTGAAGCCGTTGCCGGCCGCGGCGGTTTCCATCGGGTCGCCGCCCAGGTCGACGATGCGGCGCTTCTCGCGATCGCTGAGCACCTCGTAGGCGAGCTGGATCTCGTTGAACCGGTCACGCTCGTCTGGGTTGACGTCCGGGTGCAGCTCGCGGACCAGCCGCCGGTAGGCGCGTTTGATGTCCGCGTCATCGGCGTTCCTGCTCACCCCGAGCAGTGCGTAGTAGTCCCGTGCCACTTCTGCCTTTCTGGCTTACCTGCGTATCCGCTTACCTGCGACCTAAGACTTCGCCGATGTACATAGCAACCGCAGCGACACTAGCGATAGTTCCCGGATAGTCCATTCGGGTCGGACCCAACACGCCCATTCCGCCGTACACGTTGCCATCGGCGCCGTAGGCGGTGGTGACCACCGAGGTGCCGACCATTTCCTCGGCCTCGGTCTCGTGGCCGATCCGCACCGTCACCTTGCCGGCCTCTTGCTGCGCCTGCAGCAGCCGCAGGACCACCACCTGCTCTTCGAGCGCCTCGAGGATCGGACGCAGCGAGCCGCCGAAGTCGGCCGTGTTGCGCGTCAGGTTCGCGGTGCCGCCGAGCAGCAGCCGATCCTCGGCGTGCTCGACCAGCGACTCCAGCAGCACCGACGCCGAACGGCCGACCGCGTCACCCAGCGTGCCGCCCGAGCCGACCTCCGTCGCCAGGTCCGCCACCGCCGCCGAGGCCGCCGACAGGCGCTTGTTGTCGAGTGCCTGGCCGAGCATGTCACGCAGCTGGGAAAGCTGATGCTCGTCGATGACGTCGCCGAGCTCAACGACGCGCTGGTCGACGCGACCCGAATCGGTGATCACCACCAGCAGCAGGCGCGCCGGCGTCAGCTGCACGACCTCGACATGCCGGACGGTCGATGAGGTCAGTGTCGGGTACTGGACGACGGCGACCTGACGGGTCAACTGTGCGAGCAGGCGTACCGCGCGGCGAAGCACATCATCGAGATCGACGCCGGACTCCAGGAATCCCTGGATCGCGCGCCGCTCGGCAGCCGACAGCGGCTTGACATCGTGGAGTCGGTCGACGAACTCGCGGTAGCCCTTCTCGGTGGGGATGCGACCGGAGCTGGTGTGCGGCTGGGTAATGTAGCCCTCGGCCTCCAGGACGGCCATGTCGTTGCGCACCGTCGCGCTGGACACGCCGAGATTGTGCCGCTCGACCAACGACTTCGACCCGATCGGCTCCTTGGTGGAAACAAAGTCGGCGACGATCGCACGCAGCACGTCAAAACGACGGTCGTCCGCATGACCCATACAGTCCACCTCCAACTTCACTCCACTTTACGGTGGTCAGCTGCGTCTATCCGCATTGAGCGTGATGATGTCTGACGTTTGCCACCAAGGCGACTACTCTTCTCGACCATGGCGGTGATCACGTCGATTGATCTCGCATGATTTTCAAGGGCGTCCGTGACGGCAAGCCATATCCCGATCACGGCTTGTCGGGTCGCGATTGGTCCCAGATTCCGCCGCGGCAAATTCGTCTCGACGAGTTGGTGACCACGACCACAGTTCTCGCCCTCGACCGCCTGCTCTCGGAGGACTCCACCTTTTACGGCGACCTCTTCCCGCACGCGGTGAAGTGGAAGGGCGTGGTGTACCTCGAGGATGGGCTGCACCGGGCGGTGCGGGCCGCGCTGCGAAACCGCGCCGTGCTGCACGCGCGGGTGTTCGACATGGACGAGCTGCGGCCGGTACAGGCTTAGTCCTCGCCGTCGGTCACGTTTCGTCAGGCCCAGGTGTCGACGTAACGGGACTACACGTCATGGGCCTATGAAGGAGGAGCCGAGATGGCACGCCTACCCGAGGTATCCGATCGCGATGCCGGTCTGGGCACAAAGATCGCCTATTACGTCATGAAACGCCAGTTCAAACGGCTGACGGGGCGCGATTCCGCGGACATGCTCGCGCCGATCCGGGTGCATGCGCACATTCCGAAGCTGCTGTCGGGCTACGGGAAGCTGGAGCAGGCGGTGGCCAAGGTGCACCTGCTGGACCTGCGCCATCGCGCGTTGGCGGAGCTGAAGGCCGCGACCACGACCCGCTGCGAGTACTGCATCGACCTGGGCTCGCGGATATCGCGCGATTGGGGGCTGACCGATGAGGAGCTGCTGGCCCTGGCCACCTATCGGTACGCGTCGTGCTTCTCCGAGGCGGACAGGCTGGTGCTCGACTACGCCGCCGCGATGAGCCGCACGCCGGTTGAGGTCAGCGACGAGTTGTTCAACGCGCTGCGTGAGCATTTCGACGTGCCGCAGATGGTCGAGCTGACCCATGTCGTCGCGCTGGAAAACCTGCGGGCGCGGTTCAACCTCGCGCTGGGCATCGGTTCGGCGGGCTTCAGCGAAGGAATGGTGTGCGCAGTCCCGGGCTGACCGCGCGTTTCGAGGCCGCCCGGCCGCGCTTGCGCGCGGTCGCCTACCGGATGCTGGGGTCGGTCGACGACGCCGACGACGCCGTTCAGGATGCGTGGCTGCGGCTGAGCCGCAACGACGAGGACATCGACAACGTCGATGCGTGGTTGACCACGGTCGTCGCGCGCATCTGCCTGAACATGCTGCGGGCACGGCGGGTCCGGCGCGAGGAGGAGCTGGTGGACAAGCTCCCGGATCCGATCATCGACCCGCCCGGGGACGTTGACCCGGAACACCAAGCGCTGCTCGCAGATTCGGTCGGACTGGCGCTGTTCGTGGTGCTGGACACGTTGCCGCCCGACGAGCGGCTGACGTTTGTGTTGCATGACGTGTTCGCGGTGCCGTTCGACGAGATCGCCCCGATCGTGGACCGGACACCGGAGGCCGCCCGCAAGCTGGCCAGCCGCGCCCGTCGCCGCATCCAGC
The DNA here is from genome assembly GCA_963759655.1 of uncultured Actinomycetota bacterium. Taxonomy (GTDB): domain Bacteria; phylum Actinomycetota; class Actinomycetes; order Mycobacteriales; family Mycobacteriaceae; genus Mycobacterium. The sequence continues at coordinate 9,391 of CAVXAG010000005.1, read as the reverse complement.
AGGCCCGACCGCAGCCCGACGGTGAGCTCGCGGCCCAGCGTGACGTCGTCGACGCGTTCTTCGCGGCCGGGCGCGCCGGCGACTTCGAGCGCCTGGTCGCGGTGCTGCATCCGGACGTGGTGCTGCGCGGAGACTTCGGCGGCGAGCGGGTGCACGTGATCACCGGTGCGGACGCGGTGGCCGGCCAGGCCAAGGCCTACGGCGGCCCCGACCGCGAGGTGCGGCCCGCGACCATCAACGGTGCCGCGGGCGCGCTCATCTTGCTTCGCAACCGCCCGGTATCGGTGATGGCGTTCGTGGTGACCGACGGCAAGGTCAGCGCGATCGACGTCCTCGCCGATCCCGCGCGCATCGCGCGGCTGGACCTCAGCGCGGTGGCGGGCTAATCCAGGACCGACCGCACCACCGCGTCCGCCAGCAAACGGCCGCGGTCGGTGAGCACCAGCCGGTCGGCGGCGCGCACCAGCAGGCCGTCCGCCATCGCCGTCTCGGCGCGGCGCAGCTCGGCATCTCCCAGCGCGGTGACCGGGAGGCCGGTGCGCATCCGGATCGACAGCATCACGTCTTCGGTATGCGCCTGGTCGGCGTCGGTTCGTTCGAAACCCGCGACGGGCAAAGCTTTTTCGGCCAGCACCCTCGCATACGCGGTGGGACGTTTCACATTCCACCACCGGGTCGAGCCGACGTAGCCGTGTGCGCCAGGCCCTGCGCCCCACCATTCGCCGCCGTTCCAGTAGCCGAGGTTGTGACGGCACTCGCCGCCCGGACGGCTCCAATTCGACACCTCGTACCACTCGAAACCGGCGTCGGCCAGACGCCCGTCGAGCAACTCGTAGCGGTCGGCCAGCACGTCGTCATCGGGAGCGGCGACCTCGCCGCGACGTACCCGGCGCGCCAGCGCGGTGCCGTCCTCGACCACCAGCGCGTAGGCAGACACATGGTCCACACCGGCGTCGACGGCCGCATCGACGGAGCGCCGCAGATCGTCGTCGCGCTCCCCCGGTGTGCCGTAGATGAGGTCGAGGTTGACGTGCCGGAAGCCCGCCGCCTGCGCCTCGAGTGCGGCGGCCGCCGCCCGGCCGGGCGAGTGCACCCGGTCGAGCACGGTCAGCACATGCCGGGACACCGACTGCATGCCCAGCGAGACCCGGGTGTAGCCGGCGGCCAGCAGATCCGCGAACAGCTCAGGCGACGTGGACTCCGGGTTGGCCTCGGTCGTCACCTCGGCGTCAGCGGAGAATGCGAAATTCTCCCGCACCGCATCGAGCACCGCGGCGAGACGGCCGCCGCCCAACATTGACGGCGTGCCGCCGCCGACGAACACGGTGTGCGCCTGCTGGGGGCCGATCCGTTCCGCCGCGAGCCCCAGTTCCACGCGCAGCGCCGCGAGCCAGCCGTCGGGGCTGGCGCCGTCCGGTTCGCCCGGGGTGTAGGTGTTGAAGTCGCAATACCCACATCGGGTCGCGCAGAACGGCACGTGGACGTAGACGCCGAACTGCCGGCCCGGCGTTCTCACCAGCGCCGGAAGCTGCGCGGGCGCGGCGCTGACCGTCATACCTGCAGTCTCCCAGACAGTGATTTCGGGCCCTTCGGAGCGACTTCTGCTCACCCTGATCGCAAATCTGACCCGGTGAGACGGTGTGACGGCTTGTCATGGCAGAATGGCCTACGTGACCGTCGCCGACAGCCTCCACCTCCCCGTCTTGTTGGTGGCGCGTCGGCATGTCGACTTCAAGCGCGTTTGTAGCTGTTGCTGTCTGCGTTGATGTCGTAGACCCGACCACCTGAACTTCCAGCTGGCATCCGGATCTGCGCCGCCGGACAGCCACGGTGGTCTGCGCATTCCGAACGCCGGCTCTGACAAGGAGCCACCTCAACATGACACAGGCTCGGCCCCGTCCCGCTAAGCATCGCGGTGAAGGCCAATGGGCGCTCGGCTACCGCGAGCCGCTGAACGCCAACGAACAGACCAAGAAGGACGACGCCCCCCTCAACGTGCGGGCGCGCATCGAGAACATCTACGCGCTGCGCGGATTCGACAGCATCGACAAGAACGACCTGCGCGGCCGCTTCCGCTGGTGGGGCCTCTACACGCAGCGCGAGCAGGGCTACGACGGCAACTGGACCGGCGACGAGCACCTCGAAACGATCGAGGCAAAGTACTTCATGATGCGGGTGCGCTGCGATGGCGGCGCACTGAGCGTCGAGCAGCTGCGCACGCTCGGCCAACTGTCCACCGAGTTCGCCCGTGACACCGCCGACATCTCCGACCGCGAGAACCTACAGCTGCACTGGATCCGGGTGGAGGACGTCCCGGAGATCTGGCGGCGGCTGGAGGCCGTCGGCCTGCAGACCACCGAGGCGTGCGGTGACTGCCCGCGCGTGGTGCTCGGCTCGCCGCTCGCGGGCGAGTCGCTGGACGAAGTGCTCGACGCCTCTCCGGCCGTCGACGAGATCGTGCGGCGCTACATCGGCAAGCCCGAGTACGCCAACCTTCCGCGCAAGTACAAGACCGCAATCTCAGGCCTGCAGGACGTCTGCCACGAGGTCAACGACGTCGCGTTCATCGGCGTCAACCACCCCGAGCACGGCCCCGGGCTGGATGTGTGGGTCGGCGGTGGCCTGTCGACCAACCCGATGCTCGGCCAGCGACTAGGCGCATGGGTGCCGCTGGACGAGGTGCCCGACGTCTGGGAGGCCATCACCTCGGCGTTCCGCGACTACGGCTACCGCCGCCTGCGGTCCAAGGCGCGGTTGAAGTTCCTGATCAAGGACTGGGGCGTCGAGAAATTCAGGCAGGTTGTCGAGACCGAGTACCTCAAGCGCCCGCTGATCGACGGTCCGGCCCTCGAGCCGCCGGCTCACCCGATCGACCACGTAGGAGTGCAGCGGCTGAAGAACGGCCGCAACTCCGTCGGCGTCGCCCCGATCGCCGGACGCGTCTCCGGCACGATCCTGTCCGCCGTCGCCGACATCGCCGAGAAGGCCGGCTCGGACCGGGTGCGGTTCACCCCGTACCAGAAACTGATCGTCCTGGACGTGCCCGACGACGAGCTCGACGATGTGGTCAGCGCGTTGGAGGCGCTCGGCCTGCCGTCAAGGCCGTCGCGTTGGCGGCGCAACCTGATGGCCTGCACCGGCATCGAGTACTGCAAGCTGAGCTTCGCTGAGACGCGGGTGCGGGCACAGGGCCTGGTACCCGACTTGGAGAAGCGGCTCGAGGACATCAATGCGCGGCTCGACGTCCCGGTGACGGTCAACCTCAACGGCTGCCCGAACTCCTGCGCCCGCATCCAGATCGCCGACATCGGGTTCAAGGGCCAGATGGTTGACGACGGTGATGGTCCGGTTGAGGGCTTCCAGGTTCATCTGGGCGGAAGCCTCGGCCTGGACAGCGGCTTCGGCCGCAAGTTGCGCCAGCACAAGGTGCTCAGCGATGAGCTCGGCGACTACATCGAGCGGGTCGTCCGCAACTTCGTGAAACAAAGAGGCGACGGCGAGCGTTTCGCCACATGGGCCCTAAGAGCAGACGAGGCGGACTTGAGGTGAGTGTGACCACAGAAGCCGGCCTGCGGGAGTTGGCCGAACAGGGTGCCAAGGATCTCGACGGCGCCGCCGCGGTGGACCTTCTGCGCTGGGTGGACGAGCAATTCGGCAGCGAATACGTGGTGGCGTCCAACATGCAGGACGCGGTGCTCATCGACATGGCCGCGAAGGTGCGGCCCGGCATCGACGTGTTGTTCCTCGACACCGGCTACCACTTCGTCGAGACGATCGGCACCCGCGACGCCGTCAGCGACGTCTACGACGTCAACCTGATCAACGTCATCCCCGAGCATTCGGTATCCGAACAGGACGCGCTGCTGGGCAAGGACCTGTTCGCCCGCGATCCCAACGACTGCTGCCGGTTACGCAAGGTGGCTCCGCTTGGCAAGGCGCTGCAGGGCTACTCGGCCTGGGTCACGGGCCTGCGCCGGGTGGAGGCGCCGACGCGCGCGAATGCGCCGGTGATCAGTTTCGACGCGGCGTTCGGTCTGGTGAAGATCAACCCGTTGGCGGCGTGGACCGACCAGGACGTCGAGGACTACATCGAAGCCAATGACGTGCTGGTGAATCCGCTTGTCTTCGACGGCTATCCGTCGATCGGGTGTGCGCCGTGCACGGCCAAGCCCGTCGACGGAGCCGATCCCCGCAGCGGCCGCTGGCAGGGCAAGGGCAAGATCGAATGCGGCCTGCACTCCGAATGAGCCCACCCGTTCTGGTTCTTGCCGCGCACGGCAGCGCCGACCCGCGGGCCGCGATCACCGCGCACGCGCTCGCCGAGCAGATCCGAAGGGACCGGCCGGGGTTGGGCGTGCGGGTCGCGTTCTGCGAGCGGTCGGCGCCCAACCTGCGAGACGTGGTGGCCGACGTGCGCGGCAATGCGATCGTCACGCCGCTGCTGCTGGCCGACGCGTATCACGCCCGGGTGGACATCCCGGCGATGCTCGCGGATTCCGGCGCCGTGCAGGCCGATGTGCTCGGCGAAGACCGTCGGTTGGTGACGGTGCTGCGTCAGCGGGTTCGCGAGCTGGGGGTGTCCCGGCTTGACCCCGACGTCGGCGTGGTCGTCGTCGCGGTCGGGTCGTCGCGAAAGGGGGCCAACGCGCGCACGGCGGCAGTTGCGGCAGCGCTCGCCGCGGGCACGCGGTGGGCGGGCGCGGTTACCGCGTTCGCAACGGGTCCGCAGCCCTCGCTGGGTGAGGCGACGCAGCGGCTGCGCGCGATGGGCGCCCGCCGCGTGGTGGTCGCGGCGTGGTTTTTGGCGCATGGACGGATCACCGACCGAGTCACGGAATTCGCTGCCGGGCAAGGTATCCAGCTTGCCGAACCGCTGGGGGCGCACCGCCTGGTGGCCGCTACCGTGCTGGACCGTTTCGACCGGGCACTGGCCGAGCCGAACCGGGTTGCGGCCTAAGGGCTGCTGGCAGGGGTCAGCGCCTCGTCTGAGTCGGCGGTCTGCGGGCTGCCTGCGATCGCCGGCACCCGGGTCGCCCGTACGTAGGCGGTGTCGCCTTCCTTGAGCGCCAGCGCCTCGGCGTCGCCCCGGGTGATCTGTGCGGTGAACCGTCCGCCGTTCAGGGCGCTGATCAGCTCCACCCGGACCTCGAAGCCGAGATAGACGATCCTGTCGATGCTCGCACGCATCACGCCGATGCTCTCTGCGGTGCCGTCGGTCGTTGCGATGGCCATCTCGGGATTGCGTCCCACCCGAATGTCGTGGGGACGCACCAGGATTCCATTCAACGAAGACACCGCGCCAAGGAACGACATGACGAACTCGTTGGCGGGACGGTCGTAGAGGTCGGTGGGTGATCCGACCTGCTCGATACGGCCCTTGTGCAGCACTGCGATTCGGTCCGCCACGTCGAGCGCCTCGGACTGATCGTGGGTGACCAGCACGGTGGTGACGTGCACCTCGTCGTGTAGCCGGCGCAGCCAGGCCCGGAGATCTTCGCGCACCTTCGCGTCCAGCGCACCGAACGGCTCGTCCAGCAGCAGCACCTGCGGATCTACCGCCAGCGCTCGGGCAAGAGCCATCCGCTGCCGCTGACCACCGGACAGCTGCCCGGGATACCGTGTCTGAAAACCGCTGAGCCCCACCGTCTCCAGCAGCTCGTCAACCTTCTGCTTGATCTCCGCTTTGGGACGCTTGCGGATTTTCAGGCCGAACGCGACGTTGTCGCGGACGGTCATGTGCTTGAAGGCCGCATAGTGCTGGAACACGAAGCCGATCCCCCGCCGTTGCGGGGGCACCCCGGTGACGTCGCGACCGTCGATGGTGATGGTTCCGGAGTCGGGCAGGTCGAGGCCGGCGATGGCTCGCAACAACGTCGACTTGCCGGAACCGCTGGGACCGAGCAGCGCGGTCAATGAGCCGGACGGCACGGTGAAGTTGATGTCATCCAGCGCGGCGAAGTCACCGTATCGCTTGTTCACGGAGCGCAGCATGATCGCGTCGGTCATCCGTATCTCCTTGCCAGACCTAGGCTCTCGCCCGTGCTCGCCGCGCTTCGAGAATCACCTGCACGATCAGCACGAGCACCGCGACTGTCATCAGCAGCGTCGACACCGCATATGCACCGTATTCCGCCCCGCGGCTGTAGCGGTCGGATACCAACAGTGTCAGCGTCTGCGACTTTCCGGGCAAGTTCGACGACACCATGATCACCGCGCCGTACTCGCCCAGGGTGCGTGCGACCGTCAGCACGACGCCGTACATCAGCCCCCACCGGATCGAGGGCAGCGTGATCCGCCAGAACGTCTGCCACGACCTGGATCCGAGGGTGGCGGCCGCCTCCTCCTGGTCGGTGCCGATCTCGTGCAGCACCGGCTCGACCTCGCGGATCACGAAGGGCACCGTGACGAAGATGCTGGCCAGCACGATGCCCGGCAGTCCGAAGATGATCTTGAAGCCGAGATCTCGTTCGATGAAGCCGAATGCGCCCGCCGATCCCCACAGCACGATCAGCGCGACACCGACAATCACGGGCGAGACCGCGAACGGCAGGTCGATGACGGCCTGCAACGCACCCTTGCCGCGAAACCTGCTGCGGGCCAGAGCCAACGCGGTCGGCACCCCGAACAGCACGTTGAGGGGCACCACGATCGCGACGACGAGCAGCGACAACTGCAGCGCCGAGATCGCGGCAGGGGTGCCGATCTGTGCGAAGAACTTTCCGATACCCGGTGAGAACGAACGCCACAGGATCAGCCCCGCCGGCACGATCACCAGCACCCCGATGTAAGCCAGCGCGACGAACCGCAGCAGGTATTTCAGCGGACGGGTCGGGGTCACTTCGCCAACTCCTCGCGCTTGGCGGCCCGAGCGCCAAACGTCCGCAGGATGAACAAGACCATAAATGAGATGGCCAGCAGCACAATCGAAACCGCGGCCGCGCCGCTACGGTCGTCGTTCTCGATCAGGGTGCGGATCCACTGCGACGACACCTCGGTCTTCCCAGGCACCGCACCGCCGATCAGGATCACCGAGCCGAATTCGCCGATCGCGCGGGAGAAGGCCAGCCCACCGCCGGACAGCAGCGCGGGTGTCAGCGCCGGAAGAATCACCGTTGTGAAGATCGTCGAGTTGTTCGCCCCCAGCGACGCCGCAGCCTGCTCGGCCTCCAGGTCAACCTCCAGCAGCACCGGCTGCACTGCCCGCACGACGAACGGCAACGTGACGAACAACAGCGCCGCACCCACGCCGTAGGCCGTGAACTGCAGGTGAATGCCGACCGGACTGTTCGGTCCGTACAGCGCCAGCAGCACGACGCTGGCGACAATCGTCGGCAGCGCGAACGGCAGGTCGATCACCGCGTCGACCAGCCGCTTGCCGGGGAAGTCGTCGCGAACCAGCACCCAGGCCACCAGCATCCCGAAGAAGACGTTGATCACGGTGACCACCGAGGAGATCGTCAGGGTGACGCGAAACGATTCGAGTGCCGACGGTGACGTCACCGCGGCCACGAACGCGGCCCAGCCGCCCCTGGCCGACTGCCACACGATCGCGGCCAACGGCAGCAGCACGATCACCGACAGCCACAGCGTCGCGACACCGAGGCGCAGTGACATCGCGCCGCGCCGTCCCCGCGGGGGGCCACCCGTTACGGGCTCGGTGAGCTCGGGCCGGATGGCCTCCGGGTTCGGGTCGATCGCAGCTGTCATCCAGTCGCCTGCTTGTAGATCTTGGTGATCGTGCCGTTGTCCTTGTCGAACAACGACGGATCGACGCTGGTCCATCCGCCCAGATCGGCGATGGTCCACAGCTTCTGGGCCGGCGCCGGGAAGTCGTTCGCGAACTCCACCGCCACGCCGGGGTCGACCGGGCGGAAGCCGGCCTGCGCCCACGCGCGCTGCCCGTCCTGGGTGTACTGGAAGTTCTTGAAGTCGGTGGCCTCCTCGAGGTGGGTGGTCGTGCTGACCACGGCCAACGGGTTCTCGATCTTGAACGTCTGCGGTGGGATGAGATGGTCAACGGGTTTGCCCTGCCGCTCGACGTTGATCGCCTCGTTCTCATAGCTGATCAGCACGTCGCCGCTACCCTGCAGGAAGACGTCGGTGGCCTCACGGCCCGACCCGGGTCGAAGCTTGATGTGCTGGCTGACCAGCTGCTGGACGTAGTCGAGGCCGGCCTGCGGATTCTGCCCGCCATTGCTCTTGGCGGCGTACGGCGCCAGCAGATTCCACTTGGCAGAGCCGGAGCTGAGCGGGCTCGGGGTGACCACCTGGACGTCCGGTCGCAGCAGGTCGTCCCAGTCCTTGATGTTCTTCGGGTTGCCCTTCCGGACTACCAGCACGACCACCGAATCGAATGGGATGCCCTGCGTGGCATCGCTGTTCCAGTCTTTCGAGACTTTGCCGGCCTTGACGAGCCGGGTGACATCGGGCTCAACCGAGAAGTTCACGATGTCAGCGGGTTTGCCGTCGACGACCGCGCGGGACTGGTCGCCGGACGCCCCGTAGGACGTGGTGATCGCGATGTTCTTGCCCTGCTGTGTGCCGTTGTACGCGGTGATGACCTTGCTCCAGCCGGGCTCCGGAACCGAGTAGGCGACCAGCGTCAGGGTCGTGCTCGCGTTCGACGGGCCGCTGCTGCCCGCGACGTCGCTGGAGCCGCCGCCGCACGCCGCGAGCACGGTCGCGGCCACGGCGAGCGCGGCCGCAAGGCGCAACCGCGGCGCCAGCTTGTGGAATTTGAGCATGGGAAACCTTTCACTGCAGGGGGACGGACAGGAGTACCCGGACTGCGGAAAGGCGACGAATCAGGATGCGAACCGATCAATGGCCACTACCGACACCAGACCGCCAACGGGCATGGAGTCATCGACAACAGTGGACGTCTGCGACAGCGCTGTCACCAACGGCAATGAGTGCCAAGACGTAGCACTCCTTATTGCCCCGCGCTGCTCGCATCGCCGGAAGCCTAACAGAATCTCCACGGGTGGCGGGAGGGGCCGCGCTCAGTTGGCCAGCACCCACGTGACGATGACCACCAGCACCAGGATCACCAGCACCAGGGTCACCCGCGACTTCGGCAACGCTGCTATTCCTGCGTTCGGGTTCGGGTGCCGGGCCCGTTGCAGCAGCCGGATGCCCTGCCCGAGGGCGCCGTCGAGCAGCGCCGCCAGACCGTAGGCCAGCGCCAGCACCACCGGCGTCACGACGATCGTCTGCAGGACAAAACCCAGGCCGGACAGCCAGAGTTCGACGCCGTCCCACCAACTGAGGAATCCGGTCACCGGCCCAGCGTATGCGCGCGCCGGGCCGGGGCCAACGTGCCAGAATGGCCGAGTGCCGGCGCCCGGGGAGCAGACGCAGCAGTCCACCACATGCGTCATGGCCGGGGGCG
>CAVXAG010000004.1:0-12095 GCA_963759655.1 uncultured Actinomycetota bacterium | reverse complement strand
ACGTGGCGATCGTCGCGTTCGGACTGCTCGGCGACGCCGAGGAATTGTGGCAGAACCAAGCAAAGGCGGTGCAGATCGCCGAGGTCAACTACACGGCGGCGGTGTCGGTGGGGGTGCTGCTCGGCGAGAAGATGCGTGCCCAGGGCTTCGGCCAGATCATCGCGATGAGCACGGTTGCCGGCGAGCGGGTGCGGCGATCCAACTTCGTCTACGGCTCGACGAAGGCCGGGCTCGACGGCTTCTACCTGGGTCTCGGTGAAGCGTTGCGCGAGTTCGGCGTTCGGGTACTGGTGGTCCGGCCGGGGCAGGTGCGCACCCGGCTGAGCGCGCACGTCAAGGAGGCGCCGCTGACCGTCGACAAGGAGGACGTCGCGGAGCTGGCGGTCACCGCGGCCGCCAAGGGCAAGGAGCTGGTGTGGGCGCCGCCGGCGTTCCGGTACGTGATGGTGGTGCTCCGGCACATCCCGCGGCCCATTTTCCGGAAGCTGCCCATCTAGATGCGACCCGTGCGGGTGGTCGGCCACATGCTGGTTGCCGCCCTGGTGGCAGTCGTGGTGGCGGTGGTGTCGCTGACCGCGATATCCCGCGTCCAGTGGCCGGCCTACAACACGTCGAATCAGCTGCACGCGCTGACCACCGCCGGTCAATTCGGCTGCCTGGCAGGTCTGTTGGTCGCCGGCTGGCTGTGGCGGCGCGGGCGGGCCAAGCTGGGCTGGACCGCCGCGGTGGTGTTCCTTGCCGCCTTTTCGGTGGCCACCCTTGGGATGCCGTTGGGCGCCACCAAGCTTTACCTGTTCGGCATCTCGGTCGATCAACAGTTCCGCACCGAATACCTGACGCGGCTGACCGACACGGCCGCGCTGCACGACATGACGTACGCCGGGCTGCCGCCGTACTACCCGCCGGGGTGGTTCTGGATCGGCGGCCGGGCCGCGGCGCTGGCGGGCACGCCGGGGTGGGAGATGTTCAAGCCGTGGGCCATCACCTCGATCACGGTGGCAATCGTGGTCGCATTCGTGTTGTGGACCAAGCTGATTCGTTTCGAATTGGCGCTGATCGTGACGGCGGCGACCGCCGCGGTGACGCTCGCCTACTCGCCTGCCGAGCCGTACGCCGCGATCATCACGGTGCTGCTGAGCCCGGTGCTGGTGCTGGCGTGGTCGGGCCTGCGGGGCGGCAGCCGTGGCGGCGGCTGGGCGGCCGTCGTCGCCGTCGGCATCTACCTCGGTTGCGCCGCCCTGTTCTACACGCTGCTCGTCGCCTACACCGCCTTCACGATCGCGATCATGGCGGCGGTCGCGGTGGCCGCCCGGCGGCGGGCCGACCGACGATTCGATCCGCTGCTGCGGCTGGCGGTGATCGCGGCGATCGCCGTGCCGATCGCGATGATCGGGTGGCTGCCGTACCTGCTCGCCGCGATCGCCGGCCCGCCGGCCGGGGCCGGGGCCGCGCAGCACTATCTGCCGCTGGACGGCTCGCAGCTGTCCTTCCCGATGCTGCAGTTCACGCTGCTGGGCGGGCTGTGCATGATCGGCACGCTGTGGCTGGCCGTGCGCGCCGCGTCATCGACCCGGGCGGGTGCGCTCGCGATCGGTGTGATCGCCGTCTACGCGTGGTCGCTGCTGTCGATGGTGGTCACGCTGCTGCGCACCACCCTGCTGTCGTTCCGGCTGCAGCCGACGCTGACCGTGCTGCTGGCCGCCGCGGGCGCGTTCGGTTTCGTCGAGGCGACGCTGGCGATCGCCCGGCGATACAGCCCCGCCGCCGGCCAGCGGATCGTGGCCGCCGCCGGGGTGGTCGGCGCGCTCGGCGCGCTCGGCTTCAGCCAGGACATCCCCAACGTGCTCAAGCCCGACCTCGTCGTCGCCTACACCGACACCGACGGCAACGGGCAGCGGGCCGACCGCCGAGACCCGAGCGCGGCAACGTACTACGCCGAGATCGACGCGAAGATCCGCCAGGTCACCGGCAAGCCGCGAGACCAGGTGGTGGTGCTGACCGCCGACTACAGCTTCCTGTCGTTCTATCCGTACTGGGGTTTCCAGGGGTTGACGTCGCACTACGCAAACCCGTTGGCGCAATTCGACAAACGGGCCGCGGCCATCGGAAGCTGGGTGGAGCTGAAGAAGCCGGACCAGTTCATCGCCGCCCTGGATGCGCTGCCGTGGAAACCGCCCACCGTCTTCCTGATGCGCCACGGCGCCAACGACACCTACACGCTTCGGCTGGCGTCCGACGTCTACCCGAACCAGCCCAATGTGAAGCGCTACCAGGTCGCACTCGAGGCGGCGCTGTTCTCCGATCCGCGGTTCTCGGTCACCGTGATCGGGCCGTTCGTGCTGGCCATCAGGCTCGAGCACTAACATCTAGCTCCGTGACGGGCGGCGGCGCGGGCAACTACCGGACCGCACGGATCGTCGCGATAGTCAGCGGACTGCTCGGGGTCGCGTTGGCGCTGGCAACTCCGCTGCTGCCGGTCAGACAAACGACCGCGCAGTTGAACTGGCCGCAGAACGGCGTCTTCTCCAGCGTCACCGCGCCGTTGATCTCCTACGTCGCCACCGACCTGAACATCACGGTGCCGTGCCGCGCGGCCGCAGGGCTCGCGGGACCGGAAAACGCGAACAAGACCGTGCTGCTGTCCACGGTGCCCAAACAGGCGCCGAAGGCCGTCGACCGCGGACTGCTGATCCAGCGGGTCAACGACAACCTGCTGGTGATCGTCCGCAACACCCCCGTGGTGACCGCGCCGCTGAGCCAGGTGCTCAGCCGGCGCCTGCCAGCGGCTGACGTTCACCGCGCATGCCGACGAGGTCACCGGGGAGTTCGTCGGCCTGGTCAAGGGCCCCGACAGCGACAACCCCGGCGCACCGCTGCGCGGCCATGCGCAGCGGCTATGACTTCCGCCCGCAGATCGTCGGCGTGTTCACCGACCTGTCCGGGCCGGCGCCACCGGGGCTGAGCTTCTCGGCCACCGTCGACACCCGCTACAGCAGCGCCCCGACGCCGATCAAGATGCTGGCGATGATCCTGGGCGTCGCGATGACGGTGGTGTCGCTGATCGCGCTGCATGTGCTCGACGGCGCCGACGGCATGCGGCACCGCCGATTCCTGCCGTGCCGATGGTGGTCGGCCACGCCGCTGGACGGCGTCGTCGCCGCGGTGCTGGTGTGGTGGCATTTCGTCGGCGCGAACACCGCCGACGACGGCTACATCCTGACGATGGCGCGGGTGTCGGAGAACGCCGGCTACATGGCCAACTACTACCGCTGGTTCGGCACCCCCGAGGCGCCGTTCGGCTGGTACTACGACCTGCTGGCGATGTGGACCCACGTCAGCACCGCCAGCGTGTGGGTGCGGCTGCCGACGCTGGTGATGGCGCTGACGTGCTGGTGGCTGATCAGCCGCGAGGTGATCCCGCGGCTGGGCCACGCCGTCAAGACCCACCGCGCGGCGGCGTGGACGGCGGCGGGCATGTTCCTGGCGTTCTGGCTGCCGCTGAACAACGGGCTGCGGCCGGAGCCGATCATCGCGCTGGGCATCCTGGTCACCTGGTGCTCGGTGGAGCGCGCGGTGGCCACCAACCGGCTGCTGCCATTGGCGATCGCCTGTGTCATCGGCGCGTTGACGCTGTTCTCCGGGCCCACCGGCATCGCGTCGATCGGCGCATTGCTGGTCGCGATCGGGCCGCTGCGCACCATCCTGCACCGCCGCTCGGCCCGGTTCGGGTACCTCGCATTGCTGGCACCGATCGCCGCGGCATGCACCGTCACGCTCATCTTGATCTTCCGCGACCAGACGCTGGTCGGCGAGGTCGAGGCCAACACGCTGAAGTCGGCGGTGGGGCCGAGCCTGAGTTGGTTCGACGAGCACATCCGCTACGAGCGGCTGTTCATGGCCACCCCCGACGGGTCGATCGCCCGCCGGTTCGCGGTGCTGGCACTTCTCGTCGCGCTGGCGGTCGTGATCGCGATGGCGCTGCGCAAGGGGCGGATTCCCGGCACCGCCGCCGGCCCGAGCCGGCGCATCATCGGCATCACGATCATCTCGTTCATCGCGATGATGTTCACCCCGACGAAGTGGACCCACCACTTCGGCGTGTTCGCCGGGTTGGCCGGCTCGCTGGGGGCGCTGGCCGCGGTTGCGGTGACCGCAACGGTGATGCGGTCACGGCGCAACCGGGCGGTGTTCGCCGCGCTGGTGTTGTTCATCACCGCGCTGTCGTTCGCGAGCGTCAACGGGTACTGGTACGTCTCCAATTTCGGTGTGCCGTGGGCGAATGCGCTCCCCAAGTTCGAGTTCGGCTTCACCACAATGCTGTTGGGCCTCACGATTCTGGTGCTGTTGGTGGCGGCGTGGTTCCACTTCTGGAGGCGGGACACCGCGCCGCCGGACGGCGACGCTGACACTGACGCCGACGGACGGTGGCGGCGGGTGCGGCGAATCGTCGAATCCCCGTTGGGGGTCCTGGCGTGGCTGCTGGTGGCGTTCGAAGTGTTCTCGTTGACCGCCGCGATGATCGGCCAGTACCCGGCGTGGACCGTCGGGCGGTCCAACCTCGAGGCGCTCACCGGAAAGACGTGCGGGCTCGCCTATGACGTGCTGGTGGAACAGGATCCGAACGCGGGCATGCTGACGCCGTCCGGCGTTCCGGTCGCCGACGGGCTGGGCGCCGTCACCTCTTCGAACTTCACCCCGAACGGCATCCCGTTCGACGTGTCCGCCGACCCGCTGATGCAACCACCGGGCGGCGGCGCGTTCGTCGACAGCACCACCGGAACCACCGCCAGGGGCGAGGCGGGCACCGAGGGCGGCACCACGGCGATCATCGGAATCAACGGCTCACGGGCCCAGCTGCCGTACAACCTGGACCCTGCCCGCACCCCGGTGCTGGGCAGCTACCAGTCCGGGATTCAAGCGCCCGCCGCGCTGCGCTCCGCGTGGTACCGGCTGCCGCCACGTGGCGAGTCTTCTCCGCTGCTGGTGGTCTCGGCCGCCGGGCGCTTCGACACCCGCGAGGTGCAGGTGCAGTGGGCGGGCGACGACGGGAAGGTGGCCGGCAGCGCCAGCTTCGCCGACATCGGGTCGCCGCCGGCCTGGCGCAACCTTCGCCTCCCACTGTCGGCGATCCCCGCCAGCGCGACCCAGATCCGGCTTTCGGCGACCGACGACGATCTGGCCCCGCAGCACTGGATCGCGCTGACCCCGCCGCGCATCCCGCAGATGCGCACACTGCAGGACGTGGTCGGCTCCCGAGACCCCGTCATGCTGGACTGGCTGGTGGGGCTCGCGTTCCCGTGCCAGCGGCCGTTCGGTCACAACGACGGTGTCGACCAGGTGCCGGCGTGGCGCATCCTGCCCGACCGCTTCGGCGCCGAGGCGAACTCGCCGGTGATGGACAACCTCGGCGGCGGCCCGCTGGGCGTCATCGAGTTGCTGCTGCGGCCCACCACGGTCGCCACCTATCTCAACCACGACTGGTTCCGCGACTGGGGGACACTGCAGCGGTTGACGCTTTTCTACCCCGACGCCAAGCCGGCCCGGCTCGATCTCGGCTCGGCAACCCGAAGCGGGCTGTGGAGCCCGGCACCGATGCGTCAATAGGTGGGTCGCATACCATCGGGCCTCGTGCCCAGCGATGAGCGTTCTGCGCGTGCGCAGCGCATCGCGCGGCTGGTCGCCGTGGTCGCCGGAATCGCCGGGATCGTGCTGTGCCTGCTGGTTCCGCTGTTGCCGGTGAAGCAGACGACGGCGACGATCCTGTGGCCGCAGGGATCCGGCGCCGACGGAAACGTGGGCCAGATCACCGCGCCGCTGGTGTCGGGCGCGCCGCTGGCGCTCGACGTGAGCATTCCCTGCCGCACGGTCGCGTCGCTGCCGGCGGCCGGTGGCCTGGTGTTCTCCACGGTGCCGCCGGCCGGTATCGACGCCAGCAGGAACGGGCTGTTCGTACGCGCGAACGCCGATGTCGTGGTCGTCGCGTTCCGCGATACGGTGGCCGCAGTGGCCCCCCGCCCGGCCGTCAACGCGGGCGCCTGCAGCGTCCTGCACGTCTGGGCCAACGTCGGCGGTGTCGGCGCCGACTTCGTCGGAATCCCCGGCGCCGCCGGAAGGTTGGCGATCGAGAACAAACCTCAGGTCGCTGGTCTGTTCACCGAGCTGAAGGTGCCCGCGCAACCGGGGCTGACCGCTCGTGTCGACGTCGACACCCGATTCATCATCTCGCCGACCCCGCTGAAAATCGCCGTGATGGTGCTGGGCGTCATCTGTGTGGTCGCGGCGATCGTCGCGCTGGCGGTGCTCGATCGCTACTCGGGTCACCGACTGCGCGGCTCGTGGCACCGACGAGTGCGGGCCAACGCCGCCACGTGGCTGGCCGACGTCGGGGTGATCGGGACGCTGGTGTTATGGCATCTCATCGGCGCGATCTCCTCCGACGACGGCTACAACCTGGTCATCGCGCGGGTGTCGGCCGACGCCGGGTATTTCACGAACTACTACCGGTACTTCGGCGCGACCGAGGCGCCGTTCGACTGGTATCAGGGCGTTCTCGGGCAGCTGGCGTCGGTCAGCACGGCAGGCGTGTGGATGCGGCTGCCCGCCACGCTCGCCGGCATCGGCTGCTGGCTGATTCTGTCGCGCTGCGTGCTTCCACGGCTCGGGCGCACGGTGGCCGCCAACAGGGTGGCGGTCTGGACGGCGGGCGCGGTGTTCCTGGCCGCGTGGCTGCCGTTCAACAACGGCTTGCGGCCCGAGCCGATCATCGCGTTCGGCACGCTGCTGACCTGGATGCTCGTCGAGAACGCGATCGCCAGCCGCCGGTTGGCGCCGGCGGCGGTGGCGATCATCGTCGCGATGTTCGCGGCCACCGTCGCGCCGCAGGGTCTCATCGCGCTCGCGCCACTGCTGGTCGGCGCCCGCGCCATCGCCCGGATCATCGCCCGCCGCCGGGCGGCCGACGGCCTGTCCCCCGCAAGCGGGAGGTGCCCCCACGCGCCGGATATCGCCGCGCTGCTGGCGTCGCTGACGCTGATCCTCGTCGTCGTGTTCCGATCCCAGACGCTGGCCACGGTGGCCGAGTCGGCCCGGATCAAATACAAGGTCGGGCCGACGATCGCGTGGTACCAGGACTTCCTGCGGTACTACTTCCTCACGGTCGAAGACAGCGTCGACTCGTCGTTGACCCGGCGGTTCTCGGTCCTGGTGCTGCTGCTGTGTCTGTTCGGCATGCTCACCGTGCTGCTGCGGCGCGGCGGTGTCCCGGGGATGGCCAAAGGTCCGGTGTGGCGCCTGATCGGTACGACGGCGGTCGGGCTGATGCTGCTGACGTTCACACCGACGAAGTGGGCGGTGCAGTTCGGTGCGTTCGCCGGGCTGGCGGGCGCACTGGGGGCGGTCACCGCGTTCGCGTTCTCCCGGGTCGGGCTGCACAACCGCCGCAACCTGGCGCTGTACGTGACTGCACTGCTGTTCGTGCTGGCGTGGGCGACATCGGGCAACAACGGCTGGTTCTACGTCGGCGGCTACGGCGTGCCGTGGTTCGACAAGCAGCCGGTGATCGCGAGCCATCCGGTGACGACGATGTTCCTGGTGCTTGCAATCGCGACCGGTCTACTGGCCGGGTGGCTGCACTTCCGGATGGACTACACCGGGCACACCGAGGTGGCGGACAATCGGCGCAACCGCATCCTGTCCTCGACTCCGCTGCTGGTGGTGGCGCTCATCATGGTGGTGCTCGAAGTCGGGTCGATGGCCAAGGCCGCCGCGGGGCGCTATCCCGCCTACACCACCGCGAAGGCCAACATCGACACGTTGTTCTCGGCGGCCAGCTGTGCGATGGCCGACGACGTGCTGGTCGAACCCGACACGAACGCCGGGACGCTGCAACCGGTCTCGGGCCAGCAGTTCGGCCAGTACGGGCCGCTCGGGGGGACCGACCCGGTCGGGTTCACCCCGAACGGGATCAGCGACACCCTGGAGCCGCCCGAGCCCGTCACCGCCAACCCCGGCACCGTCAACTCCGACGGCTCACCGAACAAACCGAACATCGGGATCGGCTTCGCCGCGGGCACCGGTGGTGGGTACGGCCCGACCGGGGTGAACGGCTCGCGGGTGTTCCTGCCGTTCGGCCTCGACCCCGCGCGGACTCCGGTGATGGGCAGCTACGGCGAGAACACCGTGACCGCCAAGGCCACCTCGGCGTGGTACCAGCTGCCGCCGCGCACACCCGACCGCCCGCTGGTGGTGGTGGCGGCCGCGGGGGCGATCTTCTACTTCGACGACGTGGGCAAGTTCCACTACGGGCAGTCGCTGAAACTGCAGTGGGGCGTGCATCGGCCGGACGGAAGCTACCAGGAACTGGCTGAAGTCATGCCCATCGACACCGTGCCGCAGAATGCGTGGCGCAACCTGCGGTTCCCGCTGGCGTCCGCACCGCCCGAGGCCAACGTGGCGCGGATCGTCGCGCTGGACCCCAACCTGAGCTCCGACCAGTGGTTCGGCTTCACCCCGCCGCGGCTGCCGGTGCTGGAGACGGCGCAGCAGTTCCTCGGCTCGCACACACCGGTGCTGATGGACATCGCGACCGCCGCGAACTTCCCGTGCCAGCGACCGTTCTCCGAGCACCTCGGCGTTGCCGAACTCCCGGAGTACCGCATCCTGCCCAATCACAAGCAAGTTGTGGTGTCCTCGAACCAGTGGCAGTCGGCCAGAGCCGGCGGCCCGTTCCTGTTCATCCAGGCGCTGCTGACCACCTCGACCGTGCCGACATACCTGCGCGGCGACTGGTACCGGGACTGGGGCTCGCTCGAGCGATACGGCCGGGTCGTGCCCGCCGATCAAGCGCCCGACGCGGTCGTCGATCAGGGCGGCACCACAGTGCGCGGCTGGACCCGCGTCGGACCGATCAGGGCACTGCCATGACCGCCGTGTTCGCCAATGTCGACCGAGAGCCGGCCCGCGCCAACGCGGTGCGCCGCGAGGTCAGGATCGCGCGCTGGGTCGCCACGATCGCGGGCCTGATCGGGTTCGTGCTGTCGGTCGCCACGCCGCTGCTGCCGGTGGTGCAGACCACCGCGACGCTGAACTGGCCGCAGAACGGCGAGCTCGCGAACGTGACGGCGCCGCTGATCTCGCAGACGCCGGTGTCGATGACGGTCACTGTGCCGTGCGACGTGATCCGCGGGTTGCCGCCGCAGGGCGCAATGGTGCTGGGCACCGCGCCGAAAGACGGAAAGCAGGCAGCGCTGGACGGGCTGTTCGTGAACGTCACGACTCAGCGCGTGGACGTCATCGTCCGCAACGTCGTGGTCGCGAGTGTGCCCCGCGCGCAAGTTGTTTCGCCGTCCTGTCAGCACATCGATATCACCTCGTCGGAGGCGGGGACGTTCGCAGCGTTCGCCGGGCTGACCGACACCGGCGGGCAGCCGCTGCGCAGCGGGTTCGCGGACCCGAACCTGCGGCCGGCGATCGTCGGCGTGTTCACCGACATGACCGGCCCGGCTCCGCCCGGATTGCGGCTGTCGGCGGTGATCGACACGCGGTTCTCCACCAGCCCAACGGTTTTAAAGCTCACCGCGATGGTGGTCGCGATCTTGGCGACTGTGATCGCGCTGCTCGCGCTGTGGCGGCTGGACCGCGTCGACGGCCGGCGGATGCACCGGCTCATCCCGGCCCGGTGGCGGACCTTTTCCGCCACCGACGTCGTGGTGGTGGGCGGCTTCCTGGTGTGGCACATCATCGGCGCGAACTCCTCGGACGACGGCTACATGCTCCAGATGGCCCGCGTCGCGGGGCCCGCCGGCTACATGTCGAACTACTTCCGCTGGTTCGGCAGCCCCGAGGACCCGTTCGGCTGGTACTACAACGTCTTCGCACTGATGACGCACGTCAGCGACGCCAGCCTCTGGATGCGGCTGCCCGATCTGCTCGCCGGGGTGGTGTGCTGGCTGCTGCTGTCCCGCGAAGTGCTGCCCCGGCTGGGCCCGGCGGTGGCGTCCAGCAAGGCCGCGGTGTGGGCGGCGGGCCTGGTGCTGCTGGCGGCGTGGATGCCGTTCGACAACGGCCTGCGCCCCGAGGGTCAGATCGCCACCGGCGCACTGATCACCTACGTACTGATCGAACGCGCGATCATCTCCGGCCGGTTGACGCCGGCGGCGCTGGCGGTCGTGACCGCGGCGTTCACCCTGGGCATGCAGCCGACCGGGCTGATCGCGGTCGCCGCGTTGTTGGCCGGCGGCCGTCCCCTGCTGCGGATCCTGGTGCGCCGGCACCGGGTCTTCGGAACCTGGCCACTGGTGGCACCGCTGCTCGCCGCGGGCACGGTGGTGCTCACGGTGGTGTTCGCCGATCAGACTTTCGCAACAGTGTTGGAGGCCACCAGGATTCGCACTGCGATCGGTCCGAGCCAGGCCTGGTACACCGAGAACCTGCGGTACTACTACCTGATCCTGCCGACCGTCGACGGGTCGCTGTCGCGGCGGTTCGGATTCCTCATCACCGCGCTTTCGCTGTTCACGTCGATGTTCATCATGTTGCGGCGCAAGCGGATTCCGGGTGTGGCCCGCGGGCCGGCGTGGCGGCTGATGGGCATCATCTTCCTCACCGTGTTCTTCCTGATGTTCACCCCGACCAAATGGGTGCACCACTTCGGGTTGTTCGCCGCGGTCGGGGCGGCCATGGCGGCGCTCGCGACAGTGCTGGTGTCACCGTCGGTGCTGCGGTGGTCGCGCAACCGGATGGCGTTTTTGGCCGCGGTGTTCTTCGTGCTGGCACTGTGCTTCGCCACGACCAACGGCTGGTGGTACGTGTCGAGCTACGGTGTCCCGTTCAACAACTCGATGCCGAAGATCGGCGGAGTCACGTCAGCACAATATTTTTCGCGCTGTTCGCAATAACTGCGCTGTACGCCATGTGGCTGCACTTCGCGCCCCGCGACCACGGCGAGGGCCGGATCGCGCGGGCGTTGACGGCCGCTCCGATCCCGGTCGCGGCGGGGTTCATGGTGCTGGTGTTCGTCGGGTCGATGGTCGTGGGCGTGGTGCGCCAATACCCGACGTACTCAAACACCGCCGCGAACCTGCGTACGTTCGTGGGCGGTTGCGGGCTGGCCGACGACGTGCTCGTCGAACCCGATTCCAACAATGGTTACTTGCGGCCGGTCGCCGGCGATTACGGCCCGCTGGGCCCGCTCGGTGGGGTCAACCCGGTCGGATTCACGCCGAACGGCGTACCGGAACACATTGTCGCCGAGGCGATCGGATGACGTTGCCGCAGCCGGGCACCGACTACGACTGGGACCAGCCGACAAAGCTCGTGCGGCCGGGCATCAACGGGTCGACGGTGCCGCTGCCGTACGGGCTGGACCCGGCCCGCACGCCGCTGGCGGGCAGCTACGTGGAAGGGCCGCAGCAGCAGAGCAGGTTGACGTCCGCGTGGTACCAGTTGCCGCCGCCCGACGGCGGGCACCCGCTGGTGGTGATCACTGCGGCCGGC
Source organism: uncultured Actinomycetota bacterium (assembly GCA_963759655.1). GTDB lineage: Bacteria > Actinomycetota > Actinomycetes > Mycobacteriales > Mycobacteriaceae > Mycobacterium. The sequence continues at coordinate 602 of CAVXAG010000004.1, read as the reverse complement.
ACGATCAGCGGCAACAGCGTGTTCAACGGTCACACCCAGGGCCAGACCGTCGAGTTGGAGTTCGCGCGGCGCGGGCCGGACGGCGCGTTGGTGCCGGGCGGTCGACTGGTGCCCTACGACCTCGGGCCCATCCCGTCCTGGCGCAACCTGCGGTTCGCGCGCTCGCAGATGCCCACCGACGCCGCGGCCGTGCGGGTGGTGGCCGAGGACCTGTCGCTGACACCGGGCGACTGGGTCGCGGTGACGCCGCCACGGGTGCCGCAACTGCGCTCGCTGCAGGAGTACGTCGGCTCGGCGCAGCCGGTACTGATGGACTGGGCCGTCGGCCTGGCGTTCCCGTGCCAACGGCCGATGTTCCACAACCTCGGCGTCACCGAGATCCCCAAGTTCCGAATCACCCCGGACTACAACGCCAAGAAGCTGGACACCGACACCTGGGAGGACGGCCTCAACGGCGGCCTGCTCGGCATCACCGACGTGCTGCTGCGGGCGCACCTGATGGCGACGTATCTTTCACATGACTGGGGACGAGACTGGGAATCGTTGCGGAAATTCGACACGATCGTTGACGCCAGCGCGGCGAAACTGGATCTCGGCACGGC
>CAVXAG010000003.1:0-18394 GCA_963759655.1 uncultured Actinomycetota bacterium | reverse complement strand
GCATCGCTGAGGAGATCGATGCTCTGGAGGTGATGGGCATTCGCTCGGTCAGTTTCACAACGGTTTTCGTCAACGACTGGCGACGATGCGCGGGGAGACCGGTGCCCATGGGATGGCGTCGCGTGCGGCTGCCTTAGGGCGTTAATTTGAGGATTCGTTCGGCGTTGCCTGCGGCCACTCGCCTCAGGTCGGCCGGTGCAAGGGCGATGTTCTTGAGCAGGTCGGCGCCGGAGACGTTGGACCGGTACGGGTAGTCGACGGAGTAGAGGAGTCTATCGATGCCAACGACGTCCAGCGCGCAGACGAACGGCGGCGCAGTGAAGTAGCCGCTGGTGGTGACGTAGAAGTGATCGAGGAAATAGTCCATTACGGTGCGGGTCAACCCCGTCACGGAGATGGGCAGCCCGTCTTGTGCGCGGATCAGCGAGTACGGCAGGTCTTCTCCCATGTGTCCGATGATGATCTTCAAGGACGGGTGCCGGTCGAAGACGCCGGCGAGGATGAGTCGCAGGCAGTGCATCCCGAGTTCTGCGTGCCATCCCCATGCCGCGGTGGATAGGAAGTAGGCGCTGCGTTCGGGCAGTCCGGAGAAGTAGGCGGCACTGACTTGTGGCGGCGGCGGGCTCGGGTGGAGGTACAGCGGTACGTCGAGTCGCTCGGCCATGGCGAAGATCGGCGCATAGCGCACGTCATCGAGAAATGAGCCGCCCTGGGTGCCGTTGAGGAATCCGCCAACGCAGTTGAGTTCCTTGACGCCGCGCTCGAGTTCCAGTGCGGCCGCTTCGGGGTCCTTCAAGGCCAGGTTGGCGAACATCCGCAACCGCCGGGGATGGCGCTGGGTCGCAGCGAATGCGGTGTCGTTGGCGTCGTGGACAAGTGCAGTCGCCTCAGCGGGGGCGAGTTTCTCGAGCGCGGCAGCCGCGAGGGACAACACCTGGATATCGACGCCGCCCTCGTCCATGGCGGCGAGTCGTCCGTCGTCGAGGTCTAGGAGTTTGGCGTCCAGCGTCGCCGAGGATGCCACCGCGGGAATGAAGCGGGCTGTCGCGTCGAGGAACTCCGGCGTGGTGAAGTGCTCCTCCAGGGTGACGACGCGGACTGGGTAGTGGTCGTCCCCAACCGGTGAGCACTGGATGTGCAAGGTCATCGGTGGTCCTCTCAGTCTGTGGGGTGGGCGGAGGTCACGGTGAGGACGCGCAGTACGGCACGCCGTCGTCGACGCGAAGCCGAACGCAAACCGGGTGGTGGCTGCGGTTCGGGCTCGTCACGGGGCGGTCTTGCTGGTGGCGTGCAGGAATTGGGGCGATCCGGTGACACCGAGCATCGATTGCGACGCCATCTGCAGACCCGACCGTGCGACGGCGCGCAAGTGTTCCAGACGCGTGCGCTCCCACCGGTCCAACAGTGGCGTGGGCAGCGGCTCGGGCGCCCCCCAACCACGGAGCACGTGCGCGAGGGTGGCGGCGTCCCCCATCGCCTTCGACGTTCCCGATGCCGTGTGGGGGCGCACCGTGCCGGCGGCGTCGCCGATCAGTACCGAGTGTTCGGCGAGCATCCTGTCCGACCCCAGATCGGCGACCGGCTGCAGGAACAGAGTGGAGTGTCCTACTAATTCGGCGAATTGGGGTGGCAGCGCTTGATCGGCAAGCGCTCGGAACCTTTGGACGTTGTCGTCGGTGAGTTGGCCGCGAGGAAGAAAGAAGTCGAACTGACGCCCAGATGTGCCGGTGAACAACTGCGGCAACCCAGCTTCGGGGGTGTTGATGTACCAGACCCAGTTGACCCGCCGTGAACCCGGTTCGCGGCTCCCGTCGGCACCGGGCACCAGGTAGCACAGCAGCTGCATCCCCGGTGTTCCGAAGAACGTGAATCGCTCCGCGAGCAACTCGACCAGATGGGCCGGCAGGTCTGATTCCACCTCCAGGCCTCTGCAGGCGATGTACCCGCCGTACCGCGCTTGCCCGGGCACTCCCAATAGTGTTCGGGCGGTGGATCCGACACCGTCGGCGCCGATGAGAAGGTTCGCGTGTGCGCGGTATCCGTCGCCGAAGGTGGCGGTGATCTCCGCGCCGTCGTGGTCGATGCGCTCCAGGGTGCTGCCAAGCCGGTAACACGTGTCGCTGAGCGGTCGCCGCAACGCTTGGTAGAGGGTGTCCCACGCCGTCATCCATTGGGGGGCGTCGTACGCGGTTCGGGTGCCGTCGCGCCGCAGGTGCTGCCGCTCCTGCAGCAGCACGCTGACCTCGGGTACGGCCACGCCGATGCGGGCGAGCAGGGCCTGCACTTCGGGTTGCATGACGATGCCGGCACCGCGGGGCTCGGTGCGGCCCACCGACCGCTCGAAAACCGACACTTCGGCGCCGAGGGCGCGCAGTTCGAGTGCCGCCGCCAGGCCACCTACCGAGCCGCCCACGACGACGGCGGTGAACGGGTGGGTTGGAGTCATGATTCGCGTCCGGAAGCGTGGATCAGCGTGCGCAGCACACCGTGGCGGCCGAGGTCGATCTTGAAGCCGTTCTGGCTCAAGGGAACTGCTCCGGCCATCGCGATGCGGCTCGCCCGCCGGAAGGCGTCATGGGTGGGTGCGCCGCCGACCAGACTGGTTTCGGCGTCGGTGAGCCGCCATGGCTTGGCGGCGACCCCGCCGAGCGCGAGTGCGGCATCCCGGATTACGCCGTCGACGATGTGCAATCCGGCCGCCACCGAGACCAGGGCGAATGCGTAGCTGTGCCGGTCACGGACCTTGAGGTACCAGGAGTGTTCGGCGAATCTGGATGGCGGTAGCTCGATACCGACGATCAGATCCGCTGGTGTCAAGACGTTGTCGAGGTGCGGGGTGTCGCCGGGCAGGCGGAAGAAGTCGGCGATCGCGACTACGCGGGGTCCGTCGGACCCGTGGACGTGCACCGTGGCGTCGAGGATGGCCAGCGCCACCGCCATGTCCGAGGGGTGGGTCGCGACGCAGGCTTCGCTGGCGCCGAACACCGCGTGTTCGCGGTTGAAGCTGTCCCGCGCCGCGCATCCGGTGCCGGGCATGCGTTTGTTGCAGCTCGCGAAGGCGGTGTCCATGAAGTACGGGCAGCGGGTGCGCTGCATGAGGTTGCCGCCGGCGGTGGCCATGTTGCGCAGTTGGGTGGTGGCACCCGACAGGATCGCTTGCGACAGCACTGGGTACCGGGTGCGGATCAACCGGTGGTTGGCGATCGCGCTGTTGGTGACACCGGCATCGATGAGGACACCTCCCGACTGGGTGGTGGTGATGTCGCGCAAGCCGAGGCGGCCGATGTCGACCAGCGTCGACGGTTGCTCGACGCCGCGCTTCATCAGATCGAGCAGGTTTGTGCCGCCGGCGTAGAATTTGCCGCCGGTGGCGGCGACGGTCGCGACCGCGACCTCCACGCTGCTCGCGTGGTGAAAGGCGAACGTCTTCATCGTGTTTCCTCGGCGACCGCGCTGATCGCTGCGACGATGTTGGCGTAGGCGCCGCACCGGCAGATGTTGCCGGCCATGCGCTCACTGATCTCGGCGTGGGTGAGCGCGACAGGTCCGGAGCAGACCGCCTCGCATCCGGCTTTGAATGACTCCGTGGACAGGTCGCCGCGGGCGTGTTCGCGCAGCATGGCGTGGGCCGAGGAGATCTGTCCCGAAGTGCAGTAGCCACATTGGAATCCGTCGTGCTCGATGAATGCCCGTTGGATCGGATGTAGATCGTCTCCGTCGGCGATCCCTTCGACCGTCACGACCTCGGCGCCGTCGATCGATGCGGCAAGCGTGAGGCAAGCCACGACCCGCTCGTCGTTCACCGCCACCGTGCAGGCGCCGCACAATCCGTGATCGCAGCCCTTCTTGGTGCCGGTCATGTGCAGGCGTTCCCGCAGCAGATCGAGCAGTGTGGTCCGCACGTCGGTGCGCACGGTGCGGGTGTCCCCGTTGATGGTCAACGTGACGGCGACGTCGTTCATCAGGCTTCCTCGTCGAAGGGTGTCATCAGGTGCTCTAGGGTGATTGGCAAGTCCCGTAACCGTTTTCCGGTGGCGTGGTGGATGGCGTTGGCGATGGCGGCGGGGACGCCGCAGGTTCCGATCTCACCGATGCCACGCACTCCCACTGGGTCCAGGGCGTAGTCGGCGCCGTCGATGAAGCTGATGTCGAACTCGGGTCGGTCCGCGTGGGTGGGGACGTAGTATTCGCCGATGAGCTGCGCGGTGTGCGCGTCGTAGGGCACCTGTTCGAGCAGCGCCATGCCCAGCCCGAATGTAATGCCGCCCATTACCTGGTTGCGCGCCAGTTTGGGATTGAGGACCCGGCCGCAGTCCATGACGGCGACCCACCGCGTGACGCTGGCACGCCCGATGTGTTCGTCGACTTCGACCTCGCAGAAATGCGCGCCGAAGGACTGCGAGGTGGGCGCATCGTCATCGGGGCCCCCGCTGGACACGGTGAACGTGAGAGCGGCGAGATCAGTGGGATCGAGTTTTTCCACGACTTCTGCGACGGATACCGACACTGCGCCTGCGCGGAGAACACCATCGTTCACCGAGACGGCGGTGACGTCCGCCCCGAGGAACGGTGAGCCTTCGGCGCCGACGGCGAGGTCGAGCAGCCGCTTGCGCCATTGTCGGGCGGCCAGCAGTACCGCCGAACCGACGGTGGCCGTGGTCTGCGAGGCGCCGCTGTAGGGCGCTGCGGGGAACAGAGAGTCACCGGAGGCGAAGGTAATGCCATCGAACCTCAAACCCGTAGCGTCGGAAGCGATTTGGGTCATAACGGTGCGCACGCCGGTACCCACCTCGTGGGTGGCCGACTCGAAGAGCACAGCGCCTGAGCGGGCAGTGCTCACGCGACAACCGGCCGGCATGCGGCGGCCGGGGTAGGTGGCGGTGGCCATTCCCCAGCCAACCTGTAGGTCGCCGCGCGGCATGGAGCGTGGCCGCATCGGGCGTTCGGCCCAGCCGAAGCGGTCCACCCCGGTGAGGTAGCACTCACGCAGGTGCTTGGCCGACCAGGGGCGCCCGCTGGCTTGATCGATGTCGGTGTCGTTGCGCAGACGCAGGTCCACCGGGTCGACGCCGGCAGCGTAGGCGAGTTCGTCCATGGCGACTTCCAGCGCGAACAGACCTGGCGCTTCACCCGGTCCGCGCATGAAACACGGTGTCGAAGAATTGATCCGAGCGACCGTGTGAGAGACCACCATGCGCGGCGACTGATAGAGGAACCGGGCCGACAAACCGACCGGTTCGCAGAAGTGCGCGACGGTGGACGTCTCGGTGAGGGTGTGCTGTTCGGTGCTCAGGATCGCCGCCTGTGCGTCGGCGACCAGACTCAGCTGCTGTTGGGTACGGGGACGGTGCCCGGTGGAGGTGAACATCTGGTTGCGGGTGAGGACCAGCTTCACCGGCCGTCGCAGTTCGCGTGCGGCGACCGCGCACAACGCGACGTGCATCCACAGGAAGCTCTTGGAGCCGAACGCACCACCGACCAGGGGCGCCAGGATCCTGATGTTGGTTTCCGGGACGTCGAGATAGGCGGCCAAGGCGGTGCGTTCCCCGGTGATCCAGCGGGTGGTGTCGTGCACGGTGAGGACGTCGTCGTCCCACTGGGCGATGGTGGCGGACAGTTCGATCGGATAGTGGGTGTTGACGGAAGTGGTGTAGCGCGCGGCGATGCGCGTACCGTCTTGCGGTTCGGCGGCCGGCCCGCGGTGTTCCTGCAGTTTCTCCTCGGTCAGTTTGACGAAGTGGTCCGGCTGGTAGGCGCCATGCCTGACACGCCCGTCAGGGCCGTCGGCGGGCACGGGTTCGGTCAGCACTTGGGCGGCAGACATCTGCGGAGTGCTCACCTCATAGGTGAGATCGAACAGCGACGCCGCGTAGACCGCGTTCTCCAGCGTGTCGGCGACGACGACGGCGACGTGTTGCCCGACGTGCTGCACGGTGAGATCCGACAGCGGAGGGCGGCGTTCCAGCGGAAGGTCATCGCTCATACTTCGCGGGGGCTCACCCAGCGCAGGGCAGTTCAACGGGGTCAGCACCAACGACACGCCCGGCGTCGCCGATGCGCGAGCCGCACTGCTCGCCAACGACTCGGGGGTGATGACACCATGCGGGATCTCCGACTGCACCATGACGGCGTGGACGAGGCCCTCGATGTCGTTGTCGGCGGTGTAGCGGGCCCTGCCGGTCACCTTGTCGCGGCCCTCCACCCGGTCGAAGGACCGACCGACCTGTTGACCTGGCACGATCGCAGTCATCGTGTCGCCCTGACGTCCAGCATGTCCCTACCCTGACAGCCTCGGCGGGACCTGTCATCAGTCATGCGACTGACGACGTGGACGGACTTTGCCCGCCGAGGGGGTTCGTTGCGCTGCCTTGGCAGCGCCGGCCCGCGGCTGCCTCGGGTATTCGTCATCGAGACACCATCGCGGTGTCAGCGGAAGGCGCGGCTGTATTGCGGTGGATGGGCGAGCACCTGACCGAGTTCGTCGGCGGCCTGACGGATCCAGTTGGGATTGCGGAGCAGCACACGCGCCAGGAAGATCGCGTCGGCCTCGCCATCGGAGATGATGGCGTCGGCCTGTTCGGCTTCAGTGATGAGTCCGACTGCGGCGGTGGGGATCTCGACCTCCTTTCGTATCCGCGCGGAGAACGGAACCTGATAGCTGGGCGCGACCGGGATCTTGGCGTCGGGCGCGGAACCTCCCGACGACACGTCGATGAGGTCGACGCCGAGGTGCTTGAGTCGGGACACCAGTTCGACGGTGTCGGGCACGGTCCACCCGGGCCGGACGTCGTCGGTGTCGCCGGCCAGCCAGTCGGTCGCCGAGACGCGAAAGAACACGGGTAGTTCGGCCGGCCAGGCCGTCCGCACCGCTTCAGCGACTTCGAGCGCGAAGCGCATCCGGTTCTCCCGCGGCCCACCGTAGCGGTCCTGACGGGCATTGGAATGCGGCGAGAGGAACTGGTGAATGAGGTACCCGTGCGCACCGTGCAGTTCCAACACCCTGAACCCGGCCGAGGCTGCGCGACGGGCAGCCGCTGCGAAGGATCCCACCGTGTCGGCGATGTCACCGATGCTCATTTCCGCCGGTGCCGGATATCGACCGAACGCCAGCTGGCTCGGACCGACGGTCGCCCATCCCCTCTGCGGGCGCTCGTCATCCGGCCACGGCCGCCCCGTGGAACCCTTGCGCCCGGCGTGGACGAGCTGAATACCCGGCACGGCGCCCTGCGCGGAGATGAAACGCGTGATCCGCCGGAAGGATTCGGCCTGCCGGTCGTTCCACAGCCCCAGGTCGTAGTCGCTGCTGCGACCGTCCGGCTCGATCGCCGTCGCCTCGGTCATGACCAACGCCGCACCCGCCACGGCCCGGGAGCCGAGGTGTTGCAAGTGCCAGTCAGACGGGGCGCCGAGGTCCTTGCCCTCGGGCACCGCGGCGAACTGCATCATGGGCGACATCCATGCCCGGTGGACGAAGGTGACCTCGCGCAACGTCAGCGGGGTGAACAGATGGGGCACTGCAATCAAGCTTTCAGGAAGTCAAGCAGGTCGGCGTTGATCACGTCGGCGTGCGTGGTGGGCATGCCGTGCGGGAAGTCGTCCCGATAGGTCCGCAGTGTTCCGTTCTGCAGCAGCGCCGCCGACTTCGGCCCCGACGCCACGTACGGGACGATCTGGTCGTCGACGCTGTGCATCACCAGCGTGGGGATGGTGATCGTCTTGAGGTCCTCGGTGAAGTCGGTCTGTGAGAACGCCACGATGCCGTCGTAGTGGGACAGCGCGTCGCCCATCATGCCCTGGCGCCACCAGTTGGCGATGATCGCCTCCGAGGACTGCACTCCCGGCTTGTCGAAGTTGTAGAACGGCCCCGACGGGAGCGCCCGGTAGAACTCCGACCGGTTGGTCGCGAGTTGGGCTTGCAGATCGTCGAACACGCTCTTGGGCAAGCCTTCCGGGTTTGCCTCGGTCTGCACCATCAACGGCGGCACCGCACTGATCAGTGCAGCCTTCGCCGCGCGGCTCTCACCGTGGCGGGCGAGGTAGCGCACCACCTCGCCGCCGCCGGTGGAGTGCCCGACGTGGATCGCGTCGTGCAGGTCGAGCTGCTCGACGAGCGATGCGAGGTCGTCGGCGTAGTGGTCCAGGTCGTGTCCGTCGGGCGTCTGGGTGGACCGGCCGTGACCGCGCCGGTCGTGGGCGATGACGCGGTAGCCCCGCCCCAGGAAGAACAGCATCTGGTTGTCCCAGTCATCGGATGACAGTGGCCAGCCGTGGCTGAACACGATGGGTTGTCCAGTGCCCCAGTCCTTGTAGAAGATTTCGGTGCCGCCGCCGGTGGTGATGATGCTCATGGTTTTTCGTCCTCTGGTCCTGGGGTGACTACTGGTCGACTGGGTTGACGCGGCTGACCACCAGCGGGTCGGCGGGGGTGAACGGGAAGGTCGGCAGGTCGTCAAGGTGGGTGTTGAACGCGGCCGCCAGCACCTCCCGCGAGTAGGCCGATGCCGATGCCTTGAAGCCGATGTCAGCGGGAAACGGCTGGTCGAAGAAGATCAGGAAGTCCCAGTCGTCGTGGCCGATGTTCTCGATGCGATGTGGGTAGGCGCGCGGAATGAAGTACATGTCACCGGTCGTCATGTTCCAGGTGCCCAGCGTTCCGTTGGGATTCATGATCGTCATGCGGGCGTCGCCGTGTTGAACGTAGCCGAGTTCGGTGACGCGATGCCAGTGCGGTTCGCGCGTGCCGTCCTCGGTGACCCGCAGCGAGTACATCGACAGGTCCTTGAGGACCGGCCAAAGCTGGTCGCGGGCGAATCGCGCGTTGCCGCTGACGTAGTTCAGGCCCGGTTCCTGGGCCTCGATGTCGAACTTGTGGGGATCGCAGCCGCCGGAATTGACGGTGCCGCGGTGTTGCGATCCACCGCCTGGAGATTGGTCAGTACGTCAACGACAGCTCCCGTGATCGAAACGGTGGCCGCGTGGTGATCTTCACCGGATACAGTTCGCCTCGAGGCGCCGGCGACGACGGGAGAAACTAAAGATGCAGAGAGTGTTTGCAGTGCTGGGAGCCACGGGTGCGCAAGGGGGTGCCGTGGTGACGGCACTGCTCGAGCGCGGTGCCCACGTGCGGGGGATCACCCGACGCACGGACTCGCCGACGGCCCGGCGCCTGATCGAGGCTGGAGCCCAGGTGGTGGCCGCCGACCTCGCCGATGAGGTATCGCTTGCGGCGGCGTTCGCCGGGGTGGCCGGGGCTTATGCGCTGACCACCCCGTTCGAAGAGGGCCCGTCGGCCGAGGTGGCGCAGGGTACGACGATCATCGCGGCCGCGCTCGCCGCACGAGTACCGCACCTGGTGTTCTCCTCGGTGGCCGACGCCGACCAACACACCGGCATCCCGCACTTCGACAGCAAGGCCGTGGTCGAGAAGGCTCTGGCGGGTTCTGGGCTGTCGCACACTATCGTCGGTCCGACCTACTTCTACGACAACATGCTCGGCGGTATCGACGACATCAGGGCAGGGGTGTTCGAGCTTCCGTTGCCCGCCGATGTCGGACTGCAACAACTGTCCCGGCGCGATCTCGGACGCTTCGTCGCCATGATCCTGGGCGATCCTGAGCGCTTCCGGGGTGCCCGCATCGACATCGCCTCGGACAACCCGACTCCACGAGAGATGGCGGCGGTGCTGGGCGGTGCGCTCGGTCAGCCGATGCAACTGGTCACACATGACCCGGCCGAGATCGGTTCGGCCGACATGCGGGCGATGTTCGGGTTCCTGGCTCGCGGCGGCTACACGGTGAACATCGCCGAACTGCACGCCCGATACCCGCAGATCGGTTGGCAGTCTTTTGCCGATTGGGTCGGCACCGATCTCGCCGGCGTGCTGTGACGGTGTTGTGGCCGACGTCAGGTGTGCGGGCTTTGGTGGTCTGCGCTGGGGTGCTCATCGTGGCGGCGTGCGGCAACCCACCCACCGCTGCATTGCCCGCGCCTCTCACATCGAAGCCCCCGGCCGTTGCCGCCCAAGCCGTTGGACCTCAATATGATTCGGTTCATGTCTATGTCGATCCGGACCATTTCTACGATTTCGTCCACAGCTGGCTGACCACCTTCGGCGGCACGACCAAACCACCCGGTGTCGTTGACGTGACCCCGACAGCGAGCCGCACCAAGTCCGCGCTGATCCTGTCGCCGGTGGGCACACTGTCGGTTTTCGGATTCGTCACGCCCACCCCCTATCCGTTCGGATCCGAACGGACCGGCTGGCTGCTGCGGGATTTCGACGCCGGGGTCCAGCATGCCCGCGACAACGGAGCCGTGCTGCAGGTCGCGCCGTTCGACGATCCGATCGGGCGCGACGCCATCGTGGCTTTCCCCGGTGGGGTGAATACGCAGCTGTACTGGCACACTGCGGCGCCGTCCTACCCTGCGCTGCAAACTATTCCGGACAATCGTGTCTACCTGTCGCCGGATGCCGTGGACGCCTTCCTCAGGTCCTACCTGGGATTCACCGGTGGCGCGGTGGCCACGGACGAGGCGAAGGCTGACGGAGCGGCCATCGGCAAACCGGGCACCACCTTCCGCCAGATTCACATCACCTCGCCATTCGGGAATACGGCCGTCTCGGTGACCGACGGTCATCTGCCCTACCCGTTCGGCCGTGAGACGGCCGGGTACGCCGTCGATGATGTCGCCGCGACCGTCGTCAAGGCGACCGCCGCGGGCGCAACGGTGCTGGTGCCCACGCGACAGGTCGGCGGCGTGGACAGCGCAGTGCTGCAATTCCCTGGTGGATACATCGCCGAAGTACATCAGGCCACGTGAGCAGCCGATGACGGCTTCGGGTGCCGCCGCCTCGGCATGGCCGCCGCTGCAGTCTGCGATCTACCGCAGCCTCTTCTTCGCCCAGCTCGCGTCCAATATCGGCACGTGGATGCAAACCGTTGGCGCGCAATGGTTTCTGGTTGACCAGCAGAGCAGACCCCACAATCATCGCCCTGGTACAGACCGCCAGCCTGGCCCCGACGCTGCTGCCTGGCTTTGTTCGCAGGAACGGTCGCCGACATCTTCGACCGCAGGCGTGTCCTGCTGGTCGCCACGGCGTACTCGGTGGTGGTGTCCGGGGTCATGACAGCGCTGGCCGCGAGCGTCAGTGGGTACGTCGCGGTGAAGGCGTCGTCGTCGGCAGCTAGCGGGCTCCCGGTCTCGGCGGCGTGCGGGTGCAGCCCCCACTGGTACAGGTCTTCGCAGCGTCGACCGCGTTCGTCGATGCGGGTGAGGACGCCGTTGTTGGCGAGGTTGAACAGCGCTTCGGCTTGCTCGGCGGTCAGCCCACCCGTGTTCGGAATGCTCATGGGGTAACGGCAGGCAGCGGGGTACGACAGCACACCGCTGCTGCGCGGTGGGTCGCCTTCCCGCATCCCACGCTTCGCCTTGGGAAGCAGCCGTCCGCAACGAGCTGCTGGAGTCGCCCAACGACGTGTCGTCTCGGCGACGGTGCGCGACACAGACGACTACCGCCGAGGACGACCAACCATCCACTGTGAACTGGACTAATGCAACGAAGATTGACAGGGTTCCGCGACACGCCGATGTTTTGTCAATGTAGCCCGGCGATTCCTGTCAATCTTCGCTGCATCTCGACACTAACGGCCCCTGGTTCGGTCGCTGTCGCAATGCGGGCGGACAACGGTCCGGCAACACTTTCGCGCTGTCGCGGGTTTGGCGCGGGTTTGGCCCGGTTGTGCCGGACACTGGAGGCCATGTGTTTGGCGGCGGCGCTGTGAGCATCCCTGGCCCCCCGGCGCCTCGCCCTCGCCGCCCAACATCGCGTGCGCCGCGACGTTCGCCGCGCGATGTGGGCCGGGTGGTGGTCGGGCTGGCAGCGGTGCTCGTCGTGGTGCTGAGCGGCATGGGCTGGTGGGCCACCCGCAGCCTTCTCGGGGGGATGACGGTGTCCCAAGCGCTGGGTCTGGACGCGCCGCGCTCCACCGACGGTTCGATGAACATCCTGCTGATCGGTCTGGATTCGCGCAAAGACCAGAACGGCAACGACCTGCCCGACGACATCCTCGATCAGCTGCACGCCGGCGGATCAGATGACGGCGGCTACAACACCAACACCTTGATATTGGCCCATGTTGGCACCGATAACCATGTCGTCGCGTTCTCGATTCCCCGCGACGACTATGTGCCGGTCGATGGCATCACCGGCTACGACCACATCAAGATCAAGGAGGCCTACGGTCTGGCGAAGGCCCAGAAGGAACAGGCACTCACCGACTCCGGCGTCAGCGATCCGCAAACCCTGGAAAGGCAGGGCCGCGAAGCCGGCCGGGCCGCAGCCCTGCGGGCGGTGCGCAGCCTCACCGGTGTGCCCATCGACTACTTCGCCGAGGTCAACCTGGCTGGCTTCTACGACGTGACCAAGGCGCTCGGCGGGGTGCAGGTGTGCCTGAATGCGCCTGCGCAGGACGACTTTTCGGGTGCCGATTTCCCCGCCGGGCCACAGCAGCTGGACGCCGCCCAAGCGCTGGCATTCGTGCGCCAGCGCCACGGCCTGGACAACGGCGATCTGGATCGCACGCACCGCCAGCAGGCGTTCCTGGTCTCGGTGCTGCACCAACTGGTGCAGGCCGGCACCTTCACCGACATGGACAAGATGTCGGCGCTGATGGACGTCGCGCGCAAAGACATTGTGCTGTCGTCGGGTTGGGGTACCGACCAGTTCCGTCGCGTGGGCGAGATCGCCGGCGACGGAAGTCTGACGTTTACCACGTTGCCGGTGCTGCGCTACGACAACATCGACGGCCAGTCGGTCAACATCATCGACCCGGCCGCGATCAAGGCGCAGGTGGCTGCCGCGTTCAACCAGGACATCGCCCAGGCACCTCCGCCCAAACCGTCGAGCACCGTTGACGTCATCAACGCCAGCTCCACCGAGGGTCTGGCCGCTCAGGTCTCAGTCGCACTGGCTTCGCGCGGCTTCACCGCCGGGCAGGTGCGCAACGCGACGGACGGCGAGCCCACCGCGACCGCCGTCGTCTACGGCCCCGGCGCCGACGCCGACGCGAGCACCGTCTCGAAGCTGCTCGGCATTGCCACTGCGCCGACAGCCGCTCCGACATTGGCCGCTCACACCATCCGCGTCACGCTGGGCGCGGATGCGGCCGTGGCGGTCCCCAGCGCCATCACCGGGGCCCCGTCCGGATTCGTGACGAGCTCGACCGACGCCAGCGCCGAGGGTTCCGACGCCCCGCCGGATGCCGGTCGGCCAATCGCCGGCGACTCGGTACCCTGCGTCGACTAGCGGAGGTCATCCTCACTGAGTCGTTTGCAGATTGAGCCGCCGGGCTTGATCAGCCAACAGCGAGTCGAACGTGGCAACGGTCCCGTGGTGCTGTTCTGCGGCATGAATCACGCAACAATCCGGCAGTTTGAGATTAGTGGTTGCCCGAATCTCGGCTAGGCGGCGCGCCGCGATGGCAGGCAGCGGCACAGCAGCGACACGCAATCGTGCGATCGCGTGCTCAACATCTGTCAAACGGTTCGCCCGCGCTGCCCCGACATAGATCTCCGCCAGCGAGATCACGCTTGCTGCAAACTCTTCGGCTTGGTGCGCCAGCAGCAACCCGGCCGCCCGGTCGTGGTGTTTATCCGCTGGCTCGAGGTGCGCGATCAGCACGCTTGCGTCCAGGATGATCACGCGGGCCAGTCGTCGCGCAACCTGGTGAGGTAGTCGGGCCCGTATACGCCGGCCAGCGCACCCTTGGTGGCCTCGATGTCGGCTGCGCGACAGGCGGCGCCCTGCTCGTGTTCGTGTCGAATGGTCTGGCCGCCCTCGATGATGAGCCGATGCAGAAGCCGGCCGGGCTTGTCGGCCAGCTCGGGCCAGCGGCGCGCGGCGGTGGCAAGCGCCGACCGGATGTCATCGGTTTCGGTAATCGCGTGTCGACGGCGGGTCGTGGGCATCACCAAGTGTAGCACCTAGCTCATAGGTGTAACACCTGGCTGGCGGCGGACCTGCTGCGATCCAAGGGCGCTGAAAACTCGCGCGGCGACCACCGCTGCGGTGTGCTTACGATGAGCGTGCGTGCCACGACCGGGCGCGCCACATCTCTTCGGGGAGGCATTGCGATGTCAGGTTTTATCGGTGTCGACCCGGTGGTGCTGGCCGCGTCGGCGGGTGTGGAGAACTCCGGAGCTGCGACGATGGCCGGCGCGATGGCGGCGGCGGCGCCGCTGGTGTGCTCGGTACTGCCGCCCGGCGGCGACACCGTCTCCGCGGGCGCCGCGCTCGGGCTCAACGCCCGCGGTGCCGCGACTGAGGGCATGATGACCGAGCTGACCGCGATGCGCGCGCTGTTCGGCGACACCATCGGGGTGAACGGGGTGAGCTACGCCGCCACCGACACGATCGGTCAGGCGATCCTGTCCGCTTAGCGGCCCGTTAACTGTCCCAATGATTCTCGGTGATTTCGCGGCCAACACGCCGCAGGCCAACTACTACACGCTGATCGCCGGCGACCACGCCGCCAGCACCGAAGCTGCCGCGGCGGCCTATCAGGCCCTGTCGGACGCACTGGGCGCCGAGATCGCGGTGATGGGCACCAACACCACGATGACCGCGGCCGAGGGGTGGACGGGCCTGGGCGGGTCCGCGATGACGATGACTGCCGGGATGTTCAGCGGCGTGATGAGTCTGGCGGTGGCCTGGCTCAACGAGGCGGCGGCCGCGGCCACTAACATCGCGTCGGCCTATCACGCCGCCGAGTCCGGCATGATTCCCGGCCCGGTATCCGACACCAACCGCGCCACCCAGCTGGGGCTGGTGATGACCAACTGGGGCCAGAACACCCCGGCGATCAATGCCCTGGACGCCGATTACCTCCACCACTGGATGCAGAACGCGTCCTGGATGGGCACCTTCCAGGCGGCGGTGACTGCGGCGCTGGCGGTGCTGGCCACCCCGCCGCCGATCTCACCGGTCACCGGTGACCCCGCCGTGGCGGCGGACGCCGCGGCCGAGGTCGCCGCCGACCCCGCCATCAACGTGCTGTCGCAGGGCACCCAGTCGATGACCGAGGCGGTGAGCGGCCCGGCCAGCCAGGCCGGCACCCCGACCACCGCGAGCAGCGACGTGATGCAGACCGCCCTGCCCGCGGTGATGTCGACCGCCGGTCAGATTCCGCAGCTGATATCACAAGCGCCGCAAGCCGTTTCGTCACTGCCGCAGATGCTCAGCCAGGGCGCCGGGCAGTTCGGCGGCCTGCTGGGGCCGCTGTCCGGCGCCACTGGGCTAAGCGGGTCCACCCCCGCCGAGGTCGCCCCGCTCGCGGGTCTTGGCGCTGCACCCGGCGCCGGCGCGGTCAGCCCGGCGCTGTCAGGCGGACTGTCGGCCGCCGCCGGGCCGAGCAACGGGGTGCTGTCCGCGTTCACCAAACCCGTCAACAGCTTCAGCCCGCCCAACCAGCCGCGGCTGCCCGGCGCGTGGAAAGTCCCCGACGCCGACGCGATGCCGGCCCCGGTGTCCGGGTCGCCGGGGGCGGCGGGCACCGGCGGCCTGTACGGGGCGCCGGCGGCGATGGCCCGCGACGGCGCCACCGGGCAGGGTGCGCGCCCCCCGGCCCGCACCTTGCAACTGACCGGACGTCCGACGGCGAACAGGGGGGACGATCCGAAAATTTAGTGCACGGCGGGGCCGCTGCGCCCACATAAACTCAAGCCATAGACGAACTTCCGACGACCTCGAACGACCTCGAAAGAACTAGAAAGAAAAGGAACACCCGTCATGCCACTTGTTGATCAGGATGCCGTCCACACGGCCGCCAACGGATTCGAAGGCCAGATGCACGCGGCGTGCGACGTGCTGCAGCGCTACCTGGCGTCGGTGAATAACGTCAACGCTCCCGGGGCGTGGCGCGGCCCGGCGGTGCAGTCGAGCACCGTGACCGGTGAGGAGATCCATTCCGCTCAGCGTCGCCTGCAGGCCAAATTCGAGCTGGCGATCCAGACGCTGCGCGGCAACGTGCACGGGTTCGGCGATGTCGACGCCCACAGCACCTCCAACCTGCAGTCCGTCACCAGCCACATCAACCTGCGCCACGTCTGAGCGCGGCTTCATCTAGAACGAAAGGACACGCAATGTCTCTACCCGGCGGCGACCCCACTCTCGAGTACAACCCGGCCCTCATCGGCGAGTTCGTCACCAACGTGGTGACCTGCAGCTCCGAGCTGGAGCAGATCCGCGCGACCTGCATGCAGATCGTCGCGGGACTGCCCGACAGCTTCAAGGGCCAAAACGCCGACGCGCTCAACGACGTGATGGCCTACATCAACCAGGGCATCGACGAAGGCCAGCAGGTCATCCGGATGCACGGCGACGCCGCCGACACCGCGCTGGGCCACTTCCTGGGCCAGGACGCCGCGGGCGCGGCGAGCATGAACTCCGTCATCTGAAAATCCTTGGCACAGCCGATGGCGTTGACGACGACAGCCAACGGGGTGTGGGTGCTGCAGGCGCTGCTGGGGGTGGAAACGCTGCCGGTCGCCTTGCGGCTGCGCCCGTACATCCCGTCGCTGCATGACGATTCGCTGGTGGTGCTCGACCACGGCGGGCCCGGTCCCGGTGGCGCAGACCGCCGAATACGCGAGCCTGGTCACCACCGGTGTCATCGACACCGCGGGGGCGGTGGATGACACCGTGCGTGACTGGCTGACGGTGCTGGGCCGCGCCGAGCGCCAGGTCGTGCTGGCGATCGGCGTCCCGACCCGGCCACCGCCGGTACGGCCTCGCCGACGGTGGCCGAACGGGTGCTGGTGGTGTGTCGGCATCGACGCTGGATGGCGATGGCCGCCCGCGACGGCGACGAGGTCGTCATCGACGCGGTGGGGGAGTCCGATTCGGGCGACGAGCAGGTCGACCTTTCTGCAACGCCCTGCTGCCGGCGTTGGGGAACGCGGCGCCCGCCGACATCGAGGGCGTCAACGTCCCCGCCGAATTGATTATTCGACGCTGGCCAATGCCGCCCCGCACGGGCGCGACGTGCTGGTCGCCGCGCTGGCTCGGCTGGGGCTGGCGCCCCCGCTGACCGAAGTACTCACCGCGGCCGCACGTTTCGACGAGTCGGCGATGGCGGTCGTGTCCCTGATCGACACCGGGGTCAGCCCGCACGTGCATCCGCGGGTGCTGACAATCGCCGACACCGACTACGGCCGGCTGAGCATCACCACCTCCGCGTCGGCCGACGGCAGAGAGAGGATGACGATCTGGCCGACCACGCCTGCGGGGTTGCGCGACGATTTAGCGGCGCTGCTGGCGGTGCCGCAGGCGGCGTGACTCGTGTACGGCAGATCAGACCGCCTGGGGAGCCTCGTCGGCGTGTCGCGGTGTCCGCTGCCACGGCCAGGTCATCAGGGCCCACACGATGAGGACGATCGCCACCTCGGTCAGCAGGTATACCGGCCACGGGCCCAATACGTCCAGCAGACTCGCGACGGGGGGTTTCCTGTTGAGATAGCCGTAGTCGGTTCCCGTGATCGAGTTGAAGGTGAACGTGATTGCTGCCCACACGAGGGTCGTGATGATCGCGAAGCGGTAGCTGCGCCAGGTTGGCCGCATCCGACGCCCCCACGTCAGATAGATGGCCGCCCACACCACAAGCACGTGAAGCGTAAAGAACGTGATGAAAAGATGGCTGGGGAAATCTGGCGCGCCTTCCTCTGGCGTGCCGATGTCCGGTGTGATCAACGCCTGAGAGCTGAGGACGAGGCCCCAATAGTAGGCCAGCACAAAGGCCCACTGCCGCTGCGACCACAACGCATAGGCCGCCGTGAGTTCTGCGACATCGCATAGCTGCAGGGGTACCGAACCGTCCATGGTGGGCCGGATCAGTTTATAAACCAGCGCGACGCTGAATGCCGCGAGGATCAGAACCGCCAGGACGCGGCCGAGGAGCCGGGCCTGCGATTCGCTCTGCCGACGTCCGATCCAGACCAGAAGCGCAGCGCCTATCGCGAATATCGCGAGCACCACCAAGTGTGATGGGCCGTACGCCGAGAACTCCCGTTGTGTAGCGAGCAGCTCCATTTGACTCCCCTGTTTGGTTGCACACTATTGCCTGCAGGTGCGCGCTGGCACAAGTTGCGTCAGATCAACTGAGAAAATCGATTACCGCTGATCTCGTGGGCATTCACTGTGAACTGTCCGGTTTTGATGCTGCAGTCCGGATGTCGGTATCGAAACTGCCTGTCGGCGCTGCCGTTTCAGACTCTGACGGACGCCGAGCGGGATCGCGAGGATCACCGGATACGTGCCAGTTTCCGTGTTTGGCCGGACCCTCAACGAGTGGCACTACCATGAGGGGACCATGAAAGCGTCCGGGGTTGTGGTTTTTCT
>CAVXAG010000002.1:0-97167 GCA_963759655.1 uncultured Actinomycetota bacterium | reverse complement strand
GTTTGCAGCTCTCCGTGCCGCAGACTGAAGCATTGGCCACGGCGGGCGCGCTGGGTTGCTTCGGCATCAGCCGCCGCGAGGCGCTGTGGGCGGCGGGGGCGGCCGCCACGCAGCGGCCAGACCGGCTGCCCGGGGTCGGATCGTCGTCGGGGTCCCCTTCGCTGCCCGGGATGACCGCGGTGGAATTATCTGCGGCTGATGTATGGGCCACCGGTATCTCACCGGACAGCTATCCGACCCAGTTCCTGCGCGACGACCTCGACGCCATGGGTGTCGTCCCAGCGGACAGGCTGCTGACCATCCCCGACGGCAACCGGGTGCTGGTCGCGGGTGCCGTCACTCACCGGCAGCGTCCCGGCACAGCGCGGGGGGTGACGTTCTTGAACCTCGAGGACGAGACCGGAATGGTCAACGTGCTGTGCACGCCCGGGGTGTGGGCCCGTCACCGCCGGGTCGCCCAGACCGCGCCGGCAATGCTGATCCGCGGTCAGCTGCAGAACGCCACCGGGGCGGTCACCGTGGTGGCCGAGCGGATGGGCAGCATCGAGCTGGCGATCGGCTCCCGCTCGCGCGATTTTCGTTGAACCGGATCATTCCGCGGACGGCAGCGTCCACACCTTGTCAACGCTGATCTTCAGCCGCGCGGTGAATCCGGCGAGAAACTCCTCGGTCATCCCCATGCTGAGGGCGTAGTCGCGGTACTTGGTTTGATATTGCGCGTCGGCGAGCGGATCGGCATCGACGGCGTCGACCCTGGCCTCACCGCCGATCGCCACGACACCGCCACCGCCGCCGTCGGAATCCAGATTCAGGCTGACCCGCGGATGGGCCTTGATGTGCGCGACCTTCGCGGCGTCCGGCATCGAATAGACCGTCACGTCGTCGCCGTCGAAGAAGAACCACACCAGCCGGGGGACAGGCTGGCCGGATTTCGCCACGGTGGTCAACCACACGTAGCGGTCCGATTTGAGCCTCTCCGAAACCGCTTGCGTCAATTCGGCTGTCATATCCGCAAATGTAGTCTCCACCCATGACGAGCCTGAATCTGTCCGTCGACGAAGTCCTGACCACCACCCGTTCGGTGCGTAAGCGCCTCGACTTCGAGAAGCCGGTGCCGCGCGAGGTACTGCTGGAATGTCTCGAGCTCGCGATCCAGGCGCCCACCGGCTCCAACCAGCAGGGCTGGCAGTGGGTGTTCGTCGAGGACGCCGACAAGAAGAAGGCCCTCGGCGACATCTACAACAAGAACTTCCAGTGGTACCGCCAGCAGTCCAAGCCGGAATTTGCGGAGGGAGACATCCGCGCAGAGCAGCGGGACCGGGTGGTGTCGTCGGCGACGTATCTGGCCGAGCACATGCACGAAGCCCCGGTGCTGATGATCCCGTGCCTGGAAGGTGACGTCGAATTCGCCACCCAAGGAGGCGCGTCGTTCTGGGGCTCGCTGCTCCCGGCGGCGTGGAGCTACATGCTTGCGCTGCGGTCGCGTGGGCTGGGATCGGCCTGGACCACGCTGCACCTGATCAATCACGGGGAACGCCAGGCCGCCGAGGTGCTCGGCATCCCCTATGGGCAGTACCGCCAGGGTGGCCTGTTCCCGATCGCCTACACCAAGGGCACGGATTTCCGGCCCGCCAAGCGGCTGCCCGTCGAGCAGGTCGTGCACTTCGACAGCTGGTGAAGCTAGCGCGCCCCGGCAAAGCCCTGCTGGCGCCACGCCTCGTACACCGCGATGGCCGCGGCATTGGCCAGGTTGAGCGACCGGCGGCCGGCAATCATCGGGATCCGCACCCTGTCGGTCACCCGCGGATCGGCCAGCGTCTGCGCGTCCAAACCGGTGGGCTCCGGCCCGAACAGCAGCACATCTGCCGGCCGGTACGCGATGTCGGCAAACGACCGCTGCGCGTGCGCGGTGAACGCAAAGACCCGCGTGGGCAAAAGTGCGCGCCAGGCCGCCGCCAGCGACTCGTGCACCGTGACGGACGCGAGGTCGTGGTAGTCGAGCCCGGCGCGGCGGAGCTTAGGTTCAGACAGGTCGAAACCGAGCGGCTCGATGAGATGCAGCTCGCATCCGGTCGCCGCAACCAATCGAATTGCATTGCCGGTGTTGGGTGCGATGCGCGGTGAGTAGAACATCAGGCGGAACACCTGCAAATGATGGCTCACGGCGGGTGCCGGTGCGAAGAGCAAACATAGGTTGGGAAACCTTAAAATTAAAGGGCCGCCCTGCACACGCGGGAATTTGCTCGCGTAGAATTTGCGCGGCGCGGCGCTGCGCCCGTGAACTCTGTCTGTTCAGTAAGTACGGTGGTGCCTACCGGCGATGGCTGTCATACTCGTCAAATTGCCAGGCGCTTACCGCCAGGCCCGACATCGGGCAGACAAAGCAGGAAAGTCGATGAACCAGCCGCATATTCACCACGTCGGCGAATCGGTCGCTAACACCGGCCCGATCCGATGAGCATGTTCGAGCAGCCGGTGCTGCCGGAGGAGACAGAAGAAGATCTCGCCCGGGAGCCGGCCAAGCGTCCGTCCCGGTGGTCGCCGTCCAACTTGTCGGTTCGCTGGAAAGTGGTCGCGATCGTCGTCATTCCGTTGGCGGTTGCGCTGGCTCTCGGTGGTTTGCGCGTGTACAACACCGTGACCGACGCCCGGGACCTGCGCCTCGCCGCCGACCGCGCGCACATGGTCGGGCCGATCCAGGACTACATCGGGGCGCTGGAGAGCGCCGTGCTCGCCTATGGGACCGCAGCCGACGGCCCGGTGGCGCGGAAGGCGTTCGATGACTCCCGTGCCGAGCTTCAGCGCAAACTGACCCACACCAACGTCGATCCCGACGTCCGCTCGGGTGTCAGCACGCTGCTGAACGGTGGGCCTGCGCTGCTGGACCGAGTCGCTTCCGGCAGCATCGGCTTGGTCGACACGGTGACGTCGTACGCGCCGATGCTGCTGACGGCCGAGGACGCGATCTCCGGATCGGTCAGGGTCAACGACGAAAAGATCCTCGCGGAGGCCCAGGGTCTCAGCCGCGCGGTCGGCGCGCGCGGCCAGATGTTCATGCAGAAACTGCTGGTCAACCGTGGCGGCGAGCTGTCCGAGCCCGAGCTTCGGACCAGGGCGATCACGCTCGCGGGCACGGAACCGTCGACGTTGTTCGGGATGAGTCAGGTGGTGGGGGTCAACTCACCAGACGCCACGACGCTGCAGGCGCAGATGGTCGGGCGGATGGCCGTGATCTCCGACCCGGCCGCAGTGCTCGTCGGCAATCCGGACCTGCTGCAGTCTCTGCAGACCACCGAGGACATCGCGAAAAAGGTGATCGCCAGCACCACGTCGTCGTTGACGTCCGCAATGGACAAGCAGGCGACGTCGGCGCGCACCGCGGCGATCCGCGACGCCGCGATCGTCGTCGGTGGGATCTTGGCCGCGCTGATCCTGGTGCTACTTGTGGCCCGAGGGTTGGTGCGGCCGTTGCGGCGGTTGCGTGAGGGCGCGCTGCGGGTCGCGCACGAGGATTTGCCTGACGAAATCGAACGCATCAACGCCGGCGAGCAACCGATGCCGATCGACCCGATCCCGGTGCATTCCACCGAGGAGATCGGCCAGGTCGCACATGCGGTCGACGACCTTCACGAGCAGGCATTGTTGATGGCGGCTGAGCAGGCCCGGCTGCAGGTGCACGTCAGCGACATGTTCGAGACGATGTCGCGGCGGAGCCGGTCGCTGGTCGATCAGCAGCTGTCGGTGATCGACGACCTCGAACGCAACGAGCAGGATCCGCAGCGGCTGGCCGCGCTGTTCAAGCTGGATCACCTCGCGTCGCGAATGCGTCGCAACGGCACCAACCTGCTGGTTCTGTCCGGCGCGAAGATTCGCCGCGACCAGCCCGAGTCGATGCCGGTTGCGGCCATCATCGCTGCCGCCGCCTCACAGGTGGAGGATTATCAGCGCGTGGTGACCGCGACGGTGCCGGACAGCTGGGTGGTCGGTTCGGCGGCGGCCGACATCCTGCATCTGCTTACCGAATTGTTCGATAATGCGCTGCGCTACTCGCAACCGGGTTCGGAGGTGCGGGTCTCGGCAGTGCACACCGGCAATCGCGGGCTCGTCATCGAGGTGAGCGACGCCGGCCTCGGCATGACCGGGGGCGACCTCCGGATCGCCAATACCCGATTGGAGTCGGGCGGCGAGGTCACGCCGTACACCACCCGACACATGGGCCTGTTCGTGGTCGGGCGTCTTGCCCGACAGCACGGGCTGGTGGTGAGGCTGCGCAGCTCGGTGGCCGGAGAGCCCCGCTCGGGCACGACCGCCGGGGTGTTCATTCCGGTCGAACTGCTTGAACGGCCCCGGGTCCCCGGGCGGCCAGCCCCCGAGCATCGTGCCGTGCCCCCGACGAGGGAGCCCGCCCCGGAGGCGACCGCCGCGACCACGGGGTCGACCACCAAGTTGATCATCAGGTCGACCAGCACGTCGACCAGCAGGACGGCCCACCGGCGCGAGGACCCGGTCGGATCGGCCACCCGGCAGCCGGACCCCAGGCCCGTCGATCAGCCCTACCGCAACGGCAGCGAATCGCCGCAGGATGAGCGGGTGCTGCCGCGACGCGACCCGGGTGCGAGCGGAATCGTCGACGTCCCAGAACCACCTGCCGAACCACCTGCCGAACCACCTGCCGACGTGCCGCCCGAGCCGCGCACACCCGCCAACACGTCGACGTTCTTCGCGTCACGCGAGCAGGCCGCCCAGCGGGAGCCGGCGCCAGAGGAGCTGCCGGACGAACGCCAGCCGACGGTTGCCCGCACCCGGCCGCCGTCATCACCGCTGGGCGATACCGACGTCATCTTCCAGCGGATGATGTCGGAGTGGCTGGTCGATCCGTCGGATTTGATGGAGCCCTTCCAGTCCTGGGAGTCGGTGTGGGACAGCGGCTGGGCGGCCGCCGAGCGGGCCGAGCAAGCGCCTGTCGGCCGGCACACGGAGCGGGGTCTGCCGGTGCGGGAGCCCGGCACCCGATTGGTACCCGGCTCGGCCGAACCCGGGGCCGACGAGCCCGGCGCCCGTCACCGCGACCCGGACGCCGTCCGGGCGTCGCTGTCCAGCCACTGGACGGGGGTGCGTGCCGGCCGGTCGCACGCCCGAGAGGACCGCCCGGACTGGGAGGACTCTCCGGCGAGCGGGGAGGACAACGAATGACGCGGCCGGATCCACGCCCCGACAGGTCGCTCAACTGGCTGGTGTCCGTGTTCGCCCGCGAGGTGCCCGGTGTGTCCCACGCGGTGCTGGTGTCCGCCGATGGGCTGCTGGTCGCCTCGAGCGAGCATTTGCCGGTGGAAGGGGCGGACCAATTGGCAGCTGTCAGCTCGGGATTGGCGAGCCTGTCCACCGGGGCGGCGCAGCTGTTCGACGGCGGTGAGGTGTTGCAGTCGGTCGTCGAGATGGAGAACGGTTATCTGTTGCTGATGCGGGTCGGCGACGGATCGCATCTGGCGACGCTGGCGTCCACCGCATGTGACATCGGCCAGGTCGGATACGAGATGGCCGTTCTCGTCGAACGGGTTGGTGCCGTAGTGAAGTCGTCGCGACGAGCGGCACAGCCCTCGTGAGGCGCGATGGACAAATCTCGTTCGCCAGCGCCCGGTAAGAAACCGAGCCTGGTACGGCCGTACACTCTGACGGCCGGACGGACGAAGGCCAGCGTTGCGTTACCCTTGGCGGCGCCGATCGAGGTGCACAAGTCCGCCAGAAATCGCCGCTGGCCGCCCAACGACATACGAGGGGACATTGTGAAGCTGTGTGCCACCCGGCCGTCGGTGGCCGAGATCGCGGCCCGGCTCGACGTGCCGCTTGGCGTGGCGCGCGTGCTGGTGGGTGACCTCGTGCAGTCCGGGTATCTGCGCGTGCTGACAACGCTTGACGAAAGCTCGTCGGCGAAAGAGCGGCGGGAACTGATCGGAAGGACCCTGCGTGGCCTCCGCACGCTCTAAGACGCAGGCCGTCGCATCGACGAAGATCGTGATCTCCGGCGGATTCGGCGCCGGCAAGACCACTTTCGTCGGCGCCGTCTCCGAGATCATGCCGCTGCGGACGGAGGCGATCCTCACCGAGGCGTCGGTGGGTGTCGACGAACTCGCGGGCACGCCGGCCAAAACGACGACCACGGTGGCGATGGACTTCGGCCGTATCACGCTGGGCAACGCGGACCTGGTTCTGTACTTGTTCGGGACACCTGGTCAACGGCGTTTCTGGTTCATGTGGGATGATCTGGTGCGCGGGGCAATTGGTGCGATCGTCCTAGTGGACGTCCGCCGTCTTCAAGACAGCTTCGCAACCGTCGACTTTTTCGAGGCGCGGGGATTGCCGTTCTTGATCGCGGTCAACGAGTTCGACGGGGCGCCTAGATATCCGACCGACGAAGTGCGCAAAGCGCTTTCACTGCCGTCGCGAGTGCCGGTGATCAGTGTTGATGCACGAGAACGTGATTCGGCGAAACAGGCACTGATCGCGATCGCGGAGTACGCGTTACAGCAGTTGATGCCGGCGCGTCGGTAGAAAGGCGTCCAGTCAGCAGCTCAGGGCGTGATGGTGGTCTTGTCGTCGATCACGGTTGTGACTTCCATCAACGGAGTCTTATCCGGTTGAGGCCCCTCGGCATTGAGCTGAAGCACGTAGATGCCGTCTTTGCCCTGGATAACCACCGTCTTCTGGGCGACCACCCGTGATGTTCCGTCTTTCGTGTAGTCGCCACCGATCTGGTATGCGGGAAAGCCGCTCAGCGTGTTCTTTTCGCCGTCATTGCCATCAAAGCCCGGCAGGTTCTTCACTTCACCCGGCGCCACGGCCAGCAGCTTGTCGGGGTCGACATTGCCTGTCAGCTTCTCCACGATCGCGATGACCCTGGGTGGATCGTTCGGATCGGTCGGGGTGTTGAACACGATGCCGCCGTAGGGGGCGTCTGTGCTCTCGGGCAACACCTTCCAGCCGTCAGGCACAGGGAGGTCGATGGTCGGCGCGCCAGGTGTGCTGTGGCTGATCATGGTTTCCTGGATGCCGTTCTGCTTGATGTAGTCGGCGATCGTCTGGTTGGGTCCCGCGGCCTGCGCGGAGGTCGAAGTCGGCGTCGCTGCCGGCGAGGCGGACGTTGACGTTGAGCTGGATGTGGACGTCGAAGTCGAGTGCGAGCCGCATCCGACGAGGCCGACGCCAAGTGAGATGGCGGCGATGGCGATGCCTATGGCTGATGCTGACTTCTTCATAAGGTCGTCTCCTGCGGTCAGTTGCGGCAGATTCTCGCGCGTCTCCTGCGGCGAGGCTACTAGCCCCTGAGCCTGAGTCTCCAGCGGACGAACGTGGCATAGCCGACGCAGACCGCGCCGAGCATCAGCATGTCGAAGCCCCAGGCTTTAGGGCTGTGTACCCAGTGCGAGTCCTGCGGCGTGATCGGAGGGGGCACGAGTCCCCTCAGGTCGATCGTGGACGCCGTCGCGGCGAATCCCCACCGGGCCGGGGTGACCCAGGACATCTGGTCGAGCACGATACGACCCGTCACCGGAATCATGCCGCCCTGGAACACCAACTGGGACATGATCGCGACGACAAGCAGCGGCATGATCTGTTCGTTCGATCTGGCCAGCGCCGAGAGTGCCAGGCCGACCATCGCGGCGGCCACACATGCGAACGCGACGTCGATGAACAGCTCCATGGTGGGGCTGCCCAACACCGCACCCGTGGTCACGGACCCTTTGCCCCAGCCTTTGCCCTCCACGTTGATCGCGGTGACGATCCCCGCCTGCGTCACCGCGAACATCGTGAAGACGCAGATCTTGGCCAACAGGTACGCGGTAGTGGACAACCCGACGGCCTGCTCGCGCTGGAATATGGCCCGCTCCCCGATAAGGGCCCGGATCGTCAGCGCGGTGCCCATGAAGATGGCACCGACGTTGAGCAGCACCAGGATCTGTCCCGGCTCGTTGGGCGCCAAGCCCCTCGGGTCGGGCCGGCCGAACCCGACGTCGCCGGGCACCGACAGCGAAAGCACGCCCATGATGAACGGCAGTACCGCCAGGAAAAAGGAATAGCCGCGATCGGAAAAGATCAACCGGACCTGGCGTCGCCCGATCGTCGAGAACTGCCGCCACAGGCTGGTCCGGGTCGGACTGCCGAGGTCTGCGGGTACGTCCGCAGGCGGCGGCGGGGGCGGCGGGCCGTTCCTCTCAAGGAACCGCCGGCTGGCCCCGTCGGGATCGTCGGCGACGGTGCTGAAGATGTCCGCCCAGTTGGTGGTCCCCATCGTCGGACCGATCTCGCTGGGTGGCCCACAGAACGCGGTCTTGCCCCCGGGCGCCAGCAGCAGCACCTGATCGCAGACGTCGAGGTAGGTCAGCGAGTGCGTCACCACCAGCACCACGCGGCCCGCGTCGGCGAGATCGCGCAGCATCGTCATGACCTGCCGGTCCAGTGCGGGGTCCAGACCGGATGTCGGCTCGTCGAGGATCAGCAGCGACGGCCCGGTCAGCAGCTCCATCGCCACCGACGCACGCTTGCGCTGACCTCCGGACAACCTATCGACGCGAGTGTCCGCGTGCAGGGTCATGTCGAGTTCGTCGAGCACCTGTGCGACGACTTGGGCACGGTCGGCTTTGGTGGTGTCGGGCGGCAGCCGCAACTCGGCCGCGTACATCAGCGCCTGGTTGACCGTCAGCTGGCCGTGTACCACGTCGTCCTGGGGCACCATCCCGATCCGGCTTCTCAGCGAGGCGTACTCGGCGTGGATGTTGTGGCCCTCGAACGCGACCTTGCCGGTGGTGGGGTGGGTGTATCCGGCCACCAGCCGGGCGAAGGTCGACTTGCCTGCCCCGGACGGGCCGATGACCGCCGTCAGGGTGCCGGGACGCGCCGATATCGAGATGTTGTCGAGCAGCGTCTTGTTGCCCTCGATGGTCCACGTGACGCCGTGAACCTCCAAACCGCCTGTGCGAGTGTCGGCTTCGGTCTCGGTGCGGCGCACCAGCGTACCGCCCCTGAGCACCAAGTCGACGTTGCCGATCGTGACGACGTCACCCTCGCGAAGCAACGCCCGGTCGACACGATTGCCGTTGACGAAGGTGCCATTGATGCTTCGCTCGTCCTGAATCTCGGGGCCGGACGGGGTCGGCACCAGCGTCGCGTGGTGACGCGATGCCAGCACGTCGGGGATCACGATGTCGTTGTCGGTGGCGCGGCCGATCTTGATCCCGCCCGGCGGTGGTGCCGCGCCACCGCCGCGCAGGATCCGGATCATGCTCGTCGCCATCTTCTGCCCGTCAGCGGGCGGCGCCGGCCGGATCTGCGTCGCCATCTGATAGCTGGGCTGCGCCGCCGGCGGTGGCGACACCGGCCGCGCCGGCTGTGACGGCGCCCGGACCTGCGGCCCGCTGGCCGGCCGGACCACCTGCGGCCCGCTGGGCGGCGCGCTCGGCGGATAAACGTGCTGCTGCGGCTGGGACGTGCTCGGCGGTTGGGCCGAGACCTGCGAACGGTTGGTCGGCGGCTGCGACCCGGCCGGCCGTGCCTGCAACGGAACCGATGCGGTCTGCGGTGGCCGGCCGACCGCGCCCCGGACCTGCCCGACCTCGAACGTCACCCGGGGACCGTTGGGGTTGGAGATGTTGATGCTCATCCCGTCACGGATGTCGATCGTGGGTACCCGGCGTTGGTCGACGAACATCCCGTTGAGGCTGCCGTTGTCGATGGCCACCCACCGGCCGTCCTCAAAGCGCAACAGGATGTGCGCCCGCGACACCAGCCGATCGGCGATCCGGACGTCGGCCCGCAGATCACGCCCGATGACCACGTCGTGACCGGGGGCGAATGTGCGTTTTGACCCGTTGGTGCGAACCGTCAATGCGGGCGGTGCTGGTGCTGGTGCGCTCATCGGGGCTAACTCTAACGGGTATCGCCCACGCCGCGAGGGCGGTTAAGTTTTGCCGCTGTACCCCGGCGCCCCGGTCACCACGCAATGGGTGCGCACCGACGGGTGCGACCGGAAAGCGGCCGGCATGCATTTGTTGCAGTGGGTACACGCGGAGCGCACCGAGTGTGTTTCGCCGTCGGCTTCGATCCTGTTGATCAGATCCGGCTCGGCGAGCAATGCCCTAGCCATCGCGACGAATTGGAAGCCCTCGGCCATCGCGAGGTCCATCGTTTCGCGGTTGGTGATGCCGCCGAGAAGGATCAGCGGCATGGTCAGCTCGGCGCGGAATTTACGTGCCAGGTCGAGCAGATACGCGTCGCGGTAAGGGTATTCGCGCAGGATCTTCTTGCCGATCATCCGCACGCCCCACCGCATCGGCGGATTGAAGACGTTCGCGAACTCCTTGAGGGGAACGTCGCCACGGAACAGGTACATCGGGTTGACGAACGAGCTGCCAGCCGTCAGCTCGATCGCGTCGAGTCCGCCGTCCTCTTCGAGCCACTTCGCGGTGATCAGCGCCTCGTCGACGGTGATGCCGGCACGCAGCCCGTCGGACATGTTGAGTTTGGCCGTCACCGCGATCTGATTGCCGACCGCGCGGCGGACTGCCTGCACGACCCCGCGGGCCACCTTCGCGCGGTTCTCGAGCGATCCGCCGAACTCGTCATCACGACGGTTGACCAGCGGGCTGAGGAAGGCGCTGCAGAAATAGCCGTGGCCCAAATGGATTTCGACAGCGTCGAACCCGGAATCGATCGCGAACCGCGCCGCGTCCGCGTGCCCGGACAGCACCCCTTCGATGTCGTCGCGGGTCGCTTTCTTGGTGAACCTCATGACGAGGGGGTTGAAGAACCGAGCCGGCGCCAGGGCCCTCGACCTGTCTGACTTGTCCGAACGTGCCCGAACGGGACCCGCATGACCGATCTGCGCGCTGACCGCGGCTCCCTCGGCGTGGACGGCATCGGTCAGCCGTCGCAGCCCTGGCACCGCCGCCGGCCGCATCCAGAGCTGCCCGGGCTCGGTGCGGCCACCGGGCGACACGGCGCAGTACGCGACGGTCGTCATCCCGACACCGCCCGCGGCGGGAAGGCGGTGGTATTCGATCAGGTCGTCGGTCACCAGCGCATCCGGGGTGGCAGCCTCGAACGTGGCGGCCTTGATGATCCGGTTCCGCAGCGTAATCGGCCCCAGCCTGGCCGGGGAGAACACGTCAGGAGCCATAGAGTGGAGCCTGCCACACGCATGCCAGACTGGCGTTTGTGACTGCGACGGTGCTCGACGGCAAGGCCACCCGCGACGAGATCTTCGCCGACCTGACGCAACGGGTGAACGCGCTGACCGAGGCGGGGCGCACGCCGGGGCTGGGGACGATTCTGGTCGGGGACGATCCGGGGTCGCAGGCCTACGTGCGGGGCAAGCACGCCGACTGCGCGAAGGTCGGCATCACGTCGATCCGCCGCGACCTGCCCGCAGACATCAGCCAAGCCAAGCTCGACGAGACGATCGACGAACTCAACGAGAACCCCGAGTGCACGGGCTACATCGTGCAGCTGCCGCTGCCACGCCAGTTGGACGAGAACGCGGCCTTGGAACGCGTCGACCCGGGCAAGGACGCCGACGGCCTGCATCCCACCAACCTGGGCCGGCTGGTGCTGGGCACGGCCGCGCCGTTGCCGTGCACACCGCGTGGGATCGTGCACCTGCTGCGCCGCTATCAGGTCGAGATCGCCGGCGCTCACGTCGTGGTGATCGGCCGCGGGGTCACCGTCGGCAGACCGCTCGGACTGCTACTGACCCGGCGCTCGGAAAACGCCACAGTCACGTTGTGCCACACCGGGACTCGAGACCTACCGGCGCTGACCAGGCAGGCCGACATCGTCGTTGCGGGCGTCGGCGTGCCGCACATGGTGACCGCCGACCTGATCAAGCCCGGGGCGGCCGTCGTCGACGTCGGCGTGAGCCGGGTCGAGGGCAAGCTGGTCGGTGACGTGCATCCCGACGTGTGGGAGGTGGCCGGTCACGTGTCGCCGAATCCCGGCGGTGTCGGCCCGTTGACGCGGGCGTTTCTGCTGACGAACGTCGTCGAGCTCGCGGAGAACGGCGACCAGCGCGGAGGGCAGCAAGGATGAGCAGCGTCGGAGAAACCACCCGCAACGTGGTCAGGGCGCAGTGGCCGATCCTGCTGGTGTTCGGAATCTTCTTCGCCGCGTTCGGCCTTGTGATCGCGGACTTCTGGCGCCGTGGTTCGCTGCTGATCGGCATCGGCGTGGGGGTCGCGGCCATGCTGCGGCTGGCACTGCCGAACGGCCGGGCCGGGCTGTTGGTGGTGCGCGGCAGAACGACCGACTTCACGACGATGGCCCTCGCCGCCGCCGCGGTGCTCTACATCGCGTGGACCATCGACCCGCTGGGCACGAAATAGCGGCGTCCAGACAAACTTGCATATCAGGCAATCTTGCCCAGTGTGCAAGATTTTGCTAGCCTCGCCGCCATGACGGGCGCCATGCACCTCGGGCTGCGGGAGCGCAAGAAGCTCGACACCCGCAGGGCACTCAGCGACGCCGCGCTGGAGCTGGCGTTCGAGCGCGGCCTGCAGAACATCACCAGGGAGGACATCGCGGACAGGGCAGGGGTGTCGCTGCGGACGTTCAGCAACTACTTCGCCGGAAAGTACGAGGCGCTGGCGTTCCGCCTGACCGAGCGCATCCGCCGCAGTCTCGCCGTCTTGAGGGAACGGCCGGGCGACGAACCGCTGTGGACGGCGATCAGCGCGGCGGTGCTTGAGCCGCTGGTAAGCGAGGGCGCCGACGGGATGACGCCGACCCGGAAGCAGCTGGACGAGGTGCGAAAACTGGTGCTGGCGCCGGAGACCCGTGCGGCGATCTCGAGCGATGTGTTCGCGGACTGGGTCAGCGTCATCGCGGAGCGCACGGGAACCGACCCGGTTCACGATTTGTACCCGCGGCTGGTGGCCGCGGTGGTGCGCGCGGTCATCGACGCGGCGACGGATGCCTACCTGGCAGCCGATCCGCCGGTGCCGCTCACGTCGATCCTTCGGCGCGGGTTCGCCGACGTCAGAGTGGGTCTGCCAGAGGGAGGACATCATGAGTGAGAACCGAGTCGACGTCGTGGTTTCGGGTGCCGGCCCCAACGGCCTGATGGTGGCGTGTGAGCTTGCGCTGGCCGGCCTCCGGCCCGTGGTGCTGGAGCGGCTACCGCAGCCAAGCGCCGAGCCGAAGGCCAATGGCCTTGTTGGACAGACGATTCGGACACTCGACATCCGTGGGCTCTACCACGAGTTTGGCGGCCAGCCCGGGCCGCCGCAGTCGATGTACGCGTGGATATTCGCGGGCATGCAGGTGCCCCTCTTCGGTGTGACGGACAATCCCATGTTCGGGCTCCCGATCTCCCAGCCGCGGCTGGTACGGCTGCTCAACGACAGGGCGGGTCGGCTCGGAGTGGACGTCCGCTGGGGGCACGAGCTGGCCGGGATGGACGTTCGCGCCGACGGCGCGGTGCTGACCGTGACGTCCCCCGGCGGGACCTACGACCTCGACGCGGCGTATCTGGTAGGCGCCGACGGAGGCCGCAGTGAGGTTCGCAAGAACCTGGGCATCGGTTTTCCCGGCACCACGTCTGCGACGGTAACGCGGATTGCCCACGTGTATCTGCCGGACGACATTCGAACCGATGACGGTGCGGCGATCGATATTCCCGGCTTTGGCCGACTTCCGTTCGGGCACAACAGACTTGAAAATGGCGGCGTGATAGTCTTCGGAATCGAGCCAGACCGCCCGTTGGTCGGGAGTATCGAGTTCGGCGACGGACCCGCGGATGACGCGGATGACGCTGACGACGCCGTTGACAGTGCCCCGATGTCGTTGCCGGAATTGCGGGACAGTCTGAAGCGGGTGCTCGGCGTCGACCTGCCGTTCGAGCCGCCGCGGGGGCCGGGCCCGCACGCGTTGCGCCGCATCAACGGCCAGAACACCCGGCAGGCCGATCGCTACCGCGCAGGCAACGTCTTCCTCGTCGGCGACGCGGCACACGTGCATTCCGCGATGGGCGGACCGGGGCTGAACCTGGGCCTGGCGGACGCGATGAACCTCGGCTGGAAGCTGGCCGCGCAGGTGAACGGGTGGGCGCCGGACGGACTTCTCGACTCTTATCAGAGCGAGCGTTTTCCAGTCGGTGAACGAGTGATGATGCAGTCGCTGTCGCAGACGGCGCTGATGAAACCCGGACCGGAGACCACGGCCCTGCGAAAGCTTTTCGGAGAATTACTGACGAGGCCCGACGTCGCCGAATACATGGCACATCTGCTGGCCGGGTCCGACGTGCGTTACGACGTCGGTGACGACCACCCGCTGGCGGGACTGTTCGTTCCAGACCTGGCTCTGGCCGACGGCCGTCGCGCCGCGGACCTGTTGCACGCGGCCCGGCCGGTGCTGCTGGACTTTTCCGGCGGGAAGGTGGCCGATGCAGCGGGCGGATGGCGACACCGGGTGGACGCCGTCGTCGCGGCGGCGCCGGACAATCCGTTGTGCGCGGTGCTGATTCGGCCCGACGGCTATGTCGCCTGGGCCGCCGACACCTTCGAGGCCGCCGAGCAGGAGCGACTACGCTCCGCGCTGCAGCGGTGGTTCGGCCCAGCCGATGACGGCAAAGCCAGTCAGCCGTCCAGCGTTGCCCGAATGCAGACGGTGACATAGGGCAGTGCCAGGCCCGTCGAATTCGCCAGCGCCGGATGGGTGGCCAGCAGTTCGCGCACATCGTCCAGCGTCTGGGACCGAACTTTCACCGGTGAGGTGATGCAGTAGCTGCGCGAGGCCACGAGGTCGATGAGCGCTTGCGGCGTCAGGTAGCTCGTCCACTCGACCTGGTGGCGTTCCACTTCGGCGAACGGCTCGGCCAGCGCCACCGTTCTGCTGAGCGGATCGTCTTGGTGGCCGATGATGCGGCCGAGGTCGCGCACCCAGCCCATCCGCTCGTCGCGGGTGTTCCACACCAATCCCAGCCGGCCGCCGGGCCGCAGCACCCGGGCCAGCTCGGGGATCGCGCGGGTCGGGTCGAACCAGTGCCAGGCCTGCGCGACGAGCACCGCGTCGACGCTGTCGTCGGGCAGTGGAATCTCCTCGGCTGTGCCCAGCAGCGCGGGGGTGTCGGGTAGCGAACTACTCAGCACCTCAAGCATTTCCGGGATCGGGTCGACGGCCACCACCGACAGCCCGCGTTCGACCAGGCGCGTGGTGAGCTTCCCTGTTCCCGCGCCGAGGTCCAGCACATCCCGAGCCGAGCCCGGGAGCAGCCAGTCGATCGCCTCGGGCGGATACGACGGCCTGCCGCGCTCGTATGCGGCTGCCTCCTCCCCGAAGGACAGGGAGCGCTGGTGCCGCCGCAGCCCGGTCACTGCGCGAGCTTGAGCGTCTGCCGGATCAGCTCGCCGACGGCCTCGGACTCGAGCAGGAACCCGTCGTGGCCGTAGCCCGAGTCGACGACCGTCAGGCCGGCGCAGCCGGGCAGCAGCTCGGCCAGCTCTTCCTGCAGGCGTAGCGGATACAGACGATCGGAGGTGATGCCGCCGACGACCACGGGAACCTTGCAGTGGCGCAACGCCGACGGCACCCCGCCCCTGCCCCGGCCGACGTCGTAACTGGACAGTGCGTCGGTGAGCACCACATAGCTGCCCGCGTCGAACCGGTCGACCAGCTTGGCGCCCTGATGTTCGAGGTAGCTTTGCACCGCGTACCGGCCGCCGTTCAGCGGGTCTTCGGCGGCTTGGCCCTGGTTCGCGAATCGCCTGTCGAGTTCGACCTCCCCGCGATAGGTCAGATGCGCGAACCGGCGCGCGACGTCCATGCCGTCGATGGGTTCGGTGCCGGTGCCGTAGTAGTCGCCACCGTGCCAGTTCGGGTCGGCCTTGATCGCGGCCACCTGCGCGCACTGCGTGCCGATCTGGTCGGCGGTCGCCCTCGCGCCGACGGCCAGCACCAGCGCGGCCCGCACCGTGTCGGGATGGCCCACGATCCACTCCAGCGCCCGCGCACCACCCATCGAGCCGCCGATCACGGCGGCTACCTCGCCGATGCCCAGAGCCGCAAGCGCAGCGACGTCGGCCTCCACCTGATCCCGCACCGTGATGATCGGAAACCTTGAGCCCCAGGGCCTTCCGTCGGGTGCCTGCGAGCTGGGCCCAGTCGAGCCGCGACAGCCGCCGAGCACGTTGGTGGCCACCGCGCACCAGCGGCCGGTGTCGATCGGCGCGCCCGGGCCGACCACACTGTCCCACCAGCCCGGTGTCGGGTGGCCGGGCCCGGCAGGGCCCGTCACGTGCGAGTCACCGGTGAGCGCATGCAGCACCACCACGACGTTGTCGCGGGCCGGCGACAACGCGCCCCAACGCTGCACCGCGATCGAGACGTCGTCGATGACGCGGCCGTTCTCCAGCCGCAGGGGGCCGATGCCGACGACGCCCACCTCGCCTTCGGCGGGCAGTTCGGTCGTGGGCGCCTGGAAAACGGTCACAGGGACGCCACCGACTGCGGGGCCGCCGTGAACGGCTTCGCCGCCGCAAAGCCCAGGTCCAGGTCGGCGAGGATGTCGTCAATGCCCTCGATCCCGACGGCCAGCCGCACCAGGCCGGGCGTGACGCCGGTGGCGAGCTGCTCGTCGGGGCTGAGTTGGCTGTGGGTGGTGGACGCCGGGTGGATCACCAGCGACCGCACGTCGCCGATGTTCGCGACGTGGCTGTGCAGGGTCAGGGCATTGACGAAGGCCTTGCCGGCGTCGATGCCGCCGGCAAGTTCGAACGCCAGCACCGCGCCGGTTCCCTTGGGCGCCAGCTTCTTTCCGAGTTCGTACCATGGCGAGCCCGGCAGCCCGGCGTAATTCACCGAGATCACGTCGGGATGACCGTCGAGATAGTCGGCGACCCGCTGCGCGTTGGCGACGTGCCGCTCGACCCGAAGGCTCAAGGTCTCCAGGCCCAAGGCGACCAGGAAGGCGTTGAACGGCGAGGCCGCGGAACCGAGGTCACGCAGCAACTGCACCCGGGCCTTCACTGCGAACGCCGGCGCGCCGAGGTCGGCGAACACGACACCGTGATAGCTCGGATCGGGTGTGGTGAAGCCCGGGAACTTCCCGTTGGTCCAGTCGAAGTTGCCGCCGTCGACGATGACGCCGGCGATCGCCGCGCCGTGGCCGCCGAGGTACTTCGTCGCCGAGTGCACGACGATGTCGGCGCCGTAACTGATCGGCTGGATCAGATACGGGGTGGCCACCGTGTTGTCGACGATCAGCGGCACCCCGGCGTCGTGCGCGACGGCGGCGACACCGGGAATGTCGAGAATGTCGTTCTGCGGGTTGGAGATCGTCTCGCCGAAGAACGCCTTGGTGTTCGGCCGCGCGGCCGCGCGCCACGACTTCAGATCGTCAGGGTTCTCGACGAAGCTGACGTCAATGCCCAGCTTCGGCAGCGAGTAGTGGAACAGGTTGTACGTGCCGCCGTACAGCCGTGGGCTGGACACGATGTGGTCGCCGGTGCCGGCGATGTTGAGGATCGCGATCGTCTCGGCGGCCTGGCCGGACGACAGGAACAGTGCCGCGACGCCGTTCTCGAGCGCCGCGATGCGCTGCTCGACCACGGCGGTGGTCGGGTTGCCGATCCGGGTGTAGATGTTGCCCTCGACCTCGAGCCCGAACAGCGCGGCGGCGTGGGCGGTGTCGTTGAACGTGTAGGACGTCGTCTGGTAGATCGGCAGCGCCCGCGCATTGGTCGCGGGATCCGGAACCTGGCCGACGTGAATCTGCTTGGTCTCGAACGTCCAGCGGGCGCTGGGGTCGATTTCGTTGTCGATGGTCATGGCGTCTCCTGTGGCGACAGACCTGAGGGATTCCCGGCGTGCACGCAGTCAGCGAGAACTGCACATAAGGGCCTCCGCATCAGGTTTCCCTGTCTTGTCTGGGGGCCCGTCATCGCGGACCCGCGCTTGCCGTGTAGCCGTTGGCGGCTACTCAACCTGGTCATCACCCGGGGCACCCCACCGCGGTTGGAGGGTTGCCGGCCAGCGAGCCGGGGCTTGACGCTGGCGCTCTTGACCGATGACAAGCGTATCGCACGTCGCCGACCGGCTGCCACCC
This sequence comes from uncultured Actinomycetota bacterium, assembly GCA_963759655.1. Lineage (GTDB taxonomy): Bacteria > Actinomycetota > Actinomycetes > Mycobacteriales > Mycobacteriaceae > Mycobacterium. Next base: position 79,079 of record CAVXAG010000002.1, on the reverse strand, counting down.
CGTTCTGATGGCCCCGACAACGGGGAGCCGGTTGTGACCCATGCCTCACGCAAACGCGGTCTCCCACGCAATACTGAACAACTATGAGCGCCCAGCAGCCGACCATCATCTACACGCTGACCGACGAGGCGCCGCTACTTGCGACCTACGCGTTTTTGCCGATCATCCGCGCTTTCACCGGACCGGCGGGCATCGAGATCAAGACCAGCGACATCTCGGTGGCGGCACGCATCCTGGCCGAGTTTTCCGATTTTCTGACCGATGAGCAGCGGGTGCCGGACAACCTGGCCGAGCTGGGCCGGCTGACGCAGCTGCCGGACACCAACATCATCAAGCTGCCCAACATCAGCGCCTCGGTGCCACAGCTGGTGGCCGCCATCAAGGAACTGCAAGACAAGGGCTACGCGATACCGGACTACCCGTCAGATCCAAAGAACGGCGAGGAAAAGGCCATCAAAGAGCGCTACACCAAAGTCCTGGGCAGTGCGGTGAACCCGGTGCTCCGGGAAGGCAACTCGGACCGCCGGGCACCCAACCCGGTCAAGGAGTACGCGAAAAAGCACCCGCACAGCATGGGCGAGTGGTCGATGGCCTCGCGTACTCACGTGGCGACCATGAAGCACGGCGACTTCTACCACGGCGAGAAATCGATGACGCTCGACCGTGCGCGCAACGTGAAGATGGAGCTGGTGACCAAGGGCGGCGAGACGATCGTGCTCAAGCCCGAGGTGTCATTGAGCGGCGGCGACGTCATCGACAGCATGTTCATGAGCAAGAAAGCGTTGTGCGAGTTCTACGAAGCTCAGATGCAGGACGCGTACGAGACCGGCGTCATGTTCTCACTGCACGTCAAGGCGACGATGATGAAGGTGTCGCACCCGATCGTCTTCGGACACGCAGTGAAGGTTTTCTACAAGGACGCGTTCGCCAAGCACCAGGAACTGTTCGACGAACTCGGTGTGAACGTCAACAACGGGTTGGTCGATCTCTACAGCAAGATCGAGTCGCTGCCGGCGTCGCAACGCGACGAGGTCATCCACGACCTGCACGCCTGCCATGAGCACCGTCCCGAGCTGGCCATGGTGGATTCGGCCAGGGGTATCTCGAACTTCCATTCGCCCAGTGACGTCATCGTGGACGCCTCGATGCCTGCGATGATCCGGCTGGGCGGCAAGATGTACGGCGCCGACGGACGGACCAAGGACACCAAGGCGGTGAACCCCGAGTCGACCTTCTCCCGCATCTACCAGGAGATCATCAACTTCTGCAAGACGAACGGCCAGTTCGACCCGACGACGATGGGCACCGTCCCCAACGTCGGCCTGATGGCGCAGCAGGCCGAGGAGTACGGCTCGCATGACAAGACGTTCGAGATCCCCGAGGGGGGCGTTGCCAACATCGTGGACGCCGAAACCGGTGAGGTGCTGCTGACACAGAACGTGGAAACCGGTGACATCTGGCGGATGCCCGTCGCCAAGGACGCACCGATCCGCGACTGGGTGAAGCTGGCCGTCACCCGAGCGCGCGCGTCGGGGATGCCGGTGGTGTTCTGGCTGGACCCGTACCGTCCGCACGAGAACGAGCTGATCAAGAAGGTCAAGACCTACCTGAAGGATGAGGACACCGAAGGTCTCGACATCCAGATCATGTCGCAGGTGCGCGCCATGCGGTACACGCTGGAGCGGGTGGTCCGCGGGATGGACACCATCGCCGCGACCGGCAACATCCTGCGCGATTACCTCACCGACCTGTTCCCGATCTTGGAGCTCGGGACCAGCGCGAAGATGTTGTCCGTCGTGCCGCTGATGGCCGGCGGCGGGTTGTACGAAACGGGCGCGGGCGGTTCGGCACCCAAGCACGTCAAGCAGCTGGTGGAGGAGAACCACCTGCGCTGGGATTCGCTCGGTGAGTTCCTCGCATTAGGTGCCAGCCTGGAAGACCTGGGCGCCAAGACCGGCAACAAGCAGGCCACCATCCTCGCCAAGGCGCTGGATGCGGCGACCGGAAAGCTGCTGGAGAACAACCAGTGTCCGTCCCGCAAGACCGGTGAGCTCGATAACCGTGGAAGCCAGTTCTACCTGGCCCTGTACTGGGCACAAGAACTCGCCGCGCAGACCGAGGACAAGGCACTGCAGGAACACTTCGTCGCGCTCGCCGATGCGTTGACCGAGAATGAAGACACGATCGTGCACGAGCTCAACGAGGTTCAGGGCAACGCAGTGGACATCGGGGGCTACTACGAGCCGGACGTGGACATGACCACGGCAGTGATGCGGCCGAGCAAGACGTTCAACGCAGCACTTGCGGCCGCACAAAGCTGACGCCGGGTAGGAGGAATCGGACTCCCATGTCCAAGATCAAAGTCGTAGGCACGGTCGTAGAACTCGACGGCGACGAGATGACCCGGATCATCTGGAAGTTCATCAAGGAGACGCTGATCCTGCCCTACCTGGACATCAATCTCGACTACTACGACCTCGGCATCGAGCATCGCGATGAGACCGACGACCAGGTGACCACCGACGCCGCGCTTGCGATCCAGAAGCACGGGGTCGGCGTCAAATGTGCCACCATTACGCCCGACGAAGCCCGGGTCAAGGAGTTCAATCTCAAAAAGATGTGGCTGTCGCCGAACGGCACCATCCGAAACATTCTGGGCGGCACCATCTTCCGCGCACCGATCGTCATCAACAACGTGCCGCGCCTGGTGCCCACCTGGACGAAGCCGATCATCATCGGCCGTCACGCGTTCGGGGACCAGTACCGCGCGGACAATTTCAAGGTGGACCGGCCCGGCACCGTCACAGTGACTTTCACTCCCGATGACGGCAGTGAGCCGATTCAGCACGACGTCGTTCACATCCCAGACGACGGCGGGGTGGTGATGACGATGTACAACTTCAAGAAGTCGATCCAGGACTTCGCGCACGCCTGCCTCTCCTACGGGCTGAAGGAGAAGTACCCGGTCTACCTGTCGACCAAGAACACGATCCTCAAGGCCTACGACGGGATGTTCAAGGACGAGTTTCAGCGCATCTACGACGAGGAGTACGAGGCGGACTTCGAGGCGGCGGGGCTGTTTTACGAACACCGGTTGATCGACGACATGGTGGCGTCCTGCCTGAAATGGGAGGGCGGCTATGTCTGGGGGTGCAAGAACTACGACGGCGACGTGCAGTCCGACACGGTCGCACAGGGTTACGGGTCGCTGGGCCTGATGACGTCGGTGCTGATGACGCCCGACGGCCAGATCGTCGAGGCCGAGGCCGCGCACGGCACGGTCACCCGACACTACCGTCAGCATCAGGCCGGAAAGCCCACGTCGACGAACCCGATCGCGTCGATCTTCGCGTGGACCCGCGGTCTGGACCACCGCGGCAAGCTGGACAACACGCCCGGGGTCGTCGACTTCGCGCAGCAACTCGAGCGGGTGGTCATCGACACCGTCGAGGGCGGGCAGATGACCAAGGACCTCGCGCTGCTGATCGGGCCAGACCAGAAGTGGCTGACCACCGAGGAGTTCTTGGGCGCCCTCGACGACAACCTCAAGCAAGCCCTGGCCGAGGCCTAACCGGCCGATTGGGCCCGCTGGTCGCCCGCGTAGCGGTCGACGAAGTCGAGGATCACCCGGCTGACCCGGTCGGGCGCCTCGAACATCGGAATGTGGCCCACGCCCTCGAGCTCGGTGACCTGGGTGAGCTGGGGAAGGTGATCGGTGAAGTGCCTGGTGTAGCGCGGATGAGGCAGCACCCGGTCCTTCTCGCAGATCACCAGTTGCGTCGGGACGCGGGTCTCGGTGAGTTCGAGCAAGCCCGGCAGCAGCAATGACTTGACCAGCAGCTGGTAATACGCGGGGCAGTGCCGGACGTCGTCGATGATGGCGAGCAGATCGGTCTCGGTCAGGTTCTCCGGTGCTGCGCTGATCGGGAAATGGGCCAGGTACCGGCTGAACGGCAGTCGCAGCACGTGGGCGCCGAGCAGCTTGACCAGCACGTACGCCGGGGCGCCCGCCAGGAACTTCGCGACGATCTCGAACTTGACCGGCGAATAGTGGCGCCAGCCGCCTGCCGGCGCGATCGCAGTCAGGGTGCGCCCTCGGCCGCGGCGTTCCAGCTCGAACGCCACCCAGCCGCCGAGCGAGTTGCCCACGATGTGGGCGGTGGGCCAGCCGAGAACGTCCATCTGCTGCTCGACGTGGTCGGCGAGCGTCGGTGTGTCGAGGAACCACTTTGCCTTGGGGCCGCCGTTGTGACCCGCCATGGTCGGTGCGAACACCTCGTAGCGGCCGGTCGCGGCGATCTGCGGCGCGACCTTCGTCCAGACGTTCTGCGACATCATGAAGGGGTGCAGCAGAAGTATCGGGTCGCCGGACTCGGCCGGAGGGCGCAAGTGGATGGGTGCACGCTCGCTCATGGTGGCGACCATAAATCCGGTACCACCGGTACCGCAAGTGCGGCCCGGGGTTCGCCGGTGGGGCCGCGTGAAAAGATTGATCCATCATGAGCAGCCAGAAACGCGTCTTCTCCGGCGTTCAGCCGACCTCCGATTCACTGCACCTTGGCAACGCGCTCGGCGCGGTTGCGCAGTGGGTGGGGTTGCAGGACGAGTTCGACGCGTTCTTCTGCGTGGTCGACCTGCACGCGATCACCCTGCCGCAGGATCCCGCCGTGCTGCGCCGTCGCACCCTGCTGACCGCCGCGCAGTACTTGGCGCTGGGCATCGACCCCGCCCGCAGCACGGTTTTCGTTCAGAGCCATGTTCCGGCGCACGCCGAATTAGCCTGGGTGCTGGGCTGTTTCACCGGGTTCGGCCAGGCGTCACGGATGACGCAATTCAAGGACAAAGCGCAGCGGCAGGGCAGCGAGTCCACTACGGTCGGACTGTTCACCTATCCGGTTCTGCAGGCCGCCGACGTGCTGCTCTACGACACCGACCTGGTGCCCGTGGGTGAAGATCAGCGTCAGCACCTCGAGCTCGCCCGCGACGTTGCGCAGCGGTTCAACGGCCGGTTCCCGGGCACGTTCGTCGTTCCGGAGGTGCTGACCACCAAGGCGACGGCCAAGATCTTCGACCTCGCAGACCCGACAGCGAAGATGAGCAAGTCGGCGCCGACCGAGGCCGGGCTGATCAATCTTCTCGACGATCCCAAGGTCACAGCCAAAAAGATCCGGTCCGCGGTCACCGACAGCGAGCGGGAGGTGCGGTACGACCCGGACGCAAAGCCGGGCGTCTCCAACTTGCTGACCATCCAGTCGGCGGTCACCGGCACTGACGTCGACAAACTGGTCGAGGCGTACGCGGGCCGCGGCTACGGCGATCTCAAGGCGGACGCTGCGGACGCCGTTGTCGAGTTCGTCACACCGGTCAAGGCGCGGGTGGATGAATTGGTAGGCGACCCAACCGAGTTGGAAGCCATCTTGAAGAGCGGCGCGGCACGGGCTCGGGAGGTGTCGGCGAAGACGATCGCGAACGTCTATGAGCGGCTAGGGTTTCTGCAGATCAGCTAACTGGCTCGGGGAGGCGGGCAGTGGCCCAGAAGAACAAGTCCGATTCGGACAAACCGGGGATCCTCGCTCGGCTGCGGGCACGCTATCCCTGGTTCGACCACGTGATGCGGGCGCAGCAGCGCTATCGCGACGCCAAGGGTGACTTTTTCGCCGCCGGCATCACCTATTTCACGGTCTTCGCGCTATTCCCACTGCTGATGGTCACCTTCGCGATCGGCGGATTCGTGCTGTCGCGCCAGCCGCATCTGCTTTCCGAGATCGACAACCGGATCAAGCAGACGGTGTCGGCGGACTTCGGCCGGCAACTTGTCGAGTTGATCGACCGGGCAATCCAGTCCAGGACGTCGGTCGGCATCATCGGCCTGGGGGCCGCGCTGTGGGCCGGACTGGGCTGGATGGCGAACCTGCGGGAGGCGTTGAGCGCAATGTGGGAGCAGCGCCAAAACCGTGGCGGGTTCCTGCGCACCAAGCTGTCGGACGTGGTGGCGCTGTTGTCGACGTTCCTGGCGCTCGTCGTCACAATCGCACTCACCGCGATGTCCAGCGGCGCCGTGATGCGAAAAGTATTGGGCTGGTTCGGCCTTGAGCACGCTCCAGGTGCCAGCGTGGCACTGCTGGTAGCGTCGCTGCTGGCGTCGCTGCTCATCTCCTGGCTGCTGTTCACCTGGATGATCGCCCGGCTGCCGCGTGAATCGCTGAGCTTTCGAAGTTCGATGTTCGCCGGCCTGTTGGCGGCGGTCGGCTTCGAGGCCTTCAAGCAGGTGGCGTCGCTTTACCTCGGAGTGATCATGCACGGCCCGGCCGGCGCGACGTTCGGCTCGGTGCTGGGCCTATTGGTGTTCGCGTACATCACCGCCCGGCTGATCCTGTTCGCGACGGCGTGGGCCGCGACATCGTCGGAAAACTTTGCCGAGGCGCCGATCTCGCCGCCGGAAGGCGCGATCATCGCGCCGCGGGACCTGAGTTCCGAGAGCATCGGCGTGCGGGGGGCGTTGGTGGCGGCTGCGGCGGGCGCGGTCGGCGCGCTCGGGCTGTCGTGGCTCGCGCGAAAGCACTAATGCGCCGGGACGCACACTTGATCAGGTCTGCGCCCGCCGGTTGATCGACCGGGCAGCGGCGATCATGCCGAACACGATCGCCGCGCCCAGAATCGCGACCCCCACCCGCACCGGCAGCGCGTTCATCGCGCCGGGCAGGCCCGACGCGGACTGGATGAGCGGGGAGTTGGCCGGCGCGCCCTGATGCACGAGCAGCGACGGATCCGGGTCGACCAGCTTGCCGACTTTTGTGCCGGGCGGGGTGGCAAAGCCGTAATCCAACAGGTGCGCGGCCTGCTGCCACGGCGGGATCGGCTGCCGTGTTCCGTGCAGCAGAACCGCCATCAGCCGCCGGCCGTCGTGGTTGGCCGCGCCGACGAACGTCTGCCCGGCGTCGTCGGTGTAGCCGGTCTTGCCGCCGAGCGCACCGGGATAGTTGTAGAGCAGCTGGTTGTCGTTTTCGAGCGGGTAGCCCGGGTGATCGGTGTCGCCGGGGATGTCCGCCCGTGCGGGATGGCCGGGGAAGTCGAACGTGCGCGTCGCGACGATCTGCGCGAATACCGGGTTCTGCCAGGCGTACCGGTAGAACAGGCCGATGTCGTAGGCCGAAGTGCTCATCCCGGGGCCGTCCAGACCCGACGGGGTCGCCACCCGGGTGTCGCTGCCACCGAGCTGGCGGGCGAGCGTGTTGATCTTGTTCAGTGCGGCGTCCATGCCGCCGAGCTGCATCGCGAGCGCGTGCGCCGCGTCGTTGCCCGAGTGCATCAACAACCCGTGCAGCAGCTGGAACACCGTGTAGGTGCCGCCTTCGTCGACGCCGACGCGGGTGCCCTCCGCGTTGCCGTCGTCCGCGGTGCCTTTGACCACCTTGTCCACGCCCAGTTCGTTGATCGCCTGCATCGCGACCAGCACCTTGATGATGCTCGCGGGCCGGTACCTGCCGTGCGGATCCTTCGCGGCGATCACATCGCCGGTGTCCAGGTCGGCGATCAGCCACCCCTCGGCGGACACGTCGTCGGGTAGCGGCGGGGTGTTCGGAGCCGCGATCACGCCGCATCCGCTCAGTGCGTCGCCGCCGACGGGCTTCGGCGGCACGGCCAGGGGCTGTGGTGGGTCGCCCGCCTGTGGTACCTCTGACTCGTCGACGGCCGGCGGCGTGCTGACCTGGTACGGGCACACAGAGGCGTCCGGGGAAGCGACGGGCTCGGCCGACGCCACGGGCACGCTGATCAACGTGGGAAGACCCACCAACAACATCGCCGAGGCAGCGCCGAGCACGCGGCGCGAGGCACTCCCCATCCCAGCCATTGCCACAGCAGGCTAAGGGATGAAGATCACGCTGCCGGTTCGACCCGCCGACCGGCGGCTACAGCCGCTGCCAGGCCTCAGTCAGCACGTGGCGCAGCTTCTGCTCGATCTCATCGAATACCGCCTGGTCGCTGATCAGCGGCGGCGCGAGCTGGACCACCGAGTCGCCGCGATCGTCGGCGCGGCAGTAGATGCCCGCCTCGAACAGCGCAGGAGACAGGAAGTCGCGTAACAGCCATTCGCCCTGGCCGTCGTCGAACGTCTCCTTGGTGGGCTTGTCCCTGACCAGCTCGATGCCGTAGAAGAAGCCTTCGCCGCGGATATCGCCGACGATCGGCAGGTCCAGCAGCTTCTCCAGCGTCGCGCGCAACGCCGGGGCTGTCTGCCTGACGTGGTCGTTGAGGCCCTCGCGCTCGAAGATGTCGAGGTTGGCCAGCGCCACCGCCGCCGAAACCGGGTGTCCGCCGAACGTATAGCCGTGGGTGAACGTCGTCTTGCCGTCGGAGAACGGCTCGAACAATCGGTCCGAGGCGATCATCGCGCCGATCGGTGAGTAGCCCGAGGTCATACCCTTCGCGCAGGTGATGATGTCCGGTACGTAGTTGAAGTCGTTGCACGCGAACATAGATCCGATCCGGCCGAACGCGCAGATCACCTCGTCGGACACCAGCAGCACGTCGTATTCGTCGCAGATCTGCCGTACCCGTTCGAAATAACCGGGCGGTGGCGGGATGCAGCCGCCGGCGTTCTGCACCGGCTCCAAGAACACCGCGGCGACGGAGTCGGGTCCCTCGAACTCGATCGCCTCGGCGATCCGGTCGGCGGCCCACCGCCCGAACTCCTTGATGTCGGTGTCGTGCGGCGCGGGCGCGCGGTAGAAGTTGGTGTTCGGGACGCGGAATCCGCCCGGGGTGATCGGTTCGAACGGCTGCTTGAACGTCGGCAGCCCGGTGATCGCGAGCGCGCCGTGGGTGGTGCCGTGGTAGGCGATCGAGCGTGAGATCGCCTTGTACTTACCAGGTTTGCCGGTCAGTTTGAAGTACTGCTTGGCCAGCTTCCAGGCCGACTCAACCGCCTCGCTGCCACCGGTGGTGAAGAACACCCGGTTCACGTCGCCCGGCGCGTACTGCGAAAGACGTTCGGCCAGTTCGATCGCCGGCGGTGTCGCATAGGACCACAGCGGGAAGAACTCGAGCTGGTTGGCCTGTCTGGCCGCGGTCTCGGCCAACTCTGCGCGTCCGTGACCGATCTGCACGACGAACAGCCCGGACAGCGCGTCCAGGTAACTCTTGCCGTGGCTGTCCCAGATCCGTACGCCTTCACCGCGAGTGATGATCGGCGGTGTGATGCCGGGGCCGTGCCGCGCGAAGTGACCCCAGAGGTGGCGGTCGGCCTTGGCGGACAGCTTTGCCGAGGTGTCTTCGGACATGTCGGCCATCGTCATCGGGTACCCCAGTTGTATTGCTGTTTGATGAGTTTGAGATAGACCAGCGTCTCGGTGGACGTGATGCCGGGAAGTGCGCGAATCTGTGTGTTCAGGAGTTCCAGCAGATCCTCGTCGTCCTCGCAGACCACCTCGGCGATCACGTCGAAGGAACCGGCGGTCAACACCACGTAGTCGATCGACGGCAGCGCGGCCAGCTTCTCGGCCAGCTTGACGGTGTCGCCGGCGCAGCGGATGCCGATCATCGCCTGGCGGGCGAAGCCGAGCTTCATCGGATCGGTGACCGCGACGATCTGCATCACCCCGGCGTCGATGAGCCGCTGCACGCGCTGGCGCACGGCGGCCTCCGACAGGCCGACCGCCTTGCCGATCCCGGCGTAGGACCGCCTGCCGTCCACCTGCAGCTTCTCGATGATCGCCTTGGACAGCTCGTCGAGCTGAACAGCGGAGGTTGGCATGCTGACGATTCTGCACGAATTCCGTCGTTATAAGCAACTATTACGATGCATACGGTTGTCTGCCGAGGTTGAGACTACGGGATACGTAGTCGGCTGCGTGCTTATCAACTACGGCGTGCTTATAAACTCCACAGGGTGACCGCGGCACAGCGGGTCGACGAGTTCGAGGCGTTGCGGCCTCATCTACTTGCGGTGGGCTACCGGCTCACCGGGACGTTCGCCGACGCCGAGGACGCGGTGCAAGATGCGTGGTTGCGGTGGCAGGCATCCTCCGATACACCCGACAATCTGCGCGCGTGGCTTACCACGGTGGTCAGCAGGCTCGCACTGGACAGGCTGCGGTCGGCGGCGCGACGCCGCGAAACCTATGTCGGCGAATGGTTGCCGGAACCGGTGGTGACGACTCCCGGTATGGCCGACCCGCTCTCGGCGGTGGTGGCCAATGAAGATGCCCGCTACGCCGCCATGGTGGTGCTGGAGCGGCTGAGGCCGGATCAACGGGTGGCGTTCGTGCTGCACGACGGGTTCGCGGTGCCGTTCGGTGAGATCGCCTCGCTGCTGGGTACCACCGACGCGGCGGCACGGCAGCTCGCGGCACGGGCGCGCCGGATCGTCGCAGATCACCAGGGGCCCGTCGACACCGCGCACGACGAGGTGGTCGGCAGCTTGCTGGCGGCAATGGCCGCCGGCGACGTGGACGCCGTGGTCAAGCTGCTGCGGGAGGACGTCACGTTTGTCGGCGATTCGAATGGCAAGGCCCGCACAGCAATTCACATGATCACTGGTGCGGACAAGGTGACGAGGTTCATGTTCGGGCTGGCTCGCCGTTACGGCCCCGGCTGGCTGGAATCGACCCGCGTCGCGCTGGTCAACGGCGAAGTCGGCCTTTACGTGGTGGGCCATCCGGGCGCCGACGGGTATCCGCCGGTGCAGCCGCGCATCATCGCACTGTCGGTGAGCGGCGGCAAGGTCGATGCGGTGTGGGACGTCGCCAACCCGGACAAGTTCAGCGGCTCGCCGCTCAGGTCAGATCTTGCTCAGCAGCCCACGGTGTCCGGCACGCAGCACCGGAGCTGAAGCCCTGCTCGGTGATGCCGAGCGCGGTGTTCATCCGCGCCCGCATGTTCTCAATCCCGATCTGGTAGGTCAGCTCGAACACTCCGGTGTCCCCGAAGCGGCGACGCAGATCGGCCACCTGCTCGTCGGTGACGGTGTGCGGGTCGCGGGTGATCTCATCCGCGTAGACGATCGCGGCACGCTCGTCGTCGGTGAAGAGGGGAGACGTTGCGTAGCTGTCGATTTCCTTGAGCCGCTCGACGTCGAGGCCGTCAAGCCGGATCAGCATCGAACCGAAGTCCACGCACCAGGAGCACCCGATCGTGCGTGCGGTCCAGAACACCGCCAGCTCGCGGATGTTCGCCGGCAGCTTAGTCGACGCCCGCTCGACAGCTGTCTCGTGGATCGCGCTGGCCACCATCAGCCCGCGATGGTGCGCAGAGACCGCGAGCGGTTCGGGTACCTCGCCGAACCGGCGCTTGGCGTAGCGATACGCCGCGCGGATCCACAGCGGGGCGCGCTCGGGTGGCAGGGATTCGATGCGGGTTTTCTGTGTCATACCGATATGACGCCGCCGGGCGTCGATCTGTGACTCGATAGGGTACTCAGCGTGGACTTCGCGCTTGACCCGGCCCAGGAGGCGTGGGTGGCCGAGGTGCGGGAGTTTCTCCAGCAGAACGTCACCGCCGAGTTGCGCGCTGAAATCGCCGAACACGGGCTGGAGGTTCCGGGCGGCGAGGTCGCCGCGTTCCGTCGCAAGGTAGGCGCCAAGGGATGGTTCGGCCTGAGCTGGCCGCAGGAGTACGGCGGACTGGGTCTCGGCGCCGTCCACCAGCACCTGCTGATGCGGGAATTCGAATACTGGGAGGTGCCGGGCCCGGACCTGACCGTGACCTCGGTGGCGCCGATGATCATGCGGCACGGCACCGAGCAGAACAAGTCCGAGTTTCTGCCTCCGATCGCCCGCGGCGAAATGATCTGCGCCGTGGGCTATTCGGAGCCGGACGCCGGGACCGACCTGGCCAGCCTGCGCACCAGGGCGGTGCGCGACGGCGACGAATGGGTGATTACCGGGTCCAAGATATGGAACAGCGGCGCGCAACGGTCCACCCACGAGTGGCTGTGCGTACGCACAGATCCCGACGCGCCGCGCCACCGTGGGATATCGGTGATCATCGTGCCGATCGATCTTCCGGGTATCGACGTCCGGCCGCTGTACGCCTGGTCGGGATACCGCACCAACGAGGTGTTCTTCAACGACGTCCGGGTGCCGCTGAGCAATCTCATCGGCGAGTTGAACCACGGGTGGTCCTACATCACCGGCGCGCTCGACCTGGAACGGGGTGCGCTGACCAACGCCGGCGACCTACACCGCGCGCTGCGCGATCTGATCGCGCTGGCCCGGCGGCCGCTGAGGGACGGCACGGTGCCCGCGGACAATCCGGCCTTCCGGCGCCGGATGGCGCAGGCGGAGGCCGATGTCGAGGTCGCTCTGCTGATGGGATACGAGGCGTCGTCGTTACTGGACAGCGGCGTCATCCCGACTGTCGAGGTCAGCGTCGAGAAGATCTTCACCAGTGAATTGCGCCAGGGCATCGCCGATCTGGCCATCGACCTGCTGGGCCCCGACGGCCTGCTGGCGCACCGAAGCCCGGATGCGCCCGCGGGCGGATACTTCGAGCGCCTGTACCGCGTATCGCCGTTGATGCGGTTCGGGGGCGGCACCAACGAAGTGCTTCGCGATGTGATCGCACAGCGCGGTCACGGCATGCCGTCCTACGGACGATGAGGCGGGACCGGCCGCGATGAGACTGATTCCAGACCAAGACGAACGCGACCTCGCCTCGACGTTGCGCGGGATGCTCGCGGCGCATTGCCCGCTGACACTCGCCAGGGCTCTGCACGATGCCACGACGCCGCGGCTGTCGCCCGAACTCTGGGAGGCGCTGGCCGACACGGGAGTTCTGGGGCTCGGCTTGCCGGTGGAGTGCGGGGGCTCCGGGGGCACTCTCGCCGACGTCGGGGTATTTTGCGTCGAAGCGGGCCGTGCGCTGTGCCCGATCCTGGTGCACAGCACGGTTATCGGCGCACTTTTCATCAGCGCGCTGGGGAACGACGAGCAGCGTGCACACTGGGTGCCACAGGTGAGTTCGGGCGCGCTGCGCGCAACCAGCGCGGTGTGGCATCCGCGCGACGCGGCGTTGGTGGTGCCGGCGTTGCGGGCGTCACCCGGTCCGGATGGCTGGCAGATAAGCGGTGCAACGGATTTCGTCGCCGACGCCGATCTGGCCGATGTGATCGTGATCACCGCCGCCGATGCCGGCCGGACGCTCGGTTTCGTCGTCCGGCTCGATGATCCCGGTGTGTTCGTCGAACCGCTACAGATGATGGGCGGATACCGGGCGTTTCGGGTGGATTTCGACGGCGTCGTCGTGCGCGATCCGGTGGCGGTGCTCGACGGCGACGGGACAGGGCTGCGCGCGGACGACCTGCGCCGGATCGCCAATGCCGCGGTGACTCTGCTGTCACTCGATCTGGTCGGGGTCGGCGAGGCGGTGCTGGCGCGAACTGTCGACTACACCACGATGCGCCATCAGTTCGGCCGGCCCATCGCCTCGTTTCAGGCGGCGCAGCATCTGGTCGCCAACATGCACATCGCGCTGGCTGCGGCCCGGCTGGCCGCTCGCTCCGCGGTGTTCTGGATCGGCCGGGGCCGTACGGCGACCCGGGAGACCGCGGTGGCCCGGATCCAATCGGCCAGGGCCGCCAAGCTGATCACCCTGGACGCACACCAGCTGCACGGCGGCATGGGGTACGTCGTGGAAACCGATCTGCACCTGTGGTCGGAGCGGGCGCGGGTGCTGGCGACCCTGGGCGGGGGCCCCGACGTGGCAGCCGGTTGGTTGGAGACCGAAAGGAACGTTCCGTGTCAGAAGGCGGTCTGATCGACGCCGATTCGGCGGCCCGGATCGGCACCGTCGCGGCCACCGCGACCGGTGAGGTGAACCGGCGCGACTGGCAGCGGTGGGCCGCGGCTGTCGGCGATCACAATCCGCTGTGGTTCGACAGCGATTACGCGCAGGCCAACGGCTACCGCGACGTCATCTGTCCACCGTTGTACCTGCAGTACACGGTGCTGGGCGTGACCGCCCTCGATGACCTGCGCCCCGACGGCTCGTCCGGTGCAGTCTCCGGCGGCCTGGCCTTCCCCAGGGCGCCGCGGCGGATGGCCGGCGGGGAGAGCACAAGATTCCACCTGCCCGCGTATCACCGCGACGAGATCACCATGGTCCGAACCATCGAGTCGATCGACGAAAAGCAGGGCCGTTCCGGCAGTTTCGTGCTCGTCACGTGGCGCACGATCTTTCGCAATCAGCGCCAGGAACTCGTCGCCGACGCCACCACGTCCATGATCGCCCGACCGTGAGAGAGGCCCCGCCCTGAGAGAAACCGCGTCCACCCAGCAGCTCCACTATGACGATGTCGAACCCGGCGACGTGCTGCCCGGGCTCAACGTGACCGTTGACGAGACCCAGATGTTCTTCTTCAGTGCCGCAACGTACAACGGTCACCGGATCCACTACGACAAGGAATGGGCCCGTGATCGCGAAGGGTACGACGACGTGCTGGTGCAGGGCCCGCTGCAGGCCGCGCTGTTGGCGCGAGCAATCACGGACTGGATCGGCGGGGGTGGCCGCCTGATCGAATACTCCGTGCAGAACCGCGCGATCGCCCTGCCGGGCCAGCCGTTGAGCTTTGGCGGGACGGTGACGGGCAAGCGGCTGGTCAACGGCGCCGGGCTGGTGGACCTCGACATCGCGGCCCGCCGCGACGAGGCCATCCTGATGCCCGGAACGGCGACCGTCGCACTGCCTTTGCGGGGGACGGGCCGGTGCGGCTGACTGGTGATGCCGCCATCGTCGGCATCACGGAGCTGCCCGCCCAGCGGCGACAGACCCGCCCCGAGCTGTTCACACTCGACCAGTACGCGGCGCTGGCCCGGCAGGTGGTCGAGGACGCCGGGCTGGATGCCGCGGTGGTCAACGGGCTGCTCTGCCACGGCTTGGCCGAATCCGACATGTTCGTGCCCGCAACGCTTTCGGAGTACCTCGGGCTGGCGCTGGACTTCGGTGAGCGGGTAGATCTGGGCGGCGCCACTTCGGCGGGAATGGTGTGGCGGGCGGCCGTCGCGGTCGAGCTCGGATTATGCGATGCAGTGCTGGCCGTCGTGCCCGGATCCACCCAGCTGCCGCGATCCGAGCGACGCCCGCCGGCGACACCCGCGTGGTACGGAGCCTCCAGCAACACCTTCGGTTCGCCGCAGGCCGAGTTCGAGATCCCTTACGGCAACGTGGGCCAGAACGCGCCGTACGCCCAGATCGCTCAACGCTACGCGGCGCAGTACACCTACGACCCTGCGGCGCTCGCGAAGGTTGCCGTGGACCAACGCACCAACGCGTGCGCGCATCCCGGCGCGGTGTTCCACGGCAAGCCGATGACGGTTGCCGACGTGTTGGACAGCCCGATGATCGCCGACCCGATCCACATGCTGGAGACGGTGATGCGGGTGCAAGGCGGCG
Source organism: uncultured Actinomycetota bacterium (assembly GCA_963759655.1). Classification (GTDB taxonomy): domain Bacteria; phylum Actinomycetota; class Actinomycetes; order Mycobacteriales; family Mycobacteriaceae; genus Mycobacterium. Next base: position 63,689 of record CAVXAG010000002.1, on the reverse strand, counting down.
CCGGTGTGCTGATCGCCAACGCGGACGTCGCCCGGCAGGCACGCCACCGGCCGGTCTGGATCAAAGGCTTCGGCGAGCACATCTCGTTCAAGACGCCGACCTACGCTGCGGACCTGATGACGACCCCGATCGCCCGCGCCGCCGAGCGTGCGTTCGCGATGGCGGGACGTGCGCGTGGCGACGTCGATGTGGCGTCGATCTACGACTGCTACACGATCACGGTGCTGATGAGCCTGGAGGACGCCGGATTCTGTCCCAAGGGTGCCGGCATGACGTGGCTGACGGAACACGACCTGACCTACCGCGGCGACTTCCCGCTGAACACCGCCGGCGGTCAGCTCTCGTTCGGCCAGGCCGGGATGGCCGGCGGAATGCATCATGTGGTCGACGCGGCCCGGCAGGTGATGGGCAGAGCGGGCGACGCACAGGTCGCCGACTGCCATACCGCCTTCGTGGCGGGTACCGGCGGCATCATGAGCGAACAGGTCGCGCTGGTGTTGGCGGGTGATTGACCCGTGACCGAGCCCCTGCCGCTTCCGGAACCCACTCCGGTGTCGCGGCCGTTCTGGGACGGCCTGCGCGAACATCGGATCCTGATTCAGTACTCGCCGTCGTCGAGAAGCTACGTTTTCTATCCGCGCACGCTCGCGCCCGGCACACTGTCCGATGATCTCGAATGGCGTGAAATCGACGGTGCGGGAACGCTATACACATTCACCATCGCCCGCCGGCCTACGGGCCCGCCGTGGGCGGAAGCGGTCCCGCAGCTGTTGGCGGTGGTGCAGTGGGACGCCGGCCCCCGCATCAGCACCGAGCTCGTTGACGTCGACGTGGACAACATCGTGATCGGCATGCGGGTGGCGCCGGTGTTCTGCGACGTTCCCGGAGAGTCGATCACCTTGTTGCGCTATCGTCCGGCCTAGCTCGAACAAGGGGAACACTGTGGACGACGGTGTCGCGGCGGTGCTGGCGCAACTGAACGCCGAATTTCCCGCGGTCGAGAACATGACGGGATCGCAGGCGCGGGCCGCGGTCGCCGCGCGCCGCGCGCCGGTCCTCAACCTCGACGACGTCGAAAGTGCGATCGACCGCGTCGTCACCACGCCGACCGGAGTCATCCCGGTCAGGATCTACCGGCCGCACGGTGCCGGCGACGGTGGGTGTGCTGCGGTGGTGTTCTACCACGGCGGCGGGTTCGTGTTGTGCGACCTGGACAGCCACGACGGCTTCTGCCGAGCGCTATCGCGGTACACGCACGCGGTGGTGGTGTCCGTCGACTACCGGCTCGCTCCGGAGAACCGGGCACCCGCGGCCGCCGAGGACGCGTTCGCTGCCTACTGCTGGGTGGTGGGGACCGCGGCCGACCTCGGCGTCGACCCGGACCGCGTCGCTGTCGCCGGCGACAGTGCCGGCGGGAACCTGGCCGCGGTGACGGCCATCCTGTGCCGCGAGCGCCACGCGCCGTTGCCAGCGGCGCAGGTGCTCATCTACCCGATGCTGGACCCGGCCGGTGACGCACCGAGCCATCGCACATGTGGCACCGGCTACATGACGACCGCTGCGGCCATTCGGTGGTACTGGCGGCAGTACCTGGTCGGCGACGAGTTACCCGCACCTGCCCACCAGGTCGCCCCGGCGCGTGCCGAACCGCATGCGGGGCTGCCGCCGGCGGTGGTGCTCACCGCCGGTCTGGATCCGTTGCACGACGAGGGTGTGGCGTATGCCCGTCGGTTGCGTGCCGCCGGTGTGCCCGTGGTGCACCGCGACTATCCGGGGCTGTTCCACGGGTTTGTGACAATGATGGCGCTGCCCGCCGCCGCGTCGGCGCGCGAACTGCTGTGGGCGGACGTTCGTGAGATGCTCGCCGCGGCGCGGAAGCAGGCTTGATGACCGACTCGCCGCCCATTCTCGACGCGATCGTCGTCGGTGCCGGATTCGCCGGCCTGTACGCCGTGCGACGCGCGGTGGGTGCGGGCCTGACCGTGCTCGGGATTGAGGCCGCGCCGACCGTCGGCGGAACCTGGTACTGGAATCGGTATCCGGGCGCCCGCTGCGACGTGGAGAGCATCGACTACTCCTACTCATTCGATCCCGACCTGCAGCAGACCTGGACGTGGACAGAACGGTTCGCGGGCCAGCCCGAGATCCTCGGCTATCTCGAGCATGTGGCCGATCGGTTCGACATCCGCAGGCACTACGTGTTCGGCGCAGAGGTCACCGCCGCCTCGTTCCAGCCACGCGATCGCTGCTGGCAGGTGCAGACGTCGGCAGGTCCGGCACACCGCGCCAGGTTTCTGGTCTGCGCCACGGGATGCCTGTCCGCGGTCAATCGCCCGAACATCGATGGCCTGGACGAGTTCGGCGGCGACGTGTACTACACGGCGGCGTGGCCGCACGACGATCCTGACCTGCGCGGAAAACGCGTCGGACTCATCGGCACCGGCTCGTCGGGCATCCAGGCGATCCCGCTGATCGCGGCGCAAGCCAAATCCCTTGTTGTGTTCCAGCGTTCGCCGAACTACAGCGTGCCGATGCCCAATCGGCCGTGGTCGGCCGACGAGTTGCGGCGTATTCGCGAAGAGTATCCACGGCGACGCGAGATCGCTGCCTACGCATCGGCCGGAACGCCGCACGGCACCTATCACAAGCGGGCCGTCGAAGCCGATCCCGACGAGCGTCGGGCTGCACTGTGGGAGCGCTGGCGTGAAGGTGGGGTGCTGTTCGCCAAGACGTTTCCCGATCAGAACACCGATCCGGCCGCCAACGACATCGCCCGCGAGTTCGTCGAAGAACGCATTCGAGAGACCGTCACCGATCCCGACGTTGCCCGCGACCTGATCCCGGTCGACCACCCCATCGGCACCAAACGGATCTGCACGGATCACGGCTACTACCAGACCTTTAACCGCGACAACGTACGGTTGGTCAACCTGCGACGCGAGCCGATCGAGGCGATTACCGATACGGGTGTGCGGACCGCGGCCAAGTTATATCCCTGTGACACACTGATTTTCGCTACCGGGTTCGACGCGATGACCGGTGCATTGACCCGCATCGATCCGATCGGCCCGCACGGTCACCGGCTCAGCGAGGCGTGGTCGGACGGCCCGATCACGTTCCTCGGCCTGATGGTGCCCCGGCTGCCGAACCTGTTCACCATCAGCGGGCCGGGCAGCCCGTCGGTGCTGGCGAACATGGTGCTGCACGCCGAGGTGCAGGTGGACTGGGCGTTCGATCTGATCGTGGCGGCCCGCGACCTCGGGGTCACCGAGGTGGAACCGCGCCGCGACGCGGCGCGGGCCTGGACCGATCACGTCGCCGAGGCTGCGGACGGCACCCTGTTCCCGAAGGCGCAGTCCTCCTGGTACCTGGGTGCCAACATCGAGGGCAAGAAGCGGGTGTTCATGCCCTACGCGGGCGGGTTCGGAAACTACCGCCGACACTGCGAGGGGGTCGCCGAGCGGGGTTATCCGGGGCTGGTGCTGACCACGCGATGAACTCCCCGGCGGTGGAAACGGTTCAAGCACTGTTGCGTGGCCGGATGACCGACGATTCCGTCGCGGTGGCCTACGGTGAGCGGACCTGGACCTGGCGCGAGCATCTGGCAGAGGCGGCGGCGGAGGCGTCGGCGCTGATCTCGCTGGCGAGCACCACCCGACCGCTGCACGTCGGCGCGCTGTTGACCAACGCTCCGGCGATGCTGCGGTCGATGGCAGCCGCCGCGCTGGGCGGCTACGTGCTGTGCGGTATCAACACGACACGGCGCGGCACCGGGCTGCTGGCCGACATCCGTCGCGCGGATTGCGAGTTCCTCCTCGTTGACGGTGACCACCTGCCGTTGTTGAAAGACGTTGATCTGTCAGGTATTACGGTGCTCGACGTCACGTCGCACCGCTACGCTGATGCCGTCGCCGAGGCCGGACCGCTGGTGCCTTATCGTGAGGTGCAGGGCGCCGACACCTTCATGATGATCTTCACGTCGGGCACCAGCGGGGATCCCAAGGCGGTGCCGTTCGCGCATGCGATGGCAGTGCTGTGCGGAGCAAGCCTGGTCGGACAGTTCGACATCACCGCCGCCGACGTGTGCTACCTGTCGATGCCGCTGTTCCACTCCAACGGGGTGGCTGCCGGCTGGGCGGTCGCCATCGTTGCCGGCGCCACGATGGTTCCCGCCAGGTTCTCGGCGTCGCGGTTCCTTGCCGAGATTCGTCGCCACGGCGTCACGTACATGAATTACGTCGGCAAGCCGCTGGCGTTGGTGCTGGCGACCCCGGCACAGCCGGACGATTCAGATAACACGTTGCGCACCGCGTTCGGGAACGAGGCGACAGAACGTGACATCGCGGAGTTCGCCCGACGATTCGGCTGCCGCGTCGTCGACAGCTTCGGCTCCAGTGAGTTCGCGGTGGTCGTGATGCGGGAAGACGGTTGCCCGCCGGGATCGATCGGCAAGGGATATCCCGGGGTGGCGGTCTACCACCCTGACACCGTCACGGAGTGCGCGACGGCGGTCTTCGACGAACACGGTGCACTCGCCAATTTCGACAATGCCGTCGGCGAGTTGGTGAATACCTATGGCCAAGGTGGCTTTTCGGGCTACTACAACGATCCGGAGGCGACCGCCCAGCGGATGCGACAGGGAATGTACTGGTCCGGGGATCTGGCCTATCGCGATGCGGACGGTTGGATCTACCTCGCGGGGCGCACCACGGACTGGATGCGCGTCGACGGCGAGAATCTCGCCGCCGGGCCGATCGAACGAATCCTGCAGCGCCTGCCGCAGGTGAACCAGGTCGCCGTCTACGCCGTGCCCGACGACCTGGTGGGCGACCAGGTGATGGTGGCGTTCGTGCTCAACTCTGGAGGAGTGTTGACTCCCAACGAGTTAGCGGAATTTCTGGCGGTGCAGCCCGACCTGTCGCCAAAGGCATGGCCTCGCTTCGTACGGATCACCGCCGACCTACCGCGCACGGCGACGAACAAGATCCTCAAACGCGAACTCATCGCGCAAGGGGTGACCGCGGCGGGCGGTGTGCTGTGGGAACGCCCGGATCGCGGCAAGCGCTACGTCGTCGCGTCCACCGGCGCCGGCCCGTAATCCACCTGCCAGTGCTTGATGCCGTTCAACCAGCCCGAGCGCAGGCGCTGCGGCTCGGCCACCGACTCGATGTCCGGGATATGGTCGGCAATCGCGTTGAACATCAGGTCGACCGTCATCCTCGCCAGATTCGCGCCGACACAGTAGTGGGCACCGGTACCACCGAATCCGACGTGCGGGTTGGGGTTTCGCAGAACGTCGAACCGCAGCGGGTCGTCGAACACCTCCTCGTCGAAGTTCGCAGAGCGGTAGAACAGCACGAGGCGCTGCCCCTTCTTGATCGGCACCCCGCCGAGTTCGGTATCGCGCAGCGCGGTCCGCTGGAAGGCCGTGATCGGGGTGGCCCAGCGGATGACCTCGTCTGCAGCAGTCTGCGGCCGCTTCGCCTTGAAGAGCTCCCACTGATCGGGATGTTCGGCGAACGCCATCATGCCCTGGGTGATCGAGTTGCGAGTGGTCTCGTTTCCGGCGACGGTGAGCGTGACGACGAACAGGCCGAATTCGCCCTCGGTGAGCTTGTGACCTTCGACGTCGGCTTCGATCAGCTTTGTCACGATGTCATCGCGGGGCGCCTCGGCCCGGTGCCCCGCGAGCTGCATGGCGTACGCCATCAGTTCGCCTGTCGCCGTGAGGGCTTCCCGCTCTGCGAATTCGGGATCGTCGTCCCCGATCATCTCGTTGGTCCAGTCGAAGAGCTTCTTGCGGTCCTCAAGCGGCACACCGAGCAGCCCGGTGATGGCATGCAGCGGCAACTCGGCGGCCACCTGCTGTACGAAGTCCCCGGAACCCGACGCGCGGGCCTCTTCGGCGATGCGCTGCGCTCGCTCGTCGAGCTCCGCCCGCAACCGCTCCACGGCGCTGGGGGTGAAGGCTCGGGAGACGATCTTGCGCAGCCTGGAGTGCTCGGGCTCGTCCATGTTGATCATCGACAGCCGGCCCAACTCGATCTGGCTCTCGGCCACGCCCGCCTTGTAGCGCGGAACGATGCAGTTCTGCGCCGAGGAGAAGACGTCGTTGCGCAACGACGCCTCGCGGACGTCCTTGTGCTTGCTCACCACCCAGTAGCCGTCGTCGCGGAAGCCGCCGACATCCACCGGTTGGTCGTTCCACCAGATGGGGGACGCCCTGCGCACTTCGGCGAACTCCGCCACGGGCAGGCGCTCGGCGTAGATATCCGGGTCGGTGAAGTCGAAACCGGGCGGCAGATCGGGGCGCGGCATACTCATGTCTACCGCAGGGTGATGTCTACCGCAGGAACTCAGCCCGAGAACAGCAGCGCGCGCTTGACCTCCTGGATCGCCTTGGTCACCTCGATGCCGCGCGGACAGGATTCGGTGCAGTTGAACGTGGTGCGGCAGCGCCACACCCCGTCGACCTCGTTGAGGATCTCGAGACGCTCGGCCGCGGCCTCATCGCGGCTGTCGAAGATGAACCGGTGCGCGTTGACGATCGCGGCGGGGCCGAAATAGCTGCCGTCCGACCAGTACACCGGGCAGCTTGTCGTACAGCACGCGCACAGAATGCATTTGGTGGTGTCGTCGTAGCGGGCGCGGTCGGTCTGGCTCTGGATCCGTTCGCGGGTCGGCGGGTTGCCGGTGGTGATCAGATAGGGCTTGATCGCCCGGTAGGCGTCGAAGAACGGCTCCATGTTCACCACGAGATCCTTTTCGACGGCCAGCCCGCGGATCGGCTCAATGGTGACGGTCAGCGGCTTCCCCGGTTTCTTCGGCAGCAAGTCGCGCATCAGAACCTTGCAGGCCAGGCGATTGACCCCGTTGATCCGCATCGCGTCGGAGCCACACACGCCGTGCGCGCACGACCGCCGGAAGGTCAGCGTTCCGTCCAGGTAGCCCTTGACGTAGAGCAACAGGTTCAGCAGCCGGTCGGAGGGCAGGCACGGCACCCGGAAGCTCTGCCAGCCGGCGGCGTCGGGATTCTCCGGGTTGAACCGGGCGATCTTCAGCGTCACCATCACCGCGCCGTCGGGGATCGGCGGCAGCGGCGGGTCGCCGGCTTCGGCTGTCTCGACTGGCGTTGTGGCCACTTCAGTACTTCCGTTCCATCGGTTCGTAGCGGGTCTGCACCACCGGCTTGTAATCCAGCATGATGTCCGCCAGCAGCTCGGATGCCCAGTTTGATCCCCCGGTCGCTTCGCTCTCCATGACCTTGTAGGCCATGGTGTGGCGCATGTAGTTGGTGTCGTCGCGGTTGGGGTAGTCCTCGCGGGCGTGGCCGCCGCGAGATTCCTTGCGGTTCAGCGCGCCCGCGACGGTGACCTCGGCGAGCTCCAGCAGGAAGCCCAGCTCGATCGCCTCCAGCAGGTCGCTGTTGTAGCGTTTTCCTTTGTCGTGCACCGTAATTCGGGCATAGCGCTCTTTCAGCGCGTGGATGTCGGTCAGTGCTTGCTTCAGCGTCTCCTCGGTGCGGAACACGGCGGCGTTGTTGTCCATCGACTGCTGCAGCGCGGTCCGGATGTCGGCGACGCGTTCGTTGCCGTGCTCGGAGAGAATGTCGCCGACCCAGTCGACCACCATGCCAGCAGGATCGGGCGGCAGCTCGACGAAGTCGTAATGCTCGGCGTACTCGGCGGCGGCGATGCCCGCGCGGCGGCCGAACACATTGATATCCAGCAGTGAATTGGTGCCGAGCCGGTTGGCGCCGTGCACCGACACGCATGCGCACTCGCCCGCCGCGTAGAGGCCTGGGACGGCCGTGGTGTTGTCGCGCAGCACCTGCCCGTGCACCGTCGTCGGGATGCCGCCCATCACGTAGTGGCACGTCGGGTAGACCGGCACGAGCTCAGTGACCGGGTCGACGCCAAGGTAGGTCCGGGCGAATTCGGTGATGTCGGGCAGTTTCGCCTCGAGCACGTCGGCACCCAGATGCCGGACGTCGATGTAGACGTAATCCTTGTGCGGGCCTGCACCGCGGCCTTCGAGCACTTCACGCACCATCGAACGGGCCACGATGTCGCGGGGCGCCAGGTCGACGATCGTCGGCGCGTAGCGCTCCATGAAGCGCTCGCCCTCGCCGTTGAGCAGCCGGCCGCCCTCGCCGCGCACCGCCTCCGAAATCAGGATGCCGAGGCCGGCCAGACCCGTCGGATGGAACTGGTGAAACTCCATGTCCTCCAGCGGAAGTCCTTTGCGGAACACGATGCCGATGCCGTCGCCGGTCAGCGTGTGCGCGTTGGACGTGGTCTTGTACATCCGGCCCGACCCGCCGGTGGCGATCACGATCGCTTTCGCGTGGAAGACGTGAATGTCGCCGCTGGCGAGCTCGTATGCGACGACCCCGGTGGCCACCGGACCGCCCGGCGTCTCCGTCAGCGCGAGGTCGAGCACGTAGAACTCGTTGAAGAACTCGACGTCGTGTTTGACGCAGTTCTGGTACAGCGTCTGCAGGATCATGTGGCCGGTGCGGTCGGCCGCATAGCACGCGCGGCGGACCGGCGCCTTGCCGTGGTCGCGAGTGTGCCCGCCGAAGCGGCGTTGGTCGATGCGGCCCTCGGGGGTCCGGTTGAACGGCATGCCCATCTTCTCGAGGTCGAGCACCGCGTCGATGGCCTCCCGGCACATGATCTCCACCGCGTCCTGGTCAGCGAGGTAGTCGCCGCCCTTCACGGTGTCGAACGTGTGCCATTCCCAGTTGTCGTCTTCGACGTTGGCCAGCGCCGCGCACATGCCGCCCTGGGCGGCGCCGGTGTGGCTGCGTGTCGGGTACAGCTTGGTGAGCACCGCCGTGCGCACCCGCGGGCCCGCCTCGACCGCCGCGCGCATGCCTGCCCCGCCCGCGCCGACGATCACCACGTCGTACCGATGTTGCTGAATCATTGGCCGTCCCTCACGAGATGTTCGGGTTGAACGTCAGCAGGACATACGTGCCGAGCACGATCGTGAAGATGGTGGACACCGCCAGCAACCTGGTGAGCCAGAATCGGGTCCAGTCCTTGCGGGCGTAGTCGGCGATGATCGTGCGCATGCCGTTGGCGCCGTGCAGTTGCGCCAGCCACAACAGCAGCAGATCCCAGGTCTGCCAGAACGGCGAATGCCACCGCACCGCGACATAGTTGAAGTCGATCCGGTACACACCGTTCTGCCACATCAACATCACGAACAGATGCCCGAGCGCGAGGAACACCAGCACGATTCCGGACAACCGCATGAACATCCACGCGTGTTTCTCGAAGTTCGGCATGCCGGTCCGCCTGCGCGGCGCCCGCGGATTGTCCAAGCCGGCGGGCCGGTCGTAGCTGCGCTGCAGCACCGGCGCCGGCCAACCCCTGCGTCCTTCTGGTGTAGTCACAGGAAATGCTCCGCCATGTGCGCACCCAACACGATCAGCGCGGCCGTCAGGACCACCGCCACGACGACGCCGACGATCCACAGCATCAGCCGCTGGTGGCGCGGACCCTCCGACCAGGAATCGATCAAGATCACCCGGATTCCGTTGAGCGCGTGATAGAGCACCGCAGCTACCAGGCCGGCCTCCATCAAGCCGACGATCGGGGTCTTGTAGGTCGCGACGACCTCGTTGTAGGCCTGCGGGCTGACCCGCACCAGGGCGGTGTCGAGGACATGGACGAACAGGAAGAAGAAGATCGTGGCACCGGAGATGCGGTGTAGCACCCAGGACCACATTCCCGGGTCGCCGCGGTAGAGGGTCTTGCGGGACGGTCTGGTACGCGGTGCTTCGACTGCTGACATCGCATCTCCAACGGACATCGGTGGACGATTCGGACTCTAAACCCAATTGCCCGTCCGGACGAACAACACTGCGCAGCCGTGGTCAGCCTTTGTCTGCGGCGGCCCACGAACTAGTGTGACGTTGCCGACGCGGCTATCGGACTCCGAACACGTCGGAATGCATTCAGTACGCCGGCGAAAGTGGCCAAGGTGAGCACCGAGATCGACTGGCAAGCATTGCGCGACAAAGCGATTGCGGTTGCGACCCACGCATATGCACCGTATTCGGGGTTTCCGGTGGGTGCCGCGGCGCTGGTCGACGACGGCCGCGTGGTGGCCGGGTGCAATGTGGAAAATGTCTCATATGGCCTCGGTCTCTGCGCCGAGTGCGCAGCGGTGTGCGCGTTGCATTCCAGTGGCGGCGGGAGACTGGTCGCGCTGGTCTGCGTGGACGGCGCGGGCCGGCTGCTGATGCCGTGCGGGCGCTGCCGTCAGATCCTGCTGGAGCACGGCGGGCCGCAGCTGCTTGTCGGTCATCCCGACGGTCCGCGATCGCTGGGTGAGCTGTTGCCAGACGCGTTCGGTCCCGATGACCTCGCCCGGCCGTGACCCATTTCGACGCGCCGTTGGTCATCAAGACCAAGCGCGACGGGGGCCGGCTGTCCGCCGACGCGATCGACTGGGTGGTCCACGCGTACAGCCGCGGCGAGGTCGCCGACGAGCAGATGTCGGCGCTGCTGATGGCGGTCTTTCTGCGTGGCATGGACCGCGACGAGATCGCGCGCTGGACCACGGCCATGGTGGCATCGGGCGACCGGCTCGACTTCACCGGTCTTCGCCGCGACGGCAAGCCGCTGGCCTTGGTGGACAAGCACTCCACCGGCGGCGTCGGCGACAAGCTCACGCTGACGGTGGTCCCCGTCGTGATCGCGTGCGGCGGTGCGGTACCGCAGGCCGCGGGCCGCGGGCTTGGCCACACCGGCGGCACCCTCGACAAGCTCGAGGCGATCTCCGGATTCACCGCAGAGCTGTCCAAAGACCGGATCCGCCAACAAATTTGCGACGTCGGCGCGGCGATCTTCGCTGCCGGCGAGCTCGCGCCTGCGGATCGCAAGATCTACGCGCTGCGCGACGTCACGGGGACCACGGAGTCGCTGCCGCTGATCGCCAGCTCGGTGATGAGCAAGAAGATCGCCGAAGGCACGCGAGCGTTGGTACTCGACGTCAAGGTGGGGTCCGGGGCATTCCTCAAGACGGAGGCCGAGTCCCGTGAACTGGCACGCACGATGGTCGACCTCGGCACCGCGGAGGGCCTGCCGACCCGTGCGCTGCTGACCGACATGAACACTCCGCTCGGCGCGACAGTGGGCAATTCCGTCGAGGTGGCCGAAGCCCTGGACGTGCTGGCCGGCGGGGGACCGCCCGATGTGGTCGAGCTGACGCTGGCGCTGGCCGCCGAGATGCTCGACGTTGCCGCGCTGGACGCCCGCGACCCGGCGGAGACCCTTCGGGACGGCTCGGCGATGGACTGCTTCAGGGCGTTGGTCGCCGCGCAAGGCGGCGACCTGTCGGTGCCGTTGCCGCTCGGTGCGGACGCCGAGACGGTGACCGCGGGTCGTGGCGGCACAATGGGTGACATCGATGCGATGGCGGTGGCGATGGCGGCGTGGCGGCTCGGCGCCGGCCGGGCGCACCCCGGCCGGCCGGTGCAATCCGGAGCAGGCGTGCGGATCCACCGGCGGCCCGGTGAGCAGGTGACGGCAGGCGAACCGGTGTTCACGCTCTACACCGACACCCCGGAGCGGTTTGGTCCGGCGCTTGCCGCCCTCGACGGCGGCTGGAGCATTGCCGGGAAGTTTTCCCGCCGTCCACTTGTGATCGACAGGATCGTGCAATGACGACCCCGCTGAACATCGGGACGATCGGGCAGGCACCGAAGGCACTGCTGCACGACCATTTGGATGGCGGACTGCGCCCCGCAACGGTGCTGGAGCTCGCCGAACAGACGGAATATAAGAACCTGCCCGTCACAGACGTCGATGCGTTGGCAACCTGGTTTCGCACCGCCGCCCACAGCGGCTCGCTCGAGCGCTACCTCGAGCCGTTCGCCCACACGGTCGGCGTAATGCAGACCCCGGCGGCGCTGTACCGGGTGGCCTACGAATGCGTTGAGGACCTGGCCGCCGACAACGTGGTGTACGCCGAGGTGCGGTTTGCGCCGGAACTGCACATCAATCACGGCCTGTCGGTTGACGAGGTCGTCGACGTGGTGCTGGCTGGCTTCGCCGACGGCGAGAAGGCCGCCCGCGCCGAAGGACGAAGCATCACGGTGCGGTGCCTGGTCACCGCGATGAGGCATGCCGCCCGGTCGCTGGAGATCGCCCAACTGGCGATCCGGTTCCGCGACAAGGGTGTTGTCGGGTTCGACATCGCCGGCGCCGAGGCCGGCTATCCACCGACGCGGCACCTCGATGCGTTCGAGTATATGCGAAACCATAGTGGCCGCTTCACGATTCACGCCGGAGAAGCGTTCGGCCTGCCGTCCATTCACGAGGCGATCGCGTTCTGCGGGGCGGATCGGCTCGGGCACGGCGTGCGCATTGTCGACGACATCGAGCAGGGGCCGGACGGCATCTACCAGTTGGGCCGGGTGGCGGCGATCGTGCGCGACAAGCGGATCCCGCTGGAGATGTGCCCGAGTTCCAACGTGCAGACCGGCGCGGTGCGCAGCATTGCCGAGCACCCGTTCGATCTGCTGGCGCGGCTGAGGTTTCGGGTGACCGTCAACACCGACAACCGGCTGATGAGCGACACCACGATGAGCATGGAAATGCTCAGGCTGGTGGAGGCGTTCGGCTACGGCTGGAGCGATCTGGCCCGGTTCACGATCAACGCGATGAAGTCGGCGTTCATCCCGTTCGACGAGCGGTTGGCGATCATCGACGACGTGATCAAGCCGCGGTTCGCGGTACTGATCGGCTAGCCGCCGGCCGAAGCCCTACTCCTGGCGCAGCCGAGACTCGACGAACGTTTCGATCTCGCCCCACTTCTCGACCGCCTTCGCGTACGGCGGGCTCGGTTTGCGCTCCCCATCGGGGTCCAGCACGTAGGCCACCAGATTGCCGAGGGGAGTGCCACGCTCGAGCTGCTCATCCACGGTGGAGTCGTCGGAGTACTCGCCGACATCGCGGAGCAATTCGACGGCCAATTCCAGCTGCTCGCGGTCGACCGCGTCGGGGCCGTCGGCGAGATCGTCGGCGAGCCCGCTCAACACGTAGACGTTGTGATCGGTGACCTCGACACGCAGTGACCCATCATTGGCAGCGGTGCGGATGTCGTCGTACGTCGCGAGGTCGGACAGGTCGTGGTCGTGCTCATCGGCCAGATACCGCGCCAGCGACCGCTCCGAGCCGAACACACTGATCCGTCCGTTGCGGCCGAGGAAGATCGGCACGTCGTCGAGGTAGCACCGCAACGTGTAAAACGTCCCCGAGCTGGTCATCATCCGGATCGGGTCGATGCCGACCTTCACCCAGAAGTCTTCGTCGGCGCCCAGCACGATGTCATGGACCGGGGTGGCCGCCTCGTCGTCCTTCTGGGTGTCGGTGTCGTCGTCTTCCTTGCCTTCCTCGTCTGGCTCGTCTGCCTCGTCTGCCTCGTCTTTCTTGTCGTCCTCTTCGTCCTGTTCGTCCTCTTCGTCGTCGCGCGGTTCCTCGAGCTCGGCCTTGGCCTTGGCTGACGCGGTGCCGTCGACCTCGGGAGTGGAGATGACTTCCTCGATCGCGTCGACGACCCTGTCCCATCCTCTTTGGACCACGGCGCCGATCTCGTTCCAGCGCTTCATGCCCGCCTTGTCAGAGAAGTTGTCGATGCCGCCCGATACCGTGGACAGCACCGGGTTCCCGTTGAAGAACTTGCTGATCGCGGGCAGTTCGCAGACCGACCCGATGGCCGACGCGATGGCCAGCGTCCCCGTCAGCTGCCGGACAGACTCGGCGGTGGGCTTCTCGGCGAGCAGCTCGTAGACGTTGATCAGGTCGAAGCGCTTGTCGTCACGGGGATCCAGCCGGTGGGCCGACGCTGACGTGAGCCTCTCCCACGCCGGATGGTCGGTGAGGTCGTTGTCGTTGTCGGAGCGAATGAAGGCAACGAGGTCGGGCACGGAGGTGAACGCGTAGAGGTCCTCGTTCTTGCCGAGGAACGCCTCCCACTCGTCGCTGGCGTCGCGCCACCGCGGCGCATACAGCGTGAATACTTCGCGTTCGTCCAGAGTCAGCTCGATCGGCACGATGTCAGCCACGGGCCACAGCCTAGCCAGCCGCCGAGGGCGTCGTCGTCTACCCTCGGACAGGTCATCAAACTGGGGATCGTTGCCGTCATGATCGTGGCGCTCGGTGTGGTGATCCCGCCGCGGGCGAGCGCGGACGCGGGGTGCGGGCCCGGTGGGCCACCGGCGGGCGCGGCGAGCAAGGACGTCAGCGATATCTACGGACAGCCGGCCACGCTGTGGATGACCAACCTGATCGTCGGCATCACCACCGCCCAGGGCTACGGCGAGGCGGCGATTCAGAGCGCCAGCCCCATTGAACGACACGCGCTGCTCATCGACGCACAACAGGACGGCAACCACCAAATCATCGTTGACACCGGCCGGGAGGCTGAGCTGTATACGGTGTCCGGCTGCACCATCACCACCGTGATCGACCAGGCCGGCGCGTGCCGGTCGTGGGCGCACTGCCAGGCCGGCATGCCGTTCCTGTTCGACATGGGGCACCGGGCGGGCAACGGCGACGGCATCGGGTGCAGCGACCTCGGGGACGGTCGCCACCTCGTCGAGTTGCTGCCGAAGAACAACAACGGTCAATTGACCGTGCGCCGCACCGAGATCGACCTGAACGGCGCGACGGCCACGATCGGCCGCTCCGATACCGTCACGGCAACGTCGGACCAGGACCCCGGATGGACGACGGCACACACCGTCAGCTGCGGCGAGGAGACCATCGACCGGGACGGAGTTCCGTGACCGCGCGGCTGACGGCTCGGGCTAGGGTCAACGGCCATGGAGGTAAATGTCGTCGACCACCCGTTGGCCGCGGCCCGGCTGACCACGTTGCGCGACGAGCGCACCGATAACGCGGCGTTCAGAGCGGCGCTGCGCGATCTCACGCTGATGCTGGTCTACGAGGCCACCCGCGACGCGCGTACCGAAGCGGTGCCCGTGCGCACTCCGCTGGCCGACACCACCGGCTGCCGACTGGTCAACCCGCCGCTGCTGGTCCCGGTGCTGCGGGCCGGGCTCGGGATGGTAGACCAGGCCCACGCGCTGATTCCCGAGGCGCACGTCGGCTTCGTCGGCGTCGCACGCGATGAGGAAACCCATTTGCCCACACCGTATCTGGAGTCGCTGCCCGACGATCTGCGCAGTCAGCCGGTGATGGTGCTGGACCCGATGCTGGCGACAGGTGGGTCGATGGCGTACACCGTCGGCCTGCTGAAGTCACGCAACGCCAACGACATCACCGCGGTTTGTGTGGTGGTGGCGCCGGAGGGCATCGCGAAGCTGGAACAGGTGGCACCCGACATGCGGGTGTTCACCGCCACCATCGACGAGCGGCTCAACGAGATCGCCTACATCGTGCCAGGATTGGGCGACGCCGGCGATCGTCAGTTCGGCCCGCGCTGAAACAGCGCGGCAGCGTCGCGCAGGACCGCCTCGCACAGGCTCGCTGCGCTGGCGCGGGCCGCGGCCAGGTCATCGGTAGCGGGTTGGCCAATCTCGATGTAGCCCTTGATCTTCGGCTCCGTGCCCGATGGCCGGACCGCCAGCCGCACCCAGGTTCCGCCGTTGGCGCCGGCCAGGATCAGCACATCGGCGACAGTGGTGGCCGTGACGTCGAAGCCGGCCAGCCGCTCGGGCGGGTCGTCGCGCAGCCGGGTCATCACCGCCGCCGCGTCGTCGCTGCGTGCGGTGATCGACGCCGGCAGGTGGACACCGTGACGGCGAGCCAGGCCGTCGAGCAGAGCCCTGAGATCGCGGCCCGCCGCCTTCGCCGTGGCCGCCAGATCGCAACACAACACCGCCGCACTGATGCCGTCCTTGTCGCGAACCGCGGCCGGATCGACGCAGTGGCCGATGGCTTCCTCGTACGCGTAGACGAGGTCGTCTCCGGCCGCCCGGGCCAGCCACTTGAACCCGGTCAACGTCTCGACATGGCGGGCGCGGTGGGCTGCGGCGATCGAGGCCAGCATCCGCGACGACACCACGCTGCTGGCGACGGTGCTGGTGACGGGGGGCACCTCGACTCTCGGCTGGCTGAGAATGTAATCGCCTAACAGCCAACCAGTTTCGTCGCCGGACAGCATGCGCCAGCCGCCGCCGTCCGGAATACCGATCGCGCACCGGTCGGCATCGGGGTCGAGCGCCACGGCGATGTCGGCGTCGACCTGCGCGGCCAGGTCAAGCACTGCGTCGGCCGCCCCGGGTTCCTCGGGGTTCGGGAACGCCACCGTGGGGAAGTCGGGATCCGGCGCGAATTGGTCTGCCACCGTGTGCACATCGGTGATGCCGGCACGCCGCAGCGCCTCGACCGCGGGCGTGCCCCCGACGCCGTGCATCGGCGTGAGCGCCACGCGCACCGGCCCGGATCCGCGACGGACTGCGGCGGCGCGGCGGAGGTAGTGCTCGACGATGTCCGGGCTGCCGTCGGGCGCAACGGGTGTGCGGTCAATCTGATCGGCGTAGGGCGCCGACGCGATAGCGGTTTCGATCTCGCGGTCGGTCGGCGACACGATCTGCAGCCCGCCGTCGAGGTACACCTTGTAGCCGTTGTCAGATGCCGGGTTGTGCGACGCGGTGATCTGCACGCCGGCCGCCGCACCGGTTTGCCGGACCGCGAATGCCAGCACCGGAGTCGGCAGCGGCTCTGGCAAAAGTTGCACGGAAAAGCCCTCGGCAGCCAGCACTTCCGCTGTTGCTACCGCGAATCTGCGAGATCCATGCCGGGCGTCGTAGCCGACGAACACTGTGGACCCGCCGAGGCACCCATCCTTCAGCACCCGGGCCAGCCCCCACGTGGCGCGCAGCACCACGGCGACGTTCATCCCGGTCGGACCGGCCCGCATCGGCCCGCGCAGCCCCGCGGTCCCGAACGTCAGCGACCCGCTGAACCGCGCGGCGAGCTCGTCGGACGTGCAGGCAGACAGTTCGGCCACGGCCTCGGGGTCCGGATCGTGTGCGATCCACTCCTCGGGGGTCACTCTGGTGATTCTGCATGCCCTCGACCAATTCCCGCGTCGATTACCGCTAGCAGGTATGCCGGAGGAGTTGCTGGCGGTAAACGGTGACGGCCGTTAGCCGTGACGACATTCGTTCCCGACGGCGCGATTCTGACAGCCATGGAAGTGATCACCGAGGAACCGTTGGCCGCGCGGTTCAGGCGCGACGTTGTTCCGCTGCGTGACTCGCTCTACCGGCACGCGCTGCAGATGAGTCGCAATCACGCCGATGCCGAGGATCTCGTGCAGGACACATTTGTCAAGGCCTATGCCGGTTTCCACTCGTTCCGCCAGGGCACCAACATCAACGGGTGGTTGCACCGGATTTTGACAAACACCTACATCAACGCCTACCGCAAAAAGCGGCGACAGCCGGTGCAGTACTCAACCGACCAGATCACCGAGCAGCACCTGGTGGGGCACGCCCAACACGCATCGAGGGGACTTCGGTCGGCGGAGGACGAGGCGCTAGAAACCTTGCCGGACAACGATATTCTGGCTGCGATGCAGTCGTTGCCAGAGCAGTTCCGATTGGCGGTGTACTACGCGGATGTCGAGGGCTTCCGGTCCGGGGAGATCGCGGAGATCATGGCCACCCCGAACGGAACCGTCTTGTCGCGGCTGCATCGCGGTAGAAAGCAACTTCGCACACGCCTGACCGATAGGTAGTGAGGGGACGACCGTGTTTCGTCACGCGCCGCGGGAGGTATCCAACGCTTACCGTCGGCTCGTAGGCCACGTCATCGTGACCATCGTGCTGGCATCGCTCGTCATCGCTGAGGCATGGCTGTTCGTCAGTCCAACTGCTCCACAAGCGATTCCGGCATCACACCCGCCGTCGGCTGCTCGCCAGATACTAGTGGTCGGGCGGCGCTGAGCCCGCGTCGAGGGGAATGGTGGCCGTCAGTGATGTGCCGTGTCCGGCGATACTCGAGATCTGCAATCGTCCTCCGAGCGCCTCGACGCGGTCGGTCAGCCCGATGAGTCCCGAGCCTTTCCTTGAGTCGGCACCGCCAACACCGTCGTCGCGAATCGTGACACGCAGGGATCCGCCGTCGGCTTCAACGCGCACCCGGACTTCCGACGCCTCGGCATGTTTGGCCGCGTTCGTCAGCGCTTCGGCGACGAGGTAGTAGGCGCCCACTTCTGCCGAGTCGGGCAACCGTCGGGCAACGTCAACGTCGACACGGAGTTCCACCGGAACGGTGGAACGCCTGGCGAGCATCTTGAGCGCGGGGCCCAACCCGCCCCTCGAGAGGATTGCGGGATGAATGCCCCGCGATGTCTCCCGAAGGTCCTCCGAAACGCCGGTCAGACCGGCCACGATCTCCACAATCTGATCCCTGAGCGTCGGCAGCTCCGGTGGCACTGAAGCCTCGGCGGTGCGGAGTTTGAGTCCCAGCGAGACGAGCCGCTGCTGAGCACCGTCGTGCAGATCGCGTTCGAAGCGGCGCCGGGCATTGTCGCCGGCTGCGACGATCCTGGCGCGAGAAGCGGTGAGCTGCGCGCGGGCCTCGGCGTCGGCGATCGCGGTCGCTGCCAGGTCCGCGAAGTCCCTGACCCGCTCCTCGGTATCCGGAGGCAGGGTATGGGGCCTCAACGAGCCCACCACGGCCGAACCCCACAGGCTGCCGTCCACCATGATCGGCGACTCCCACCCCCGAGTTGATACCCAGGTCGCTGATGTATTTGGCGTCCGGGCCGGCCACCCCGTCGTGGCTGTCCATCCGGGCACCGCGGCCGGCGCGGAACACCATGGCCGCGACGCTTTCGCCATGGACAGAAAACCTCATGCCGACACGCATCTTCTTTGTCGCGTCCTCATCGCTGGCCGCGAGCACCACTGCCGTGCCGTCCGGCTCGTAGCGCAGCAGAGCCGCATGGGGCACGCCGAGGTACCGGGCCAGCTCCTCGGCCACTGCGGAAAACACCTCCGAGGACGGAACGGCACGCGCGACCAGCATTGCCACCCGTCGCAGCGCGGCCTGCAGCTCCGCAAGCCGGCGGAGTTCGTCGCGGCTCGCCTCGGCCTCCAGGCGGCGGCGGTCCGCCTCGACGGCCCGCGACCGAGCCAGGTATGCGACGGTATTGGTGACTAACGCAACGACCAGAAAAACGCCGATCGTCACCCAGTTCTCGGCGTTGACCGGCATGAAGTTGCCGGGCCAGTTTCGGAAGTAGTCAAAGGCGACGGCGCTGGCAAGTGACGTCGTCACCGCCAGCCCGAACCCCCACACGGTCGAAACCACCAAGACGCCGACCAAAAACGCCACGCCGAACGCGGATGGTTGGGCCATGTGCTTAAGCGCGAGCAGCACCAGGCTTTCGGCCACGATGAAGGACACGGCGACCAGTACCCCCAGCCAGACCGGCGGGGCCGTCGGGCGCAGCAACGCCGACATCAAACGTGCGCGCATCGGTGCCACGTCTACTCCCACACCGGGTACTCCCGTGTCGGCGATAGGACCGGTTGACGAGCGAGCCAATTCGCCCGCGACCCGCTCAGATCGTAGTTCCGACGGACTGGCCGATGCCATAGGTCACCAGCATCGCCAGCGCGCCGCCGAGCACCACGCGTATTACGGCGCGGCCCTTTCGGGCGCCGCCCAGACCGGCACTGACGACTCCGGTCAAGACCAGCGCAACCAGAACGGACATGAATGCCACGGGGACGCGGACGTCCGCCGGGGGCGCCAGGATCGCGATCAGCGGGATGATCGCACCGAGCGTGAACGCGACGCCCGACGACAGTGCGGCCTGCCATGGATTAGACAACGCGTTCGCGTCGATCACGAATTCCAGCCCTGCCGGTTCTTCTTGCAGCAGGGCTCGCTGGCTGTCGCGTTGTGTGCTTACCGACACGTACTCGCCGAGCGCCATCGACACCGCGCCCGCAACGAGACCGGCCAGACCCGCGGTGGAAACGATTCCGTCGTTGGCGCCGAGCACCCCGGCCCGCAACCAGTTCAATCTGTTGGTCAGGGAAGACGCATGGGGATCGACGGTTAGAGGGTCGGTGAGCAATTCAGCACCACCGAAGAGCGTCATATCCCGGCCGCCTCGGTGACCGCGG
Source organism: uncultured Actinomycetota bacterium (assembly GCA_963759655.1). Classification (GTDB taxonomy): domain Bacteria; phylum Actinomycetota; class Actinomycetes; order Mycobacteriales; family Mycobacteriaceae; genus Mycobacterium. The sequence continues at coordinate 43,558 of CAVXAG010000002.1, read as the reverse complement.
CGGCAACATCATCCGCGCCATGGTTCCTCGCGACGGCCTGTTTCCAGCGCGGCAGCAGCGCGCGCGTCAGCGGAAGTTCGACACCGTTCTGATCGGCAGCGCGCAAGGCGAGTTCGACGTCCTTCGTCGCGTGCCGCAACGGAAAGCCGGGGGCGAATGCGGCATCCAGCATCGCGGCCCCCTTTGCCATGGCGTACTCGGAGGCCATCGGCCCGTCAGCGATGGCCTCCAATACAAAGCGTGGGTCAACGCCCAGTGCGTCACTGAGCGTGAGGGTTTCGGCCATTCCCTCGACCAGCACTGCCAACCAGTTGTTGAGTGCGAGCTTCACGCGGCTGCCGTCATCGACGTGTTCGAGCCAGAGCGTGTGCTCTCCCAATATGTCGAAAATGGGCTCGACAATGGGCCGGACCGATTGCGCACCGGAAGCGAGGATGACCAGCTGTCCGCGCTCGGCGGGCCCCGAGCTGCCGGACACCGGGGCGTCAACAAACACGACGTCGTGGCGAAGCGCCAAGTCGGCCAGGTGGTCTGTCCACTCAACGCCGACCGTGCTCATCTGGATCCATATCGCGCCCGGCGAAAGTGTGGCCAACGCGCCTGATGGACCGTTCATCACATGCTCGACCGCGACGCCGTCGGTAAGCATCGTTATCAACACCTCGGCACCAGCGGCGGCCTCCGCCGCGGTGGATGCGGTGCGTGCGCCGTCGGCTGCCAATGCCGCGGCCCTGGCCGGGGTGCGGTTCCAGACTCGCACGCACAGTCCAGCGCGCAGCAAGTTGCGGGCTACCGGGGCCCCCATTGTGCCGGCGCCCAATACGGCGACATCCGGGCCGCTCAACACACGTTCTCCGGGCACGGGCCGGCCACTGGCGTGGCGGAGGCCATGATCCGTTCGATCTCATCGAGGTCCGAGTCACTAAGAGAAACCTGCACAGCGCCAAGGCTGTCGTCGACGTGGCTGGCGTGCCGGGTACCGACGATCGCGACATGCACGGCCGGGTTGGCAAGTGTCCACGCGACGGCCAGCTGGCTGACGGTGATTCCGCAGTCAGCGGCGAACTTCTCCATCGCGCGCACCGTCGCGAGGTTGCGCCGATAGGTGTCGCCGGAGAAGACCGCGCTCGTGCGGCGCCAGTCATCGGGCGCAAACAGTGTGTGCGCGTGAAGCGTTCCCGTCAGCAGCCCGTGTGCCAGCGGCCCGTACACCAGTACGCCGATGTCCTGCTGACGGCAATACGGCAAGATTTCATCCTCGATGCCGCGACGGAACAGGTGATACGGCGGCTGCAGCGTCTCCACTGCCAGCGTCTCTGAGAACTCTTGCAGCTGAGCGGTGTCGAAATTCGAGACGCCGGCGTGGCGGATTTTGCCTTCGGTGATCAGATCGCGCAGCGCGCCCGCCGTCTCCGCGGGCGGCACCGCCGGGTCCGGCCAGTGCACCTGATACAGGTCGATGTGATCGATGCCCAGCGCGGCCAGGCTGGCATCCACGCCCCGGCGCAGCCACTCCGGGCTTGCGTCGCGGACGAGGCCGGAATCGGTCTGGCGCAGACCCCCCTTGGTCGCGATCACGAGCTCATCGCGGTCGTGGGTCAGCTCGTCACGCAGCGCCTCGCCCAGGATCCGCTCGGATGCACCGAACCCGTACGCCTGCGCTGTGTCGAAGAAGTTGACGCCCAACTCGCGGGCACGCCGGATCGCACCGATGGCCGCGTCCTTGTCGAAGGAACCCCACTCGCCGCCGAGCTGCCATGCGCCGAAGGCGATGCGCGAGACGTGGAGTCCGCTTCGTCCCAATGTCGTGGTCTTCATTGAGGCTCCAATCGGTTGTGGCCGCGGCGCAGGACCGGCGGGCATCGAGGGTCGTTACCTAGAGAATTGCTCGGCCGGTCGTCGATGTCGCTACCGACAGCGGGAGTGTCGGGTTACCAGCTAGCTGTAAATGGATACCCGCGGGGCAATATGTTCCGGTTAGCGGGAATGCAGAATGATGCCGGCACTGCGAAGCTGGCCCCATGGTGTTGGGAGACGTGCCGTGCGTTGCCTAATCGTTGATGACAGCGCGGATTTCGTCGATGCTGCGCGCGGGCTGCTTGAGCGCCAGGGCATCGCAGTGGTCGGCGCGGCGGCGAGCTGCGCCGAGGCGATTCGGCGCTTTGAGGAACTGCGGCCGGACGTGACACTGGTCGACATCGACCTCGGCGGCGAAAACGGCTTCGACGTGGTCGATCAACTTCACCGTGCGGCGGCGCCCGCATCGTCGCCGCTGATTTTGATCTCCACCCACGCTCGGGAGGACTTCGCCGACATGGTGGCGACGAGCCCTGCTATCGGGTTCGTCTCCAAGTCCGCGCTCTCGGCGGAGGTCATCGAGGAACTCGTCAGCGGGTTTCCAGGTAGGTGATGACTGCCAGCACGCGGCGGTGGTCGTCGGGTGCTTCGTGGATGTCCAGTTTGGTCAGGATGCTGCGGACGTGTTTTTCCACGGTGCCTTCGGTGACCCAGATTTGGTGGGCGATGCCGGCGTTGGAGCGGCCCTCGGCCATCAGTTCGAGCACCTCGCGTTCACGCTGGCTGAGCACCGCGAGCGGGTCGTTGCGCCGGCGCGCCGAGACCAGCTCGGAGACCAGCGCGGGGTCCACCACGGAGGCGCCCCTAGCGATGCGTTCCACTGTGTCGATGAAGTCGGTGACGTCGGTGATCCGGCTCTTGAGCAGGTAGCCGATGCTGTGGCCGCTGGCCAGCAGTTCCATCGCGTGTTCGACGTCGACATGCGCGGAGAGCACCAGGATGGCGATGTCGGGGAACTCGTCGCGGATGGTGCGTGCGCCGTCGAGTCCCTCTGTGGTGTGGGTGGGTGGCATCCGGATGTCGGTGATCACCAGCTCCGGTGTGGTCTCGCGTACCAGCGCGAGTAATTGGTCGCTGTCGCCGGCCTGCCCGACAACGGCAAAGCCCGAGCGGTCCAGCAGGCTGGCCAACCCCTCCCGCAGCAGCACATCGTCCTCGGCCACCACCACCCGTGTCGGACCCACCACTTAACTCCAATGTGAAAAGCGTTCACATGACGTGACGCCACCGGCCGTCCTTTTCACCATGTTGCACCCAATCCGGCCGCTAGAAGGGCCGGTCGAGCGAACCCGGCAGCAATTTGCAGCTGGCAGGTATCAGCGGAGTGGCGCAGGCATCCAGCATTGATGGCCGTCAGCGCTGACGACACTGCCTGCCCCGGCGGGCGATGGTGGGCGCATGCACCTGATCACCGCGCACCAACCACATGCGGTAGCTACGGCCGAACGATCAAATGCGGTTCGCGCCCCGCGCGCGAGCGCCAAGTACGCGGTCGAGGCGATCGGAACATTCTTTCTGGTTTTCACCGTCGGTGCCGCGGTCGGCGGCGGCAGCACGTTAGCCCCGCTGGCTATCGGTGCGGTCCTGATGGTGATGATCTACGCCGGCGGGCACATCTCGGGCGGGCATTACAACCCCGCAGTGACCTTGGCGGTCCTGGTGCGGCGCCGGATCTCAATGCGGGACGCCGCCGCTTACTGGAGCGTGCAGTTCGGCGCGGGCCTGCTCGCCGCCGCGGCGGTACGCGCAATCGTCGATCCGGCGCGGATGACGACCATCGCGACCATGACGCTGAGTGGTCATACCCTGGTGGCCGCGTTTGCGGTTGAGGCGCTGTTCACTTTCGCGCTGTGCTACGTGGTTCTCAACGTCGCCACCAGCAAGGACAACCCGGACAACTCCTATTACGGGCTGGCCATCGGATTCACCGTCGTGGCAGGAGCATTCGCCGTTGGCGCGATCTCGGGTGGTGCGTTCAACCCATCCGTCACGCTGGGCGCGGCGATGATGGGATTGTTCGCATGTTGCGTCCTGAAAGTTGGACTGGACTAGCGGGTGGAAGTCCCGTCCCGGTAGGTACCGGAGCGCCGGGTAGCAGGCCCCGGTCCGTCGTGGAGACGCGGTGGGCTGAGCGGGGTGTCGAGAGCCTCTTCGGAGGGAGCAAGTGTGCGGGCCGTAGCGTCAAGCGAACTCTGCAGCCTCGTCAAATTCACAACGGAGGAGCCGAGCCGCTGATGTCACGGCGAAGGCCATGTCCGGCGGGCCCTGGTCCGGGGTCAGTTCGTCGGGTCCTTCCGGGGTACGGGAGGCGGCACGTGCACACAGTCTGGTTCGGAACAGGAGAGACCCGTCTGCCTGGCCTTCGTCGGGCAAAGACCAAGGGTATAAGCCGATGGTGAAAGCTCTTGGAGGGCAGCGGGAGTCCGATGGGGTCGTAGTACCGCTGATCGGCGTGCAACATAACGCGCCGGGAGGAAAGGGCCCCAACTTTGATCACGCGGGCGACGTGGGTAAGTGCGAGGGCATGATCGGGATCATCCGGTCCAACCACCCCGGCAGGCCAGTGCTTGCCGTAGCCGACGATGAGCCGTTGGGTGCATCGCCGGTGAAAGTACGAGAACTTCAACGCACGCTATGGGCTGCGGCCAAGCAGTCTGAGGGTCGGCGTTTCCACGCCCTTTTTGACCGTATCCACAGGGGTGACGTCTTGTGGGAGGCGTGGGAGCGGGTGCGTAAGAACAGGGGTGCGGCCGGGGTGGATCGGATCACCCTGGTCGCGGTGGAGGACTACGGCGTGGACCGCATGTTGCGTGAGTTGCGTGGTGACCTTCGCCGAGGTGTGTACCGCCCGGCGCCGGCGCGTCGGGTGGAGATCCCGAAACCACGAGGTGGTAAGCGGCCGTTGGGGATTCCGACGGTGCGGGACAGGGTGGCCCAGGCGGCGGCCAAGATCGTGCTGGAACCGATTTTCGAGGCGGACTTCATGTCGTGCTCGTATGGGTTTCGGCCGAAACGGTCGGCCACACAGGCGATGGAGCGGTTGCGTACCGGATTCATCGCGGGTCACACGTTTGTGGTGGAGTTTGACATCGCCAATTTCTTCGGCGAGATCGACCACGAACGGCTGCTCACGGAGGTGAGTCGGCGGGTCTCGGATCGGCGGGTGCTCAAACTGCTGCGGTTGTGGCTGCAAGCAGGGGTGATGGTCGACGGGGTGGTGACGCGGACGGTCGCGGGCACCCCGCAGGGCGGGGTGATCTCGCCGTTGTTGGCCAACATCTACCTGCACGTGCTCGACACCGAGCTGACCCGACGCGATGTGGGTGAGTTGGTGCGCTACGCCGATGATGGTGTGGTGTTGTGCCGCTCGGCGGCACAAGCAGAGCACGCTTTGGCGGCAGTGGGAGAAATCCTGGCGTCGTTGGGGTTGCGGCTGCATCCGGATAAGACGAAGGTGCTCGACCTGCGGGACGGTCGCGACGGCCTGGATTTCCTGGGCTGTCATTTCCGGGCCCGTATGTCGGGGCGGCTGTGGGAGCAGAAGCGGATCGTGCGCTACTACCTGCATCGCTGGCCCAGCCAGGCGGCGGTGAAACGGTTACGGGACAAGGTCCGTGACCGCACCGGCCGCAACCGTGTCGGAACGGATATCCGTGAGGTGATCGCGGAGCTCAATCCGGTCCTGCGCGGCTGGGGTAACTACTTTCGCACCGGCAACGCTGCCGACAAGTTCCGCCAGATCGACTGGTACGTGACGTGGCGGCTGTTCCGCTTGATGGTCAAAAAGCGGGGCCGCAACCTACGTGCCGGGCAAACCGATCAGTGGACCGAGGCGTGGTTCAACGGGCACGGCCTGCACCGGCTTCGCGGCACCATCTGCTACCCGAAGGCTGCGTAACCATGCACAGAAGATCATCGGTAAGCCGTGTGCGGGAAAACCGCACGCACGGATTGAAAGGGGGATGGGGAAACGGACCCGCACTGCGGACACCGCGCCCCTGACTACCAATGGCCGACGCTGTGGGTGTATCTGATAGCACAGGTCATCGGCGGCGTCGCTGCCGGAGTCACCTTTCTCGCGCTGAATCCGGGCGACAAATGAGTGCCCCACTCGCGCTGTCGCCTCAAGATCCCGCGGACGCCCGTTCGTTGCTCGGCCTTGCGGACCTCCCGACGGTTGTTGCCCTGGGTCCGTTCGACGATCGCGCCCACGCCGAACAACTGGCCGCCGCGTTCACCGCGGTGCGGCGGCGCCGCAACGCGCAGTTCGTTCTTCTCGGGCCGGGCGTGCACCGCGCCGCCATCGTTCGCCGGACGTTTGCACAAGGCGTCCGAACAAGCGTGCACGTTGTCCCTGAGGACCGTTGGGCGGACGTGATCTCGGCCGCAGATCTCGTGGTGCCCAGCACGGCATCAGGGTCAAGGAGATTGTTGGCGGTGTTGGCCGCCGGCCGGCCCGTGGTCGCCCCTGTCAACCCGACTACCGTCCGGCTGGTTGTGCCCTCCAGCGCGGGCCTGGTCTACCCGCCAGGCGACGTGCCCGCGCTGGCCGGGGCATTGCTACGGCTCTTGACAACACCGTCACTTCATCACGGAATGGCCTGTCGCGCGCGCGAAGTCGCGCAACGACACCACATGCGGCGGATACGGCTGTGCTAGTCAGAAAGAGAGAGGGAACATGCGTAACACCCTGGGACGACTAATCATCTGGATTGCCGAAATCCTCGATCGCAGCCTGCTGACGGTACCCGACGTCGACGAGTACCGGGCATCAGCGTACTCGCCGGCGCAAGTCCGACACTGAAAGGCAGCTTCAAAATGACTGACATGCAACCCGTCCCGACGACGACTGATGCCGGCATCCCGATCGAGAGCGACGAGCACTCGCTGACCATCGGGCCCGATGGACCGATCCTGCTGCACGACCACTACCTGATCGAGCAGATGGCACAGTTCAACCGCGAACGGGTACCGGAGCGACAGCCACATGCCAAGGGCTCCGGGGCATTCGGCCGATTCGAGGTCACCTCTGACGTCAGCGCGTATACGAAGGCGGCGGTTTTTCAGCCCGGCACCACGACCGAGACGGTGATCCGGTTCTCCACGGTGGCCGGCGAGCGCGGCAGCCCAGACACCTGGCGCGACCCGCGTGGCTTCGCGTTGAAGTTCTATACCACCGAGGGCAATTACGACATCGTCGGCAACGACACACCGGTGTTCTTCCTGCGTGACCCGTTGAAATTCGGCCATTTCATCCGCTCGCAAAAGCGCCGCGCCGACAGCAACCTGCGTGACCACGACATGCAGTGGGACTTCTGGACCCTCTCGCCGGAGTCGGCGCATCAGGTCACCTGGCTGTTTGGTGATCGCGGCATCCCGCGCAGCTGGCGGCACATGAACCTTTACAGCGGGCATACCTACATGTGGGTCAACGCCGCCGGCGAGAAGGTCTGGGTGAGGTACCACTTCATCACCGACCAGGGCATCGAAAACTTCACGCAAGCCGAGGCCGACCAGATGGCGTCGATCGACACCGACTACCACACCCGGGACCTGTTCGAGTCGATCGAACATGGCGACTTTCCGTCGTGGACATTGAAGATGCAGATCATGCCGTTCGAGGAGGCGAAAACCTACCGGTTCAACCCGTTCGATCTCACCAAGGTGTGGCCGCACGCCGACTACCCGCTCATCGAGGTCGGCCGGCTGATTCTCGACCGCAACCCGACCGACCACCACAGCCAGATCGAGCAGGGCGCGTGGGAGCCGAGCAATATGGTGCCGGGCATAGGTCCGAGTCCGGACAAGATGCTATTGGGCCGGATGTTCGCCTACGCCGATGCGCACCGCTACCGCATCGGCGCCAACTACAACCAGCTGCCGGTCAACGCGCCCAAGTCGCCGGTGCACAGTTACAGCAAGGACGGGCAAATGCGATATGACGCGGTCAACGATCCGGTGTACGCGCCGAACTCCAAGGGCGGCCCCCAAGCCGACACGGCACGCTACGGCGAGCCCGCCGGCTGGCACTCCGACGGCGAGATGGTGCGCACCGCATACGCCCTACGCGTCGATGACGACGACTGGGGCCAAGCCGGCACGTTGGTGCGCGACGTCATGAACGACGGGGAACGGGATCGCTTGGTCGACAACGTCGCCGGCCACTTGCTCAACAGAGTGAGCGAGCCAGTGCTGGCACGCGCGTACGAGTATTGGCGCAACATCGATCGGGATCTCGGCGACCGGATTGAGAAAGCCGTCCGAACCGGATAGGTGCGCTGTAACGTTTCGCGCTCCGGCGATCCGTCTGCACAGGCGATTCCGCTCGACGCAATTCAAACCGATGCGCCGATGAACCCCGGGAATTCGGGTGGGGCGCTGGTCGATGCGAGGGGTCAGCTGATCGGGATCAACTCCGCGATGGCGATGCTGGCCGTTTTCCCCGGCGCGGAGACCGGCTCGATCGGGCTGGGTTTCGCGATTCCCGTCGATCAGGCGAAGCGGGTCATCGACGCGCTCATCGCAGTGCGTACAGTGCCGGCAAATTGACCACGATTGCGTCCTGTGTGCTGCGGGCGATCACGATCACAGCGGGGTTTTCCGGGTCTGGATTCTCTTCGCGGTGAGGAACGTACGGTGGGACGAAGATGTAGTCCCCGGGTGCAGTGGCGACACGGACTTCATGCACGCCGTCATGAAAAACGAACTCGGGATGGCCGCTCCGGACGAAGATCGCTGTTTCGGATTCGCCGTGGTGGTGGTTGCCTGACGCGGTGCTCGGCGAAACGTAGGTTTCGCCCATCCAGACTTTCTCCGAGCCGACCGACGTTCCGCTGATCGCCGCGAATCGCTGCATCCCCGTTGTCTGTGCGGTGTCGGCGCTGAGCTCGGAAGCCTTGATGTGGTGCACTCGCGTGCGTGACGACGGTCGGGCTTGCGCGGGACCGGTGCCCGTCCAGTCTGGATGAAACCCGTCGGCACTGGACATGTCAGTCGGGTATGTAGTCGAATTCATCGGGGTTGGGTCCGGTTCTGCCGGACTCGCCCTTGTCGAGTGCCGAGATTGCGTTCATGTCAGAGCGGTCCAACTCGAAGTCGAACACGTGGAAATTGGACTTCATCCGAGAGGGCGATACCGACTTCGGGAAAACGATGTCGCCGCGCTGAATGTGCCAGCGCAACACGACCTGTGCCGGCGACTTGCCGTGGTCGTCGGCGATTCGCACGATGACCGGATCATCCAGGACCTTGCCCTGAGCGATCGGCGACCACGCCTCGGTGGCGATTCCGTGCTCTTGCCCGTATGCGCGGACCTCTTCATTTGCGAAATAGGGGTGGACCTCGACCTGGTTGACTGCAGGGACGGTGGCGGATTCCTTCGCGAGCCGGTCGAGATGCGCGGGCTGGAAGTTCGACACTCCGATGCTGCGGGCCCGACCGTCTGAGGCGAACTCTTCGAGGACGTTCCACGTCGAGACGAAGTCGCCGCCGTACAGCGTCGGCAACGGCCAGTGGATGAGGAATAGATCGACGTAATCGGATCCGAGGGCGCTCAGCGTCTCGTCGAACGCGCGGCGCGCATCATCGGGCAGGTGAAAGCCGTTGTTGAGCTTGCTGGTGATAAAGACGTCGGCTCGGTCCAGCCCGGCGTCGCGGATGCCCTGGCCGACTCCCTTCTCGTTTTGGTACATCTCCGCCGTGTCGATATGCCGGTAACCGATGTCCAACGCGGCCTTCACCGCTTCCGCGGTTCGGTCCGGCTCGATCTGGAAGACACCGAACCCAAGCTGCGGGATGGACGCGCCGTCGTTCAGTGCTACTTCGGGAATGGCGACTGCGGGAATGCGACTCATGGGTGACTTCTCCTCGTTGTGATTCCTGCGCGGTGATTCCTGCGCGGTACTCCGTGGGCGGGGTATCCACTTTTGCCTTTCATCATTCCTATCCAGCGACCCACAGTCGTCATTGCTGACACCCACCCGTGCCTACCGCCAGCGGGAGCCGCCCTTACCTGGTGGCTGCAACCTCCGACGGGCGTCAGCGGTGACGACATCCTGTCGCGGCAGTGCGATTCTTGAGCGGCCATTCTTGAGCGCGCTAACTAATCCGATCTGCCAGGAGGTCCCACGATGATCCATGCCGGGTCCGTCACCATCGCCGGCGTCACCGTCCCCGACACGCCGCTGGTGCGGGACGTCACGGCGCTGATTCGGGAAGCCGAGGATGACCTTCTCTTCGATCACTCTCGCCGTGTGTTCCTGTTCGGTGCATTGCAAGGGCAGCTCCGCGGTCTTGAGCCCGACCTCGAGCTGCTCTACGTCGGCGCAATGTTTCACGACATCGGGCTGACCGCGCGCTATCGGAGGTCGAAGCTGCGGTTTGAAGTCGACGGGGCGAACGCGGCAAGAGACTTCCTGCTCGAGCGTGGGATAACCGAGGCTGCCGCACGCACCGCGTGGCTGAGCATCGCGTTGCACACCACCCCGGGCGTGCCGGAATTCCTTGGCCCGGAGATCGCGCTGGTAACCGCCGGCGTCGAAACTGATGTGTTAGGTATCGGCCTCGACGACCTGCCCGCGGACGCACTTGACGCCGTCACCGCCGCCCACCCGCGGCCGGCATTCAAACGCAGGATTCTCCGGGCATTTGCGGACGGCAACATTCATCGCCCCCGCACCACATTCGGCAATGTCAACGCCGACGTCCTGGAACGCTACGACGACTCGTTCGTGCGGGAGGACTTCGTTGACATCATCCTTAACAACGGCTGGCCCGAATAGTCGCAACAACGGGGCTTCGGTTTCCACCCAGTTATGCTGAGCGTGCGCGTCTCAATGAAGTCGCCGAAAGTCGATGTGAGTTCCTGGTGGCGCAGAACCGGTCACAGCAACCTGGCCCGGCGTGGAAGCCGAGCAGCATTTTCGCGCGCCGCGCGTTGTACAAGAGATCAGGTCCGCGGTCGATTCGGGTGCGATTGGCGCAGATGTTGAGTCGTACTTCGGCGCCGTCGGTGGCGCTGGGAGTCACGGTCGGGGCGTCGTTGCTTGTCATCGAAACCCTTGTCGTGTGCTTCCTCAACGACGCCACTGCGACGATCGGCCACTTCGCCACGTTCTACCTCGTCGGCGTCGTGGTGGTCTCCACGGTATGGGGTTTCGGGTTGTCGGTGACGATGTCGGTGGCCAGCGCCGTGGCCTTCACCTACTTCCGTAATTGGCCGACTGCACATTTCGCACCCTTGGATCCGCAGAATGCGATGGTTTTCGCCGTCTTCCTGATTGTGGCACTGCTGGCCAATACCCTTGCCGGCCTTGCACAGACGGGAGAGCGGTTCGTCAACTTGTCATCCGACCTCATGTGCATCGCGCGGCCGGACCAGGTCGTCCGGGTTAATCGGGCCTGTGAGCGTGCACTCGGGTATTCCGCCGGGGAGTTGCTATCGCGCCCGCTTCTCGATTTTGTCGTTCCCGAGGACCGTGATCACGTACGCGTGGCGCTGCAAAAAGCCGCCGACGGCGATGCGACCGTGCGGAGCGAGAATCGGATGATCCGCAGCGACGGCTCGCAATGCTGGATCGAGTGGAGCATCGTGCCGCGACGGGGTCTGCTGTATGCGGTGGGCCGCGACGTGACGGAACGCCGGAGCGAACAAGACGAGCTACGTCAGGCGCAGCACACGCTCGAGGCCAGCCGGGTCGAACTGCGGGCCAGCCGCGACAAACTCAGCGTGCTCGCCGAGCAGCAGGCCGCGTTGCGACGAGTCGCCACGCTGGTTGCACGCAGTGCCAGCTCGTCGGAGGTATTTTCCGCGGTGGCGGACGAGATGTGGCGGTGCCTGAATGCCGGCAATGCGTCGGTGAACAGATTCGACGACGGCGAAGTGACCGTCCTTGCCCTGTCTCACCTCGAGCCGGGGATGCAGCACAAGCCGACCGTCGGCGACCGTCACACGTTGGAAGGCGACAACATCGCCACCAGGGTGCTTCACACCGGCCGTGCCGCGCGGCTCGACAACTCCGAGCTGCAGACTGCGCCAGGCTCGATCGCCGCACGTCTACGTGAAATGGGCCTGCGTTCCACCGTGGCAGTCCCGATCGTTGTCGACGGCCGGGTGTGGGGGATGGCGGCGGTCGGGTCGGCGGCACCGGAACCGTTGCCGCCCGATACCGAGGCGCGCATCGGTGATTTCGCCGACCTTGTCGCGACCGCAATCGCCAACGCGGCCACGCGCGCCGACCTGATCGCCTCACGTGCCCGCGTCGTCGCCGCCGCCGACGACGGCCGCCGCCGTCTGGAGCGCGACCTTCACGACGGCGCCCAACAGCGGCTGATCGCGCTGGGATTGCAGCTGCGATTAGCGGAATCGTCCGTCCCATCTGAATTACAGACGCTCAGAGGTCAGCTCAGTGATGTGGTGTCCGGATTAACCGGTGTCTCAACAGATCTGCAAGAGATCTCACGCGGGATTCATCCGGCGATCCTGTCCAAGGGGGGACTCGGTCCCGCGCTCAAGACATTGGCCCGCCGATCGGCCGTCCCTGTCACCGTCGACCTTGCGATTGACCGACACCTGCCCGACTCAGTGGAAGTTTGCGCGTATTACGTCGTGTCCGAGGCACTCACCAATGCCGCCAAGCATGCTCGCGCCTCCCAGGTGGCCGTTTCCGGACAATCCAGCGATGGCAACCTCCATCTTTCGATCAACGACGACGGGATCGGGGGCGCCGACTTCGGCAAAGGCTCAGGGCTGCTCGGGCTCAGAGACCGGGTCCAGGCCCTTGGCGGGCGAATGCGGGTCGTCAGCCCCGCTGGAAGCGGAACCGCGCTTGACGTCACGATCCCACTCGACAGCTGATCAGCCGGCCAGCGCGCCGACCAGCCTGGCAAGCAGAGAACCCATCCGGGCCGCGGATCGACGCCCCGCCTCCAGCACCTCGTCATGGCTGATCGGCTGGTCGCTGAGGCCGGCAGCCATGTTGGTGACCATCGAAAGGCCGAGCACCTCGAGGCCGGCGGCGCGAGCGGCGATCGTCTCGTGCACGGTGGACATGCCGACCAGGTCGGCGCCGAGCGTGCGCAGCATCCTGATCTCCGCGGGCGTTTCATACTGCGGGCCGACCAGACCGGCGTAGACCCCCTCCTGCAGCGCGGGGTCGATATCGCGGGCCAGCGCACGAAGCCGCGGCGAATACGCGTCGACCATGTCGACGAACTGCGGCCCGATGAGCGGGGAACGGCCCGTCAGGTTCAGGTGATCGGATATCAACACCGGCTGCCCGACGTGGTAGTCGTCCCGAAGCGCTCCCGCGGCGTTGGTCAGCACCATCGCACGCACACCCGCGGCCGCGGCTGTTCGTACCGGATGGACGACGTCTCGGATGTCATGCCCCTCGTAGGCGTGAATCCGGCCCAACAGCACCAGGACCGGCGTGCCGTTGACCGGAACCGACAGCACCCGGCCGCGATGGCCTTCCGCGGCGGGCGCTGTGAAGCCCGGCAGCTCGGCCATGGCCACCGTCGCGGTCGGAGTGCCCAACGCGTCGGCCGCGGGCGACCAGCCCGATCCGATAACCACGGCCACATCGTGTTGGCCGACCCCGGTGTGCTCGGCGATCGCCGCGGCGGCCCGTTCCGCAACATCACCAGTATCACCAGTCACGGTGAGGGAGCCTAGCCGTCGGTGCCATACTGCGATGATGCCCGCCAGTTCGCCACCGCGCCGTCGTCCAGCTGTGACTGCGGACGTGGCCCAAGACGCGGTGCTCAGCCGTCGCAACGACCTGATCGCGTTGTCGCACGACATCCATGCCGAACCGGAACTCGCGTTCGCCGAACACCGCAGCGCCGCCAAGACCCAGGCGTTGGTCGCCGAACGGGGCTTCGCGATCACCCCCGCGCCCGCCGGCCTGGACACCGCGTTCCGCGCCGACTACGGCAGCGGTGACCTCGTCGTGGCGGTGTGCGCGGAATATGACGCGCTGCCGGGTATCGGACATGCCTGCGGGCACAACATCATCGCCGCAGCCGCGGTCGGCGCGGCGCTGGCGCTGGCCGAGGTGGCAGACGAACTCGGGCTGACGGTTGTCTTGATGGGCACGCCCGCGGAGGAGTCCGGCGGCGGAAAGGCATTGCTGCTCAAGGCGGGAGCGTTCGACGACATCGCCGCGGCGGTGATGGTGCACCCCGGACCGGCCGACATCGCGGCGGCCCGGTCGCTGGCGCTGTCCGAGGTGACGGTGGAGTACCGCGGTCACGAATCCCACGCATCGGTGGCACCGTATCTCGGAGTCAACGCCGGCGACGCGGTGACCGTCGCGCAGGTGGCGATCGGGTTGCTGCGTCAGCAATTGGCCCCCGGGCAGCAGGTGCACGGAATCGTGACCGAGGCCGGCCGGGCCGCGAACGTGATCCCGGGACGTTCGGTGTTGCGGTACGCGATGCGGGCCGTCGAGAAGCAGGCGCTGCGGGCACTGGAGGGGCGAGTCTTCGACTGCTTCCGCGCCGGTGGGTTGGCTACCGGCTGCGAATGCCGCATCGACGAAGGCGGGCCCGCCTACGACGAGCTGCGCCCGGACCCGTGGCTGGCGAACGCGTTCCGCGACGAGATGAACCGCCGCGGCCGCACCCCCGTGACCGCAGAGATGGAAACCGCGCTGCCGCTGGGCAGCACCGACATGGGGAACGTCACCCAGGCGATGCCGGGCATCCACCCGATCGTCCGCGTCGAGGCAGGCGGTGCGTCCCTGCATCAGCCGGAGTTCGCCGCGGCGGCGGCCTCGCCGAGCGCCGACGATGCTGTGATTGACGGCTCGATCATGCTGGCGCGCACCGTTGTTCGGCTCGCTGAGACGCCTTCTGAGCGGCAGCGGGTAATACAGGGGCAGAGAGAGCGGGTGGCGTGATGAGCCTCGCCGACACCGCCGAGTCATGGCTGGCTGCGCACGAAGACGATCTGATCGCGTGGCGGCGGCACATCCATGCTCACCCCGAGCTGGGCCGTCAGGAGTTCGCCACCACGCAGTACGTCGCGACGATTCTGGCAGAGGCCGGTCTCAACCCGAAGGTGCTGGCGGCAGGCACCGGGCTGACCTGCGACCTGGGCCCGGACCATCTGCCGAAGATCGCGTTGCGCGCGGACATGGACGCGCTGCCGATGCAGGAGCGCACCGGCGCGCCGTACGCGTCGGTGGTGCCGGGCGTCGCGCATGCCTGCGGGCACGACGCGCACACCGCGCTGCTGGTCGGCGCCGCGTTGGCGCTGGCGACGGTGCCGGACCTACCCCTCGGGGTGCGGCTGATCTTTCAGCCGGCCGAGGAGCTGATGCCCGGCGGCGCGATCGACGCGATCGCGGCGGGCGTGCTGGCGGGGGTGTCGCGAATCTTCGCGCTGCACTGCGATCCTCGGCTCGACGTCGGCAGGGTGGCGGTCAAAGTCGGGCCGATCACCTCGGCCGCCGACCAGATCGAGATCACCCTGAAGTCGCCGGGCGGCCATACGTCGCGGCCGCACCTCACCGCCGACCTGGTGTACGGCATCGGCACGCTGATCACCGGCCTGCCCGGGGTGTTGTCGCGCCGCATCGACCCGCGAAACAGCACCGTGATGGTCTGGGGCGCGGTCAACGCGGGGGTGGCGCCCAACGCGATTCCGCAAGCGGGCACGCTGGCCGGCACGATCCGCACCGCCAGCCACAGCACCTGGTTGACGATGGAGTCGCTGATCCGGGAGACGGTCGCGGCGCTGCTCGCGCCGCTGGGAATCGAGCACTCGCTGGAGTACCGGCGCGGCGTGCCGCCGGTGGTCAACGAAGAGGTCTCGACGCGGATCCTCACGCACGCGATCGAGGCGGTCGGCCCCGACGTGCTGGCCGACACCCGCCAGTCCGGCGGCGGCGAGGACTTCTCGTGGTACCTCGAGGAGGTGCCCGGCGCGATGGCCCGCCTCGGGGTGTGGTCTGGCCGCGGCCCACAACGGGACCTGCATCAGCCGACATTCGACGTGGACGAACGCGCGCTCGCGATCGGGGTGCGGGTGCTGGTGAACGCCGTGGAGCAGGCGGCGGCCTGTCTCTAGCGTGTCGGGTGAACAGTCAGTCGCCGTGACCGGGACCGATATTGCGCGACGGCCGGGTGCGCAGCTGGTGAACGTAATCTGCCGGCGCACCGGCGATTTCAGCCGCATCCGCCATCACGCCGATGTACCGCGCGGAAGGCAGCCCGCCCTCCCAGGCATCGACGACGTACAGCCACGCCACCACGGGACCGGTCGAGGTGTCCGACGACACGCGCTCGACGCGACATCGGATCTTCTTGTGGATGCCTAACTCCGAGCCTTCCCAGCGGTCGAGGTTCTTCTCGTCCTCCTCGGTCATGTCGTACAGCACGACGAAGACACTCGAGCCCGGATCCTGGACGATCGTTGCCAGCGCGCCTTCCCAACCGATGTCTTCGCCGCCGAATGTCAGCCGCCAGCCGTGCAGCCAGCCGGTCCCCGCCATCGGCGAGTGCGGTGCCCGGTTCAGCATCTGCTCGGGATGCATGTTCGACCCGTAGGCGGCGTAGAGCGGCACGCAGAAAGCCTAAAGGGTTGCCTCGCACGTGGGCGGTCAACTGCGGGCTTGACTACGGTTGAGCCGTGGCAACCCGGATCGTGATCATCGGGGGAGGGCCGGCCGGCTACGAGGCGGCGTTGGTGGCGGCGGCGCACCCCACCGAAGTGACCCTCGTCGACTCGGACGGCATCGGCGGCGCGTGCGTGTTGTTCGACTGCGTGCCCTCCAAGACGCTGATCGCGTCGACGGGCGTGCGGACCGATCTCCGCCGCGCTCCGGCGCTCGGCTACGACATCCACATCGAGGACGCGAAGATCTCGCTGCCGCAGATCCACGACCGGGTGAAGACTCTGGCCGCTTCGCAGTCCGCAGACATCGCCGAACAACTGCGCAGCCACGGCGTGCGGTTGATCGATGGCCGGGCCGAGCTGTGCGACACCGCGCTGGGGATGGCCAAGCACAACGTCAAGGTGACCGAGCCCGACGGCGCCGAACAGGTGCTCGACGCCGACGTCGTGCTGATCGCGACGGGCGCCAGCCCGCGCGAGCTGCCTGACGCCCGCCCCGACGGCAACCGGATTCTGACCTGGCGCCAGCTGTACGACCTCACCGATCTGCCCGACCATCTCATCGTGGTCGGCTCGGGCGTGACGGGCGCGGAATTCGTCAACGCCTACACCGAGCTGGGCGTGACGGTGACGGTGGTGGCCAGCCGTGACCAGATCCTGCCGCACGAGGATTCCGACGCGGCCGCGGTGCTGGAAGACGTGTTCGTCGTGCGTGGCGTGACGCTGGTCAAGAACGCCCGCGCGGCCTCGGTGACACGCACCAACGACGGTGTGGTGGTCACCATGACCGACGGCCGCACCGTCGAGGGCAGCCACGCGCTGATCACGGTCGGGTCGGTGCCGAACACGTCCGGTCTCGGGCTCGAGCGCGTCGGCATCGACCTGGGCAGGGGTGGCTACATTCCCGTAGACCGGGTGTCGAGGACCTCGGTGCCCACCATCTACGCGGCCGGCGACTGCACCGGCCTGCTGCTGCTGGCGTCCGTCGCGGCGATGCAGGGCCGGATCGCGATGTATCACGCGCTGGGCGAGGGTGTCACCCCGATCCGGCTGCGGACGGTCGCCGCCGCGGTGTTCACCCGGCCGGAGATCGCCGCCGTCGGCGTGCCGCAGTCTCAAATCGACGACGGCACGGTTCCGGCGCGCACGCTGATGCTGCCGTTGAACACCAACCCGCGCGCCAAGATGTCGGGTTTGCGCCGCGGCTTCGTGAAGATCTTCTGCCGCCCGGCCACCGGCGTGGTGATCGGGGGCGTAGTGGTCGCGCCCGTTGCCTCCGAGCTGATTCTGGCGATCGCTCTGGCGGTGCAGAACTCGGTGCCGGTGACCAATTTGGCCCAGACGCTTTCGGTGTACCCGTCGCTCAGCGGGTCGATCGTGGAGGCGGCGCGGCGGCTGATGGCGCACGACGACCTCGGCTGACCCTTAATCTGGTAAGTGAATCTGGTAAGTGAATCTGGTAAGTGACCGACCAGTAACTTCGACCACGACGAGGAGTACCCGGTGATCGAGGTTGCCCCCGCACCAGGCAATGGGCAGACATTTCTTGGCCCGCGCGAGCGTGCCGTCGCGTGGGAACGGCTTGGTTCCGAGCAGTTCGACGTGGTCGTCATCGGCGGCGGCGTGGTGGGTGCCGGCGCCGCGCTGGATGCCGCCACCCGCGGGCTGAAGGTGGCCATGGTCGAGGCCCGCGATTTCGCCTCGGGCACGTCGAGTCGCTCGTCGAAGATGTTCCACGGCGGTCTGCGCTACCTCGAGCAGCTCGAGTTCGGGCTGGTGCGCGAGGCGCTGCATGAACGCGAGCTGTCGCTGACCACGCTGGCCCCGCACCTGATCAAGCCGTTGCCGTTTCTGTTCCCGCTGACCAAGCGGTGGTGGGAAAGGCCGTACGTAGCCGCCGGGATCGTGCTCTACGACCAGCTGGGTGGTGCCAAATCTGTTCCGGCACAAAAGCATCTGACCAAGGCGGGCGCGTTGCGGCTTGCGCCCGGGTTGAAGCGCAGCTCGCTGATCGGCGGCATCCGCTACTACGACACCGTCGTCGACGACGCCCGGCACACGATGACCGTGGCCCGCACCGCGGCACACTACGGGACCGTGGTGCGGTCCTCGACCCAGGTGGTCGCGTTGCTGCGCGAAGGCGACCGGGTGGTCGGGGTGAGGGTTCGTGATTCGGAGAACGGCGAGGTCACGGAGGTTCGCGGCCATGTTGTGGTCAACGCCACCGGGGTGTGGACCGACGAGATCCAGGCGCTGTCCAAGCAGCGCGGCCGGTTCCGGGTGCGGGCGTCCAAGGGTGTGCACATCGTCGTGCCGCGCGACCGCATCGTCAGCGAGGTCGCGATCATCCTGCGGACCGAGCGATCGGTGCTGTTCGTGATCCCGTGGGGCACGCACTGGATCATCGGCACCACCGACACCGAGTGGAACCTCGACCTGGCCCACCCGGCCGCCACCAAGGTGGACATCGACTACATCCTCGATCACGTCAACACCGTGCTGGCAACGCCGTTGACGTACGACGACATCGACGGTGTCTACGCGGGGCTGCGCCCGCTGCTGGCGGGGGAGCGCGACGACACCTCCAAGTTGTCGCGTGAGCACGCGGTAGCCGTGCCGGCGCCGGGGCTGGTCGCGATCGCGGGGGGCAAGTACACCACCTATCGGGTGATGGGTGAGGACGCGATCGACGCGGCCAGCGAGTTCGTCCCGGCACGGGTGGCGCCGTCGATCACCGAGAAGGTGCCGCTGCTGGGCGCCGACGGCTACTTCGCGCTGGTGAATCAGGCCGAACGGGTCGGTGCGTACTACGGGCTGCACCCGTATCGCGTCCGCCACCTGCTGGACCGCTACGGCTCGCTGATCGGCGAAGTCCTGGCGATGGCCGAGGACAAGCCCGAGTTGCTGAACCCGATCACCGATGCGCCGGTGTACCTGAAGGTGGAGGCGGTCTACGCGGTGGCGGCCGAGGGCGCGCTGCACCTCGAGGACATCATGGCCCGCCGGATGCGGATCTCGATCGAGTACCCGCACCGCGGCGTGGATTGCGCCCGCGAGGTCGCCGAAGTCGTGGCGCCGGTGCTGGGCTGGGACGCCGAAGACATCCAGCGTGAGGTGGACACCTACATCGCGCGAGTGGACGCGGAGGTGCGTTCGCAGCAGCAGCCCGACGACGAGTCCGCGGACGCTCTCAGGCAAGCTGCTCCGGAGGCCCGGGCGGAGATCCTCGAACCGGTACCCCTGAATTGAGTGGGCTTTGAGGGCGGCGCCGCTGCCGGTGCGCAACGGGCTCGGGCCTGCGCGGCTGCGGCTGCGCGGCGGATCGGTGCTGGACGAGTTGCGCGGCCGGTTCGGCCCGGCGGCGGCCGCCAAGGTGACCGCCGGCGAGGTCGTCGACGCGGATGGTGTGGCGCTGCACGCCGGGAGCGTGATGCCTGCGGGGTCGCACGTGTACTTCTATCGGGATTTAACCGCTGAGGTGCCCGTGCCGTTCGACATCCCCGTGCTGCACCGCGACGACGACATCGTGGTGGTGGACAAGCCGCATTTCCTGGCCACCATGCCGCGGGGACGCCACGTCGCCCAGACCGCGCTGGTGCGGCTGCGCCGGGAGCTGGACCTGCCCGAGCTCAGCCCCGCGCACCGGTTGGACCGTTTGACCGCGGGTGTGCTGGTGTTCACCACCCGGCGTGAGGTGCGCGGGCGCTACCAAACGCTGTTCTCGCGGGGGCTGGTCCGCAAGACGTATCTGGCTCGGGCTTCGGGGGTTGGTCACCTTGGCGTTGCCGCGCGTGGTGCGCAGCCGAATCGTCAAGCGGCGCGGTTGTTTACAGGCGGTCATTGAGCCGGGTGAAGCCAACGCCGAGACGTTCGTCGAGCCGCTCGGCGACGGGCTCTACCGGCTCACGCCGCGTACCGGGCGTACCCACCAGCTGCGGGTGCAGATGGCGTCGCTGGGTCTGCCGATCGACGGAGACTCGTTGTACCCCAACATCATCGACGTTCCCGCTGATGACTTCTCGGCGCCGCTGCAGCTGCTGGCGTACAGCCTCGAGTTCGATGGTCGCCGGTTCGTCAGCCGTCGCTCGCTTTAGGGGTCGTCGACCATGTTCTCCGGGTGGAAGAAGGTGTTGGTTCGACGTTGGCCTCGGTCCAGGTGCGGGGGTGGGATCCATTCGGTAGTACCGTCTTTGCGTTTTCGGGTTTTCCAGCCGCCATCTTTCACCAGGCGGTTGTCGGGTCCGCACGCGAGAGTGAGTTTGTCGATGTCGGTCTGTCCGCCGTTGGCCCAGTCCTTGGTGGCGTGGTGCACCTGGCACCAGTAGGCGGGAACATCACAGCCCGGACGCGTGCAGCCACGTTCGGTGGCGTAGAGCACGAGTCGTTGGGCGGGGGTGGCCAGCCGGGTGCTGCGCCCCTTGTACAGCTCGCAGCGCTTGGCGTCGTCGAACACCAGCAGGTAGTTGTAGGCGTGCGCGGCCATCCGGATAACATCCGAGATCGGCAGCAGTGTGCCGCCGCCGGTGTGCGCCATCCCGGTCTTGGCCTGCAGGTCTTGGAGGCTGACGGTGGCAGTGATGGTCACCGGCAATCCCTGGTGGCTGCCCAGCTCACCGGACATCATGCTGGCCCGCACGATCACATTCAAAGCGTCATGGTTGCGTTGGGCCGTGCTGCGATAGTCGCCGTTGATTGTGTCTTGGCTCGGAGCGCCCGCCACGGTGGGGCTCTCATCGGCGGGGTTGCACATGCCCGGCGCAGCCAATTTGGCCAGCACTGCGTCCAGCCCGGCGCGCAACTCCGGGTTCAGATACCCGGTTACCCGGCTCATGCCGTCGGTTCCCTGCGGGCCCACGGTGATGCCACGCCGACGGGCGCGGTCCTCGTCGGAGAAATTGCCGTCCGGGTTGAGTACCAATTCGTAGTGGTCGGCGAACCGCTGCAGCTCATCGGGGCGATACTGGCTCGCCACCTCGGCCAGCTTGTGCTCGGCATCCGCGCGGGTCGGCTCATCCACGAAGTGGGGCAGCTGGGCGAAGAAGCGGCGGATGATGCGCAGATGCTCGACATCGATCAGCCCGGCGTGCTGCCCAGCGGCGGTGTGCTCCAGCTTCGGGGCCAGTGGCTCGCCCGTGAGGGCGCGGCGCGGCCCCACATCGGCCGCGTCATCGATGCGCCTGCGAGCCTCGGCGCGGGTGATCCGCAACCGATCCGCCAACACGTGCGAGGGTGCGCCACCCAACTCCTCGGCCAACTCGTCGGTGGGCGCCGTGGCGAGGTGGTTGATCAGTTCGTGGTCGCCGGCGGTGAGGCGGCGCCGCCAGGTCTGCCGCCGCTCCAGCAGTTCGGCGCACTCTGAGTTCGACAGCGCATCCGAATCGAGCGTGTCGATCTTGTCGAACAGCGCATCTACCGTGTTGTAGACGCTTGTCGCCTCGACGAACGCGATCGAACCCATGCCGACAACTTATCGACCGGCACCGACGAGCTGGGCAACAACGATTGCCGCCCAACGGCATTCAGGCCGGATTATCCACAATCGCAAATTCATCCACAGATCTACCGACTACGGGCAGACCCGTTGACTTCCACCCTTGAGATACGACTCAGAAGCTCAGCAGCCGTCACTCGTTTTACTCGCCCTTGTGGGTGTCGTACCAGGCATTACCGAGCCAGCCCCCAACGAAGGGTGGAGCTTGCACACCGGGGGCAGCAGATGGCGCGGTGCGAGTTGTCGTGCTGCCCGGCGCGGCAATCACTGCGGTCGAGGACCGTGTGTCAGTTGTTGGACGACCGACGAGAAGGGTGAGCATCGCCATTACTAAAAGCCCCCCTACGCCGACCGCGACCGAGAGCATCCTCGGGCGGTGGCCTGAACTCGGTCGGTACGCCGGCTTCATCGTTTTCACCTCTTCGGCTCAGCTCTCATGGTGGACCCCCGTGTTGCAAAAGTGTCGTCGACGCAAATCGTGCGAAGCGTACAGGCAGCATACAATCTGGTTGGGCCGGAATATTGACATACGACTCAGAAGCCGTCTTTGACGACCACGCGCGTCCGGCCGGTCACGCCGCCCTTACTGATTTTCCGGAGCGCGTCCGGCACCTCGAGAACGGAGATGTCGCTGGTCAGCAGCCCCAGGTGCGGCGGGGTGAGTTCGGTCGCAAGCTGTCGCCATATCTCGCGCCGCTTGTCGATACGCAACAGCACCGAATCGATTCCCGCCAGTGTCACGCCGCGCAGGATGAACGGGTGCACGGTCGTCGGCAGTTCAGCAGACCCCGCCAGTCCCGAAATCGCCGCAATACCACCATAATTCATGGTGCTCAGCGCGTATGCGAGCGCAGGGCCACCAACGCAGTCGACGACGGCGGCCCACCTGGACTTGCCGAGCGCCCGGATCTTCTCGCCTTCCGGCGGCACCCGCCCGATGACCGCGGATGCGCCGAGGTCTTGCAAGTAGCCCTCGATGTCGGGCTTACCGGTGGACGCCACCACCTGGTAGCCGAGTTTGGCGAGCAGGTCGACGCTGACACTGCCGACGCCGCCGGTGGCACCGGTCACCAAGACCGGACCGTCCGACGGGCCGACCCCGTGCGTGCGGATCGCGTTGACGCTCATTGCGGCGGTGAACCCGGCCGTGCCGATCGCGGCGGCCTGATCGGTGGTCAGCCCGTCGAGCTTGACCACGTAGTCGGCCGGATAACGGGCCCGCTCGGCGTAGCCGCCGTGCCGGCCGGTACCGATGTCGTAACCATGCGCGATCACCGGATCTCCGACCGCGAAGTCCGGCGACGACGACGCCGCGACGACGCCGGCCACGTCGACGCCGGGGATCAGCGGGTAGGTCCGGGCTACCCCGCCCCGCGGGGTCACGGCAAGCGCGTCCTTGTAGTTGATCCCCGAGTATTCGACGGCGATCTCCACTTCGCCGTCCGGCAAGAACGTGTCGTCGAGGACCTCGGGCTTCAGTGTGATGCCGCCCTCGGCGTCCTGGTGGGCGACCAAAGCGTTCAGTTCGCTCATCGACTCGCTCCTTCGCTTCGGCTGAAGTGTCACTAACGTAACCACGATGAGCAGTTCGTTGGAACCGACGCGTGAGCAGATCGCGGCGCTGGCAGCCCGGCCGCCCGACGCGCCTGTGGTGATGGTCAACCTGCTGAAGTTCACACAGCCGGGCGGGCTCGAGCGCTATCTGCAGTACGGGCAGGGAGTCGCCCCGCACCTGGAACGCGTCGGAGGCAAGGTCCGCTACGGCGGCGCGGCCCCGACCGTCGTCATCGGGGACGGCGAGCGGCCCTGGTGGGACGCGATTCTCATCGTCGAGTACCCGTCCCCGGCGGCGTTCATCGCCATGGTGACCGACGCGGATTACCTCAAGGTGCACGAACACCGAGCAGCGGCGCTCGAGCGGGGTGACCTGATCGCGACGTCGATGTGGATGGTCGCGGACTGAGCACTGCGCACGCTTGGCAGGCCCGCGGCGGCTAACTTAATGCCATGTATCTGATCACGGGTGCAGCCGGAAAGATCGGCGGAGTCAGTCGTTCCGTCGTTGAGATGCTCCTCGACAAGGGGGAGCCGGTGCGGGCCATGGTGCACCGCGAAGACGCTCGGGCGCAGCGACTGCGGGACCTCGGGGCGGAGGTGGTGGTCGGCGATCTCACCGATCCGAGGAACGTCGTCGATGCGATGACCGGTATGCAGCGGATGTTCTTCAACATGAGCGTGTCGCTGGACTACCTGGAGGCCACCGCGATCGTCTGCGCGACCGCGCGCGAGCTCGGCGGCTACGGCGTGATCGTGAACATGTCGCAGATGACCGTCTCGCAGATGACGCTGACCAGCACGGAGGAATCCCATCAGCAGTGGCTGCATTGGTTATCCGAAGAGGTGATGAACTGGTCGGGGGTGCCGGTGGTGCACATCCGGCCGACGGTCTTCCTCGACAATCCGCTGTTCACGATGCTGGCCAGGCGGTCGGTGCGCGACCGCGGAGTGCTGCCGCTGCCGTTCGGCACAGGCCGCACGTCGCCGATTTCGGCAGTCGACGTCGCCAGGGTGGTGGTCGCGCTGCTGCTTGACCCCTCCGACCGGATCGGTGACGTGTACGAGCTGACCGGCCCCGAGGTGCTCGACATGAACAGCCTCGCCGAGCAATACGCGCGTGCGTTGGGACGGCCGGTGACCGCGGAGGACACGTCACACGACGAGTGGACCCGGCAGTACCTGCGGACCTCCGGGCTGCCGGACCACGTCCAGCAGCACATCTCGACGATGGCGAGGCTTCACCGCGGGGACCACTACAACCGGGCCACCGATGACGTCGAGACCCTCACCGGCCAGCCCGCTCAGACGGTGCAGCAGTACATCGCTTCGAACCCCGAGCTTTTCGGGGGCTAACGCTGACAGCTTGGGCACCAGTAGCGGATCCGTTCGCCGTCGGCATCAGACTCGATCAGGATTCCGCAGCGCCTGCAGGGCTTTCCGGCGCGGCCGTACACCCACAATTCGTTGCCGTGCCGCCGATCTCCGGTCGTGGTGCGGTTGAACCGCGATCTATTGGCCATCAGCATGTCGTGAGCGCGTGACACCAGCCGCCCGGCGTCGGCGACCGACACCGCCGAGGTGGGCAGAAGGCCGAACACAAAACACAATTCGTTGCAGTACACGTTGCCGACACCTGCCATGACCCGCTGGTCCAGCAGTGCGGCGGCAACCGGTCGGTGCGGGTCGGCGGCGAGGTTGGCCGCGGCGGTCTGGGGATCCCAGTCCGCGCCCAGCAGGTCGGGACCGAGGTGGGCGACCACGGACATATCATCGTCGCGGTCCAGGATCTCGAGTTGGCCCAACTCGACACCGGCCGCCTGAACATCGCCGGCTTCCAAGATGATTCGCACGCGGTGGTCGCTCTCTCGCACGCGGCGGTCGGCGGAGACCCGCCAGCTGCCGTCCATCTTCAGATGTGAGTGGATGCTGGCCGGGCCGACCCGGATGAACAGGTGCTTGCCGCGGCTGAGCACCTCATCGACGGTGTGCCCGGTCAAATCCGCGGCCGCGAACCGGGGCACCCGGACGTCGCACCGGGTCAACGCCTTGCCGACCAACCCGTCGCGAAGGTTGGCGGCGGTGAGCCACACCGTGTCCCCCTCGGGCATCCCGTTATCGCCTGAACCTCAGACCCCGTGGCGTGCGCACGAATCCGCTGTCGGCCAGCGCGGCGGCAACGTGTGCCCGCTCACCGGACTGCGCCGGCTCGAGCACCGGCACGCCGTCAACCCGTTCGACCAGAATCGACGCAACGCGGCCGGCGACCACCAATTCGGCCAGCGCACCGGCGGCCGCGCGGTGCGCCTCCGGGTCGGACGAGAAGTTCAGCAGCGAACGGCCGCCGCGCTCGAGGAACCACACCAATTCGCCGTCGACAAGAACGACCAGCCCGCCGGCCTTGCGGCCCGGCTTTCCCCCGCTAGCGGGAGGTGCCCCCAGACTCTCGTCGGTTGAACGCGCCGGCCAGGGGAGCGCGGATCCGTACGGGTTGGCCGGGTCGGCCGCGGCGAGCGCCACCGCCTGATACGCCGGCCGGTCTTTATCGACGGTGTCCTGATGCGACCGCAAGCGGTCCACGGTCGATGCGACCGCGAATTGCGCGCCGCCCAGCGATTCGACGAAGTAGCCGCGCTGGCATCGACCGGCGTCCTCCAATGCCGTCAGCACCTTGTACAGCGTCGCGAACCCGCCGGGTACCCCCTCGGTGGCGACGCTGCCCTTGGTGAGTACGCCGTAGCGGCCGAGCAGCAGCTCCGCGCGGAAGTGGGCCCGCACCGTCGAATCGGGTTGGGGTGCGGGCAGCGCCGACCACCTGCCCGCGACGGTCGGGTCGGCGGCGCGGGCCTGTGCGTGCGCGATGCTGTAGTGGCTGAGCCGCGGTGGCCGCCGGCGCTGTCGATGGGCAGGCGACGACCGGCGGCCCGATCCGGCAAGCAGCGCGCGGACCGGCGCGAAGGTGTCGCCGGTGACCCAGCCGGCCCAGACCAGTTCCCAGAGGGCCGCCTTCAGGGCCGTTTCCGGGCTGTCGTCGTGCGGATCGGCCAGCTGGCGGAAGAAGAAACCGCCTCCCCGACTGAGGGTGTCGAGGATGGTCCGGTGGCGGTCGTTGAACTCAATGTCGCCAGGCGCCGACAGCGACAGCGGTGCGGTGTCGGTCATGTGCAGCGCGATCCAGCCGTCACTTCCTGAGATCGCGCCACTGCCGGACCATGCGACTTCTCCCGACGCGAGCAGCTCATCGAGCATCGCAGGCTGATAGTCGCGGACACGCTGCCCCAGAACCAGCGGCTCGAGCGCGGACGCCGGCACGGCGACGCCGGCGATCTGTTCGATCACCCCGGCAAGCGCGTCGGTCCCGGTGGTGCCCGATGAGCCGATCTGCTGCCAGGCGGGCAAGAACCGGCCAAAAGCGGCGGTGCTGACGGGTTCCACCTGGGCACGCAGCGCGGCCAACGACCGTCGGCGCAGCATCCGCAGGACTTCCGCGTCGCACCACTGATCGGGATCTGGGACAGCGGAACTGAATTCGCCGTGCACGAGTTTGCCATCGACGGCAAGCCGGCCCAGCACGTCGGCGGCCACCCGCAGACCAAGCCCGAACCGCGACGCGACCTCGGCGGTGGTGAACGGCCCGCGGGTGCGCCCATAGCGGCCGATCAGCTCGGCCAGCGGGTCGGTCACCGGTTCGGTGAAGCCCACCGGCACACCCGGCGGCACGGCAATGCCCACGCCGTCGCGCAGCCGGCCGATGTCCTCGACCGCCACCCACCACGTCCGTTCGGCGTACGAGACGGTCACCGCCCGCCGCGCTCCACGCAGCCCCTCCAACCAGCCGCCGATATCGGACGCGGTGGTGCGCTCTGCGATCTCATCTTGTGTGAGGGGGCCCAGCAGACGCAGCAGGTCTGCCACCGCCTCGGCGTCCCGGGCGAGCCGGTCCGCGCTGAGGTGCTGCAGCTGGCGGTGGGTGGCCGCGACGACCTCGGGGTCGAGCAGTTCGCGCAGCTCGACCCGGCCCAGCAGCTCGGCCAGCAGGGTGGTGTCCAGCGACAGCGCAGCCGCGCGCCGCTCCGCCAGAGGTGCGTCGCCTTCATACATGAACGCGCCGACGTAGCCGAACAACAGCGACGCGGCGAACGGCGACGGGGTGGCCGTCTGGACCTCGACCACCCGCACCCGGCGCTGCCCGACGCGGGCCATCAGGGCCGTCAGGGCGGGCACGTCATAGACGTCTTGCAGGCATTCGCGCACGGCTTCGAGCACGATCGGAAAGTCCGGGTATTTGCGTGCCACATCGAGCAATTGCGCTGCGCGCTGGCGCTGGTGCCACAGCGGGGAGCGCTTGCCGGGATGGCGCCGCGGCAGCAGCAGCGCCCGCGCGGCGCATTCGCGGAACCGCGACGCGAACAACGCAGAGCCGCCGACTTCGGCGGTGACGATCGGTTCGACTTCGTCCGGCTCGAAAACGAACAGGTCGGCCCCCGGGGGTAAGTCCTCGGTGTCGGGCAGCCGCACAACGATCCCGTCGTCGGAGGCGGTGGGCTTTTCGTCGATCCCGTACCGCTCGCGCAGGCGCCGGCTGACGGCCAGCGCCAGCGGCCCGTGCACCCGCAACCCATACGGAGAGTGCAGAATCACCCGCCAGTCGCCGAGCTCGTCGCGGAACCGCTCCACCACCAGCGTGGAGTCGGTGGGCACGGCATTGGTGGCCTGCTGCTGATCGTCGAGCAACCCGCGCAGGTTATCGGTCGCATATCTATCGAGACCCATTGCAGCGCAGCGCTCTTCGAACGCCTTAGGTTTCAGGCGGGCCAGCTCGCCGGTGAACGCGCCCAGAGCGGCCCCGAGTTCGGCGGGTCGTCCGACAGCGTCTCCGCGCCAGAACGGGAGCCGTGCCGGCTCACCGAACGCCGGAATGACGAGCACCCGGTCGTGGGTGATCTCGGTGATCCGCCAACTTGTCGCACCCAGGGAGATGACGTCGCCGGGCCGGGACTCGTAGACCATCTCCTCGTCGAGTTCACCTACCCGCGAGGGCTTTTCGGAATCCGCGCCGGCCGCCAGGTACACGGTGAACAGCCCGCGGTCCGGGATGGCCCCGCCGGAGGTGACCGCCAGCCGCTGCGCACCCGGCCGCGCCGTCAGCAGGCCGGCATCACGGTCGTAGACCAGCCGCGGCCGCAGCTCTGCGAACTCGGTGGACGGGTACTTGCCGGACAGCAGATCCAACGTTGCCTCGAACGCGCTGCGGGGCAGCGTCGCGAACGGTGCACTTCGCCGCACCGTGTCGAACCACCGGTCGGCCTCCAGTGGCTCCAACGCGCACGCGGCGATGGTGTGCTGCGCGAGCACATCGAGCGGATTCGCGGGCACCGTCAGGCTCTCGATCTGCCCGGCGAGCATCCGCTGCACCGTCACCGCGCAGCTGATCAAATCGGTGCGGTGCTTGGGGAACACGACGCCGCGCGAGATCTCGCCGACCTGGTGCCCGGCCCGGCCGATCCGCTGCAACCCGTTGGCCACCGACGGTGGCGCCTCCACTTGAATGACGAGATCTACTGCGCCCATGTCGATTCCGAGCTCGAGGCTGGAGGTGGCCACCACGGCTTTGAGCCGTCCGCTCTTCAGGTCGTCCTCGACCGCGGCGCGCTGTTCCTTGCTCACCGAGCCGTGATGCGCGCGGGCCAGCAGCGGCGCGGCGCCGTACGACTGCCCGCTGCCCATGATCTGCGCGGGCGGACCGCCCGGCACTTCGGGGTTGGGGTGCGGAGAAAGGTCGATGCCGGACCGTTCGGCGTGAATCTCGTTGAGCCGTGAGGTCAGTCGCTCCGCCAGCCGTCGCGAGTTCGCGAAGACGATCGTGGACTGATGCGCCTCGATCAGGTCCGCGATGCGCTGCTCGACTGCGGGCCAGATGGTGTTGTTGTCCAGGTTCGCCATGTCGGGCACCGGCACCACCACGGACAGGTCGAACGTCTTGGCCGCCGGCGGCGCCACGATGGTGCATGGCGCCTTCGCTCCCCTGGATGTCGCCGCCGCTGCGGCTCCGACCAGGAACCGCGCCACCTCTTCGGCCGGCCGAACGGTGGCCGACAATCCGATGCGCTGCGCGGGCCGTTGCAACAACCCGTCCAGGCGCTCGAGGGACAACGCGAGGTGGGAGCCGCGCTTTGTGCCAGCGACGGCGTGAACCTCGTCGACGATCACGGTCTGCACGCCCGCCAACGTCTCGCGAGCGGCCGAGGTCAGCATCAGAAACAGCGACTCCGGCGTGGTGATCAGGATGTCCGGCGGGCGGGTGATCAGCTCGCGCCGGCGACTCGGGGGAGTGTCACCAGAGCGCACGCCAACGCTGATCTGCGGATCGGGAAGGCCGAGCCGCTGGGCCGTCCGGGTGATGCCGGTAAGCGGGGTGCGCAGGTTGCGTTCGACGTCGACGGCGAGGGCCTTGAGCGGAGAGACGTAAAGCACGCGGGTGCCCGGCCCGCCAGCCGGCTCGTTGGCCAGCCGGTCGATGGCCCACAGGAACGCCGCCAGCGTCTTGCCGGACCCGGTTGGGGCGATGACCAGCGTGTTGTCACCACGAGCGATGGCCGACCAGGCCTGTGCCTGCGCCGGCGTAGGCGCGGCGAAGGTACCGGTGAACCACTCGAGCGTCGCCGGGCTGAAGCCGCTGGGGTTATCGGGCACCTATCCATCGTGCCAATGAGGTCCGACAAGGCTCCGACAAGGCTGGGGCGCGTAGTGTTGGTAGTAGTTAGGTAGCGCCATGAAGATGTCGCCTGATACATCAAACCCGCAGCGTGACCGCGCGACGTACGCCGCGGCGGTGAAGTTCGTCGCGATTTTCGTTGCCATCGCGCTGGTGATACTGCTCGGCTCGATGGCCTGGATGAACGGTTGCAAGACGGGCGCTGGTCAAGGGGCGCTGGACAATTGCAGCGCACTGCAGCGCAATACGCTGGCCATCGGCCCCGCCGTCACCCTGATCATCGGAGGCGTGTGGGCCTTCCTCCGGACGTACCGGGTGTGGCGCGCCCGCGGCGGGTGGTGGATCTGGCAGGGCGCAGGCTGGTTCCTGCTCGTGCTGATGCTTTTGGTGCTGACGATGACCGCACCTCTGGCCCTGCTGTCGTAGTCGTTTCGGCAGGCGTAGTCGTTTCGGCAGGTATCTCAACGAAGGAGACAGTGATGGGAGACACGCATCACGATCCGATTGATCATTCCCGCACACACCACCAGCACGCCGGCGAGTCGATGATCGACGTCTACTTTTGGCCGGGCCTGTTTCTGATCGCGGTAGGCGTCGTTGCGGTGGCCGGCTGTCTGGCGGCACTTGCGTACCACCATACGGAATTGCTGCTCTGGGCCGGCCTGACCGCCGCCCTGACTGCCGGCGGAGGCGTTTCCTGGCTCATCGTCGAACGTCATCGGGTGCGGCGCATCGAGGCCAGGTGGGTCGCGGAGCATCCCGTCAAGCAATCACACCGGCCGGCGGCATAACGACAGGTGGGCCCAGTCCTGATCGGACTGGGCCCACCGACGCTAACTGGCTACTGGTTGGCCTTCTGGCGCTGTTCGGCAGCCTTCGCGCCACCGCGAGCCGCCTCGGCCTCGGCCTCCTTCTTGGCGGCGTCACGCTGCGCATCGGCCTTGTCCTGCTGGGCTTTGCCCTCGTCATACAGATCGTCACGGCCCGTGACGGCGCCGGCGACTTCCTTTGCCTTGCCCTTGGCGCCTTCGACGACGCCCTTGATGGCTTCTTCAGGTCCGCTGTTCTTCGCCATGGATCCTTCCCTTGGCCGGTTTGTTGTGAGCACAATCGCTCCGTACTGCGGGTGAAGCGCCTTGCTAGTGCATGGTTTTCGCCCGCGTGCGACAGGCAACTCGACCCGTCGCTCTGTGCTGGATGCCCGCGATCCCGATTCGCTAAACCTCGGGATCCCCTGCCGGATCGGTTTCGTCCCTCTGCAGACGTTTAACTGCCCGGTCACCGCGGGTATCCGGTGTGTGATGAGCCAGAACGAAGCGTTCGGCCACGTTGCCGAGGGCCCGTGCCGCGGTGGGTGGCGTCTCGGCGATGACTGGCCGATCTCGGACTCGTCGTTCTCGCGCGGCCATCAGATACCCGGTTTCGTGCGGTTTCATTCTGGTCGGAGAGGACTGTTATGACTGGTTCACGGAGATTAAAGAGTAATCTCGTGCCGGTGCCAGGAGGCCAGATGTCCGAGGCTGACGACGAAGCGCCGGCCGGAACGCACGGCCAGCCCGTCGAATTCCTGGTGCCCGCGCGGCTGGAGAGCCTCGCCATCGTTCGCACTCTCGTGAGTGCGCTCGCGACTCTGGAAGACCTGGACCTAGACGCGGTGGCCGACTTGAGGCTGGCGCTGGACGAGGCGGCCACCGCGCTGATTCGTTCTTCGGCGCCGGACGCTCGGCTCACCATCACTGTTCGCCCCCGCGAGAACGACCTCTGGATCTCGGTGTCGGCGCCGTGCGTTGAGGACGATGTGCTGCGGCCCGGCACCTTCAGCTGGCATGTCATCAGCTCGCTCACCGACGACGTGGAGACCTTCCACGACGGTGCTGAGATCGACAATCCGGCCCGCGTCTTCGGGATCACCATGACGGCGAGACGGCTGGACACCAGCAGGTGAAAGAGAGTTCGTCACCGCGAACCCGTTCTGAATACGCCGACGTACCCGACATGTTCCGGGAATTGAACGCACTATCCAGTGACTCGTTGCAACGGGAACGAGCCCGCGAGCAGATCGTCCGCCGATGCATGCCGCTGGCCGAGCACATCGCGCATCGGTTCGACGGGCGCGGGGAGCCGCGCGAAGACATCGCACAGGTGGCTCGGCTCGGACTCGTGAACGCGGTGAACAGATTCGACGTCGAATGCGGTAGCGATTTCGTCTCGTTCGCCGTGCCGACGATCATGGGGGAGGTCCGCCGCCACTTCCGCGACAACAGCTGGGCGGTCAAGGTCCCGCGCCGGTTGAAGGAACTGCATCTTCAGTTGGGCAGTGCGACCGCTGAGATGTCACAACGGCTCGGGCGCGCCCCGACCGCGTCGGAGCTGGCGACCGAACTCGAGCTCGATCGTGACGAGGTGGTGGAGGCGCTGATCGCCGGCAGTGGCTACAACACGCTGTCCATCGACAGCGGTGGCGGCGGTGACGATGAGTCGTCGCCGCTGACCGCCACGCTGGGCAGCGCCGACGCCAACCTTGACCGGATCGAGGATCACGAAGTGATCCGGCCGCTTCTCGATCAACTTCCCGAACGCGAACGCACCGTCATCATCCTGCGATTCTTCGACTCGCTGACGCAGAGCCAGATCGCCGAGCGGGTCGGCATCTCACAGATGCATGTCTCGCGCATACTGGCGCGGACGCTAGCCCGACTTCGGGACGAGCTGAAGTAGGCTGCGTGCGCAGCCAGGAGCCGAAATACGTTCCAGTGCTTCAGTAATTGACGGCGCCGTCGGCAGTTCTGCCTCGTCGTCGAAGATTCGAAGAAGGCGATTCACGGCGTGGCCGGGCACCAGGGCCCAGTCTGTTCCGCTTCGACCGCAGTCATCGGCAATTTGAAGCAGGCTCCGGATGCCTTGTGCCCCAAGGAAGTCCAGTCGGCTGAGATCGAGTACCAATGCGTGACCGGCTGTGAGACAGGACCGGGCGTAGTCGGTCAGGTGATGAAGGTTGGAAGCGTCCAACTCGCCGGCGGCGACAACCACGGTTGCGCCGTCATGCCTTTGGGCGTTCAACCACACGCCATCACCGCTGAAGTGATCGCGGGTGCGCGACCTCTGGACCACCGAACTCTGCGCCACCGAAAATTTGCGTACAGCACTCATTGACGACCCCACCAGCTCGAATGTGTCGTGCCACTGACAGATAACGCCTGGCTGTCGCCAGGAAATTTGGTTTTCACGGCCCGTTGGTTTTCAGGACCAGGCGCTCCGGTCAGGCTGTGAACTCAACCCTGGTCTGACCGTACTACCGCGCCGTGCGGGTGACAACCGAGAATGATGATGCTCGGTCATCTTCTTATGTTCTTCTCACGCATCTCCAATTGTCCCCGACGGCGCGTTTGACGGACATGCAAATACTAAGCGCTGGCGTCGATTTCGACCGGCGCCACTGTGCGTAGCGGGGTTACTTGATCTCGGCGAGGACGGTGCCCTGGGTTATCGCCGCCCCGGCCTCGACGGCGAGCCCGGTGATGGTGCCGTCCTTGTGAGCGGTGACCGGATTCTCCATCTTCATCGCCTCGAGGACCACGACCAGATCGCCAGTGCTGACCTCCTGGCCCTCTTCGACCGCAACCTTGACAACGGTGCCCTGCATCGGCGCCGTGACAGCGTCGCCCGAGGCGGATCCGGCGCCCGCGTGGGAACCGCGCTTGCGGGGCTTGGGCTTTTTACGAATGACATTTGAAGCCGACGCTCCGGCTATTTCCCCGTTGCGCAGTGCGAGGTCGCCGGGCAGCGACACCTCGAGCCGACGGCCGCTCACCTCGACCACCACTTTCTGCCGCGGCAGCGTCTCGTCCTCGTCGAGAGGCTCGCCACCGGTGAACGGCTCGACCGTGTTGTCCCACTCCGTCTCGATCCACCGGGTGTGCACCGAGAAACTGTCACCGTCACCGATGAATGCCGGATCCGCCACCACCGCGCGGTGGAACGGGATGACGGTGGCCAGACCCTCGACCTCGAACTCGGCGAGCGCGCGGCGTGACCTGGCCAGCGCCTCCTCGCGGGTGGCGCCGTAGACGATCAGCTTGGCCAGCATCGAGTCGAACTGACCGCCGATCGCCGAACCGGTTTCGACGCCGGAATCGAGCCGCACGCCCGGACCACTCGGCGGGTGGAACTTGGTGACCGGACCCGGCGCGGGCAAAAAGCCGCGCCCGGCGTCCTCGCCGTTGATGCGGAACTCGATGGCGTGCCCGCGCGGCGTCGGGTCCTCGGTGAGGTCGAGCTTCTCGCCGTTGGCGATCTTGAACTGCTGCAGCACCAGGTCGATGCCGGCGGTCTCCTCGGTGACCGGGTGCTCAACCTGCAATCGGGTGTTGACCTCGAGGAACGAGATCAGACCGTCCTGGCCGACCAGGTATTCGACCGTGCCGGCTCCGTAGTAGTGGGCTTGAATGCAGATCCGCTTGGCAGACTCGTGGATCTCTTTGCGCTGCGCGTCCGTCAGGAACGGTGCCGGTGCCTCCTCGACCAGCTTCTGGTAGCGGCGCTGCAGCGAACAGTCGCGGGTGCCCGCCACGATGACGTTGCCGTGCTTGTCGGCGATCACCTGCGCCTCGACGTGGCGCGGCTTGTCGAGGTAACGCTCGACGAAGCACTCGCCGCGGCCGAACGCCGCGGTCGCTTCGCGGGTCGCGGACTCGAACAGCTCCGGGATCTCCTCGATGGTGCGGGCCACCTTCATTCCGCGGCCGCCGCCGCCGAACGCCGCTTTGATGGCGATCGGCAGGCCGTGCTCCTTGGCGAACGCCGCCACTTCGTCGGCGTTCTTGACCGGATCCGGCGTGCCGGGCACCAGCGGCGCCTGCGCACGGGCGGCGATGTGGCGCGCGGTGACCTTGTCGCCCAGGTCACGGATCGACTGGGGACTCGGGCCGATCCAGATCAGGCCGGCGTCGATGACAGCCTGGGCGAAGTCGGCGTTCTCGGATAGGAAGCCGTAGCCGGGGTGGATGGCGTTGGCGCCGGACTTTGCGGCGGCGTCGAGGATCTTCGCGAAGTCAAGGTACGACTCGGCCGAGGTCTGGCCCCCGAGCGCAAACGCCTCGTCAGCCAACCGCACGTGCGGGGCGTCGGCGTCCGGCTCGGCGTACACGGCGACGCTTTCCAGCTCGGCGTCCCTCGCCGCCCGGATCACGCGGACCGCGATCTCGCCGCGGTTCGCGACGAGGACCTTGGAGATCCGAGAGCTGGAGTGACTAGGCACTGCGCCTCCTGGCTTGTCTTTAGCGTCGTGTCTCTTAAGAGAAGTTTTTAGAAATGTATCCGACGGGCAGTTTAAGCGGTGCGCAGGCGGCGCTTGATCCTGGCCAGCATCGCGGCCATGCCGCGCAGACGCAGCGGGCTGATCAGCGCCGCCAGGCCCAGGTCGCGGTAGAAGTCGTCGGGCACGGCCAGGATGTCGTCGGCGGGTTGATGGTCCAAGCCCGCGGCCAGGATCGACGCGAACCCCCGGGTGGTCGGCGCCTCGGGCGGCGCGCTGAAGAACAGCCGAATGTCATCGCGATCACCGGCGTCGACGTGCAGAAAAACTGGCGACTGGCACTCGGGCACCGGCTCCATCGCGGCCTCGGACAGCTCGGCAGGCAGCGCTGGCAGTTCGTTGGCAAACTCGAGCAGCAGCTTGAGCTTGTCCTGGCCGTGCATGTCCTGGAAGTCGGACACCACCTCGGCCAACGGCGCGGGTAGGCAGCCGGGCTTCGTCATGGTGAGCCGGGATCTTCTCCGACGACGATGGGAACGCGCACGGTGTTGCCCCACTCCGTCCACGACCCGTCGTAGTTGCGCACTCCCGGCTTGCCGAGCAGGTGAGTGAGCACGAACCAGGTGTGACTGGACCGCTCGCCGATGCGGCAGTAGACGACGGTCCTATCGTCGGGTTTGAGAAAGCCGTACAGCTGTTCAAGTTCCTCGCGGACGCGGAACCGGCCGTTCTCGTCGGCTGCCTTCGCCCACGGGATCGACACCGCGGTGGGGATGTGGCCGCCGCGCAGCGCACCCTCCTCCGGGTAGTCGGGCATGTGCGTGCGCTCGCCGGTGTACTCCTGCGGGGAGCGCACGTCGATCAACGGCTGCGCGCCGACGGTGGCCAGGACGTCGTCCTTGAACGCCCGGATTGCGCTGTCGTCGCGCTCGACGACGGGATAGCCGCTGGTCTTCTGTCCGGGCACTTCAAGGGTGGTGTCGCGCCCGCTGGAGATCCACAGGTCGCGGCCGCCGTCGAGCAGCCGCACATCGGGGTGGCCGAACAGAGTGAACACCCAGAGCGCGTACGCCGCCCACCAATTGCTTTTGTCGCCGTAGATCACCACGGTGTCATCGCGCGAAATGCCCTTGCTGTCCATCAACGCGGCGAACTGCCGGCCGGTGATGTAGTCGCGCACGTGCGGATCGTTGAGGTCGGTGTGCCAGTCGATCTTCACCGCCCCGGGGATGTGACCGACGTCGTAGAGCAGTACGTCTTCGTCGGATTCGACCACGACGAGACCGGGCGTACCGAGATGCGACGACAGCCAGTCGGCGGTGACCAACCGCTCTGGATGGGCGTAGGACTGCAGGGCGGGAGTGGGATCGGCAGGTAGCGGCACGTCACCGAGCCTACTGCGGGACCGGGTTGGCCTCCCATAGCGCCGGAATCGACAATCCCGCCCGCTCGAAGAGCCGCCGGGTGAGCGGCAGGCTGATCCCGATCACGCCGGACGGGTCGCCGTCGACGGCATCGATGAACCAGCCGCCGAGGCCGTCGAGCGTGAACCCGCCCGCGACCCTCAACGGCTCGCCGCTGGCGATGTAGGCGTCCAGCTCGTGTGCCGATGGGGTGGCGAAATGAACTGCGGTGACGAGTGTTTCCGCGCTCTGGTGCACAACCTCGTTGTGGCGCAACCGGATGACGCAGTGGCCGGTGTGCAGGTGTCCGGTGTGGCCGGCCATCGTCTGCCACTGCCGGTTGGCCTCGTCGGCGGAGGCGGGCCTGCCGCGCAGCTCGCCGCCGCAGTACAGCATCGAGTCGCAGCCGATCACCACGCAATCCGCGGCCACCGATGCGGCCGATGTGTTAAGGCTGTCGGCGACCTGCACTGCCTTGGCGGACGCCAGCGCTCTGGTGACGTCGGCAGGTTCGGCAACGCCCAGACGGGAGATGGTGGCGTCCTCGTCGACACCCGATACCACTACGAGCGGGTCGATTCCAGCCTGACGCAACACCTTGCGCCGCCCTGGCGACGCGGACCCGAGCACCACCCGAGTCATCGCCGCATGTACGTCCGTTCCAGCAGGGTCACCCGCGCCCAGCTGAAGACCGCATAGCGCAGCTTTTCGACCGGGTGACCCCAGAGGTTGCGCTCAGCAACGGCAGGCTGGCGTGCGCCGCCTGCCGCACCACCGAGCACGGCCACCAGCGCGGCGATTTCCTCGTCGGTGGGCTTACCGCGCTCGATGTGAATGTCGGTGTGCTCGGGCGCGCTGCCGTTCGTGTCTTGACTCATAGGGGTATGTTCCCGTGCTTCTTGGGCGGCATCTGGATGATCTTGCGCTCCAGCAGCCGCAGCGCGGTGGACACGTAGCCCCTGGTGTGCGACGGCGGAATCACCGCATCCACGTAGCCACGCTCGGCAGCGACGTACGGGTTGACGAGCGTGTCCTCGTAGTCCTGCTGCAGCTTGAGGCGCAGCGCATCGACATCATCGCCGTTCTCGGCGGCCTCGGCCAGCTGCTGGCGGTAGACGAAACCGACCGCACCCGAGGCGCCCATGACCGCGATCTGCGCGGTCGGCCACGCGACGTTGACGTCGGCGCCCATGTGCTTGGACCCCATCACGTCGTAGGCGCCGCCGTAGGCCTTGCGGGTGATCACGGTGATCTTCGCAACGGTGGCCTCACCATAGGCATAGAGGAGCTTGGCGCCGCGCCGGATGATGCCGTTGTATTCCTGGTCGGTTCCGGGCAGGAAGCCCGGCACGTCGACCAGCGTGATGATCGGGATGTTGAAGCAGTCGCAGGTGCGCACGAACCGGGCCGCCTTCTCCGACGCGTTGATGTCCAGGCATCCGGCGAAATGGGTCGGCTGGTTGGCGACGATGCCGACGGGCCTGCCCTCGACGCGGCCGAAGCCCACGACGATGTTCATCGCATATCCGGCCTGGACTTCCAGGAACTCGTCGTCGTCGAGGATCCGGGTGATCACCTCGTGCATGTCGTACGGCTGGTTGGGCGAGTCCGGGATCAGCGTGTCCAGCTCCAGGTCTTCGTCCGTGAGGTTGTCCTCGATGGCGCCCTCCGGCGGAGGCACCGGGTACCGCGGCGGGTCCGCATAGTTGTTGGGCGGCAGATAGCTGAGCAGATCCCGGACGTAGTCGAACGCGTCCTGTTCACCGGAGGCGACGTAGTGCGCGGTGCCGGACTTGGCCATGTGCGTGTGCGCGCCGCCCAGCTCCTCCATCGTGACGTCCTCGCCGGTGACGGTCTTGATCACGTCGGGCCCGGTGATGAACATCTGGCTGGTCTGGTCGACCATCACGACGAAGTCGGTCAGGGCGGGGGAGTAGACATGCCCGCCGGCGGCTGCGCCCATGATCAGCGAGATCTGCGGGATGACGCCCGACGCGAGGATGTTGCGGTGGAAGATCTCGCCGTACAGGCCCAGCGAGACCACGCCTTCCTGAATCCGCGCGCCCGCACCGTCGTTGATGCCGATCAGCGGGCGCCCCGTCTTGATCGCGAGGTCCTGAACCTTCACGATCTTCTCGCCGTAGACCTCGCCGAGGCTGCCGCCGAACACTGTGACGTCCTGGCTGAAGATGCACACGTCGCGGCCGTCGATGGTGCCGTAACCGGTGACCACGCCGTCGCCGAGCGGGCGTTTCTGCTCGAGGCCGAAGTTGGTGCTGCGGTGCTTGGCCAGCGCGT
Organism: uncultured Actinomycetota bacterium; assembly: GCA_963759655.1. GTDB lineage: Bacteria > Actinomycetota > Actinomycetes > Mycobacteriales > Mycobacteriaceae > Mycobacterium. Next base: position 4,366 of record CAVXAG010000002.1, on the reverse strand, counting down.
CCAGCTCGACGAAAGAACCCTCGTCGAGCAGTGCGTAGATCCGCTCGCGTGCGGTCAGCTTGCCTTTGGCGTGGACCTTCTCGACCGCCGCCTCACCGACCGGGTGCAGCGTCTCCTCTTCGCGCCTGCGCAGATCGGCGAGCTTGCCCGCGGTGGTGTGGATGTCGATGGTGTGCTCGGCGGCGGGTTCCGCAGTGTGTTCCGACACGCTCGTCATGGTGCTCGATGGTATCGGCCTGTCATTTCCTGCCGTGAGGGGCGGCACCCAGAGGCGATAGGGGCGGCGAACGCAGGTTTGCCTACCGCCGAGTTCTTCGGAACGGCGACGAGCATTCGATGTCCGCCGACACTGACGATCAGTTTCTCGGTCCGACTTACATATCGCGCGGCGGTGAACGCTGTACGCCGTTCGGGACCACGTGGCTCAGCAACTAAAGAACGATTACGGTCCACTTACCGTTTGGGAACATGTGCGACCGCCACAGCGGGATGTGGTGCGCCCAGCAAGTTCTGCCACGACGAACTGTCGCGGAGAAGGGTCGGTCGTCGCTAGGCTCCGCTTGGGCGAGCACCTTCGGCGTATATCCGCAGCTGATCGCCCCGTGGGCGCATCTCGGAGGTTTTGACACGAGGGAAAATTTCACCTGATTTTCGCAAACGTCAGCGAGCGCGAGACGGGTCTGTTATGTTCTTTGCTGTCGTCGCTACAGCCGGATTGGTACACCTTGGCGGGCTAATGGAGATCGTTTGCGCGAACGACATTTGCAGCTAGTGATAGCCGCGAGGTCGTTCCTCCAAGAGGAACGAGCCAAAGTTGGGCAGCACAAGGGTGCGCCGCGTCGGGAAATCGGCACATGCGAGTTTGGCCAAACGGGCTGGTCAGGTTGCTATGAGGGGGTTCGGCAGTGGTGAGTTCAGTTCAGACCGCGCAGTCGAAGAAGCTGATCCCGCTTGCCGCGCCAGCGATCAAGCCGGACACCTTGGCGAAGACTTCACCGACACCTCGCGCCGCGTGGCAGCGTCGATACGGCACCTGGCTGCGGGTCGCGGATTTCCTGGTTATCAGCGCAGCCGTGGTGCTAGGCCAACTACTCCGTTTCGGCACGACACCTGCCGCCCTTACCGGGTTCGCTGCGTTGGGCTACTCGGTGGTCTCGATGCTGATAATCGGAAGCTGGGTTTGGCTCCTGATGATCTACCGCACCCGCGCGCCGGGCGTTGTCGGCGGAGGATCGGAGGAGTTTCGACGGGTTTGGACCGCGACCTTGTCGCTGTTTGGCGGTATCGCGATTGTGTCGACGCTGTTCAAGGTCGACGTAGCCCGCGGTTATCTGGCGATCGCGCTGCCGTTGGGCCTAGTGGGGCTGTCGGTGAACCGATTTCTGACGCGAAAGGTGGTTGCGGCCATGCGTCGGCGGGGGCGCTTGCTTAGCGCGGTGCTGGCGGTGGGCGAGCCTGAGTCTGTTCGGGCGTTGGCCGAGTCGCTTGCACGTCGCCGCGAAGATGGCTACATCGTCGTAGCGGCGTGCACCCCGGGTCAGTTCGGTCACGGAATGCTGGATGTCGCTGGAGGCAGAGCAGTTCCGCTGCTGCCTTACGACGGCGAGTTTCGTGACGTGCTCAAAGCGTGCGGTGCAGACACCGTCGTCTTGACGTCCACAGCGCATCTGGGGCCACGTGGGATACATGACCTGTCCTGGCAGATTGGACAAGCTTGACGTTGATCTGGTCGTCTCGCCGGCGATGATTGATCTGGGTGCGCCGCGGCTGACGGTTCGACCGCTGGCCGGGCCTGCCCTTGATCCAGGTCGCCAAGCCGCGATACGACGGCGCCAAAGGCTTTCAGAAGCGGGCGTTCGATGTTTGTTTTTCCCTGTTCGCGCTGGCTGTGGCTCTCCCAGTCATGCTGGTCGCGGCCGTGGCGATCAAGCTTACGAGCAAGGGTCCCGTTTTCTATACATCTGAGCGAATCGGCTTGGACGGCAAGCCCTTCCGGATGATTAAGTTCCGAACCATGGTTGTCGATGCGGATGCGCGATTGGCAGAAGTCGCTCATCTCAATAACTGCGACGGACTTCTTTTCAAGGCACAGCGCGATCCGCGTGTTACATCGGTTGGTCGATTCTTGCGGCGTTACAGCATCGACGAACTACCACAGTTCATCAACGTCTTGCGACGAGACATGAGCGTCGTTGGACCTCGGCCGCCGTTGCCAACAGAAGTCGAGTCGTATGACGATGAGGTGCGTCGCCGGCTGCTGGTGCGGCCCGGTATCACCGGCCTTTGGCAAGTCAGCGGCCGATCAGACCTCTCGTGGCGCGATTCCGTGCGACTCGACATGTCTTACGTGGAGAACTGGTCAATGATGGGTGATCTTGCTATCTCCGTCGCCACGGTGCTTGTCGTCTTCCGCCGCTCCGGAGCCTATTAGACCGAGCGTTCAACTTTCTGCGAGCCGTCTCTCGGTGGTGACATCCGGAGGGGTGATTGCGCCCTTCGTACCGCCGCCTTACATATGAGTGAGGGAGTCGAATCACTAGGCAATCAATCACTTATCTACCTAGGATTTAGCGGATGGCCGGCGGCTGAGGCGAGTGCTAGAGAGGTTGCTAGTCTCGTTCTCGGTTTGCAGCGAGAGTAGGGACAATGAATTTAAGCGATGAAGAGCGCCGCGTGGTCGCAAGATCGCAGGATATTGCACACGGTCGCGACCACGACTACACGATCGGAAGCCCGCATCTGCGCCACACCGCTCTCCGGGAGTGCCTCGACTGCAGGATCCGCTACGCCATCACTGAGATAATGCAGCGCCAAGAGACTTGCGCAGTTCTTGAAATTGGAGCTGGACATGGGTCGTTCACGGAAACGATCTTGGCGGCTGGTGGTACGCCAACTATCACTGAGATGTCCAAGGCGAGCTTTGAATTTCTCACCGAGAAATTCTGCGGCGTTCCCAGAGTTCGAGTAGTTTTCGATCCCGATGGCAACGAACCGCTCCGCGCCGGTGCCAGATATGATGTGATTTTGCTGATATCAGTAATTCATCACATACCCGACTACGTCGATGCAGTGACGAAGCTTTGCGATAATGTGCTGCGCCCTGGCGGCACGGTCGTGACGTTTCAGGATCCGGTTTGGTACCCGCGCCAGAAGCGTTGGGAGCGGGCGGTTTCGCAAGGATCGTACTTTACGTGGCGGATCACACAGGGCGAGATCCGGCGGGGTTTGGCCACTCGATGGCGTCGCTTACGGGGTGTTTACGACGAGTCAGAACCATCCGATCTCGTCGAGTACCATGTAGTCCGGCAAGGTGTCGATGACTTTCGCTTCGCGATGTATTCGCAATGAGGTTTGCCAACGTCGAAGTAGATCGCTATTTCTCAACCCAATCACCACTACTTCAGCGAATCGGTGAAAAATACTTCCCAAGCAACACCTTTGGAGTTATAGCGCGCGGGCGCGCCGACTCTTTGCCTGAATCCATCGGCAATTAGTGTGACGATTTGTGATTGAATTGCCCTGTGTGTAGTTGACGCTGCCGAGTGGCGACGCGTGTCATCGCTGCTGGTCTCGTTTACCAGCTTGTCCGATGGATTCGGTTGCGCCCTCGGTTGGGCAACCACGCAGCGCGGGCGATGGCGGAGTGTGAGGCACAAAATCTCGGACTGTTGGGCGAATGTGCACGGACTCTGTTTGAACCGCCCCGGCATGTCCGGAGACTTTCTGATGTGAGATTCAGCCGGCGGCTGGTCTTTGGTGTTGAGCGTAGTAGGCGGTCTCCAGTTCGACAGGTGGGATGTCGCCGCAGTATTCGTAGAGGCGGCGGTGGTTGAACCAGTCGACCCATTCAGCGGTGGCCAGTTCGACCTCCTCGATGGTCCGCCACGGTTTGCGTGGTTTGATCAACTCGGTTTTGTACAGGCCGTTGATCGTCTCGGCTAGCGCGTTGTCATAGGAGCTGCCGACCGCTCCCACCGAGGGTTGGATCCCGGCCTCGGCGAGCCGTTCGCTGAACCGGATCGACGTGTACTGAGATCCCCGATCAGTATGGTGCACAACATCTTTGAGATCCGTCACACCTTCTTGTTGACGGGTCCAGATCGCCTGCTCGATCGCATCGAGCACCATCGAGGTGGCCATTGTTGATGCTGTCGCTTGCCAGGGTGATGGGACCACCTGATTGCCAAGGGGATGGGACCACCGTGGCGCGTTATTGAGGATGCGCGTCGCGCTGGTCTGGGTCAACCCGGTCGCCGCGGGTTCTTTGGCGGTAGGACGGTCCTTCGATGACGAGGGTGTGGGCGGTGGCGGTGAGCCGGTCGATCGCTGACTGGGCCAGCAGCGTGTCGGCGGTCATGGTCAGCCA
>CAVXAG010000001.1:0-33798 GCA_963759655.1 uncultured Actinomycetota bacterium | reverse complement strand
AAGAGCTTGTGGCGCAGGCGAAATCAATCCTCATTGTGGTCGGCCCGGAAGGTGGGATTGCCGGCGACGAGCTTGACGCACTGACGGCTGTCGGCGGGGTTGCGGTGCGGCTCGGCCCGACGGTGCTGCGCACGTCCACCGCCGCCGCGGTCGCCCTGGGAGCGTTGGGTGTCCTGACACCGCGCTGGACCTTGGGCTGAGTCGGCCCCCGGCGGTAGACTCATAGCTCGTCGGCAAACCGCCGTCACCGGCGCGGATACGAAAGAAAGCAGGCCCTGGTAACCACGTGACGCCCCGCGAGACCAGCGCTGCCACGGCCCCGACGGTTCGGAGCAGCATCGATGTTCCGCCCGACCTCATCGTGGGCCTGCTGGGTTCCGCCGATGACAACCTCCGGGCACTGGAACGCACGCTCGCAGCGGAGCTGCACGCCCGCGGCAACACGGTCACCTTGTCCGGCTCGCCCGCCGATGTCGCGCTGGCCGAGCGCGTCGTCACCGAGCTGATCGCGTTGGTGTCGGGCGGCCAGACCCTGACGCCGGAGGTGGTGCGCCACAGCGTGGCGATGTTGACCGGCGACGCCGGAGAATCGCCCGCCGAGGTGCTTAGCCTCGACATTTTGTCCAGGCGCGGCAAGACAATTCGGCCGAAGACGCTCAATCAGAAACGCTATGTCGACGCGATCGACGCCAACACGATCGTGTTCTCGATCGGGCCGGCCGGCACCGGAAAGACCTACCTCGCGATGGCCAAGGCGGTCAACGCGCTGCAGAGCAAGCAGGTTACCCGGATCATCCTGACCCGGCCCGCCGTGGAAGCCGGTGAGCGCCTGGGCTTCTTGCCGGGCACCCTGAGCGAAAAGATCGACCCGTACTTGCGTCCGCTGTATGACGCGCTGCACGACATGATGGATCCCGAGGTCATCGGAAAGTTGATGACTGCGGGTGTGATCGAGGTCGCTCCGCTCGGGTATATGCGTGGGCGCGCGCAACCGGTGTTTACGAAGGTGTTGACACCGAAGGGTTTCCGACCGATCGGTGAACTTCGGGTCGGTGATCTCGTGATCGGATCCGATGGCCGGCCGACAGTGGTTGCTGGTGTTTACCCGCAGGGCTTTAAACAGATATACCGGGTCTACACACAGGACGGTTCATCGACGCTGGCATCCGAGGACCATCTCTGGGCGGTACATACCCGCTCTGACCGGCGTGATGGAAAGCCCGCCCGTGTGCTGCAGACGAAAGAAATGATCGGGAACCTCCGCGCGGCGCATTACCATCGCTACGGACTGCCTCTGATCAATGCTCCGGTAAGTTTCGATCCACGGCCGGTGCCTTTGGATCCCTACGCTCTCGGTCTCCTTCTAGGTGACGGATGCTTCAGTTGCCGGGCAACGCCAACTTTCGCCACTACCGATCCCGAATTGGCGAAATCCCTTGAACGTCTGATCCCCGGAATCAAACTTCGACAGAAATCTGATGTGGACTATGTACTTAACCGCGTCAGGGTACTCAACCGGGTCAGGCAGCCGGGCGAGGTCCAAGCGTCCGAAAATCCGGTAACGGGTGCGATGCGTCGGCTGCAGCTTGCGGGAACCAAGTCGGATACCAAGTTCGTCCCCGAGGATTACCTTTTCAATTCGCCTCACGTGCGGCTCGCGGTTCTTCAAGGTCTGCTGGACTCTGACGGTGGTCCGGTAACTCAACGGGGCCGCACGTGCCGAATTCAATTCACGACAGTGTCCGACCGGCTGCGCGACGACGTTGTGTTCTTAGTTCAATCGCTCGGCGGCGTCGTCAACCAACGCACAAGGAAGGCCGAGGGAAGGAAGCCAGGTCTCGCGCGTGGTAGACCGGTGTATCACCGATCGGACGCACACATCCTCGATATCCGTCTGCCCAAGGGTGTGGTTCCGTTCCGACTCGCTCGCAAGGCCGCGAAGTACGACGTGATGAGCGGCGGCCGACCTATGCGTTTCATCGACCGCATCGAGCCTGCGGGTACCGCGGAGGCCGTGTGTATTAGGGTCGGAGCGGCCGACTCGCTCTATGTCACCGAAGATTTCCTACTCACACATAACACCCTCAATTCCGCGTTCATCATTCTCGACGAGGCGCAGAACACCACCGCCGAACAGATGAAGATGTTCCTGACGCGGCTGGGGTTCGGCTCGAAGATGGTTGTCACGGGCGACGTTACGCAGGTCGATCTGCCCGGCGGTGCCACGTCCGGGTTGCGGGCCGCCGTCGAGATTCTCGACGGCATCGACGATATTCATGTCGCGGAGTTGACGAGTGCGGACGTCGTCCGCCACCGGCTGGTTTCCGAGATCGTCGACGCCTATGCCCGCGCTGAGGACCCGTCACTGTCGATGAACCGCGCACAGCGACGAGCGGCGGGCTCGCGCCCACACCGGGCCCGGTAGTGCCCGATGTCCATTGAAGTAGCCAACGAGTCGGGTCTCGACGTCGCCGAGGACGAGTTGATCAGCGTCGCCCGCTTCGTCATCGACAAGATGAACGTCCACCCCGACGCAGAACTGTCGATGGTCCTGTTGGACAGCACGTCGATGGCGGACCTGCACATGCGGTGGATGGACCTGCCCGGGCCGACCGACGTGATGAGCTTTCCGATGGACGAGCTGGAGCCGGGCGGTCGCCCCGATACCCCTGAGCCCGGGCCGGCGATGCTGGGCGACATCGTGTTGTGCCCCGAGTTCGCCGCAGAGCAGGCCGCCGCGGAGGGGCACTCGCTCGGACACGAGCTTGCGCTGCTCACCATTCACGGCGTTCTGCATCTGCTCGGCTACGACCATGCCGAACCCGACGAAGAAAAGGAGATGTTCGCGCTGCAGCGCCGACTGCTCGAGGAATGGGTCGCCGAGCAAGTCAAGGCGTACCAGCAGGACCGGCAGAGCGAGAAGGATCGTCTGCTGCTGGACAAGTCACAGTTCTTCGACGAGCAGTGAGCGGCCTCGGCGCGCTGGTCGGCGCGATCGCGCTGATCGCACTTGGCGGGTTGTTCGCGGCCATCGACGCCGCGCTCAGCACGGTGTCGATTGCACGGGTCGAGGAGATGGTGCGCGACGAGCGCCCCGGCGCCGTGCGGCTGGCCAGCGTGATCGCCGACCGACCGCGCTACATCAACCTCATTGTGCTGCTGCGCATCACCTGCGAGGCGGCCGCGACGGTGCTACTGGTGGCCTTCCTGTGGGATGACCTCGGCCTGAAGTGGGGTCTGGTGGTCGCCGCGGCGGTGATGGTGGTGATCAGCTTCGTCGCGATCGGTGTCGGCCCCCGTACCCTGGGCCGCCAGCATGCGTATTCGATCGCGCTGGCGTCTGCGCTTCCGCTGCAGGTGATTTCGGTGCTGTTGACGCCGATCAGTCGGTTGCTCGTGCTGGTCGGCAACGCACTGACCCCCGGGCGTGGCTTCCGCAATGGACCGTTCGCCTCCGAGATCGAGCTGCGCGAGGTGGTCGACCTTGCGCAGCAGCGCGGCGTGGTGGCAGACGATGAGCGCCGGATGATCCAGTCGGTGTTCGAACTCGGTGACACGCCGGCGCGCGAGGTGATGGTGCCGCGGACGGAGATGGTCTGGATCGAAAGCGACAAGAACGCCGGGCAGGCCACGTCGCTCGCGGTCCGCAGCGGACACTCCCGCATCCCGGTGATCGGTGAGAACGTCGACGATATCGTGGGCGTTGTCTATCTGAAAGACCTTGTCCAGCAGACGTACTACTCGAACAACGGTGGCCGTGACACGTCCGTCGCGCAGATCATGCGCCCGGCGGTATTCGTGCCGGATTCCAAGCCACTCGACGCGCTACTGCGCGAGATGCAGCGCGACCGCAACCACATGTCGCTGCTGGTCGACGAGTACGGGGCGATCGCCGGGCTGGTCACCATCGAGGATGTGCTGGAGGAGATCGTCGGCGAGATCGCCGACGAATACGACACCGACGAAGTCGCGCCGATAGAGGACTTGGGCGACAGGAACTTTCGGGTGTCCGCCCGCCTGCCGATCGAGGATGTCGGCGAGCTGTACGACATCGAGTTCGGCGAGGACCTCGACGTCGACACCGTCGGTGGCCTGCTGGCCCTCGAGTTGGGCAGGGTCCCGTTGCCGGGAGCCGAGGTGGTGTCACATGGGCTGCGGCTGCGTGCCGAGGGCGGGCATGACCAGCGCGGCCGGGTGCGGGTCGGGACGGTGCTCGTCAGCCCGGATGACCGGGAGGAGCAGTGATGGGTGATCAGCTCGGCGACGAGGATGCAAAGCTCGTGGTGTTGGCCCGGGGGGCGATGGGCCGCGCCCAAGCGTCATCCGGGGCCGCTGTGCGCGACGCGGACGGTCGCACGTATGCCGGCGCGCCCGTTGACCTGTCGGCGCTGCGCCTGACCGCGTTGCAGGCGGCAGTCGCGGCCGCGGTGTCCAGTGCCGCGACAGCGCTGGAGGCCGCTGTGCTCGTCGGCGGCGACCCGGACGACATCGGCGTCGCGGCCGTGCGTGAGCTGTCGCCCGACGCGGCGATCATCGTCACCGACCGCGCCGGCAATCTCCCATGAGCGAATTCCACTCCGGCTTTGTCTGTTTCGTCGGCCGGCCGAACACCGGCAAGTCGACGCTGATGAACGCGCTGGTCGGCGCGAAGGTCGCGATCACGTCGAACCGGCCGCAGACCACCCGCCATACGATCCGCGGCATCGTGCACCGCGACGACTTCCAGATCGTCCTCGTCGACACACCGGGGTTGCACCGGCCCCGCACGCTGCTGGGCAAGCGGCTCAACGACCTGGTGCGTGACACCTACGGCGAGGTCGACGTCATCGGCCTGTGCATCCCCGCCGACGAGCCGACCGGAACCGGCGACCGGTGGATTGTTGAGCAGATCCGGACCGTCGCTCCGCAGACCCCGCTCGTCGTCGTCGTCACCAAGATCGACAAGGTGCCCAAAGCCAAAGTGGCCGAACAACTCACCGCCGTCAGCGAGCTGGTCGGTGACGCCGCAGCCGATATCGTGCCGGTTTCGGCGGTCACCGGCAACCAGATCGACGTGCTCATCGAGGTCCTCGCTGCCAAGCTGCCGCCCGGCCCGGCGTTCTACCCGGAGGGCGAGCTCACCGACGAGCCCGAGGAAGTGCTGATGGCCGAGTTCATCCGCGAGGCCGCGCTGGAGGGGGTACGCGACGAACTGCCGCACTCGCTGGCCGTCGTGATCGATGAGGTGAGCCCGCGCCCGGACCGCGACGACTTGATCGATGTGCACGCGATCCTCTACGTCGAGCGGGACAGCCAGAAGGGCATCGTCATCGGCAAGGGCGGCGAGCGGCTGCGCGACGTGGGCACCGCGGCACGCGCTCAGATCGAGAAGCTGCTGGGCACCAAGATCTACCTCGATCTCCGCGTCAAAATCGCGAAGAACTGGCAACGTGACCCTAAACAGCTTGGCAGATTAGGCTTTTGATTCGTCCGCTTCCGGTTCCCACCACGTGTCGGGCCGGTCGGCAGCCCATCCGTTGACACCCTCCAACTCCGCGGCCAGCGAAACGAGCAGCGGCTCACTGTTGGCCGGGCCCATCAGCTGCACACCGATCGGGAGCCCGTCGCTGGTGAAACCGGCGGGTACGTTGACCGACGGCCACCCCAGCACATTCCACGGCCACGTCACCGGGCAGCACGCGATCATCGCGCGGTCGGTGCCCAACCCGCTGAGTTCGTCGAAGACGTGCACGCCGGGCGGCGGCTGCGCAGTGGTCGGGGCGAGCACCACATCGACGAAATCGAAGATTCGACCGATGCGGCGCGCCGCGATGGCTTCGGCCCGCCGGGCCTGTCGCAGCGCCTTGCCCGACAACAGCCGGCCGAGCTTCATGTTCGCGACGGTGCGCGGATCGAGTGTGACCCCGTCGCCGATCCGCTCGGCCCAATCCAGCAGCCCGCTCGTCGATCTGGCCAGAAAGCTCAGCGCCAGACCAGGGCCGTAGGCGGGATCACCGGCCATGATCGTGTGACCTATCGACTCGAGCTGGTCGGCGATTCGGTCCATTGCGGCGTGGATCTCGGGGTGCAGCCGGGCCGGGAACGCCGTGAACGGAAACCGTAGCGACATCGCGATCTTGCACGGCCCCGGCGCGACGTGGACGTGGTCGAGGAGCTGCACCGGCGGCGGCTTGTGCAGATCGCCGTCCGCGTTGCCCGACGCCGCGTCGAGCAGCAAGGCCGCGTCGGCGACGGTGTGGGCCAGCACGCCGAAGACCGTGATGCCGTTGAACGCCTCCGGCAGCGGCCACGTGGAGATGCGGCCGCGCTGCGGCTTGATCCCGACAAGGTGCGTCCACGCCGCGGGAATGCGAACGCTGCCCGCCCCGTCCGAGCCGATCGCGGCCGCGACGAGCCCGGCGGCGACGGCCGCTGCGCTTCCCCCCGACGAACCACCTGGGGTGTGCTCGCGTGACCACGGATTGCGGGTGTGTCCGAAGCCCGGTCCGCTGGTGAACGGCCATTGCCCGAACTCACTGGTGTTCGTCTTGCCGACGATCACCGCCCCCGCCGCCCGCAGCCGGCGCACCACCTCGGCGTCCTCGGTGGCCACCGCGACGTGACCTTGCGTGCCGAACGCGGTCGGCACTCCGGCGACGTCCGTGTCGTCCTTCACCGCGATCGGCACACCCAGCAGGGCGGCGCGGCCGCCGGCTGCCCGGCGACGATCGGCCTCGGCGGCGTCGGCCAGCGCCTGCTCGGTGAGCACCACCCGGAACGCGTTGAGCGTGGCTTGGCTGGCGTCGATGAGCTGCAAGGATCGCCGCACCAGTTCATCGGAGGTGACTGCACCGGTGTCCAGCTGATGCAACTGAGCTGCAAGGGTTGGAAACCTCTCCACTGACGCGACATTAATCGGCGCGATTAATCGCAGCTGCGCACCGGTTCCGTATTAGTCGGCGCTGCGCACCGGTTCTGTCCGATTGCAGTGCGAAACTGAATCAATGCGGTTGTACCGGGATCGGGCGGTGGTGCTGCGCCAGCACAAGCTCGGCGAGGCCGACCGGATCGTCACGCTGCTCACCCGTGAGCACGGGTTGGTGCGCGCGGTCGCCAAGGGGGTGCGACGAACGCGAAGCAAATTCGGTGCACGGCTGGAGCCGTTCGCCCACATCGACGTTCAGCTGCACCCCGGCCGCAACCTCGACATCGTCACTCAGGTGCAGTCCATCGACGCATTCGCCACCGACATCGTCAGCGACTACGGTCGCTACACCTGTGCGTGCGCGGTGCTGGAAACCGCCGAACGGCTGGCCGGGGAAGAGCGCGCGCCCGCCCCGGCACTGCACCAGCTCACCGTCGGCGCGTTACGTGCAGTGGCCGACGGAGCGCGTCCGCGTGAGCTGGTGCTGGATGCGTACCTGTTGCGCGCCATGGGAATCGCCGGATGGGCGCCGGCGCTCATCGCGTGCGCCCGTTGCGCGGCGCCTGGGCCGCATCGGGCCTTCCATGTCGCGGCGGGCGGCAGCGTGTGTGTGCATTGCCGGCCGGCGGGATCGTCCACGCCGACGGCGGGAGTGCTGGATCTGATGTCCGCGCTGCACGACGGCGACTGGGAGTTCGCGCAGGCTGCGCCGCAGTCGTATCGCAGCCAGGCGAGCGGTCTGGTGGCCGCGCACCTGCAGTGGCATCTCGAACGGCAACTGAGAACATTGCCCCTGGTGGAACGGCAATGAAGATCGAGCGCCAGGTTCCCAGCCAACGGGACTGGCAGTTCAGGCAGGATGAGGCTCATGGCGAGGAACCCGGCGGACGGCTCAGTGTTGGGGGCTGACCCGAAGCGAAAGTACAAGAAAAGAAAGTCTGAGTTCCCACAGCTTCCCGCCGCACCCGACGACTATCCGATGTTCCCCGACAAGTCGACATGGCCCGTCGTGTTCCCGGATCTGCCGCCCGCAGCCGACGGCGGGCCACGGCGTCCGCCGCAGCACACCTCGAAGGCGGCGCCTCCGCAGATCCCCGCCGACCAGTTGCCCAACCACGTCGCGATCGTGATGGACGGCAACGGCCGCTGGGCCACCCAGCGCGGGCTGCACCGCACCGAAGGCCACAAGATGGGCGAGGCGGTGCTGATCGACATCACCTGCGGCGCCATCGAGCTGGGCATCAGGCACCTTTCGGTGTATGCGTTCTCGACAGAGAATTGGAAACGCAGCCCCGAGGAAGTCCGCTTCCTGATGGGGTTCAACCGCGAAGTGGTCGCCCGCCGCCGGGAGAATCTCAACGCGATGGGCGTCCAGATGCGCTGGGTCGGATCTCGGCCGCGCATGTGGCGCAGCGTGATCAAGGAGTTCGAGATCGCCGAGCAGATGACGTTGCACAACGACGTGATCACCGTGAACTACTGCGTCAACTACGGGGGCCGGGCCGAAATCGCCGAAGCGGCAAGCGCAATCAGCCACGAAGTGGCCACCGGCCGACTCAGCGCCGACCGGATCACCGAGGCGACAGTGGCCCGCCACCTGCAACGCCCCGACATTCCGGACGTGGATCTGTTCCTGCGGACATCGGGGGAGCAGCGGGCGAGCAATTTCATGCTCTGGCAAGCGGCCTACGCCGAGTACGTGTTCCAGGACAAGTTGTGGCCAGACTACGACCGTCGGGATCTATGGGCGGCGTGCGAAGAGTACGTGAACCGCAACCGCCGATTCGGCCGGGCGTGATGACTCTGCAGGAGAGGCTGCGCGAAGTGCTCGACAGCGTCCTGCAGGTGCGGGAAGAAGGCGACGGCGCGTTGACGGTCCAGCACGACGGCACGTTGGCGTCGCTGCGCGTGGTGAGCGTTGCCGAGGGGCTGGAGTTGATCTCGCTGTCGCAGATCCTGGCCTGGGATGTACCGCTGGACCGGCGGATTCGGGCCAAGATCGCCGAACGGGCCCGCGCCACGATGCTCGGGACGGTCACGTTGATCGAGAAGAAGCGGATCGGCGAGGTGCTGCTCCGCTACAACTTTCCGGGCGGCGGCCTTAGCGACGAGGCGCTGCGCACGTTGATCCTGATGGTGCTGTCCACCGGAGCCGACGTGCGGCGCGCGCTGAGCGAGTGAGGAGCTACCCTGTGGCGGCGCAGTCGGCACAGGTGCCGAAGATCTCGATCGTGTGGCTTTCCTCCGAAAAGCCGTGGGCCAAGGCGACTTCGGCTCCCCAGGCTTCCACTTGACCGCCCTGCACCTCGACTGTGAAGCCGCAGTTCCGGCACACCAGGTGGTGGTGGTGCTGGGTGGAGCAGCGCCGGTACACCGATTCGCCGGTGTCGGTGCGCAGCGTGTCGACGGCGCCGGCTGCCGCCATCGACTGCAGCGTGCGATAGACGGTGGTCAGGCCAATGGCCTCACCCCGGCGGCGCGGCTTGTCGTGGATCTCCTGGGCTGAGCGGAAGTCGTCGAGCGTCTCGAGCAGCGCGCTGTCGCCGCCCGCTGGCGGGTACTGCGTACACCCGCTCCGGTCACGGGGTGTCCTCGGCGGCGTGGGTGACCGCGGCGGTCACGATGTGCGCCAGGTGGTGGTCGACCAGCTCGTGCACGCAGCGCTGCGACTCGAGAAGGTGCAGCACGATCGCGATTCGCAGCGGCGCGGCCAGCGCCCTCAAGACGTCGCCGGCCGTGTCCAGCACCTGCCGCGGGGGCAGTTCGCCGGGCGCTTCACCGTGACGGTGCGCCAAAGTGGAAATGGTTTCCATTAGACCGCCAGATTACATGCGCGATCACGCATGTCAACGCTGTGCACGAGCCCGCGAGCATCGTCGTTACGCTGGTGACCCGTGGCGTCCGTCATCGATACCGTTGTCAACCTGGCCAAGCGCCGCGGGTTTGTGTACCCGTCTGGTGAAATCTACGGCGGCACAAAGTCGGCCTGGGACTACGGGCCGTTGGGCGTCGACCTCAAAGAGAACATCAAGCGGCAGTGGTGGCATGCGGTGGTGACCGGCCGCGACGACGTCGTCGGCATCGACTCGTCGATCATCCTGCCCCGTGAGGTGTGGGTCGCGTCGGGCCACGTCGAGGTGTTCCACGATCCGCTGGTCGAGTCGCTGATCACCCACAAGCGCTACCGCGCAGACCATCTCATCGAGGGCTACGAGGCCAAGCACGGCCATCCGCCGCCGAACGGGCTGGCCGACATCCGCGACCCGGAAACCGGCGAGCCGGGCCGGTGGACCGAACCGCGCGAGTTCAACATGATGCTCAAGACGTACCTCGGCCCGATCGAGACCGAAGAGGGCCTGCATTACCTGCGACCCGAGACCGCGCAGGGCATTTTCGTCAACTTCGCCAACGTGGCGACCACGTCGCGCAAGAAACCGCCGTTCGGGATCGGGCAGATCGGCAAGAGCTTCCGCAACGAGATCACGCCGGGCAACTTCATCTTCCGCACCCGCGAATTCGAACAGATGGAGATGGAATTCTTCGTCGAGCCGTCTACCGCGAAGGAGTGGCACCAGTACTGGATCGACACCCGCATGCAGTGGTACGTCGACCTGGGAATCAACGCGGAGAACCTCCGTCTGTTCGAGCATCCCAAGGACAAGCTGTCGCATTATTCGGACCGCACCGTCGACATCGAGTACAAGTTCGGCTTCCAGGGCAATCCGTGGGGCGAGCTGGAAGGCGTCGCCAACCGCACCGACTTCGACCTCAAGACGCACTCCGAGCACTCCGGCGTCGACCTGTCGTTCTACGACCAGGGCACCGACACCCGCTACATCCCGTACGTCATCGAGCCGGCTGCCGGGTTGACCCGGTCCTTCATGGCCTTCCTCGTCGACGCCTACACCGAGGACGAGGCGCCGAATGCCAAGGGCGGCATGGACAAACGCACGGTGTTGCGAATCGACCCGAGGTTGGCGCCGGTCAAGGTCGCCGTGTTGCCGCTGTCCAGGCACGCCGACCTGTCTCCGAAGGCGCGCGACCTCGCCACCGAGCTGCGCAAGTGCTGGAACGTCGAGTTCGACGATGCGGGCGCAATCGGCCGGCGGTATCGGCGTCAGGACGAGATCGGCACACCCTATTGCGTCACAATAGATTTCGATTCACTCGACGACCACGCCGTGACGGTGCGCGAGCGCGATGCGATGACACAGGACCGTGTGCCGATGGACGCAGTCGCCGACTATCTCGTTGCCCGGCTGCGCAGCTGCTAGTGACCGCGAATCAGCACGACGGCTACGGGGCGCACGACCGCGAGCGGGTGGTCGTCGAGGGCCCGAAGACCGCCGCGCTGTCCGGCACGGGCTCCGAGCACCGCACCGACTTCGCCCGCGATCGGGCGCGCGTGCTGCACAGCGCCGCGCTGCGCAGGCTCGCCGACAAGACTCAGGTGGTCGGGCCGCGGGACGGCGACACGCCGCGGACGCGGCTGACGCATTCGCTGGAGGTCGCGCAGATCGGCCGGGGCATGGCGGGTGGCCTGGGCTGCGACCCCGATCTGGTCGACATGGCCGGGCTGGCGCACGACATCGG
Organism: uncultured Actinomycetota bacterium; assembly: GCA_963759655.1. Lineage (GTDB taxonomy): Bacteria > Actinomycetota > Actinomycetes > Mycobacteriales > Mycobacteriaceae > Mycobacterium. Next base: position 22,301 of record CAVXAG010000001.1, on the reverse strand, counting down.
CCACCCGCCCTACGGGCACAACGGAGAGAAGGCGCTCGACGACCTCGCGGTTGACTACGGCGGGTTCGAGGGCAATGCCCAGAACTTGCGGATCCTCGCCCGCCTCGAGCCGAAAATCCTTGACGCTCAGGGCATCAGCGCGGGTCTCAACCTGACTCGCGCTGCGCTCGACGCAGTGACGAAGTACCCGTGGCTGCGCCGCGCGGACCACCGCAAATTCGGCGCGTACGCGGAGGACGCCGATGTACTGGCATGGGTCCGTGACGGCGCACCGCCGGGCCGGCCCTGTCTGGAGGCGCAGGTGATGGACTGGGCCGACGACGTGGCCTACTCCGTGCACGACGTCGAAGACGGGGTGATCTCGGGGCGTATCGACCTCCGTGTGCTCGCGGACGACGAGGCCGCCGCGTCGTTGGGCCGGCTCGGCGAGGAGGAGTTCGGCGGGCTGGACGCTGACAATCTGGTGGCCGCCGCCGGCCGGCTGTCGCGGCTGCCGGTGGTGGCCGCGACAGGCAAGTACGACGCGACACTCGCATCGTCGGCCGCGCTGAAACGGTTGACCAGCGAACTGGTCGGCCGGTTCGCCTCGGCCGCGATAGCCGAGACCCGCAGGGTCGCCGGTGACGGGCCGCTGACCCGGTATGCCGCCGAGCTGCTCGTGCCCGATCTTGTCCGTGCCGAGGTCGCGGTGCTGAAAATCCTTGCGCTGCAGTTCATCATGTCCGACCGTCGCCACCTTCGGCTGCAGGAGATGCAGCGGGAACGCATCCACCGGGTGGCGCACTGGCTGCTGGCAGGCGCGCCGGCCACACTCGACCCGCTGTTCGCGCCGGCATTCAACGCCGCCCAGGATGACGGCCAGCGGCTAAGGGTGATCGTCGATCAGATCGCGTCCTTCACGGAGGGTCGGTTGGAGCGCCTGGAGCGCGCCTAAACTGAGCCGATGGCAGGCACCCGCATCTCCGATCGCGACATCGCCGCCATCCGCGAACGCAACCGCATCGACGAGGTTGTCGGCGACTACGTCCAACTGCGCCGCGCCGGGGCCGACTCGCTGAAGGGGCTGTGCCCGTTCCACGACGAGAAGTCGCCGTCGTTTCACGTCCGGCCCAACCACGGCCACTTCCACTGCTTCGGCTGCGGCGAGGGCGGTGACGTGTACGCCTTCATCCAGAAGGTCGAGCACGTCAGCTTCGTCGAGGCGGTCGAGCGGTTGGCCGATCGGATCGGCTACACGATCACCTACACCGGCGCGGTGTCCAGCGTGCAGCGCGACCGGGGCAGCCGCAGCCGTCTGATCGCCGCGAACGCGGCCGCCCAGGAGTTCTACGCCGGCGCGCTGGAGTCGCAGGAGGCTGCGCCCGCACGGCGGTACCTGATCGATCGGAACTTCGACGTCGAGGTGGCCCGGCGCTTCGGGTGCGGCTTCGCGCCGTCGGGCTGGGACTCATTGACAAAACATCTGCAGCGCAAAGGGTTTGAATTCAAAGAGCTGGAAGCGGCTGGGTTGTCGCGGGAAGGCCGGCGCGGGCCGATGGACCGGTTCCATCGGCGGCTGCTCTGGCCCATCCGGGCCAGCAGCGGCGAGGTGATCGGGTTCGGAGCCCGCCGCATCTTCGACGACGACCCGATGGAAGCCAAGTATGTGAACACCCCTGAGACGGTGCTGTACAAGAAGTCGGCAGTGCTGTTCGGACTCGATCTGGCCAAGCGCGACATCGCGAAGGGTCACCAGGCGGTGGTCGTCGAGGGCTACACCGACGTGATGGCGATGCACCTTTCCGGGGTGACCACGGCGGTGGCGTCGTGCGGCACCGCGTTCGGCGATGAACACCTGGCAATGCTGCGCCGACTGATGATGGACGACAGCTTCTTTCGCGGCGAGCTGATCTACGTGTTCGACGGCGATGCGGCCGGCCGCGCAGCTGCGCTCAAGGCGTTCGACGGTGAACAGAATCTGGCCGGACAGTCGTTCGTCGCGATTGCCGCGGACGGCATGGACCCGTGCGACCTTCGCCTGAAGTCCGGTGACGGCGCGCTGCGCGACCTGGTCGCCCGCCGCGCGCCGCTGTTCGAGTTCGCCATCCGCTCGGCCTTGTCGGAGGTGGATCTCGACAGCGCCGAGGGTCGGGTGAGCGCGTTGCGGCGCTGCGTGCCGATGGTCGCCCAAATCAAGGATTCGACGCTGCGCGATGAGTACGCCCGCCAGCTCGCCGGATGGGTCGGCTGGGCCGACGTCGCCCAGGTGATCGCACGGGTGCGCGAAGAAGCGCAGCGGCGCGGAGGATCGGTTCGCCGCGAGTCGTCGCGGCGAGCTGCGGTGTCGACGAAGCCGTCAACGCAGGCGCCCTCGCCGCATCGGCCGGACCCGCGCGATCCCACGCTGTGGCCGCAACGTGAGGCGCTGAAGGCCGCGCTGCAGTACCCGGCCTTGGCCGGACCGGTGTTCGACTCGTTGACCGTCGAGAGCTTCACCCATCCCGGGTACGCCGCGGTGCGGGCGGCGATCGAATCGGCGGGCGGCACCTCGGCGGGAATCTCCGGCGCCGAGTGGATCGACGCGGTCCGTCAGCAGGCCGAGGCGGCGGGTGGGGTGGTCAGCGAACTAGGTGTCGAGTCCATCCGCGTCGACGACGACGAAAAGCTGCCCCGGTACATCGGCGGTGTGATGGCCCGGTTGCAGGAGGTCTGGGTGGGCCGGCAGATCGCCGAGGTCAAGTCGAAACTGCAGCGCATGTCACCGATCGAGCAGAGCGACGAATACCACGCTCTGTTCGGTGAGTTGGTCGCGAAGGAGGCCTACCGCCGCAGTCTGCTCGAGCAGGCGAGCGGAGACGGGAACGACCTCACCGCGTAAGGTTCGGGCCATGACTGCACGCGTGGGGCGTTTGGTGATTCTTGCCGGCCTGGCGATGGCCGTCGCGTTTTTTCCGGCAACGGTCGGTGGTCCGGACCGCGTTGACGCACAGTGCCTGGCCACGTTCGGTTCCCGCGACGACGGTGTCTGCCTCGACCAGCCGGCCGCGCCGGCGCCGGGCGCCCAATCGTCCCCATCCTTCGGTATCGGTCCCACCGACAATGGCGGCCAAGGAATCAGCAGCAGTCCGCTATTCCCGGGTCAGACCATCCAAATGCCATTGGGCTAGGCGGGTGCTCGGCTAGGCCCGAGGAACTCCCGGCCGCAGCACCAACGTGTTGTCGTCAACCTCGGTGAGGGTGACCATGGCCGGGTCGGGAGAGACGCGGCCAGCGATCTTGCGGCGACCCGCGTCGATCATCGTCTTGGCCGCGGGATTGCCGGTCACCGCCCTGTAGGTGCCGACGATCTGCTCGTAGCGGCGCCGGCCGGCCCGGGTACCCAGCACATAGCCCACGGCCAATACGACGGCATACCGGATCACAGTCGTCCCCTCCAAAGTTGTGCGTCCCATTATCCTGCCTGATTTGTCCAGGGCATGTTCGGGGACAGGCGCGTCTTGGCGCGAGGCCGATCTCGTACGCTAGAGTCGTCCCGCGTTGCGCGCCAGCTGCGCGCGGGCGAGCGATCCCCTGTAGCTCAATTGGCAGAGCGTTCGGCTGTTAACCGAAGGGTTGCTGGTTCGAGTCCAGCCGGGGGAGCAGCATCTACCTGGGGAAACCTGCCGGGACAGCAACGCTGTGCTATCTGCGTGCTATCCCGTTCCTGGTGCTGGCCTCCCATGTCCGCTCGTCACAACACGATTGAGTTAGAGGGAGAGAGTCAGATGAAGAGTATCCGGCCGACGTCGGGTACCAGCGAGGTCGGCGGCTACCGGCGGGCGTTGCGCTGCCAATGCGGAAACCTCTGTACGTGAGCCGACGCGCCCAGCTCATCGGGTTCATGCCCGAGCTGCCCCCGGCCAGCCCTGTCATCCACTACGGCCGGTTCACGGCCCCGCGCGCGTGCGAGGTCTGCGGCGAGGAAAGCCCACACGCCCTGCTTCGCGACGGCGACCGGCCCGAAGCGCGGAACGTTGCAGAACGCGACGACTACCGGTGGGTCTGATGAGCGTCGTCCGGACGACGCGCCGTAGAACATGACCCTCGATCTTGGTGACAGACTCCGGGCATGGATCAGAGACTCGCAGCAGCATTTGGATTTCTTGTAGTGGGCATCGCCTTTGGAGGCGTGTTCAAAGAAATGGACGTCGTCCGCCTGCAACGGCTCGGTCGGGCCATCCAACTGGGTACCGGACTCACGTCGGGTGGGTGGGCTATATACCTGGCGATCAGCCCCCCGCAGTACGACTTTTCGAGCATTCCCATCGGAATTGCCTTTCTTCTCGCCGCCGTAGTTACGAGCCTCTTCGCAGGAGTGATTCTCGTCGCCGACAAACTCGGCCTTCTCAAACCACCCGACTAGCGCGCTTCCGATGACCACCCCGGAGGGGTTGCGCGTGGCGGGGTGTAGGTAGCAGCTCAGTGGTGGGTATTGGCGTTTGCCATAGCGGCCCTCTGGCGCGCCTTGCCCACGTTGCCGGCGTCGGCGGCGGCCGGTCAGCCATGCTCGTGCACGATGAGGGTTCACGATCGCCCGCTTGTTCAACGATCACGATGTCGATGAGCGCCTCGGTGTTCGTCGTCCGCAGCGTGTCACAGAAGAGCTACCCTCTAATTATGTTCTCCTGCAATATATTTCACCATTCGAGCAGTGCCATCCATCCTAGACCTGCATCGACGCCATCGCGACCATCGACACCGTCACCGCATGGTTAACCGTGGGGCACTGCCATGCGTCGGGCCGGCGCGCCACTCCGCGCGATGCTGGTTCTCTCGCCATTGCCCGTTACATCGTCGTGGACAAATGATCTTCGAAAAGAGAATGTTAGGTTGGCAAGATCGGGCGGGTCGCGCTTGCGACCGCATTCAAGATCGATATCGCGACCGCATTCAAGATCGATATCGCGACCGCATTCAAGATCGATATCGAGGATGCGTATCGGCCTACGAACGAATCAAATATTCCACCGCACAGCAAACAAAATCAGCGGACTGACTTACGCTCGCGAAAATTTTTTTCCGAAAATGACTTCAGGCCACTGCCACGGCAGTATAGTGATTTCCAGCACTGAGGGCCGCAACGAACAAAGGAGAGCTTGTCGGGTCGCTTGCGCGCCCCCGGCGCCGACTCAATTGATCTGACACGAAGGGTGTACACGATGAGCACCAAAACACACGTAGTGGCCCCGATTATGATCGCCGCCACCGTCGCGGCCGCGATGGGCATCGCCCTTGCCCCCCCAGCCTCGGCTGCGCTTGGAAATTGCGGCGCCAATACATATAGTAGCGGCCCCAACACCGCCGCCTTGATGAAATCGGGAGGGAGCAGGTGTGATGATCCTTTCGCTGTTTTGCTCAATGACCTTCGCAAGTTGTTGTCCCACAACCGCCAGCCCGCAATGGCCCGTTAGCTCGGGCCGGGACGCTGAAGCTGCGGCTAAGTAGGTCATCACCCCGCCACTCATCGCACGCCCGCTGCTGCAGGCGTGAGGTCATGACGAGGAGCCGGCGGCCAGCTCGGGCCTGCGTGCCCGTGCTCGCCGTTGGCTCAGGTTTGCGTCGAAAGGAGGGCTCACCAACACCTGCCTTGGCATAGGCCGGCTCATTGTCTGCCACATTACGACCGTCGCGACCAACTATCGGCGCGAGGACAATTAGGCCGATAGCGGGATAATTTGACGCCCATTGCGTCGGCCGGGGGTGGGCTATGTCTATTTTGTTGCCGGGTTGCAGGTGGAATTTTTGTTGCCGGGTTGCAGGTGGAATTCCGTCGGACACGGCCTGGGTTCAGACCACGTCGGCCCGGCCGGTTTCGATCTTGTATAGCCAATGGCTTTCCACCATTCCCATGCCGGCACGCGCCTGCAATCGTCGGGAAACCTTCAACTGCATCAGCAAAGGCTTCCGACCCCGGAACCAACGCTGCCATCCCTTCATAATGGACCAAAACGGCCGACGACATCCTGCACGTAGTGTTCCGCGTCTGAAGTTGGTTGACGGCGCGTAATAGCGCGTAATAGAGGGCTGCTAACTCGGGTCGGTCCAAGCTTTCCCAATTGATAGTGCGCAGCACCACGATCGCATCGGCACGCGCACGCCGGCGCTTCCGTACTGGCCGCGGGGGTGGTGGTGCGCCTGACGACGATGCCGCTGCAGCCGACACGGCAGCGCGATGGGAATGGCAGTTGGTGCACGCGGCCCGACAATTTTCGGGGTCATCGCGGGCGCCGCCGGCTCTGAGTTCGACGATGTGATCGACCTCGACGGCGGTGCCCCGGCAGCGGGACCGCCAATCTGGCAGCGATAGTGGTCGCGTTCGAGTCCAGCCGGGGGAGCAGCGTTGTCGCAGTTCAGAAGGTTTTTAGCCTAGGCGAGAGAGTGTCGTGCTAATCCCGTGCTATCCGTGCAAGCCGCGGACCGGAACCTTTCGCGGATAGATGACAAGGGTTATCAAAGTCTGGCCGTGGGTATGCAGTGCACACACGCCGGTTCGGCACTGCCGACCGCCAACCTTGGGAGCAGCCCATGATCGTTCTCGGTGTCATTCTCATCCTCGTCGGCTATCTACTTCCCGTCCCAGCCTTCATCGCCACTATCGGCTGGATTCTGCTCGTCATCGGCCTCGTGCTGTTGGTGCTGGGCCGGACTGGGCGCGCTGTCGGCGGGCGCCGGTATTGGTATTAATTCCGATTGGGTGGCTACCCGAGCACACGTGATGCCGCACACGCCACTATCAGGTTTCGTTCGAATGCTTGCGTGGTAACCCACGCCTAGGACCGAAACTAACAAGAGGGAAGGAATCACGATGAGCGCTGGAGACAAGATCAGCAACAAGATTGACGACATGGGCGGCAAGGCCAAAGAGGCTGTCGGCAAGGCCACCGAAGACAAGAACACCGAAAATGAAGGCAAGTTCGACCAGGCGAAGTCAAGCCTGAAAGACGCTGGCGAGAAGGTCAAGGACGCCTTCAAAAGCAACTAAGTAAGACGCACGACTTCCGCTCGGCCCGTCATCCTTAAGGGGTGGCGGGCCGAGTCATACGTTAAAGAGGCACGGCCGCAACAGAATTAAGATATGGCGTCGAGGTTCTCTGCGCACACGGCGAGAAGTTGGCTGAGTTTCTCCTGCATCGACGCGGAGATGCCGTGCAGCATGGCCGATTCGACGCCGGCGACGGCGGCGTGGCTGACGTTGAGGCGCCGCTTGCCGAGCCGGGTCAACTGCAGCGCGCGCGCCCGTCCGCGCGCTGGGGCATCGGCTGAGACAATCAACCCGGCCGAGCGCAATCCACCCAGTACGTCTTGCAGCGACTGGCGAGTGACGAAGCACAACCGGGCCAGCTCGGCGGCGGAGGCGTCGGGGTGGCTGGCAAGTGCCCGCAGCACCGCGTACTGGGCCATCGACAACCCTGTCGGCCTCAGCGCCGTGTCGCAATTGCGCCGCAGGCCCTGCTGCACTCGCTTGACCAAATAGCCTGCCCCGCTTTCGGTATCCGCTTGGGTCATGACAGGAACCTTACACCATGCTATGGTGGCATATATGTAAGGAACCTGACAGGAGGGATGGACCAATGACCACGATCCAACCGCACAGCCCGTGCGCCACCCTGATCAACGTCTTCACCGTGGCACCCGAGCGGGCCCGAGAACTAGCCGAGCTCCTCAGGGTCGCCACCGATGAGGTGATGCGCTATCTCCCCGGTTTCGTCTCGGCCAATATCCATGTGAGCACTGACGGCTCCCGCGTCGTCAACTACGCGCAATGGGACAGCACCGAAGCGTTCCAGGCGATGACGCAGAACCCGGCCGCGCACGAGCACATGGGCACATGCGCCGAAGTGGCCACCAGCTTCGAGCCGCGCTTTTGCACCGTCGAATCGGTGCACTCTGCGCCCGAATGACCCCCGAATGACCCCCGAATGACCTAAGCCGCCGCGCCGCCGCGGGTTATCTGGACGCTCCGGCCGAGGGCGGTGGCCGTTTGGTTGCCGCCCGATGCCCTCGCGATGCTGTCGTTACCCACGACTCTGGCCGTGTTGTTGTTCCCATTCAGCGCGGTCGCGCTGACGACGGCGAAAGCGAAATCGCCCTGCCTTGTTTCAAAATCGCCACGCCGAGCGATATATCACCATGACCGACACCACTCGCCGGATCGCTGGTTTTCTTGCTGCTGCGGTCCTGACATCGTCGGTTCTGACTGCTGCGATCACCATTCCTTCCGCTACCGCCGCACCATGCCCCGACGTCGAGGTGGTGTTCGCCCGTGGCACCAACGAGCCACCCGGTGTCGGTGGCGTCGGACAGGCATTTGTCGACTCGCTGAGCTCGCAGGCCGGCGGACGGTCAGTCGGGGTGTACGCGGTGAACTACCCGGCCACCGACGCCTTCGCCAGCTCGTCGGCCGCCGGTGCAGATGACGCGAGCGGTCATGTGCAGAACATGGCCGCGAATTGTCCCAACACCAGGATGGTGCTCGGTGGATACTCTCAGGGCGCGTTGGTGATGGACCTCATCACTGAGTCGATGCCGCCCGGCGTGGCCAACCATGTCGCCGCGGTCGCCGTCTTCGGAAATCCATCGGGCACGAGTGCCTTGGCGACGACGTTGTCGGATGGCCGCCCGGTTCCCGGCATCGGTCCGCTGTACGTACCCAAGACCATCGACATGTGCGTGCCAGGAGATCCCATCTGCTCCGACGGTGGGACGATGGCGCAGCACGTTCTCTATGCGCTGAACGGAATGACCGATCAGGCAGCGACTTTTGCCGCGGGTCGACTCTAGGGAGAAACGCATGCGTTTTCGCCGACTGGCGGTCGGTCTGCTGATGACCGGGCTCGTCGCCGCGGGTTGCGGCTGGAGTCCCCCGAGCCCACCGCCTCCGGTGCCCGACACGTGCACCGCGGCCGATGGCCCCACCGTCGACACCGTGGCTTCCACGATCAACGGGTTATCGCCTGCGCCGCAGGGTGCCTGGCGGGAAGTCACCCGCGGCCACACCAAGAATTGCCGCTTGTACTGGGTTCAGGTAAGCGCAGGCACCGACCCCGCAGCGCCGCAGCACTTGTTGTTGTTCGACCGCAACACCCCGCTCGGCACCGCGACACCCCAGCCCAAGCCCTACACCATGGTGCTGAACTCCGGCGCCAACACGGTGACCGTTCAGTACCAGTGGGCGCAGGGCAGCGACGCCCCGGGACGACCGACCGGAATCGCCCAGGTCAGGTTCCAGCTGGGCGACGACGGCAAGCTCAAAGCACTGGACCCGATCCTGAACCAGTAGCACGTCAGTCGTCGTCTTCGCCGATGCGCTCCGGGTGCAGCATGGGCACGTCGCGCAGCTGCTCGGGGATCCCGAAGCCGTCGACGAGCGCCTCCGCGTAGGGCCGCAGCGTGCGGCAGCGTTCGTTGATTCCGCGGGTGACGGCCTTGGCGCGCTCGGTGGACAGATAGGTGTGTTCGGTGAACCACGCCTTGTCTTTTTCGATCACCGACAACGCGTACAAGTCGCACACCATGTTGAGCACCCGCTGGGCTTCCTCGTCCTCGCATGACTCGATGCCGGCGATGAAGGCCTCCAAGATGATTCGGTCGATATGCGCGGACGCGGCGTGCAGCACGTGGTCCTGCACCTCGTTGAACGCGTCGAACGCGTCCTTCTCCTTGGCCCTGCTCTGCAGGCGGCGGGCAACCGTCGACAGCAGGTATTCCTCGCGGTCCTCGAACATCTTCATCTGCGTACCGCGGTTGAACAGGCTGCCCTCTTCCTCGTTGTCCTGGCGGGTGTCGCGGATTCTCTGCAGGAGCGCTTGCGCCAGCGTGCGTTTGACCACTCTGTCGCCGACGGCGTTGGCCGCAAACCGCACCCACTCGAATGGGCTCATACTGGCGATGTCATCGGCGTAGGCGGTCAGCAACTCCTTGGCGACGAGCTGCATGAGCACGTGGTTGTCGCCTTCGAAGGTGGTGAACACGTCGGTGTCGCCGCGCAACGCGATCAGCCGGTTCTCGGCCAGATAGCCTGCGCCGCCGCAGGCTTCGCGGGCTTCTTGGATCGCGTGGCTGGCATGCCACGTGTTGGCCGCCTTCAGGCCGGCGGCAAGCGACTCCAGTTCACGCTGGTCCTCTGGGTCGGGGATCTCGGTGGTCTGGATCTCGTGGAGCTTGCCGACCAACTCGTTCTGCGCGAACTGCAGCGCATAGGACTCCGCGATCAGCGGCAGCAGCCGACGCTGATGGACCAGGTAGTCCATCAGCAATACCTCTTTCTCGTCGTCCGGAGACTTGAATTGCCTGCGCTGCAACGCATATCTCGTCGCGATGTCCAGAGCTACCTGGGCTGCCGCGGATGCGGAGCCCCCCACGGTGACCCGGCCGCGGATCAGCGTGCCCAGCATCGTGAAGAACCGCCGGTTCGGGTTTTCGATCGGCGACGAGTACGTGCCGTCATCGGCCACGTCACCGTACTTGTTGAGCAGGTTGTCCCGCGGGATCCGGACGTGGTCGAACACGATGCGGCCGTTGTCCACACCGGGCAGTCCGCCCTTGTAGTCGCAATCGGACGTGGTGATCCCGGGCAGGTCGTCGCCCTCGTCGTCACGAATCGGCACCGCGAAGCAGTGCACCCCGCGGCTGGTCGGCTTCTCCCCGGGTCCCGCGGTGATCAGCTGCGCGAAAACTGCAGCCATCCGGGCGGTTTCGGCCGCCCCGCCGATGTAATCCTTGCGCGACGTCTTTGTGGGTGAATTGATGATGAACTCGTCGGTGTCGTTGTCGTAGGTCGCGGTGGTCTCCAGCGACTGAACGTCGCTACCGTGGCCGGTCTCGGTCATCGCGAAGCAGCCGAGCAGTTCGAGGTCGATGATCTTCTGCACGTACGCCTCGTGGTGGCGCTCGGTGCCGAGGTTTTCGATCGCGCCGCCGAAGAGGCCCCACTGGACACCGGCTTTCACCATCAGCGACACGTCGGACATCGCGAGCATCTCGATCGTGACGACCGCGGATCCGACATCGCCCGTCCCTCCGTGCTCCTTGCGGAAACCGTCGTCGGCGGAGCCGGCCGCGGCGATGATCTTCAACTGCTCCATCGCACGCGTCCGCGCGATCACCGTGTTCGGGGTGTAGTGCGGCCGGAAGACTTCGCCGGCCAACTGCTCGCGGCACCGATTCCGCACCACGTGCCACCGGCCGTCCAGCGTGTCGCGCAAGTGCTGCGGAAGGCCCGAGGGGATGTCAACCGTGTTGGACGCCATACCCGACGTTAACCCGTAGCCGTGCCCCTCCGGCAGTGCTCCCGCAAAGGTAGGGCTACCTGCATAACCACCGGAGCCGATCCTCGCGTTCAATTGGCATCATGACAACGCCGGACACCGGTCTGCCGCACGAGTTCGACCACACCCACAGCGATGTGTCCGGCGGCTGGCTGCGCGCGGCGAGCTTCGGCGCGATGGACGGACTGGTCAGCAACACCGCGCTGATCGCGGGTGTCGCGGCCGCGGCGAACACCCACGCCGTGGTGCTCAGCGGCATCGCCGGCCTGCTCGCGGGCTCGTTTTCGATGGCGCTGGGCGAGTACACATCGGTCACGACGGCCAACGAACAGATCGACTCCGAACTCCGCCTGGAACGTCGTGCGTTCCAGGCGTATCCGCAGGCCGAGGTGGAAGAACTCGTCCAGATGCTGATCCAGATGGGCTTGTCCGAGAAGACGGCGCGGGTGGCGAGCGACGAGATCCATCAGGACGAGAGCCAGGCCGTCAATTTCCATATGGTCGCCGAACTGGGCGTCGACCCACGCGAAAAGCCGTCGGCGCGCCTCGCCGCGATTTCGTCGTTCGTCCTGTTCGCGATCGGCGCGATCATTCCGCTGATCCCGTACCTACTGGGCTTCGCTTCGCTCGCTGCCGGGCTGGTGTGTGGAGGTGTTGGCCTGCTGGTGGCAGGAGCAGTTGCTGCCCGCTATACCGGCAAGCCGGTGTGGTGGGCGTCCGCACGTCAGTTGACGTTCGGGGCGGTTGCGATCGCCGCGACGTATGTCGTTGGACTACTTATCGGTTCGACTGTGTGAGGCGCGCGTTCAACGCGCATCGTCGAGCAACCGTTGCAGCACGCGTACGGCGGCAGCCAGCGTCTGTCGGTCGTCGTCGTCGAGCCCGGCGATGTACGGATCGATGACACGGCCGCGATCGGCACGCACCTGGCGCAGTGTCTCGATTCCCGCCGGCGTGATCTCGATGAGGACCGCCCGCGCATCGGCGGGATCCGTTGTTCGGGTGACCAGACCGGCGTCTTCCAATCTGCGCACCTGCATGGTCATGGTCGGCTGTGAGCAGTGGTCGAGCGCGGCGAGATCGGAGATCCGGGTCGGGCCCTGATCGTCGATCGTGCCCAGCAGCCGGGCCTGCGCCCACGGCAGGGGGAGCGGCGAACGCTGTCTCGCGAGCCGGTTCAGTCTCGCCACCACACCCAGCAGATCGACGCCGAGCGACGCGCGGGCGGACGCGAAGGAAGACATACCACCGAATTATATAGGCTGCCTATGCAGGATCAACGTGTTGCTGTTCACAAGCAGGCCACCCAGGCTGGCAGAATCAAGAAGTGACTGGGACCGGGGTGCCGCGGGACGCTCGGCCGCACCCGGCCCGTCAGGGGTCACTTCGACCCGGAGAGATGGCTCAGGCGTCGGTGATGGCCGCGTTGTCGGCGGCCACCGCGATCGTGGCAGTCGTTGTTCCGTTCGCTGCAGGATTATCGCTGCTCGGCACCGTTCCGATGGGCCTGTTGGCGTACCGCTACCGCTTTCGTGTCCTGGTCGCGGCGACCATCGCCGGCTCACTGATCGCGTTCCTGGTCGCTGGCCTGGGCGGAATGATGACAGTGGTCGAATGCGCCTACATCGGCTGGTTGATTGGCCTGGTCAAGCGCAGAGACCGGGGCACGCCCACCGTGATCGTGGTCGGGGTGTGCGCGGGCGTGGCGTTCGGTGCGGTGTCGGTCGGTGCCCTGATGATGCTGACGCGGCTGCGGAACCTGATCTTCGAGTCGATGACGGCGAACGTCAACGGCGTGGCCCGTGCGTTGTCGCATCTGCCGTATCTGCGGCCGGTCTCCGACCAGATGAAAGACGGTTTCCCGAGGGTGCTGACGTACTGGCCGTGGCTGATCGGCGGCTCGTCGGCGCTGGGCATCCTGGTCGTCACCCTGATCGGATGGTGGGCGCTGTCGCGGGTGCTCACCAGGCTGCCGAAGCTCTCCAACCTGCAGAAGCTGGACGTCCCTGCCCACACCGGCGTGATCGCTCCCCTTCCGGTGCGGTTGCACGACGTCACGTTCCGTTATCCCAACGCCGACCAGGACGCGCTGGGGCCGGTGGCCCTGGCCGTGGAGCCCGGCGAACACGTCGCGATCACCGGGGTGAACGGTTCGGGCAAGACCACGCTGATGCTTGTGTTGGCAGGCCAGCCGCCGACCTTGGGAACCGTCGAGAGGCCAGGCGGCGTCGGGCTCGGCAGGGTCGGCGGCACCGCGGTGATCATGCAGCACCCGGAGAGCCAGGTGCTCGGCAGTCGTGTCGCCGACGACGTGGTGTGGGGATTGCCCCCGGGGCAGACGATCGACGTGGACAAGCTTCTCGAGGAGGTTGGCCTCGACGGGCTCGCCGAGCGGGACACCGGCGGGCTCTCGGGCGGTGAACTGCAGCGACTCGCGGTGGCGGCCGCTCTCGCCAGAGAGCCGTCGCTGCTGATCGCCGATGAGGTGACCAGCATGGTCGACCAGCCGGGCCGCGCCGCGCTGCTAAGCCTGCTTGCCGGGCTGCGCGAGCGCCACCGAATGGCGTTGGTGCACATCACGCACTACAACAACGAGGCGGACTCGGCCGAGCGGATCGTGAACCTCACCGGCACCGGCGCCGGTGACAACACCGAGATGGTCGAACTGGCCGTGGCTCCGACCGCGACGCCACCGGTGGACGCCCGCTCTTCGGCCCCGGTGATCGAGGTTGACGGGGTAGGGCACGAGTACTCGAGTGGAACACCCTGGGCCAGCACCGCTTTACGCGATGTCAGTTTCGACGTGCATGAGGGGGACGGGCTGCTGATCCACGGCGGCAACGGTACGGGCAAGTCCACATTGGCCTGGATCATGGCGGGGCTGACCATCCCGACTAGCGGTAGCTGCCTGCTCGACGGCAGACCCGTGAGCGATCAGGTGGGCGCCGTGGCGATGTCTTTCCAGGCGGCCAGACTGCAGCTGCTGCGGGGCCGGGTCGATCGCGAAGTGGCTTCGGCTGCGGGGTTTTCGCCACACGATGCCGACGCAGTGGTGGCCGCGCTCGCAACGGTCGGGCTGGATGCGTCGCTGGCCACCAGGCCCATCGACCAACTCAGCGGCGGGCAGATGCGGCGCTTGGTGTTGGCCGGCTTGCTGGCCCGATCGCCGCGCGCGCTGATCCTCGACGAGCCGCTTGCCGGGGTGGACGCTGCCAGCCAGCACGGACTGGTGCGTCTGCTCGAGGATCTGCGGCGCCGCACGGGGCTGACGGTCATCGTCATCTCACATGACTTCGCCGGACTCGAGGATCTGTGCCCGCGCACGCTGAACCTTCAGGACGGAGTGGTGCGGCCTTCGCCGGCCAGGGCGGGGGGTGCCGCATGAGCGCCCCGGCGCGCCGACCGGTGGTGCTTCTGCGTCCGGTTCCAGGTTCGTCCACCATCCACGAGTTGTGGGCCGGGACGAAACTCATTGTGGTCTTCGGTATCTCGGTGCTGCTCACCTTCTACCCGGGCTGGATAGCCATCGGGCTCGTCGCGGCGCTGGTGCTCACCGCGGCGTGGATGGCACGGATTCCGCGCGGCGCGCTCCCGTCGGTCCCGCGGTGGCTGTGGGTGGTGATCGCGGTCGGCGGGATCACGGCGGCGATCGGCGGCGGGTCGCCGGAGGTCCACATCGGTTCGACGGGGCTGGAATTGGGCGGCTTGTTCAACTTCCTGCGAATAACCGTGTTGTCGATCGTGCTGCTCGGCCTGGGCGCGATGGTGTCGTGGACGACCAACGTCGCGGAGGTCGCGCCGGCGGTCGCCACGCTCGGCCGACCGCTGCGGCCGCTGCGGATCCCGGTCGACGAATGGGCTGTGGCACTGGGTTTGGCGCTTCGCGCGTTCCCGATGTTGATCGACGAATTCCGTGTTCTGTCCGCGGCTCGGCGGCTTCGGCCACGTCAGGTGCCCACCACCCGACGGGCGCGTCGCCACCGCTGGGCGGTCGAGATGATCGACATGGTGACCGCCGCGATCACGGTCGCGCTGCGCCGTGCAGACGAAATGGGCGACGCGATCGCAGCCCGCGGCGGCATTGGACAGATTTCGGCGGTGCCGTCAACGCCTAAATGGCGTGACGCAGTGGCGCTGGTGATCGTCGCGGTGGTGACAGTGGCCGCGATCGCCGGCGAGCTGCTGCTGGGGGCCGGCGCCGTCTAACGTTCGGCGGCGGCGTTGGCCGCGGCCTGTGCTCGCGCCAATGCCTGTCCGACATCCAGGCGGCCGAGGAACATCTCGTCGAAGTACGGTTTGAGGGCGTCGAATCCGGCCGCGAAGCCGGCCCCGCCCGGCGCGGGAATCCGCGGCCCGCGCAGCACGTCGAAGAACGGGGCGACGTCAACGCCTTTTCCGGCCCAGTAGTCGAAGTAGGTCCGCTGTGCGGCGAGCACGGCCGGCACCGCCACTCCGCCTGCACCCAGGTAGGCGTTGCCGTCGGCGCTGCCCATCCACTCGAGCACGTCGCGTACCGCCTCTGGGTGGGGCGAGGCGGAATTACCGGCCGCCGCAATGCCGTTGGTGACGCTGACCCGGCCGACGGGCCCTGCGGGCAAGAATGCGACTCCCCAACGGAACGCGGCGTTCGCTTCGACCTGAGCCAGGTTGTAAGTGCCGGACTGGAACAGCGCCATCCGGCCCTGCAGGAACATGTTGCGCGAGAAGTCGCCGTTGTCGTTGGTGTCGGAGGCCGGCGGTGACACCCTGTCGACGTTGATCAGCCGCACGAGATAGCGGAAGGCCTCGGCGGCTTGCGGATTGTCGAATGCAAAGCGGTCACCGTCTGCGAACGCGCCTCCTGCGGATCCGACGTAGTTGAGGTAGATGCCTTGCAGGTCGTTGGCCGCGTTGTAGGCCCACTGCCGGGTGCGGTCACCAGCCAGGCGGGCCAGCAGCGGCCGCAAGGTGTCATCGGCGTCGTCCGGACTCCACCGCAGTGAGTTGAGCGTGGCCGGGTCGATGCCGGCGCCGGACAGCAGATCGGCGTTGTAGTACAACGCGATTCCGGCATCGGTGAGCTGTGGCACGCCCCACAGCTTTTGGCGGCGGGTGAATTGCCCGACCACCGACGGTTCCCAGCGCGCCCCCGCCTGCGGGCCCATCGTGTTGGTGATGTCGACCAGGCGGCCGGTGTCGGCGTACGGCGCGAAGTAAGCGTTGTTGATCCAGAAGATGTCGTCCGCGCTGCCGCCGGCGACATCGGTGCGCAGCGCGTCGAAGTACGTTGAGTACGCGACAACGTTGACGCGGACTTCGATCGCGGGATGGCGGCGGGTGAATTCGTCGAACGACCGGCGATATGCCGCGGCCACCTGCTGATCCCACAACCGCACCGTGACGACCGTCCGCCCACGCGGCTCGGTGTCTCTGCCGATGACCACCGCCGCCGCGATGAGCAGCGCGGCGACCGCCACAAGGGCAATGACTACTGTCGTCGAAAACTTCGGCCGCGCAATCATTTCAGGCCCGTCACGACGATCGAGCGGGCAATGTGGCGCTGGAACACTACAAACACCACGATCAGCGGGACGATAGCCACCGTCGTCGCGGCCATGACCAGTGTCCACTGCGCGTTGTACTGGGACTGCAACCCCGCGGTAGCGACGGTCAGCACCCGCCACTTCGGCCCGCTGGTGATCACCAGCGGCCACATGAAGCTATTCCACTGCGAGACGACGGTGATGACGGTGAGCGTCACCAGGATCGGTCTGCTTGCCGGGATCACGACGTGCACCAGCACATCGAGCGTATTGGCGCCGTCGAGGCGCGCCGCGTTGATCAACTCCGTCGGGATGGTGCGGAAGTATTCGCGCAGCAGAAAGATTGCATAGGGTGATCCGAAAACGAACGGCAGGACCAGCGCCCAGAACGTGTTGCGAAGGCCGGCCTGCGCCATCATCAGGTACATCGGCACGATGGTGACCGTCGGAGGTACCATCAGCGTCGCGATGTAGACCCAGAACAGCACGTCCCGCCCGCGAAAGTGCAGCCGGGCGAAAGCGTATGCCGCGAGGATCGAGAACGTCAGCTGGCCGAGCACGATCACGGCGGTCATCAGCGCCGTCACCGCGATGGCGCGGCCGAACCCGGCATCGGCCAGCCCGGTGTAGTTGGCCAGCGTCGCAGGATTCGGCAGCTGAAGCGGTGTGCCCGCGGCGAACTGCCGCGCCGACGTGAGCGACGTCAAGAGGCCGAACATGAACGGCGCCAACGTGATCACCGCACCGATGACGAGCAGCAGATAGACGGCAGCACCCCGGCCCGCACGGCTAGACGAGGTCATAGCTGATCCGTCGTCGGAAATAGAGGTGTTGTGCGACGGTGGCGACGACCAGAATCACGAAGAGCATGATCGCCATCACCGCGGCCCGGCCGACGGCGGCTGCGCTGAACGCTTCGGCGTAGATGCGGTGCGCGACAAGGTCGGTGCGATTTTGTGGCCCACCAGCCGTCAGCGCATATACCGTGTCGAAGACCTGTGCTGCGCTGATGATTCCGGTCACCACAACGAAGAACAGCGTCGGCCGAAGCAGCGGAAGGGTGATCTTGCAGAACCGCTGCCAGGCGGTGGCACCGTCCAGGCGGGCGGCGTCGTGGATCCCGTCGGGAATGGCCAGGATGCCGGCGAGGAAGAACAACGTCACATAACCCACGTTGGTCCATACGGTCACTGCCGACACCACCGGCAGGGCCAGGTCCGGATCGGTGAGCCACTCGACACGGTGGCCGAGCAGGGTGTTGATGGCTCCGTCGCTAGGCGCCAGGAGCCAGCGCCACAGCACCGCGATGGCGATCGGCGCGCAGATCCACGGCAACACGTACAGCGTGCGGAAGAACCCGCTGCCCGGCAACCGCCGGGCCAGCATCGACGCCGCCGCGAGCCCCAGCGCGCTCTGCGCCGGCACCACGAGCACGACGAACAGCAGCGTCACCACCAGAGAGTTGCCGAACGTGCCGTCGGTGAGCACCGAGCGCCAATTGTCCAGGCCGACATAGCGGATCGGGCCCAGCAGGTCCCACCGGTGCAGGCTCAACCAGCCCACCACGAACATCGGGAGCAGCAAGAACACCGTGACCCCGAACAGGCTCGGTGCGACAAGTGCGTACGCCAGCACGCTGGTGCGGACGCGGGCACTGGCCATTCGGCTATTAAAGCCGCGGGATGCGGCCAGCCGTTACGGTAGGACCCGTGAGGGCGCGTGGGGGAATCGATGCGGGCTTCGTGGAGTTGCCACGTCAACGGTTGGCAGACGCCGCCCTGACCGCGGCCACCGAGGCCGGTGCCAGCTACGCCGACCTGCGTATCCACCGGATCCTCACCGAGGTCATCCAGCTGCGCGACGCGACCCTGGAGAAGTCGGTTGTCAGTCGGGAGCTGGGGCTGGCGGTTCGGGTGATTGTGGACGGCACCTGGGGGTTCGCGTCGCACGCCGAGCTGTCGCCCGAGGTGGCCGCCGACACCGCGCGCAGAGCCGTGCAAGTCGCGCGGACCCTGCGATCGTTGAATGGCGACAACGTGCGTCTGGCCGAGGAGCCCGTCTACCGCGACGTTGAGTGGCTGTCGTCGTATCGAACCGACCCGTTCGACGTGGCGACCGCCGACAAGATCGCCGTGCTGCGGGACTACTCGGAGCGATTGCTGTCGGCGGACGGAGTCGACCACGTGTCGGCCGGCTTTCACGGCGTCAAGGAGCAGACCTTTTACGCCGACGTTTACGGATCATCGATCACCCAGCAGCGGGTGCGGGTGCTCCCGTCGCTGGAAGCTGTGGCCGTCGATGCCGCCGCGGGCAGCTTCGACTCGATGCGCACGCTCGCCCCGCCCACGGCCCGGGGGTGGGAAGCCGTCGTCGACGACGACATCTGGAACTGGTCCGACGAACTCGCCCAGATCCCGTCGCTGCTGACCGAGAAGGTGAAGTCGCCGACCGTCACGCCGGGGCCGACCGACCTGGTGATCGACCCGTCGAACCTCTGGCTGACCATCCACGAATCCATCGGCCACGCCACCGAATACGACCGCGCGATCGGCTACGAGGCCGCCTATGCCGGGACGTCGTTCGCGACGCCAGACCTGCTGGGCAAGCTGCGCTACGGCTCGCCGGTGATGAACGTGACCGCCGACCGCACCGTGGATTTCGGGTTGGCGACCGTGGGGTACGACGACGAGGGTGTCGCCGCCCAGTGCTGGGACCTGGTGGACGATGGCATCTTCGTCGGCTATCAGCTCGACCGGGTGTTCGCGCCCCGGCTTGGGGAGACGCGGTCCAACGGCTGCTCGTACGCCGACTCGCCGCATCACGTGCCGATCCAGCGGATGGCCAACGTGTCGCTGCAGCCGGGAAACGAGGACATTTCGACAGCCGATCTGATCGCGCGGGTACACGACGGTATCTACATCGTCGGCGACAAGTCGTGGTCAATCGACATGCAGCGCTACAACTTTCAGTTCACCGGACAGCGGTTCTTCGCGATCCGCAACGGACAACTCGCGGGTCAGGTGCGCGACATCGCCTACCAGGCGACGACCACCGACTTCTGGGGGTCGCTCGAGGCGGTCGGCGGTGAGTCGACGTGGCGGCTCGGCGGCGCGTTCAACTGCGGCAAGGCGCAACCCGGTCAGGTCGCCGCGGTCAGCCACGGCTGCCCGTCGGCACTGTTCCGCGGGGTGCGGGTGCTGAACACGATGACGGAGGCGGGTCATTGATCGCGCCGCAGAAGGCGATCGACGATGCGCTGGCGGCGGCCACCGTCGACGAGACGATTGTGATCGTCCGCGATCGCACCGAGGCGTCGCTGCGCTGGGCCAACAGTTCGATGACGACGAACGGTGTGGCGACGGGTCGCTCCATGTCGGTGATCTCGATCGTGTGGGACGGCGACACGGGCCACGTCGGGTCGGTGCAGACCAGCGAGGTCGACCCCGCGCTGATCCGCGACGTCGTCGTGGCCAGCGAGGCTGCGGCCCGCGCCGCGCCCGCTGCACGCGACAGCGCATCGCTGATCACCGGCGCGGGGGCGCCGGACGACTGGGATGACGCGGTGCCAACCACCGGCGCTGAGGTGTTCGGTGATCTGGCAGCGTCACTTTCGCGGGGGTTCAAAGGACCTGACGCGTTGTACGGCTTTGCGCGACATGAGCTGTCGACGACGTTCGTGGCCAGTTCGACAGGTGTACGTCGGCGCTTCACGCAGCCGACCGGTTCGGTGGAGATCAACGCCAAACGTGAGGGTGCGAGCGCATGGGCGGGCGTGGGCACCCCCGACTTCGTCGACGTCCCAACGGATCAGCTGCTGTCGGAGCTCTCGACGCGGCTGGGATGGTCGAAGCGGACGGTGTCGTTGCCAGCGGGCCGGTACCCGACGCTGATGCCGCCGTCGACCGTCGCCGACATGATGATCTACCTGGTGTGGATGATGGACGGCCGCGCCGCACAGGAAGGCCGGACCGCGCTCTCCGCGCCGGGCGGCGGCACCCGTGTGGGGGAGCGGCTCACGCAGTCGCCGGTGACGCTCTACTCCGATCCGTTGGCGGAGCCACTGCAGTGTCGGCCGTTTGTGGCGGCGTCGAGTTCATCGGAGACGGTGTCGGTGTTCGACAACGGCATGGACATCGACCGGGTGGACTGGATCCGCGACGGGGTGATCAACGCGCTCGCGTATCCGCGGGCCGCGGCGGCCGAGTTCGGTGAGCCGTTGGCGGTGGCCGCCGATAATCTCCTGATGACGGGTGGCGACGCCAGCCTCGACGAGATCATCGCGCGGACGGAGCGGGCGTTGTTGTTGACGACGCTGTGGTACATCCGCACGGTGGACCCGACGATCTTGCTGTTGACCGGCCTGACGCGCGACGGTGTGTATCTGATCGAGGACGGCAAGGTGTCGGCGGCCGTCAACAACTTCCGGTTCAACGAGAGTCCTCTTGATCTGCTGCACAGGGTCACCGAGGTGGGCGCTACCGAGATCACGCTGCCGCGCGAATGGGGTGATTGGGCGACGCGGGCCGCGATGCCACCGTTGATGATTCCCGACTTCTATATGTCGAGTGTGAGCCAGGCGCAGTAGCGTCTGACGTGTGATTGACGAACTCGCTCGACTGGCCGCGCTTTCGCCGGAGGGATCGGCCGCACGGATCAACGCGCTGGTCCGGCGCGCGTGCGGACGGGTGCTGTCGCTGCCGCCGCTGGCCGCCGAGGCGCAGGTGGACGGCCCCGAGTCGGAGGCGGAGGAGGCGGTTGTCGACTTCGCCGAGCAGTTCAGCATGGACGTGACGGAGATTACCGACGATCAGAGACAGCGGTTGATGGCCACGCTTCACCGCGAAGCGTTCGGCGCGGTGGTGTTGACGTATATCGCCGACTTCGTCCCAAGGGTGCTGGCGGGCTTGGAAGCACTCGGCCTGGGTGAAGTGCTGCCGGCGGGCAAGACTGTTTGGGACCACACCACCGATCCGGCCGACGCGGTGTTCAACGGGTTCCTGCCGGCCGTAGCTCGGCAGACGGCGCTCGACCCAGTGACAGCGGAGATCGTGCGACTGCGCGGCGCGGGACAGCACCGGTGCCGACTGTGCAATTCGCTTCGTGAAGCCGGCGCACTCGAGGCCGGCGGATCGGAGGACGTGTACGGCGATATTTCGTTTTATGAAACGTCGAACCGGCTGAGCGAGTCGCACAAGGCCGCGCTGCGGTACGTCGACGCGCTGGTCTGGTCACCGGCGGACATCGCTCCGGAGATCTCCGCAGAGATGCGGGCGCGTTTCCCGGCCGACGAGGCCGTGGAGGTGACGTTCGATGTGATGCGCAACGCCAGCAATAAGATCGCTGTCGCGATGGGCGCCGACGCGCCGCGGGTCGAGCAGGGTATCGAGCGGTACCGCATCCTTCCGGACGGGCAGACGCAGTATGAGTGACGGCACCTACCATGGTGACGCGCACGGGGCGGTAGCTCAGTTGGTTAGAGCCGCGGACTCATAAT